>CALKCK010000019.1 GCA_938083195.1 uncultured Pirellulaceae bacterium | reverse complement strand
CGCGTTCTGATAGAGATCTCCGCCGAGAAAGAAAAAATCAAACTTGATGCTGACATTAAGGCCGCAACGGTCAAACTTGACAGTGAGAAGAAATCACTGGCAGTCGAGATTGAAAAAATGGCCGAAATTAAAGACATGATTGAAAAGTGCACGATTAGGGTTCCCGAAGGTGTGACAGGGCAAGTCGTCTACGCCAAGGAGTCTTCTCGTAGCGGAAACGATTGGGTACTTGAAGAAGGAGCCTCGGCTCGGCAAAACCAGGTCCTAGTTCGATTGCCAAACCCCAAAAAGATGGAGGTAAAGGCCCTGATTAATGAGCAAAGCATCACTCAAATTAAAGGGGGGATGGCGGCGACGATTAAGGTCGACGCGCTCAACGGTGAAAACACCACACTCAAAGGTGTCGTCACCAAGGTGAGTGAATACGCGGAATCTGGCGGCTGGATGAGTAGCAGCATCAAAAAATACGCCGTGATGGTTAGAATCATCGACCCACCGAGATCACTAAAACCCGGCATGAATTGTTCGGTAACCATTCAGGTTAAGTATCTGCCTGAAGCACTCCTTGCTCCTATCCAAACGGTTTACTCGGTTCAAGACAGACAATTTTGCCTCGCTAAAGTTGGGGACAACTGGAAAACCCTCGAGGTCAAGATTGGCGGGGACAATTCACAAATGGTTTATTTCACATCGGGCGTGGAAGACGGAACTGAGTTGGTTCTTAACCCGGGTGGTTTCAAGGAATACATGGAACTTCCTGAATTCGAAATGGAAACTAAAATTGAGCTACCTGATTCTGTCGTCGCCGAAGTCGAAGCCTCTAAAAAGGCCGCGAAAGCCAATAAAGCAGCTAAAGGTGGTGGAAAAGCTGGTGGAAAAGCTGGCGGAAAACGAGGCGGTGGTGGAAGTGGCTTCGCAATGCCTAGCAGTGGCGCTGAACTGATCAAACAGAAGGACACCGACGGAGACGGTAAGCTGACCAAAAGTGAAGCCGGTTCACCCTATACTTTTTTCTTTGACTCAGTTGATACTGACAAGGACACCTACCTAAGTGAATCCGAACTTGACACTTCGATCAAGAACATGAAAAAAAGGATGCAAAGTGGCGGAGGTTTTGGTGGTGGTGGAGGTCGCCCGTGAGCGAAACCTCTACCAGAATGGCCGCGGTTATTCGTGACCTCCAAAAACATTACGTCTTGAAAAGCGAAACAGTCCGCGCCCTGCGGGGTGTTTCCTTTGAGGTACCTGAAGGTGATTACGTCGCCATCATGGGCCCTTCGGGATCCGGCAAAAGTACACTCTTGAACCTCCTGGGATGCCTCGATCAACCAACACATGGATCCTTTCTGCTCGGTGGCGACGATGTCGCTCGAATGACCGATGATGAACTTTCCACCATTCGTGCCTCGCGAATTGGATTTGTCTTTCAATCATATAATCTGATCGCTCAACTGAGTGTTGTCGAAAACATTGAGGTCCCTTTGTATTACATGGGAAACCTGAATGCCGAGTCGCGAAAACGAAGTATTGAACTTGCCAAAATGGTAGGCCTGGGAGAACGGCTCGATCACCGTCCCACCCAGCTATCCGGAGGCCAACAGCAACGCGTCGCCATTGCCCGATCACTAGTCAATGATCCCTACTTCATTTTGGCGGATGAGGCGACTGGAAACCTTGATTCTGTGACAACAGAAGAAATCCTCGCTCTCTTTCAACGCCTTAACGATGAAGGCAAAACAATCATCATGGTGACCCATGAAGACGAAGTCGCAGAGCATGCAAAACGGGTTATTCGTTTGCGCGACGGTGAAATACAATTCGACAAACCTGTAGAGGGCCGCAAGGTTTTCACAGCCAAACAAATTCAAGAAATTGCTCACAACGCCGATGTCGCATCCCACGGTGCCGACTAATCAGCTTCCGAAAGCCGTTGAACGGCCTTAAACCTTCATCAAGCGACCTCATTCATGCTTCATTTCCGAACCGTCAAATTAGGCACCAAAAGCCTCTTGCTGCACCCGATGAGGTCGTTATTGACGGTGCTCGGTATCTTCATTGGCGTGGCAAGCGTGATTTGGTTGCTTGCCATCGGTGAAGGGATTAGCAAAGAGGCCCAACGTCAAATTGAGGATCTCGGCGCTGAAAACATCATTATTAGAAGCATCCAGCCTCCGGATGAGAGTGGTGGCAATTTCCGCCAAATCACGGCTTTTGGCGTTACGCGTAACGAAAGCAAACTAATTAATGACACCATCTCAACGGTTAAACGCGTTTTGCCAATTCGGGAACTGAAGCAGAAGTTTGCGTACACTGGTAACCCCAACGTAAAACCAATTGATGGCAGACTAGTCGGTTGCACCTCGGATTATGCGGAGGTTACCCGCCTTGAGATTGATCGTGGCCATTTCCTGACCACCAGAGAAGTCGAACTCAATCGTCCCGTTTGCGTGATCGCTGCACGACTCGCCGACAAACTTTTCCCATCCGAGGATCCCTTAAACAAGCAAATTTATCTTCCGGAAAAAAAAGAGTTGTTTAAAATTGTCGGAGTGTTGAAGCATAGGAATGCGACCGCCGCGATTGGCGGATCGCTCGCCGCTCAAGATTTCTCACTGGACATCTACATTCCAGTCACGACGATGCGAGCGAGAATGACCGATCAGGAATCGAAACGATCCGGTGGTTCGTTTTCGACTAAACTATTTGAACTTTCTCAGATAACGGTTCAGGTAAAAAGTGCCGATGACGTTCCCCGCACAGCCGAATTAGTCGAGGCCACTCTGCGACAGAATGATCCGAATCGACAAGACATTTCGGTCGTGGTGCCCTACGAACTGCTTGAGCAGGCGAAAACGACACGCTTAATGTTCATGATGTTCATGGGGCTGATTGCCGCAATTTCGCTAATTGTTGGTGGAATTGGGATTATGAACATCATGCTTGCGACAGTGACCGAACGAACTCGGGAAATTGGAATTCGCAGGGCCCTCGGAGGCAAGCAAAGGGACATTGTCCTTCAGTTTCTAGTGGAAACAATTACGCTTTCAATCGTCGGTGGAATCACGGGAATCTTGATGGGTTTACTCTGTCCCGTCGCGGTCGATGTCTCTCGGTGGGGTTTGGAATACTTCGCGCCCCAACTCTATGCCAGTCTTCCTGAAGTAGCCAGAGTGATGCGTCCAACGATTGTTCCCATTTCGATTCCAGTTGCGTTTGGCATCTCGGTCGTCGTAGGTGTCTTTTTTGGTCTGTACCCTGCCGTCCGGGCAGCCCAACTGGATCCGATTGAAGCACTTCGCCACGAATAACAGCGAATTTCAATTACCAAACGGGGATACCGCCATTAGCTTTGGCGGTGCTCGGTTACCAGATTTTCAGTCGATGGATTCAGGCTTCGCAGGCTCGTAATTCGCCCAGGTTTGGCTGAATTTCTCACAGCTTTTACGCGACCTAGGCGATGGGACGGTTTTCGACCGGGAACTTTTTTGGCATAACAGTGGTCGTGGGTAGTAGAATTAGTCCTAGTAGTATCAGTCCTATTACCGATTGGCCAACGGCCACCCCCGCCATTTCAAAGGCTGTTAGGTTTTGAAACCAGCGAGTATTTCTGGGGCTTGCCCCTTCGACCCATTTCAACGAGGTGTATCTTGTCCAGTCCCAGCCGCAGCGGAGCATTTGATTCAGCCGTGGACAAACGGGTGGAGCGATTCACCGAGAGCATCAGCTTCGACCAGAGACTCTTCCGTCACGATATCACTGGAAGTATCGCCCATGCGAAAATGCTGACCGATCAAGGGATTCTGACGTCGCAGGAATGCGACGACATCGAGTCAGGGCTCAACGAGATATTGCATGAGCTAGAGAACGGAACTTTTGTGATCCGTGAGGAACTCGAGGATATTCACATGAATATCGAACAGGCCCTGATTGACCGAATAGGTGATACTGGGCGAAAACTACACACGGGGCGAAGTCGAAACGATCAAGTGTCAACCGACCTCCGTTTGTGGGTCCGAGAATCCATTGATCGCGTTGACGGGCTTTTAGAGGGTCTACAAACCGCGTTTGTGAATCGATGCGAAGGCGATTTCGATGTCGTCGTTCCCGCCTACACACACCTTCAGCGGGCCCAACCGGTACTAGTCCCACACGTCTGGCTCGCCTACTGTGAAAAATTCCAACGTGATCGAGAACGGCTGGCAGATTGCCGGAAACGCGTCAATTTATGCAGCCTCGGAACGGCCGCGCTGGCGGGAACTACTCTCCCTATCGATCGAGAAAACACAGCCAAACGACTCGGCTTTGAAGGATTAGTCGCCAACAGTATCGACTCATCAAGTGACCGCGACTTCGTGATGGAATCACTATTTTGTCTCACCACAATTTCAGTTCACCTTAGCACCTGGGCCGAGGAGTGGATTTTGTGGGCTACTTCGGAATTCGATTTCATCCAGTTGCCTCACGCGTTTTGCACAGGCTCTTCGATTATGCCACAGAAGATTAATCCGGACGTTCTGGAACTAACCCGTGGGAAAACCGCCCGCGTCATCGGGAGCTTGCAGACCTTGCTCGTGCTCTCCAAAGGGCTTCCCCTGGCCTACAACCGCGACTTGCAAGAAGACAAACCCCCACTTTTCGATGCGTTTGATACCGTTACGGCTTGCTTGGAATTGGCTGCCCCACTCGTTGAGGGGGCAAAAATGAAACGGGAATCGATCAATTCACGATTGGAGCGAGGGTTCCTCGACGCCACAACCCTCATGGAATACCTGATTAAACGTGGCATTCCCCAACGCAAAGCGCACCACATGATTGGTGAACTGGTGCGGCTGGCAACCGAAAAGTCGATCACTCTGGCTGAACTTTCCTTAGAGGACTTTCAGGCCGCCGATCCGACACTCGACGATTCCGTTTATGACGTCCTCGGGGTGAAAAATGCGATCGATGCATTTCAAAGCATCGGCTCCACCGGCCCGCAATTTGTTTCCGAACAAATTGCGATGTGGAAAAACCGTTTGAACCTTGGTTCTTAACCCTAATTTTCGCCAGATTTTATTGGTGATTGGCCGTTATTGAAGGTAGTTTAGAGGTGGTCATTGAGGGACAGTTCCGTTTCCATATCCGTTTGAGAAAACGCGGGAACCAACAAGAACGCCAATCTCAGTAAATACACAAATTCCCTAACCCGTTTAACCCCTCTAAAACTTTCAAGTCGATCTGGCTCATCTCTTCCGCAAAATACAATCGTTAGAATTGATCTAAGCCTGTTGAAGTGGGTGTCAAAAGGACGATTCAAATCCGGTCATGTCTATGCAAGCTTCGGAACCACGACCACCACACAAAAGCCTCATCCCCTGGGAGCTCAAGCTATTGTTTTGCGCAATCGTGATGTTCTCTATCGTTGGACTGACCTCACACCTTCAACCATCGCTGAGTGCTCAGGACCAAGATTTAAAAGCGGCACCTGAATTAACTCCAGTTGACCAAGGTCTCGACGAGACGACTCGATTGATACTCCGTACGGTTCGTGACTCTGATCCACAAATGTCGGATGAATTAGCGAACGCTGCCAAGCTGATGATTGACATCCGCCTTTTCGAAGATGCCCGATTCTATCTCGGCCAGATCTCAAAGCTCAACTTAAACAGCGAACAACTGTACCTACTCCAAAACGAAATCGGAGCAGATTTCTTTTCGAGTATTCACGCCAATGATTCTCTGCAACCGGAAGGACGGGAACTGGCGAGAAAAGTCCTCAAAGCTTCCAAAGTTGTAGCCAATTCACCAGCACGCATTGACGAGCTAATCAAAACACTCAACAACCCTGACATTTCAATCCGCTCAGAGGCCTTTCGAAAACTTCGGCGTCTGGGCGAACCTGCCGTAGCTCAGCTATTGGAAGTCTTTGCACAAAAAGATCGTGTTGCAGATTTCCCGGGAATCCGTGGCGCTCTAAAAAGTATGGGAATCCATGCCCAGGGGCCACTCCTTGGCGCCGCCCGTGCCAACAACATCCAGGTTCAAGCAGAAGCACTTCGAGCATTAGGCTATTACCGCACCTCAGAGTCACTCGACGTAATGATGCGAGCCTACCTTTCACCCAACGTCCCCGATTCTCTCAAGGCAATCGCACTGCAGTCGCTTGACCGCGCCGAATTCGGTTACGATCCAGTAGTTATTGAAGAGCGGCTCTACCGCCGATCTCGAGAATTTCTAACCGGCAAACGACCTGTTGATGGCTCCGTTCTCAGCTCTGTCACGATCTGGTCTTGGGATAACCAAAAGAAAAAATTGATCTCCTCCGAGCTAGACCACCTCACCGCAACGCGAGTGACGGCGGCCCGGCGAGCCGCCGACCTGTATGAGATCAACCCCGCTTCAGACCGAAATCGTGAACTATACCTGCTTACGCAACTCGAAGCCGCAAAACGAATTGCCGGTCCAAGTAAAAAAACCAACGTTGAATTGATCCAAAAAACACTGGGAATAACTCGAGAAGAAACGCAAGCGGTCCTCGATGAAGCATTGAAATTAGAACTCGTTCCCGCCGCGATCGCCTGCTGCGAGTTACTTGAAAAAATCGGAAACGAGTCCTCCCTCTCAGCAATTGCTGGCCAACCTTCGGGACTCATTGACGCAATTGTATTCGGCGACAGACATCTGCAGTTTGCTGCGATGCAGGCGATTGCTGCTATCGACCCTCAGAAAGCTTATGCCGGCAATAGCTACGTTATCCGGCTCGCCGTCTTTTTAGCTCAGAGCGAAAATCGACCCTCCGGCTTGATTGGCTACAACCGAGGGGACTTGGCTCAAAATTATGCAGCGACCATGCTTTCGCTAGGTCTCTACGGACGAGCCGCTGCATCCAGTCGCGAATTCTTTCAAACCGCTACGAGCGATCCCGACCTCGAAGTCTTGGTAGTGACCGATACGCTAAACAACCCCAACTATGGGAATCTTATTCAACAGTTGAGAACTGACTGGCGTACCCGGCGATTGCCAATCGCACTCTTGTATCGCGATGCTGATCGAGGCCGTCGAACGTCGATTCAACTTCAAAACGACCCCTTGTTCACAGCAATCCCCCTCTCACTCCAGCCTGATTTAGTCGCAACTCATATTGAGCGTCTGGACGATCGGATCAAACCATGGAAACTCTCCAATTTTGATCGGCGGCGGCAGGGAGCTTTTGCGATGAAGTGGCTTGCAAAAATTTCCAGCGATCGAGAGCGGTATTACTTCTACCGACTTGGTTCTCGTGAACAAGCTCAACTAGCAAAACTCCTTTACTCGCCCGGATTTGTAGCGGATGCCAGTGCAGTACTTGGAAGTCTCGGCACGCCCGAATCACAACGCGCTTTGGTTGATTTTGCCAGCCAAAATGCCATCGCTCTAGAAGAACGTGAAGTTGCCGCTGCCGCATTCGCAAAGTCGGTAAAACGGGGCGGAACGCTTCTCACCGTCGCTGACGTCCAACTTCAATACGATCGTTACCAAGCGAGCATTGACGATCCACAGGAAAGCCGCCAGGTGCTTGCCGATCTTCTCGATGCAATTGAAGAGCGGATACGATCGGCCGGCGTTCAATAATCGCAAATTCGCCAACGCGTCAGTCCGCCGCTGAAATGTCTCTGACCTGCCCGCCTTTTGCGGATAACGATTTCCCCCAAATGTCATTTCTGGTCAGCTAAGTCAGTGCAAACTCGACACAGTAGACTAAACTATTCGTTGGTCGTTAGTTTTAACGCCCGATGGATTCAACTGTTTCTACCAGTGCCAAACGTTTTTCAATGATCACAAGCAAGACGTCAGACTTCCCAACAGCTTCGATGGCCAAAATGCTGGTCAGTTGCCTGTTCTTTATTATTTTCAATGGTGCTACCAATTTAGTTGGCCAAGAACTTCAGGGTGAGTTGAGCCAGTGGGAAACACATCGCCCCTCCGGAGCTCGAGCCTCTTTTATGATGCCGAAAAAGCCGTTCTACGTCGAACGAAGTTTTTCGCCGCTAGAGGGAAAATCACCTATTAAAGTCCGCATCTACGTCTCCTCTGTCTTCGAGGGCGACATCACCTTCATTTTCTCCTACCACGACCTTCACAAGGAACCAGCTAATCGGCAGGCAATTAACGAGGCACTGCAAGGCGTGGTGAGAGGAAGCGTTTTTAACGTGCTCGGAAATTTACTACCAGCCGAAGAAGTGGGTATGACCCAAAACCCTTTAGGCATTTCCCTCGATGGTAACCGCGGCTTGCAGTACGTCTATCGGTTTTCCCGGAATAAAGAACCGTTCATCGTTACCTCGCGGGTATTCGCGGTCGGCCAAAGGATTTACCAATTAAATTGCATCATGATCGAGAAGAATTATGACGCATTTATTCCCGCCAAATTTTTGAAAACTATCAAACTCTATGACCCCAATTACGACCTCCCCCCGAGACCTCGCAAACGATCGTCTTCACCCTAGATTCCGGGAATGAAACGAACCACAAGCCATATTGCCCATCTTTGCCAACGCGTATTGTGACGAAAACCGCCACCCTTCTTGGCTAGTTCGCGTGTTTTCAGTTTTATACAAGAAATCCCGCAATTAAATTTCCAGCGAACAAATCAGCGGTTTCCAATTAAAAAATCTAGGATTCTGTTCGCTGATATCCGGTTTTTTTCACCAGTTTCTAGGGTCCCGCACCTTGATAAAACGTGGACGATTGGTACGCTTGGGAAATTTTGTAAACCGAGGCATTTTTCGCCTACCACCCACAACAAGGGAATAGTGTGGCACGACGCGACGATATCAAAAAAATCATGTTGATCGGCTCAGGACCGATCGTTATCGGCCAAGCCTGTGAGTTTGACTATTCTGGCACTCAGGCGTGCAAAGCATTGCGTGAAGAAGGCTACGAGGTGATCCTCGTTAATTCCAATCCCGCCACGATCATGACCGACCCCGGTACGGCTGACCGCACCTACATTGAACCATTGGAGTGGCACATTGTAGAAAAAATCATCGCCAAGGAAAAACCGGACGCATTGCTTCCAACACTTGGTGGGCAAACTGCACTCAACTTGGCGATGGATCTCTCCGCAAACGGAGTTCTTGAGAAATATAACGTCGAAATGATCGGCGCCGACGCCGACGTCATCGACAAAGCTGAAAATCGAGATCGCTTTCAACAGGCAATGAACAACATTGGTCTTGATATCTGCATTGGCGAGACCGTGACGACGGTGGAACAAGCCCGAACTGTCATGGAAAAAGTTGGCCTGCCGTGTTTGATCCGCCCGAGTTTTACAATGGGTGGAAGTGGATCTGCCATTGCGTACAACAGAGATGAATTTGATCTCCTGGTTCGCCGCGGAATTGACCAATCCCCCACCGATGAAGTCTTGATCGAAGAATCCATCATCGGCTGGAAAGAGTACGAGATGGAAGTCATGAGAGACACCGATGATAACGTCGTCATCATTTGCTCGATTGAAAACTTTGATCCGATGGGAATCCACACCGGTGACTCAATCACCGTGGCCCCTGCGCAAACTCTGTCTGATAAAGAGTACCAGCGCATGCGGGATGCAAGTATCGCCGTCATTCGTGAGATCGGAGTCGAAACAGGTGGTTCGAACATTCAATTCGCAACCAACCCTGACACGGGGCGAATGATCGTCATCGAAATGAACCCCCGCGTTAGCCGATCAAGCGCTTTGGCATCGAAAGCCACTGGATTCCCCATCGCAAAAATCGCTGCGAAACTGGCCGTCGGCTATAAACTATGGGAACTCCCCAACGATATTACCCGAGAAACCAAAGCTTGCTTTGAGCCTACCATCGACTACGTCGTAACCAAAATCCCTCGATTTACTTTTGAAAAATTCCCGGAAGCTGACTCGACGCTGATGACTCAGATGAAGAGCGTCGGTGAAACCATGGCAATCGGCCGGACATTCAAAGAGTCTTTCCAAAAAGCACTCCGAGGCCTAGAAGTTGGAAGCTTTGGATTTGGCTGCGACAACAAAGATCTCTGGGGAACCGACGAACAACCCGATCGAGATACCATCCGATCGAAACTCTCGATCCCAAACTCGGAACGCCCTTGGTACTTGCGATACGCATTCAAAAGCGGGTTTTCTGTCGATGAAGTTCACGAATTAACCAACATCGATGTTTGGTTTCTTGAACACCTCGTTGGCATTATCGAAATGGAAGAATACCTCCGCTCGATCCAGCCAAGTGAAATGAATTCGGAATCCATGAAACTGGCCAAGCAGTTCGGTTTTTCCGACCGACAAATGGCACACATCTGGGATACCAATGAACTCAAGGTTCGGGAAATCCGGAAGTCACTTGGCGTTATCGCAACCTATAAATCTGTCGACACCTGTGCTGCCGAATTCGAAGCCTATACCCCTTACTATTACTCGACTTACGAGCAAGAAGACGAAACTCCACCGAAGACGGATAAACCACGAATCATGATTCTTGGAGGAGGCCCCAACCGCATTGGGCAAGGAATCGAATTCGACTATTGCTGTTGTCATGCCAGTTTTGCACTTCGTGAAATGGGTATCGAATCAATCATGGTCAATTCCAATCCGGAAACTGTTTCCACTGATTATGACACTAGCGACCTGCTGTTTTTTGAACCGCTGACCGTCGAAGACGTGCTTAACATTTGCGATCGCATGCAACCCGATGGCGTGATTGTTCAGTTTGGTGGACAGACGCCTCTAAATTTAGCGAGGGCACTCTCTACCGCCGGCGTACCCATCATCGGAACTAGCGTCGACACAATTGACGCAGCCGAAGATCGAGAACAATTCCAACAACTGCTCACGCGATTGAACCTGAAACAGCCCGCCAATGGAATTGCCCGCACCATGAATGAGGCGAGGCAAGAAGTTGCCAATGTTGGCTATCCGGTTCTCGTTCGACCAAGCTTCGTTCTTGGCGGACGTGCCATGGAAATCTGTTACGACAAATCCCAATTTGAGCGATTCGTTTTAGAAGCCTTTATCGTCTCGGCCGGCCAGCCAGTCCTGATCGATCAGTTCCTCGAGGACGCCATCGAGGTCGACGTCGACTGCATAAGCGATGGCGAGACAGTTGTCGTCGTTGGAATCATGGAACACATCGAAGAAGCTGGTGTTCATTCTGGAGATTCTGCATGCTCAATTCCACCGTATTCTCTAGGCACTGAAACACTTGACGAAATTCGTGCCGCAACCGTCTCGATGGCTCAACATCTCAAGGTCATCGGTTTGATGAACGTTCAGTTCGCGGTAAAAAAAGAAGACGATCAAATTAATGTTTATGTCCTCGAAGTAAACCCGCGAGCCAGTCGAACCGTTCCGTTCGTTGCCAAAGCAACGGGTGTCCCCGTCGCAAACATTGCTGCCAAGGTTATGGCCGGCACAAAACTTACCGAGCTTGGACTTACGTCTGAACCACTACCCTCACACGTGTCAGTCAAGGAAAGCGTATTTCCATTCCGGAAATTTGCTGGAGTCGACATCGTCCTTGGACCCGAGATGCGATCGACCGGTGAGGTCATGGGAATCGCCGACACTTTCCCGATCGCTTTTGCGAAAAGCCAGTTAGCTGCGGGCGTGACAATCCCCGACTCCGGTCGTGTATTCGTCAGCGTCAGTGCACGCCACAAAGACCGGGCGGTGAATATTGCCCGAAATCTTCATGAAATGGGATATACGATTCTCGCGACCTCGGGCACAGCCAAACGCATTGAAGAAGCGGACATCCCTGTGCAGCACGTCAAGAAAATCATCGAGGGACATCCTAACCTGATTGACCACATGAAGAACGAGGGCGTTGACCTGATCTTTAATACGCCTAGTGGAAAAGGGGCGCGAACCGACGAAGGAACTATCCGTGCGACGTCTGTTCAACACGGCATTCCTTGCATCACAACCATTCAGGCATGCGAAGCTGCAGTTCAAGGCCTACTGGCGCTTCGAACTCAGGAGATGCAAGTTCAAGCACTACAAGATCGCTTTGTTCCCGCTTGAACAGATAGAGGCAGCAACACAATTTCCGCCATCGGCGAAGCCGAGATGCGCGGGAGGTTTGTCCAAGCAACCAACTTGGCGATCACCTCGTAAATAAGATGGCGTAGACGCCTCGGTAATCGTTCAATATCGCCAGACATTGTTCTGATTATTTATGGCACCACTTTCTTGGATTAGGATTATGATTGATCGGATTACCTCGGAAACTGCAGTAGGCCACCAGAGCATGGGCGCGTTCCGAGTCGCTACGAAAGCCAAATATGAATCAGCTAGATAAACACATAAAAACAGAAAAAAACAAAGAGCTAATGCAACGCGATCTCGCCGTGCTTTGGCATCCCTGCACCCAAATGAAAGACCACGAGTCTTATCCTTTGATTCCAATTAAAAACGGAAAAGGGGTTTGGCTTCACGACTTTGACGGCAATCGCTATATCGATGCAATTAGTTCTTGGTGGGTAAATATTTTTGGCCACGCCAACCCCACAATCAACGCTGCTTTATCAGAGCAAGCCAATCAACTCGAACACGTTATTTTTGCTGGCTTCAGTCACGAACCTGGAATCTGTCTCGCCGAAAGGCTAGTCGCAATGACACCGGAGAAACTCAAACGAGTTTTCTACGGTGACAATGGATCATCCGCCGTCGAAATCGCTTTGAAAATGAGTTTCCATTACTGGAAAAACAAAGGTAAACCTGCAAAAACTCAGTTCGTCAATTTAGCCAACAGCTACCACGGCGAGACGTTTGGTGCTTTGGCGGTCGGAGACGTCGCACTTTACAAAGAAACTTACGAACCTTTATTGATGACGTGCCGAACCGTCGAATCTCCAGATTGCTTCCACCGAGACGAGCAGGAATCATGGGAGCAGTACTCGTTGCGAAAATTTGATTCTATGCGGCGTGAACTCGAACAAAATCACGAGACCATTGCCGCGGTTGTCATTGAACCTCTCATTCAATGTGCCGGCAATATGCGAATGTATCACGCGGCCTACCTGCGGGAACTTCGCAAGCTGTGCGATGAGCTCGATGTTCACTTGATTGCGGATGAAATTGCCGTTGGATTTGGCCGAACCGGAACTATGTTTGGCTGCGAGCAAGCGGAAATCTCTCCCGACTTTCTTTGCGTAGGCAAAGGGCTGACCGCTGGATATCTCCCGCTCTCGGCGGTGCTAACAACCCAGACCGTTTACGATGCGTTCTACGATGACTATGAAACCTTACGGGCTTTCCTCCACTCGCATAGTTACACCGGCAACCCCTTGGCCTGCGGCGTTGCCTTGGCAACCTTAGATCTGTTTGAATCTGAAAACATCATCGTAGAAAATCAAACAACCGCCAAATTCATGGGCGAGGCCTTTGCTCATCTCAACGACCACCCCCATGTGGCGGAAGTCCGGCAAACGGGTATGGTTTTGGCGGCCGAAATGGTAAGCGATAAAAAAAATCGCGTCCCCTATCCTTGGCAACAACGAAGGGGCCTCAAAGTCTATCAACATGGTTTGAAAAATGAGTGCCTCCTGAGGCCGATTGGTAACGTGGTCTACTTAATGCCGCCCTATGTCATCGATCGCGAGCAAATCAGTCACTTGGCAAAAATTGCGACCGAAGGGATTGAACTCGCGACTCGCTAAGTAGCAGTATTCTCCGCTGGAACTGCCAGCATCACCCCTAAATTTGCAGTAAATAACGTCCATTTCACAGCCTTACTCCTATCCCGCGTACCAGCCACGTTGGGTTATACTGTAGGCCTCAGGCTGAAATACACGGAATCATCAATGACACAAATCACCAAAACTGACCCCCAAAAATCACAACAAACCTGGACGCGAGACTCGGTTGCGGAACTCTTTGCACTTCCGCTGATGGACTTGATTTTCCAAGCCCAAACGATTCACCGCACACATCATGACCCCAACCATGTCCAGCTCAGCAGCCTCCTTAGCATCAAGACGGGAGCTTGTCCCGAAGACTGCGCCTACTGCCCGCAAAGCGCACGCTATAAAACCGGCCTCAAAACCGAACGCTTAATGCCGGTCGACCAGATCGTTGAAGCTGCCAAGAAAGCTAAATCGAATGGCGCTGGACGCTTTTGCATGGGGGCCGCTTGGCGAAGCCCCAAAGACGCCGATATCGCTGCGGTCGCAGAAGCAGTTGCCGCGGTAAAAGAACTAGGGTTGGAAACCTGCGCCACCCTCGGCATGCTGACCGAAGAACACGCAGACAAACTAAACGAAGCGGGACTCGATTATTACAATCATAATCTAGATACCTCTCCAGAATATTACGGAGAAATTATCTCGACACGGACTTACGACGACCGCCTGGAGACTCTCGAAAACGTCAGACAAGCTGGCATGAAAGTCTGTTGTGGCGGGATCGTTGGCATGGGTGAATCCCAAAACGATCGGGTTGGCCTATTGACCACACTCGCCAATCTCGACCCACCACCGGAAAGCGTACCAATCAATAACTTGGTGAAAATTGCCGGCACACCGTTGGCTGACCTCGAAAACATCGACTCCTTTGATTTCATTAGAACCATTGCTGTCGCGAGAATTCTGATGCCAACTTCCTACGTTCGACTTTCCGCTGGGCGTGAAGAAATGAACGATGAAATGCAGGCGTTATGTTTTATGGCGGGTGCCAATTCGCTGTTCTACGGCGACCAACTGTTGACGACCGGCAATGCAACCGTAAATCATGATCGTGAACTGTTCCGTCGACTTGGCATCAACAGCACCACGTCAGAAGTACCCAGTGAATCATCGGACTCCTGCCAGTCAAACCAAGACGAAGGATCTTGCGGTTGCCATCACGGTTAAGATGGAAACTTCGGAAAGCCTTGAGATGAACTCTCCTCAATCCTCGATTCGGTAGTTCGAATATGCCTTGGCGTGAACAACTAATCCAACAACACCGAAACCGAGTGACAGCGAAAACCTGGCGGGAACGGCAGGCGGTGCAAAACGCCGCCGGTCGCGAGTTGAAAATTAAAGGCAAGACCTACCTGAACTTTTGCAGCAACGACTATCTTGGACTTGCCAACCACCCTGCACTTTCCGCTGCTGCGATCAAAACCACTCAAGAACGAGGCACCGGTGCCGCAGCCTCCCATTTGATCTGCGGTCATCAAGACATCCATCAAGAACTAGAAAATGAACTTGCAGCGTTTGTGGGCGCTGAAAAGGCAATCGCATTTTCCACTGGATACATGGCCAACCTCGCAGTCCCCCAAACCTTTCTCGAACGGGGCGATTTAGTTCTGCAAGATCGTTTAAACCACGCTTCCCTAATTGATGCGGGCAGATTTTGCGAAGCGAACTTGAAAAGATATCGCCATCTTGATTTTGGCCATGCCAAAACTATTCTCCTGAAGTCCAACGCCAATAAAAAGCTGCTCACGACCGATGGAGTTTTTAGCATGGATGGCGATCAGGCGCCACTTCACGAACTCACTGAAATCTGCCGCCAAACAGAAACTCTACTACTCGTCGACGACGCCCACGGCTTTGGGGTCCTCGGCAAAACTGGAGCCGGCTCGCTCGAGCAACACGAGATTTGTGTCGGCGACGGCGTGCTCATGCTGGGTACACTTGGAAAAGCAGCCGGTAGCTTTGGAGCTTTTATCGCGGGAGATGCTGTCTACATTGACTCACTGCTCCAACAAGCAAGATCTTATATTTACACGACCGCCCTACCCCCTTCGGTCGCAGCAGCGACGCGGGCAGCAATTGAGATCTTTCAAACGGAACCGGAACGTCGCAATAAATTAAATTCAAACATCAACTACTTTCGACAGGCCATCGCGAACCTCCACCTCCACCTTCACACGCTGGATTCAAAAACTGCAATCCAGCCCATCCTTCTCGGTGACTCTGAAACCGCGCTTCAAGCAACTAAGCTACTCCAACAACGGGGACTTTGGATCACGGCAATCCGCCCACCAACCGTCCCCGAGGGTACGGCTCGAATCCGAATTACGATTTCTGCTGAGCACCACCAAAGCGACCTTGATCAACTCATTGATGCTCTCAGCTCCGACGCCATGCTCGCACTCGCGGAGCCGAGCCAATGACTGTCCCACTCGTCCTGCTTCACGGATGGGGCGTCAACGCCGCAATCTGGAACGCCCTGATTCCCGAACTCGAACCTGACTTCGAGCTACATCTCATCGAACTCCCTGGATACGGTGCTTCAGCTCTCGCTCATCCAGAAATGACGTTAGCGGAAGTAACCGAAAATGTCCTCGATCAAGCACCCCACCAAGCAATCTGGGCGGGCTGGTCGCTCGGCGGCACCGTAGCGCTCAATGCAGCCCTGACACATCCAGAACGAATCAGAAAGCTTCAATTAATCTCCACGACACCTCGTTTCCTGACAGGCACTGACTGGGAACACGGTGTTCAAAAAGAAGCATTTGAAAAACTGGCAATTAGTTTTCACGGAGACTATGCCAAAGCATTGCAATCGTTTTTACGACTTCAACTCTATCAAGCAGATCGCGCTCAACAGAGAATCTCGCGGCAAATAGCAAAAGAACTCACGACTCAATTGATTGCCCGCCACACCCCCTCGGTAGCCACACTGCAAAACGGTCTCGCAATTCTTGCCAACACCGACCTTCGGGATCAGATACCACATCTCACTATCGACACCCAAATTATTGCTGGGAAAAATGACACACTCGTTCCTCTCGCAGCCAGCCACTTCCTTTATGAAAATCTAACCTCACCGCATTCGTTTATCGAAATGGATACGGGGCACATACCTTTTCTGGAATCAACAAAAGGCTACATTGAAGCCCTAAAACGATTTTCCATAACTGAACTATGAAACTTGCCAAAGATCAAATCGCTCGCCAATTCAGTCGTGCCGCAACGACCTACGATGCCGCTGCGCAACTACAGAATGAAATGGCTGAAATTTTGATCGACGCCATCCCCAACCACTCCCAAGGGACGCTCGTCGATCTCGGATGCGGAACCGGGTGGCCCCTTCAACAACTGGCAAGATCCTGCAAATACGAAATGACCGCGATCGATCTCGCTCCTGGAATGATCGAAATAGCACGTCAAAAAACCCCACAAATCAATTTCATCTGTTGTGACCTCGAATCCACGCCATTACCTGATGACTTCGCCAATGTCGTTTTTTCAAATGCCGCCATTCAATGGTGTAATACGGCAAAGGCGCTCACGGAAATTTCTCGAATCGCAAAACCGAAGGCCAACCTCTTGCTGTCAACATTTGGTCCATCCACCTTTGTGGAAATCAGTAGTGCCTGGGAAGAAATTGGAGATTCTTCAGATCGCATTCACCAATTCGAAAATCCACAAACAATTCAACACCTTCTCGAAGACCTAAACCTGGAAGATATCGCGATCCAGCAGGAAAACCGACAACTCATTTATCATTCGGTCGACGATTTATTTCGAGGTATTCGAAACCTCGGCGCCACCAATGCATCATCCAATCGCCGCGCCGGCCTACTGGGAAAAGAGCGATATCGGCAGTTTAAAGCCGTTTTTGAAAACCGGCTGGCTCAAAACAATCAACTTGAGCTGACATTCGACTGTATTTTTGTAGTCGCCAAAACTGCTTAAAATTCGGTTCGAAGGCAATTTCTTACCAGACAACGCACCAAAGTTGAGTCGGAAAAATAAAAGTGCTAGCGTTGCCCACACCTCTTCCAACATTGCTCCCCGATAGCCTTCTAAGATAACCTTACACATTGAATTTATTGAACTTTGCAAGATGGCTCGCGTAAATGAAAATCGATCAGAGGATGCAACCGATCCGTCTGATTCTGTCGGATGTGGATGGAGTGTTGACCAACGGCGACCTTAGTTTTGACAACCAAGGAATCGAGTCAAAGACCTTCCACGTTCGCGACGGGATGGGAATAAAATTATGGCAAAGGTCCGGTCATAAGTTTGGGATTATCACTGCTCGCTCTTCTCATATTGTAAAAATCAGAATGGTGGAACTGGGAGTTGAAATTGTCCGGCAGGGTTCTGAAAGCAAGTTACCTGTTGGGCTACAAGTCATCGAAGAATTAGGACTAACACTCGATCAAGTTTGTTACATTGGCGACGACCTATCTGACCTCAGTTTGTTGTCAAAGGTGGGCTTAGCCGTCACGGTTGCCGATGGCGCGGCCGAACTGAAATCAGTTGCACATATTACGACCACCGCGAAAGGTGGCTCCGGGGCAGTTAGAGAGCTGATCGAATTGATTTTAAAATCTCAGAATCGTTGGCAAGAGTTGCTACAAACTTATTACGACGCTTGAGAAAAACCGGCACCCAAATTGCGAAGACAAGTGTCAGGATGACACGCGACTGCTGCTAAAAAAGGATTTTGAACTTGGCTTCTGCGAAAACTCAAAAAATCGCACTCCCCAAACGGAGCAACCCCGTTGCGCTCTACCTGATGGTGCTAGCCGCACTCATCTGTCTTTACTCCGGTTACGAACAATTCGCTGTCCCAAGACTCGAGGGACCGCAGAAGACGATCACCAAAGTCGAATCGGACTTAGAAAACGACTCGGCACCACTCCTCCAAGACAAATCGCGAATCATTGCGATGTTAGGGGATGAGTCGGACCACTGGGAACTCCAACCGTGCTCGACACTCAAACTCGACGAGGGCCTCGTTCTATTCAAAACGCGAAAAAACTGTGATGACGGATCAGTTCAATTTTCCCCGTTCACATTCGTGAGTGGTGAAACAACAGCAGGCGACGGCGCCAGTTCTGCCCAACGTCCCTTTATCGTTCGTTCCACCGAGGGAGCGAATATCAAATTTAACAAACGGTTTAACGGAATGAATTTCGACGGGATTAAACCCGTACTGTGCAAACTGCAAGGGGAGGTCGAGATATACTCCCTCTCTGATCAAACAAAAGATGAATCGCTGATTTACATCGCGACTCGCGATGTCACCATTGATGCACACAAAATTACAACGCCTGAATCAGTCGAATTCAAGTTTGGCGAAAGCCTGGGAATCGGCAGCGGTCTGTCAATCGAACTTGCACATCCCTCGAGCGCATTAGCTGATTTTTCAAACATCACGGGAATCCACCGCCTGCAATTAGAAAAGATCGACAAAATCCGGCTGGAACCGGAGTCCAAACACACTTCAGCTCCCTCCAACGCTTTCCAAACAACATCGACCCTAACGCCCCAGTCGAAAAACCAAATGGAAAGTAAGGACGGGCCGATCGAAGTGACCTGCAATGGCTCCTTCCAATTTAATTTTGAAACTGGATACGCTGAATTCTTCGATTCCGTCACCGCCAACCAGCTCGTCCAACAAAATAAAATAGAGTGTGACCACCTCCTCCTAATGTTTGGCGCTCCCTCGAAAACACAATCAACGCCTCTGAAAAGTGCTTATTCAAAAACAAAAATATCCGAACTGTCTCGATTAGTTGCCAATGGTGCGCCGGCGACGATCACAACACCATCGGCATCGATCAAAGCAAATACCCTCACATTTGATCCAGAAACAAATTTATTTTCAGGACAAAAATATCAAACATCTGCTGGACTGCCCGTCCAAATCCAATCTGACGAAATGCAATTGGAGGCTGACTTATTACGCTATCGGGCCAATCAAGATGGCTCACTTGGTGATTTACAAATCGTTGGTCCTGGATGGATAAAGTTTGCAGGAAAAACAACCAAAGATGCGATCTCAGCATCGTGGCAGAAAAATTTGAGAACGCTCCCCAACCCTCAAAATTCTGACATTTTCGAATTGGTGCTTTCCGGTCAGTCTGTCATTTCGACTGATGCTCAAACAAGCATCAATGCCGAGCAAATCAGTTTACAAATTCGTAAAACTTATGACCAAAATATCCGCGAACGGACGTCCGGCAGCTCGACTTTCAAAAACTCAACCACCGCATCCGCCAAACCGAACTACGTCCCTGTCCAACTTTCAACGATGGGAACCACCAATCTCAGGTCACCAGAAATCGAGGGGCAAACGGAAGAACTCGTTGCCATTTGGCTAAAGGCTCCCACGGTTAATAACGCTCGCGTTGCCAAACGAGCCCCTACTACTCCAAGGCCAGCCAAACAATTCCCTCCACAAAACAACCCGCAATCTAGATTCATCAAACCCGCCTCTTCTACTACCCAGTCGACTTCCCTTCCAAATACTCAACCACTTCCCGCAACCGCTCTAGATTCAACTCAACCATTGCTCCAACGTAATCTTCAAAGTTCCAATACAACTGGCAACCGCAGCCCACAGACTTCTCGGACGTTCATCTCCAAGCCTCGTTCTGATTTGAACTTACGATCAACCACTTCCCCCAAACTGGAGTTCGGCGGGCGGAAACTGACGCTCCTGCTCAAAAGCGACCAATCCCAAACCGAAGTAAAAAAAATGCTGATCCAGGGCGGTGTCACCATTAAGCGGGGGCGAAAACCCATCCATGCCAACCACGTCATCACCCAGCAACAGAATTCAGCCTTTGAAATTAAAAACAGTTCCCAAGTCGAGCTTGAAAAGATCGACAACAGCGATTTCCATCTACTTACGATCGTCAGCGATCAGCCCCAAGGAGCAGAGTTAGCATTAGGTGAATTAAGCGTTTCTGGAAAACGAATCGAAATCAACGAAAAACTGAACCAACTGGTAATTCGCGGCATTGGCACGCTGCATTTAAATTCTAGCGAACAGACCCAAGCCAAACCCGTCAAATTCAACAGCACCGGCATGCTGTCACAGCAGCAAGACTCGACCCAGTTAAATGTTCAGTGGAACGAGGGAATGATCTTTGATGGATCGACCATCTACTTCCAAAAGGAAGTGCATTCGAAAACGCTACAACAGTCCCCCGACGGCGCTATGGCCACTCTCGATTCCCATAGCGACGCCCTGTTTGTTGAACTTGACAAACGATTTTCCTTTCACAATCCCCAAAGCTCTTCTCCGAAGATTCGTAAATTCGAATTTAGAGATCATATTCCCAATTCAGACCGGGCCTTCAAAAACAACCTCACATTGCTTCCCGACCCAGTTCACCCGGAGCCCGTCAAAATCCTGAGGCAAAATTTCAATCCAAAACGAGAGCAAAGCCAAAAAATATTGGCTCATATGGGTCGCGCAACCGTCAACGTAGAATCTGGAGTAACTCAGCTGACCGGTCCGGGAAAAATTGCCATTCATCGATTGAATACTGGAAACATCGGTTTACCTATGCTGACCTTCGAGCCGCAACAGAAACCAAACCCAGGGCCGCTAAATTTCATTCAAATTGACTTTGAGGGTGGAATGAAAATTGACAGTGAGAGCGACCGCTTAAACACGAACAGCGGAGCTAAGATTTTTTACGACATAGTTTCCAACTGGATGCCGCCTAATCAAGCCAATCTGAATTCAGGAAGTGTAACCCTTGAATGCGACGAACTTGAAATTGACAAATGGGCACCACGCAATCAAAAACAAAACGTGGAACTGCTCGCTACTGGAAATGTCACCTTTACAAGCGACGCACTCGATATTACCGCCGACCGAATCGCCTACAATGGCTCAACCGATAAGATTACGATTAAAGGAAACATCAGAAACGATGCAAACCTGGTGCACCGCAAGTTTCTTGGCGATTTAAAACCGGATCGCCTTAACGCACGGAGTTTTAGTTACTCCGTCAAAGATAAAGCACTGAGTGCCGACGGCATGAGACAACTCAATATCAAATGACGTCGTTCGCTGACAGAAACGGCGATTACAAAGAGCTTAACTCTCGCTTCTAATTCTCTTTCCGCTGCGGAACGGCAAGATAAAAACGACCTTGGTACGTTCCGTAAGACCAAACGACAGCCTCGTCTCCATCTTTGTAAACCAGTTTAATGTCTCCCGCATGCTTGATTCCAAATTCAAAAGAATCGGGCAATTTAATCTGGCGAGGCACTAAGGCGAGTGATTCCACTTGTTTGGGAGCTAAAGGGCGTTTTGAAATTAAGAGGCGGGAGCGGGTTTCAGGGTTGAGTTGCTCCCAGCATGTGCACTTCAAAATTTTCAGCTTTGATTCACTTTCCAATGCAACACCCAATCCAGCGATTAGCGCCTTGGCCGATTCAAAACCACTCTCTACCTGGTCGAGATTGTTGGACATTTCTCTCAGTTCATCTCTCCCACGCCAAAAATCCAACGCAACTGAGTTAATGCAGTAACGGAGTCCGGTTGGCTGAGGGCCGTCATCAAACACATGGCCGAGGTGGGCATCACATCGCCGGCAGACAACTTCAGTCCGTACCGCACCTAGCGTGTAATCTGCCTTTTCCTTAATCGCCTCCTGCTGACGTGGCTGAAAGTAGCTTGGCCACCCAGTCCCCGACTTGAATTTTGCTCGCGAATCAAATAGCTCCTGCCCACAACACCGACACAGATAAACACCTTGCTCTCGATGATTCCAGTACGCGCCAGTAAAGGGTCGCTCGGTTCCTTTTTCTCGCGTGACTTCATACTCAAGCTCTGTGAGCTGAGATTTCCATTGCCTCTTTGACTTGGAAACGCGTCGCGGCATCGTTTCCGCCAGCACATTGGGATTTCCTGCCGCTTCGGTTAAAGTGGCATTCTTGGTATTCTCCTTTTGCACCAACTGGGCAATCGCAGAATGAGACACGGCTAGAGGTAAAATCAAAGCACTGAAGAGGATGGCGGCTGCACCGTAACCAGAATTCAAAAACTGGCAACGAACGGTTCGATTTGACAAATTCACGTGGGTCCCTCAATCTTAATCTGGAACTACCGGTGCCGTCGTTCACTCGACTGTCACATCGGCTTTTAACATCTTTTGGACACGAAGCGGAACAATGAATTCAAACTCAAATCAAGCTTCGGGTCAAGCAGCTCATGTGATGGGAGAACCGACAAAAGTAGAGAAACACAACAAAAAATGGTTCATTGCAGGCATTGTGCTTCTTTTTGCGATACTCAGCTATTTGTCTCGTTCCTATTTGAACCTGGATTATTTAGCCCAACAGGAAACCCAATTAAAAGAATTCTTTCAGTCTAATCCCCTGCTGGTTTATGCGGTCGCATTTTTGATCTACGTCGCTGTTACCGGACTTTCGATTCCCGGAGCGACAGCCCTATCCCTGCTCTATGCGTGGTTCTTCGATTTTGCTTCCGGCCTAATACTAATTAGCTTTGCATCGACCGCCGGTGCCACGATCGCGTTTTTAATCAGCCGTTATCTTTTTCGTGACTGGTTTCAAAAACGATTTCATGACCGCGTCGTCACTATTAATGAAGCGATGGATCGGGAAGGTAATTTATACCTATTCATGATGCGTCTCATTCCCATCTTTCCATTTTTTGTCGTTAACGCAGCAATGGGATTGACGAAAATTAGAATTTTTACATTCTGGTGGGTCAGTCAAATTGGAATGCTCGCCGGAACAATCCTGTATGTCTACGCTGGTTCGCGTATTCCTGATCTCACAACACTTCAAGAGGAAGGAATCAAATCCGTCTTCTCGGGATCACAACTGCTTCAGCTAACTCTTGCATTTGCAATGCTAGGGACCTTTCCCATCGCGGCAAAAAAAATAATTTCCTTCTTACGACAACGGTCTCTTCAGGAAAATATAGAAAGCCACTAAAGGATAACTAGAGTCGACCTTCAATATATCGCTTAATCATCGCATCCGTTTCAGCTTGATTCCAGACCTTGAAAACTTCTGGATCGAACTGAGAAGATTGCACCGCTAGTTGGTCAATTACCGGTGCTCTCAACTGGCGTTTCGTTATCCGAAAAACTGCCTCAGGCAATTCTGCGAGCGATTGAACCGCTTTCATCGAGTCTTCGATTAGTTTTTCCGAAGTACATATTCCGTCAACCAATCGAGCTGAGATCGCCTCCTCATTTACAAAAGTCTTCCCAGCAAAAACCACGTCTTGAGTCCCGCGATTTCCCAGAGAAAATCGCATGATTTCGACAGCGACAGTAGGCAGCGGAACTCCTAATCTTCGCTCTGGCATGCCGATTTTCACATCCCTCGCAATCAACCGAACATCGCAGGCCAACGCCAGGGCACATCCTCCCGCGATCGCCGCGCCGTTGACCGCCGCAACCATCGGTTTAGGAAATCGAAATGCCGTCTCAAAACACTCAATCAATGCCTTTAAGAACTCATCTCGCTGGTGATCCTTCAAGTTCAACAACTTCTTCAAATCGACACCAGCGGAAAAAACCCGGTCGTTGCCCGTCAGCAACACTGCCGATGCATCGGAATGTTCAATTGACCTCAGTGAATCGGTCAACAATCGGCAGAACGTTAAATCCATTGCATTAACTTTTCCGTCGTTCATTCGAATCGTACAAACACCTTCGCTATTCTCTACCGTTAACATTCTTTTCCCTGTAAACATCGGAGTAACAATATCACCCCGCCAACTCATCATCAAAAAAGCAAATCCAAGCCCCGAAATCGTCTCATTGTGAAACAAATATCTCAAAACGAGACACTCTCCAACTCCCTCAAACGACGCCAGAACAAAATCGCCCGAAAAATCCCGCTGTTTTCGCAACTCACCAAAAATACTTTCAATTGGCACAGAGATTGCAATAGTTTGAACCAGTCACCGGGTGTTAGTCCCCAAACGCTCTAATCCCATCCGCCTCCGGGCATCCCGTTGACTATTTTCAATTGACCATCATACCAAACGTGACCTGCGAACGGACTTATCAGCAGTGTCACGTTTGTTTTTGCGCGCGTCGGGAAATTTTCTTTTACCGAATGTAGTAATTTCGAAGGGTCATTCGTCTGTTTTTGTTGGTATTCAGGGCAAACCAACGAAAATTGTAAGAATCAAAGCATTCTAAATTTTCAGAATAAGTGTCGGCATTTCTCGACAAAGCTATAATTTAGGGATGAATAGTTTTTCTCACTCACTTGCCGCCCGCTCAAAATTTTGGACGCCATTCATCGTCCTGATTGTCTTGGTTTACTCGACTTCATCTTTACAAGCTCAACTTCCCTCGAGCTCGAAAAAGTCACTCGTCGTCGACGAAGTCATCACGACTGACGGCAAACGCTTTTACGGAATCATTCTAAGCAATTCCGATCGTGATGGATTGACGATCATGATTCGACGCGACTGGCTTGAAAAAACCCACCCGGATTTTTACCAAACCCATTTGGCTAAGGAATCTGAAAAAGAAATTCAAGCGATGACAAATCATCTTTTTCGCTTGGAAGCTTGGTGGAAGTCCCGCAAAGAAAATTCCGAGCTAGTGACTTTTGTGGATCGTGAAATGGAACGCGTTGAGAAACAGCGCGAATCCAAACAGAAAAATCAGAATCTCGAATTGCAACCCTTCACGCTGCTTAACTTTCCAGTAACCGAGTTGCGGAAAGTGTATCAACAATCCCGCGATCGACACCAAATGGCAGGAATCGCATGGAAGCACGACATCGACCGAGTCACCACGCGATCGATCAAAGCCATTCAACGAGATCTTGACTCTAAGAATATCGACTGGAAAAAAGAGAACTTCGACCTTTCTGACAAACTAACAATCTCACAGGAACAATCGGAAGAACAATGGAGGGCAAGGATTGCGCTAATCGAATACCAACTCTGCCAACCGCTCGATTTCCAAGGAACCGGTTCAATGTTAGTGCGTAGTGGACCCGATCAGGCGAATTTAATGCCGGGTGACCTCAATACCATGATGAAGCAGTTAATGAATTCGAACATGCAATCAGATTTGAATAGTCTCTTGGCGGGCAACCCGCTGCTTAAGGAATTGGGGCTTGGTAACAACTTTAAAAACAATAATTCAAAACAAGAGTCCGACTGGTGGCAAAGTGCTGCGAAAATTGCTGAGTCTGAAAAGATCAATGGCTTCTTGACTGCCCGCGTAGTCAATGCAACAGGCGGCAACGAAGCCCGAGTTGAACTATGCTTTTTTGCCTACATCAAACCAGGCCAATGGAAAGAGGTTATCAAGATTGAGTCCCGCGCATCTCACAAGGATGTCGATGCTGCCGAGGTCGATAGAATTAACGATGATCCACAAATCAAAGGCATCTTAGACATCACTCGCGGACTGGGAATAGGTTCAAGCGACATGATCGACAAAGCGGTTCGCCACGGCGCAGCTACGAAACTGGCATTGGACGAGTCGAGAGATAAATTCTATCAATTCTTGGAGCGCCATATTAAGCGTTCTGACAGTCCACCGCTGCAGATCAAATAGCCTTTCGCGTCCTCTCTCAAGGACGCCGAACTCCAAAGTTTTTTTCGTGAAACCTCATAATCTCAAGGCCTCGATTTTTATAAATCTCCATTGCGCTATGCCCGACATCAGGTACGATTATTTTCTGATGCTTGATTCCCAATGATTTCAAATAAGCCATCCATGCCAAATTATTTTCATAATTAAAACCCTTGTCGCCTACGTGAACCAAAATACTAAGCGGTGAGAGGCTGGCGTCTGATTTTAATTGGTCCAAGTAGACCGCAGCCAAATCCCAAGTATTGTCGCCTTTGGCAAAAGTCAAATTAGCTGATTCTTGTCCGGCACTCTCCGATATCTTTTTTTCCGTGGCATGCCCACCGCCACCAGGCGATGCACTGCAAAATAAATCCGGATGTCGAAACATTAGCCGCGCAGTTCCACGACCACCTTGTGAAAATCCTTCAATCCCTCTGCCAGCGCGATCTGCGATTGTCCGGTAGGTCGAATCGACATGTGGAATCAGCTCATTGATAAAAACATCCGCCCCCTGAGCTCCGCGATCATCAGGCATATTGTAATGACTAACCGGGCCTCCATTAACGAACACGTAGATCATTGGTGCGACTTTTTGTGCAGTGATCGCGCGGTCAATTTCAGCAGCTAACTTGATCGACTTCAGCTCATTTCCCGGTCGTCCGCCGTGCAAATAGTAAACAACCGGATACCTCTTCTTGGAACCTGCTGGTTTACCATACTCTGCTGGGAGGTAAATGCAGTATCCCACCTTAGTATTCATACTCGGACTTTTGAAAGTGGCGTGTCGCAGCCCCGGGGTTTTAACGCCCGATGGCTGAAGCGGATTCACCCAGCGAAACGGAGCTGGCTTCTTTTTCGCACGACCATCTTTCTGTTTTTTCGAGGATTGAGAATTCTGAGATTCGCCCGCTTTACCCCCACCTTGCGCGATGACTCCCTCCGCACACCAAAAAGCGAACAACAAGCCAACCAGCAAAATTAGCAAAATCAAACGACACTTCTGCAAATTGCATCCGAACATCCATCACCCTCGCGAAAACTAAGGGTTACCCCCGTCAAATAATTAAACCATGGACTGCACTCATCTCAGTGATGGGCAGCAATTAGGATCACTCAAACTAATTCGGGCACTTCATAGCCAGCTCGATATTCCCGTTTAATGAACCCGTTTGCTCGCTTAGCCGCGTCTCCAACAAACCTTCCCGCCTCAGGATTAAGTTCCATCATCGGACTTAAACGAATTTGATCGCTTTCCATTTTGATACCATGGACTTGGGTGTGCGATTTCATTTCGTTCATCAAAGTTGACCACTGGGCAATATCAATCTCCTTCGCTTGATCAGAAGAAAACTGATCACCACATTGGAAAGCAATATTTGCAAGATTACACCAGCCTGTGCTGTGATGCCCAACTTCGACTTCCGCATTCTGTTGCGAGCGATCTCGATCTCTCACCGCATCCAAAAAATTCTTTTGGTGCAAGCCATTGCCGCTGTTACCACTAAATTTCTTGATCAGCTTACCATCATTATCGTAAGCAGCTCCCCTGCCCCGCTGGCCGTGATAGTAACCACCTTCACCGTAAACAATGTACCCACTTCCAGGCCCCGGATGCGGAGCAGCTTTTTTCCCACCGGGAGCGGATGGCAGATTAGAAAGCCCAATGACTACTGGAATCCCACCGGTATCAAAATAAACAAAGTGCACGTTGGGTGTCTCACCAGCGTCATTCCAAACCACTCGACCACCGCCGCCAAATATCTTTTGAGGCAGAGTTACCTTATCTAAGAAAACATTGTTTCGAACATCATCGAGGACATGAACTCCCCAATTACCCATCTCTCCTGAACCTGTATTCCAGTCCCAGTGCCAATCGTAATGCAAGCTCTTTCGAAATATTGGTTTATCTTGGGCAGGTCCGAGCCAGAGATCATAGGCGATATTCTTATCGACACTCAGCGGCGTTTCGCGTTTTCCAATCGAAGCCCGAACACCAAATCGATTCACGCGACAAGCCTTAAGTGCTCCAATCGCTTTGTCTTCATGGAGCAGTTGCTTGACCTGTTTCTGCATCGGGTCAGAACGCTGCTGCGTACCAATTTGACAGATCCGATCGTACTTGCGAGATGCCGCAACGGTCTGCTCACCTTCCCACTGACTGTGAGAAAGTGGTTTCTCGACATAGACATCTTTGCCGGACTCCATCGCTCTAATCGCACCTAGGCAATGCCAATGGTTACACGTTGCCACCACAGCCACATCAACATTGTCACTGTCACAAAGGCCCCGCATGTCAGCCCAACCCTCTGCCTTGTTATACTCCCGGCTCATTTTATCCACGCGACTCGAGTCCGGATCGCACAAACCGGTGATATTCACTCCATCTACCTGAGAGAACTGTTTTGCAAGTTGGCCGGCGCGACTACCGCAACTAATGAAACCGACATTGATTGAATCGTTCGCACTCATGTGGCGCGAAGCGCGTAAAGAACTTGCGGGCAATGACATCATTACTCCCGCACCTACTCCACCAGCGACGAATTGACGACGTGAAATTTTTGACATGTAGTACTCTGAGATGATTAATAATTAATAACTTTTAAAAGCTGATTGTACCTGAGGGAACGCTGGATTTCATCCAACAGGAGCTATTGCCCCTTTCTCTCATTGTTCTACTCAATCACCGGCGCTGTGTTCGATTCATTTGCCATTCCTCCCGGAAGTTCCATGATCTTGATCGTACGAAAGTGAATTTCCCGCCCCTCGGACTCCAAACACAAGTATCCCTTTTTTATCGAAGCGTCCCGAATTCCATTTACGAACTTCCCGTTTATCGATAATTTCACGTTTCCGTCGACCGCGACAACCACGTACCGGTTCCACTGGCCTACACCTTTGCAACGGTGTTCCACTGATTTACTGCGGTTCCCGCGGGGGTTTTCTGGAGTCGCCGTCATCCCCCCGGCACCAAACAACTCACCCTGAACATAAGCGATCGGGGGCAAGGATCCATCTTTTCTCTTATGCTGATTGACCCAGTCCAATTCTAGCATTTGAACTTCCATCCCTTTGGGCAAACGAATCCGCGGATCAGGAATCGCATCACACCAGAGAAAGACACCCGAATTCCCACCTGGCTCCATGTGACGCCATTCAATTTCAAGAATGAAGTTTTCGTATTGCCGATCCGAGCGCATTACGCCAATCGGCTTGCCGGTGCACACCAATAATCCATCCTTGACCGACCAGGTTTCCGGAGACGTGTTAACGTCGATCCAGCCCGTGAGATCTTTACCATTAAAAAGATCGCGAAAACCCAATTCACTTTTCTCTGCACTTTCTTGCCCCCAAGTGGAACCTAGACAGCATGTGAATCCCAACAACAAAAATACGAAACATCTTAAAATCACCGGTTCACCTCTTTCAATTAAGTCTTCTACCATTCTCTTGATTGTCTTATCTCGGTCTCTTATTTTATTCGCCACACAACCTTCGCTAAATAATTTCACGAATGACGTGCCCGTGAACATCAGTCAATCTTCGATCGATTCCGTTATGCCGGACGGTTAGCTTCAAATGATTTAGGCCAAGCAAATGAAGCAGCGTCGCATGAATATCATAAACCTGAGTTGGGTTGTCTCGATCGAGTGGCTTAAACCCCCACTGATCCGATTCACCATGCGAAACACCACCACGAACGCCTCCACCGCAGAGCCAATTCGTAAATACATGAGGATTGTGGTCTCGCCCAGTACTACCTTGCGTCGATGGCATTCGCCCAAATTCTGTAGTCCACAACACGATCGTATCATCCAACAATCCTCGCTGTTTCAAATCTTGAATAAGAGCAGATGCACCTCTAGCCATCCCGCGTGCCAATGGCCCGTGCTCTCGCTTCAAGTCTTCGTGGCTATCCCAGTTCCGGCGAGGAAAACTGTTATCATTTCCCGACCAAATCTGGACATAGCGCACACCGCGCTCCAGCAAACGCCTTGCAATCAAACACTTTCTACCAAAGTACTCGATTTCTTCCGGCACATTAATGGCCTCCGGGTATTCCGCCCCAATCCGATCTAGCCCATACATTTTCATGATATGAGCTGGTTCGGACGACAAATCGAGAGCTTCCGGGGCACTCAACTGCATCTTGGCCGCTAGTTCGTAAGTCCGCAGTCTCGATTCTAACCGCTCGTCTCCCACTCGGGTCCTGGCGAAATCACGATTCAATTGATCAAGCAACTTGAGCCCCTGAGCATGGCTTGACGGCGTCACCAAATCACTTTTCGGAAACAAATCACGAATGGGTCGCTCGCGCTGCGGAAAAATTGTTGTTCCTTGCGAACTGGTAGGTAAAAAAGCTGAACCCCAGTTTTTCGGGCCGTTACTGGCAAACCCGCGATGATCTGGGAGCACGACAAATGCCGGTAAATTCTCATTTTCGCTTCCTAACGCATAACTTACCCACGAACCGACTCCTGGGAACCCAGGCCGCTGAAAGCCAGTTGCCTGCAAATAGGTGGCTTGACTATGCACCCCCGTTTTCCCTGTCATGTTGTGAATGAACGCCATCTCGTCAACGCAACTGCCGAGATCGGCGACTGCATCACTGAGCATTTTCCCCGAAGCCCCATAGGGCCGAAATTGAAACGGAGATTTCATCCAGGGACCGAGACCATTTTGAAACGCCTCTACTTTTTCACCAAAATCGGAAGGCTCTCCGTGATGCTTTTCAAGCGCCGGTTTGTGATCAAAAAGATCGATATGACTTGCAGCACCCGCCATGAAAAGCTGGACCACTCTCTTGGCTTTCGGAGGGTGATGCAAAACACCAGACGTCACTTTCTGACCGTCACGCTGGCTCTTTACAATTCGACTCTCTGAGTTCAACAAATCCAACAATGCCAGAGAACCAAATCCCCATGCGCTGTCAAATAAAAATTTTCGCCGTAACAGATCAATGGTCATAACTACTCTTCGCAACTAAAACGCAATCCAGACTCACGGGTAAAAATACGCCACTGGAGCTCGTCATTTCACCTTGATTCGATCAATCAATAAAAACAAATTCACTCAAATTAAAAACAATCCGGATCAAATTCACCAACCCATGCTGCTGAACGAAATCATCCATCTTTGATAATTCCAATCGAGTCGGATCTCGACCTAACGATTGTCGGACAATCTTTTGAATCCTTATAGAGTGATCATTGGATTCCAATTCAATGCGTTCGGCAAACTTTTCAGACATCATCAGACTAAAATCGCTGTTGAGCATCGTCAGCGATTGCAACGGTGTTTGTGTTTCGTTTCGAGCCGGCGTACTCTGTGAGGAATCTGCGCAATCGAGCGTGGTCATAAAAGGATCTGGTTGGGAGCGAACAATAAATCGGTAAATTGATCTCCGATAAGATTTGGGATCCGTGTGATCAAATTTATGGTATTCGTAATGGGGAGAATGCTCAGTCTTTTCCAGCTGAAACAAGAAATAACCAGCTCCCCCCATTTCCAAATTAAGCAAACCACTGGCATGCAAAATCGAGTCGCGTATCTCCTCGGCGGACAATCGCCGCCGATTCATCCGCCACAAATAGCGATTCCCCGAATCTACCTTCATGCCTTCCCCGGCATAGCTTGAGGACTGTCGATATACCGAACTGGTCACAAGTAAACGATGAAGGTCTTTAAAGGACTCTGCCGAAACAGCTTCCCCGCCATCTCGAAAGGTTGCAGCCAGCCAGTCAAGAAGTTCTGGATGAGAACGCTCTCCACCCATGCGACCAAAGTCATTAGGCGTATCAACAATGCCGCGGCCAAAATGATAATGCCAAATCCGATTCACAACACTTCGCCACAACAATGGGTTACTTGAGTCAGTCAGCCAAAGTGCCAGTTTGGAACGGGCAACAGACTCGCTTTCCCCCGGTTTGATCTCCATCCCAGAGGTTCGCTCTGAGGCCAGAGGAATAATCCCAGGTTTCAACATCGGACCGGGATTGGAAACTTCACCACGCGGCAAGAAATACACTGGACGCGGCTGCCCTCGTGTCGCTTTAAAATTTCCCTGAGACTCAAATTCAGTCGCTGCAGCGTATACCTTTTTCCCAACCGGCAGTTGGGATAATTTCTTTTGCGATTCAGAAATTTGATTTTCGAAACTTGACTTTCGGTCAACTCCGGATTTTCCAATGAGGCTCAAAACCATCGCATCCAACTCAGCTTGCAGTTCCTTCCGTGTCTTACCGAGGGGTGAGTACCAAATTCCGTCAACCAAATTTGACTTCCCCCATCGAACAGGCGCTTCAATGGAATCCAGAGCAATCACTTTTCCAGTGGCCGCAACGTTCTCTCCACCCGAGTTGAGCAATTCAATCTCAGCCAATGCCAAATGATAATCGGAACTTCGCTTCGCGAGCTTTGTCGCCACGAGGCGAACCGACTTAAGGGGTTCGGAAACAGGAATGACAATTGGCGTTAGCTGAGGGTTGGCAAAATCAGCATTCTCACGATCAAAGATGGTGCGCCCATTGACTTCCACTCGGAACCGCAGAGGGAAACCAAATCCAGCACCAATATTATTGAATTCATCGTGCGCCCCATGCAACACGATCTGTTTGACGGTCTGGGCTTGGTCGAATTCTATTCCAACCCACTTCGGAGCGTCTTGCCGCAATTCAACTTTACTGTGATATCCAAATTCTGGCCTTTTGGTTCCACCGTTAACCGCACCAACTCTTTCCCGCAGTTTCACTAATGCCTGGCCGCCAGATCGATCAAGTTGTTCCTTCAATTGAGTGAGTGATTTTTCTGCTTTTGCGATTTGACCTTTGAGAGCATCGCGTTGAAGCTCAATCTTTGGATCGACCGCGTAAACACGATCGGCCCGATCCACCGCCGCAAAAATAGCTTGAAGTCTGTAGTAATGGTCTTGGGTGATTGGATCAAATTTATGGTCGTGGCAGCGGGCACACTGTACGGTCAAGCTGCAGAATGAATTGAACGTGTTAGACACCATATCGTCGCGATCGAGGTTTCGAGCGACCCGCCCGTCCAACTTAGATTCGGGCACCTCAACATGCCCAATAAAATCCCAAGGGCCAGCGGCAATAAACCCAAGTCCCAAGATGCCATCCTCAGTCCCGGGAAAGAGCACGTCGCCGGCAATCTGTTCCTGCACGAATCTCCGGTACGGCTTATCATCATTGAAGGATCGAATCACATAGTCACGATATGGCCATGCATTAGGCCGCAGTTTATCTTTATCGTAACCGCAAGTGTCGGCGTATTTGACGACGTCCAACCAGTGCCGCGCCCATCGCTCACCATAGCGAGGGGAAGCAAGCAACCGCTCAACTAATCGTTCGTACGCATCCTCAGATTTATCTCCCTCAAACGCCTCAATCTGTTCAATCGTTGGCGGAAGTCCGGTCAGATCATAACTGAGCCTGCGAATAAGAGTCCTCCGATCCGCCTCCTTTGAAGGAACAAGGTTTTTGCGTTCAAGCGATTCCAAAACAAACGCATCCACGGGGTTCCGAACCCAATCGCGATTAGGAGAATCGACCAAAACTGGAACCGCTGGTTTCACGATCTCTTGAAAAGACCACCAATCATAATCGAGCGACCGTGCCGCTTGCGCATCGTAGGTTAATTTGTAGCCCTCCGGCCAAGGGGCTCCCAAGTCAATCCACGAACGAATCGTTCTAATCTGATCATTAGTAAGCGGCGAGCCATTCTTGGGCATCTCGGGGCGATGATTGTCTTGAGACAAAATCAATTCAACAAGATGACTGTTGCCCGCATCACCTCGTTCGACGTAACCGTCTTGAAAAAAACTAGAAGCATCCTGAAGAGAAAAATCTCCCTTGGCCAGTCCAGTGCGATGGCATTCAAGACACCGAGTTTGAAATATCGGAACGACGCGATCAAGAAAAATATCGTCTTCAAGACCGTAGCTGTTGGTTATTCCGCAGCTGCCCAACAAAACCACGGCAATTAAAATTTGTAATCGAAATTTAGTCATCATCAATCAATCGCAACATTTATTATCAATTCTCTATTAGGATAACCGATATCATAAATCGCGTCCGTGGAATCAACCCAAGAGACTTAGTTATCTCTATAAAATTGGCTCGCCGTTTGTAAACCATGCCACGAAGTGCCAAAATCGACCCTATTCGTTACCGAACTCACCGCTCCATGACAACCGCTAAGGCGTCTTTCTCTACCTTCTTTCCATTCCCATCAACTGAAAATCGATTTCAGATTCCATGTCATTATCTCCTCATCCCGATGTCCAATCGATTCATGACCGAGTTCCCGAAGTCGCACTTAAAATCAAATCACTACTTCAAAAGACTCCCCTACTTCATTCGGCATATTACAGCAATCTGACCGGAGCCAACGTCTTTTTCAAATACGAAAACCTGCAAACCACGGGCTCGTTCAAAATCCGCGGAGCCTCTGCAAAGCTAATCGGAATGTCAAAAGAAGCTCTCGCCAATGGAATTGTCACTGCCTCGACCGGCAACCATGGGAAAGCCGTTGCCTTTGCCGCTCAGTCGCTAGGAATGACACCAACGATTTATGCACCCACAGGAACTAGTCCATTTAAAATTGCAGCGATTACAGAATTGGGGGCAAAGATAATTTTTGCCGGTTCGGATTGCGTAGACGCCGAACTGACTGCCGTCGCGCATGCGATCAAAAACAATGCGACTTATGTAGCGCCCTATAACGATACGGACGTCATTGCTGGCCAAGGCACACTTGGCCTCGAAATCTCAGATCAGTTAGATTCCGTCGACGCAGTTTTTTTATCCATGGGAGGCGGGGGACTGGCTTCCGGAGTCGGAGCATTTCTCAAGACGGAGATTCCAAATTGCAAAATCATCGGATGCTCGCCTGAAAACTCTTGCGTTTTGATCAAGTCGCTGGAAGCAGGGGAACTGCTGCCCCTTCCCTCAACCGAAACTCTCTCTGATGGCACCGCAGGCGGTGTTGAACCTGGCTCCATTACTTTCCCTTTGTGTCAAAAAATTGTTGACCAATGCTACACCGTCTCAGAAACAGAAATCAGATCTGAATTAATTCGATTTATGGAGAACGAAAAAAAACCAATCGAAGGAGCTGCCGCCGTTGCAATTGCCGGACTTTTAAAATCCTGCGACTCGTTTAAAGACAAGAACGTGGTGGTCCTACTTTGCGGAGGCAATGTCAGCTCCGAAACGCTCAAGATGATTGGACTGCTTTAGACAAACGGGCAAGAAATTCACCGTACCGTTTTCATTTAGACAAACGCTTCTCAGGTCGGCAATTCGAATCCTTTACGGTATTCATAGTGCAACAATTCATTGGCTGACTTATTGTCGATGAATCGCTCATTACTCGCATCCCATTCAAGCCGTGACTTGGTTGCCAATGAGATATTTGCAAGGTGTGCGAACGTGGTCGAACGATGCCCCTCTTCCATGGGACAATGGGTTTGCTTTCGCGACTTAATACTATCCAGAAAATTTCTCGCGTGGTTTGCGGTTGCCACGCCATTGGGTTCGTTAAGCATAAACTCAGAGTCCTTTCCCCTTGCCCCCTTTGCTTGAAACTGCCCCGGTTTCTCAGCGAGGACCTTGTACCCCGTTGAAGAAGAATAAGCCGTACCCTGTGTACCACGAAACTCAATTTCACCGTATGCTAACGCCGGATTGCTAGTTGCTTCATATTGTCCAAATGTAAGTAGCGAACCTCCACGCATTTCAAACACCGCCTCGGCGGTATCGGGAATCGTGCGATCGTCATCAATCGCAAAATTTCCACCTATCGCTACCACTGACGACGGAGCTGTTTCCCCAAGCATCCACCGAATCGTGTCGAAATAGTGAACTCCCCAATTCCCCATCTGAGAAGAGAATCGTTGCCACCAGCGAAATTTATAAGGGGCAATATTCTCTTGATAAGCTTGCTTAGGACGCGGGCCAAGCCAAAGATCCCAATTCAAATCGGAAGGGGGGTTTTGATGGGACATCTGGCCAATGCCGTTAGGGAACATGTTGTTCAAACGATAGGCTCTCGATACGGTAATCTTCCCCAACTGGTCGGTTTTCATAAAATCGGACAAACTCCGATACAGCTTCATCGACCGGCGGTGCAAACCCACCTGCGAAATTCGATTGTATCGCTTTGCTGCCTCAACCATTTGCCGACCTTCATGAATGGTCACGCTTAACGGTTTTTCAACGTACACATCTTTTCCAGCCGACATGGCAGCAATCGCTTGAATCGCATGCCAGTGATCCGGGGTCGCAATAACGATTGCATCGATATCTTTTCGATCCAACAACTTGCGATAGTCCTCAACAACTACCAGGTTTGCCCCGAAATTCTGCCTGGCTCTTTCGCGATAGGGTTGATAGACGTCTGCAACTCCTACAAATTCACAGTCTTCCTGAGTTGCAAAAGCTTTCATCAACTGAGAACCACGATTACCAACACCGACAAATCCAACTCGAATTTTGTCTGTACGTCTGGCAACAGCAGCCGTCGAAGGCAGTGAAACCGCGACCGCAGACGCCGCACCAGCTTTGGTAAATTCTCGACGGGATAAATGATGGCTCATGGAGAGGTCTCAACGAAACGAATAGTGGAAAACAACAATCCTAGGTTCGTTATGATAACGCAGTTCGCAGTGAGAAGAAAAGCAATTATCAAATCACTTAACTCTCTAGGCTTTCAGAACTCTCGTAATTTCCACGAAACCAATGGCGAGCGTCACAAAACAAACCGACCTTGGCATCCCAATGAGGTTGTCAATGCGTAGCATCGCAAACCGAGTCGTTGAGCCACGTAGAAAGAACGCTCGAATTCCGAGCAACAAGAAGGGGTAATCGCGAAGAACGGTCTCTGACCGGTTTCGGCAACTAAACCTGTTCGCGAAGCGTGAACCAACTCATCACAGCCAAGAGCAGCGAGCATACGACAAACACAATGTCGATGTACATATTCGCGAACTTAAACGGCGCAACCTGTTGCATTCCGGAAAATCCCAGAACTAAGTCGGCAAGGAATAAAGCGAAAACGATGATAGCGATCGTTAGCGCGGCGATACAAAGCCCCTTCTGCACAGAAGTTATCCTCAAAATTGCGTTCGCGAGTCGGACTTGCCAAAGACAGCTATCCGATCATCGCCAAAAATAAACAGCCCAATTCAAATCGAACCAGGATGCCCGTTACTAAATATTAGACTCTACGTTAGTATAATTGGCCTTTGGGTGGTGTCACGATGGCATATCAAAGAGAATGCGATGAACCTACTTTCCAGTATCGACGATTCCGGTTATCACGCGTAGTCCTTCCACAGAAGGTGGGCTTGTAGCACTTTTTCCAGTGTTTCGGCATGAGCATCGGACCGGTTTTCAGTCACAACCCCGTTTCAACGCCATCGTGGACTTGATTATATGGATTGAACCGCCAACAAACCAACCTCTTTCCCAAAAAAAATCTTTCCCAGTATGGTCGAAAAATGGCTTTTTTGATTTTCAACCAGCCGATATCTCGTCAGGACTCCGTTTTAATCACTCGTATTGGTTACAATTATTAGCGTTAAATGAAGTCACCTAGGACTGCATTGCGAAAACATCCAACAGGACAATTTCCCTATGAAGACCGCCGTTTACACCGGCTCGTTCGATCCGATCACGCTGGGACACCTTAACGTTATTGAACGAAGCAGTCGCTTGGTTGACCGCCTGGTGATTGGAATCGGTGTCAATATTGAGAAAACTGGTCTTTTTAAGTCGGACGAGCGACTGGACTTAGTCCACCGAGTGACAGCCCATCTAGACAATGTCCAAGTCGAAACTTTCGAAGGTCTAGCGGTTAACTTCGTCAAGAAATGCGACGCCAAAGTGATGATCCGCGGCGTGCGGCCACTGACAGACATTGCTGCCGAATTTACGATGATGATGGCCAACCGAGCACTCAACGATGAACTCGAGACCGTATTTCTAATGGCAGACGGCGAATACGCCCACGTTTCAAGTTCGCTGATTAAACAGGTCACCCCGCTGGCAACCGACGAACAACTTGCGAGATTCGTTCCGTCCGAAATCATTCCTGATTTAAGAAAAAAATTAACACCCTGATGCGTTGAACTTTCTTGTGTTCGCATCTCTTCAAAAAAATTCCCCACGAGCAATGAACCCTGAGTTTGCAGGCGATTCTCAAAGAAAAGTTCATCACAGTTACGAATCTTGTTCGCCTCAAATGAGTTAGTCATCCAAGCTAAATCATCGGTTGCACTCGGCCCATGTCTTGGGCGTTTCGTACACTCTAACACGCTCTAGTGTTGCCTCTCCAAAATGGCCATCAAGCCACTTAAAAACTGCCGCAGCAATGTTCTCGACTGTTGGATTCAAATCCGCAAAATAGTCAACATCGTAGTTCAAATGTTTGTGGTCGAGTCGATCAATCACTTTCTCTTTAACTGTTTCCTCAAATTGACCCAACGAGAAAATAGATCCAGTCTGCTTTTCGACCTGATTCGACAGCGTAATATCGAGAACATAGTTATGTCCGTGCCCAGCCGGATTGTTACACTTCCCAAATAATTGCCGATTTTTTTCATCCGAAAGTTGGCTACAGTGCAACCGATGTGCCGCCGAGAATTCGAACTGTTGTGTCAACTGTACGGTCACATCATCGTCTGCAGTTAGGTTCATATCTTGCTCTGAAATGATTGAAAACTCTAAATACGGATTGGTCGCCAACGAAATTGAAACTAGCCTCGCAGCATGATTCCAACGCTTCAGAAACTCCTGATAAATACCACGCGCCATCAACTCACCGGTTGGAAAACGCTGAGGATGACAAATCAGAACCTCTGTCGCGATCGACCTCAACAGCTCATCGATGAGTGAAACGTCGCAGAGATAGCCTGATTCCGAATCGGGCTCACCCTCGATCACGCAACCCATGACGAGCGAGGGAACCACTGTATTGGTCGATGGCCAACCCGCCCATGAATTCTTTGCGTGAGACGTGCCAATGTTATCCGGGGAAACAAGCGAAAATCGAATTTCTCGAGAAAGGCGCATCATACAACTTGCATTATTTTCGTGATTATAAACAAACTAAGATTGGCCCGTGACCGTAAATGCCTTGCCACTTGGATAGTTCTCTGGTTGGGAAACGCATCCCCAAACCGCTTCAGCAATCTTACGAGGTTGAACGCATTGCTCTGAAGGGAAGTCGGGGAACAATCGCCGGAGCATTGGTGTCTCCACCGCTCCCGGGCGGATCGAACAAACCCGAAGCCCTAATTCAGCCCCTTCGCTGGCAAGCGCCTGTGTCATCAGATCCATCCAAGCCTTGCAAGCTCCATAAAAACCTAATCCTTCGAACGGGTCAACCGCTGAAAGGGATGAAATATTAACGATCACGCCCGCCCGCTGAGTTCTCATTTGTTTCCAAATAGCCTGCGTGAGATAAAACAAGCTTCTGACATTGGTATTAATCGTAGTCTCAAATGTCTCCGGCGAAATATCATGAAACATCGCAAGCGGTGATGCCGCCGCATTATTGACCAACAAATCGATTCGCCCAAAATGGCTCAGCGTCTCTTCGGCCACCGCCAAAGCTCGCTCTGTATCTGCCAAATCAGCCACGATCGTCAAACATTTGCGGCCGTCTAAAACTGCGTCGATCGCCCGCTTTGCTTCCAGTAGATTCGATTCTCGCCTGCCACAAATCACAATCTCGTAGCCTTTTTTAGCCAAAAGCAGCGCCGTCGCTAAGCCAATTCCGCTGCTCCCGCCGGTCACCAGGCAGACTGGATTGTGATTTGGTTCGAGATTCATAGGCCAGCTGTCCAATAATTGGAACTTCAAATTCGGATCGACGGACGATTGTGTTACCTTACAGACGATTAAACAAGTTGCCAATTCCCGCTAACCAAGATAAATTCCGGGTTTTGGTTCGGTCGATTATTAAAATACCCCAAAACGTTGGGGCCAAGTTTTTTGCACTCGGTTCACCTATCGTGAATCGATCCCTGCATCGTAATCCATTTTATCTAACGGTTTGTCGTTATGCCTAGTTACCGCCGCCTTGGTGAAATTCCACCTAAACGCCACATGCAATTTGAAAATAAGGGCGAAAGCTATTTGAACGAGGGACTGTTCTATGAACACGTTGTAACGACACAAGGATTCGATCGTGTTTACAGTATCCTCTACCATCGTCGGCCCCCGACACGAGTCGTCTCAACCGAGACCGTTGGCAAGCTCGAACTTAATGCTTGCTCGGATCAGGAACTGCGGCATCACCACATTAAATCTGGCGATCTTGTGAGGGGCGGTGACCCCATCACCGATCGCATCCCCATGATGTTCAACGAAGATCTTACCGCGTACCGCGTTCGCCCAGACCGACAACAGGCTGAGATATACCGAAATGCTGCTGCCGATGAAATCATCTTTATCCATCATGGGCAGGGGCACATTGAGACAACCTATGGGCGTCTTCCCTACCGCCGTGGTGACTATTGTGTCATTCCAAGAACGTGCAATTACCGCATCGTTAGCGAATCCATTTCGCAAGAAGACCATTTAATTATCGAAAGCAACGGACCAGTCCGGATTCCACAACAGTACCTCAATCAAGACGGGCAGATGCTTCTCGGCTCACCCTACAGCGAAAGAGATTTTCACAGTCCGCTCGAACTGGATTCAAAAGACGAAGATGTCGAAACGTCGATCCTGATCAAAAACGGCAGCCAGTTGACACGTGTCGTTATGGCCAACAACCCATTCGACGTCGTCGGCTGGGACGGATTCCTCTACCCCTACACTTTCAATGCTTGGGATTTTGAACCACTCACCGGCACACTCCACCTGCCACCCCCTTATCAACAAACCTTTGAGATGAGAGGGTTTGTGATTTGTACGTTCGCGCCAAGGCACCTCGACCACCATCCAAAAGCAGTCAAAGTACCTTACGTCCACAGTAACGTCGAAGCCGATGAAGTGTTGTACTACGTGGAAGGCGAATTCGGTTCCCGCAAAGGAGTCGATGTAGGCAGCATGACGCTTCACCCAGGAGGGATTCCGCACGGGCCCCATCCGGGAACCATCATGAAAAGTATGGGCATGGACTTCACTAACGAAATGGCAGTGATGTACGACACCGACCGACCTCTGTTCCTCACTCAGCAGGCAATGGAAATGGATGATCCTAGTTACCCCATGAGTTGGCTTTAGGTCAACCTCTTCCCCAGTGGACTCAAAAAAACGACTCAATTCGTGAATCTGAAATCATGTTAATCGACCCCGAAGCCGAATCGGCATCGCTTGTTTACTCAACCATGATTCGGGCAATTACACCGAGGCCAATTGCCTGGGTGTCAACCGTTTCGCCAACGGGGGTAACAAATCTCGCCCCCTTCAGCTATTTCAATGGAGTTTGCAGCGCCCCCGCAGCGCTGATGTTCTCGCCAGTAAACCGCCCGGATGGATCTCCCAAAGACACCCTTGTCAACATCCGCTCCAACGGGGAGTTTGTCGTTAATGTCGTACCATTTGCAATCGCCCAGCCGATGGTTGAAACCGCTGGTGATTTCCAGTACGAAACGAGTGAGTTCAGCGAGGTCGGACTCACACCCACTCCAAGCAAAAGGGTTCAGCCCCCCGGTGTCTTGGAATCTCCAATTCAATTCGAATGCGAAGTCATTCAAATCGTTCCCGTAGGAGAAGGACCCCTCGCCGCCAATGTTATCATCGGCAAAATCGTCTTGATGAATATCGCGGACAACATTCTGGATGACGATCAAAAAATCGATCCGTCTAAATTAGATACGATTGGGCGCTTGGGAGGACGAGGCTATTCCAGAACGACCGAACGGTTTGAATTAAAACCGCTCGGCTCTGCACAGAAATAAGACTCGCTCACCCGCCGCAGTGAACGTCTATTTCTTTCCGGCAGCCTTCTTCCCCACCGATTTCATGTAAGCCAATAAATCGAGAATTTCATCTCGCGTTAAGGTATCAAGCAACCCCGTTGGCATCATCGAGACTTTAGAAGGTTTCATCACTTCGATTTGGTCGACTCGAACGTTTGTGAATCTCCCCGGATCGATCATGTTCTCCTGAACCATGTATTGATTCCCGTTCAGGTTCGCGACCCTCCCTGTAACCATTGTTCCATCGTCGAGTTGAAAAATGGTTGCCTCATATTGATCCGAAATCTCTTTATTCGGGTCAACGATTGTCTCGATTAAATCGCGAGTACTAAAGCGATGGCCTGCCGGTGTTAGATCAGGACCAACAATCCCGCCCTGCCCTTCCATGCGATGGCATTTGTAACACGTGGCAAGTGCAAACATTTGCTTTCCATTTTCAAGATCTCGATTGGCAAACACAGTGTTTTCGTCATCGACAAAATCTCCCATCCCCCACTTTTTGACGACCGGCCTCGCCTTTAGGTCCGCATACGGATCACTAACCTCTGGCTTCAAAGCCAGCACTTCTGCCAAATCCTGTTTTTCTTGGTTCGATAATTTTTCGACCGCGTATTTTTTGATATTACTGATATATCCACCGAATGAATTACCACCCTTGGTTTTTGCAGATTCCGCAAACCAACGGAAATACTTTTCCCTCAAAGCAGGATTCCATCCAGTTTGCGCGTCACTCAAAATCATCGCATAAGCAATTTGTGGCTCTTGGGCGCTGGGCGTCAGTAATTTATCGACGATTTTCGAAGTCGCTCCCTCCGCCTTCACAGCAACTAATAGCTTGGCCAGTTCGCGATCTACTTGTTCGTCGTTGACTGGGAAATATTGGGCTAAACGCCGAATAGACGCTTGAGTTGATTCGGTCGGCTCACCCAATCGACAAAGTGTCAAACCGTAGACTCGGATCAAGTGGAGTCTCTGGTCCCTCGAAAGCTGATTCCAATCTAATGCCGCAAGTTGCTTAATAACCTTCGCCTGACTTTGTTCATCGCCACAACGCGCGACCGCCGTCATTAACTCCAACACACGCTGTGGTTGAGTTGCGGAAAACGGATCCTGCCACTTATCAAACGCTTGTAACTCCAATGCAGTTCGTGCAGCATAGCGAATCATTCGATCAGGATCTGCCAACTTCTCCCAAACCATCGGCCAGTCTACGACAGCATCTGGAACATGAAATGACTCTAGTTTTCGTCTTACCGCTACCGCGCTCTCAAGCCCAGGGTAGGCGACTGGCGCGACAGACTTATCACCGACGTAGGTCACACGGTAAAGCGCCGATTGAGAACGACGACCGCCAACTAAAAAGTACATCGCACCGTCGACAGGATTAATGACGAGGTCCGTCACAGGTAATGCCGGTGCGGAGCAAAACTTCTCTTTGGTCGCTTGGTAGCTTGAGCCCTTAGAAGACATTCGTACAGCATAAATCATGCCGTAACTCCAGTCAGAGATGAATAACGCATTTTGGTAATCGGCTGGAAATTTCGCACCCGTTCCAAACACAATGCCCGTCGGACTTCCTGGCCCAATATTCAATACTGGAGGAACACTATCCGGATAATATTCTGGCCACTTACCTGATCCATGCCGCCAACCAAACTCACCTCCGCTGACAACATGACAGACTCGCGTTGGTCTGTACCAAGGCAGCCCAACATCCCACTCCATATCCGCATCGTATGTAAACAATTCACCATTGGGATCAAAGGCGATGTCGTATTCATTTCGAAATCCCATCGCCACTAATTCAAACGACTTTCCGTCGGGATCGGTTTTGCAAATCCAACCACCAGGCGCGAGACGACCAGCAGCATGCCCGCGGGCATCCGGCAGCCGATTTAGCACTTGATCTTCTTTCCATAATCTTGGGACGCGTGTGGTCTCTGGATCAGGAATCTTGGTGGCGTTACCAGCACAAATATAAAGTGACTTCTTGTCCGGACTAAGAATCACGGCATGAGGACCATGCTCCGACTTTCCAACAAACTCACGCAGCAGCTCGACGCTGTCATATTGGTCATCCTGATTCGTGTCCCGCACGCGATACAACCCCGCAGGCTTTGATTCTATCTTCTTGGCTGGCTTACTCCCCTTCTTAGCTTTGGGGGGGCTGATTCCATAAGAGACGACGTACAAACTGTCAAACGCACACAACAACCCTTGCGCAAATCCAATACTCAAGTCGATTTCTTCTACCTTAGAAGAATCGCCATCTCCAGGAGTGATCCGGTAAAGTTTTCCGTATTGATCTGACGCGATCAATCGCCCTTGCGGATCAGGCGTCATCGAAACCCACGAGCCTTGCTCACTGGGCACGTTATATAATAACTCTGCTTGAAAACCGGGTGGCAATTTCAAATCCTCCGCTGTGGTCGTCTGGGCTTGGACACCCCCAGCGTCAAGACAGACCAAAGAAAGGATTAGCAGCATTGCAATAAAAACGCTATTTTGGCATCGAACCAACAAGAATTTGGCCGGTGCAAATCGAATAATCATAGATATTAACCTGAGTGGCATTGATTAAGTCTCCTCGAACGTGTGCAATATAGTTTGAAACAGAAAGGAAACAATGTCCAGTTCACAACAGAAAACACTCGAAGATTTTATTTCTCTCCAGCATCGTAATGCACTTTCTCATGCAATTCGTGCTGCAGTCGACCTCGGCGTTATAAATGCACTTCGTAATGGTCAACGCACCGCCGCTCAACTCGCTGAAGAACTGGGCGCTCACCCGGAAGCACTTTCCCGACTATTGGATGTCGTAGCGGAAACGGAGCTTGTAGAAAAATACGGCGAAGATTACGCACTCTCCTCGATTGCGAGGTTGATCCCTGATCGATTTTACGATTTTGGGGACGAATACTGGAAACACCTTGTACTCCACGCCAAGACCGGTGCCCCGCTTCCTGTTTGCGACGAAGTCCCGTTAGAGGACATTGATTACATTGCTAACAAAACTAGCGAAGAATGGACGCTCACGCCAACTGCGATGGTTGCTGCCCAAGCACTCGATATTGGTAACTCCAGAAAAGCTCTGCGAATTCTCGAAATTGGATGCGGCTCAGCAATCTTCTCCGCAACCCTGACGCATTCAGATCCAGGAGCACAAATCACTCTCCTAGACAGCCCAATTGGAATCCAGAGGGCGCGGAGAACGATTGACAGTGTCGGTTCTGAACACGAAGTCACTTACGTTGAAGCAGAAAACATTCTCGACCTTGATTCCATTCAAGAGATTCAAAACGATTCCTTTGATTTGGTATTAATCGCCGGCCAAATTCACCGAATGACTTTAGGTTCCTGCCAAAGACTTTTCAGCCAAGTTCACAAACTTGTCAAGCCGGATCGTGAATTTGCCATCGTCGACATCTTTCCAGGTCAAGAGAACGGCGACAAAAACCTTGCCATTTTCAACCTCGAATTAAGCTTGCGATCTTCGCAGGGACGGTTGCACGACCCACTGGTTCTTGAAAGTGAACTTCGGTCGAGTGGATTTGCCCAAGTTCAATTCGCGCACCTACCAGCGACGCCTTACTACTGGGGCCTGATTCTCGCCCAGCGTGCGTGACCTCAGGGACGACGTTCTCATTTTACTTGAGAGAAAACCGAGGCTGTTCTGCCTCGTTCTCAAAGTCGACGAGTTCGTCAAGTAACAATTGAGTATCGATTTGAGCTTTTTCCATCCAGATCATTCGAGTTGATTTGGGCATGCTATTTGAATCAAATCGATCTGCAGTGAAAAAGTCTAAAATTCCAGCTGCCAATTCTCGATTGAGATCTGGATTGGCGGAATAAGGCGTTTGATCTCGGATCACGTCGACTGAGAATGAAGCAGCAATCACGCGTTGCCGCATCACAATTTCAGATTCCAACGCATCGTCTTGCTCACGATTGAAATCAAGAACACGATTACGGTCGAAACCAAAAATCGAAGCTTTTTCGCCATTGGGAAGTTGCCCCAAAAACATATCTGTCCAACGTTCCACTCGACGCCGCAGTCGATTCAGCCGATCAAATACGATCTCATTTTCTGGTCGGGCGTGAAGCAGAATTCGGATTGCCCGGTTCTTGGCTTCGATATGGGCGACATGAACAGAATGAGCGACTCCGTGCATTTCATCTTGTTGATGATACCAATCATGGGTAATGACCGTCGCCGACCAAACCCGCGTCAATAATTCCGATAATAAAATTTCCTGCACAACAATTTCAAATGCTGGCCATGGGTCATGGCCAGGGTCGCAATTGGCAAAATCTTGCTCAAACATCTTCAATGCAGCGACCCACCGCTGAAGCCGTACTTTAGAAGCCGTCCAATAGTTGGTAGCTGCAAGTGAAGGCTGATGATTTTCGCCGTAAATGAAATTACCAGCATGAAGTGCGATCCAACTTCCAAGTTCTGCGAGTTGACTGGCGTGCATTGTTTGTTTCTTCGAAAAATTTACAGGGATAATGATTGAGTCTTCCATTGCTCCTTTTGCAAACTTGGTGCCGAAGCCAAATCCTCACTTAAATCTTCAAAAACGCGGGGTTTTAATCACATTTCACTAATCTGCCACTGATGCTTTTTTGCATCGTGTCGATAGGATGCAACCTGTTGTTTCATTTGTGCATCCCCCATTACTCAATTTTTGGTACCGCTAAGCACGTTTGATCAATCCGCCAGTTAGCATTTACCGGGCTTGCACTGGATGGCTCCAACCCTCAATCTAAACACAAAAATCCCCCCCTGATAAAAGTCACTGCCATGTCGAATTCCCCAATTTCTGATTTTCTGGACCAGAATTTCTTACACTTCAACGCTAGAGAAACTGTCGCCGCGGCACGATCCTATAAACAGCATCTCGAAGGCGGGGGTAAAATGCTGGTCAGCTTAGCCGGAGCGATGAGCACCGCTGAACTCGGAATTTCACTGGCTGAAATGATCCGCACGGACAAAGTCCACGCCATCTCCTGCACGGGTGCTAATTTGGAAGAAGATGTCTTCAATCTGGTTGCCCACAATGAATATCGAGTGGTCCCAAACTATCGAGACCTCTCGCCGACTGACGAGACCGCACTCCTCGAAGAAGGATTCAATCGCGTCACCGATACGTGTATTCCTGAAACCGTGATGCGACATATCGAAGGAAATTTCATGTCCGTCTGTGCAGAGAATGCCGACAACGGAATAAGCCTGTTCCCCTATGAGGTTTTCTACAAGCTCTTTGAAACTGGTGTACTGGAACCTCACTTTCAGATCGATCCGTCCCACTCATGGCTATTGGCAGCTTTTGAAAAAAAGATACCGGTTTACTCACCGGGGTTCGAAGATTCCACTCTCGGAAATATATTTGCTGCGCGTTGCATTGAAAAGAAAATCCAATCGCACCATGCTCTGCGCTCAGGGACTGAGCAAATGGAACATCTTGTCAACTGGTATTTAGAAACGGATGCTCACGCTCCGATTGGATTCTTTCAAATTGCCGGTGGGATTGCCGGAGACTTCGCAATCTGCGCGGTTCCCACGATCATTCAAGATTTGAAAAAAGACATCCGACTCTGGCAGTACTTCGCTCAAATCTCGGACTCAACCACTTCCTATGGTTCTTACTCAGGCGCCGTACCCAATGAAAAAATCACTTGGAGCAAATTAGCTGCCGAGACACCTCGATTTATGATTAACTCCGATGCATCGATCGTCGCGCCGTTAATTTTTGCATACGTTTTGGGGAAATGATGATCGTTCCCCTACTGCAGCGGCTCAAGTGAAGTGGCGACTACAGTAATTCGTCGAGCGTCGACCAATCAATATCATTTCGCGTATTAATTCGCCTTACTAATTCTGGAGCGTTAGGCTGGCTCTCCAGTAAACGAAACGCAACATTGGCCAGCGGCACGTCCTCCCCTTCAAAACAAAGCACGAAGTTGCCTTGAGTGCCATGCACCGCACAATTCTTTAATTTGAATTTACTTTCTAAAATCCTCGGCAGCATTGATTCACCCGAGTAAGCCGGCATCCCGACCATCAAACGGCAGGTGCCGCCACAATCGTCGACTTTGGGCCTCGCCTCACGCACGCGATCTTTCGCCCACTTCACCAATTGTTCAGGACCGATATTCTCTTTTTGCACCACATCATCCAATGAAACTTTTTTATAAGCATTGGTTAGCACTCGCTGAGCTGACGTTCTAATTTGCTGCGGCAGCTGACTCCTCATGAGCGATGCATCATTGAACACGCTGACATAATCGCCCCAATCTCGAATCAGTGATTGGTAAACTTGCAGTTCCGTCTTCAAGATTTGTTGGTCTAGATCACGATTGATACTCTCGCTGAAAATCTGATTCATATCGAATTCGTCAGTCGTCTCTACCTCCTCGACTTCCTCGAATGATTCAAAATCAACCTGTATTTTTTCAAGTTTAATTTTGAACTTATTGACCATCTCGCGCGTTGATTCCAATTTACGAGTCACTGTCCGGTAATAAGCCGTAGTAAAACGTCTGTAAAACTCAGTGCACCTGGCATCGCAGTAAGCATTGACCGCTCGATTAAATCGCTCTTCAAACTCTCGACTCGACCTTGCCCGCTCGTCAGAAAACGGACGTAAATCATTCAGCTTGGTTCCCAAATCAGCGCGATGATTGCGAATAGCCTGCTTCACCTTAACCTGCAGGCCATCGAGTCTTCCGAGTAGACAATCGATTGATCGCTGAGCCTTAAAAATATTTAGTTCTTGGTTACTCACCATTTTTAATATCTCAGCCCGCAAAAGCTCTGCATCTCTGTTGGCCATCTGCTGGGTAAGGTCTTGCATCTCATGGCAAACTTCTAAATCGACGCTTACGGTTTCGCTAACGTCAGGAGTGCCAAATACACCATCGAGAAACTCCTGGATCGTACTTCTCGAATCAACCAAACTGGCTAAAACTATCTCTTTAGCGTCGGATACGATGGTTCCAATTTTGCCTTCAAATACATTCTCAGCTGCAACCGATATTCTCTGAACTAACTGAGACTCTTCCAAGCCTGCCATCTCCATTTGTCGGTCAACAAATTCATTGGCGTTAAACTGAATTCCACGGTCACCGCCTAACCAGCGATAAACCAGTCCGCTCGCCACACGGCTAACTGCGTCTTGTCCAGTTTTCAAATTCCCTGGTCCGGTAGAACTCATCCCAAACGTTCGCAGGGAAAAATGATCAAATTCGGACTCGATATCTCGACACTTGTCCAAAAACTCAGCGCAACGCGAGGTGCTCGACAAGTAAATGTACTCCGCGATTTGATCAAGATTGTGATCAAATTCACTCGACCGCAGATCATGACCTAAATCATTAAAGTAAGTAAAATCAAACGGTGGCTCATTTTCGAAATCAGGTAACCCGATCGTTGGATCTCCCGTAAATCCACGCTCAACAAAATGTCGCATCTCCGTTAAAAACGAGATAGCATTAGCAGTCGAGAGAGTCGGATCTCGCTTCTGCTTACACGTCGAATGCAACAGAATCCCAGAAAGCGTACTGGAATCGATATTGTTCTCGTTCATCAACAGTTTGAGCGTGTAGGCAAGATCTAAAGCCATTCCGCTCCCAACCCCGCCACTAATTGAGGTCACCAAAAATACGCGGGGCGACAATTCTCCAGGGTCAATGTTTAATTTATCTGCTGACTTTGCCAGGTTTTCAACCGTCATGATCTTTCGAAGACTCTCCTGAATTCGATTGCAAATCATGTCAAAATGATCGGCAAAAGCCAGTCTTCCAAGGGGACGCAACCCCTCCGTTTGCAGTGACCTTGGCACATTATAAATCCATCGTCGTCCCAACCATGAGAGCAACGAGTGCGAGCGGTCGCGATAAACTTCTGGCTTTCGCAGCGGAATGTCGATGACCTCGCTCACGCCCAAAGCGCCGTTAACGCCAATGGCACATAATTCATTTAACGCCTGACGGTCGGTGTCGATCGCGAGTATTTGAGTCGAAGGTAAATCTGCGAGATCTCCATGCCGACAACCAATTTGCTTTTTTAATTTGTGAGCAATGCGATTAGCAGTCGCGCCGATCGTGACTACCAAGGTCGGCCGAAGCTTGGCTTGTTGAGGGTTGCAGTCAGGCGGGCCTAACGATTTCAGTTCAGTTCCCTTGTACGGCAATCCCATCCCTGAAAGCGTCGGTGTGACCTGCTGACTATTGTTAGAACCAGGCAAGGTCATCGTATTAGATTCGACATCGAGGTAAATGTCCGATCGGCGAATCGACTTTTTAACGGCTCTTTTTTTATTAACTAGTTCGTTAATGAATTTTCGGCAATTGGCGTAACGAAGACTTGCGTCTTTGGAGAGCGCCTTGGCGACTATCGGCTGATCACCTTTAGGCAACTGCCTTAGGTTAGGCTTTCCATGGAGATGCTGCGCGGCGAGTTGGGCAGGTGTATTTCCTGGAAAAGGACGGGTGCCCGTTAGCATTTCTTGGTAAACAATTGCCAAAGAATACTGATCACTATGCATTCCTGGACAACCATCAAATAACTCCGGGGCTGCGTACGCTGGTGTCATCCCGGACATCAGCGAATGGGAACCGGCGTCAATATCTTTGATTAGTCCAAAATCGGCGACCTTAACGTGATCTCCGACTAGAAGTAAGTTTTCCGGTTTAATATCGAGATGCTGGAGCGTATGCTCCTCCCGCATGTAATCGAGTGCTTCCGCGACCCCACGGAGATAACGAAGCACCAATTCTCTGGGAATTCCCAGCTGCCCCTTAGCGGTATATTCGTTGAATGCTTCAGCAAGGCTCTTGTCAGCTAATTCCGAGACCACGACTAACTGGCCTTCGAAAACTTCAATTCGTTCTAATGAAAGCAGAAACGGGTGCCTTAGTGCTTTGACTCGATCGAGCGCCTTCAGTTCCGACTGCGCACGTTTCTCATCATGGAATCCATAGATGATCTTTAACGCTTTCGAGAGCCCGCCCGGGGCAATGGCTGACCAAACCTCACCAAACCCGCCAGTACCAATCCGATCCTGAAGCGTGTAGCCAAGAATGTCGCGCTGAGATTCTAGTCGTTCAGATTTCAAAGGATTCCTTTACCGAAATTTCGCCGGGTTTAGGCAGGGTTAGTTAGCTCAACATCGCTTTTAAGCGAGCGAAGTGTCTCGGAAAGGTAGCTTCCTGTTAGAAATTGAAGCGAAAACGGCTAAAGATTCCGCTGAAAAACAGCTCCCCCCCCCAAAGAACTGGAACATCTGCTACGACTGACGGACACATGGGGAAGCGCACAGCGGTAGAAGCGAGAGATTTCCCAAAACTTCATCGCAGGGAAGGGTCTTAAGATCGTATCCCTCGTGAGGCACGGTTGAGAGAATCAGCGATTCGTGCCGTACAAGAGAAATCGTCGCTCAAGCCTTGCTTAGTACGTCCGTAAAGTAACTTTTGACAACTCGATCAAAATACTCGGGACGAATTTCAATTGGCAGTTCGTTGTAGGCACAGAAATTTCTAATCTGCGTCAAAAGGTCTCTCGGATGACACCGCCTGAGCCGACGCGAGGCCGAGGTGAAATGAGTTTCGATTAAATAATCAACCACTTCAACGTCATATTCAAACCCTAACTTGTCGCAGTAAATTTCAAATAGAACATGAAATTCTTTGGTAGAAGGATCACTAATTTCAATTTTGTAGGGGATCCGGCGGAGAAACGCTTCATCTACCAAATCGCTCGGCTCGAGGTTGGTTGAAAAAATTATTAGCTGTTCAAACGGCACCATAATTTTCTTGCCAGTTGCTAATTTAAGAAAGTCAACACGACTCTCCAGTGGGACGATCCAGCGATTCAATAATTCCTGCGGTTCGATTCGCTGGCGCCCAAAATCATCGATTAAGAGGCAGCCGCAATTACTTTTCATTTGCAGCGAAGCTTCGCTGACATTGCTATTCGCGTTGTATCGAATCTCAAGCGAATCCATCGTTAATTCACCACCAACAACCACGGTCGGCCTGCGAATTTTCACCCAGCGTTTGTCGTAGGCGGCATCATGGATCAGGGAGTTAGAATCATCTTGTGCAGGCTTGTGATAAGCGGCATCGAAAAACTTGATGATATGACCATCTTCATAAATCGCATGCGGCACCCAGATTTCATTACCAAAACACCGGGTTATTCGATGAGCCAGCGTCGATTTACCGTTTCCTGGCTCTCCATACAAAAACAATCCAGCACCAGAATTAATTGCCGGCCCCAAGTTTTCGAAAAGCGCCTCGTTAATCGAAATATCGCCAAAGGCACTTCGAAGTTGCTTCCGCTTTGGTGACTCAGCCCGAATCGTCTGTGCCTCCGCGCTAAGCACATAGTCGATCAGAGGAACAGGAGCCGGACCACCATAAGAACACTGCTGATTTGCAATCGCCGCTCGCTCACGACCACTTTCGGTCAAAGTGTAACTATAGTCATTGAGTGGTGCCGAGCCATTGTGAACGATAACCTGCCTCGATCGCAGTTGTCCAAACAACTTTTGCAACACACTAAAAGGCAAACACAGATCATTCGAAAGTTGACGTCCGCTACTCATTCCAACAACCGCCAGCCGTTTGATCAACAAGCTCTCGATAAGAGAGTTTGGCAAACTTGTTTCTGGAAGCGAATTGGGCTCGGAGGGACGAAATGACTCGTCGGCCAAAATCGTCGCGAGCAATCCAGATCCCAAGCTTGGCGTTGTTTGAGTAAACATGGCGATATCTCAAATAGGGACTAGTTGATCTTCCATTCTAAAGGACTATCGTCGCCTCCGGTCCAATTCTCATGGCGAATCTCAAAGGAACGACCTGGATGGATTTAAGCGATTCCGCCTCGGCCGAAGGGGATGTAAAACCCCAACTAACTGACACGACCCCTACAAACCCTTTTTCTAACGCGACAATTGTCGACGCCTAGAACATGTTTCTAGTGGACTGGGGAAGGCTATGCAGATCATTTCTCAACCTTAGGTATTTTGTCTGTTTTGTTTCGACCTGACGTTTGTTTGAAAGCTAAAAGACCTTACGGAGAATTCACATCCTTACAAATTTTCCAGGCGAAACGACCAATAAACGTGGCCCTGTTTGTTTCAAGTATTGAAGCGAATCACCTCGCTTGGTTGATGGCACCCGAATAAACCATTTACGATTCACACCCAATCCACTTATGATCGACCTGAATGCAATCAGCTCAAACCTCCCGCAGCAAACGGGAGAAACGTCGAGCAAATGTCGTTGGTTTTTGACAGGTCAAATCGACCCGGAACAGCCTAATCGCCAATTCCCAATCCATTCGACTCCGTTTTCAATCGGCAGACGATCGGATTCATCGCTGCACCTTCCCGACGGATGCATCTCAAAAAACCATGCTGAAATTGTCGCATCGGACGATGGACGATTGATGCTTCGGGAATCTGGAAGTACCAATGGAACGTTCGTTAACGGTGAACAAATCTCCGGTGAAATAGAGATTCAGGAAAACGATTTAATTCATTTTGCAGCTCTAGTATTTCGCGTGGGTGTGAAACTGGAAAGTGCTACTTCTTATAACACCATTCATGAAGACGTTTGTGATCAGGCACTTGCAATGATCCAATTCGAAAAACTGATCAGTGAAGGCGGACTCTACCCACACTTCCAACCCATCGTTCGACTCGAAGATCAGGCATTCATAGGTTACGAAGTTCTCGGGCGCAGCCGACTGTTTGGCTTGCAAACGCCACAGGAAATGTTTCATGCCGCATCACAATTAAATATGGAAGCCCAATTGAGTGAAGCATTCCGGCTACGTGGAGTTGAAATCGGTACATCGTTCGGCTCGGATTCAAACCTCTTCGTTAATACACACCCCAAAGAACTTGATAATTCAGCGCTCTATGATTCCTTAAGAGAAGTTCGCGAAGCGGCACCCGAGCAAAAAATTACGCTCGAAATTCATGAAGCGGCTGCGACGAACATGAACATGATGGGGGAGCTTTGCTCAGTTCTCAAAGACTTGAATATCATGCTGGCCTTTGACGATTTTGGCGTTGGAAAAGCTCGCTTGGTGGAACTTGGAGAAGTACGGCCTGACTTCCTCAAATTTGACATGAAACTGACGAACAACATCGAACACGCCTCGATCAAGCGTCAAGAATTAGTCGCCTTGTTTGCAACGCTTGTCAACAACCTCGGGATTCAAACACTCGCCGAGGGAGTGGAGACGCGAGAGTGCCACGACATTCTGGTCCAGATGGGATTCCAACTAGGCCAGGGATATTATTACGGCAGACCGGCTCCAATCTCGAAATACGATCTTGAAATCGAGAAAAAACCGGATGATTTGATTCGTGATTACCAAGACACTGAGTCTAGCGCAATCTTCACTCGGAAAGATTAACGGGGGACTCCCAAGGCTCACAAGGCTTTGCAGAAGCAGAGCCGATAGCTTACTTTCTCAGATTTAATCCAGTTTTGGAGTTCCCATACTCCCTGAACTCGGGAAATTTCCCAGCAAACCGCCCAATGCCCCGATTTTATTAAATTTGTACCTTACTCAACTCGACAATAGTTGATATACTCCGCGACTCTAATTTGTTCGGAAATTCAGGGACCTTGAGGTTACCCATGGCAGGCAAAAGCAAGAAAAAACTGGAAATCGTCCATCTCGTTTGCGAAGAAACAGGTGATTACAACTACACCATTCGTAAAAAAGGTGGTGGTGAGAAGCTTAAACTGAAAAAGTTTTCTCCACGCCTTCGTAAACACACGGTTCACGTCGAAAAGAAAAAATAGTCCATCCGTTCACGGTTGGCTGTCTGAATACGCAATGACCACGCATTTTTCGCGTGGTCGTTTTTTGCGCGCCGTCTTTGAAATTCAGTTCAACCCGTTGCTGATTGAGCAAACCGGCTCGCCGATGCGATCTCTTCCCCCAGAATCCCCGCCACTTGCTTGCCGCTATAAACTGTTTTCTTTACGATAGCCTCGGCTAATTAAGTGAGAAAAGGAGAGCACATGGCAATGCAATGGTCGATTCGCGCACACGATTCCCAAATAATTCAAGCAATTGAACGAACTACCAATGTGTCTCCGGTCGTCGCTCAAATCCTGGCCCTCCGTGGACTGACTAACAACGACCAGATCACTTCATTTTTAGATTTAAAAATGACAGGCCTGCGACCGCCACAAGAGCTACCCGGTGTCAGCCAAGCGGTCGACGTGATTTACAACGCAGTCAAAAACCAAAAGAAAATTTTTATCTACGGTGATTACGATGCAGATGGAATGACTTCCACTGCAATCCTGTTTCGCTGCCTTCAACTGCTCGACGCCGAGGTGTCGTACTTTGTGCCTAACCGACTCAACGATGGATACGGACTGAGTATCGAAAACCTCGGAAAGTTAAAGAGTCGCGGAGCCGAATTAATTATTTCGGTGGATTGTGGAATTGCCAGCGTCGAAGAAGTGCAATTCGCCCGTGACGAAGGGATGGAAATTGTCGTCACCGACCACCATCACCTAGGGCCTTCCCTTCCACCAGCCAACGCTCTTGTTCACCCCGCCATTCCAGGAACTAACTACCCATTCACTGGACTCTGTGGCGCTGGTGTGGCATTCAAACTCGCTTGGGCACTGTGCCAACACCACTGCGGCTCAGCCAAACTTCCCGAAAAGTATCGCAACTTTTTGTTTAGCGCGATTTCATTGGCAGCCATTGGTACTGTCTGCGACGTGGTCCCGTTGCTTGATGAAAACCGAATCATCGTGCATCACGGACTCAATTGCATGAGACAGTACTCTAGCCAAGGCTTGAAACACCTGATGCGATTAGCAAAATGCGAAAATAAACCAAAGCTTAGCTCGGAGGACATTGGATTTTCGATCGGCCCGAGGCTGAATGCTGCCGGGCGTCTGGGACAAGCCCAATTAGGCGTCGAGCTACTCACTTGCGATTCTGAAGAACGTGCCGAAGCACTCGCAATCTACATCGACGAACTTAACAAAAATCGCGACACGTTAGAGCGTAAGATCATTCGTGGCGCAAATAAAATGATTAAGGAAAATCACGACCCGGAGCAAGAACCCGCTTTGGTTTTGACCGAACCAGACTGGCACCTTGGTGTGATTGGAATCGCAGCGGGGAGAATCGCATCTACCTATCACCGGCCGACGATCGTGATCTCAACGGACCCCCTCAATAATCGCCCGGGTGTCGGTTCCTGTCGAACTTCCTGTGGAGTCGACCTCTACAAAGCACTTCAGGGCTGCCAACAACATTTAATTAAGTTTGGCGGCCACAAAGCAGCCGCCGGGATAAGTATCGATCCAAAAAACATTGACGCATTCCGCGAAGATTTTTGTGAACAGGTCATCGATCAGGTAAGCGTCAATGAACTCATCCCCGATTTAGAAATTGATGCCGAGGCCTTTATTGGGCATCTCACAATTGGCATGATGAACGAACTTGAAAAACTCGCTCCCTTTGGACAAGACAACCCCAGGCCTGTTCTGTGTGCCTCCCAAGTTCAATTAGCTGCACCGGCAAAAACGATGGGAGCAGACGGCCGACACCTTTCCCTGCAATTAAAACAGCACGATTCGACGATCCGCGGAGTTGCTTTTGGCAAAGGCGAATGGGCTGCCGAACTGAGCGATACCGATGCGTTTTTTGATTTTGCCTTTCGCCCCGTGATTAACGAATTTCGAGGTCGCCGCAATGTCGAAGTCCAACTGATTGACTTTCGACCGAGTCAGTCTCCGGTTGCAACCGCATGAGCCGCCACCACTTCCCTCCCGGCTGGCCAATTGAAAGCGACTGGACCGCAGTGCTTGAAACTGCACTTGCCAGTCCAGACTTTTTAGAACTGTTTCAATTCATCAAAAAGACGCGACTGTCGCAAACGATTTACCCACCCGAACAAAATGTTTTTAATGCGTTTCGCCTAACTCCCTACACCCAAACCAAAGTCGTCATCCTCGGACAAGATCCCTATCACGGTCCTAGCCAGGCGCATGGGCTAAGTTTTTCTGTCGAGGAGGGAAATAAGCTGCCTCCTTCACTCAAAAATATTTTCAAAGAGCTATCAGCTGACTTAGACATTCCAGCACCGATTGCCGGAAATCTGACGCCCTGGGCCCAACAAGGGGTCTTTCTATTAAATACGGTGCTAACCGTTCAAAAGAGCGAAGCAAACTCTCACCGCAACAGAGGGTGGGAACATTTTACTGATCAGGTAATCAAGAAATTGAATGAGCACTCCAGTCCGCTCATTTTTGTTCTCTGGGGCAAGCCAGCCGAAAAAAAAGCAAACCTAATCAACCAAGATCGACACATTGTCCTTTCAGCGCCTCACCCTTCTCCACTTTCCGCGTATCGAGGTTTTTTTGGGAGTCGCCCATTTTCCAAGATCAACCGCGAGTTGACTCAACGTGGAAACAAAGCCATCGACTGGCAACTTTAAATTTGATTCAGTAGCAATTCACTGTCGACGCAAACGATCCTGCTAGCGACGCGGGATGACGGCTCCCTTTTCATCTCGCTCAATCGGATGCTCGTCAAGCCAAGCTTTCGTACACTCGAGGTTACAGAGAAAGTTGGCCTCCCACCTTCCGGCAATCCGCGCCATCAAAGGTTCGTAACGAACCGACTCTCCGCACTGCGCACAGTTAATCGAAATAGGCCAACAAAACAGCCCAGCGATAAGCGTGACGATAAAAAGATACAATAGCTTTTTATTTTTCAATTCGTCTCCTTCGATTCGTTCATAACAAATTAACCCCTGGATGCAATTAATCCTGGATGCAATTAACTGGCCCACATGTTAACCCATTGAAGAGCAGAGACTGCAAAAAATAGCGAATCAATGAAAATCGTTCAAGTTGTTTTAACTTCCAACTCAGGCTTCAGTAAAAAACTCTTTCTCTGACAGCAGACAACAAGACTTCCATCGGCAAGCCATCTGCCAAAGAAAATTAATCAGCATCTGCTGTCGCACTCACACACGAAAATCATTTTAACATTGGTTCATTTTCAATAAATCGCTACTATCCAACCCGATGACAAAAGTGCTGATTGAAATCGTTATCCAATCGCCGTTCGTATTTTTGTCTCTCGTATTGATTGCCGCAAAATTGACTCACGGCATCTCACCAGAGACAAAAATACCAACGGAGATCCGCGGCAAAAAAACAGACCAAAGGTCGAATCACAAATCGTTCAAACGAAGGAACCATTTTTACGATTCGTCAAATGTCAACTTTATTTCATTTTTTTGTTTAAGATTTCACTTCTGTTTTTTTCAATTCCAGTTCGAAAAATCAGATTCAAAAGAAGATTTTATTGGGCTGCGACTTTACAATAGATTGTGCAGGCACTCGGAGTTAATTCACTTCGCCTCGCTTGTTTACCAGCGACCCTTTGAAAGTTTACTGTGTTATCCGTTCGTCCAAAAATTACTGATTTAAATTTCCACTTGTTTGCGAGGAACATTCATCCAGAGTTGTTTCAAGTCTGTGCCTCGCGACTCATTGAACGCGAAAATTACGCACTTAAACTCCAAATCACCACCGATGGCCATGCAATTAGTTTCCATCATGGCTCCCTTGTCCTGACGGAAGTGAGTGCCGGAGCACATCATTTGTTACCCACCGGTAACGTCCTCATCTCCCACCCCATTGAAGGCACCACGATCGACCAGGCAGTTTATCGTGAGCAAGTTGGTTTTTCCTCGAAGGTTCAACTCGAGTGCGTACCAGCAAAGATGTTCGTCTCCATCCAACAACAACTCGATCAAAGGGTTGAGTGCGAAGGCTTGGTACAACGTTTTGAATCCAATGGAAGAATCGCGTTTGGCGCCATCAGCTACATCAACGTCCAGGCGTTCCGAAAGCATGTAAAAGTCCGAACCTTTCACACCTTCCCGGAAACCTGCTCGATCATCAAATCCGATACGCAGTTCAAACTGACCTAGGATGTTGATCAAAAGGTTAGATTTCAATTAGCTTTGACTAGGGCGGGGACGTGCAGGCCGTTTTGGCGGATCGTAAGTACAGCAATCTTTTGGACAAACATCCCAGTTCGCGGGCATTGTGCCGATCGCACGTTTCTCTGTGCCCGTTGTTCTCTCTAAGATTAGTTCGCGAATCATCTTGATAAAACTGGGGTGAATCCCAACGGATTTCGCTCGAGCCATCTCAATACCTAACTCGTCGCACACCTCTTTTGCTTCAGTATCAAGATCAAAGAGGACCTCCATGTGGTCAGAAACAAAACCCACCGGCATGATAACGACTTCGCTGACATCGTCAGTCTCTTTGATCGTCCGCAAGTGGTCGCAAACATCTGGATCCAGCCAAGGCTGCATAGGAGGGCCAGAACGACTTTGATAAACGAGATCCCATGGTTGATCTCCAATGCCTTCCATGATTAACCGACAAGCCTCCGTCAACTGAGTCGAGTACTTACACCCCTCCGCCATCGACATCGGAATGCTGTGGGCGGTAAAAACGAATCGAATTGAGTCTCGACGCGACTCGGTTATTTGGTTCATCGCATCACGAACCCGGTCCACCGACGCTTCGATGTACAGCGGGTGATTGAAAGCCATGCGAATTTTGTTGACCGACGGCGCACCTTCCCCAATCTCAGTTTGGGCTTCAGCAATATTCTCTCGGTACTGACGGCAACCAGAATAGCAACTGAAAATCGACGTAAAGAACGCCAGTGAATTTTTCACTCCATCAGCCTTCATTTTCTCAAGAGTCTCTGGAATCATCGGATGCCAATTTCGATTCCCCCAATAGACCGGAAGGTCGATATCATGGTCTTTCAATTCCTGCTCAATTGCGGCAATCAACTCCCGGTTCTGAGCGTTGATCGGACTGACTCCATCGAAATGCCGATAGTGCTCTGCGACCTCTAACATTCTCTCCCGCGGAACGTTCTTTCCACGCAAGACATTCTCAAGGAATGGCATCACCTCGTCTTGGCCTTCTGGGCCGCCAAAAGAAACAAGAAACAACGCATCGAAGGTAGGTTCTGATGTCATAAGTGTATCAATAAACGGTAAGAAAAATTAAATGGATCCAACCTGAGCTTCGGTGCGAAAATCAGACGACTCAGTAAGAGCCGCGGTTACGAAATCCGGGATTAAAATAGCAAACGGGGGATCATCGTCGGGAAAACGACAAAACGCCGCCCGAAATTTTCCTTTGACGAGTATTTCATCGTCTGCGCTACAAATCTCAAAACAGTAAGTAATTTGCTTTCCATCCATTTCGGTCAATCTCAATTTAACGAGAACCTGTTCTCCGAAGCAGACAGGGTCAAAAATATTGATGCTAACATGAAGGCGGGGGAATCCCATCGTGCCTCGCTCATCGTACAATACAACCCGCAGTCCGCGACTTCGAAGAAACGCGTACTCTGTTTCCTCCATCATCCGCACGTAAGAAGCAAAATGCGCGAATCCCGTCGAATCGGTGTCAACCAATCGGACTTCGCGGATCAACTCAAACTCGGCAATAAATGGGGATGAATCAGGCACAGCATCTCTTTACGGGACTCGGATTTGCAAATAACACCAACATATCATTTTGAATTATCGTAAGCACTATGAAACCGTCAGAAGAGCATTGGCACAACCGGACAGCATGGGATCGGTTGGCAAAAAAGCAAGATCGACTGGCAAAACCGGCCCGCGATGTCGATTTCCAGAGCCCATTGCAGTCAGTCGACGGACCCGGATGGCTCGGCGGTGACATTCGAGGACAACGAGTCCTCTGTCTGGCCGCCGGAGGGGGGCGGCAAGGACCAATTTACGCGGCCGCCGGGGCAATTGTGACAGTTGTAGATATCAGCCCAGCCATGCTTGAACTCGATCGACGGGTCGCGGGTCAACGACAATTGAACCTGCAAACTATCGAAGCCTCCATGGACAACCTGGCAGCCCTCAAAAACGACTCGTTTGAAATCGTTATCCACCCCGTGAGCACCTGCTACGTCCAGAATGTCGTGCCGGTCTATCAAGAAGTCGCGAGAGTGCTTTGCGCGGACGGCATTTATATTAGCCAGCATAAACAACCCACCAGCCTGCAGGCATCACTGGACGCCGAACAGGGTAAATATCGCATTGAACACCCGTACTATGACTCTGCTCCCCTGCCCCCGAGCCCTCACCCCAACCTAATCCGTGAAGATGGTACTTTAGAATACGTTCATCGCTGGGAGCAGTTGCTAGGGGAGATGTGTCGAGCAGGATTGATCATCGAGGACATTACCGAACCTATGCACGCTAAGCCCGATTCAGAATCCAATAGTTTTGCTCATCGTTGTCAATTTCTTGCGCCCTACATCCGCATTAAAGCAAGACGGACAGGAAAACCAAAAACGAATCTTTTTCTTTAAAGTGCGTTAGCCACATTTTTCCATGCGACCCAAAAACCTGACAACCATTTTTTGCCAATCAATTCATGGTAATAAAAAACGCTCCAACGGAATCTACCGCTGGAACGTTCGCAATAAGAAGAGAGAAGGTCGGCCAACACTCGACTAGAAGTCGCTGCCACGACCACCACGATCTCCACCCTGTCCGCCGCGATCTCCACCACGACCACCACGATCTCCACCCTGTCCGCCACGATCTCCACCCTGTCCGCCGCGTGTCGGCCGCTCAAACTTAAATGCATCGCCCATCATTTCTTGGTACTGAGCCCGCTGATCACCCGTCAGCTCCGCCATCAGCTCATCTTGCATTTCCGCTCTCAGTTTCGCAATTTTTTCGTTCATTTCTTTTTGGAGTTCCTCTGCTTTTTCGCGGAGCCTCTCTTTTTGATCTTCTGTAATCCCCAGTTTGTCCGCAAGACTACCGCTGATCAAAGATCTTGCTCCTCCCTGTGCAGATGCTTGATTAGCGATCTGCTCCAGACGCTCAATTTGGTGAGGCAGAAGAATATCATTTAGCTCTTTCTTCATCTCTTCTGTCCGGCGATCGCGAATCTCTCGCATCTTCTCCATCCGCTCCTCACCCGAAAGCCCATCGAGCTCGGCCATAATTGATTCACGGTCTCCACCACGCCCCTGCGAGAGCCCCTCAATGAGCTCAATTTGATCACCAGATAATTCCAAGTCCTTCTGAACTGACTCGTTTCGTAGCAGTCGTGATGAACCTTCTTCACCTCCACCTCGTCCGCCTCGACCACCCTGCCGACCACCACCAGGCTGCGCCATAACGTCAGTCGCACTAAGTAAAAAAGCGAGTGCCACAACAGTACACGGCAAACATAATTTGAATGAAAATCTCATTAATTTCTCCGACAAAGTTCTTAATTTGGTGCCAAAACACCAATGATTGTTTGCAAAAAGATGATTCGGCAATAAGGAATTTTAATATGACCCATCGTTGGAAAACTGCCTGAATCCCGAATCAGAATACACGCAGAGCCACCCCATTCGCGACACTATTTTTTACAATTTTTTTTTATTCTCTGGTTGTTGCTGCGAAAGACAATGAAACGAGCCTAAGCCAACCGCTAGATTCCTTGAGGCCAGCCCGATAATTTGCCTATTCGGGAACAAAGGGGCCAAAATCTGCAGAGCTTGCTCGTCCTCACCCACCCCAAATTGAGGGACAATTACCCGTTCGTTGGTAATCAAAAAATTACAATAACTGGCCGGTATCGTCCGACCACAGAATTGGAACGGACTCGGTAACGGTAACGACACCACTTGATAGTGCTCCAATCCATTGAACTCAAGTTGTTGCCTCAAATCACAATGATTCTGCTTGAGCCGTTCGGACTGAAGGTCTTGATTCCCGCCGTCGGCCGCCACCACGATGGTGGTTGAATTTACAAATCGGGCGATTTGATCGATATGCCCATCCGTGTCATCGCCTTCGATTGCATTCCCAGTCAACCATAAACAAATCTTGGCTCCTAGATACTGCTTGAATATCGATTCGACTTGGGGGAGATCCATCTCTGGATTTCGATTGGGATTCAAGGCACACGAACGCGTACATAGCAGAACCCCACAATCGTTAACTTCGATGGCCCCACCTTCGAAGCAAAATGAAGGCGAGGCATGGGCAATCCCTAAATACCCAGCAACCCGTTTTGCGACTTGCTGATCGAGATCGTAAGGAGGATATTTTCCACCCCAAGCGTTGTATTCCCAATCCACAGCAACCAGCGCTCCGCGAGAGTCCAACGCGAAAGTGGGAGCATAATCTCGTGCCCAGGCATCATTGGTAGAAATATCGACGCAGGTTACATTTTCCCAACTGCGCATCGTCTTAACAGCCGGTTCACCCTGAGTGAAATCCACCATTACCATCACACGCTCGGTCGTCGCAATTGCTTGGACCAAATCAAAAAATTCACGCTGTGCTGCTTCGAGATTATCAGGCCATGTCTCTCGGTTGTGTGGCCAACTCAGCCAAATTGCCGACTGCCGTTCCCACTCAGCAGGCATAGTCAATGGAAGAGAATGCATCATTTAAACCACCGCGACGATTTTAAAGTTGGAGCCAGAAAAAATGTCAGTTAAGCCAGCGTTTAGAAAGATCATCGTAGGCGTCAATTCGACGATCTCGGAAAAATGGCCAATGCGTTCGAGCGGTCTCGACTAATGACAAATCACAGGAAACAACCATCGTTTCCGAATTTTCTACCGAAGCAGTTTGGAGTACCGAACCGTACGGGTCTGCCACAAATGAAGATCCCCAGAATTCAATATTTTCTTCAATCCCGACCCGGTTAGGGGCGACGACAAACACACCGTTGGCAATCGCATGAGATCTCATCATTGTCCGCCAAGCGTCCAATTGGCTTTCGCCAAATTCTACTTTTTCGCCTGCCTGCCATCCAATTGCCGTGGGGTAGACGAGAATTTCAGCGCCTCGAAGTGCCGTTAATCGAGCTGCTTCAGGAAACCACTGATCCCAACAAATACAAACGCCTATCTTACCAACCGATGTCTCAAAGCACTGAAAACCAAGGTCTCCCGGAGTGAAATAAAATTTTTCATAAAAATAAGGATCATCAGGTATGTGCATCTTTCGATAGGTCCCCAAGAGCGAACCATCGGACTCAATGATCACCGCAGAATTATGAAACAAACCAGCGGCCCGTCTTTCAAATACAGGCGCGATAATCACAACCTGCAACTCCTTTGCAAGTTCCGACAGCCTATCTGTGATCGCCCCGGGAATTGGCTGAGCTAAATTGAAATGCTCATGATTCTCCGACTGGCAAAAATAAGCTGACGCGAACAACTCCTGAAGGCAGATCAGTTTTGCTCCAGACTTAGCAGCGTCCACAATTTGGCCAACCGTTACTTCGAGATTCGTCTCCCCGTTCGAAGTGCATGTGGTCTGGATTACGGCGATATCGAGAGTGGAATTCATGTTTTTATCTCGGGGAATAGAAACCATCAAAGCGGAACGTCCAAATTTTCTTTGCCCCGATCTCTTCCCCAGCCTGATTTTAATGTTGATCTTAAAGGGAGAAGACGCGATATTTCGACTTCCTATCTGGACGTTAATTCCCTCAATGGTAGTCTTAAGGCATGTTAAAGAAACCACCCTTCGGATTGTTCATCACCGGCACAGATACCGAAGTCGGCAAAACCTACGTTGCAACCCACATCGCCAAGGATTTAGTGGCCGCGGGCCATCGCGTGGGCGTCTATAAACCCGTTGCCAGTGAATGTGTTTCCGACGGTCGACAACTGGTCTCGGAGGATGCCGTAGCGCTGTGGGAAGCTGCTGGACACCCGCTAACGCTCGAAGCCGTTTGCCCTCAACGTTTCCAAGCTCCTCTCGCCCCCCATTTAGCAGCCAGAAATGAAGGACGCGAACTCGATACAGAGCTGATGAGATCGGGGATCTCAGCTTGGGCCGATGAATGTGATATCGTGATTGTCGAAGGCGCCGGCGGGCTAATGTCACCGATCAGTGATGATGAATATTTTGCCGATGTCGCTTATGACCTCGGGTACCCGACCATCGTCGTAGCACCAAACTCAATCGGTGTAATTAACCAATCGCTCTCGGCGTTAATTACGGCCGCCTGCTTTCGAGATGGAATTCCGATCGCAGGTGTCATTCTTAATGACGCAAGAATGTTTGATGGCGATGTCAGCATGGAAACGAATCGAGAACAAATCTCAAGTCGCTCCGTCTCACCGGTTCTCACGAGACTCCGGTATGAAGGAGATGAGTTTGATGAACAAATCGACTGGATGATGGTTGCCCAGCAAACACTCAACGCGACTGAGGCCTAAAAACTTATTCGCATTGATTTCATTTCGATTGATTTCATTTCGATTGATTCCAAACACAGATTTATTCTGAAACCACAAACCTGCGATCTCAATTCCAGCACGACAAAAGGGATCGCGACCACTCCAATCCGGCAGCCTCAACTGCCCTTGCAACTAATGGCCGACAGCACCCTGCTCTTGAGGGTGAGAAAGTGAACCACCCATGTCCTCGCATGCCGACTTTGAATTTTCCAAAATCATTCGCTGCCCCGTTACAAAATCACCATTAAAAGCTGCCGATCCTAGTCTGATCACATCGCTCAACGAACAGATTCTGGAAAAAAAACTTGTGAATCGAATCGGACAAACTATCGCGACACCTCTCGAAGACGGCTACATTAATGAGAGCCAAACGCTGCTTCTTCCAATTCGCGGGGGCATCGTTATTTTAATCGAAGACCAGGCAATCGATTTGGCCGACACCAATCAAAAATCAGTCTGAACCTTAGAACATCCAAATGCGAAACTGGTAAAATGACGAGCGAAGAAAAAACGATTTTCAAAAAGATAATTGACGGGGAGATCCCCGCAAACGTTGTCTTCCAGGATGATTTATGCCTCGCGTTTCACGATGCCTTCCCACAAGCGCCCGTTCACGTGCTCCTGATTCCTAAGCAGGAAATTGAGAACGTCGATTCACTTGACGACCAGCACCGCGATTTGGCAGGGCACCTTTTACTAACCGTGCCAAAAGTAGCACGTCTGCTGGGAATTGAAGACTCTGGCTATCGCGTCGTGGCAAACTGTGGAAAAGATGGAGGACAGTCCGTCGATCACCTCCACCTGCATATTCTCGCGGGCAGACCACTCACATGGCCTCCCGGTTAAAAAGAATTCGTGACGCACCGAATTCGTGATGCACGGAAAATGACGAGCAATTAAATACCGAACGATCGCAACCATTACGCGCCCAACGACTAACGCATTCTCTGGGGCGAAGGAACTGCATTGCGGTACGACACGGTCCTCGAAGACGGTACATAACCTGCTGGTGGTCGCTGTACTTCCTGAGGATACGAAGCCATATTCGCTGCCTGACTGGATCGGCAATTTGGACAATCACATTCACTTGTCATCATGGCAACCGTAGGCTCTGCTGCTTCTGGCATCGCCTCTTCTTCCATGTACTCGGGAGTTGAATCATGGCCGCAATCGCATCCCGCGTCGGAACCACAATCATCGCAGTAACGAACGCCATAGAGCCCGCGAAGCAATGAACCGGGTTGCCAACAACCGCTCCAACAGAACTCACGAGTCGCTACACAACCCTGATCACAACAAGGATCTTGTGCATCAGGCGGAGTACTTCTCCATTCACCGTAATACGTTTCAGCACAACCGCTTCCACATGCCCATCGCCCGCGAAGCTGTCGGACACCGTCGAGGGGGCGATAAACAGGCTCAACGCAATCGACACCACCACACCCGCCATGCCCCATTGAGATATCCACACCACAACCAATAGGGCCGCAGCAGCCAATTGACATCGCTGAAATAGTCAAACCTGTTAAGATCAAGCAAAATCGAATCATTCGTTCATCCCCCAATGAAATTAACATGCAAAGTGCATGCTTCGGATTTATCGACCGTTATTTGTTCGCCAATCAAAAAAAACCATACAATTGGTAAACTTTCGCAACTTTCATTTCGCCCCATCTATTTTTTCAAAGCAACTCCGATGCAGTCTCTTCTAAAAGTAATTTTTGCCAGCGTGCTTGCATGCACTTTGATTGGATGCAGCGATGCTAATCGTTCAAAAATCATTGGGACTTGGGGGATCCAACAAGCCGATACCGTGATGGAGCGAATCAATGAAGACGACCCTGATGAAGGACTCGACCCAGATGATTTTTCAATCAATCCTGGGCCCCCAAAAATGTTGATTCGTTTCAGTTGGAATGGGCAGTTAGAAACGTCAACAAAAATGGGCGAGATTGATCAAGGAAAAATTGGAACTTGGAAATTTATTTCCTACGACGAATCATCCGATAAAATGATGGTCTCCTGTGACATCCAAAGCCAAGAATCAGAACACGAAGTTACCTTCATCAATCCGACAACCATTAAACTAGTGCCGCCTAACATGGCTGGCACCCGCACAAAAATCACATTTACCAAACAGCCATAAAGCGATTGCTTATTTCGTGGTGAAAGGGAGTTTACCATGTTGAAAATTAGATCTTCACGAATGCTCATTTTAATCAGCTTCTTATTCGCTGGTTCCATGACTGGGATGCTGGGTTGCTCTGAACCAACATCGGCAACCGCTGATAAGAGTCAATCCACGGATCCCGGTAACAAAATCGCTTCCACCGCCATCCCAACGACGACTCCGGTTGAAGCCAAGCTCACTTTGGATGACTTGCCGGGGATTTGGCTTGGCAATGCAGTCTTGGATCAATCAAAACTGACACAAAAAATTTCGTCACTGACTCCTGAGCAACAAGAACTTGTCCTTGCCAAAGCTACCAGTTTTCTCTCCACGATCATGGCGGTTGAGTATAAAACAGACGGCACACTCGAAAACGATTTAGAAATGGTTTCGATGGATGGACAAGTGATGCGAGACGGTTCTCAGGGAAACTGGCGAGTTCTCGAATCGCGAGTTGATGGATTAGTCATTGAGACATCAGAAACACTCCCTAACGGTACGATTGCTAAGACGGAATCTTTTCTGAAGTTTTTTGCCGATGGAAATCGTTTTGTCACCGCCGTTACCCTTGGCCCCGACCTTCAAGATTGCGATGCGATGATCGTGTTTGAAAAGCAGCAATTAACGGGGCTAAATGTTGCAGAACAGAATGTGGAAACCGAAAAACGTTAATTCGTTGACGCTTGCCAACCGGGATCACTCGGGTTCAAGCCTCGCGACAACTGGCCTACAATGCGATTTTCACAAGCATAAGAATTTCGCATGTCTCAACCATCCTTGCCGCCCGCCTTGTTGCTGCGAAGTTTCCTCACCGTTGCTTCCGGTTACGTGATGACAGTGTTGTCGCTGTTCTCAACATTTTACTTACTGGGTTATTTGATGTTTCCCAGTTTTGTAAATTTTCTAAGCCTCAAGGTGGAAGAGCAAGAAAATATTATGGTTTCAGATCCGTGGTCAGTCATTCCTATTCCAATGTTCTGCCTGGCTGTCGTTTTTAATTGTGCGTTATGTGCCGGGATTGGATGGCTGATTGTACGAACCGCACCGTTCGCTTTCTTCAACCATGCGGTATTTGTTGCTGTTTTGATGTTTGTCATGCATTTGCAGACAATCATCCAAGACGCTCCCGAAAAGAAAACGATGACACTTGTGTATTTGCTTTGCTTTCCAGTGAGTCTGTTGATTGGTGCTAAAATTTCAGCTAATCGATTGATCGAAACTGTTCCTGAGCATTAAACTTGTAGAGCTGTCAAATGTAGATGGCTCTTTCGTGATTCAGAGTAATCCTCCGACCATCCGACCGATCTCATGAATTTTCGCATCCTTTCCAAACTGCTTGGCGTGCTCACAATTCTGATCGGCACCTTTATGTTGTTCAGTTTGGTTTGGGCTGATCCAAATATTGGATCTCATACCGACGCAGCAGTAAGAGCAACCCAGCCAGAAAAAGACGGAATTTGGGGACTGATTTACAGTGCCGTCATTTGCTGGATTTTAGGTGGTCTGATGTTTCAATACGGCCGCTCCGCTGGAAACGCAAAAATCTACCGTAAAGAAGCGATGGCGATCGTCGGCTTGAGCTGGGTCTTGGCCAGCGTGCTGGGCGCCATGCCTTACATTTTTAGCGGCACAAGTCGAGGCCCGTCGATCCGAGTCTTTCATGAACCCGATACAGTCGTCGTCGCCTCGTCTCGCTGGAGGGCTTGGGAGACTTGGCGAGAAACCGACCAGTGGAAAGAGACCAATCCCCCAGGCCAAGATTCCGCCAGTCCGGCGAACACTGAGAATTTAATCGTCCTTGAAACACTCGCCAATGCGACAGCTCGAGGGCTGTCGACTCGGGAATTCATCGAAGCCACAGGGCTCGCCAATGCCCCCGCGGTATTCACTCGGCTGAAGAAGCAATCGCTGTGGAATCAATGGCTAATCGGACCTGGCGAGGAGTCGGCTGCACCGGCAGATCGTACAACCCACTATCGATTGAGATGGGTCAAGATGGGACTGGTAGACTCCCTGTTCGAATCGCAATCGGGCTTTAGTACCACCGGCGCGACCGTCATTTGCGATTTAGAGGATCCCCATCTCGTCCCCCACTGTATTCTTTTTTGGAGAGCCAGTACACATTTTCTTGGTGGTCTAGGAATCATCGTCTTATTTGTGGTTTTGCTTGGTCAAGGATCTGCGGGCAAAGCATTGATGAGAACCGAAATGCCCGGGCCCACTCAGGAAAGCTCACGTGCCAGAATGCAACACACTGCATGGCGCTTTGCGGGCATGTACCTCCTGCTCAATATTATCCTTGCTGTCATTCTATTTTTTCTCGGGATGTCGCCATTTGATTCGATTTGCCATGCCTTTGCGACGATGGCCACGGGGGGCTTCAGCACTTACAACGACAGTCTTGGCCACTTCTTCAATCAAGGGCTTAACGGACGGGCGATTGAATATGTCGTCATCTTATTTATGACCTTGGCGGGCGCAAATTTCTTATTGCTGTTCCTCATCCTCAGAGGGAAGCCAAAAAAACTATTTCTTGATCTCGAGTTTCGCACCTATCTCGCGATCATCGCTTTCGCAACTATCTTTGTTGTTGTTTTTGGAATGCGCTCCGGCAACGTCGATTTCCAACCGTTCGAAACTGCTTTTCGAAATAGCCTGTTTCAAGTCGTTTCAATTATCACTACGACAGGTTACGGAACCGCAGATTTTGATCAATGGAATCAATTTGGCCGGGGGCTACTGCTGTTGCTGATGTTTGTCGGTGGATGCGCTGGCAGCACTGGTGGTGGAATGAAAGTGATTCGCCATATCCTATTTTTCAAAATCTTGCGAATTGAGGTCGAAGGCTCCTTTCAACCCAAAGAGGTACGACTATTGAAACTAGGGGGTAAGGCAACCGAAGACCAATCCCTTCGCCATTCGATCCTTGTTTATTTTGGGCTGATCATCGCTCTATTCGCCTTCGGTTTCCTGTTCGTAATCGCGTTTGAATCAGACCTTACCTGGGGGACAAATCAACAAAACAAACTGATCGATTCAGCAAGCGCTGTCGCCTCAACTCTCAACAATATCGGGCCTGGACTCGGCGTTATTGGATCGACTGAGAATTACGCAAATTTCAGCGTGCCTTCCAAATCCTTATTCATCTGGCTAATGATGCTCGGCCGATTGGAAGTGTTTCCGATCCTCGTTCTTTTCGCTCCAAGATTTTGGCACGATCAATAAGCTTGGACGACAAATATCTAGTCCACTTAGAATGCCTCCAGGACGGACCCCATTTTAATTGGTTAGACGTTCATTCATCACGCAAGAATGTCATGCAACACATTGCCATGTACGTCCGTTAAACGGACATCTCTACCTGCGTATCGATACGTCAATCGCTCGTGGTCAATCCCGAGCTGGTAAAGCACAGTCGCCCACAAATCATAAACATTGCAAGGATTTTCAATTGCGTGATAACCGAATTCATCGGTCGCACCATAAGCAGTTCCACCTTTGACACCACCTCCTGCCATCCAAACACTAAAACCAAAAGGATTGTGGTCTCGTCCATTGGATCCTTGAGAAAACGGGGTCCGGCCAAATTCTCCCGCCCAAATTATCAACGTATCTTTCAAAAGTCCTCGTTGTTTTAAATCAGCAATCAGCGCTGCGATTGGTTGATCAACTTGGTTTGCCATTGCGCCATGCCCTTTAGCCAACGCGCCATGCTGATCCCAAGGGTTAGCTGCCCCGCCAGCGCCGATCCCTTTGGTGATACAACTCAATTCGATAAATCTAACACCCGACTCGACTAACCGACGCGCTAACAGGCATTGGCGACCGTAGGCTGCCTTATCGGTCTCCGTGGAATTCAAACCATACATCTCCCGAGTTGCCTCGGTTTCTTTAGATAAATCACAAATTTCTGGAACTGCCGTCTGCATCTCAAAAGCAGTTTCATAATTCCGAATTGCCGCTTCGACACCGGCATGATTTGCACTCGTCTGATACGACTGATCCAACCGCTGAATAAGATCAAGATGATTGCGTTGATCCCGTAAACCTAGACTCGGTCGAATATTACCAACCGCTGGGCTACGATCGGCTTGAATAATTGAACCCTGATTTTGCGCGGGCAAAAATCCATTACTAAACAACCCCACGCCTCCATGGGGCACCACTGCTCCGCCACTTTGTAATACCACAAAACCAGGTAAATTTTCATTTTCAGTACCCAATCCGTAATTGCACCATGCCCCCGCACTCGGATGCCCAATAAACGGAAACCCCGTATGCATCGCATAGTTCCCTTGCGCGTGTTCGTTGACGGCAGTCGTCATTGACCGGACGACCGCCAACTCGTCTGCGAGCTCTCCAATTTTTGGAAACATCGAACTAATTGGCAGACCGGATTCCCCCCAATTCTTAAATTTAAACGGGGACGCCATCACATTACCATTTTGATTAAACTGCGTGCGTTCCACCTTCATTGGCATCGGCTTACCATTGTCCCGCTGCAGTCGCGGCTTAGGATCAAAGGAATCCACATGGGAGACTCCGCCGGACATATAACAGAAAATTACATGCTTTGCCTTAGCCGCGTGATGGGAAACCGGGACTTTGTCATTAGTCGCTCCTAGCAATTTCGATGAATTGAACGGCATGGCATAACTGCCTTGAGACATCATCGCCTGAAGCGCCAGCAAACCAAACCCTGTCGAGGTCTGGCGCAACATTTGTCGACGGGTAACCGCGTCCCTCGTTTTGGTTTTATCGAACATAAATAAACTCTTTCAAGTTGAAAATAGCGTGAGCGACGCGAGCCAATGGCTCCAGAGACGGCCTTGTTTCTTTGAGCCCCTGAAGCTCGACACTCGTTTGTTCCATCAAATTTTTCAAACGTAAAACTTGGCCTTTGTTTTGATCAGATAATTGCGCCATGACATCGGCTTGCGAAACGACCGGTTGCCCCGCAAATGATGCTGCGATTTCATCTTCACTAAGTGCTCGATCATGCAAGCGGACATCAAACACTCTCCCTCGTAGCATGCGTCCTTGGGACGTCTGATTTCCATGTCGAATTCCAATCGCAATTCGGGAACGATTCGCATCGAAGGCTATTGCCCCCGTTTTTTTGATCGGATGCCCATATTGGACTCCATTCCGGTACCCAACAATCGTACCGTCTGCCGCAAAAGTGATGGCAAGATGAGTTGGTTCTCCGTTACCAGAATCCTCCATCGATCCATCGAAAGATAACGTTCGCCGATGATTATTAGATCCTGCAAGCCATTGCCGCTCACCAAGCTCAGCAAAAACAATCGAGTCAAATTGATTGCCGTCGAGATCTTGCAATGTGACAACGCCCCCTCCCTTCTGCCCCAAGCCGTCCAACTGAACCCAAGCCTCAAGCGTTTTTTCATGAATTTTTTCTGCGATCGGCGAGCTTAATGCAAAACTCTGGCCATCTAAGACCAAGGCTCCATCCTCTATCTTCGCTCCCGATTTCAACGTTAATTGAGAGCCACTCTGAACGTCCTTCGGACCTTTTGAAAAATCCCACCGATATAGAACGCTAGAAGAATCTGAGGTAACCGATTTTGTCCCGGTCGCTGCGAGAAGTTGTTTTCGAGCAGGATCCAAAATTGAACTTAATTGAACCATGAGTTGTTCGTGACGCTTTGACAACACGTCGAATTGTTGCTGTTTGCTTTCAGCAAGCGTTCGAGTCGATTCGAGATAACTCATAAACATTTCTAACTCACGAGCCTTCATGGGTCTTCCCAAACCTTTTTCAAACATCCATTCGATCTTCTTCTGATCCGATGCTTGTGCGAATTCTGTTTTTACCGAATTGGCCCAGTTTTTAGACAACTCCATTACGAACGGTGAGTTCATCATGGTTAACGACTGGGCTGGTACATTCGTCGTGTTTCGCTTACCCGTGGTCGCAAACGGAACGGGTGAATCAAACACCGCCAAAAATCTATCTAAATTGTTTCGCTGGGATCTCACATAAACGGCTCTTCGCTTAGAGCTGGAATTGGGTGAAAAACTGGGGCCGTACATTTTTGGATCCAATTGCCCAGTCGTCGCCACCATGGCATCTCGAATTGATTCTGCATCCAATCGCCTCGCGTTGTAATGAGTGACCCAACGGTTCTCTGGATCAATGCGAGCTGAATCTGGCGATACTTCAGAAGTTTGTTGCCAGGTTTTTGACAAAACAAGAAAGCGAACCATTTTCTTGATCGACCATCCCTGATCGACCATTCGAGTCGCCAGAAAATCAAGTAGCTCAGGATGGGTTGGCTTAGCACCGAGCCGACCAAAATTGTCTGGCGTAACCACTAAACCCTTGCCAAACAAATACAGCCAAATTCGATTGACAATCACACGCGCAGTAAGAGGATTATCAACTCGGAACAAGTCATCTGCCAACTCCATTCGGCCACTCAATTCCGTTTGATAAGGAGTGGAATCAATAGCTTCAAGGAAACGACGCGGGATGGGTTGCTTGAGCCGTCGATGATCACCTCGCTCCATCAATGGCTGGTCATACGAGTCCGCCTCCACAACGCCAGGTACGCGAAAGGGCGACGCCATCGCTTTTTCAATTTCTCGATATTGAAGCACTAACTCTCTGACTGGAGGTAACTCTCGAGACGTATTAGGAATCATTCCATCTCTTAACAGCGCGTTGAGCAGTAACGCTTGTGAATCACTCAACTCGTTGGCCGCCCACGCCCGTATGGCCGACTCGTATTCATCGCATAAACGCCCTCCCAGATCGGCCAGAGATTTCGGAATGGACGGTCGATCCGATCCCAGAATCATCTCCCATTGTTCCATTGAATAATTTGTGGGAGAGCCAGCTTCTGTTTTTCGAACGACGACGTCTCGCACCCCCAACCACGAACGATCTGAATTACGCACTTGCAGCGGAGCATCCTTGGCCGTTGCTAGCTCAAGATGCACTTGATCACCTTGCCAATAATCAAGATTGAAACGCTGCCAATGCCAATTCTGGTTTTTAAGCTCGTTGATCGGATAAACTGTCCCGTTACGAGGATAGTTTTGCACGACATACCTTGCGGTCGCCTGGCCACCTCCAACACAACGAACCCAAGCTGTCAATTTCTCATCCACTTCAAATCGTGGCGAACCCAACACTCCAGGCAAACGATCCGATAACAGGCCAGAGTAAACACCGCCTGGATAAATTGCGGATACAACATCAGGCCCCGTGGGAGCAATTCTCATTTGACCCGGTGGCCGCGACTGAAAAAAATCAAACCCTTCACCAAACCACGCGTTTAAATCATCTGACTTGGCTAAATCCCAGTGATCTGAGGCAGTGCGGCGTTCATTGTCTCGATTCGTTTTTTGTTCCAACCACTGCCGTTTTAACTTCTTCCAATTCGCTTGCCAGCTTTCTGGATCACCTTCATGGCCCTGCATTTGATTCCAAAGAAACAACACGTGATTCGGTTCCGTCGCTCCCTTGGCAGCGTTTTGCATCGCTTCCTCTTGAGTAAGAAACTCCCGCCGCAACTGCTTCACTCGTTCCAGCCAAGCAACCACAAGGTTCGATTTGATTTCTTCCTTCGTCTCAATAAGCTTTGCCTGGGCGTTCCCACGCTGGGAATCAACCCTCACATCTCGCATGGCTGGCCTTGTCGAACCAATGACACCAAACAGGGCGTAGTAATCAGCCTGACTGATGGCATCGAATTTATGATCGTGACAACGTGCGCAGGATATCGTCAGCCCTAAAAATGCCTTCCCAAAAACATTAATCTGGTCATCAGTAAATCGGACTTTTTCGTCGAGTGCATCCGTCGGGGCAAAACCATGAAAACACAAACGCCAATGCGCCGGCCCAATCGCCGATTCATCAATCCCAAGTTCACTATTGATCCGAGGCTCTGCCAACAAGTCACCCGCAATATGCTCTCTCACTAAATCGCGATACGGCACGTCCTGGTTCAACGCTCGAATTAAATAATCTCGATATTGAAAAGCGTTGGGAATTGAGGGGTCCCCCTCAGATCCGTGCGAATCAGCGTATCGGACGAGATCCATCCAATGCCGGGCGAATCGCTCACCATAATGCTCGGACTCAAGGCACTGATCAACTAACGATTCGATGGATAGTTCACCGGAAGTCACCGCCGACAACTGTGCGGTAGCAGGTGGCAACCCGGTCAGAGCAAACGTAATTCTCCTTGCTAAAACAGCGTCCTCTGCCTTCGGAGAAACATCAAGCTGATTGGCCTGCGCGCGGGAATAAACAAAACGATCTAGAGGATGATTCGACCAATCATTTGGTTCCGGCAGTTCTGGTTTTAGAATTGGCTGAAAACTCCACCATTGCTTCCGAGCCTGCAGCGTCGCGTCCCACGACGTCACTTTTTCAAGCTCTTCCGAGGAAGGCGGCTCTTCCCGCGGGTCATACGCCCCTTGGTTAATCCATTCTTCGAAATCGGCAATGACTCCCGGTTCCAACTTGACACCCCCTTCGGGCATCTCAAGCCCTTCGACTTGATGCTTGATTACCTTCAATAAAAGGCTTTCGCCAGGCTTGCCAGGAACCACACTCCTGCCATGCTCAGTTTCGGTTCGGATGCCCTGTCGCCAGTCAAGCGCTAGCTCGGCCTCCGCTTGGTTTGAACTATTGTGGCACTCGTAGCAGTGTTCAACCAACACAGGACGAATTCGAGATTCGAAAAAATCAGATTCAGATTCCTGCTTCGCAAACCCCGGAGCACTCCCAACCGCAGTCAGAAAAAAAACGATCAACCTAATTACTGATCGTCGCGACAAAAAACAAACGGTCAAAAACATGTTAGTTCTTTATTAAATAATGAATCCGGAAACAGTAAATTATTTCCAATATTATCGTACCTAAACAGTTTTCAATTTGCGACCTTATTACTTTTCTTTCGTACAATGGCCGGATCGTCATTCACAAACAACCGAAATAGGCCCCTTAATAACGCGTGAGCAATCCTAACGAAAACGCCGACGCAGCAATGGGAAACGGGGTGGACCCTGTAGTGCTCGCAACTCATGTTAACTTTACCAAACACCAAAACGCTGATCGCATTGGGCATCTGATTTTTTTATCTTTCGCGTCCTTGATCATTCTACTTTCGGTTCTCATGAGTACAGACGGTAAACAGGCTGTTTTCCTGCCAGGATTCAGCAGCCCGCTTCCAGACACCTGCTCGAGTCGACGAATGTTGGGAGTGGATTGCCCCGGCTGTGGACTCACGCGGGCATTTATCTGCATCAGCCATGGACAGCTAAGCAAAGCCTGGAAATTTAATCACGCAAGTTTTATTATCTACCTATTCGTCGCGATTCAGCTTCCCTGGCATGCAATTCAAATTTGGAGAATTCAAAAAGGAAAAGCTGCTCTTTACTGGCCCTTCATTTATTGGATTCCCATGGCAGTTGCGATAATCCTATTAACCAATTGGATTTGGACGCTGACTCGCTTTCAATAATCAACGCATCGAAAAGATGATTAAAAAAACACTCTCCGTTCGAGATGCACTGCTTCACGTGGTCGACGAGGGCCAAGGCCCCCCTTTGTTATTGATCCATGGCTTTCCACTAAATCAGCGAATGTGGGAATTTCAGATTTTAGAATTTGCGAAAACTCACCGTGTTATCTGCCCAGACCTCGCCGGTTTTGGGTTAAGCCAATGTGGCGAACCTCGCCTTGACCTCCGCAGCCATGCAGAAGACATATCTGACATTTTGGACGCATTAAATGTCCGCGAGCGCGTGGTCTTTTGCGGTCTCTCGATGGGGGGCTACATCGGCTGGGAATTCTGGAAACAGTATCCAGAAAAAATCAGTAAAATCATCGCCTGCAATACCCGTGCTGCCAGCGACAGCCTCGAAGTCGCTCGTGGTAGAAGAATTGCTGCTAAATCTATTTTCAACACCGGCACACAGATTCTTGCCCAACAGATGGCACCTCGCCTGCTCTATAGCAACCCGCAAGAACGAATAAAAACAATTCAGCTCAGCGTCGAACAAATGATCGAATCGACTTCACCGGATTCAATCGCCGCAGGACAACTTGCAATGTCCAACCGGTCCGATGCAACTGCTTGGTTGCCCATGATTGATTGCCCAACCCTGTTCGTTGGTGGGCAGTACGATGAGATCACGACAACTCAAGAAATGAGCAGCAACGCCGCGTTAATTTGCAATGCTCAGTTTGTCGAAATCAAAACAGCAGGGCACCTCACCCCTCTCGAGCAACCTGACTCATTCAACTATCAAGTTTTAGAATTTTTGAATTCGAATCGTTGATGGCAACGCAAGATAATGTTGCGGTCAAAATTCATTCGTACCAAGCAAACTTTCCTTGCTCAATCGCAACGCTTCCTTCGATCGCTACCGCAGAACAAGGTCGCACCACTTCCTCTCGACTTCGCAACATTTCTGCCTGAATTTCATATTGGCGAATCAACCGAGGAAGCAAATCTGAAATACTCTGCAAACCGGTCCGATTCTTCGCAGCAGAAAGTTGGGGTGAGTTAAGTGGCTTGATCATGTTCAGCTCCCGCTTAAGGTTGTTTCCAATCGTATTTGTTTCAAACCACCGTTGTTTGAAATCACAAAACGCTTTGTCTGAATACAACTATTGGGTTACCGAGTGACACCTCTGGTCGTTCCTGAAATAAATCTTATAAAAAGTTTTAACTACTAAAAAATTGGCTCGCCGGCAGCAATTTCGCCGCCTCTAAACTCGCCGTCACCGCCGATGGACCAAACGTGTCACCCAGCGACGCCAGGCCGAACGCCTTCGTATTTAGTGAAATACCACCCGAGGGAACAGGCAATTCGGACAATCCACGCAGAGGCTTAACATTGACTCAATTTCGTCGCATCTTTAAAATGAAGCATTCAGGCGAATCGGCAGAAATGGAATCGAATGACTCATCCCCAAAAAAGTTCCCTCGCCATGCTCCCGCCCCCGTCGAAACCGTTCGGATTTCAACCGCGTTCTTCGGAACAGGTCAAGAAATCGCTGCCCGCTTGGCTGCTGTCACTACTGTTGCACTTGAGCTTGATGGCGGGTTTGATTTTCTTTCTAACGCAGATACCAAACGGGTCCGGCGAAGCAGAAAATCGAACTGGTGGCATCGTTCTTGTCGACCTCCAGACGGAAACAACTGAATATCTAAGTGAAGGCGACATTGCTCAAAGCAGCAACCCCGCGCCAGCACCCGACAACTCAACTCCATCAGTCGATCTTGAAAACCGACCAGAATTACCAGGGTTAGAATCCAGCACTGACGAATCACCTGGCGCTGCCGATCTGCTGGCCAATAAGCTACCGAGTGCAGACTCATTAATTGTCGGGCCTGCAGTCAAAGGGAAGATTGGTGGAAAAATGACCGTGGAAGTCTTTGGTATTCCAGGAACAGGATCACGGTTCGTTTACCTCATCGATCGTTCGAAAAGCATGGAGGGGTATAACTTTCGACCAATGCTTGCTGCGAGGCAGGAACTTTGGAAAAGCATTAATTCTCTCAACGACTCGAATCAATTCCAAATTCTTTTTTACAATAACGAAGTCGACATCTTTCGCCGAAAACTGAGCCTCCATTCAGCCAGTGAAGCCAACAAAGAGGCGGCGAAACAATTCATTGAAAACATCCGACCCGCTGGAGGCACGGACCATCTCGCTGCATTAAAAACAGCTTTAAAACTCAGCCCTGACGTCATTTTCTTTCTCTCGGATGCCGAAGGGGGTTTTACCGCGGATGAAATCTTTGAAATCAGTCGTCGGAATTATTCACGGGCAATTATTAACACCATTGAATTTGGAGAACGGCGATCTAATGATCGCTCGCTCGAAGCGATCGCTAGAAACAGCGGCGGAAAATACATTTTTAAAAACATCAATACACTGCAAGTGGAATAAAAGCCGCTTAGCATAGACGCTTCGAACCGAAGTCATTAAAAAAGCAGGGTTGTCAGACCAACGAGCGAATCCATTATCGGACTACAAATGCGACTGATTATTGCAATCTTATTCCTTGGCTTAAATTTACCGGCATCGGCAATCGGACAAACCGATACTGTCGTGACGCGACGCAAAGACGGCGCGCCCACCGTCAATCGAAAGGGGACGATTACCCAATGGATAGGCGACTCGCTAACCATCAACTCAAACGGGGTTGAGCGGAAAATTGACAATGACTCCATTATTAAAATTGAGACAGAGTGGGGGGATAATTACAAACTGGGAATGCAGGAATTAAATTCTGGCAATCCCAGTTTTGCCATTGTTCAATTCGAAGAAGCGCTCACCAATGAAACACGGCCTTGGGCGAAACTCATTATTCGCGCACACCTCATCGAAGCCTATCAGTCAATTGAAAAATACGCCGATGCAATTCGTCACTTTCAAACAATCCTCCGTGAGGACCCACAGACTCGCTTTCTTCCCTTGGCTCCCATTTGCTGGACCAGTTCCGGGACAGTCATGGCTGACATCACGAGTAGATTAGGGAATTCCCGAGATTCATTCCTTCAATTAATTGGCGCCAGTTGGATGCTTGCCAACCGACAACGAAATGCTGGTATTGAAATTTTGCAAACGCTCTCCGAAGATATTGACCCCCGTATAAAAAACATCGCGATCGTCCAACTCTGGCGAACGCGACTTAATGTCACCGACAAACAAGTAAAACCATGGGAAAAGACCATTCTGGGTTTGCCCCGCGAATTTCGTGCGGGCCCATATCTCGTTTTGGCCGAAGCACAATCGCGAGTTGGGCAGACGCAGCCTGCGATTGCCAACTTGATGAGAATCCCCATTTTGTTCCCCGAACAAAAATCGCTGGTCGCAGCGGCATTGTATCGGGCGGGTAATTTACTGGAGAATCAAGGCAAGTCGGATCTCGCTCAGTCCATCTTGAACGAGTTGGTCACTCTTTATCCGCAAACGATATGGGCCAAGCAAATAAACCAGTAATTTCATTTTGCCAATCCAATTATACATTCCTTTTAACGACAGCCGGCGTGAGACACTCACCACAGAACAGGAACGAAGCATGTCACTGAGTCCGAGACAATGGTTTTCCGTTGGTCTGAGTCATTTATTGATTTTTATTCCAACCCAGACACTTCTCGCGCAAAATGCCGGCGAGGCAGGTGCTTCGGCCGGTGCGCCCTCTGGATTTCTCTCGATCCTTTTCTCCGGAGGGATTGTCGGGGCGATCATGATCCTGATTCTACTCGCACTTTCGATGACGGCTGCCTATTTGATCTTTGATCATCTAATGACAATCCGCCGGAAAGACCTCATCCCAGAAGGGTTGAGCGAACAAGTCCGCCAATGCCTCCTCTCCGGGGACATATCGGGCGCACAGGCTGCCTGCAATGACCGCCCCAGCTTCCTCTCATTTGTCTTAATGCACGGCATCTCTGAACTAGATTTTGGTTGGAACGCAGTCGAGAAATCAATCGAAGACGCGCTTGCAGAACAATCAGCTAGACTCTTTCGAAAAATTGAATACCTCTCAGTAATTGGAAATATTGCACCGATGGTTGGACTCCTCGGAACCGTGATCGGAATGATCATTGCTTTTCAGAATGTTGCCACCACACAGGGAACGGCCAGCGCGCCACAATTAGCCGAAGGGATTTATCAAGCACTAGTCACAACCGTCGGTGGTTTGATTGTGGCGATTCCTTCGATTGGAGCATTTGCCATTTTCCGAAACCGCATTGATCAATTTGTCGCCGAAGCGGCGTACATTGCTCAACATGTTTTCACTCCACTTCGAAGGCGAGCCAGCAAAAAATAGCCTCGCACATTAGCCGGCTCGAATCCGCTCGCAATCACCCTCTCGCTTATTTATGCAAATCCCACAACACAAGTCGAATCGCAAATATGGCTTCAACATCACACCGATGATTGACGTTGTCTTCTTGTTGATTATTTTCTTTCTCGTCAGCAGCCATCTCGCGAGACAAGAATCGCAAATGGAACTTACGCTGCCGCAAGCCAGTTCAGGCCAAGACGATATTGATTTGGAGACGCCACGACTCACCGTCAACGTAAAATCTGATGGCTCACTATGGTTAGCCGGAAGGCCCATTTCAAAGGAACAACTCAAAGCAAAATTTACAGAGGCGCGCGACAAAGAAGGTGAAAACATTGAGGTCCGGATTCGTGGAAGTCGAGAAGCCCCCTACTCCACCGTCGAACCGATTATGCTTGCCTGCACTGCGTCCAAGATCTGGAAAGTCACCTACGCCGTCTACCGGGAGGAGAGCCAATGAAGCGCTCCAGCCCTTTTATTCGCCGAGGAAGCGACATCGATATTGACGATGCCATGACCCCGATGATCGACGTAGTATTTTTGCTGCTGGTGTTTTTTGTCTGGACCGCAAGCTTTCAGATCATTGAACAAATTCTTCCCAGTAATATGTCAGAACTCACCGGATCAGATCCAGTAAACCAGGTGGAACCGCCGGAACCAAAAGATTTCGATGACGTTATTGTGCGGATCGCTTGGGATGGACAAGCCCCTACCTGGAAAATAAATGACCAACTATTCGGTTCTATCGAAGAAGTGAAAACGCAATTAAGTGCAATCGCTGACATCCAAACAGACGCAATTGTTGTGCTTCACCCCGATCCGATTGTCCCTTTGGGAATTGTCATTGGTGCTTATGACACTGCCAAACTGTCTGGATTCTCAAAAGTTTCGTTTGCAGTTAACCCTCAGGGGAATCCATGAATACTGTGACCGACAAATCCCAAATGGGAAAATGGTTAGCGGGCATCATCCTGATCCTGATCATCCCCACTTTCAGTTTTAGCCAAAATGACGACACGTCCATTGAACGTCAGGATAATTCAGCGTTGGTTGAAGGCCTTCGACAACGGCGGTTATTTGAGACCGCCGAATTCTACTGCCGGGAACAATTGAAAAAGCCAGAGCTTGATCCAACCAGCCAGGTTGGATTAATCATTGAATTAATGAAAACCCAAACAATGAAGGCGCTCCTTTCACCTCTGCCGGAACGTGCCCAAGCTTGGAACGAGGTTCAATCGACATCGGCAGATTTTTTAAGCACGGAAATTAACCATCCCAGAAAAATTCTGGTTCAAGTCCAGCAAGCGCTAAGCCATATTGCCCACGGCCAAATGTTAAGCCGAGAAATCGAATCGCAAATGGCCGACGAATCCGCGCGAACCCAGGCACTGCTAGAAATTAAAATAGCCCGAACCAATCTAAATAATTTGCAGCGAGAGATTTCCAACAAAATACCGGAACAGCAAGGGCGCACTCTCGATGCAAACGAACTAGCGGTAGACCAGTTGCTGAACCTAAAAAATAACATTCAGTATCAATTAGCCCAGTGCAACTTAATTCGAGCTCAGCTTTATCTTCCAGATGATCGCCTGAACCGCATCGATGCACTCAATGGAGTGAGTGAAAAATTAAGAGAGGTTCAACGTTTGACCTCCGAAGGCCAAATGCTTTGGTGGAATACAAAACTGGGGCAAATTGAGTGCTACCGTTTGCTCAACACCCCCGATCTGGCTCGCAAACTTGCGCAGTCCCTTGAAAAATTCAAAGCTCCGCTTTCGATCAAACAAAGATTAGCTGAACAAACGATTCGCAACGCTATCGCCCTCCGAGACAAAACTTATGCTCAATCCACCTTTGAAAATCTTAAAAAATTTCGCCCACCAACGCCAGATTTAGAACTTGCCTTGCTCGAACTGGCAATTTCACTCTCCGCCAGTACGACCGATAAACAAAAAAAACAAAACTGGATCTCTCTGGCATTTAATCGATCTCAATCCATCAAACGCGAATATGGGCCCTATTGGGGCCGACGCGCAGAACTGATACTTATCAATACGGTGGGAGTTCCAACGTCTGCGACGGAAAACAATGCAACCGGAACATCTCAATCTCCTCCCAATTTAACGAATCAACCCAAAAGCATTGAACTCGAATTATTGATTCGATTGGCCACAGAGGCAGAACGTAAAAAAGAGTGGGATAACGCCTTAAAGGCGCTCCAACGCGCATCAGACTTAGCAAAATCGCAAGCCGATTCAACAACAGTTTTAAACCTCGAAATCCGCCTGGCCAAAATTCTTGAAAGACAGGGCAAGCACCGATCAGCAGCAGACCGACTGACAACTAACGCGATCCAATATGCGGCTCAACCAGTCGCCTCTGCCGCGCATTTAGTCGGTTGCTGGAACTATGCCAAATCAATTTCAACCGAGAATCCCGATTCGCGTCCAGCGTTTCAAACGCTGCTTATTCAGCATCTCGAGCAATGGCCGACAGCAGCCAGTTCAAATCAAGCTAGAATCTGGTTGGCAAAGGAACGAATCAATCTTGGTGACTGGGAACGGGGACTGGAACTTTACCTCGCAGTAACCAATTTATGCCCCCAGTTAGACTCGGCCATTGAGCAGGCCATTGCCTGTGCCCGTCAGACTTTAAAACTCTCAAGCAATACGACCTCACAAAAGTGGAAAAATATATTATCACAGCTCGCGCTACGGGCGGACGACCTACCTGCCAATACGACCCTCCGAAACAAATTAGAGCTGGCTCAATTCGAATTTGATTGGCAATTTGGCTCACGCCAACTGTTAAAAAACAATCGAGAAAAAGTCGAGGAAATTAGCGCAAACACCAACACGAGTAATCTCACTCTGGCAAACGCTTTGCTAGTCGCCTTCTATGCAGAATCCGATCCTAAAACGGCAATCCAATATATCTCAGCCATCGCGGATAATCAGAAAGCGCTTCAACAGTGTGAACCGCTTTTAAATTTTTCTCCGACAGATGTAACTGCGAATCAAAATCTTCAAACCGTGAAACTCGCACTGATCGACAAGGTACTCGGGTTGCCAGAAATACAGCAACCTGACAAAGCAAACCTAAAAGACAATTGGAGGCTGAAACAGGCCGCTGTTTTCATTGCACTCAAACAAAACCAGCAGGCGTCGCAGACGTTGACAGAATTAGAAAAGAAGTATCCTAAAAATGCAGAAATTCAAATGCAATTAGCGCGGTCGCTTACCGGGGAGCTTGAAGAATCGAACCCCGAAGTCCCCCTTAAAAAATGGCGACGCATTGCGACCCGCCTGAAAAAAAATACGCCCAATTGGTATGAAGCCAAGTACCAAGTCGCTCGGCTACTATTTAAATCAGGCGATCGTGAAAGCGCGGCAAAGTTATTGAAATACATAAAAGCCATCCCACCGGGTTGGAACCAATCAAAACTAAAACCACAATTTGAATCGTTACTGCTCAAAAGCACGCAGTAGCAAAACAATTTCAGATGTTCCACCGAATCAGAAATGGACTCGATCGTGATGCGAGCTGACCGCACTCCAACCGCGCCTGTTGATTCCGAGACAATTCAAGGGTTGCCCTAAATACAGCGGCTTTCCTTGACAGGGCAACAGACAGTAATGGCGAATGGAATCGTGATGAAGCCACCGATGGCTAAGAGTAATGGAAATAGAAACATGCCTTGGCCTCCTTACAAGAAAATCTAACAAGGGAACCTATTTGCAGATCTCAGGCCATCCGCGATTATTTTTCAAAACATTAAAAAAGCCCGAAGAAACGGGATTAAACGTCTCTTCGGGCATTGTAGCTATCGTTATCAAAACGACGTCATGCGTCTCACTTCGACTACCAAGGAGCGCGGACTGGATAGATTCCAAATTGCTCCGTGCTATTAGGCCAGTAAGGCGTCTTTTTGTAGGACGCAGCACCTGCACCGCTAGTCGGCACGCTCTGACGGCCAAACTGATGGACAATCGGAGTGCTCTTAACCTGACCAACTCCCCAGCCGTAACTGGTCTGATAACTTGCCGTCGGTGGCACGATCAAAGCCGTTGGCTGACGCCACTGCCATCCCATGTACTCACCATGCCATGGAGTCTGTGCGGCTTCGGTCTGATTTTGATGATGCAGACGACCAGCGTTCAGCCCTCGATTACTGTAGGTGTAAAACGGGGCTGGCGAATACGAATTGTGGGACGCCATTTTAAGTGACCGCGCCATGTTGACTCGACCTTGGTAGCCGTTCATTGTCATCCCATCTGCATCGGCAGTCGTATAAACAGGCACTCGATTCCCTAACGCACCTTTGGACATGCGTGAGTGAAAACGCGATTGAGCATTTGCATCTGCCGCCATCGAGACGAGCATCGCTATCATCACGACGCCGATAATAAAACTAATTTTTTTCATTGGATTGACTCCAGATAACCGTATTGATTGAGGATAACCGTCTATCAAACGGTTTTGCGTAAACTGAAAACCGTCCTATCGATTAAGCGTTAGATCGCTCAAGTTTGCCGAGCAACCGCTATCGCAGGAATTTTGCCCACACTCGTTGCTTCGACGGCCCAGTTTGCCATGATTGAAAAACTTTTTAGATCCACCGCACTGCCCACCGCAATCGTTATCACCGCAGTTACCACAGTTAAGACCGTACTTGTGAGCCTGGAGGCGGTAGGTCAAATTTGACAAGCAATGACTCTGCCGGATAGGAGCAATATGATTCGTACCACTTTGCCACCGAATCGAAGTCTTTGTTAATGAATCCGGGTGACCACATTGATTTGTGTTGTAATAGTTGAAATAGTTCCGAGAGTGAGCGTACATCATCTCGTGTGGCATCAACGGCTGGTAGGTATAATAACTCTGAGCGCCGAGTGCAGGAGAGTAATGTGGTGCTGGATAAATTCCGGCGTTAATTGCACTGGCGCCACTGGCCGTCGCGTACTGCGAAAACATGTCATTAGGCAAATGTGTTTCAGTGTTTTGAGCCGAAGCAGTCGCTGCGGCAAGGCACATAACCGCTGCAATGGCGGTTGAGATCATGTTACGAATCATCGGGTCGACTCCTGAGTTGGCCCTGCAAACGCAAATCGCGGGCAAATTAGCTGGCAAAAATGTGGCAAAACCACTTCCGTTTGGTCTTCGGCGTGCTGGCTTAGTCTGTGATAGCAAAAATGGGCCCGTGTTCGTGCATTCCTCAATCCCCCATAATACAACCCTAAAAACCGTCTGTAACCGATTTGACCTGATTGGTATACTCTTCCTAAACCGCCCGTTTTTTCATTAAGCCTCACTTTTCATTCAGCTTGAAAAAACGATACAAACCATAAAAAATCCGACTCAAACCTCGTAACATGCGAGTTGGCAGCGGGTTTTCAATTTCTACTTGCCGGCTTACCAGGCCGCCAGTGGACCGAATTAGTAAGTCAACAAAGGATGGATTGACGTGGCAAAACGCCGGCCTGCGAAAAAGAAAACGAGCAAAGTCTCAAAAGAGACTTCGACTAGAAAAGCAAAATCAAAAAAAGCAAACCGCGGCGTCGATAATTCACTTTTCGATGACAAGGAATTGGCAGGTTATGAACCTGTTCCATTGCGACTGGCAGCACAAACACGCTATCTAAATTACTCGCTATCGGTTATCACCTCTCGGGCACTTCCCGACGTCCGTGATGGACTCAAACCCGTCCAGCGCAGAATTCTATATACGACTCGTCAACTCGGGCTCGATCATAATTCTAAACACCGCAAGAGTGCCAAGGTCGTCGGCGACGCGATGGCCAATTACCATCCGCACGGCGACAGTTCAATCTACGACGCGCTCGTTCGCATGTCGCAACCTTTTTCGTTGCGTATGCCACTAATTGATGGCTCAGGGAATTTTGGATCAATTGATGGCGATAATGCTGCGGCCATGCGATACACCGAATGCCGGCGAACTCAAATCGCTGGCGAAGTTCTCTCCGATCTAGCAACGCGAACTGTCGCGTTTCGTCCTAACTATGATGGCAGTCGCGAAGAACCAGTAGTTCTTCCCAGTAAAATCCCAAATCTGTTACTCAATGGCGCGACTGGGATTGCGGTTGGCATGGCGACCAACATTCCACCTCACAATCTCAAAGAACTTTGCCGCGCGCTTTTAAAATTACTAAAAGATCCAGAAACCAAGCCGTACCAACTGGTTGCTAATGACGCCGTCCATGGCCCTGACTTTCCCACGGGCGGTCAAGTCATCAACACAAAAGAAGAGCTCCGAGAGATTTATCGAACTGGTCAAGGCCCGATCAAAATTCGAGGAACCAGTAAACTCATTGGTGGCAATAAGAAGACAGGCCGCATTCTACAAATCAATTCGATCCCGTATGCCGTCAACAAAGCAGTTTTAGTCGAGAGAATCTCGGAGTTGGTCTATACCGGAAAACTTCCGCTCGTAGTCGAAATTCGCGATGTCTCTACCGATGATATTCGAATCGATTTACACCTTAAAAAAGATGCGGATGAAAAAAAGGTCTTGGCGTTTCTGTACAAAAACACGCAATTTCAGACAAACTTCAACGTCAACCTGACCTGCTTAGTTCCAACAGAAAACCCGGACGTCGGTCGCCCCGAGCGTCTTGGCCTCAAAGAAGCGCTTTGGTATTTCCTACAATTCCGGCTCGATGTCGTTACCAAACGCTTGGAAAATGAACTGGAGACATTAAATAAACGAATTCATATCCTACGTGGATTCGTCACCATTTTTGATGCGCTGGATGAGATCATTCGCATCATTCGAAAGAGTGATGGGAAAGCGGACGCGGCTGCAAAGATCATGAAGCGATTTCCAGTCAAGGAAAACCGGGGGAAACAACAGGGGCTCGATGCCGAGCAAACCGATGCAATCCTTGAACTGAAGCTCTATCGATTAGCACGCCTGGAAATCAATTTGGTAACGGAGGAGCTCAAGAAAAAAGAAAAACGAGCACGAGAAATTCGCCGACTCTTAAAGGAAGATACGGCTGATACAAATGCTTCTGGTTGCTGGAAAATCGTTAGAACTGAAATTGAAGAGATCGTTAAAGATTTCTGCAGTCAACCGGAAGCCAAGCGAAGAACGGTCATTCAGGCAGCCGGTCGTGAGGTTGAGATTAATGCGGAAGACTTTATCGTTGCCGAAGATTGCCATGTTTTGATCACAAAAGACGGCTGGGTCAAACGACAGCGCAACATCGCGGACCCCGCCAAAAGCCGACTACGCCAAGGGGACGCCGTACTCGCCTGCGTGGCTGGCTCAACACGTAATACCGTCGGTTTCTTTTCGTCAACTGGAGTTTGCTACACCGCGAGAATGATAGACATTCCAGCTTCGACAGGATTCGGCGAACCCATCCAAAAATTGTTTAAACTAAAAGACGGGGAAAAGATTGTCAGCGCAATCTCTTTTGACCCCCGTGTTGCCGGCAATATTTTCACCGATCCCAAGCAGCCCGATTATTGCCCAGAGGTGCATGGACTGGCTGCCTCCAACAATGGTTATGCTTTGCGATTTGGACTCGATACCTATATCGAACCCTCGACTCGAAGTGGACGAAAATACGCGAGAACCTCAACGGGTGCAGAATTAATCGGAGTTTATCCCATTGATGGCACGGAAACCATTTTGGCCATTTCGGCAGATTGCCGAGCCATGGTTTGCCCGGCTGAAGATGTCAATTACCTTTCTGGCGTAGGCAAAGGCGTGATGCTGATCAAGCTGGCCAAAACCGACCGCCTTGTCGGCTTTAAGCCTTCCAAAGGCGACCGCGATTTACTCCTCGTCGAAACCAATCGTGGCGCACAAAAGACAATTTCCACAGCAAAATACCGGGTCACATCAAGAGGTGGCAAAGGAAATGAAATTCAAAAAAATGGTAAAATTTCGAAAGTCGTTTGGTCTCCCGTGGAATCGCCGGGCGAGCTAAAGCCTCTGAAAAAGAAATAAATTCCAACACTCAGATTCGCCGAACAAGAAACCAAACCCCCTTCTTACCACAAAATCAGCATGAGCACCGCAACTAATAAAACACGCTACGATGGCGACAACATTGTTGTTCTCGAAGGGCTTGAACCCGTCCGAAAACGCCCTGGAATGTACATCGGTGGAGTAGGTACCGCTGGACTTCATCACCTCATTTGGGAAATCCTCGACAACTCAGTCGATGAGGCAATGAATGGACACGCAACAGAAATCACGCTACAGCTCCATAAAGATGGGGAGACCGTGACCATCTCAGACAATGGGCGTGGCATTCCAGTCGATAAACACTCTAAAACGAAAAAGAGCGCTTTGGAGACCGTTCTCACAGTCTTGCATGCAGGTGGAAAGTTTGACGGCAACAACTACAAGACAGCCGGTGGACTGCATGGCGTTGGTGCATCTGTCGTCAATGCACTGTCAAAAAAATTAGTTGCGATCGTTAAACGCGGAGGGACTCAGTACCGAATGGAGTTCTCCAAAGGACATCCGCAATCAAAACTTCAGAAACTCAAAGGTGCCGTTCGTGGAACGGGAACCGCGATTACTTTTTCTCCTGACCCAACTATCTTCCCTCGCACCGACTTCAATGCCTCAACTATTCGGCATCGACTCGAAATTGCCAGCTTCCTCCATCGCGGGATTAAAGTTCACTTTGTCGACGACGCTAACAAGTCAAAAGAAACATTTCATCATGAACAAGGCATTGTGGATTACCTCGGCAAAGTTCTCAAAGAACGAAATGCCCGACCAATTCACGAATCAGCATTCACGATCAGCGTGGAGAATCCAGCACGAATCGAATTAGCGCTGCAGTGGACAGAATCTACGGACGAACATCTTCGGTCCTACGTCAATGGAATTCCGACCGGCAACGGTGGAACCCATGAAAATGGCTTTCGCTCTGGGCTCAACAAAGCGGTTCGTAATTACTTCGACATGCACAACCTTGTCCCCCGAGGCGTGAAAATTGCTCCCGATGATATTCGTGAAGGTCTGGTTGGAATTATCTCACTCTTCATTGCAGAGCCACAGTTTCAAGGACAAACCAAAGATCGACTCAACAACCCAGAAGTGCAAAGTACGATGGACAGTGTCATCCGCCCGGCACTTGAGCAATGGATGAACAACAACCGAAGTGTTGCCGATGGAATCATTGCAAGAATTATTGCTGCGGCTCGAGCCCGTGCTGCATCGAGAGCCGCATCGGCGGCAGTCTCCCGAAAAACGGGCGGTAAGCGCTCGATGCTTCCTGGAAAGCTAAGCGACTGCCTGAATTCAGGGAGGGGCGATTCGGAACTCTTCATTGTCGAAGGTGACTCGGCTGGTGGATCTGCGAAACAGGGCCGAAATCGTAATAATCAAGCGATCTTGCCGCTACGTGGAAAAGTCCTCAACACCGAGAGTGCCACTTTAAAGAAAATGATGGAGAACAAAGAAATCCAAGACTTGGTGACCGCCATCGGCTGCGGCATCGGCCCCAAACTTGAACTCTCCGGATTACGGTACGAACGTATTATCCTACTTGCTGATGCTGATTCCGACGGCCACCACATCACGACCCTTTTGCTCACATTTTTCTACCGTCATATGCCACAATTGATTTCGGATGGCAGGCTATTTATCGCCCTACCCCCGCTTTATCGAATCGACATTGGTAAACAAACCTATTGGGCTGCAGACGAAGAAGACAGAACAAAAATCTTGGCAGACCACGCCGACGGACGCTCGAAACCCGATATCACTCGGTTTAAGGGACTTGGCGAGATGATGCCAAAAGTGCTCTGGAACACAACGCTCAACCCAGCAACCCGGCGGCTTTTGAAGGTTGAAATTGATGACCAACTCGAAACTGACCGTGTGATCAGTGATCTTATGGGCCGCGACGCGTCCGCTCGCTTTAGATTCATCATGGATCGGGCTGAAACCGCCAGCGAAATCGACGTCTGAGTCACCAAACTTTTCGCTGTTATCGTCTCACTATCTTTCTCAGCCCCGTGGCTGCATGCGCGAATAGTGAGATATATAACGCTTTCTGAAATTGAATTTTTGGCCAACATTCCACATTACGAACGAATGGATCCGCTTGGCTCAGAATTTCTGATTTCCTGCAATGTGCCGCGAACCGACTAAATTGGTAACACATAACTGACAAAAACAATTTTTAAAAATCCTGTTTTTTTCCAATCTATAGCCGAAGTTTCTGCGGATATACGAATCGTAAGGAACGCTCAAAGCGTTATTAATTTGACTCTATCGAGGAATTTGGAAATGTTGAAGAAGTCGTTGACAATCGCCGGAAAACTACTCGTTGCTCCCGCTCTACTATTGTTCGTAACCCCAGCCATTAGCTCTGCACAAAACCAGTGCCCGATCCAACAAGCTAAGATGGCTGCCGCTCGCAAGACCATGAATGTGTCTATTGCAGCACCTGCCGAAAAAGACATCGTCGACACCGCAGTTGGTGCCGGCTCTTTCAACACTTTGGTCGCTGCCGTAAAAGCTGCCGGTTTGGTTGAAACCCTTAAAGGAGAAGGACCGTTCACCGTTCTCGCTCCGACAGACGACGCGTTCAAGAAATTGCCAAAAGGTACAGTTGAAACTCTGCTCAAGCCAGAAAACCTCAAGACACTTCAGAGCATCCTGACCTACCACGTGATTCCAGGCTCTGTAATGGCTGCAGACGTCGTCAAACTAACCTCAGCGAAAACAGTCCAAGGCGACCCAGTCACAATCAAAGTCACCGATGGTGGCGTGATGATCAACGGTGCGAAGGTCGTAACAACTGACATCAAATGCAGCAATGGCGTCATTCACGTCATCGACTCAGTAATCTTGCCACCGAAGAAGGCTGACATTGTTGACACAGCCGTTGGTGCCGGAGCGTTCAACACACTCGTCGCAGCAGTCAAGGCTGCTGGTTTGGTTGAAACTCTGAAAAGCGAAGGACCTTTCACTGTCTTCGCACCTTCAGACGACGCTTTCAAGAAAATTCCTGCCGCCACAATCGCGGAGTTGTTAAAGCCAGAGAACAAAGCAAAGCTTGCTTCGATCTTGACCTACCACGTCGTACCAGGCAAAGTGATGGCCGCCGACGTTGTTAAGCTAACGTCTGCGAAGACAGCCAACGGACAAAAAGTTGCAATCAAAGTTGTCGATGGCAAAGTGATGATCGACGGTGCAACCGTTGTCAAAACTGACATCGACTGCAAAAACGGAGTCATCCACGTGATCGACTCGGTTATCATGCCTAAGTAGGTTCCCCTGCTGGATAAACCAAATTCACTCTGACTCGGTTTTTGAACCGAGTCAGAGTTTTTTTTTGGAATGATTGGCGCTTTTTCCCTTTTCCACCACACAAATTTCTTTCTGTGACTGGTTTCCCAAGTGAAAACCGCTCCAACAACGCATCGCTGCGAGGAAATCGTCATTATTGGGGACGGCCATAACTCGGCATGACAACAATAATAGGTTTTGAACACTGAACCACAACTCGTTAGACTAAGGGCTGAAGTTTTACCTTTTCGGAGAGTTCACCCATGAAGTTCGGCGGCGATAATCTTAAAGATTGGGGTAAAGCCTCATTCAACCTAAGCCTTCTAATTCTAGCAATCGCTTTTGCGATCACCTCCGAGGCCAACGCGTGGCAGAGTGATGAAGTCGAGAACGAAGCTGCTCCCAAGCTACCCGTGCCGCTGAAAATCTCTCCAAAGCTGACAAAACCTGACACGGCCACTCAAGAAGAGGATGAGCCCGAAATAAGTACGACACCTCGGCAAAGCGAACAGAAACCCATTGGAAAACAATTTGCCCAGCTTCACTTAATGGATGGCTCAATTATTGGAGGCGATTTTTTAACCGTCGAGATCGATGTTAAAACAAATTACGGAATGCTAAAAATTCCAATTTCAAGAATTGTCAGATTTCAGCCCGGGCTCAATACCCGCCCCGATTATGTCGATTCCATTTCTTTGCTTTTTGAAAAAATGGGTGACGCCGATGAAAAGACAAGGATCGCCGCGCAGAAGGAATTAATAGCACTCGGTTTGAAAAACCAAAATCTGCTCGACCAACTTGCGACTCAAGCCAATGACGATCAGAAAAAATTACTTTCTGAAATCCGGAAAGCTTTCGAAGAACAGACAGAACTCAACGAAGAAGAGATGCTTTCATCGGACCAACCCTCGGCACTGATGGACACCATCGTGACTCCTGACTTTTCCGTTGTTGGCGAAATTCAACAGAAACAGTTTTCTTTAAAAAGTAAATTTGGCGACCTTAAAGTCGAACTGAGCGACATCGATTTCGCAGATCGAAGTGTCGAGACAACCGGCCCGGATGTGAGAAAGACAGTCTCGGTTCCCGCGGAGGCATTCTTTCAACGGACACCTAAGTCGACAAAAATTAGAGTCAACAAAGGAGATCGTATTACCATTCGAGGAAGTGGAACCGTCCAGTGGGCCAACTTTAACAATACGAGTTCGCCAGAAGGCTTGACCAACCGCAGCCAATGGAACGGCATCAACTCCGGAAAACTGACGGCAAGAATCGGCACCGACAATTCTCGATGTGTTGCCATTGGAAACGACGCCAGTTTCGTCGCCAAATCAAGCGGAATCCTGTATTTAGGAATTGCCATGCGAGACAGCTACGCAACGAACGGCAATGGCTATCGATGGACAGGAGAGTACCAAGCTAAAATTGTAGTGAGCCCTGCTAAAAAATGAGCTTTGCAGGACATCTACCACCCCGTTCATCGACGTCACATGCATCCTTTCAAGCCTCTCTATTTTCGATTATTAAAATATAATTTATCCACGCAGGGCTTGGCTTAAACCGGTTAGATTTTTTCTAATTGAGATCAAGTGGATTACAATGAAAATGCCCGCGTGTTGCCGCTACCTGCATTGGAATCAAATCGTGAAAACCGCAACTGTCTTTTTCCTAACTCTTATTTCCTGCTTTACAGCAGAGGAATCGCGGATTTGGGGCCAAGCCAAGACAGCGATTACAAAAACGCCACCCAACGTAATCCGAATCGAAGGAATGGTTACCGAAAGGAAAAAGTACTCGATTCGCGTCAAACAGGGCGAACAAGAATTCGATGTCAAACTGACCGACGGCGTTGCGATTGCATTGAAAATGAATCGTCCCTGGTACGACTGGAAAAACAAGCAAGTAGTCGTCGATGCAATCGATGAGAACGTCGCCTCAGCAGATTCAAAACGAGTTGGAGTTCCACTACCAGCCCAGAAATTATTCCTCATCTCCCGTCTTGGGAATGCCAAAACAATGCAAGCCACAATGGCGAAAAAGGTCAAGCGACTCAATTTTTATCTCATCACCCCCGAAGACACGGGGCACCACCAACCCACCGCAGACGAACCCTTTCTTTCAGGTGAGTTATTCGTCGAAAACGATCAGCCATACGTAATTGTGAATGATGAAAAAATTTCAGTCATGCTCGGGTTTCGATTTGCCACGATGAATGGCTTTTCGATTAATCAGCTCAAACCCAACCAAACGCAGGTTTTTCTGACAGGCACGCGCGGGAAAAACGAACAGGAGATTCTCACGTCACGTATTTTGTTCCAGCCAGTCCAGAAAAAAATAAGCAAGCAAGCCAACGTCACTGGACAGGCAATAAAAATTGCAAATGACGAGTAATCGTCGCGATGCCAATTTTTCTACAGACTCCTTTTTGACTGTCTAGCGACTCTATTTAAATTGGATTCCTTTACTACAACTCTGCTTCAATCTACCACCATTATGAAATTATCAATCCTTCACAGCCTCGTTCTCCTCACTTTGTTGATTAATCCAGTTTTTGGAAACGAAGACGCCAGTAACAAATCGCCCAACGTTTTATTCATCGCCATCGACGATATGAATGACTGGGTTGGCTTTCTTGATGGTCACCCGCAAGCAAAAACGCCCAACATGGATCGGCTTGCGAAACGCGGGGTAAATTTCACCAACGCGCATTGTATCGCCCCTGCGTGCTCTCCCTGCAGACTAGGCCTACTGCTAGGTGTTGAACCCTTCCATTCTGGACTTTACCCATTCTATGATCAGACAAAAATCCCTGACTCGGTTCTTTCAAAATACACAAGTCTACCCAAGCTGTTTCGCGAAAATGGATACCAAACTTTTGGGGCAGGAAAGATTTTTCACGGAGTCAAAGAAAACACCAGTGACTGGGATCACTATCGAACCCACACACCTCGCAGCCTCAATCGAGCGGTGGAAAAAGGCTACCAGCAAAATCAATCATCTAAAATGTCGTTTTGCCCAACGACCAATCCACTCTCCGATCACCCCGATTACCAAGTTGCTGATTACGGAATCAACGTAATTAAACAACAGCACGACCAACCGTTTTTTCTAGCAGTTGGAATTGTAAAACCTCACTTGCCATTTATTTGTCCACAGCCCTTTTTCGATATGCAGGCTGAAACCATTGAGCCACCTGCCATTCTTGCAAAAGATTTACAGGATGTTCCCTGGGTCGGAAGATCGATGGCCAAACTTGGTGATGATAATAATTTTCGGAAAGATAAATCTTGGGAAAAAGTCCACCGTGCCTATCTCGCTTGCAATTCGTGGGCGGACTACAACGTGGGGCGAGTCCTTGATGCACTTCAAAGCAGTCCATACGCCAAGGACACGATCATCGTGCTCTGGTCAGACCACGGATTCCATCAAGGCGAGAAGCGCAGTTTTCGAAAATTTTCTCTTTGGGAAGAATCGACCCGCGTACCATTTATTATCCTTGACCCGCGCCCCGGACAAATGAAGTCAGGCGTTTGCGAGGAAGCGGTGTCGCTCATCAATATCTACCGTACCCTCGGTGAACTTACCGGAATCGAGGTGCCTCACTATATCGATGGAACCAGCCTCGTAAAGCAAATTCGCAACCCAGCCACAGAGATTACCGCCCCAGCAATCACAACCTGGGGCCGCGGAAACTATTCACTTCGAGATGATCAATGGCGTTACACTCGCTATTTTGATGGCACCGAAGAACTCTACGACCACAGCCATGATCCCAACGAATGGAATAATCTCGCCGACACACCCGAAGCAACCGCCATTAAGAAAAAACTGACAGAGTTCTTTCCTAAAAATGAAGCGCCGTTGGTTCGCACCGGCATCTCACTTTGGAATAGCGTCGATGCAGATCGACCTGAAAAACGAGAGGAATTTAAAAATACCACCTGGCCTCAAATGAAAAAGAAATTGAAACCAAAAATCGAATAGCACGCTAACGGCTGGCTAGACCGAAATTCAAAAATCTCCTAATCGCCCGCTACCGCCACGACTGCCAGTTTCTTTCCGTCGGGACTGACCGCTACACGCGTAGGCGATTTCATCGCATATTCTGAAAAATCTGCGACGGCCTCCCACTTACCACCGGGTCTCCATTGATTCAATTTCTCCCCCTGCGCCATTAAGATGCTGCCATTGGGCGTCCAGGCGTAGTGGTGGTTCGCACCCTCAATCATGACCAACGGACGAATCGCAAACGTCTTGGGATTCAATTCCTTGATCCACACCTCTCCGTTGCCTTGCCGATGAGCAAAACTAAAATTGGTAGTCCCTGGAATAATCTGCGGTGATACAGGAATCGCATCCCCCGTAATGTACCGTGCGGTATTACTTTGAAGATCCACCAATTGCAAACTAAACCCATAACGTGACCAAAATAAAATCTTTTCCGTTGATCGATTCCAAGCGTAGTAACCAACGGGCTCCCGTTCGCCAAGATTCTTTAAAACCCAGTTTAGGTTCCCACCTTCTCGGTTACTTGACCAAATGCTCTGGTTGGCAGTCTCCCCATCGGTCACAAACGACAGCATCTGATTATCTTTGGAGACTTGCGGCGAGTACTCTTGATCTCGACTGTCGGTAAGCTGTCGGATCTCTCCTGATGCCAATCTAAACTCATAGACATCGGTTCGATCGGGTTGATAGTTGGCCGTAAACAAAAATGTTTTACTGTCGGGGGTAAACCAAGGCTGATTATCGTAACCGGAGCGTTTAGTCACATTTTGGCCGTTTGCAATCGAAACTAAATTCTCTGCCACCACGACATCGAATAAATAAATATCACATTCAGGCAATTCCAAAGCCTGCTCTGACGGGTCGTCCTGAACTGCAAAAACGGATACCGCTTGAAGGGCAATCGCAATAAATAGCAATGAAGCTTGAATGACATTTTTCATGAATTTGGTTCTTTCGATTTCCCCGTGTCTTCTCTTGTTTCAGCGAGCCATTGATCGGTACTGTAGGGATCTGCAAGTCGGCAAATTTCTTCCAATTGATCCGCAACCGCAAATAGATCTTCGCGCCAGACCTCATGCTCAACATCCGCTGGACACAACTCAGCCATTTCATCGATCAGTAGAATAAATCGAAGCAGATGGCGAAACACAACGCCCTCTTGCTTTTGCAACTTATGGCTGGTGATATATTTATTAAAATCCGTTCCGTACTGCAGCAACTCTCCCACCACCCAGACCGGTGTGATTCTGACGTCGTGGACACCGGGAAAATCATGCTGAAATAAACGCTGGAGCTTATGCGGCAAGCTTAAAACGGGGACGTAATCGTCTTCGTCATACCAGCCTCGTTTTTTATCTTCGTCTTCGTCTTTTTCCCGACCTCCTAATTCTTCCGCCGTCGCCAACCCCAGTTTTAGCAGTTGCGAATCGAGACGCGTGGTTGCCAGTGGCCCCGGAGGCAAGACGTCAGGACGCGGAATCCAAATCGCTCTCCCCAATGATCGGGAAAGCTGCAGAATACTTTCGAATGCCATTATGCGCTCATTCGTATCCGCAATTCCTAAATGATTCATTAAAAACAGAGCATACAGCGGATGCACACCTCGCAGTTTTAAGAGGTCAGCCATCTTCTCGGTGGGAGTCGCAGTATCCGGTTGATAAGTTGATTCATCCGAATCAGCATCAGAAACCTCTCGATTTTTCTTGCGAGGCTCCTCAACCAGTTCTGGTTCAGGCGTTGATCGGCGCTGCCCTAAATCGAGAGTCATTGACGACGCAGACTCCACCACCGCCTCTGTTTCATCTGTAGCATCCGCTTCGACCGATTTCCCTTCGTCTAATTCCGCCAGTGGAGGTTTGGGATCCAGCGTTAAATAACCGCCCCGCCACAAAGTAACCAATTGTTGATTCAGTCGTTTTTGCGCGGAAATCTGTTCTTTAGGGGCCAGTAATCGACCAGCTACCAATTTGCGAATTTGGCTAACATCCGGGGAAGCATCAAGCATGTAAACCAACAATCGCCATGGCAGCGGACCACGACTCGCCAAATCTGCGGAGGGGGCAGTAATTAACTGTTGAAATTGCTGTTCCGACCAATACTGCTGACCCTCACGTCGTTTAGGCTGCTTCTTTTTCAGTGCCTTTTTCGCCTTTCGCAAACCAACATCTTTGGTGTCTTCCGGGATTTGATCGTACTTTTCTTTCCATTTTAGAATTTTCACATCGTCTTCATGAGGCAATGCAAATACATATCCGCGGTCGTCAAATTGCGGTCGCCCTGCCCTGCCAAACATTTGGTGCACCGAGCTTGGCTCGATCAACTTCATTTTACCACGAGGCCCTTTGATCAAGGTTGGCAACACAACACTCCGCGCGGGCAAATTGATGCCCGCCGCAAGCGTCTCGGTACACACACAAACACTAAGCAATTTTTCTTGAAATAGCTCTTCGACAATTTTGCGATACCTCGGAAGAACACCCGCGTGATGCACGCCAATGCCCCGCACCAGAATTTGCTTCAATTTAGGACCGACACCCTGTGACCAATCGTACTGACTCAATCGATCACTTAGCAATTTTCGCTGTTCCTGATCGACGCACTTCTTTCCCTTAAGCGTTTCCGCAACATTCCAACATTGTTCACGATTAAAACAAAACAATAACAGCGGCGTGTAACGTGCATCCTCCTGGCCTTGGAACATCTCTTCGATTTGATCTGGAAGGATCTTGTCCTCTATCCAATGGTAGGACAATGGGACTTTTCGATCACTACTCTCAACTAATTTTAAATTTCGGCCATGCACCCGATTCAACCACATCGCAAACTCTCGAGAATTCCCAACAGTCGCTGACAGTAAAAGCGTCTTGATATGCGGCGGCAGCAAACCCAATCCAAACTCCCAGACAATCCCCCGCTCGGGGTCATTGAAACTGTGGAACTCATCCATCACGACCGCCCAGACATTTTCAAAATCAAATGCCTCCGGGTGCAATAAACGGTTCAGCAATATCTCAGCCACGACAACCTGGATTCTCGCATTCGGATTTACCTTACGATTCCCCGTCACCAACCCAACTTCGTCCGCTGAAAACCCCCACTCCACAACCGTTTTTTGAATATCGCGGAATTTCTGATCCGTCAACGCAATCAATGGAGTTGTATAGTAGGCCGTTTTACCAAGCTTGAGTGCTTCGTAGAGGGCAGCCTCAGCAATCAGTGTTTTCCCAGTGCCCGTGGGCGCACAAACAAGCACCCCCTGATCGGACGTGAACCACGACAGCAGCGCCTCTTCCTGTACCGGATAAGGCTCAAATACCAATTGATCGAAATACAATTCGGCAATTTCGTCGCGACGGTTTTGTAATTCATCCGTTGAAATAGCGGGCTCCACTGACATCAGTCTGTTATCAAATTGATTGCGGCAACAATAACAATTGATTGTTACGACCTTGCCAGCACTTGCAACTGCTGTCGGATTTGACTCCAAATTTTCAGGAGTATTATTTATTCAATCGATAAATGACGGCAACCATCTCTCAATCTGGCCCAATTGGCATTTCTTTTGCTTAAGTCAACCATTGGTACCTGATTGCTTCTGATCAGGAAATATTTTTTAAAACCGATCGGAAAGGAATGTTGATGTCACGTCGATCCAAGCCAAGACGAATAACTAATTTCTTCGGAGCTTTTCTACTGGAGACCGCCGCAGTGGTGATATTTTTGTTTCTCTTTATGCAAGCTCGTGCCGAAAGACAAAAATCATCAGATCTCGAAAGAGGCCGATTCCCCTTCATCGAGGAAATTGCCCAGCAATCTCCTTTTGAAAAATTACTAGCTCACCAAATCAGTGCTTCAGGAATCGAGCGATGGAACTGTTTTTCGATCAGCCCCTGACGCCAATAAACTCGATATGAAAATGCGAGTTATAGAAATCTTAATCAAGAGGATTAACGCTCAACTAGGATTCGATTCGGAAAAAGAATTTCCAAGAATCCCTAGCTATCCACTCGATCGATTCAATTCTTTCGAAAACGCAGCACTCTACGCAATAATGTCTTTCATGACGTTGCCGTAAACATCCGTCAATCGAAAGTCTCGTCCGGCATAACGATACGTAAGTTCTGCATGATTGAGACCCAACAGGTGCAAAATGGTAGCATGCCAATCGTGAATGTGGCACTTCCCATCCACGGCGACCGCCCCTAGCTCATCGGTTCCTCCGTAGCTAAATCCACCTTTCACACCTCCGCCAGCCATCCAGGTTGTGTACCCCTTGTTGTTATGATCTCGCCCATCTCCCCCTTGGGCGTAGGGAGTCCGTCCAAATTCGCCAGCCCAAATTACTAGCGTTTCATCAAGTAATCCACGACGCTGAAGGTCTTCGAGTAGCCCTGCGATTGGTTTGTCAATTTGATTACAAAGCTGAGGTAATCGCGTTGTCATATTAAAATGCGTATCCCAATTATCGTGTGAGATTTCAATAAATCGCACACCCGACTCGGACATTCGTCGAGCAAGTAAACACTGCTTTCCAAATTTATCGGTTTCGCCCTGACCAATCCCATACAGATCAAGCGTTTTCTGATCTTCTTTTGATAAATCCAGTAGATCTGGCATCTCAGCTTGCATACGAAATGCGAGCTCATAGGATTCGATCACTCCCTCTACCCCCGGATGCTCTTTTTCGCGACGGAGTTTTTCTTGGTTTAACTTTTGAATAAACTCAAGCTGCTGCCGTTGTTGACGGGTGTTCAGACGGGGGTTAGCAATATCAGGAATGCCGCCACCTGCATTCGCACTCTGACCTCGCATCCTTCCACCACCCCGAGAGCCACTTAACTTAGTGCCTTGATAAATAGCAGGAAGAAATGAACTGCCATAAGTCTGTGCGTTTCCAGCGCCAGGATTGACTGAAACAAACCCAGGCATACTGTCATTTTCCGTTCCCAGACCATACAGCGTCCAAGCGCCTAGCGAAGGTCGCACAAATTGAGCATTGCCCGTGTGCATTTGAGTCAATGCTCGTGGATGCACTGGAAGGTCAGTGTTCATCCCCCTGAGCAGACAGAGTTTATCCGCCTGCTGACCAAGCGTTGGAAACAACTCGGAAATCCGTAGACCACTCTCGCCGCAGGCAGGAAAATCCCAGGGAGATTTCAGAATCGAACCTCGAAATTTCCCCGTTTTTCCGTGGTTCTTGATCAACTCAGGTTTATAGTCAAAGGTATCGACATGGGACGGCCCACCCCGCATGCAAAGAAAAATCACTCGCTTCGCTTTGGCTGGAAAGTGTGGATCTTTTGAGGCAAGCGGGTTGTTATTCCCTCCCTTGTCATCACGCGCCTTAGCTAAAGTCGCTAGCGACGAAAAGGCGAGAAATCCAAATCCAGACGAAATTGTTTTCAACAATGCGCGTCTTGATGGGAACTGCGAAGGATTGATTTCTGCATTCATCATCGTCTCTCCTTTTTCTGATATCAACTCAACTGAGTGAAAAATAAAATCGTCTTAATTTACAAAACGAAACTCAGCCGATGCTAAAATACCTTGACACAAGGCACTTAATTTTTGCACGTTCGACGACGGACTAAATCGAGCACGACTTGTTTCGAAATTACGATAAAACGACTCTGCCGCACGCAACTCAGTGCTATTGGCCCGTCGCCCAAAGGCAAGTAAAAATGCCAACTTGATCTGGTCCTTGACCTGACTTTTTTCTTTGATCAAACGAGCCGCCATCTTGTCTGCTTGCTGAATCACAAATTGATTATTCAAAAAATAGAGTCCTTGATCGGGAGTGTTTGAAGTCTCCCGGACCCCGATTACCATGCTCGATTCAGCGAAATCAAATACCTCCATCGACCGCGTTACGTTATCTCGAATCACGGGTAAATAAACACTCCGGTAAAGCACCGGTTGGTCAATTTTCGCCATCGACGTTGACGTCTGCGACGTTGATTCTTGCATGCCCCCCTGACGGTTCATTCGAGAACGCCCACCTGAACCGCGACTTGGAAGACCTGTTTTTACGTCCGGATTGGATGAACCCGTGGTTGATATTAAAACACCGTCTCTAACCAAGGCCGTTCCTATTTCTGCAACTAAAGAACCCCGAGGTCGATCAGGATCTAGCTCGCCGCTAATTCTCAAAATTGAATCTCGTAAAACCTCCGCCTCCAAACGCCGTGGTTCCATTCTCCAAATGAATTGATTTTCTGGATCAGCTTCGAAACTTGCTGCACTGAATCCAGAATCAGATCGATAGATTCTCGATGTCGCAATTTTTCTAATCAGCGTCTTGACGCTCCAATCATTATTTTGAAAATCACGAGCCAAGTAATCCAGCAATTCGGGGTGTGTCGGAGCTTGCCCCGTCGCCCCAAAGTTCTCTGGCGACCTAACAATCCCATTACCGAACATATGCTGCCAAACACGATTGACCATCACCCGAGCACTGAGCGGGTTGTCATCACTTGCCATCCATCTCCCTAACTCTAGACGTCCAGAAGCTTTGGCAGGAATCGAGGTCGGCCCTTGGAGCAACACCTGTGGGAAGCCTCGCTTGACCTCCTGAGCGGGCTTGTCAAATTCTCCCCGCACAAGCAGACGCGCGTTTTCAGGCCGCGACTTTGCCTGAACTCCCATGAAATAGGTATACGGGTTTCCCTTCTCATCGTATTGCTGAATTTTAGCTCTCAACCCTCCAACTATCGAAGAAAGCCTAGCGATATTTCGCACGTTGACCTGTGCATTACTCGAAGTATCACCTTGACGCTGAGCCCTCCTGGCAAACTGAGCTTCTCGTAATTCCCTTTGTTTTTCGGAAAGCTGGGACTTCAATTCAGCAAGCTGATTCGTCGAGATTCGCTTGTCAAATGGATTCAAATCGTCAGTCGGCAGGACCAGTAAATTACTGGGATGACGATTCTGCAATGTATCAATCGTCCCGTAATGCGTCGTTGTACTATTAAAGATCCCTGCCATCGCGTAATAATCAGCCTGAGGAATTGGATCAAACTTATGATCATGGCAGCGAGCGCAGGCAACCGATACGCCAAGAATCACGCGAGTGGCGACATCTATCTGTTCATCAATTAAATCATGATTGAACTGCCGGCTATTTTGTTCGGTTAGTGTCTTCGGACCGATCGCCAAGAATCCCGTCGCAACAAGATTTTCAGACCATTGCTGGTCAGTCTTGACTGGCAAGAGATCACCGGCAATCTGTTGTTCAATAAATTCATTGTAAGGCTTGTCAGAATTGAAAGCATCAATCACGTAATCGCGATAGCGCCACGCTTGAGGATAGGTAAGATTTAATTCCTTCCCGGTCGACTCGGCAAACCTAGCGACATCAAGCCAATGCCGCCCCCAACGCTCACCAAATTCATCCTTCGCCAACAACGAATCTACAATGTGTAAGATCGCCTGCTCACGATCTTGGTCCCAACGTTTTTCAAGCCATTGAATCTGTTCGGGGGTTGGAGGCAAACCGATTAGGTCAAAAGACAATCGCCGCAAAAACATCGTCGCTTCAGCATCCTGGGAGGGAGCTAAATTATGCTGCTCTAGTTCGTGCAAAACAAAACGATCAATATCCGAAATTGGCCATTCCAGACTCTCTACTGCAGGCGGGGAGTAAGAAATCGGCTTTTGAAAGGCCCAAAACTGACGTCCTTTCTCAATCTCTTCTTGAGTGATCTTGGTGTTGACTTTACTCTCTTTGAGCACGCGAGGGTCGGGCGCACCCATCTCTATCCACTTACGGAAATCAGAAATAATCTCATCCGATAATTTTTTTCGCGGTGGCATTTTATAATCAATATGATTAATTGCACTCCAAAGCAAACTTTCGTCAAGATCTCCTGGGACAATCGCCGGCCCAGAGTCACCGCCGCTCAACACCCCTAGTTTCGTATCTAGCCACAGCCCACCTTTGACTTGACTCCGCGTTGAATGGCAGCTGTAACATTCACGCACCAGAACAGGACGGATCTTTGTTTCAAAAAATTTCGTTTGGTCAGCAGTCAACGGTTCGGACTGCGCCTCCATCTCCTGAGCCTCCAGAGTCTGCGAAAGCCCCGTGGCAATCAGCAAGAGGATCAGCAATTTAGCGACCTGTTTTTTTTGAATGATCATTTCATCTCCCTTAGAAACCCCGCCACTGGCTGATCGATCTGTCACAACCAATCTATACCCACAATCCTAACGTCTCTCTAGCCATCGTTTGCACCAAAAATCTCGAGCATCCGTTTATTTCCTACCCCGGGGCTTTTCGTCACGTGTGCCACGATGTTTCGCTTCTGGTTTTCCTCGCCTCACGTCACTTGAGCCGCGCGGTGAATTACGAGAAGACTTTAGATCTCTTCCACCACGTTGACTTTGAGGCCCGCGATCCATTTCCTGAGAACGACCTCCACGCCCCCGCCGACTATCCTCTGACCGAGATCGCTCTACCCCATGCTTCCGGTCATGATCGGAATTCCCCGATCGCATCTCACGAGAAAAGTCACCACTGCCTCTGCGTCGCTGAGCATCTCGGCGACTCGCTGAAGGTCGTTCGCGATCCTCACCACGTGCACTTCTTTCGTGGCCGCGATGCCCAGTTGATGGACGGTCGCCACGACGGTCCCATTCAGAATGACCACGGCGATGCTGGCCACCATGATCACGACCCACCCCTTTTTGATCGACTCGTGAATTAGAATGTTGCCGCATTCTCTCCATCGACCGAGGAGGGACATCTGCGTTTTTATCTCGAGACTCACGATCGCTACGGCCTCCATCCCCACCCCGCTTTGATTTCGAGTGCATCTCCGAACCACGTTCTTTTTTACCCCTGGAATCGTCCGCAGATTTTCGCGAACGCTTCGATTCTACCTTGGTAGAAGGAGGTTTTTTTGCATCGCGTTTTTTTCGACCATTGGATTGAGCGAACAATTCGGATGCACCCAAAGTAACACTCAAGATCAACCCAAATACCAAGAATATGTTTTTCATTGCAATATCTCACTCGTTTAGATTATTGTTTCTTCAATCCATCATCTCTATCTTGAACACGCGAACAAACAGGACAAAAGACAGTAAAGTTCTTCATTTATGTATATAAATTAAGAACTAAACGGCGGGGCCGGTTTTAAAGCAATAGAATTAATTGGCAGATTGCTACTTAGGGATGTCCCTGCTCTCTGTTCTTTGCGTGCAAAACTTATAGGACGTGATCGAGTTAATTATGGTCGACGAACAACTGTTACCCATTCGCGATGAAATTGTCGAGGCACTCCGACGGGATCGCGAAGAAGCTCTCGCTGAGTACTTTTCGATAGTCCAAAATCGCTTGAAACGAATCGTTAACTTTCGGCTTGACTATCGCTTAAGCGGACGGGTCTCCGAGTCGGATGTGATTCAGGAAACCTACGTTCGCGCTGCCAAACGAATTGACAGCTTCCTTGAAAAAGACGACATGCCTTTTTTTGTCTGGCTGCGATTAGAGGTCAATCAAAAACTACACGAAATTCACCGCCATCATTTTGGAGCAGAAAAAAGAGACATACGCAAAGAAATCAAACTCGGCCAAACCAATGATTCAGGTAAAACATCCATGGCCTTGGCCGCCCACATCGTCGCCCAACTGACTTCACCAAGTCGCTTGATCGAACGTGCGGAACAAATTTCAATTTTGGAAAAAACCCTGGCTGAGATGAATGAACTGGACCGGGAAGTAATTGCCCTGCGACATTTCGAGGAACTTTCCAACATTGAAACTGCCGAAATTTTAGCGATCGAGCCATCTGCTGCGAGCAAGAGGTACCTGCGAGCACTGAAGAAACTTCGAGAGATCATGGAAACTGCAAAGGGACACAATGACAGATAAATCCCCTGACAACTCGCAAAGCGACCCCGAAATACTTGAACAGATTGTAGAGCATTTCACCAATCGTCTCCGAGCGGGAGAACATCCCGCCATCGCTGACTATCAAAGTCGCTATCCTAAATTCAAAGATGAGATTGAGGATTTGCTCGCATCCGTGGCGATGATCGAGCAACTAAAATCCGACCCGACGAACTCACCCGCCAAATCCAGGTCACTCGACGAAGTCTCCGGTCTAGAGCAAATTGGCCAATACAAAATCAATGGAGAGATTGGGCGCGGAGGGATGGGGGTGGTTTTTGAGGCGGTTCATGAATCGCTTGGAAAACGAGTGGCGATCAAAGTGATGCCGACACCACTTATCAACAGTAAAAACTTCGTCGAACGATTTAAACGAGAAGCACAATCCGCCGCGAGATTACACCACACGAATATTGTGAGTGTATTTGGAGTCGGTGAGGGCGAGGGGTACCACTACTACGTGATGGACTTAATCGAAGGGCAGACGCTTGGGGCAGTCATCAACGGGTTCAATGCATCGCACCCTCTCAGCACAAAAATTGACCGCTATGAAACCCGAGTGGATATCAGCGGAGAGCAAACCATCGCGATTAACGCTTCTCCGCCTTCAGAAAAACTCTCGGTAACATCGCACGAAAAAACCAAAACACCCGAAACGCCAACCGGCAGTTCGCAAGCTCGACCGAGCATGAAAGCCAACCATTACCGGTGGGCGGCAAGAATTGCGGCAGACATCGCCAATGCGGTCGCCTTCGCCCATGACGCTGACCTCCTACATCGAGACATCAAGCCTTCCAACATCATTCTTGACCAAAAAGGGCAAGTCTGGATCACCGACTTTGGCCTCGCTAAAGACACACGAAGCGATATCAATCTAACAAAAACCGGCGATGTCATTGGAACTCCGCAATATCTTTCACCAGAATCACTAGAAGGGAAATACGACTGTCGCAGTGAAGTCTATTGCATTGGACTAACACTCTACGAACTGGCCACGCTGCAACCCGCCTTTAACAACGGAACTACTGCGGAGGTCATCCGAGCGATTGCAACATCTTCGCCACCCTCTCCTCGTAAAATTAGTCCCAGCATTCCGATCGACCTGAGTACGATTATCGAAAAATCAATCTCAAGAAATGCAGAAGAGCGCTATCCAACCGTCAAAGATCTTCAACGAGATCTCATCGCGTTTGTAGAAGATCGAACGATTGCTGCCCGCCCACCGTCCACGATTGAAATGATCAGCAAGTGGGGCCGGCGCAATCCGCTTGCCGCTTCCCTTTCAGTTGTCTCTTGCGTCCTCCTCTTGCTCGTCGCTGTCGCAACCTCCTTTGGCTATCTCTACACAAAGGACGCGTTGAAAAAAGAAGCACAAAAATCAGCACTCTTAGAAGAGCAAATTATAAAGACGGAGAATGCTAACAATAAATTCCAGGCAGCTTACAAAAAGCAAGAAAGTGAATACCAACGTGCCGAACGAAATGTTGATATTTCCATTCAAGCGTTTGACCGGATGTTCAAACAACTCGTCGCCAAAGACTCAGCAAACTCGACTGAACTTAGTATCGACGGACTCGAAGATTTACAAGGAATCGAGACATCGATTACGAAACAGGATGCTGTTTTCCTAGAAGAGTTCCTTGCCTTTTACGACAAATTTGCCACTAACAACTTTGACAACAAAGACCTTCAAGCGGAATCGGCACGCGCTTTTCGTCGCGTTGCAAACATCTATCAATTGCTCGGCGAGTTTGACCGCTCCTTTGATGCCTACAAAAAATCCATCGATCTGTATAACAAAGTTCTCGTGGAGTCTCCTGATTCTAAGGAATCACTGATCGCATTGGTACAAACGAAAAATGAACTCAGCCGAGCCTACCGACGTGACCAAAATCTTCAACAGGCGATCGCTCAAAACGAAAGCGCAATCCAACTCTTGAACGATGTTCCCATTGAGCAACTTGATAACGAATTGAAACTGGAGTTGGCAAAGACATTCAACTCAATCGGCTCCAGCCTCGCCATCAATGCCGTCATTATTGACAGTCTTGAAGAGAGTCGATCCACCAAAAAAGGAAATCCCGGATTCCACCGCCGCCCCGAAGGGCATCGACCACCTAATTGGATGGAACTATATCTCGACCAGAATCGCTTTCGACGCCCTCCACCGCGGAAGGGGCAGGATCTAACGAAAAGACCTAATACTAATCGCCCTAATACTAATCGGTTTAATGATGGCCCCGGGTTTCTGCCTCGCGGCCCAGGCAGAGCTCGCACTCACGAAGCCAATCTTAGACTCTTACGGCGAAGTAACGAAAATGCAGACAGAGCGATTACAATCCTCGATCAGCTAATTGACGACGAACCGGACAATCCCGATTATCGATCGGCCCGCGCTGAATGCTACTGCTGCCTCGCGTGCAGTTTCGTCGAACCCGACCAAAAAGCTGCCTTAAATATGCGCAGTCTCGCGATTAAGGAACTCGAATCGTTAATTGCTGAATCCCCCAATCACTCGATCTATCTCTACCGCCTCGCCCTGGCCTATTCACTTAGCAACCCATCAGATTCTCCAGAAAATCGAAAGCTGATGCTGGAAAGGTCTATCAAAATAGCCAACGATCTCAAAATCCAATTCCCTAAAGTCCTCGACTATCACTATCTATTTATTTCCGTCCAAAACACATTGGCAGTCAATTTTGTATCGGCTGGAAATCTAGACGAGGCCTTAAAGGCATTTCAAAACTCGAAAGAAACTTTTAAGGCGATCTTGCAGCTAAATCCAAATGGTTCTGCGCTCCGCCAAACAGATCGATTATTTGGCGTGCAGCTTCGCAGCCTCGTCGAAGCGGCTGAGAACAACAACACAGATGAAAAAATCGCCAGGTCAGCCAAAGATATTCGCAAAGATTTGGATGAAATGATCTCGGAATATCGAATTCGCCAAGACTCGACAACCCAACAGTAAATCGTGCACCAAGCTGCCGCTGAACAGGCAGACTCTGAAACAGAGACACGACGACCAACACCACTAAAAAAATCAATTGCGAAAGCGGAGCCGTTTCGTGGAAGTTATCAACGACAGCATTTACAACCACCCACGTTATTATGACCTCGTCTTCGGTGCTGACTGTGCTGCCGAGACGCGTTTCATTTGCGACGTCAATAAAAAGTATCTCAACAATCAAGCGAGTCGACTGTTCGAACCTGCCTGTGGCACGGGCAGATTAATGTACAGCCTCGCGAAACGCGGGTTCGAAGTCGAGGGGATCGACTTGAACCCCAAAGCTATCGAATTCAGCAATCAGCGGTCCAGTCGCCATGGTTTTCCACAAACGGCCTTTGTAGCCGACATGACCGATTTCCGAGCAAAACGAAAATGGGATCTCGCGTTTAATACGGTGAATAGCTTTCGCCACCTGACCGACAATGCCTCCACGCTATCTCACCTTCGGTGCATGGCTAAGCAAACCAAGCGAGGTGGGATCTATGTAATCGGATTCCACCTGACACCTGAAACCCAAGAACCTACGGATTGGGAATCATGGTCTGCTCGCCGCGGCAACCTTTCTGTAATCACAAAAATGTGGACGATCAATCGATCACCTCGCAAACGGCTCGAAACTTTTGGAATGCACTTCGATGTTTACACGCCCACACGCCTATTTCGAATCAGTGACGAATTAAGAATGCGGAGCTATACCGTGGGTCAGTTCGCATCGCTGATTGAAGAATCAAGCTGTTGGAACATTGCCGGAACCTACGATTTCACCTATGACATCAATCAGCCAATCAAGCTTGACTCAGCAAGCGAAGACGTTGTTTACATTCTAAAAAAGAAATAAACCTCAAACCCAAAGCGATGCCATCCCTTCGTCATTCGTCGAGACTTTTAATGGCTTTTAAGGTTAAGAACTCGCTCTTTGGAACGCTTAGTTTTGCTCCCTTTGGCATTACTGTTTTTTGGATTCACCAGTTTATTTTGAGCCTGTAGTTTCAATCGCTGGCTCCACAGGCGGCGCCGCTGCCCCTTAGTCAACCGCTGCTGCCCAGATCCTGCCGAAGCCGCTGCAGACCCAGCCATCTCGGATTTCCTGGGAATCTTCTTAACCCTCTTCGAGTTTACAGCCTTCCCGCTCACGGCAATGAGTGGAGGAAAAGTATCGCTCGACAGCATTGCCATTTGGGTCACCGACGGCCGCCTGCCATCGCTTCCGTGTAAATAGCCCATCAAACCAACCTGAAACAGCATTAGCGAAGCAGCAACAGGAATTGCCAATCGACTCCAGTGTCGAAACAAGAGAAATAAGATGATCATCACTGAGAGTGTTCCAAGCCCTTTGCCAACCAGAAACAAGGAAACGTAATTAGGCTCAAGACTAATCAACCAGGCACAGAAAGGATTCTGCTCGTTGATCACTTCTCGGTACTGATAAACTAAAAAAGCATCGTAAACAGAAACTAAACCAATCAAAATGACGATTGCTGAGTACATCTTCTTAAGACACACAAAGCTTCCAATTCGATTTTCAAATTGACCAACGGGCAATGCACTAGCATTCACTGAATACATAACTACTTTTTACTTTCCTTCCTAGGAGCGCCCTAAATCAAACTGCCCACCGAGAGCAACAACAGAGCCTCAAAACCAACACGCAAGCCTATCAAATACGTGCGCTTACGTTTCAACGTTGCCGTGAATCGCAGTACGTTCATCTGGCGTTATTTTAAATTTTGGAAAGTGGTACAAATTAGATGCGACAAGACGCCATTTAATTGAAGCAATTTAAAATAAAATTTCACTCGCTTTTTACAGCGATGCATGGGAACGTTTAACACGTCGCCAAAAACAACAATTGATGACACTCAATTCGCAATCACTGTCGAATAACCTAATTCTTTTAAGACCAAAAAGAATTTTGCACTGGTTAATTTAGGTGGCTGCTACCCAAATCAAAAATGAACTAACGGTGCCCAACCTGGGCTCCATTAAGAATTCATTAAGAATTCACTCAAGCACACAAAATCCTGCTCACTGGTCTAACCAGATGAACCACCATCTATCTACTTCGCCGCGGCCTGAAACGCTGATCTGGACGCAACTCTTCTCTAGACAAATCACCGTCTGAATTCTTATCTAGTGTTTTCAGAGACTCCGGTGCCGCTTCGATTTCGGCGACTGACAATCTCCCATCTTTGTTGAGATCCAGCGCCTCGATAGCCGGCATGAACATATTTCCTCGCCGAGCCGCCATCGGACTCGCTTGCTTGCTTTTCTCGCCTGACGGTTCCTCTCCAAGTTCGACACGGATTGCCACCCGAAGCTCATCCGGTTTGAAACCAGACGGCCCTCGTCCTCCGGCGTAGGCAACCCGTCCATTTTTTCCAATCAAATACAAGCGATCGGGATGCGCTGCGTAATCCGTTCCTGTTTTGTCATCTATCTTGTCCAGTAGCGCCGGCATTTTAATACCTAATTGCTCTACAAAGTCTTTGGCGATTTGATTACGTTCCGCCGTGGAAACCGGCTCTTCCACAATGGAATTGTACATCGGCCTGTCACCATCAATTGCATGTGCCTCTCGGCAATAAACCATAAAAAACTGAACCTCAGTACCATACTCTTCGAATAACTTCTCCAGCTGACCAGCTGAACGAACGAACGGCGGTCACGAACAACTTCCAAAAATAAGCGCGACTGGTTTACTGCCTTGGAAACTAGCCAGCTCTACAGTTTTTGATGGTTCATTCACATAAGTTAGCTTGAACCCAGGCGCCTTTTCCCCCTTCGCTGGTGGCGTAATTTCCGAAGAATTCCGTGATCGTTTCTGCCTACCCTTGGAAGACTGCTGGCCTGAATTCCCTCCACCCCAATCCTTGGCTGAAATGACTCCGTCACGGTTCGTATCGAGTCGCTGGAATTTCTCAGCCCCGCGAGAGTATTCAGCTTCGGTAAGCTGATCGTCTCCATTTGCATCGTATTTGTCTTGCAAATAATCCCAAGGCCCAGTACCACTGGTCGACCGATTCTGCTGTCCCAATACTGAGTTGCCCGCAAGGACAAGACCCAAAAAAGCCAATGATAAACTTGTTATTTTTAGACGACGTTTCATGTTTCCACCCGTTGAAAATTGATAGCGAGGGTCACCAATGACCCGCAAGCGATAAACGGACGCTTCTAAGAGACACGCATTGGCGAAGGATCCAAGACAGGGAAAAAGTTAGACTTGGAAAAATCCAGTCTATCTCGCACCTACATTCTCTGGCGAAGCGGTCATGCACCCACCCTGAGAGATTGGGGCTGATTCTTTTGAGCTTTAAAAAATCGCTCTACCTTTGAACGTACTACCGACTCGTTTGATTCAAATGAGCGCAAAAAAAGAGGCGAGCTAATTAACTCGCCTCTTTCTTACAATTTTCTTGTCTGCTCAAAAATTAATCGAGGAACCCAACCAACTCTTGCGAGCGACTTGGCTGCTGAAGCTTTCTTACGGCCTTCGCCTCGATCTGGCGAATACGCTCGCGAGTCACCTTGAAAATGTGCCCCACTTCTTCCAGCGTATAGCTATATCCATCACCGAGCCCGTAGCGAAGCTTGATGATCTCGCGTTCACGATAACTGAGCGTCTTCAGGACATCCTGAATCCGTCCACGAAGCATTTCCTGTGACGCACCAATCGACGGACTCTCCGCATCACCGTCAGGCAAGAGGTCACCAAAATGACTATCCTCACTGTTACCAACAGGCCGATCAAGACTGATCGGATAACGGCTCATCGCAAGCACGCGACGTGCTTCATCAATGGTCGTCTCGCTTCGTCGAGCGACTTCTTCGAGAGTTGGTTCACGACCAAGTTCTTGAAGCAGTTGACGCGAAACCGTGCGGACGCGTGACATCGTTTCAACCATATGCACTGGAATTCGAATCGTTCGACTCTGATCCGCAACAGCCCGGGTGATCGCTTGGCGAATCCACCAGGTCGCATAAGTACAAAACTTAAATCCACGACGGTATTCAAATTTATCAACAGCACGCATCAATCCAGCATTTCCCTCTTGGATCAAGTCCAAAAAGCTCAAGCCGCGATTTCGATATTTCTTGGCAATGGAAACGACCAATCGCAGGTTACCCTCGGAAAGCTCGCGCTTCGCCTTTTGGTATTTGGTGTAGATATCACGAAGATACTTCACACGATTCCGCAAACTTGTCGGGGATTCCTGGCAAGCCAACAGGATCGTTCGCATTTCTTGAATCCAAGCCTCACGCTCAATCGCGGGCTTTCGCAATTTCTTGTGCTCCTGGATCTTGTCCATTAACTCGTCGACGCGAGCGCTGAAGTCTTCAATCGTACGAATCATTAATTCAATACGCTGTGTTCGCAAACCGAGTTCTTCGATTAAACGCACCGCTCGACGACGACGACGAGCGAGATTCTTCCAAGCGGTTTTACGCCGAGCTTGGGTATGAGATTTAGAAAACGCTGTGAGAAAATCATGCCGATTTCGCTTTAGCAAAACCGAAAGCGTGTTGAGGTTGTGAGGAATCCGGCCAAGAATCTGCTCTTTTTCAAGCCGATCCGTTACCGAAACCTGAACCGTTCGATCAAACGGCAACTCGCCACGGTGAACTCTCACGAGTGTTTTATAGGCGTAACGAATGACGTAATCGCATTCAAGCAACTTCGTTCGAAACTCTCGTCGAGTCTCTTCAATTCGTTTCGCTAAAGTGATTTCTTCGGTTCGAGTCAGAAGTGGAATCTCGCCCATCTGCGTTAAATACATCCGAACCGGGTCGTCTGACCAAGATTCAGATTCATCTACGCCAGCGGCCAATTCCTCCCCATCGCTCTTAGCGGCAGTGGTATCGGATGGAGCCGGTGGACTGGCTTCAACTACTTCTTCGAATCGCTTAGGAGCAACACGTGTTCGTGTTGCATCGTCGTCTTCTAGCAGTGCATCGTACAATTTAGCACTCCTGCGCAAAGGTTTTTAAAAATGTTTCCATTGTGAGGCGGAAGCGGTTAATCACAATCTCAACCTGAGGCAGGTCGAAATGCATACTGTGATGGATCCAAGTTTGCCTTCACACCGAATCTTAAAAGGTTACTGTTTGGTTCGTGTGAAACCGTCGCAAAGGTTAATTTTTAGCAAGTTCCAAGCAGCAAAGCGGGTTGGCATTCAGCAAGTGCTGATTAAACCGTTCGTCGGAATTAATCTCAAAATCCTCGTGGAGAAATCGCAACATACAGCGAACCCCAGCAACATCTCGTGATTGTTTTCCTACCCGAATCGTTTTGAACTAGCTCGCTCCACTCGGTGAGTAGAGAAAACTTCGATACTTATCGAAGCTAACCAATTAAAACGAATCAACAGCCCTGTCCCATTTCCTGTCTGCGTAAAATCTTTACCAAATTCCCGCACCGGTTTTGACCAGTTATCCTGGCCGGTTGGATTCAATGTCACTCATTTATTAAGGAGCCGCGTCGCCCTAAAAAGACGCTAGACCTTGGGTGGACTGTGGATACAGCAGAGTCTCGAATCGCAGTTGTACAATTGTAACTGTCGGATAATCATAGTCCAGCTAAAAAAGCCTGCAATCTATCTATTTTTATTAGCAGATCGCCCCTAAATGATAACTTCTTCCGGTTCCACCAATGGAAGGTGATGAAATTGGATGATTCGAAAAAGCAACGCAGTCCCGCCTCCCTCAAAAACAATCCTAACAACCAGAAAAGTCGACCGCGGACAATTTTTTCTTCCCTCCCCAGCCGATCCTAAATGAACGATGGAGATTGGGATCTCGTAGTTGAAATTGTAAAACTCGGGAGGAAATCCGCGGTTAACCCAAAAACGCCCCCGTCACTTGCTATACTGGAGAACGCTTGCTGGCTCCCTGCGAACCAGAGAGCTTCCCCTAAAAGGACACCCCGAACAGTTAGCCAACTAACTATTAGCAACTAACCAACTTGAAAAGCTAAGCTGGAACCCAATGCCGTCTACATACTTACTTCCTTGTGACCACTGCAGTCACCCCTTCGAAGTCATTCCCAAACAGGCGGGGCAAGAACTAAAATGCCCGGAGTGCGGCGAATTAACCGAAGCCCCAATGCTTCGAAAAATGAGGCTCTTGGAACCGGTAGAAGACGAAACCGCCAAAAAGACTAAGAAAACAGTCGAAAAAAGCGTTAGCTTCAATATATTTTTCTCAATTGGCCTCTTTGCTGCGGTCCTTCTAGGCGGTTCGGGATACTGGCTTTATGGCTATGCTGGAAGCATGGCAACCGATATCGACCGAGAACTCTCTACCGAGCAACATAACGAATTTGTCGACCAACTCGAGCCGTCTCAGGTCGTAACTTACTACAACGAATTGAGAATCGATAACGGTCTCGGCGATTGGTACGAGCCCAATTACGTCCGATACAACAAACAATCCGCGATCCTGACCAACACTTCGTACGTTTTAATGAGCCTCGGCGGGATTTTTCTTGCTTGCTCACTGAGCTGCGCCCTGATCGCGCTGAAGCGTTAAAACTTGACTTCAATTCACTCCGAACGAGACGTATTCGTGCGACTCCGAGCGTTTTTACCTTTGCGTTGAGGTCTTCGACGTTTAGCGGAACCTTCGGTTGCCCCACCCTCTGGCCCGCTCGAGGCACGCCTACCTCCACCTGTTTTTTTAACAGATTTCTTCTGGGCGCTTTCACCGGATCGAGAGCTTTCACCGGATCGAGAGCTTTTGACAGCACTCGCCTTTTCAGTTCGCACTCGACGGCGGCGACGCTTTGTCGTTCGCTTCCCCTTTTCACTGCCAGCAGCCTCCTCCCCGCCAGCTCGGCTACTCGAACCCTTCCGAGATCGCCCCCCTTGAGACGCTTTAGAACGACCTCCGCTCGAAGGCTTACGTCCTGTTCGCCCTCGCGTAGTCTTTGGCCCTGGACTCGGCAAAGCCACCGATAATTCCTGATTGACTGGAATCTCCTGATCAATCAGTTTTTCAATCGCCTTTAAATCTCCCTGATCACCTGCGCTACAAAACGAGATCGCAACTCCCTTTGCGCCCGCACGCCCAGTTCGACCAATTCGATGAACGTACGCTTCTGGCTCCATTGGCAAATCAAAATTAACAACATGGGTCACTCCTTCAATATCAATTCCGCGAGCCGCGACGTCGGTCGCAACCAAAATTTTCACGAATTGATTTCGAAACGCATCGAGCGCCCGCTGCCTTGCATTTTGAGATTTATTGCCATGGATCGCCGCAGCCTTCAATCCTTCCCGGTTTAATCGCTCAGCTACAAAATTTGCTGAACGTTTCGTTTTCGTAAACACGATTGCGCGTAAATCATCTCGCGCCGAAAGGATCTTATGCAACAATTCCGTCTTCCCTTTGCGAGAGACAAGGATGACCTGTTGCTTGATTTTCTTGACACTGCGAGTCTCTGGCGTTACGTCTACTTTTACGGGATCGACGAGTAGCTTGTCCGTGATTTCAACAATCGCAGGCGCCATCGTTGCCGAGAAAAACAACGACTGTCTCTTCGCAGGAAGTTCGCGGATGATCCGTTTGATGTCAGGCATGAACCCCATGTCAAGCATTCGATCTGCTTCATCGAGAACGAAAACCTCAAGCTTGTCGAGCTGAATGAACCCTTGATTCATCAAATCTAACAATCGCCCCGGAGTGGCAATGACAACATGCACTCCTCGCTGCAGAGCCCGCACTTGAGAATTCTGGTTGACCCCGCCGTAAACCAAAGCATGGCGAAGCTTCAGATGCTTTCCATAAGTTTCAAAGCTGGCGCCGATCTGCACTGCCAACTCACGAGTCGGCGCTAACACAAGCGCGAATGGGCGCTTCGCTTTGGCAGATCGATTTTGTAAACCAAGGCGATTGAGAATCGGCAACGCGAACGCCGCCGTCTTACCGGTTCCCGTCTGAGCGCAACCCAAAACGTCTTGGCGTTTTAGAGCGACGGGAATGGTCTGCGCCTGAATGGGCGTCGGGATTTTATAATTCTCGCCCGCAATCGCTCGCTGCAACGGTTCGATTAAATTTAACTCGGTGAAGGTCTTCAATGGTTTTCCTTTTAGAACCCGCTAAGACAACCCACTGAAATCGATTCAGCGATTGGTGCTCGAGGTCAACAGAAGTCGCAATTCATGGCATCTTCGACGCCTTTGCCGGAACCAACTGACCGATATTAAACGATGGATCAGTGGGGATATCGCCCATTTTTCAGAATCAAAAAACGTGGACAGTTCAACAGTCTACACCTTGCCGGAAGTCCTCATAGTGCAAAAACACCGATCGCCCGAGATATTCTCGCTAACAAATGGATCAATCTGTTCCACTCAACATCCCAAAGTATTAAAATCTCAAACAGTTTATTCTCCCTACTTCGCCCCTTAGGCCTGCCGCATCATGCTGAATTCAAAATGCTCACTCCGCAACCTTTTCCATCACTGCTTCCTTTCTTTCGTTGCAATCGCCGTAATTACAACCCTCTCCGCTGCCCCGGCACAAGCACAGACGATCGAAAATGCAATCTCGCGGGCCGACCTCATCCTCTCTCATAACTTCGATCAACCTCTCAACGCACAAGATTGGTGGACCAATGACGGTCGGGCTCAAAAGTCAGCCAAGATCGCAAAAAACAAAATGGTTCCCCAAGCAAGCGTTAAGGATGGTGTTCTGCAAATCCGCCGGACTGAGGGCTCTGACCATGCTGCCGTCGCACGAACAAAAGTGCAATTTCAAAACGCTGTGATTACCTGCAAATTCCAACTCGCTGAAAATCAAAAATTTGGCGTGAACATCAATGACCCAAATTGCAAGACTGTCCACGCAGGCCACCTTTGCCGCGTGGAAGTAAGTACCAAGGCCGTTGTCATTCAAGACCAAAAAACTGGAACCATGGCAAATGAGTACCGTAAACTAAAAGAGAGTGGAACCTCGAAATCAGAACTGGCGAAACGGATCCAAGGTAAATCCAAAACGACTAAACGAGCCACCAAGGCATCCCAATGGCACGAGCTAAAAATCTTACTTGAGGGAGAGAAAATTGTTGTTCAAATTGACAACGAATTCGTAAGCCAATTTTCGTCTTCTGGAATTGGACATCCAACCAAAGAAAATATCGCGTTGTCTGTGCCTCGAATGGTCGACATCAAGAACCTTGCGGTCTATCGAATCGCACCCAAACAAACCGCCCCCAAACAACCTTAACCAACAAATGATTAAAGTGAGGTTGGGCGATTACCTGTTCTTGCTTTCAGGATTTTTTGCTGCGGCGATAGTCCGATGGAGAGACTTTCATTTGCTTGCGAAAGCAGCGCGAAAAATGAGCATGGTCAAAAAAACCACACCCAATCGCGATCGTTGCCACCGTCTCGTCGGTCTGGGCTAATTCCCGACAAGCGACTTCCAGCCGAACACGCGAAAGATACTGTCGGGCTGAGACCCCAAATACCCGACGAAACTGCCGATCAAATTGACTAACCGAGAGCTTCGCCCTTGCTGCTAGTTCAGACGTATTGAGCTTTTGTTGGTAATTCGAATGTAAATATTCAACCACATTGGCAAATCGTTTGGCGTCTTTCGATTCCCCCCGCTTGGTATCAACTTGACGGGAAAACCCAGCAATGCCCACTACAACGCCTTCGACATTGCGAATTGGAATCTTACTGGTCATTACTAACCGTGGAGAGCCAGCCATCTCCGGTGCGCTCTCGAGACGATTGATTATCGGCTCACCCGTCCGCATTACCTCCCCGTCGTCTTGGCGATAACTCTCGGCTCGCTGCGTTGGAAAAAAATCGAAATCAGTTCTCCCGATCACTTCGCTTCGATCCAGCACGCCGCAGTATTCACAACCTCTCCGATTGATCGCCAAAAAACGACCGCGGAGGTCCTTCACAAAAAAACTAACCTCGGGTTGCAGGTTAAAGAGGTCCAGAAAATCGGATATATCGACTTGTGAGAAAAACGAGCGCACAAGACTTGTATTATTCATACTGATTTTTTACACAAAGATGCGGTGGCCGTGCAAGCCAAACAACGAGATCTGAGATATGATTGACCCATGAAAAGAATCTTAATGACCATCTGCCTTGCTTGGCTACCAACTTGCACAGTGTTTTCCGACGTCGACTTTAATCGTGAGATTCGACCCATTCTCAGTAAGCATTGTTTTGCTTGCCATGGTTTCGACCCATCGACTCGCGAAGCCGAATTGCGGCTGGACAATTTCGAGGGAGCGACTCGCGATCTTGGCGGAAGCTTTGCTCTCGTACCCCATCAGCCCAAGGCAAGCGAAATTGTCACGCGAATTTATTCAGACGATGCCGATGTGTTAATGCCTCCTCCAGAAAGTGGACAGCCGCTAACCGATGCTGAAAAAAAACTTCTTCGGCAATGGATCACTGAAGGTGGTGCCTATTCAGCTCACTGGTCTTTCGTCGCCCCCACACAAAAACCTCTGCCTACTGTCAAGCACTCGCAATGGCCAAAACGTCCGATCGATTATTTCATTTTGAAACAAATGGAGGCACAGGATTTTGCTCCCGCTCCCCAAGCGGATCCCGCTCGGCTCCTGCGACGTGTAGCCCTTGACTTGACCGGCCTTCCTCCAACCTCTGCCGCCGCAGCACGCTTCTTGGCAGACCCTTCCCCCGAAAATTACGAACGTGAAGTCGACCGGTTACTCGCGGCCCCCGCATTCGGTGAGCACTGGGCGCGGATGTGGCTCGATCTCGCGCGTTACGCGGACACCAAAGGCTATGAAAAGGATCGACACCGTGACATCTGGCGCTATCGAGATTGGGTGATCGATGCCCTCAACCAAGACATGCCTTACGATCAATTTACGAAGGAACAATTGGCCGGCGATCTATTGCCCGAAAGAACGGACGATCAAATTCTTGCCACGGCGTTTCATCGCAACACGATGACCAACGAAGAAGGGGGAACCGACGATGAAGAATTCAGGGTCGCGGCAGTCAAAGACCGAGTCGATACGACACTGCAAGTTTGGATGGGATTAACCATGGGTTGCGCAAAATGCCATTCTCATAAATATGACCCAATCAGTATCAGCGATTATTACTCTTTTTTAGCCTACTTTAATCAAACACAGGACAGAGATACTGAGTCACCGTTTCACCCCACTCCAACGTCTGAGCAAGCAAGAGAAATTGCCGCTCAACAAAACATTGTCACTTTGGCAAGCAAAGAACTAAATGTTCGGCCAGCCGAATTCGACGCCAAGCTTTCCCAGTGGAAGCAACAGTTCACCGAGACTCCACTCTGGCAAAACTTAAAACTAATGGAATCGACCTCAGAAACGGACGTCGTTTTGAAACAACAAGATGACCGAATCATTTTAGCAACTGGCAATCGACCAGAACGAGATACATGGACACTAACCTTTAAGTTGCCCGCACTAACCGATGGAAAAAAATACCAATCATTACGAATTGAGCATTTCCCAAAATCAATCGCCGGCGGTGACTGGGCGGATAAAAACGTCGCAATTCGGGATATGACCGTTGAACAAATCCAAGACGCCGGAACACCAAAAAAAATCACGCTGACCAATCCGAGAGCAACTTTCTCTCAACGCAATTGGGAGGTTGCCAAACTAATCAACGGGGATAACTCTGCTGGCTGGGCACTTTCACCCAAATTTAAGGATCCGCAAAACTGCATCCTTGATTTCTCCGAGCCGATCGCTGCGGGCACCATTCGAATCACCCTCGAACAACAATACGGAGAAAGCCTGTTACTCGCCCGATCACGTTTTTCAGTCAGCCCGTACCCTGCTGAGTGGCTAATCGCCGAACTCGAACCTAATTTCCAGGAAATCTTTTGGTCACTCAGCGACCCTCAACATTCTGCGAAAAAGAAAAACTATCAAACCGAATTAGCTAAACTAGCGTCGCTAAAAAAAGCAGTCACCCGTACGCCAGTGATGGCAGAGCTGTCTGCCGCTCAACAACGTAAAACCAAAATCAATAATCGCGGAAACTTTCTTGATCTGGGGGCCGAGGTCACCCCAAATGTCTTGGAAACCTTTGGTAGTTTCCCTGACAACACATCGCCCAATCGCCTTGGCGTTGCAAAATGGTTAATGCAACCTGAAAACCCACTCACTTCACGCGTCATGGTCAATCGAATTTGGTCACGAATCTTTGGGGTTGGGATCGTCGAAACCGAGGAAGATTTTGGCTCACAAGGACTCCCCCCTTCTCACCCCGAATTACTGGATTGGTTAGCAGTCGACTTCCGCGAACGAGGATGGTCAATAAAAACTCTCCTCAAGACAATCGTAACTTCTAGCACTTACCAGCAGAGCGCGGTCGCGACTCCTGACCATCTTGCACGCGACCCTCGCAATCGCTTGCTCGCACGCGGACCACGCTTCCGTCTCTCTGCCGAAACCGTGCGCGATCAGGCGCTCGCAATCAGTGGTTTGCTGACCGAACAACTTGGGGGCAAATCAGTCATGCCACCCCAACCAGGCGGGGTATGGAAAACTACCTACAGTGGCGACGACTGGAAAAATGCCACCGGCCCCGATCGCTACCGCCGAGGTCTTTACACCTACCTCAAACGCACCAGTCCTTACCCTGCAATGACAACCTTTGATGCCGGCAGTGGCGAAGTCTGCCAAGTGCGTCGCATTCGAACCAACACGCCGCTCCAAGCGTTAGTGACGCTGAACGATACCGCATTCCTAGAAGCCGCTGGCGGGTTGGCCCAACGTATGCAGCAATCCTCGGAAGATTTAAAACAACAAATCATGAACGGCTTTACAATGGCACTCGTCCGGCAACCCACCCCTCGGGAAACCGAGCGTTTATTGGATTTGTACGCATCGCTTGCCATCGATACGGACGCGTCTAAATCGCTTCTTCAAGCATCCGCATTAACTGAGGGTGATCCTCGTCTGGTCGCTATCGCCAATGTTCTTCTTAATCTCGACGAAACACTGATGAAATAAGCTTGCTATGAAATTACCTCTCCCACTTAAAAAAATCCAAGCGACAACCCGGCGTCAATTTTTTGGCCAAACGGGTTTAGGACTCGGATCGATCGCGCTCAGCTCCCTGCTCAATCAGGAAAGCTCAGACGAACCAACTGGCTTTCGAATTCCAGCCAAAGCAAAATCTGTCATCTACTTGCACATGGCAGGCTCTCCCTCTCAGTTAGAATTATTCGAACATAAACCGGCACTCGACCGACTTCACGATACACAGTGCCCCCAAGAATATCTTGAGGGAAAACGGTTTGCTTTTATTCGCGGCGTCCCCAAGATGCTTGGCTCACAGTTCAAGTTCCAGCGAACCGGCGAAAGCGGTCAGTGGGTGAGTGACCGGCTGCCGCATCTCAGTCAGGTCATTGACGATCTCTGCGTTATTCGCTCGGTCCACACAGAACAATTCAATCATTCCCCTGCACAACTGTTGATGCAAACTGGCAACCCACTATTAGGTTACCCCTCGATCGGTTCGTGGGCGACCTACGGTCTGGGAAGCGAAAACAAAGATCTTCCAGGATTCATGGTTCTCTCTTCTGGGGGAAAAACGCCCAGCGCTGGAAAATCTCTTTGGGGCAGCGGATTCCTACCGACGATCTACCAAGGCGTTCAATGCCGGACCGACGGTGGCGATCCTATCCTCTTCCTCAGCGACCCCAAAGGGCTTAATCGGGGAGAGCGTCGGAAAACACTCGATGCAATTGCCGATCTGAATCGGTACCAACATGAGCACATTGGTGACCCTGAAACGATCACTCGCATTGCCCAATACGAACTTGCATTTCGAATGCAGATATCGGTCCCGGAAGTGATGGACATTGGCCGTGAAACCCAATCAATGCTCGATCTCTACGGTGCAAAACCTGGGCATGTCTCCGCTGCTGAATCGGCGGCGGACCCGCGGACACTCTACAAAGGTGATGACCCCACATTCGCCAACAATTGTTTACTCGCTCGGCGGCTCGTCGAAAGCGGCGTGCGGTTTGTTCAGCTCTATGATTGGGGCTGGGATCACCACGGCTCTTCTCCGGGGGAATCGATCGACGAGACACTACCAATCAAATGTCGACAAATTGATCGAGCGGTTGCCGGTTTGATTACCGATTTAAAACAACGTGGAATGCTCGATGAGACGCTCGTTGTTTGGGGAGGTGAGTTCGGCAGAACACCAATGATGCAAAACAACGTTCGCAAAAAGCTGGTCAAAGGATTCATTGGCCGAGACCACCACCCCCACGCCTTTACTATGTGGATGGCCGGAGGTGGTATCAAACCCGGAGTTTATGGTCAAACCGATGACATTGGGTACTATATCACCGAAAATGCGGTCAGTATTCGCGACCTCCAATCAACCATTCTCCACCAAATTGGAATCGACCCCAAACGGTTTAACTTCCCTTATCAAGGCCTGAAACAAAGGCTCATTGGTCCTTCCGATGAAGGCAAAGTGATTCGAGATATCCTTGCCTGATTAGATTTAATAGACTTCGCTGCCGTTTCAAATAGATTAAAATAAACGGTTATGAAATCCATCTTCTCAATCACACTGATACTCTCCTGTTGCGCACTCTCAATGACATCGGTCGCTGAAGAGCCGGTAGATTTTGCGAGAGACATTCAACCCATCCTTGCTGAGAACTGCTATTTTTGCCATGGGCCTGATGCGAAACAGCGGGCCTCCGACCTCCGGCTCGATATTGAAGAAGAAGCAAAACAATCAATCATCGCGTTTGATGCTAATTCCAGTGAATTGTATTCGCGCATTCAATCGGATGATCCTGACGAACAAATGCCCCCTCCGGATTCACACCGGAGTTTAACCCCCGACCAAATTTTATTGATCCAAAAATGGATTGATGAAGGTGGGAAATGGGGACAACACTGGGCCTACAAACCGATCGTTAAGCCAGAGATCAAGTCAAGCAACGCGATTGATTTTTTTGTCCAACAGCAACTGCATCAGCAAGGCCTTGAGTTTTCACCGATTGCCGACCGCCGAACATTACTTCGACGAGTAAGCCTTGACCTGACCGGTTTACCACCAACTATTGAGCAAATCGATACGTTTCTTGCAGACAATTCACCGAACGCCTATCAGCAAATGGTTGAGAGAATGCTCCAATCACCTGCCTATGGTGAGCGTATGGCTTGGGACTGGCTCGATTCAGCAAGGTACGCCGATACCAACGGCTACCAAGGCGACAACGAACGGACCATGTGGCCATGGCGAGATTGGGTAATTGGTGCGTTCAATGACAATCTCCCCTTCGATCAGTTTTCTAAATGGCAAATCGCTGGCGATCTTTTGACCCAACCAACGGAAGAGCAAATTCTGGCAACCGGATTCAATCGAAATCATCCCATCAACGGTGAGGGGGGCAGGATTCCAGAGGAAAATCGAATCGACTATGTGATGGACATGGCCGAAACAACCGGCACTGTTTGGCTCGGCCTCACCTTCAATTGCTGTCGCTGCCACGACCACAAATACGATCAACTGACACAAGATGACTACTACAGTCTGTTTGCATTTTTCAACCAAACGCCGGTAACCGGCGCTGGCGGTAATGCTCAAACAGCCCCCGTACTATCCGTGCCCGATCAAACCCAACGATTACAATTGGCAAAGCTGAAGAACGAATTAACCAAATTAGAATCAGAACAAGAACGCCTTGTTGAGGCACTTAAGCAAAAACAAAGTGATTGGGAATTGACCCAAACCAAACAAATCCAAGACAAAAATACTTGGTCCGTCTGGCACCCCGAATCCTACTCCGCCCAGAAGGCCGATTTAGCTTATTCCAATGATGGTTCGCTGCTCACCTCGGGAGCCAATCCCGTCAATGATAATTACGAACTCACTGGCAAATCAGATCTCGCCACTATCCAAGCCATTCGCTTGGAAACCCTCAAACACGCGTCGATGACTGCCGGTGGTCTCACGCGATCGAACAGTTCCAATTTTGTCTTAACTGATTTTTCCGCATATCTCATCGAAACAGGAAAGCCTCCGACCCGCCTTCCATTCAAAAAAGCTCAAGCTGATTACGAACAACCGGGTCATGGTGTCCAATTAGCAATTGATGCAAATGCCCAATCAGGATGGGCAGTCTTGGCTCCCGATAAGAATATGCAGCGGGAGCGCGAGGCCATCTTCTCGTTTGAAAAACCAGTCACCTTGTCGCCTAATGCAAAAATCAAATTCGTACTCAAACACGAATCAATATATGAAAAACACAATATTGGGAGACTGAGAATCTCCCTCACCGAGCAGAAAAACCCAACGCTCGCTGGCGATACAAAACAGTTACTGGCAGCTTTGCAGCAACCAATCGAGTCGCGATCCCCAGAACAACTCGAACTAATCCACCGCACCCACATCGAGTCTGATGCTGTTTACCAAACGCAAGCCAAAAACATTAACTCAATTACCAGTCAAATTAAATCTCTAGCGAAAGCGTACCCCAAGGTCATGGTCATGGCTGATCGACCAAAGGTTCGAAAAACCTATCGGCTGAACCGGGGGTCCTACGAAGATCCATTAAACGAAGTCTCCATGCGCGTGCCTGAAATGCTGGCCCCGCTACCAGAAGATATCTCCCCCAATCGACTCGCACTTGCGAATTGGCTTTTTTCAGCCGACAACCCTCTGACACCGCGTGTTTCAATCAATCGAATTTGGGCCAAGTTCTTCAACACTGGATTAGTTAAAACTTTGGAAGATTTTGGGGTCCAGGGGGAACCGCCGAGCCATCCAGAATTACTAGATTGGCTGGCTGCTGAATATCGGGATTGCGGTTGGGACACAAAACATATGATCCAGTTGATTTTAAATAGTCGAACCTATCGCCAATCCTCACAGACATCCCCCTCCTTACGCGAACTCGACCCCGACAATCGTCTTCTCGCCCGAGCATCGAGGTTTCGAATTCCCTCGTGGATGATTCGTGATTACGCCCTCGCAGCCAGCGGACGACTTGTACGAGAAATTGGTGGCCGCCCGGTCAACAGCTATCAACCGAAGGGGGTTTGGGAAGAAGCTAGTTTTGGTAAAAAAACTTACCGGCAGAGTTCGGGAGACGCGCTTTACCGACGATCAATCTACACATTCTGGCGACGGATCGCCGCGCCGACTATGATTTTCGACAATGCCGACCGAATGACATGTTCCGTCATTTCCTACCGGACGAACACGCCGCTTCACGCCCTGAATACTCTCAACAATACGACCTATGTCGAGGCAGCTCGATTGCTCGCCGGTAGCGCACTGAAAGAAAAATCAACAGACCAAGAAACACTAAAGAAAATTTACCAGCGAATATTGACGCGTTTGCCGCGCGAGAAAGAAATCCCAATCCTCCTTGCCGGATTGGAGCGAGACCGTCAACAATTCGCCGCGAATAATGACAATGTAATTGCTTTTTTGGGAGTCGGCGATTCACCGGTGGACTCTAGCCTCGATCCCGTTGAACTAGCTTCTTGGACTAACCTTTGCATCGCCGTTTTGAACCTCGATGAAAGCCTGACACGGCAATAGCCCAAGTGACAAACTAAAAACCAAACTCCCCACGAATCAACAAACCCGTACCGGCTATGAATTTTCAAGAACAAAAAACATTGCATTCGACGCGACGCGAATTTTTTGGTCGTACGGCAAGCGGAATTGGATCCGCAGCGTTGGCGAGCCTGTTAAACCGTTCTGGAATTGCTAGTGAACCGCGGCCCGAGCCGCACATCGGCGGCCTACCCGGCATTCCTCATTTTGCTCCCAAGGCAAAACGCGTGATTGCATTGATTCAAAACGGCGGCCCTTCTCATGCTGATCTATTTGACTGGAAACCAAAATTAGCCCAAATGCACGGACAGCCTGTGCCTGAAGAATTCGTTGCTGGAAAACGATTCAGTACGATGACCGGCAAACCCGATGGAAAATTAATGCTGGCTCCCATTGAACCGTTTCACCAGCGAGGAAATTCTGGAGCCTGGGTCAGTGACATGCTCCCCTACACTGCTTCGATCGCGGATGAATTAACATTTGTAAAAGGCATGCACACCGACGCGGTCAACCACGCTCCAGCGATCAGCTTCTTACTGAGCGGCGCTCAGATACCAGGCCGGCCGACACTGGGAAGCTGGATGAACTATGGTCTGGGAAGCGAAGTGGATGACCTTCCAAATTTCATCGTCATGACCTCCGTATCAAAAAACACGACCTGCGGACAAATTTTCTACGATTTCTACTGGGGAAGTGGCTTTTTACCATCCAAACACCAGGGGGTAAAATTTCGCGGATCTGGCGATCCGGTCCTCTACCTTTCTAATCCTGACGGCATAACACGTGAAATGCGCCGCGGGTGGCTGGACAACATCGCTCGGTTAAACCAAATGCAACTTGAAGAATTTGGGGACCCAGAAATCGCAACCCGAATTGCTCAGTATGAGATGGCATTTCAAATGCAGGCGAGCGTTCCCGAGTTGACGGATCTTTCCGATGAACCTCGTTCTATTCTTGAAATGTATGGACCCGGTGTCGAAGAACCCGGTTCGTTTGCGCACAACTGCTTGATGGCGCGTCGACTTGCCGAACGAGGTGTCAGTTTCACTCAACTGATGCACGCTGGCTGGGATCAACACCGAAGCTTGACCACCGAGTTTTACACTCAATGTCGGGACACTGATCAGGCAAGTGCGGCTTTGGTAATGGATCTGAAACAACGCGGAATGCTCGACGACACACTCGTTCTCTGGAGTGGAGAATTCGGGCGTACTCCATTTATTCAGGGAGACATCAACAATCGAAAACAATGGGGACGCGACCACCACCCCTATGCCTACACAACGTGGATGGCCGGAGGGGGTCTCAAGCCCGGCCTTAGCTACGGCGAAACCGACGAACTCGCTATGAACGTCGCCAGTGATGGTGTTCACATCCATGACCTACAGGCAACGCTATTGCATCTTCTTGGAATTAATCACGAAGAATTAACCTACCGGTTTCAAGGAAGACAATTTCGACTGACTGATGTTCACGGTCGAGTCGTTCATGAAATTTTAGCTTAATTTTAGTTTCGCAACGCGGATGGCAAAACGCCCACGCAAACCACAAAAACAGCAGCCATTGAAAGCTCTTGGATTTTTAGAAATCCCATACTAAAAAAACTTTTCTCTGATACGATGGATTCTCTAAAACACTTTCCTTGGCACTTCATCTGGCACTCGAGGGCCATTCATTGACAACACCTGAACCAGCTTTTCCCAACGAAACCTCGCGTCGCGATCCGGCACATCGTCGCACCGAAAAAAAAACAGATGAGACCTTCACGGAACCTACTTGGACACTCGATCAAGCGAGAGACCTATACGGTATTCAGCGATGGGGACTAGACTATTTTGGAATCTCCGAATCGGGAAACGCAACCGTTCAGGCACCAACCCCGGCAGGCGTCAAGACGATTGAGTTCTCGGAAATACTCGAGGGTCTAAAACAGCGCGGACTCGACATGCCAGTCATGCTCCGGTTCGAAAATCTAGTGGATGACCGTATAACTCAACTCCATCAGGGATTTGCATCGGCCATTGCTCAGACCAATTACAAAAGCGAGTATCGCGGCGTTTTTCCGATTAAGGTAAATCAACAGAGTCACGTGATTGCAGAAATCGCCAGATTCGGAGAGCGGTTCAATTACGGACTCGAAGCGGGAAGTAAAGCCGAACTCTTGATCGCATTGGCGACCCTTCCATCTCCTGAAAGCCTGATCATCTGCAATGGCTACAAAGATCTGGAATACATCGATCTCGGATTACAAGCACTTGCGATGGGCCTTCAAGTCTTTTTCGTCATCGAAACTCCCAAGGAACTACCGATGATCCTTGACCGTGCAAATCACTGGGGAGTTACGCCTTGCATTGGGGTTCGTTTGAAACTCTCCACTGCCGTTGATGGACACTGGAGTCGAGACGCTGGAGACCGTAGCCTGTTCGGTTTATCAACACTGCAACTGATTGAAATTATTGACAGCCTCCGCGAGGCTGGAATGCTGGATTCACTGAAGATGCTGCATTTCCATCTCGGTAGCCAAGTACCAAATATTCGCAATGTCCGTGACGGCATTACCGAGGCCTGTCGATTCTATGTTAATCTCATCGAAGAAGGCGCTCCGATGGGATATTTTGACATCGGTGGTGGACTCGCCGTCGATTATGACGGGTCGGCCAGCATCGATGGGCACAGTCGAAATTATGACCTCGACGAGTACTGTGTCGATATTGTCGAGGCAATCATGGCAGCCCTCAGCCCCCATGACATCCCTCACCCTACAATTATTTCGGAATCAGGTCGCTGGACCGTCGCACCAATGTCTGTGCTTCTGTTCAACATTCTCGATGTCAATGACTTCCAACCGCAACCACTTCCCGACCCGCTTCCAGAAAACATCCATTCATCCATTGATTTCCTGATTGATACGCTGCGACATATCGAAGTCAGACGCCTGCAAGAAAACTTCAACGACGCGATTTACTACCGCGATCAGGCAAGAAAAGCATTTCAGAATGGAGAACTAAGCTTGCGCGAACGGGCAATTGCTGAAAATATCTGCCTGACGATTCTCCATCAAATCGCCGACCGCGTGCCCGAAATGACACGCCCTCCGGCAAGCCTGCAAACCATCAAAGACTCACTCTCAGATATTTACTACGGGAATTTTAGCGTTTTTCAATCACTTCCCGACGCCTGGGCCATTCAACAAGTCTTCCCAGTAATGCCATTGCAACGTCTCGACGAAGAACCGACTCGAAACGCTATTATTGGGGATTTAACTTGTGATTGTGATGGCCAACTCAACCAATTTGTGGGAACCAAATCCAACACCAACACACTTAGATTACACCCGATCGTCGAAGGTGAAGAATATTGCCTCGGTGTGTTCCTCGTTGGAGCCTATCAGGAAACGCTAGGCGATTTACACAATTTATTCGGCGACACTCACGTCGTTAGCGTCAGAGTTACCAGCGAAGGGCAATTAGAGTTTGTCCACGAACTCGAAGGCGACAGCATTAGAGATGTGTTAAGTTACGTTGAGTACCAAACGGAAGATCTATTTTCTCAATTTGAAAAACGCACCGATACCGCATTGAGTAACGGGAAAATCACTGTCGCCCAGCGAAACGAAATCTTGAATCTGTTTCGCGAGAGCCTCCGCGGATATACTTATTTTGAACACTAAATTTCACTGCCTTTCCACACAGTAATAAAAGAGAAATCATGGGTACTCGTTTTGTCTTAAGCCTGACAATCTTACTGGGTTTGATTTCTACCGGCATTTCTCAGACGCTGCTCGTCGAGGCGGAAAGTTTTTCAGAACCTGGTGGGTGGAAACTCGATACCCAATTCATTCATGAAATGGGTTCTCCCTATCTGCTTGCACACGGCCTCGGAAAACCAGTGGCTGATGCAAAAACAACCATCGATTTCCCGGCGACGGGACGCTACAACGTTTGGGTCCGCACAAAAGACTGGGTGGCACGCTGGAAGGCACCGGGCCAACCTGGGAAATTTGAATTACACCTCAATGGTGTGCCGTTGGAGCAAAAGTTTGGAGTGAAAGGGGAAAACTGGTTCTGGCAAAACGGTGGAACCGTCCAAATTGATAAAAAGCAGAACGAACTCGCTCTTCATGATCTGACCGGCTTTGACGGTCGTTGCGATGCAATTGCGTTCTCGCTTGATCCTGACTGGACTCCCCCGGCAACCACGGAAATCCTCCCTTCGTGGCGCCGTCAATTATCAAACATCTCTGAAAAACCGGTCAATCAAAGTGGCTACGATTTAGTCGTGATCGGTGGAGGCTATGCTGGAGTTGCAGCCTCTCTATCAGCCGCAAGAATGGGCTGCAAAGTTGCCTTGGTTCAAAACCGAGGCGTGCTCGGCGGGAACGGATCCAGCGAAGTTCGTGTTTGGGCAAAGGGGAATATTCGCCGGGGCCGTTATCCGAGAATTGGTGAAATCGTCAATGAATTCTCAGATCAGGCCACAAAATCTCCCGGCACCTACGCAGAGTTCGAAGACGACAAAAAAGAATCGTTGGTCCGCGCCGAAAAAAATATCGATCTATTCCTTAATCACCATGCCTATCAAGTTGAACTTTCGTCAGAGAATTCCATTAAATCGATTCTTGCATTTGACACGCTCTCCAGCGAATTAAAACGATTTTCCGGCACCCAATTTGTAGACTGTACTGGACACGGCACGATTGGAACTCTTGCCGGAGCAGAGAACGACATGACTCCCGGCGGCCGAATGGGAATGAGCAACATGTGGCGTTGGCAGCAAGACACCCAACTGAGTAAGTTCCCCAATACCCCTTGGGCGCTGGACCTGAGCATGAAAGATTTCCCATACCCCCGTGACTTCCATGGTCAGTGGTTTTGGGAAAGTGGATTCGATAAAGATCCCTTGGCAGATGCTGAAGGGATTCGTGACTGGAATCTGAGAGCAGTTTACGGTGCGTTCAACGCAATGAAAAACAAAGACGGAGCGGCTCAACATCCCAATGCATTTTTGACCTGGGTCGCATTCATTGGAGGCCCAAGAGAATCGAGAAGACTGCTGGGCGACGTCCTGCTAACCGAAGCCGATATCGTTGGCAAACGAGATTTTCCCGACGGCGTTGTGCCCAGCACATGGTCCATCGACCTTCATTATCCAAAAGAACAATACGCCAAAAAATATCCTAACAATCCTTTCATTTCCAAAGCAGTTCATGGAAAAGGAGTCGACAGAAGCTACGGCTACCCCGTCCCGTACCGCTGTTTTTACTCAGCCAACATCGACAACCTTTTCATGGCAGGCCGCTGCATCAGCGTTACCCACGAGGCGCTGGGAACTGTGCGTGTCATGAAGACCTGCGGAATGATGGGAGAGGTCGTTGGGAAAGCCGCTTCTCTTTGCGCCCTTCACCAGTGCTCTCCCCGAGAGGTCTACCAAAAACACTTACCAGAATTAAAGAGCCTGCTCCAGCTTCCCGGCGGGTCACGCCGACTGAGCATTGGAGGCAAATTAACCATTCCCGATGTTCCAATCGCGGAGCAACCCAAACCAGTCGTCGTAAACCAAGGCATCTCACCGAAAAAAATCACAGGGATCGTCATCGACGATGTTTCAGCAACGAAAACAGGAATCTGGAACGCGGGGACAGGCCTAAAAGGCTTTATTGGAAAACACTATGTTTACGCCGGTGCGAATACGGATGCTTCGATTCGATTTGCTTGGGAACCGGAGAAAAATACACGATGCGAAATCAGACTCGCCTATCGGCACCACGAAAATCGAACCCAAAAGGCACGTATCACAATTGAACAAGGAATAGAATCGAAGACAATTTATTTAGACTTAACCAAAGCACCGACACTCGAACACGGCTTCGTATCTCTCGGTGAATTTGATCTCAAAAAAGGTGAATCCACGGCAATCATCATGTCCCACGGAAATTCGATTGGCAACCTTTGCGCCGATGCAATTCAAATCCTGCCAGCTAAATAACGAACCACCTTCGTGTGTTTCTTTGAAATTTCACAACTCACTCAATCGCATTGTGAGTTACGCATCTATTTATTGAGCGCCTTTCGGTAATCGCCAGGGGTCATGTTTAACTCTCTTTTGAAAACAACATGTAAGTACTCTGGATGTTCAAATCCGCAGTTAATTGCGATTTGTTCGATCGACATATCCGTCTTGGCCAACAGACTTCGAACCTGTTTCAGTTGGCAATTCCTAATTTCCTGTTGGGGAGAATGGCCGAGAAGTTTTCGCATTCGGCGCTCAAGAGAACTCCGTGATAATTTTGTGTGCTCGAGGACCTGTTTAACCGAGATACCAAAACACGCGTTGGTCCTGAGAAAGCTCAATGCAGTTGCCAACTCTGGATCTTCAATGGCGTAAACACTGGAAGACTGCCGAAGCCTTACGTCCAATGGATCAAAACACTGCAACCGCGGCGTTACTTTTTCCCCCGCCATCAATTTTGCCAAACGTTCTGCTGCAGAAAATCCAATTTGCTCAGAATTGGGCATCACGCTTGAAAGCGGCGGTTCGCATAGATTGCAGATCACTTCGTTATTATCGACCCCCAAAACCGCCACCTGTTCCGGCACAGCGATTTCCGCCAACAAGCAGCAATCCAGAATATTCTTTCCCGCAATATCGTTACTTGCCATGATGCCCACCGGTTTGGGCAATCCCTTTAACCAACTCGTTATTCGCTTACGCTCATAAGCCAGTGAAAATTTGCGAGGCTGGTCCAATTCCCGATTAGACAAACCATGCCATTTAGATTTTAAAATGGAGCACTCATGACGTTTCTGTTTTAATTCTTTGACGAACGATTCCTCTCGCCGACGCGACCAAGCTTCCTGATCAAATCCAAAAAACCCGAAACTCCGAAATCCCCGACCCATAAAATGTCGCGCCCCTAAACGACCAATCGCGTGATCGTCAGAACGTAAAGTAACGAACTCGCTATTTCCACTGCGGCGATCATTTAAATCGACAAACGGAATTTTTCGCGACCGCACCATTTGAGCAATTTCTGGATTCGTTGAGCGACAAATGATTCCATCACCATTCCAGTCAATCAGCCATTCAGGTGGGCCTCCGCGAAGATCCTGCTCTTCAAGAAAAACAGACCAATCGCTCTGAGTTTTTTTAAAACGCACGATTCCGTCAAGCAAATTTCGTCCGTAATTACTTGAAGTCTCTACGATTAAGGCAACGGAATAACGTCTTCGCATATTCACAACCAGAATTTGGCAATCAAAATTAAAGGCATAGAATCCAACCACACTCATGGATTAGAATAAGGCCAGCCTTGCGTCACCTCTAAACTCTAACACATGACCAGTGACCACCAAACCAATAAAGGAATCCCGCATGCGTCCAATGGCAATCGCTTTTATCTTAGTTTTTGCACTTAGCTCCGCAGCCCCCCCTTCGAGAGCTCTGAGGGGCGAAGATTCCGCAGAAAATGCCGACCGGCCCAATATCGTAATCATCCTTGTGGACGATATGGGGTTTTCGGATATCGGCTGTTACGGAAGTGAAATTGAAACACCCAATGTTGATCGCCTTGCCAGCGAAGGACTTCGATTTACACAATTCTACAATTCCGGCCGCTGTTGCCCTACGCGAGCAAGTTTGATGACTGGACTGCATCCGCACCAAACTGGAATCGGGCACATGACTGCTCCGCCCAACCAGCCGTTGGGATTTACTGGCCCGTATCAGGGTTACTTGAATGACAACTGCGCCACGATCGCTCAAGTATTACAAGGCTCCGGTTACCACACTCTGATGACTGGCAAATGGCACTTAGGGGCCAACGACAAAAAAACATGGCCAAGCCAAAGAGGTTTTGAACATTTTTATGGCGGTTTATCCGGTGCATTTAATTATTTCAAACCGGGCAACGGGCGCACCATGTCTCGCGACAACCAACCAGTTGAAACCGATGAAAACTTTTACAGCACCGACACTTTCACCGATGAAGCCTGTCGATATATTTCGCAAGTGACCAAAGAAGACGACCGTCCATTTTTCCTTTACCTTGCCTACAACGCCCCTCATTGGCCACTGCAACCAAAGTTAAAGGACTTCGAAAAATACAAAGGTAAGTATCGAGACGGCTGGGAAGCGCTCATGAAAACCCGTTTGCAAAAACAAAAAGATTTAGGTTTATTTGCCAAAAACGTTACTCCTGCTCCGCACGTTGGGCCGAAATGGGATTCACTCACCAATGAAAAACAAGACGAGCTAGACACGATTCAAGCGGCCTACGCGGGATGTATTGACTCCATTGATCAAAACGTAGGAAAGCTTACTGAACACCTCAAAGATTGCGGCGTTTTAGACAATACACTTATCTTATTCCTCTCGGATAATGGAGCCTGCCAGGAAGGCGGCGTCCTTGGACGTTACCAAAAAGGCTGGGAAAAAAACTCGCCTTTAGAAACCGTTGATGGAATTCGCCAAGGACTCGCCTGGGCAAACGCTTCCAACACGCCATTCCGACTCTACAAACATTTTCTCCATGAAGGCGGAGCCTCAACACCAATGATTGCTTTCTGGCCGAAAGGAATCGCATCGAGTAAGCGTGGCAAGTTCATTCGACAATTTGGCTACCTGCCGGATTTCATGGCGACCTGCGTTGAACTTGCCGGCGCAACGTACCCTGAAAATCTCCCTCCCTGCGTTGGCAATTCGTTAGTCCCCGTACTGCAAGGCAGCAATTCCCCCATTCATCAAGAACCTGTTTTCTGGGAACACGAAGGAAACGCCGCCGTGCGTTGGGGCAACTGGAAACTGGTTCGCGAGTATCAAAAACCATGGGAACTTTACGATCTGTCAACCGATCGAACTGAAATGAAAAATCTCGCCAAATCAAACGCTCCGAAACAACAGGAAATGGTTGCCATGTGGAAAACCTGGGCAGATAAAACCGGTGTCGCCTACCCGGAACGGTTCAACATGTACCAGTTTCTCAATCAAAAAAAGAAAAACAAGCAATCCCCTAAAAGCAAAAAGCGCCTACCAGGAACTTGATAGCCAGTTCAATTTGCATTTACTTTTTCTTCTTAGATCGTGTGACGGGTGGGGGATAACTCGCCAAAATAGCCTTCAACTCTTTCAAAACCTCGGGACGCTTGTCTGCGAGGTTTTCTTTTTCGAACGGGTCGCTTTGGTAATCGTACAACTCGTAATCAATCCCCCCCCCAGAACCATTGTGCTTCGCCCACTCAACCATTCGATACCGCTCCGTCCGAATCGCTCGACCCAGTTTTCGTTTTGGATAGGCGTGATAGGCGTGGCCACGCACGCGTTGAGCAGGATCGCTTAATACCGTCGCCAATGAAACTCCATCCAGTCGTTGAGGCACGACAGGATTGGGTAATCCAGCCAGCTCACAAAGCGTTGGGTAAATATCGACGGACTCGGCTAATTGACGAGTTCGACTATCAACTCGGACGCCCGGCCCGGAAAACATAATTGGAATTCGATTTGCCTGCTCGTAATTCGTATGCTTCGTCCAGATCCCAAGATCACCTAAATGAAATCCGTGATCTCCCCAAAGCACAACAATCGTGTTTTCCGCCAAATCCAAACGATCCAGCGCTGATATCACTTTTCCAATTTGAGCGTCGACATAACTTACACTTGCATAATAACCATGAACCAACTCTCGCTTGAGGGAGTCGGGCATCTCGCGATCAGTCGGCACCGGTTTGTAATTATTAATTTCTCCACCCCGTTTGTGCGCGGCCTCGGGAGATCCAACGGGAAATTTCTCAAATTGAGGCATTGGCAATTTTGCTGGGTCATGCAAATCCCAATATTTTTTAGGAGCGCTAAAAGGCAGATGCGGCCGGGCGAATCCAACGGCAATAAAAAATGGCTGCTTATCAGCCGCAAGCTTTTTCTTCGCCTCTTCGAGCCTTTGGATTGTCTCGGCCGCAACTCGGCCATCAGCATATCCTTCATCGCTGGTCTCGGGCGCTTCAAACGCCGCACCGCGCGGCAAAGCCCGGATGTTCCCTAGTTGTTGATTCGTAAAAAAAGCTTCTTCCCTCGTTAATTGGCCACCGTCAGTGCTTGCTGGCTCCAAATATTCAATGACTTTTTCATGAAAATGATCAACAGCAAATGACTCAGGATCACCGAGATTGCCATGACCGATATGAAAAATTTTCCCAAGAGACTCAGTGCGATAACCATGCTGTGAAAAATACTGTGGAATCGTAACTGCATCCGGTACCACCTCACGCAGTTGGCTCCCTAATCCATAAAGACCGGTCGTTGTAGAATGCGAGCCAAGCATTAAAGAAAATCGAGACGGAGCACACACTGCTTGATTGCAATAAGCCAACTCAAACCGCATCCCACGCCTTGCCAACGCATCGAGATGAGGTGTCTTCGCATGGGAATCACCATAACATCCTAAAGCCGGTTTCAAATCATCGACAAGGATCATCAAAACATTGGGTTGCTGTTTTTCTACGGTTACCGTCAGCTCATCCGATACAACTTTCTCCAATGAAGAACTCGGTAGGACAATCCCGCTAATTACAAAACTCACACAACCAAAAAGTATCATCGAGAATCGAGAACTTGAATTCATCTTAAAACACCCATTTCATAATTTTGAGTCAACCATCCTTCGACCAATCTCACCTAGATCGGCACCCAATTGCCACCATTCGCTTTTCACCACCTGCGATTTACTCTCGCTCAGAATCAACCGACACAGATTGGCCAATTGTCTCTGCACCGCCGTCCCCATTCTTGGATTTTGAAAACAAAAACAGCATCGCTGGCAACATTAGTACATCAGCCAAAAGTGCGATCACTAATAAAATTGAGATCGCCCATGCAAATCGCGAAACCACTAACATGTCACTAAAATAATAAACCAACAAACCCGCCGATCCAATCAAAGTGGTATGCAACATTGCCGGTCCGCACTGCGCAATCGTTTGCATGACCGGATCCACAACGTTCCCAAGCCGACCATTAAAATCACGAAATCGAATTAAGAAATGGGTTGTATCATCCACAGCAATTCCCAACGCAACACAGGCAGTCATCGCAATTGCCAAATCAACGGGAATCCCAACCCAGCCAAGCCCTCCAAACACCAGTAACGTTGGAAAAACATTTGGAAGCATTGCAATCAAACCCAATGGTACCGATCGCAAAACTAAGATCAGAATGGGCGTGATGATGACAAAAGCTAATAGAAAATTCTGAAACAAATCTGCCAACAAACTTATTTGCGCATGTTGGAACAAATGCGTTTTCCCAGTGTAAATCAATTTAGGCCGAGTATCGGACGGCGAAGCTAATCCATCGGCATCACTTTGAAAACTGTTATCAACTCCTGATCCGATCGCTTGTTCACTAAACGACAATGACTTATCTGACATAGAAACTACTTGCTCGGCGGCCGTCTCGACTTCCGTCATCAAGCGATCAAAATTTGCTTTTTCTGCGAATGGGAAACGCAAACTAATTCGCCAAGTTTCCGCTGCGTCATCCACATGCAACAGGTTCCCATTGGCAAGATTGTCTCGCTCTCGCCTCAGAATGCTACGGTAGGCTGATCGCTTCAACATGCTACGAGCTGTTTTTTTTGATGGCTCGTTCGGAAGAAAATTGATCAGCGAATAAATAACGTGAACATCCTCTAACTGTGACACTTTCAACTGAATTTTCTTTACCAGTGCAACTCTGTCCGGAAACGAGTCTGCAGCAGGTTGATTGAAAACAACCAACAATTCCGTCTGGTCCAATGGCCCCAATTGATTCTCCAAATTTCCAATGGAAACCAGAATTTCTGATTCAGGACGAAATAACTTCTCTACTTCAACTTCCGCTTTCAACCGAGTCAAACCAAGAAGACCGGCCAGCACCACCATTGAAAAAACAAAGGCAACCGCCATCCGCCGCCGTTGAACCCAAATCATGAGCGACGTCCAAAAGGAAGCATTCTCGCTGCGGGCGGCAAGTGCACGCAGCCCCTTCTTGCCAAATCTCGCAAGCAAGCAGGGAACTAAAATCAGCTGAAACAACATTGCGAAACCGACACCGGTTGCACAAAACAGCCCAAAATTTCTAATCGCAGGGAAATCGCTACGCATCAGCGACAACATCCCCACAGCAGTAGTCGCTGCCGAGACGATGCAAGGGCGCCAGCCAATCGACAACAATTTCCGGGCGTCTCCAATCGCCTCCAATCCGTATCGAATCAGATGAATACTGCCCGAGGTCGCCAGCACAAAAACCAGCGCTGGGATGATTGACATCAATCCGCCATATTTTGTATTGCAGATCGGAATAAACGCAATACTTGTCGCTGCCGCTCCCACCGCCGCAATAAAAACGATCAGTGTCAGCATCCCATTTCGCAAACAAAACAAAGAAATCAAAGTCGATAGAATAATGGAAGGCAATAAGAGATAGCGAAACGAGTTTTTCAATTGACCATCAATGAAGGTCGCAATATAAGGATAGCCCCCCATCACAACCTGCTCGCGATTCAGTTCTGGGTCTGCATCAATTGCCCCCCACACCAGGTTCATCGACGCAGTTCGATCAGCCGTCCCAATATCTGACAACTCAATTAACGCACAGGTTAAATTCGGATCGCTTGCACCAAAAAAGACTCCACTCAGCCGGCCAAGAATTTGCTTTCGCGAGAAATCCGAATCTCGCTTCAGACGCTCCAAGATTTCCGTACCATTCGTTACTTTTTGAATTAACTCGGTGGAATCTTGACTCCGCAAATATTCAGTAAACCGATCCAGCCGTTCATCTCCAAGACGACAATCTTCCCAGGTCACGATTAGGAAATCATCTGAGCCAAATTTGGATTCAAAAAAATCGTAATCTGACCTAGCTTCGGATTGGTCCGGCAGCCATTGCAGGACGTCTTCGGTATTCGATTGAATTCGCGAGAAACCGAAATAGCAAAATACGATACAGACGGCCGCAAAGCTCACCCCTAAGTAATCAATTCGATTCAAAACCTAGCCTTTTTCACAGTAATTAGTTAATACTCCAACCACTCACCTGGTCATCTGCGAAATCAATTGTAGGCGATCTGCCGAGGATCGGTTAAAATTTTGGGAGTTTTTCAAATTACTGGAGTATCAATGAAACCCCATCTTTTTCCCAAAACGAAAACTGCTGCTCGCGTTGCCAGTTTGGTATTCTCTCTCGCCGTCTTTTCAATCGGTCTAATCGCTTCAGGGCAAACCACAACAGAATTGCCTAACGTGATTATTATGATGGCCGATGACATGGGCGTGGGAGACACAAGTGCCTATCAAGACTGGACTGGCAATCTAGATCCGAATCAGGTGAAAACCCCCTCAATGGTTCAGTTGGCTAAACGCGGCATTCGCTTCACCGACGCACATTCACCCTCTTCACGGTGCACCGCGACTCGACAGGCACTTTTGACGGGGCGATACACCTGGCGAACTCGATTGAAGTTCAGCGTTCTTTGGGGACCCCAAGGTGACCCATTGATTGAACCAGACCGAGTGACGCTTGGCACAATGCTTCAAAATAACGGGTACCGGACAGGCATGTCAGGCAAGTGGCATTGCGGACTAACCTATCGAAACGCGGAAGGGGCTCCAGAGTCAAATTACCAAAACGTCGACCTGACTCAAGGAATTGCAGATGGCCCCTTGGATCACGGGTTTGACTTTTTTCACGGAACGTCGCGCAGCCATCCCACTTCAAAAGACCAGGGATGGCTAGCTGGCAGTCGAGTTCCGGCAGCTCAAGGCGGAATTCAAGTCGACAGGGCTAAATATATTTTGAACGAAACTGGCCCCACCAATTTCAAAATGGCAAAGAAGTTTCTCGACAACCATTTGAGCCAACAAGACACCTCAAAGAAGCCATTTTTCCTGTATTACGCCTGCCACTCTAACCATACATCCCATGATCCCTGCAAAGAAATTGAAGGTCGGCAAGTCAAAGGAAAAAGTCACCCCGGTGGTAAACGCAGCGATTTCATTTACGAGAACGATGTCGTTCTCGGTTTGCTAATCGATTATCTTCAACAACACGATGACCCCAGACGTCAAGGTCATGATTTGATCGACAATACCCTGTTAATTTTCACCAGCGACAACGGTGCTGAATCGAGAGCGAAAATGGCAACCGGGCCACTCCGCAGCAACAAAGGTTCCATCTATGAAGGTGGACACCGTGTCCCCTTCATTGCCTCTTGGCCTCTGGGAGGAGTCGGAAACGGCGATCCGAATAACGATGGTAAAACTTCTTCGTTTCCCATCTGCCACGTGGATGTGTTAGCCACACTTGCCGAAATTGTGGGAACCTCTATCAGTGCCAACAACGGTGAAGATAGCTTCAGCATCCTCTCCGCTTTGAAAGATAATCCACCGTCCAAGCGAACTGCAATCATTCACAATGACCACAACGAAGGAGCCCGCCAAGCCGGCAAAAAAGCAAAGGACCCAGAAGCGGCGTGGATTGCGATTCGGATCGACAATCCAGTGGTGAATGGAAAACAATTTCCCGGCCAATGGAAAATGCTGGCAGACCACCAACTTTTAATCGATGGAAAACTAAATCCTCGGGAACTGTACGAACTCTCGACAGATTTGAAAGAACAAACCAATCGAATTAACGACCCCATGCTGAAGCCATTGGTAAATGAGCTAAGTAAACAATTGCAGACCATCCACGATTCCGGTCGAATTCAATAATGAAAATACCGTGCTCAATTCGTGAACCTCACCCTGGATGATGCCCCGAAAGCGACGTTAAGAGCGAGGCACAACCTCTGTTTGCTTTCGAAATTGACTGGGAGTTCTCCCAGTCTCTCGCTTGTAAACAGCGGCGAGGTATTCCGCGTGTACGTATCCACAAAGCTCAGCAATTTCATGGATTGTCAAATCTGTTTCTCGAAGCAGTTGCTCAATCCGATTGATCCGGACGCGCTGGATCTCCTGATGAGGCGTTCGCTCAATTGCTTTCTTGAATCGAGCCTCAAGTACACGGCGGGACATCGGAGTGACCCGAAGAACATCTGCAACACGAATATTCTGGTTGGCATGTTCACGAATATATTTTAACGCGACCGCAACTTCTCGATCCTCGATTGCCAACACATCTGTCGACTCTCGAGTTTCAATTCCCAACGGCTTGGTAATTAAAGGTTGTGTCGAAACTGTTTCACCAGACATCATTCGATCAAGCAACTCCGCTGCCTCGAATCCTGTCCTTCGGGTATCTGGAATAATACTGGATAAAGGTGGACTGGCGAACTCACACTGCAAATTATCATTATCAACGCCGAGCACGGCAATTTCTTCAGGTACCGCGAAATCTAATTCCCGACAAACATCAAGCACCTGCTGCGCTTTGTAGTCATAACATCCCATGATTGCCACAGGCCGAGGCAAACCCCTTAACCAATTCTCAATTCTCCGTTTCTCCCGATCGAGAGTGAATTTTTTATCGTACCTGGAAATCGCTTGGTAAGTGTAAAGCTTCAATCCTTTACGATTAACAATCTCTGAAAACCGTTCGCAACGAGAGTCAGACCAGCGAAATGCTGGGTCTCCACAGTAAGCTAAATGCTTAAATCCCCGTTCTACAAAATGCTCGACTGCCAAACTCGCAATCGCCTGGTCGTCCGTGTCAGCCCAGGGAATCTCAGTGACATGTCGAGCCGCACTTAAGTCGACAACCGGGAGGCCAATTTTCTTAATTGCCTTCGCAATATTATCAGTTTCAATTCGTGCAATAACGCCATCACCACTCCAATGACGCAACCAACCGGGAGGATCCGCGCCCCGCTCCTGCTCTGCAATAAACATCGACCAATTCGCATGCTGCTTGTTGTACGCAATCACTCCCTCCAACAGGCCGCGCGAGTAGGCATTGGACGTTTCTACTAAAAGGGCAACTGAACGTCGTTGCTTCATATCAAAATCGATCCGAGACAAGACCGGGAACAGTAAAAACCAGCTTCGGTCGCTTCAACACAAGCCAACCACCGCCAAGCCGGTAAAATATCTATGATATTTTACGCATCATCTACTGGCAAATGGTTTTTATTGATAAACAATGAACAAAAAACCTACCACTACGGGGCCTGCCATGAGCACTACTAACGCATTTCCAGAAATCAATAAGATTCAGTACGAAGGTCCGGGGTCCGATAACCCACTTGCATTCCGGTGGTACAACCCGGATGAACTCGTCGAAGGTAAGACGATGAAAGAGCACCTTCGTTTCACCGTCTGTTACTGGCATACCTTTCGAGGCACTGGCGCCGATCCCTTTGGTAGCGGCACCATGGTTCGCCCATGGGATGACGGTAGCAACTCGGTCGAGAACGCCTGCAATCGCGCTCGCGTTGCATTTGAATTTTTTGAAAAACTCGATGTACCCTACTACGCATTTCACGATCGTGATGTTGCCCCCGAAGGTGACTCGCTCCGTGAATCAAACGCAAATTTTGACGCGGTCGCCGATGTTCTCGAAGCCGAACAAAATCGGAGTGGTGTCAAGTTATTGTGGGGCACCGCCAACATGTTTTCCCACCCACGTTTTATGCATGGTGCAGCAACGACCTGTAATTTAGATGTTTACACTTACGCCGCAGCCCAGGTCAAAAAAGCAATCGAAGTAACCCATCGACTCGGTGGAGAGAATTATGTTTTTTGGGGCGGTCGAGAAGGCTATCAAAGCATTTACAATACGGATATGAAACGGGAACTTGATCATCTCGGTCAGTTCTTTCATATGGCGGTTGACTACGCGAAAGAAATTGGATTCACAGGCCAATTCCTAATCGAACCCAAACCAAAAGAGCCAACTAAGCACCAGTACGATTCCGACGCGGCGGCCTGCCTTAATTTCTTGCGTGCCTACGATCTGATGGATCACTTTAAATTAAATATCGAAACCAACCACGCGACCCTAGCTGGGCATTCCATGATGCACGAACTCGAGTACGCGGGAATGCAGGGAGCATTGGGATCAATTGATGCCAATACTGGCGACTTGCTTCTTGGCTGGGATACCGACCAGTTCCCAACTGATTATTACTTGACCACCCAGACGATGCTGGTGTTGCTAAAGTACGGACTCGCCCCAGGAGGCGTTAACTTCGACGCTAAAGTTCGTCGCGAGAGCTTTGAGCCAGTCGATCTATTCTACGCTCATATCGGAGGAATGGACGCATTCGCTCGTGGATTAAAAATTGCAGCGGCTATCCGTGCCGATCAAGCGATTGACTCCATTGTGACCGATCGCTATCAAAGCTGGGATTCCGAACTCGGCCAAAAAATTGAAAGTGGCCAGGTCGGCCTAGCCGACTTAGAGGCCCTAATGCTCGAAAAAGGTGAGGCCAGTGGCAATCAAAGCGGACGCCA
>CALKCK010000018.1 GCA_938083195.1 uncultured Pirellulaceae bacterium | reverse complement strand
AACGCAAGATACATTATCAAAAAGACTGATCTACTCAGCTGGCATCTTTGCAAAATTCAAGCAGGCTCCAAAAATATCCTTTTGTTCCCTCATTCAAATTCAAAGGAAATGATTTCTCAAGGTTAAAATTTGAAAAACGCGAACTCAGCAACTCTTTTATTAAAACCTCAATCAGTAATAACGAAAAATTGGGCTCATTAATTCTAACGGTCCCACACTAGGCTTTTACTTAGGTCTTAAAATGCCGCCAATCTAAACTGGAAACCGTGGATGGATTTTGAAAGTAATTTCGGGAATCCTACTGCTTTAAGCCGTTATTTTCATCTCAGACGGCTTAAGAAATTCAGAATTCCTTAGCAGGACCTTTGTACCGATCCACTTAAACAACAACGCGGGACGAACATACCAAATTAACAATACCTGAATTGGCGGTACAAAATTCGCAAGAGGCATTGGCGAGCATCGAATCTACTCCCCCCAATAATTCCACCAGCCCACGCGAATCGCCTGTTTTCCTGCAACCGTTTCAGATGCGCTCGACCTTCGGTCCGCACATGAATTTATGGCAAAACGAAGGCACCTCTCGGCCAACCAAGTCGACGTCAATCAACCATTTGAGTGAAGTTGATCCCCAAGTGAAATTGCCACTAAGAACTGAGACTGGTTCAAGCAGCGTTCCGTTTGCGACGTCTTCGAGGAATTCCCAGCGCCCCCACAGCCATGGTGAACATCACCAACGCTCCTGGCTCGGGAACGGCCGTGAAAAACGCGAGATCATTACCCGATCCCGCACCGTAACTAATGAACAGATCGATACCGCTAAAGCTCCCGACCAAGTCGCCTTCGCCCAATCCACTGAATGTGCCCACCGGTGAATTGCTGCCAGCGATGTCACCAAAAATGAATTCCTGATTTAATCCCAAAGTGAATCCGTTGATCAACTGAACGTCTAATGCCGCGCCATTTTCAATTGCAAGGATTGCATTTGCGTTGTTCAATACCAAGCGATCAAAATCGGCTGATGTCAGCCCCGCAATCTCGATCGTGGTCATCGAGGTCGCGCCCAAGGTCACATCTCCGCCAAAATCGATTGTGCCCGGACTGTTCCCCCCATTCAAGCCGCCCTGAAAGGTCACTTCGCCACCGCCGGTGAACGGACCTGATCCGGAAAGGTCACTTAAAAAGACCAACCCACTACCAGTGTCAACCTGAATAGTACCATTGTTGGTGACAGAACCGGTGATCGTTGAGGTACCGCCCGTGTTCTGAACCAAACCATCATTGACCAAACTTCCAGTGGTTAGGCCGCCACCGTTGAGTGTCAACGTACCCGAACTCCACACCTTGGTTGCTCCCGTAACATCCACCAAACCGCTATCGGCAATGGTCAATAATCCGGCGCCGCCGATGGCCGAGTCGGATCCTCCCACATACAAATCACCCGAATTATTCCATTGGCTACCAATGCCGGTCACCGTGGCGATCCCTGTCGAACCGGAATAGCGGCCAATGAGTCCGGTTGAATTACTGACCACCCCCCCGGACTCCACATTCAGCGTCCCATCACCAAAATTGCCCACCGTAAAAAGTCCCGAATTATTCCATTGGCTACCAATGCCGGTCACCGTGGCGATTCCTGTCGAACCAGAATTTAGCGCGATGTAACAGTCGTTACCACTGACCACCTTACCCCCGGCTTCAACCTTGAGTGTGCCATGGCCCCTGCTGCCCACTGATAGACTGGCAGAATTCCACTGGCTCCCACTACCGGTCACCCTGACGCTGCCGGTCGAGCCGGGATTTTGCCCGATGCCACCGGATGTACCACTACTATTGACCACGCCACCGTCCGCCACATCAAGTGTGCCGCTGCCGGAAAAGCCAACAAATAGCTTGTAATTATTCCACTGACTCCCGCTGCCGGTCACCGTGGCGCTGCCGTTCGAGCCGGAATTTTGGCCAATGCCGCCCGTGCTACAACTGACCACGCCACCGTCCGCCACAATCATCGTGCCGGTGCCGGAATTGCCTACTCGAATATTGATACTACTATTCCACTGGCTCCCACTGCCGGTCACCGTAACACTGCCTGTCGAACCGGAATAGCGCGAGATGATGCCAGACTGATTGCTGACCACACCACCGGACTCCACCGTCAGGGTGCCGTCGCCGTTTCTACCCACAAGTAAGTTACCGGCATTATTCCACTGGCTCCCACTGCCGGCCACCGTGGCGATCCCTGTTGAACCAGTATCCTCGCCGATGTAACCACGGTTATTACTGACCACACCACCGGACTCAACATTCAGCGTCCCGGTGCCTTCACCACCCAGGTACAAATCGCTTGAATTATTCCACTGGCTCCCACTGCCGATCACCCTGGCGACCCCTGCTGAACCAGAATTGAGGCCGACGTAGCCAATCGTATTTTGGAATGTTGCACCGGAGTTGATATTCAGGTTGCCAGCCACATCAAACCCTGTCGTACCAGCAACCGTCAGCTTGCTGCCCTGCGCATGGGATCCATCGAGAGTCAGCCTGGCGCCATTGATGATTTGACCTCCACCGAGACTCTTGAAATGCATACCACTCATCGTCGCCGATGTTCCCGCACCCGATATTGAAAAGTCAGTCAATGAACCCGCACTGCCCGAACCGTTGATGGTGTAGAGATGCTGGGCAGCGGAATCCATGTTCAAAAAATTCACTTCCCCCTGCAAGACCTCAAGAAAGCCGACTGAGGGCGTTGTACTGGCAGTGGTCGTGTCCCACCAGACGTGATAATTTGCCGCCTGGTTAAACTGGGCCGTTTCCGTCGAACTGGCCGCCGAGCCCCCCGACCAATTGCTGCCCAACTGATACCAAGGTGTGCTGTTGGTGATATTGTCCCAGTCGACCAGCTGGGCTTGAACTGTGCTGCCGGTAAATCCAAATAAACCAAACACGGCAACGATCGACGCAATGCGAATGTAGAACGAAAACCGTTTGGTCTTTTGGGCGGTGCGGTCACGGCACTGAGAGGTTCGTACCAGCACCAATTTCTCTAACCTTGCACCCAATGCGCGAAAATACTCTTCCGCATCTAAACGCCGCAAAGCAGGAAGGGGAAAACCGCAACGCATGAGAAATTGAGACATGACAAACCTCAAATTAAAATAGGGGGGCAAACGGGGACTCAAGCAACTGCAAACCTTGTGCCACGCAAAAAAACAGGGGTTTTCGTGCAATTCTTGATCGAAGACCATTCAACATCGAATCATTTTGAGACGGATACTCATTTTGAGACAAATACAATCCCGTCATACCAAAGAACAATTGCGAAAAACGTGCCCCCAATGATGGAAACGACGACTCGCTACGCAGGTTCACCGGATGGGCAGCCAACCCTTCGGCTAACGAAAGAAATTCAAGTGAACCAGCAACCCAACGCCGAGTCGATTTTGGTCAACCTCGATTGGAATTCATCTTCCAACTTTTTCGGTTCGCTAACTGCCGCAGGCAACTCCGCAAGGCAGTTTTCGGCATGTGCTTTCTAATTTGCTTAGACAACTGCACCGGGACCCTTGGGCCAAAATTCTTAAAAGCGTTTTCCAAAATCAGCCCGCCTGAGGAACCAGTAGCCTGTTTCGTTCCGAGAATGCAGATTGAAAAACGGAAAGCCAGCACCTCGCAATTGACAGGCCCAAATTCGCGGTTTCGATCGTTCCGCTACAGCCTGAATCCCAAGTGGCACAACTGAACAATCAAAGGTTGCATGGTCAAATTAATTTGATTATTCTTAGTTTCAGATATACCACAGAACGATCATTGACTAATCCATTTATTAGCCGACACTTCCAATATGAATTTTGTTATGGATCAAGTAGATCTTTCGATTTTAAATCGCCTACAAGCCAATGCCCGGATGTCAAATGCCGAGTTGGCCAGATCTGTCAAACTCTCACCGCCGGCAGTTCATGCTCGAGTCAAACGGTTGGAAGAGGAGACGGTAATCAAAGGCTACGCAGCCATGTTAGATCAGCAGAAGGTTGGCTTTGACTTGGTTTCGTTTATCCAAATTGGATTGGCAGGCCATCAAAACGAACAACTCCAAGCTTTGCATGATGAAATTCATAAACTACCAGAAGTTTTAGAGTGTCATCATGTCACAGGTGATTTCGACTTTCTCTTGAAGGTCGTGTTCAAAAATCGGCAGGAACTCCATCACTTCATTGCTAATCAACTCGGTACGATTCAAGGTGTTTTAAGAGTCAACACAAGCGTTGTTTTGAAGGAAGTCAAATCGACGACCCAATTGCCGATCCCTGTGGATTAGCCATCGCATAATCCTGGAGCGTTTTTCATGAATGACAAAGTGACCTGTTACGCTCCAGCATCGGTAGGCAACCTATCGGTCGGGTTCGACCTACTCGGCCTTGCGATTGAGCCAATCGATGGCTCGTACTTTGGCGACCGAGTTACCATTTGTGCTGCGGAGAAAGGAGCACAAGCGTTACAGCTGAGCTTCGATGGTCAATATGCTTCCGCGTTGCCCTCAGATCCAGCAGAGAACGTCGTGACTCGAAGTCTTGACCTGTTTCGAACACAGCTTGGAATTTCGAGCTTAACGAGACTTTCGATCCAGTTGACAAAATCGTTGCCAATCGGAAGCGGCCTAGGTTCCAGTGCAAGCTCTATCGTCGCGGCTTTGGCGGCGATCAATCGTTGGTTTGGCGATCCGCTAGACAAGCGGGGATTGCTCGAGCTGATGAGCAAAGTTGAAAGCAGTATTAGCGGAGAAAAGCATTTTGATAACATTGCGCCTAGCTACTTAGGTGGATTGGTCTTGTGTGATTCACTCGACGCTCCCCCACAATTCTTATCCTGGCCAGACTCGTGGCAAATCATTGTGGCATATCAAAATACACAGGTTAAAACCAAAGACGCGCGCAGTGTACTTCCAGACTCTTACCCCCGAAACGTGCTTGTTAAGCAGGCCGCCTCGTTGGCACGATTTGTCCATGGCCTAAATTCTGGCGACCTTGAATTGGCCGCACGCAACATCGTGGACCTAGTCGCCGAACCCTACCGCGAGCAGCTTCTTCCAGGTTTTGAACAAGCAAAGCGCCATGTCTTACATCACGGCGGCTTGGCGGCTGGGATTTCTGGTTCAGGCCCGACAATGTTTGCGATCGTCGATAATGCGGAGAAAGCAAACGAATTAGCGTATTGGTTAAAAGAAAATTACGCCGGCGATGGGTTTGTCAAGCTTTGCAAAGCTGACCGAACCGGCGCGCGACAACTTACAGGAGTCGAGCTTGAAGTACATTAACATTAAACACCCGGATCAAGTCGTTTCTTTCGCGCAAGCGGTCACTACGGGACTCGGACGGGATCGCGGTCTGTTTTTCCCAGAGACCCTACCGGTGATCGGCGACATGGATTCGCTATTAAAGACGAGTTTCGTTGAGCGCAGCGTCGAAATACTGAGCCACTTTGTCGGTGACGCATTTGAACGAAAAACCTTGGAAGAAATGGTGAGCCGAGCGTTCAACTTTCCAGTAAAAGTTGCCGCAGTCGAAAATAATGTTTTCGCATTAGAACTATTCCATGGCCCATCGTTGGCGTTTAAAGATTTCGGTGCCAGGTTTCTAGCGGAGTGTTTGAGTCATCTATCAAGTAGACCAACCACGATTCTAACAGCAACCTCGGGGGATACTGGAGCGGCCGTTGCCCATGCTTTTTTTGAGCAAACCGATATTCGAGTTGTAATTCTGTATCCTGAAGGCCGGGTATCACAATTTCAGGAAAAACTATTTTGCACGCTCGGTAAAAATATCGAAACGTTTGCGGTAAGGTCTGACTTCGATGCATGTCAGGCGATGGTTAAGCAAGCATTCGAAGATCAACAGATTCGTACGTCGATTCATTTGAACTCGGCAAACTCGATCAACATCGGACGGCTATTGGCTCAAGTCTGCTACTACTTCGAAGCCGTAGCACAGCTTCCGCAACACGATAGGACGGTCGTCTCGGTTCCCTCGGGTAACTTTGGAAACTTGACCGCCGGATTGATCGCCCAGGCAATGGGGCTACCCATCCAAAGATTTATCGCAGCAACCAATGCGAATGACACCGTTCCCAGATATTTTGAGAACAACCGATGGTCACCCAACCCGACTCAGGCCACGCTCACCAATGCAATGGACATCTCGGAACCGAACAACTTTGCACGCATCCAATGGCTTTTCAAGAACTCTCCCGAGGCACTTCATTCTGTCATCCAGCCTCATTCAGTTTCCGATACTCAAACTCGTGAGTTGTTAAGTGGTTTGTACGAATCCAACTACATTGCCGAACCCCATACGGCTTTGGCATACGGTGCGCTCAAAACCTCCCTTCAAGACAACGAACTTGGATTGTTTCTGGGAACCGCCCATCCTGCCAAATTCAGTGAGATCATTGAAACGGAAACCGGTGAAGCCATCTCGATTCCACCTGAATTCGAAAGCTTAATTGAACAACCATTGTTGAGTGAAGTAATCGAGCCAGACTTTGATCTAATTAAAGATCGGTTGCTTGGAGCGAACGCTTTCAACTAGAGTACCGCCCCACAATTTCACCCTCTGCTTCGAACCGGCAGTCCTTGCCAAGCCGGGTTTTAGGCAACTTCGCTGGCCTCGTGGCTTAAAAACCTAGCAAGTGAGCCCCTAAATGGTGGGTTTCGCCAAAGGCAAAAGAAAAAGGACACGGTAAAAACCGTGTCCTTTTTAGAGGCGTCGGCGGGAGTCGAACCCGCGATGGCGGATTTGCAATCCGCTGCCTTAGCCACTTGGCTACGACGCCCAATTTTTCGAATCTGGGACGCTCGAAGGCGACCGGATTCAATTTACACTCTACACGCTATCGAATCAAAATTTTACGGTCAAGTGGTCTGGGTAAGCTGGAAACGCAAAATTTGGCGTCTCGCCCCGGCTGACATAAACCACATAACCCTTACTGAATATGCTTCGGAAGATTCGATCTCGAACTTTAATCTCTCCTCGACACCCTTTGATTCTCCCAAAAGCTACAGTTCCATTGACTGACCCAACGCCCGATTTTCACCGACTCTAAGCTAATGACCAATCCATTAAATAATACGTTCAATCAAATCTCAGATAATAATAAATCCGTCGACCAAACCATCGAATCACTCGTCAATAACGCTTGTAATCAAGAAGATAAGGACCCAAATCGGGGCGACCGTAAAGAATTAGAGAAAACGACGAGTCTGATGTTTATCTCCAGCTTGATCCTCGGTGAGCGAGATGATCTTGAAATAGAACCCCTCGACTAAATCAGTCGGTTCGAGCACGAAACGGTTCGAGCACGAAAGAAAAGAAATTATTCCTGGCCGCGTTTGTTAGCCGAAACTGGACCTTTAAAACTGAACCAGATTCTCATACTGAACGATGAAATTTGCTTAGGCCAACCGAAGAATTAACCGGCAACCGAAACCGGTTTAACTTTTTTGCCCGCTCGCCACAAACCGGTGTCCCTGATGCGAGTCTCGACGCTCAAACTCGTCTTTGACGGCCTGTAGCACGCCTGGCTTGTCCAAGCACCAACTTGGCCCAATGAAATAATCTCCGGGAGCTTCGCCGCTGATCCGCTCAACTACCATCGTTGGCGGAATTAGTTCGAGAAAATCAACCAGAGTTGAAACGTACTCATCCCGCTCCATCAGCTTTACTTCACCTGAACGAACCTGTGCAGCGAGCGGCGTTTTTTCCACTGCATACAAATTGTGAATTTTCACCGCGTCTAGTCCACAATTCGCCACTTGGCGGGCAGTCGCCATCATGTCGGCGTGCGATTCCCCGGGTAACCCCAGCATGATATGCGCACACAATTCAAACCCCCGACCAACGCTCCGCTCCATCGCATCCAAAAACGAATCGTGGTTATCGCCGCGATTCATCCAATCGAGTGATTTTTGGTGAATTGTCTGCAATCCATACTCGACCGTCAGCGGAACTTTTTCGCCCATCTCTTCGAGTAGATCAAGAACATCATCTGGCACGCAGTCCTGCCTTGTTCCAATCGCCATCGCGACAACATCGGGATGCGAAATGGCTCGTTCGTAAAGTGGCCGAAGCACATCGACTGGAGCATAGGTATTAGTTGCCGGCTGAAAATAAGCCATAAAATGTTTACATTTATAGCGCCGTTTTACCCGAGATATCCCTTCCTCAAGCTGATCCAAGATGTCTTGCTTGGGAAGCCTTCGACTTGGGCTAAAACTACGATTGTCACAAAAGGTACAACCGCCAATCGCGACCGTTCCGTCCACATTGGGGCAAGTAAATCCAGCGTCTACGCTGACACGTTGTACCCGATAGCCAAAAAGCTTCTTCAAATAATAGCTATAACCGAAATACCGCAAACCATCGGCTTTCCAGTCCATTACTTGCGGATTATGAGGGGTGTTTTTAGTTGACGACAATGTAAGTACCGCTTAAATTTAGAGTGTTCGATCGACGGCGTAGCAAAACGCACGAAGTTGTTCGACTGTTCCGGTCCCAACAGTTTGGGGCTTTACCTTCCTTTTGTACAGCGTGAATTCAGTTCACGTCACAAATATGTACGGCGAACTTGTACCGGTGGGCGGCGGCGACCCGATCCCAATGATGAAAAAACGGCTCCGAATTGGACGCCGTGAGGGTTGTGATATTGTCCTCAACTATGGAAATGTCTCCTCACATCACTGCCTACTGGAAATCGAAGAAGGTTATTGGTTTGTCCGTGATTTACGGTCGCGAAATGGCATAAAAATCAATGGAAAGAGAATCATGCTTGGCTCTCGCCGTCGACTAGACCCTAACGCTGAACTCACAGTGGCGAAACACAAATTTGAAGTTCGCTACAATCCCACGGAACTCGGTGCCTACGGTACTCCACCACAGGACGAGCAATTGGATGACCTATTCAAGGATTCGCTGCTCGATCGAGCTGGATTGAAGCGAAACGACGCCAAAAAGAAGAAACGCTAAACTCGCTGCTTTATCGCGCGATTTACCTAACAATTTGTCGCGTCGCCACCCAACTCAACTGCCCGGCTAAAATGACAATATGTCAGACGCGAGCGATTTCGCTGCGCAATTCGCCTTAAATTAACCAAGATGTGGCCGATTTGGCTGCACAAAGCCCGCTTTCAAGGTTATTTCTCGGTTTTCTTTAATTGGCACAAGCTTTGCAAATTAAAGATCTGTTACGCGCTTTATCTGTCCAGAGGGCAGGTTGAGGCTGAACCCAAAAAATAAGATCTTGGCAGTAATTTGCAGAGCCTCGATCGTTCCAATAATTAAAGACAGGAGGCCAATCATGGCTCAAGGCGAAAAAATCATCGGCATCGATCTCGGTACGACTAACTCGGTTGTCGCCGTCATGGACGGCAACGAGCCAACGGTTATCGCGAACCAAGAGGGTGACCGCACCACCCCCAGTGTCATCGCGTTCACCGATGGCGACGAAACCATCGTAGGTGCACCGGCTAGAAACCAGCGAGTGACCAATCCAACACGGACGATTTACTCGGTAAAGCGGTTCATGGGTCGGCGGCACAACGAAGTCAAATCAGAAGAAAAAATGATCCCTTACGAGGTTAAAGGGGCTGCCGATGAGTACGTAAAAATCGGGATTGGCGACAAGGAATACACACCTCAAGAAATTTCCGCCAAAACGCTTCGTAAACTAAAAGAAGCGGCCGAGTCTTACCTTGGCCACAAAGTCAACAAGGCAGTCATCACCGTACCTGCCTACTTTAACGATGCCCAACGACAGGCAACCAAAGACGCTGGTCAAATCGCAGGTCTAGAAGTCGCCCGAATCATCAACGAGCCGACTGCCGCAGCAATGGCCTATGGTCTCGATAAAGCTCAAAAAGAACAAAAGATTGTCGTCTTTGATCTTGGCGGTGGAACATTCGATGTTTCGGTCCTCGAACTCAACGACGATGACGGCATGAAAGTGTTTGAAGTTATCAGCACCAGTGGCGACACGCACCTTGGTGGCGATGACTTTGACGAAGTCTTAATCCACTACGTTGCCGACGAATTCAAAAAGAGCAACGGAGTCGATCTACGCAACGACACAATGGCTCTTCAGCGACTACAGGAAGCCTGTGAAAAGGCCAAGAAAGAGCTTAGCTCTGCCCAGGCATCCGACATCAATCTTCCGTTTATCACCGCAGATGCAAGCGGTCCCAAGCATCTCCAGATGAATATTACGCGAGCGAAATTCGAAGAACTCGTCGATCCACTGGTCGAGCGTTGCAAGACTCCCGTCCAGCAGGCGTTGAAGGATGCAAAACTCTCACCTTCGGACATTGATGAGATTGTTCTCGTCGGTGGCTCAACACGAGTCCCTAAAGTTCAGGCAATGGTCAAATCCATTTTTGGAAAAGACCCTCACCAGGGTGTTAACGCTGACGAAGTTGTCGCCGTGGGCGCTGCGATTCAGGGTGCCGTTCTAGCTGGAGATCGGAAAGACGTTCTCTTGCTCGATGTGACTCCATTGACTCTCGGAATTGAGACTGAGGGTGGAATCCTGACCGCACTGGTTGAGCGAAACACGACCATTCCAACCGAGAAAAAACAAACCTTTAGTACCGCGGCGGACAACCAGACGGCTGTGACGATCCAAGTATTTCAAGGCGAACGAAAGATGGCCGCCAACAATCGGATACTTGGAAAATTCGATCTCACAGGCATTCCTCCCGCACCTCGGGGCGTCCCTCAAGTCGAAGTTAAATTCGACATTGACCAAAACGGCATTCTGAATGTTTCGGCCAAGGATCTTGGAAGCGGAAAAGAAGCCAATGTCGAGATCAAAGAATCCTCCGGACTATCCGAAGAGGAAATTAATAAAATGAAGTCGGACGCGGAGATGAACGCTGAAGACGATCGCAAACAGTACGAACTGGTCACCGCTCGAAACGAAGGTGAAACCATGAGTTACCAGGTCGAAAAAATGATCAAGGAGAACGAGGACAAACTCAAAGATAGCGACCGCGAACCGCTCGAAGCTGCTATCGAAAAAGTTCGTGAAGCATCCAAGGGTGTCGACACAGACGCAATTAAGTCGGCCGTCCAGGAACTTGAGCAAGCTTCGCATGCAATGAGTGCTGCGATGTACGCCAACGCAGCTGAAAATGGCGAAGAGGAATCGGATGGAGCCACCGCCGATGCCAGCGAGACGCCGTCCTCGGAAGATGAAGCGATCGACGCTGAATTCGAAGTGAAAGATTAATTTGCGACAAATGGTTTCTGAAGCAGGAATCGATTGGCAAATCGTTTAAACTGAAGGAGTGGCAATTCGCCACTCCTTTTTTTATGGGAGCCCAATCGTGAAGCTTTTATTAACCTTGGTAACGTTCGTTTGCTTCGCTCCAGGTTCACCTCTTGGTTGCTGCGGAGACGAAGCGTACGAAATCATGCAGGCGACTTTTCGTTTGACCGATGGGCGAACCTCTGGCACTGCGTGGCTAGTTTCGGTTCCAACCGATGGCGATCAACAACAAACGGTAGTCGTTACTGCAGCTCATGTCTTCCAAAATTTAAACGGCGAGACGGCAACGCTAATCCTGAGGAAGAAAAAAGACGATGGCTCATTTGAAAGGCTAGAGCATAAGTTTGGGATTCGAGAAAAGGCGACGATGCTTTGGAAACAACATCCTCAATATGATATTGCAGCCATCAAAATCGTTCTTCCGAAAGAAGCGGATGTTACGCCAATTCCGCTGAAACAACTCATCGAGGCAAAATCCGCCAACACGGCGCTTCCGCCCGCTCAACGATGCCTGATTCCAACTTTTCCTGCACAGATGGAAGGGAACCGAGCAGGTTGGCCAGTTCTGAGAAACGCAACGGTCGCCTCCTTTCCTAATTCGCCCGTCAATCGTCATCCACAATTCATTCTCGACTTCAATGCCTTTGGCGGTGACAGTGGCGCACCGGTAGTTCTAAACTCGGAGAATACGAATTCAAAACAAGGCCTTAAAATTGCAGGCATGATCCTTGGCCAACATCGCCAGACCGATCGTACGATCACTCCCAACGAGGAACGCACGGTTCACACTTCGTTGGGCTTGGGGATTGCAGTCCATACCGCCTTCATCCGAGAGACAATCGATCAAGTAAAGTAATCTTTACGAAACCCAGCGGATTTATTGCCAAGCGTTTGAGCCCAACTAAACCGCCACACTTTCGATGGTCTCCAGTCGAAAACCGCACGAAAACGTTCGGAATTTCGTTGAAAAAACGCCCGCATTCCAGCGTCTTGGCACGCAATTCGCATCCTCTTTACATGGTTGGACAGATCGTCTGCCAGAACGTCGTTGCCAATAATTTCGACCTGTTTTTGTGGGAGGATTTCTATGTCATTTCGATTTGAAAAATTAACGACGAAGGCCCAACAAGCGATTGCCTATGCCCAAAACAAGGCCAGCGTAAAGGGGCATCCAGAAATCACGCCCGTGCACCTGATGATTTCCCTTTTGGAGGAGACCGACGGAATCGTTGCGCCTTTGTTGGAGAAAATCGACGCTCCGATTAAGCAATTAGTTGACATGGTTGAAACCGAACTCAACCGGATCCCCAGCTCCACCAGCACAAACAAACCTGACCTTAGTCGAGAACTCCAGAAAGTGCTCGACTCCGCTGCTACAATTTCCAAAAACATGCAGGATGAATTTGTCTCGACCGAGCACCTATTACTGGGACTTATAAAAACTGAAGGGCAGGCCAAACGGCTTCTCGAATTAAACGCCGTAAGTGAATCTGCAGTGCTCGACGGCCTCAAGGAAATCCGTGGAAACAACCGGGTCACCGATCAGGAACCAGAAGACAAATACCAATCACTCGAAAAATTTTGCATCGATCTCGTGGCGATGGCAACCATTGGAAAACTCGATCCTGTAATCGGACGCGATGAAGAAATCCGACGAGTGATTCAAGTTCTCTCCCGACGTACAAAAAACAATCCAGTTCTAATAGGAGCACCCGGCGTTGGTAAAACTGCAATCGCTGAGGGACTAGCCCTCCGCATCGTCCATAACGATGTCCCCCAGAGTTTGCGAAACAAGCGGGTGATGGCCCTGGATATGGGTGCGTTGATTGCCGGTGCCAAATTCCGCGGGGAATTCGAAGACCGCCTGAAAGCAGTCCTCAAAGAAGTCATGGACTCCGAGGGGCAAATCGTCCTTTTCATCGACGAACTGCACACCGTCGTAGGCGCTGGAGCGGCCGAAGGAGGAAACGATGCAGCCAATCTCCTCAAGCCCGCACTCGCGCGCGGCGAGTTGCACTGCATCGGGGCCACAACCCTTGACGAGTACCGGAAATATATTGAAAAAGATGCCGCGCTCGAACGGCGATTTCAGCCCGTTTACGTGGGCGAGCCCACGGTTGAAGACACCGTTTCGATTTTGCGAGGATTGAAGCAGAGATACGAAACGCATCACGGCGTCCAAATCAAGGATTCCGCGCTGGTTGCCGCCGCACAATTATCAAATCGATATATTGCCGATCGCTTCCTACCCGATAAGGCTATTGATCTGGTCGACGAAGCTGCATCGCGACTCGCTATGGAACTCGACAGCGTCCCCGAGGAACTCGACACTGTCCAACGCAGACTCACCCAACTGGAATTAGCGGCTCGGCAACTGGCCGATGAAAAAGACGACGACGTTAAATCCCGACTCGAACTCGTTCAGACGGAAATGGAGGAAAAACGCCGAGAATTGGCGAGCCTTCGTGAACAATGGGAATCTGAAAAACTCGGCATGACCGGCGTTCAAAACGTACGCGAAAACCTAGCATCCATCGAACTAGAGTTTGACCAACTCGACTCCAAAATCAAAACAGATCAATCCACAGGTCTGCCAATCAATGAAGACGACTATCGGCGATTGTACGAACTGGATACCCAACGCAAGCAGTTGCTAAAGCAAATTGAAGACGCGGAAATTCGTCAAGCGGCTTTGGAGGAGTCGCCAGCGACTGACCAAAAACGCTTGTTAAGCGAAATGGTGACCGAAGACGAAATTGCGGAAGTTGTGAGCGTCTGGACTGGAGTTCCTGTCAACCGAATGCTTGAAACTGAACGAGCGAAACTGCTGGTCATGGAAGAACGAATCCACCAACGCGTCATTGGACAAGATGAAGCGGTGACGGCGGTCTCTAATGCAGTCCGACGAAGCAGGAGTGGATTGCAAGATCCCAATCGCCCCATTGGCTCGTTCCTTTTCCTAGGTCCTACAGGAGTCGGAAAAACTGAAATCTGCAAGGCACTCGCCGAAATCATGTTCGATGATCAGGATGCTATGATTCGGATTGATATGAGCGAATACATGGAAAGGCATAGCGTCAGTCGACTCATTGGTGCACCCCCTGGATACGTTGGCTTTGATGAAGGGGGTAAGCTTACCGAAGCAGTCCGACGTCGACCGTATGCCGTGATCTTACTAGATGAAATCGAAAAAGCGCATGACGATGTTTACAACATTCTCTTGCAACTCCTCGACGATGGACGATTGACCGACAACAAAGGAAATACAGTTGACTTCACCAACACAATTGTTGTGATGACTAGCAATATTGGGAGCCAATTGATTCAAAAAATCACAGAATCGGGAGGCTCCTTCGAAGAGATGCAAGCGGCCATGGAGCAAGCATTAAAAGCGAAATTCGCTCCCGAGTTGCTCAACCGAATCGATGAAAAGATCATGTTCCGAACGCTCAATGAATCGGAGATCCGAAAAATCGTCGACCTACAACTCGACGCACTCGAGAGTCGTGTCTCAGAACTGGGCTGGACCCTGAGTGTCACTGAAACCGCACGGGCAGCAATTGCGAACGAAGGATATGATCCGCAGTACGGAGCCCGTCCGCTGAAGCGAGTGATCCAACAGAAATGTGAAAACCCGTTGGCGACGGAAATCCTCCGAATCGACTCTACGGACGTCAATAAAACAATAACGATCGATTTCGTCGATGATGAATATCTTTTTCAGCAATAAACCGACCGGTATTAAAACCTAGCCTGCCGGAATTCAGGCACGTTTTTCGTCTAAACGCAAAGCAATCCGCGCCGCCATAGAAATTCGAACCAAGCCAATCCCAGACCGAAAAACAATGGCTGAAGGAAAAGCAAGCGCGAGTGCTTCAATCACGTTTCGATTAATCGCGAGCATAAAATCTAACCCGATTAAGCCGAGTCCGAGTAACACTAACACCCACCCCACAAACTCTCTTATTCCAATTAGCATAAACTTTTCTTTCTCATTTTAATTCACCCAAGCTGGGCCTGTTTTTTACCTTAGCCAAAGTTCTACCACTTCACTCAGAAGCTCTATCGTTTCCGCTTTCGCTTGTACCGATAGGCCTCAAATCGTTTTTGGTCACGCCATAATTCATTCGCAATGCTGCTTCGAATACTGACGTCAGCTTGGTCAGCTTTCATCTGCCATCTTGCCACAAACTTGATAATGTTGACTGACACAAACCAGCAAATAAAGATACCCAGTACAATTAAAATCAATCGAGTCGCTCGACGTGACATTAGGTCACCCCGAACGTTTTGAATTTCAAGTGGGATAACAAGCAGCAGCGCCAGTCCTATCAAAACAGCAATTGGAATAAAGTACCAACGTCCACTACCTACCTGAGGATTAGGGTAAGGACTTACCGAATGGCTCGACTGCTCCACCTCACCTTGGGCGGGATAAATTGATTCAACAGCATTCGCTAAATCGATATAACGGACGCTAAACCCGTAAAAAGCAAACACTAAATTGACAAACAAAATCTCACTCAGTCCCAGAGTAGGATTCGCAATATTAAATCCAGGAAGAAAAACAAACTTAGCGAAAAACAAGACGAACAAAAATACATAAATCAAAAACATCTGGCGAAATCCGATTGCCAGTGCGAACAGCATAAACAAGATACCAGAAAGAAAAGTTGGAATTAGACCAACTGAAATAATGGCCAGACAACAAAGTCCAGCACCGACGCCAAGAAAAGTGAGTGATCGATTTGACCTACTCAATCCAGTTGCTTTTTCTTGATTTCCACTCGTTGTTGTATTATTCATTTTTCACTCGACAGACCGGCTGCAACCAATCGTAAACGATCAATAGCGCCGACTCGAAGAACGCCCCCTTCCCATACCAGACTGAAGCAATCCCACCTGCATCGCGACCGTTTGAATCAGTCGCGGATCTCCGATTCGAGCGTAGGTTGCACCGATCGCACTAACCTTAAACTGAAACAAGGATTCCGCCGTAGTCCCGTCAAAACTGGGACGGGACTTTGAGATCCTCGCGGCAATCGGATCATTTATTTCAACATCCGGGGGAGGTGAAAGCGGCCCAACAAAGATCACCCGGTGACCATCTGCAATGGCCAGACGAATACTTTTCACCGTCCGCTGTCTGGCTAATTTTCCTGTTGGTTCGGGCGCTACAATCACAAATAACTCATTGTCCTTTGCCTTGACTCTCGCTTGATCCAAGGCCCAGCAAATCCGCTGATTCATATGATTGCACTCACTTTCCCACGCTGCAGCATTCATCCACGGTAAACTGTCCGTACGATTAATCGATGAAGGATTGATGGAGTATTTTTCAACATACTTCTCACACCACTTTTTCATGAGTTCATCGTCGTATTGCATTCTTACCGCAAGACCTGCATTGAGTTCAAAGAGATGCTCGAGACAGACGGCCACTGAACGCCTCTGGGAGTCCACTTCTCGTTTTCCGACGAACACAGACCGATATCTCGAAGGTCCGTAATTGAATCGTTCATCAAACAGCGCAGGGAAACGACGGCAGGCATTTTCGAAAATCACCTTTACCAGCAAATCGATATTAAGGTGCGAAAGCGGCGGATTGGGATTCGAAGACTCAAGTAACTGCTGCACCAACAATGTCAATTGACGCTCTCCAGACCCGTGTTGCAAATACTTCATCGAGTCAGACTTTAGAATCATCGTCGATACCGGATCGCGATCGGCCAATAACAACTTGGCAATCGATGCCGAGACAGCAATCGAATGATCCGCAGCAGCCGGCCCCGGTCGGCCCCAAAACTGGTAAGCAGCAAGATCAACCATAATTGTCGACCGGATTGGTACGAGATTCTCGTATTCACTCGACATGTACTTACCCAACCGAGCCGTCGGCTTCCATGCGATTGACCGCGGCGGGTCTCCAACTCGATATTCCCTAACACCTAACAGCTCGGCTCCTCCGCCCGGTGTCTTGTTTCGGTGATGCCCTAGAATTCGTTGAAGATTATTCTTCTTGAGAATTGAAACCGTCGTTTGCGGCCTAATCAGAAAAGGCAAGACTACGAGTTCCTGATTCACAGAACAAAACTTCTCCGCTCGGAAAAACCCCCAATGGTCACCAATCTCTAATTGCAAACCCGGTAGAACGTACCGACCGCAGACTAGTGTTTTCATTCGATATTGAAGCACAAATCCTAGCTTTGAATTGACATCCACCAATTCCTGATTCCGACCGCCAGTTAACTTAAAGGTTGGCGATATCATATCTGCCAATAAAATCCGATAACCACGGCAAAAACCCGAAAACTGCCCCTTCAGTTCAACATCCAATACTCGTCCAGTCACGGCCGTCAACCGATCTTGCGACTGTCCATCAACAGTGCGTTCGCATTTATCAAGAAGTTGTTGTGCACCGTAAACCGCAAACTGAAATAGAATCCATTCAATCCATATCCAAGTCCACACGGCTACACACAATAGCGTAAGCGGTTCGCTACCAATAAATATTGAAGCGATCAACAACCAAGCTGAAGAAACAAGTAAAATGTTACAACGAACCGTGAGCATTCTTTCCTCTATAAAACCTTTTCACGAACTCTAATTTCATCTTTAGCTCGCCTTTCCTTCGTGGCTGCCATTCCTACGTAGCTGCCTAACTTCGAATGGGCACCGATTGAACGATTTCCTTAACAATTTCCGCAGCCGTCCTTCCTGACAATTCTGCTTCTGGTCTAACAATGACGCGATGCTCTAGGATTGCGTGGACTACCGCTTGAACATTCTCATGGGAAAAGAATTCCTGGCCATGGAGAAGCGCATGAGAGCGAGCGGCTCGAAGTAGGTAAATCCCGGCCCTGGGACTAGCACCCAATAAAATGTCATGATGCTCTCGGGTTGTACGAATTAAGTCGACAACATATTCCTTCATTTCAGGCTTGCCAAAAACTTGAGAAACCGCTGACTGAAAACGTAATATCATGTTTGCGTCACACAATTGCCCGATAGAAACTACCTCTCGTTCCTGGAGTTCCATCAATTCAATTTCAGACCGCCGATCGGGATAACCAACGTTCACGCGAAACAGGAATCTATCTAATTGAGCTTCGGGCAGACGGTAAACGCCCTCTTGCTCTACAGGATTCTGAGTAGCAAGCACAATAAATGGCTTGGGCAACATTAGCGTCTCACCTTCAATGGTGACTTGTCCTTCTTGCATAGCTTCAAGCAACGCGGACTGCGTTCTAGCTGGAGCCCGATTCAATTCGTCAGCCAGCAGCAGTTGACAAAAAATTGGCCCACGCTGCAGCACGAATTGTGATTTTGATTGGTCGAGGATCCGAGTTCCAGTGACATCCGATGGCATTAGATCTGGCGTGAATTGAATACGATTGAAATCCAACCCCATGGCAGCGGCCAAAGTTCGGCACAGTGTCGTTTTCGCAGTTCCAGGCACCCCTTCCAACAGCACATGCCCCTGCGCAATCGTCGCGATCAGGACCTGTTCAAGGACAGAATCTAAATCGATTAACGTCTCTCCTAAACGGTCAACAACTAATTTTCGAAACTCATTTGCCTCGCGCGAGACCGTTTGCAAGTCCACAGTATTGTTCACAGATTCCTCTTCAAGAAACTAACTAAATTCAAATCTAAAATTGTTAACCGCATTCCATCCAATGCTGCGCCTAAACTCCGCACCAATAAATTGGCGGTAAAGTTTCACGCGATCACTCCGATTCGCCACGAGCCTTGACAACAACACTTAACCAATTGCTGACATCGGACTCCAATTTCAAAAGGCGATTTTGTGTCCAATAACTCGCTGGCTTGGTCTTGAAATCATTACTCGCCTGGCCCATTTCATTGAAAATGCTCTCCGATTTATCACTCTGCTGTACCGTTAGCCCCTCAGGAAAACTTGGCCAATCTCGGTAGCCCCGTCCTTCCACCTGCTGACAGAACGAGTCGAGCAACAAGTTCGCCGCCCATTGGCGGTCACGAACAGCTCTAAATTTCAAGAGTTTCTTACTCTTAAAATGTCGATCCATCGCGACAACACTTGCCGTACGACGCAACAATTTATTTTGCCAAAGAAAAGCTAACCCCAATGTAAGGCACACACCGAGAAACAGCAGCCATATCATCCCGCGATTGTAGGCATAGTCCGAGATACCATCCATTTGTTCTCGGATAAACTTATTAATCAAATCCTTATCTTCGACGTCCGCAGCTAGTTGATTACCAAACGCCAACAACTTTTCGGGAGGAAGATTCTTAAGAATTTCTCTGATTTCATTGGGGGACAATTGAATTGGAGGTAATTCAACATCCTCAACGTCTTCGTGCGGTTTGTAACTTCCATCAACAATGAAATGAATGTACTTCCGTTTTGAATCTTTCAACCATAACAAAGCCTGATAGGCAAACAGGTCATTGGACTCGGTCGTGATCATCTGGTTGGTAAACACCGATTGATCAGCAACGGCAATCATGCGACCACCCTTCCTTGTTTCATCAACTGCGGCAAAGGAAGCAGGTCGGGTGGAACCTTCAAGCTCAGGATAACGGGCGATGACGGTCAAGTTTCCAGCCGACATCATTCCGGGCCGGTTTGAGGCAATTGAACCTACATCCTTTAGACTCGGATGCTCATTAATTTCGCGGATGACAGGGCAGTCTCGATTCAACAGATATCCATCATCCTCAAAACGCGTAATCACCGATCGTCCAAAAAACTTGACTCCATTTTTCAGTACTGCATTACGACCGGAGGCTTGATCGCTTGCCACCAAAACCGCGCCGCCACGGGAAAGAAACGAGTCGACGACAGACACGCGATGCACACTCCCTAAAACAACGAGGATTGTTTTGTCAGGAGAAGCAATCGTAAACCCTGTTTCGTCAAGGGATTCCAAGTCCACAAATCTTGAGACCATCTCAAGACCTTCAAAACCCCGTTGCCACCGCCACCGCTCCGACTCAAGATTACCCTGCGCGGCACAAGCCTCCGCAAACATCGACAAGAATACAAGGAACAGCCCTCCAGAAAAAAGAGCGCGATAGATGTAGGACATTCGTTAGCCTTCCACCTTTAATCGTGTCGGCATATCCGTTCTGTTTAAAATTGCAGAAAGAGATTTCAAAGTGTTCCGACAATTATCCCGCTCGCTTTGTGTCAGTTCGCCGCCAGCCCTCATGTAACGCAACCGAACGTAACTGTGAACTAAATCGTCGATGTTTGATTCAAATTCCGGTGCATCGGAGAGCAGGACATTTTTGGCATGCCGAGCATTCCACCACTTCGACTCCGAGCCAAACTTGCTCAACAAAAACAAATCAACTAGAGCAATCAGATCCTGCGGTGACTGGAAATTGGCACGATCGATACGGCGAGCAACGGCACGGTCTGAAATCGTTTTGGGGATGCTGTCAAATTTACGATTAAGCACTGTAAAAAGGCATGCTAAAATCACGCCACCAATTCCCAATCCAAACAACAAATTGAACACACCATTCGATGATATCCCGACACCAGCACCTTCCGTCTCGGATTTCGTCGCAGCGGGTGCCTGATCCTTCGATTCCATCCCAGAATTCCCACGTCGTCCGCCCCGATTACCTTCATTGGAACTCCGCCCTGATGATCGCCGCTGATTAAACAAGCCGGAATTCAAAGTGGCTCCACTTCCCCCAGATCGCCCCTGCCGATCCCAACCATCCTCCTCAGAATTAAATCGAGGAGAATCCTCCCCTCGGTCACCATTCTCATTAGTGGAAGCTGTACTATTGACTAGTTGTTTAAAAACAGAGTCGAAATTACGTGCGAGGAAACCCTGCTCGTCATCCTCACTATCTTCCGATGCCTTCAAAACTTCTCTCGCAGCCTCAACTACCGTGCGATCGAACACACTCGCTAGACGGGGCTTATCTTTGGTGGGTGCATCTGGATCGGCCTCACCATCAACTTCAGGCGAATCCCGCATCAGGAACTTATCCAAAAACGCTGGACCTAAATCTGCGACCTTCTGGGACAACGAATCATCACCTTTCTTACCACGGCGTTCACGATCTTTTGTTCGCCTCCCCGTCGACCCGGTGGCGGAGTCGCTCTCAACACCGATTATCTGATTGAAATCTTCTTGCCAATCAAACTCAGGACTTACCTTTGACGTCTCATCATCGTCGTCACCAATTCCTGCCGGCCCGACATTTGGCGCCTGTTTCTCCGCCTTTTTGCCCGAACCCAACTTGGGATCATTCGTCGAATCCACACGATTGAGAGCCTCACCTACAGAAGGATCACCAATCTCTCCAACACCCGTATCTAAGCCAAGAGGATCAAGGTTTGTTCCATTTTCGATTTTCCGGCTACCCTCACTATCCCGCGAATCCCCTTTACCGACACCCGAAGTTTTTGGAGGCCTGGTCCCATTTTTGTTTCGATTCTGTTTTTTGGTTTCGTCAGACGCAATATCCGGTTTGACTAAATCAGCTTCTGGCGTGCCCCCCGACTCCTCATTACCTCGGTCAACACGCTGTGTTTTTTTCGTGGCTTTTTTCGCACCGGCGCGGTTAGCTGCACTGTTTTTGCCACCCCGATCAATCTTCAAACCCTCCGACGTCTCCAACGCGTCTCTCAACGCCTTGCGCAAGTCATTCTTTCTGTCGGTGCCACTACCTTCCATCCTATTAAACTGCTCAGCCAAGGATTCTTGTTGCGACTGCGAAATTCCAAGTTTCTTCATCAGCGCTTTAGAAGCGTCCGACTCAAGCCCCTTTTCATCAAGGTAGCGCTCAGTAAATTTCCACAAATCACCCCGTTGCTCCGCACTCAATGCCGAAAACAGACTCTGCGCTTGCTTTGTTAAGTTGGTCGAATCACTAGCGTCGAAATTATTTGCCGCGGTATTTTCAGGTTCAAAAATTGAAAGACGGCGATAAAGCTCCGAAGGTTCGACTAAACGAAAATCGCGAAATCCCTTATCGTCTTCCTGACCACTGGTTGAAGTAATCCCCGGAAAAACGACAAATAGTGCGACAACTGCCTTAATAGTTTTTCGAAACCAATAACGCCTCACGACGCTCTCGGGCTGAAATCCTAAGGCCTGCCCCAATTGCGGTTTCGTTTTTGAATCTTGAACTACGATACTAACACCAATCTGTAAGAGACCACTTCTGCACCCACGTTTTCGAAAACAATCAAGAATTTCGGAATCGAAAATCACGTCCCGTCCATGTATCCTCAATCACCTGAGGTCGCTTCCGGCTCCTTTTGCCTCAAGCCAATGTTCATCACCTCGACAATCAATGCGAAAAACATTGCGAAGTAGATGTACCCTTTATCCATATGGGCCCCTACGCCCTCGGCAATCAACATCACACCAATCAGAATTAAAAAACTCAAAGCCAACATCTTCAAAGTAGGATGTTTCTCAACAAACCGACTTACAGGTTCAGCAAAAACCAGCATCACGATCACCGCAATTATTATAGACGCAACCATAATTGAAATGTCATCTACCATTCCAACCGCGGTGATTACCGAGTCAAGCGAGAATACCACATCGAGTAAAGCAATTTGTATTAATACTCCTGCAAACATCCGTTTAGTAGGCTTGGATTCAACAGCTTCCCCGTGTCCAAATTCATCATGAATTTCATAGACACTTTTGGCCACTAAAAACAAACCACCTAAAAATAAAATAAGATCTTTAAGAGATACTTCGTTTGCTTCATTAAAATGCTCGTGGTTTACCTCTTTTAAAACCTCACTCGAAAGATGCCCTGCCGTCGAAGCATCGGTCACGCTCATCCGCTCAATAATCGTTTGGGGAACTCCAAGATCAGTCAACTCAAATACTGGCCGCTGAAACTGCGCATCGTGGACCAGATAATATAATGACAGCAATAGCAACAGGCGGGTTAACAACGCAAGTGCCAGCCCCAATCTCCGTGCGAGAGGTTGTTGACTCTTTGGTAATTTTGCCGACGCAATCGTGATAAAAACAATGTTATCAATACCAAGTACGATTTCCATCGCCGTCAGTGCCAACAGGGCAATCACAAATTCCATTCAAGGTTCCCCATTTGTTTCGCGCTAAAACAGTCCTGTTCAATATATCAATTCCGCCGCTCTGGTTACAGGTAATACCAAACGTTGCCACCTGTTTTCGTTAAAGCAAGACCATTCCAACATATCGAAAACGAAAACATTCAACCGGTGACGGTGGAGCACAGAAAAATCAGACACAATCTTCCAACTAACGTCAGCTTAGCCTACTTCGACGTTCCGCCAAACAAGCCCTTAAACCCGTTAAACAACGGAAGCTCAAATCCTGCAGGTTTTCGCTGAACCTCAACCGTCCCCGTCAACTCAAACCTGCCCCCATCTACTTCTTTACTTAAACGCAGTTCGCAACCGCGAAACCATCTGAGTACTGGAGCTTGATAGTCCTTCGGTAATACAGGGTTTACAAAATCAGGCCAAGCATCCGAGAAAACCAAATCGACCCCGCCACCACTCGTCACCACTTTATAAGTCCCACCCAACGAACAAACCAATTCAACACCCAATAAATTTTGACAAATCGCTTGTACATCCCCCGCGTCGGCTCCGAGTTGCCTCGAAACAAAATTCATAAATTTCACATTTGCAATCGACGTCTGCCAACTACGACGGTAATTAATTGAGTTTACCCATCGAATAATATCAAATTCTGAACTCAGTGCGTCGATCTTTAAGTGGACCTGACTTCTATCGACGTTCTCGACCGGGACATTTTGCAGATCCAGGCCCTTTAATCGACTAGGATACCCCGACACCGCGTTGAACCCATTAACTGTTGAGCTTCTCTCACCCGCGCCATTCTCGTTTAAGAAATTAGTATCCTCCAAACGATACACATCTAACACGTTAGAATGTCGAATCTTTCGATTTTCACTCGAGTCGACAATCGACCCTTCTCGCCCCTGAGGAAAGAACCAATTTAGAACACCAGCAGGTGGATCAGCGGCAACGAAACCAGGAACCTCTTTTAGCGTTTTTATAAGCTGAAAAATTGAGGTAGCCTTTAGATCGACATCCGGAATCATGCCATCATCAACGACAAGAAACAGACGGTAGTTGAAGTTCGGTTTTAAAATTGGCTTCTTTTTTAAACTCAAATTTAGTTGGACGACCGGTTTCGCTGCCGCTCCATGATTCCACTTAATCTCGCTCTCCATCTCTGGCCCGAGGCGGCCCAACCCCCAGTCTAAGTCATCCTCACCAATTGCAGTGATTCTCGAATCAACAGAGATAACTTCGACCTGGCCACCCGATTCCTTTTTTAACCTTCGATCAAGATGGAAGTAAACGGGCTCAAGGTCTCTAATCGAATTCTCGACAGCCGCCTTCTTCACTTCATACTCGTAGCTCTCCGATGCAGTACAGAACTCGGTATCCACATCGGCTAACGGCTTAAAGAAGCCAAACCGCCCCCGCTCTTGATCGACCCAGCTACGACCATTTCGCTCAAGACCCTGTTGATCAAACTGCTTTGGCAAAAACTTCCGATCAACTAGCTTGCCAAAGACACTGTCATCGTCAAGAACGTTTACGCCTTCGTTGACAGCCGCCAGCGTCGCCATCTCCAATACTTGAATCTTTGCAAGTAGACGGTTGCGCCGGGCTAATTCGATTTGAAAACTAGGATTAAACAGATTCTCTAAAAAGGAATTCGAGGCGAAAAACAAAATTCGATTTTGAGATCCTTGTTGAAAGGGGTCTCTTGATCGGAACGCCCTGAAATCTGCAGAATCCCCAAGTGATAACCCTTTACCAGCCTGAATTGCAAGAAACTGTTTCACAATCTCAGCGGAGGTTGTAATAAGATGAAAATCTCCCTTTACAACATAATACGAACGGTAAAACACCCGCTCATCAAGCGTCGCTTTCAGCACAATTTCATTTTTCAGCTCGGCACGTGTTACACGCGTCTCGATAAAATCAACGTCGTAGCCTTTGAACTCAGTTTCCTCAGCGCCCCCATGCCACACACTGTCGATGTCATTTATCGATAATCCACTGCCCTTGGGAATCCTGCCAAGGATCCGTTCTTTCGCCTCCTGAACGATTTTCTTTCGTTTGTCTTTGAAATTTTTTCTCAACGATTCGGTTTGATTGGGCTGCGCCTGCAAAACAACCCCGACCCCCGCACCGCTTCGAAAATAAAAATCCGACCCAATCAGTGCAACGTCATTGATTTTGGTCCCCCCAAACCATTTATCTAAGGGGCCTGACTGGACGCACAATTGATCTAAAAACTTTGATTGCACTAGGTTCTTGTATCCTCGAACCGTTAACATTCGGCTTAAGTCACCGCCATATTCTTCCATTAACCCCTTAAGCCAAATCTGATTGCTCCAATTACCAAATCTCAGGTAGAAACAAGTCGCTGGCACCACCTTCGCGATATCCTCTACAACGACAGACCGAGGCAACACCGCGTTCGCCTTGACTGGTAATCGAATGGGCCTAAGTAAAGCAACTCGCTGATTAGAAATGCTCTCTTGGGGCTTCATCGACTCAGCAATTAAGTCGTTTCGAGTCGATTCAAGATCTAGCAGCAAACCTACCGTCTGCGCTAACGATTTATCCGGTTGCTTGTCTCTCTTTTTGTCATCTCTCTTTTTCATTTCTCCTTTTTTAGATTTCTCTGTAGTTACTCGGGCGAGTAGCATGCTTTCCAGATAGTCTTCTAAAATCGGAGGATAATCGTTTACCGATCGCTGAGCCGCCATTGCTTCGACAAACTGCTTGCGCCACTTCTCAGCGTATTTCCTTTCAAATTTGCCTTTGTCACAAGTCTCAATCCCAACCCTCAGTTCGCGTGAATCGCCGGAACCACGCATTCGTAAAAGCAAGGAATTATTTAAATCTGATCTCTTAAACAAAAACCAAATTTTATGAACGCGAATTCGATTCTCCAACGGAATCTGCAAAAAGGTTTTTAGCTTCCTCATCGATGGAGCTTCGACGAATGAATAAAAAATTCGATTCTCTGAATCGACTAGTTGAGCAGCTCCAATACGCTCAATCGACTCGTCTCCCTCTCGCAGCATAAACGTCGCATAGCCAATACCAAAATCGTCAGTCTCGGATTCTGAATTCACAAACGCCCGCGCGTCAGTCAAGACAGGGCGATCATTCTGTCCCTCTACTTGTCGAATCCCAATTCTTTGTCCTTCTTGGGCAAAGGCCGAATCAGAACAAAACAAAATTATTGCGACCAAAAACATCAAAACCAGATTGATCAAAAAGTCAAAACGACCAACCACAGCTTTGTTATCTGATAAACTAAAAGTGTCCAAAACGAACCTCGTGGGTAAATAAAGCCTCTCTGCACAGCGCCTCAATTGTCATCTGGATGACTTACAAATCAAAGCCCAAGTGAAATTTTAACGCTAGATTCCACCATGCAAATTTACAACGCCGAGCAAGAGTCCTACCAACGTGCGGCTCGAATCATTCGCGACTGCGATGCCGTGTTAATAACCGCCGGCGCCGGCTTAGGTGTGGACTCTGGCCTTCCGGACTTTCGAGGTACGGAAGGATTTTGGCAAGCTTATCCAGCGTTTAGAAAGAAAGGACTGGATTTCTTCGACCTAGCTAACCCAAGATGGTTCAAGGACGACCCCCGTCAGGCGTGGGGATTTTACGGACACCGAATGAGCCTCTATCGTGCTGCACTGCCTCACGAAGGATTCCATATTATGTTGGACTGGGTTCGCAGAATCGAACAGAATTATTTTGTTTTTACCAGCAATGTAGATGGACATTTCCAGAGAACTGGATTTTCACCCGACCGCATCCATGAATGCCATGGCAGTTTTGAATTTCTTCAATGCAGTGAAGCGTGCACCAGCCAGCTCTGGAGTGCAGCAGAGACTGAGATAGAGATCGACGAAGAATCTTTTACCGCGAACACGCCTATCCCCAAGTGCCCCATTTGCTCCGCGGCAGCACGACCCAATATCTTAATGTTTGGAGACTCCCGCTTTATCCCAGATTACCATCAGGTTCAAAATCAAAAATACAATCAATGGCTCTCGGGCCTTTCCGCTCCAACCCAGATCGCGATCGTAGAAATCGGTGCGGGAACAGCCATCCCCACTGTCAGATCAGAGTCAGAAAAAATTGCTCGCAAATTCAATCAACCAATGATTCGAATTAACCCGCGAGATAACAGTGGCCCTGATTCCTGTATCTCAATTGGTACGGGCGGTTTGGAAAGTTTACGCCAAATTGAAAACGAACTCCGATTAATCCAACCGTAAAACTCATTGGTTCACTTGATCTACAACTACAATTTACTGCTTGTTTAAAAATTGAATTTCACTCCCCGGCATCTAAGCTCCATCGCAAGTTGGTCCACCGACTGGTACACAACCGCTTCCCACCCATTTGCCCGTGCACCCTCTACGTTCTCTATGCGATCGTCAACAAAGAAACATCGTGTCGGTTCGACTGCCGCGACATCCAATGCACGTTCGTAAATGAGAGCCGCAGGCTTCATCGCCCCAATTTCATAGCTTAAAATAAAATTACTGAATAATTGATCGAGAACGGGAAACCTCGCCAGTGCAAACTCCCAGTGAGCGATGCATGTATTGGACAAAATTCCAATCGGAAAATTGACCGCCCTCAATTGACTAATCAAGGGAATCAATCTTCGATTCAATGAAAATATGTCACTAATCGTTTCGAGTAGAAACTCCTGACCAACGTTCGAATTTGACAATTCCGAAAATCGATTACAAAAGGCCTCCCGATTGATTTCACCGCTTTCAAATGCCTGCTGAAGACCAGACTCAAATATCCATTCGGTCACTTCGGCGGGCGAAGCATCAATCACGTCAGCAATTCGAGTCGCAGCAATTGCATGATCAAATGAAAGAATCACATTCCCTAGATCAAAATACAAATATTCAATCTCAGCCATTCGCGTCACCTACCTTTTACAAAACTCACCGACGCCAATGTTAATCGACTAAACTAAAACGGACTATGCCTTTGATTAAATCACAACAACTACAAAAAGATAATTTTCACGCCAACCAACAGTGTTCCTCCAACGAAGCGTACTTTTAAACAACTACAAATTAAACAACTACGGTTTAAATTGCTACGAAATGCGAACCTAAGCCGGACATTCAATCAATGAACGATATAATGTTGCTCTTCTATGATTCTACCGGTTAAACCTGAACTGGATTGCCACCGTAAAGACGGCTTTTTCCAGTCTTAAGAAAACGTACGACATAACTAACTCCAACCGAAAAAAGAATACGGATAAGCGGTTCGCCGGTAAGGCACCGATTTGCAAAATCAGACGAGCCTATCCGGCTGGACCCTCAGTACAATGAAACCTACTAATCGCTCGGACATAAAAAACCTCGCACAACTCAAACAATCGGGTTGGAAATCTGAATCGGTCAAGGCTGAGATTCGGCGAAACTTCCTCCGCCAACTTGCTTCCGGAGAAGAACTTTACCCCGGCATCATTGGCTACGAAAACACTGTCATTCCCGAGATAAACATTTCGCTAATTTCGGGACACGACATGCTTTACCTCGGAGAGAAAGGCCAAGCGAAGAGTCGATTAATGCGAGGCCTGATCCGGTTTCTCGACGAAGAGATACCGTATTTAGATATTCCGGAAGCCCCTTTTCACGAGGACCCTCTAAAACCGCTAAGTAGTGTTGCAAAGACCTTCATCGCTCATCACAGTGACGAGGAAATTCCGATCAAATGGTGGCAGCGTGACGACCGATTCGCTGAACGCCTCTCACCGGGAACGAAATTTGCAGACATCATCGGAGAAATTGACCCGGCAAAGCTCGCGGGCGGAGCAAGTATGTCTACCGAAGAAGCACTCCACTTTGGTTTAATTCCCAGGATGCACAGAGGGATTTTTGCGATGAATGAACTACCCGAACTGGACGAATTGGTTCAGGTTGGACTGTTCAACATCCTCGAAGAGAGAGATGTTCAAATCCGAGGGTATCCGGTCCGGTTCGAAATTGACGTGATGATTTTGTTTTCAGCCAACCCGTCCACTTTTAACCGAAGTGGCAAAGTAATCCCGCAGCTAAAAGATCGGATTGGCAGCTCAATACAGACCCACTACCCAACAGATCGGGATCACGGAATTCAAATCACGGAACAGGAATCAGGAATGGACCTGGACGGTGACTACCCGGTTCGAGTGCCTTACTTTATGAAGGAAATTTGCGAGCAAATCACGGTTCAGGCACGGAAGTCGAAATACGTTGACCACCAGTCCGGCGTTAGCGCAAGATTCAGTCTTGCAAATTACAGAACCATGATTTCCAGTGCTAGACACCGGGGCGTTATTACCGGAGAAAAACCTGCGGTACCGCGAATTAGCGACCTTGGTCACCTTCATACCTCAGCCCTCGGCAAACTCGAACTCGATTTGATGGGGAGTCACCAGATGTCCGAACGGCAAGTTCTCGACAGCATCGTGGCCGAGGCAATTCAAATCGTCTTTGAGGAATACGTTTCCCAACACGGGTTATCGGAAATTGCCGATATCTTTGCGAAAGGAATTAAAATTGAGGTCGGTGACCTGATCCCATCGGCCCAGTATGCAAATCGTCTTCAACGTGTGCCTCCTGCCTGGGAAAAAGCCTTCGAAATCAACGCCTCCAATGACGCGGCAGTCCGTGCTTCTTGTGTGGAGTTTATTTTAGCGGGCCTCTACTCACTAGATAAAATTTCCCGCAACCAATCTCACGGCCATTCTTCATACGAAATGTAATCCACGGACCTCTTTAATCGGCATCAACTATTTCGATGGCAAACAACAAAAAAATTGGTGGAATTGTCCAGACGTATATGAAATACGATCCTGTCAAATTCCCGAGCCCAACACAGCCTCCCTCGGACATCATTTCACCTTTGATGGACCGGTTGTTAGCGTCGGGCGATTCCCGCGAACTAACCGCTGAGGAGCTTGCGAGGGCGATACGGATTGATCCTGAACAATTTTCCGGATTCGGTCCAAGCATTGACCAGATGCAAGCCGCACTTGAAGAACGCAAACGGAAAATTTTGGCGACTTACGAAACAAAATCCGTTCACTTAAAGGCAAGGAAACGATTTCAGAAACACGCAAAAAATTGCCCCGTGGCCAACCCTGAATTGAAGAAGCATTTAATACAAGCAGTTCAACAGGAACAACTTTATGATCTTGAACGAATCTATTACCTCGCCGGAGATGACGCGTCTCCATTTGCCCAGCATATCGCTCAACTAATTGCGCGATTGGCAACAAAATATGAACTGGATGAACTCGTTTCTAAATACGAATTTACGGGTCACGAATCATTGCAAATCTCAGAAGCACTCGACGTAAAAGAGGAGCTTGAAAAAATTGACGAACTCTTGGAGCAACTCAAAGAAGCAAGAGAAACTGCCCAGATTGGAATTATCGACATCGACCAACTTAGTGAATTCATGGATCAGGAATCCATGCAGTCCCTTGAGGAAATTCAAAAGGCGATCGAAGAATACGTCAAGGAAATCGCTGAGCAACAGGGGCTCGCGGCAAAGAACGGAAAATTTGAATTAACCCCTCAGGCTTACAGAGTTTTTCAGGGGAAACTACTTTCTCGGATTTTCAGCAACCTCAAGGAATCGAAATCCGGCAGGCATAGTGGCAACGTGACGGGGGAGGGTGCCGTTGAGTTGCAGTCGACGAAACCGTACGAGTTTGGGGATTCGTTGACCCACATGGATATCCCTCAGACTTTTATCAATGCAATGTTGAGGTCAGATAGCCAACTCCCTATCCGTCTAAAACCAGAAGACATTGAAATCCATCGGACTCGCAACAATCCAAAATCAGCTACTGTCGTCGTTATGGATATGAGCGGGTCAATGCGTTACGACGGCCAGTACATCAACGTCAAGCGAATGGCGATTGCGATAGAAGGTTTAATTCGAAGTGAGTTCCCTGGTGACTATCTTAATTTTGTTGAAATGTATACTTTTGGCAAAATTCGCACTTCGGGCGAAATTATCGACTTGATGCCAAAACAGGTCACTGTTCACGACCCTTGGGTTCAATTGAAAGTTGATATGAGTCGCGAGGATGTAAGCGAAACGATGATCCATCAGCATTTCACCAACATCCAGCACTCGCTCCGCTTGGCTCGGCAACTTCTCGCAAGTCAAGATACTCCCAATCGACAAATCGTGTTGATTACCGACGGACTCCCAACTGCTCACTTCGAAGATAACATGCTGTACATGCTTTATCCGCCTCACCCACTCACAGAAGCGGCAACCATGCGAGAAGGGGCAATGTGCGCCCGCGATGGAATTACGATCAACACCTTTTTGGTACCGAGTTGGTCTCAGTCTGAGGAAGACATCCGATTCGCCCATCGTCTTAGCGAACAAACCAAGGGACGTGTTTTCTTTACCGCAGGTGGAGATCTCGACCGCTTCGTAGTCTGGGACTATCTCAATCGAAAACGTGAAATTCTGGGCTGATCCAGCCTGAAATGAATCCAGCTTCGGGTGGATCCGCCATAACCTCGCCCATACCCCAGGCTAAGTGGTAAATAATTGAATCAGGAGAGCTGAGTTTGCTTTCTAGAATTCCACTTCTGGCATATCCACTCGCTTGCCATCTGCGTTGAACGCCATCCAAAAAAATGGTTTCTTTTCTATTAGATCCTCGACTGGAGAAAAGAATTCTGCCAGTGAGGCAAATTGATCCTTAGTCAGATTGTTACCTTCCCTTTGAATTCCATTCTTTGAAACAATCAACACTTGATAGGGCACCCCGACGACTGCATTGGAATCAATCGTGACTTCAAACTGACCATTCTCATCAGCACGAACGACCGCTCCACCGAGCCGATGAATTCGATCAATTGCTTCGTTATCTAACGCCTGGAATGAATCTGGATGCACTAACTCACCTTGAGATCGACCGGTTGGTTTTCGATTGGCGGGCAAAATCAGCACGACAGCCCCACGATCTGCCTTTAGATTCCCATCCTCTCGATAGGCGATCGACCCATAGACTCTGCAATCTAACGTCCGATTGAAATCAGCCGACGATGGCGAAGCCAACCCACCGACCAACAACCCAACCATAAAAAAGATCCCGGCGGTAACAACCAGCAACAAGGCTTGAGCATAAACAACCCACCGTGGAAGTTGAATCAACTCTCGAAACGACTGCCGTCCACCTGGCCCGCCTTGTTTCCCTAGATTGTCACCAGAATGTCCACCTGCCATTTGCATCACTCTCGAGTTTTTTACCGTCGGTGTATCACGTCATCAAGTCGGTTCAATATCCGCCAAAACACAAAAAATCCGATTCCGCCAACAACTTTAGGGCGCCGTCATTAGTTTTCTCACACCAACTCGCTCTGAAAACAGCAGCCTCTCTATTTATCCCAGTTTGCGGTTTGCAAAACAAGGTTATCGCGACGAGGTTATTTGGCTAAGATTGTAACTAATCGCATTGGTGACATTGATATTCCCTACAGTTTCGTACTGCAAACAGAATTCGACTGAATTAAATTTAGGTACCGCGTCCATTTTTGTCGCGGAAACATTGAAAATAGGAAGCCATGCCCATCATCAAATTGTCTGCCACTCAAATTTCAAGTCCCATCATGTCTACTCGAATTCAGACAACTGAAATTAAAACATCGCCAACAAAACTCATTGCATGGAGCAAACAAATTGTCGGCATGCAGCTAATTGCGTTCGCAATTTACTCATGCCTCTTTCTACCGGCATTCTGCCACGCCCAAGCCGATCGACCGCGGGTCGTCACTGTTGATACCGGTGTTCAGTTTGAAGGGGAAGTTTTCACGGTGCGCGAACTAAGCACCTCAACCACCTCCTATAACGCCTACGGGTCATCTCGTGACAACATCGTTGTGATTACCGACGGTCTGCGGCGAGTGTTTATCGGAGACAGTCACGTCCTAAACCTTGGTGACTCTGGGCAAAGTGACGAAATAAATTTCGATATCGACCAAAAGGCCTATAACGGATCAGAAGGAAACGGAGCCTTCATAGGCGTTGGACCCTTTAATCAATATGGACATCGACAATTTTCAATCGGCGTTCGTTTGCCGGACCAAACATCTGTTCGCAGAACCTATACACAGGGTATTACCAAGATTACCCCCCGCTATTGCGTTCTAGAAACTCTTGTCGGAAACCCGACCGCTCCTCTGAAGCAATGGACGATGCATATTGCTACTGGTACCGTCCCCAAAAACATATTGAGAAACGTGTTACTCTCGCGAATCAAAAACCCCGATAAACCTGATGAGTTTTTTGACATCGCCTACCTTTTTCAGCAAATGGGAGACTACAAACTTGCCAGCGAAGAGCTCCGACAAATCGAATCGAAATTCCCCGGACTCAAAGATCAGATTCGCACCCAGAGAGACCGGATTGGGCAACTGAAAGCAAGACAAATTTTACGCGAAATAGATCTTCGAAAAGACTCTGGCCAATTCGACCTTGCCCTCCAGATGGCGAAAGTCCCCGCCAAGGAACGTCTCGCTGGCGAAATTAAAGCAGAATTTGACAACGTTGAAGCGGAAGAATTAGCCGCTCGTAAACGAGTGGACCAAACACGATCGCTGGCAATTGATTTGACTAAACAAGTCCAAAATTTAACCAACGAGCAGATTGAAGCTGTCCACCGGTTTCGTGACGAAATTGAAGTCGATTTAAATCGCTTCAATGAGAACCGACTTGCTGCTTACATTCGACTTGCAAACGACATCTCAATGCCTGCCCAACAAAAACTTGCCCTTGCAATGAGTGGATGGCTCTTGGGCAGCAACAATGCCATTGAAAACCTCGCTGTCGTTCAGTCAATGTTTTCCGTTCGAGATCTAGTCCGCGAGTACCTAAACGAAACGACGACAATTCAACGACGAACGGCTATTCTAAAAGAACTGGCAAGTAAAGAATCGGGCACGCCTACGATCCTAGACGCCATGATCCAACAGATGAAGCCGATCGAGCCCACCGATGCCGTTGCGAATTACACGGGTGAGACGGCGATTGAATTCCAAGTTGAAGTCCCTGGAACGGCAGCTAATCCGGAACCCATCCCGTTCCGCTGCATGGCTCACCTACCCCCGCAGTACAATCCCTATCGAAAATACCCGATGATTATCTCGCTGCCCGGGGGCACCCAACCGCTCGATCAAAACATGGAGATCTGGTGCGGAAAATACAACCAAAAATTAAAAATTCGTCAAGGCAATGCACCTCGCAATGGCTATATCGTCGTCACGGTGGACTGGCGAGCACCTGGCCAAACACGTTGGGCACATTCTGGCCGCGAGCACAAGGTTGTGCTGGATGCGTTATATCGCAGCCTCAGAATGTTCTCAGTGGATTCCGATCGAGTTTTTCTCTCTGGCCACCGCGAAGGTGGTGACGGCGCCTATGACATTGGAATCTCACATCCGGAGCACTGGGCCGGAATCATTGGTTACTCAGGCGCATTTGATAAATACATCAACAAATACTGGGACAATGTTCATGTCCAACTTCCACTTTACTGCGTCAACGGTCAAAAAGATGTCGTCTCCATCGCGAAAATGGAGTTCGCAATCAATAAATGGATGAGACCCAAATACATCAATCCTACGATCGTTCAATACATCGGACGTGGTAATGAATTATTCATGGAAGATCTTCCATTCGCGTTTAAATGGATGAAAGGGCAAAAGAGACCCTGGCCCGACCGAGGCGGATTCGAATTCACGTGTAACGCTTTACGACCGTGGGACACTTATTTCTGGTTTTTTGAACTCAAAGGAATTCCAGACGATCGTGTGGTTCGCCCTGAATTATTTAACCAGACGAAGAAATTTAACAAGGTCGAAATTTCAGGCGAAATCAGCAGCCCCAACAATTTTCGACTCGGACCGCAAAGCATGAAGATCAAGTCCGACTCAACCTTGTGGCTCTCCCCACAGTTTGCAGACCTGAAACAGCAAATACAAATTCGCGGGCGAGGTGTTTTTAAAGGATCCGTGACCGCCTCTCCGAAAATAATCCTCGAAGACGTCCTTAGGCGTGCAGATCGCGAACACATCTACCACGCAAAAGTCGATTGCATCAACGGAATTTGGACCACCTCGGAGTAACCCAACAACACTCTTTTCGGCAACTAACGTTGCTGGGATCCGCTCTCTTTGTCACTTGTTTTCTGGACCACCTCGGTCAATGCCTTTTTTTTTATGATGCAACCAGTGATTCGCCAACCGTCATCGTGGGTTTCCATGACCCAGCCCATTGGGCCAAAGTACGGCGCGATACTAACTTCATAATTCTCCGGCAATTTTGATCCGTCCAATTTCTGCTTCCGAACGGCATCATTATCAAGTTCTTTTCCTTCTGCAGCCGCCTTGTCTTCCGCCTGCTTCTTAAATACTTGATTGACCACCCTTGCCAGCACCGTCTGTGATGACGCCATCTCACCGCGTCGCACCATCTCGTAGTTGGCTTCTAAGGCGAGATCCATTCGGCCAAACTGACGCCAACAGACCGCAGACCCATCGGTCAATTTATCGATAGCGGTTTTGACTTCGATGTAATCTGGAGCACTCGCTAGTTTCGATTTTTTCTGACTGAGAAGTTTTCGGAGATAACCTTTGTTATTTGCGATCAATAAATTTCCGCCATGGACAACAAAATACTTTTTGGCAAACAACTGAAACGCCGGCTCTTCCTCTTCCTCTTCCATTTCGAAATCACCTGGAATAAATAATCCGTCTTCAGGCAACTCTTCTTCCATCGCTGCGGGATCAACTTCGATCACCTTGATTCCACCCAAGCTTATCACCTGACCATTGGTCGCTCTTCGCAGACTTTCAAAAACAAATTCAGGCTCGCCCTTTACCGGGATACCGATCACAACCCTTTCGCTAGTCTCCGCAATAGGTCGCTCAACAGCGGAGGCGATTGTCAAACGGTTATCGAGCAAACCAACCAGCTTGACGATATCCAACTGCATATCCGGGTCGACCTTAAAATCATTCAACGTTCGCTTGAACGCGCCTTCTTCGTCCAGGAAGCCGTCGTACAAACCACCAACGCTGCCAAGAGCATCTGAGAAATCCCAATTTCCAATGACTAACGCCGAGGCCTCTTTGGGAACCCAATTCGCTGGTTCCAATGGTTTTGAATTGCCGGCGAAATTAAACATCTTGAAAATCTGATCGCTGTTATCAATTTTCTGACCGCGGGGAGCGTAAGTGAAACTGCGATGAAGTAATTCATGCTCTCCCGTGGCTACCGAAACATTTCCTCCCATAGCTTTGAAAGCGCCAAACCCCTGGTCCTTGAGAACTTTGGAAAAGTCATTGCGAGCCTGAAGGTCGCCCCGCCGTTCGTCTTCCAGAGCCTGAGCCAACTGGATATACCCAAATGGATCGACGTACCAACGGAAGTGGGCATCAAATTCGTCAAGGTTCGTCTGCTTCATGATGCCCTTGAACGAATTCAGAGAAGCAAGCGTCTCCGCTTTTTGGATCTGCTGAGGTGCGTTGAGCCGAGCGAGAACATCCCGAAATATGGTTTCGTTATCCGATACCAGCATCCAACCATTGACCACTGCTTGATGGTTTGTGGTGCTAAACCGAACAGGCTTTTGGTGTTTCAGAACTGCTTTGGTTGTAGGAACTCCATTGATTTCCTTCTCCGTTACCTCAGCACCCTTTTCCTTCAGCATCGCGTTGATTTTTTTCTGCAAAGCCTTTGCTTTGTCTTCCGTTTCGGAAACATCCACCAAAACGACAAGCCCATGAGTCCCTTTGGTAATTTGCTTTCCAGTAACATCAGGCACGACACCGGCGATACAAATCTCACCCGTCTGAACCGCATCCATATCGTCAATCTTCAGACCCAAGCTTACGTTCTGCCTGTTCATCAAGTCTTTAATCTGGTCTGCCAAGCTATCGATGAATGGCTGGATCGCAGGATCTTTGGCCAGTGTGCCGAATTGAGTTGACTTGAATTGCTCTTCGAGCTTGACCGGATCGGGGACCGAAATCCAAAACTTCGTTGATGCGGGAAGAAACTCTTCACTCCGGGAAACAGGCTTTGCCTCAATTTTCGGATCCTGCTTGGCGGGCTTTTCGTCTACTTTGGGTTTGGCTGGGCTTTCATTTTTTTCAACCTTTTTACTGTCGCTACTGGAATTCTCTGCTGGTTCTTGCTTCGCCTCGTCCGACTTAACGTCCTTATCCGCCTTTGGATTTTCTCCCGGTTCAGACCTTTTGGCTTCTTCTTGCTTAGGAGCATCCTCTGTTTTTGGAGCGTCCTCGCTAGTAGCCTTGGGCTTTGCCTCACCTGGGCCTACTTCAGGCTTAGAGACTTCTTCCTGCGCGCCGCCCGCGGACGGTTCGACAGCAACGGCCGGTTCTGTTTGTTTCTCAGTCTCTTGGGCGAAACAAAGAGCCGTCTGCGCGGCAAAAGAAACTCCAAGACTCAAACAGATGAGGGTAACGAATACTCGTTTGACCACAGAACTCTCCTTACGAAGTAGCCGCACAATTTCAGATTTCGGAAATTGGAGCAACGACGTATACAACGGACGGAATTGAAAATTGATCGCAAACGGCAAATTCAGAAATTTCACCGTAATCGTCGGGAAACTTTCCTCATTTTAGCCGTACCCCATTTGTATCGACCAAAATTGTCAGAATTAACAAACCAAGACAATTGATTCATAAACCTTTGCAAGACTTCCTAACCCTCACAATGTTATCCAACCTCATGGCATCTCGTAAACCGCTGAGAATCGGTAAAAACCGTCTTGTCTTGGATTTTTACGAACGTTATTGAAATATGTCGGTAAAACAAAGGGAAATTGCGTAAAAAGCTGCAGGCGAGCTGACGATTTCCTACGTGAATACCCTTACGTTGAAGATCCGGAGCAGGAAACCGGCAATTTGTTGCCGTACGCTCCCTTGGGTCAATTAATTGGTGCGATACAATTTGTTTTAGCGCGACCGTTTCACCAATTCGACCACTTTCTCAAGTCAAACATGATCCCAAATATTCTCGCTGAGCGTTATGCATCCTCTGAAATTAAGTCCATTTGGTCCGCGGAGGGCAGGGTGGTACTGGAACGCGAACTTTGGATCGCCGTGATGATTGCTCAAAAACAACTGGGACTGGATATCTCCGATGAAGCGATTTCGGCGTACCAGGCGGTCAAAGATCAAGTCAATCTCGAATCTATTATGGAGCGGGAGCGGGTTACACGCCACGATGTAAAAGCAAGAATCGAAGAATTTTGCGACCTAGCGGGACATCAACACATCCACAAAGGCATGACCTCACGTGATCTGACCGAAAATGTAGAACAGCTTCAAGTTTATCGCTCTCTTCAAATCATTCAAACAAGAACCATTGCCGCGCTTGCCCAACTCCGTGGAGCCGCGGCCAAGTGGCAAGACCTCTTCATCACTGCTCGAACTCATAATGTCGCTGCCCAACCAACGACTTTCGGGAAACGACTCGCCATGTTCGGCGAAGAATTACTAATTGGACTTAGGTCACTGGAATCGCTCCTTGAGAATTACCCTGTTCGCGGACTCAAAGGTGCGGTTGGAACCCAGATGGATCAGTTAAGTTTGTTCAATGGGAACTATGAGAAATCAAATCAACTTGAATTGCTGGTGGTCGAGCATTTAGGAATTCCACAAAGATTTGAAAATGTTGGACAAGTTTATCCACGTAGCCTCGATCTCCGCACCGTCAATTGCCTGACTGAACTTGCCAGCGGCCCGTCGTCACTCTGCAAAACACTCCGATTAATGGCAGGTCACGAAACCGCAAGCGAAGGATTTGCTAAGGGGCAAACCGGATCCAGCGCCATGCCCCACAAGATGAATTCTCGCTCCAGCGAGAGGGTCAATGGATTTCACACGATCCTCAAAGGTTACCAAACCATGGCCGCTGGCCTTGCGGGTGACCAATGGAACGAAGGAGATGTCTCCTGTTCCGTCGTTAGACGAGTGATGTTACCCGATGCGTTCTTTGCGATTGACGGATTGTTTGAAACCTTTCTGACCATTCTTGGGCAGATGGACGCCTACCCCGCCGTTATCGAAAAAGAAAACAACCATTACCTTCCATTCCTGCTGACAACAACAATCATGATGGAAGCGGTCAAAGCGGGAGTTGGTCGCGAAACGGCACATCACGCAATTAAGCAACATGCCGTCGCGACGGTTAATGACTTACGCGAAGGAACTATTTCACAAAACGATCTTCTCTCCCGTCTTGCCAACGACGAGCGTCTAAAACTTGACGAGGCAACGCTCCGCGAGATTCTTGAAAACGGACGCAACAACGTTGGAGCAGCCCGGCAACAAGTTCAACAATTTGCCGAAAAAGTGGATGCTTACCTCGAGAAGTTTCCCGAAGCTACCCAATATACACCGGGCGGAATTCTCTAGAATGTAAGGAATGCCGGGCATTTCTCAAGCTGTGAAATCAGTGCGGCCAAACCGAAGAATTAACCGCTCAATCTAGCGCCCGAGAATTCCTTCTTCCGCATTTTTACCAACCTGGCTTCGGAACGGTTCGTTCTTTTCGAATCGCTGTAACTGCTGTTGGCAAATACTCTTTTTCGCGGCGGGAGCAATTTCAAGGGCCAGCTTGGCCCATTTCACGGCAGATTCAAAATCCCCCGTTTCAGCAAACGCCGCAGCCAAGGTGTCGAGCTGATACCAATCGCGATAACTGGTCAGAGCACAAGCCTTTTTTGCTTTCTCAATCGCAAGCTTCCCATTGCGAAACGCCCCGTCAGGGCAGGTCGCCAAAAACCAGGCATACCCGTTCAAGGCTTCGTCAAGTTCTGGAGCCAATTTTTCAGCCGATTTAAAGTCGTCTTCCGTTTTTTGATAATCTCCCATTCCCAGCCAAGCAACGGCTCGATTGGAATAGGCCACGGCACTCTCGGGATCTAATTCAAGATGCCGCGTGTGATCGGCAACTGCCTTTGAAAAATCATTCTGCTTCACGTAACAAACGCCACGATTAGCATAAGCCAGTGGGAATTCTGGGGCGTACTCGAGCGCACGATCAAAATCGCTGATTGCCTCTTTAATCTTCCCTTGTTTGAAGAGAATCCAACCACGCGCGTTCAAAGCCATCGTATTTTTTGGCTGGAGGTTAACAGATTTTTCAGCATCTTTAAAAGCTGTCTCAAAATCATTCCGTAATAAAGCTAAGTTGCACAAACCAACGTAAGCATCGGAGAGCCGCGGGTTCAGTTGGAGGGCGCTTCGATAATCCTTTTCCGCTCCCGGAAAATCTCCAGCATTCAACTTGGCACTTCCGCGACTGACGAACCAGATCGGATCATTCCCCTTTAGTTCAATCGCTTTATCGTAACCCGCAATCGACTGCTCAAAATCGCTCAGTGCATAAAATGCCAAACCGATATTAAAATGGGCATTTGCTAACTTTGGGTTGATGCGAATCGCTTCATTAAAATCCCGCGCGGCGAGAAGAAATTTACCTTGAGCTTGCAACACCACGCCACGGTTCATCCAAACCACTGGATTGTTGCGATTGATTGCCAACGAACGATCCAAATCAGTAAATGCGGAGACCAAGTCACCTGATTCGCGGGAAACCATTCCCCGATGGGCGTAGGCGATGGAATCTTGCCCGTTCACCTCGATCCTTTTTGAGAAATATTCCTTCGCATCCGAGAGATCCATCAAATACTGCAGCGGCAGCCAACCTTCGATGCTATCGAGCATGCACCACTTTCCATCGACTCGGGAAATGGTGTGAATCCCTCCTTCAAAAACCTTACCCACGTCTTCTTTTTTATATTTCGTTGCAAAGTTTGCAGTCGCAACAACGCGATCCCCGACCTCCTGACCGCCAACTGGAACGGACCAAAACAGACACGCCAGGATGATAGAAGCGGCAACAGAAAACGATGATTTCATGGATGGAAATTTCAAAAGACAGACAGACGATACGTTTTAGGCTAGATCGAAAACCTCGTAAACGCAAACGAGTTCTCGGATTTTGGGAGTTATCCGCCAACCGGCAGACAACGCAACTCGAAGTTACTTACCGATACAAAATCTACCGAAAACTAAATCGAGAATATCGTCGGTATAAATTGCCCCCACCACTTGCCCCAGGGCTTCTAATGATCGCCGAATCTCCGACGCGACCAACTCATCCCCCAACTGATGAATGACGGCATTTTTCGCGTGCCCCACCGCCGCCGAAGCATCTCGCAGGCTTTCCGATGCTCTTAACACGGTTGTCCCAACAATGGATTGATCCGTCGATTGAGAATTAATGACAGCCAAAGATATCTCCTCTCCAAGCGACTCTAATCCAACACCAGATTCACTACTCGTGGCCACCAATGGGCCATCGAATCCAACGTCCCGAATCTGCTGGGACAGGTCTGTTAATCGCGTGGACTTTGAAGAGTGCAGATCGATTTTCGTCAAAACAACAACACATGCGGTCGTCAAATTAGACAACTGCTGTTTCTCCCATGGAGTTGTTTCCCGGAGGCTATCAATACAAAACAAACGTGCATCCGCCTGCTCTTGCTGTTCAATTCGATGCTGCTGGGCCTGAGACGAAACGTATTCTGACCGCTCCTCAGCACCAGCGGTGTCAACTAGGTCAAGTTTCATTGACTTCAAAACAAGTTCACCCACCAAAAAGTCCGTCGTTGTACCTGCAACTTCAGTCACGATCGATTGCTGAGTTCCAAGCAACGCATTGAATAAACTGCTCTTACCTGAATTCGGCTCCCCCCACAAAACCACGCGGGAGGCCTCCGTTCCTCGATCACGGAGACTTATTTGCTTTTGAATTGTCTCTAATTTTTGTCCCGCACTTTCGAGTTGCTTAAGCAATTGAGGACGCGTGATAAATTCAATGTCTTCCTCGACGAAATCTAAACCCGCTTCCAATTCTGCAAGCGTCCCCATCAAGTCATCACGAATCGAACCCAAAGGCCCCGCAAGACCTCCTGCCATTTGCCGGAGGGCGGTATCAAGTTGCTGTTCACCCGAGGAATCAATAACGGCTAAAACCGCCTCGGCTTGGGTGAGGTCAATTCGCCCCGAAAGAAACGCTCGCAACGTAAACTCACCCGGCCGCGCGAGCCTAGCACCACCGCCACAAATTTTGTTCAAAACCATTTCAAGCACGGGGCGGGAACCGATCAAATGGAACTCAGCAGTCGGTTGCCGAGTGTAACTCCGCTTCGTCGGCCAAAGATACAAATCGATATCCACCTTGAGACCTTCGTCGATCTCAATTTGGCCACGCGTCGATGAAGGCCGTATTCGATTGGGGAACCCGCGCAAATCGCAATTCTCAAATAGCGTTTCCACTAAAGCCAAAGTTCGCGGGCCACTGACGCGCACAATCCCCCTCAACCCTGAGCCTGGCGCCGAGGCGATCGCTGCAATCGTATCATCAACATCTAGCGAAACCATGACTCAGTTACCGCGTTGCTTCAGCTTTTTCTTTCGCTCGGCATTTCTCATCCGACGCGCTTCGGCCTCAGTATCACGCTTTTCTGTCTTTGCCGCCTCGACCTTTAATTGCTTTCTCGAAGCGCGTGTACTGCCACCGTCTAAAACAAGTTTGTCGGTATCCAAGACAGGCTTGGGAAGCAATTTTCTCTCAATGATTCCCCAAAGGCTGGACGTAATAAAGTAAATACACAATCCTGCGGCAACTTTAAAGAACATAACTCCCATGAAGACCATCATAAAGGTCATCATCTTCTGCATCATCTTTTGCTGATCGTCGGTCGGCGGCGGTGTAAATAATTTCTGCTGAGCGATGAACAAAATCATGGTCAAGATCGGCAGGATATTAAAGTACGGCCCTAGCCAACCAGTCGGCGCGGCCAACACTGCCGGCATCCAATTTTCCCAATAAAACAATTGGTCCGGTGCCGCGAGATTACTACACCATTGCATCCCGGGAATGAGCGGTTGATCGCGTAGCGCAATATCTACGTTCAAGGCTTTATAGAGCCCGTAAAACACAGGCAACTGAAAGAACATCATGAAACAGCCACCGAACGGGTTGAACTTATATTTTTGATACAGCTCACGCTGGGCCGCTGACCGCTTCTCCATGTCATCTTTGTACTTGTCGGCAATCTCTTTCATTTGAGGCTGAAGATGCTGCATCATCTGAGCATTCAACGCAGCCTTGCGAGACAACGGAATCATCAAACTTCGCACGAGAACCGTCAGCAAAATAATGGCAAGACCATAACTCGTTTTGAAAGTTAGCAGATAAAAGAAATGCAGAACTTTGAGTAGTACGATCGAGCACCATGAGAACCAGCCAAAGGTCCGCACATCACCTAGCCCGTACTGCTTCAGAACAACAGGATCTTTGGGGCCAATGAAGACATCAAATGACTTGATCAGACTACCGCCAGGAGCAAGGTCCGCTGGAGCAACCATTTGAAAAGTGCAATCCACGAGCTTTTGCAACCGTGCGTTCTTAGGAATTTCTGGAAGCTTGCCCCGTTGGCTGTTGACGTATGCCCACACGCTATTGGTCATAAAAGGCTCGCCAGCCTCGACGTTGGGGATCATGGAGACATTGAAGTAATGCGAATCAACGCCGACCCATTTGAGCTCTCGGTTCCGCGCGTCATTGGACCCAGGGTCGCAGATAAAATCAACGTTTATATTTGTCTTTTGGGCTCCCTTGACAATTTCCGGGCACCCGTAAAACACATATGAATTTACTCCATTTGCACCAACAACATCGCGAGCACCGGCAATGTACCCAATCGCCGTCTGCCGACCGTGAATCTTATTGGCATACCACCACGTTTCAGCCGTCAGCCCTGTTGGACCATCCATTTTGTACGCTAGTTGCTGTGCTTGATTCGACCCATTTTTAATTTCAACTTCAAGATTTAGATGAAATGTCCGACTGGTCAAATCAGCCGGTGCGTCAACAGGCACCTCCGGCATCTTATAACGTTTAAATACAGTGATCGGTCCTTGAAAACCAAGCTCATTTAGCTTGGCTTCCGAGAGTTCAAATTTAAGTTCAACTAAATTCTCTGTGAGCTTGGAAACTTCCCAGTTGGCATCTCTCATATCGCCATCTAGCTCTGGCCAGGCTTCGTCAATTGCCATCGGCTTCACAAGCGACAAAATAAATGATTCAGGGAAATCGTATTGATCATCCACCAATCCTGGCTCGGGTCGAATGACCTGAATTGGCTTTTCCGTGAGACCAATTTCGAATTGCTTCTCAGTGCCGTTTCGCTTCACCGTAATTTTGACCAAACTACCCGGCTTGGTTCTATTTTCTAAATAATCTTCAAAATCATCTGCTGAAGTAATTGGCTCCTCGTCAACCGACAGAATCAAATCCCCAACCATTACTCCAGCTACCGCAGCAGGCGTACCATCGCCAACGGATCGAACGCGAACGCCGTCAGTTGTGTCGACTGGGTCAAGACAACCAATGTAGCCGCCTTCCCAAATGAGATCGCGATAAGTGTAGCGCCCGTTAGAATCGCGGACGTTCAACTCAACGCGAGAAATCGTTCCGCCGCGTTTGTTAATTGTGACCAAATAACGATCCAGACCGTCAGGATTGAGGGAACCCATCGTGACAAATTCGTCCGAGAAAATTCGCGTCGGCGCTGCAACTGTTTTCGTCTTAGCTTCGGATTCATCACCCGGCAGATCTTCCTCCGCTTCCCCTGGAGCCGCGACCACATCGGTTTGTGTAGCCCCCTCAGTATTTTCGGCTGGAGGAACCCCATCGCCCCCTTCAACCTGTTGGGCAGCATTTTCTTGTGGCTCGGGCATGAGGTAATTTTGCAGAATTACCGCAGTCATCATGAACGCTGATGAAAACAAAAGAAAAGTCAGGAAACGTCCGCTATTCACGTAATTAATCCGATGTGAAAAAGTGTTTTATCGCCACAAAGCTGGTGATTGGAAATTTGTCGAAAGCAATCTTCGGAAAAGTCGACTCGTTGAAGCCTGTCGACGCTCGACGTCAGCCGCGATCAAAGGATTGCTTATTGTCTGATCATCGACATAGATTGGAAAGGGGATTGCAGACGGTTTTTTAAGTCGCAACCTATTGAAATTAGGGGTGATAACGCCCCAAACTGCCTTAAACAGTCTCAAAATTCACCCAATTTATGCCGTTTCGGCATCGTCCCACGAGATTCTTGCCGCCACCGCCAGCTGACGCTGAGTTCATTCGAGAAAGATCAGTCCAGATATTCCATCCTCTACCGACCCTCTAGCAACCGGTCTCCAAGGAAATCATCTAATTCAGAAATCCCAAGTATCTTTTTCCGTGTCGGGGCCGGATCGTATTCGACCCGTCGGAATTCAACTTCGTTTCCTTCGAGAATTACGTAACTGCCACGCGGATCACTGTCTCTCGGCTGACCAACGCTACCAACATTGATCATCAGCTTCTGCTCACCCAAGGTGTAGGTGTTGCTGATTTCACTGGGAGAGTAAAACCGGAAATTTTCAGTGAAAACACCCGGAACATGAGTGTGCCCCTGAAAACAGTATTTCTGGATGAACCCAAAAATCCGCTCAATTTTTCGCTGATTGTAAACGTCTTCAGGGAAAACATATTCGTTTAACGGACTTCGAGGAGAACCATGAACGAACATGAAATCCCCCTCACGATGGGTACGCGGGAGTCCAGCAAGAAAATCCCATCGCTCCTTCGCGCCATCGTGCTCCGTTTGTTCCAACTGGGAACGAGTCCAGAAAATAGCCCGTTCGGCACCACTGCTGAAACCCTCTGGGTCAAAAAGAGCACCGTTGTCATGGTTCCCGAGCAGTGTCAAAGCAAAATCGCGACAACGATCAATGCATTCTCGGGGATTAGGACCGTAACCAATTACATCACCAAGACAGTAAATCTCAGAAATGCCCTGAGCTTCAATGTCGGCAAGAACGGCGGTCAAGGCTTCGAAATTACCATGGATGTCGCTGATGATAGCGCGTTTACCCATGAGGCATCCTAGATGAGCGTTAAATGATCAAACCAAGCGGTTACTCTGCATTTCCCCCTTTTCGGGGAGCACAAAACCGCAACGACGTGGCAGTATCATAATCACTTTGTTGAATGACGGGAATCACAAACAGCAATGAAAAACGGTTTTTCTTACCGTCCGGTCATCAGTCGATCACCCAGCATATTGTCAAGATCTGGAATTGCATAAATCTTTTGCCGAGTCTTTTCGGCATCATACTCAACACGGTGATAGCGGACAGATCGCTCTTCTGTATCTAAAACAACGAAACAGGATCTTGCATCACCATCTCGAGGTTGGCCCACACTTCCTACATTCAACATGCATTTTCCAGCATCAAGCCGAAAAAAATGATCACATTCATCAGGAGAAACAAACGCGCCAGACTCGGTAAAGATCCCTGGGATGTGAGTATGTCCCTGAAAACAGACATTCTCGATTCGACTCATTAGGAGAGCAAGTAAATCACGTTCGTAGACGGTTTCAGGAAAAACATACTCATTTGTAGGATCTCTCGGGGATCCGTGAACAAATAAATAGTCACCCTCATCATGCCGACGAGGTAATTCCCCTAAGAAATCCCAACGTCGATCAGCCTGTTCCAGATCAGAGGTGTCGTTTTCCAGCTGTTCCCGCGTCCAATAGATTGCTTTCATTGCAATGGGATTGAACCCCTCTGGATCAAAAATTGCCGCCTGATCGTGATTACCCAGGATGGTTAACTGGCACCGATCGATGACGGAATCGAGGCATTCCAAAGGATTTGGCCCATATCCAATGATGTCTCCGAGGCAAATAATTTCATCGACACCAATATCACCAATCCGACCAAGGACCGCAGTCAGTGCTTCAAAGTTTCCGTGTATGTCGCTGATAATTGCCCGCTGCACGGAAAAGCCTTACTTTGATCTAAGATGAAAACTGCGTACGAGCCAACCAACTAAAATGCTGATTTTTGAAAAACTCGACCACTCTCTAATCACATATCGATTTGTTAGACTGACGAGGTCATCTGCCAATTAGCAAATTCTTTGAACTGGCGACCAAGACGCTATTAAAAATAGTTCGACGCGATAGTCTACAAGCATCGACAATCCTATGCAATTGATTTGATCACTCGTAAAAATATTGTGGTGGAATCATTTGTAACGGTCGTTTCAAATGTGCAAATTAGTTGATCCTCGATTCCAAACTCGACGGCGATGGCCGTTTGCCCTGATTTCAACAAACTTTCGACTCACCCATTACTACCCAATCCACGCATGGCATCGCTTACACTGGCAATTGACTCGTCTTCGACAGTGCTTTCGGTAGCAATTGTTGAAAATGCTAATTCTGTGTTCGAGCTCGATTCAATCCAGTTCCAAGATCCATCAAAACCTCATAACGCTCGTTCTAACGCTGGCGATGACGATTCTCTCCCTCTCGGCTATGTTCGAAAGCGTTCCAAAGGAAAAGGGAAAACCTCACGAATATTTCCCCCGGGTGCTTCCACCTTATTAGCCCCAATGCTCAAGGCTGCACTCGATCAGTATGGAACCACTTTGCAAAAAATTGATCTCATTGCTGTCACCAAGGGCCCAGGTTCGTTCACTTCACTGCGAGTCGGCGTGGTTACTGCGAAGACCATTGCCTACGCAATGGACATCCCAATTCTCGGAATTAACACCCTCGAAGCCCTCGCTTTTGGGGCCGCAGAGTTATCTTCCCCTAGCAAAGCCTCGGATCTACCAATCACGCTGAAAATTCGACCGGTGATTAACGCACAAAGAAGACAACTTTTCTCTTCGTACTATCAAGCCCATCTCGACGCTCCGTCAATGTTTGATCTCGATGAAATTTCCTCGAGCCAGGTTACCGACTTTGAGACTTGGAAATCGTCCATTTCAAGCGGCGACTTGATTACTGGCCCCGGCGTTCCAAGTGAATTCACTGCGGAACTGGCAACTCAACTCGACTGTAAACTCCTGACCGAACAAGAGCGAAATTGCTCCGCCTCCCTCGTCGGCCGGCTCGCTAGAAAAAAACACATCGCCGGAGAGCGTGAGAGCCACTGGAAGTTAGAACCCATTTACTTCAGACCCAGTACCGCCGAAGAAACACTTCGTCAAAAACAAGCCAACAGCTGAAACTAGTCCTGATTCAATCGCAGCAGCTAGACGTCTGGAACCAAGGCTCCCCTTGATGTCGAACTGACATTGCACCTGACAAGATGGCAAGCAATATGCCAGGACCATTCTTTCAGCTACAGATGCTGGAAATGTAAAGGACTTATTTCTCCCATTGCGATTGAAAGGGTGTGAAATTCTCAACAAATCATGCGGATTTCCCGGAGTTATCCAAATGCATTTAGCCACCGCTCAACGGCACGCGATTTGCGTACTTATGGTTTAGAAAAATAAAACGAAAGCGGACAAAACTGCAAATTTATTGCTGACTTGCTCCGACCGTTTTGTGTTACCTCAAGTTCTTATTTGACAAGGGGGACTCTTGACCAATCGCTTCAACACCTCAGAACTGATGCCGTTTGATTCCACTCCGGAAATCACACCCGGCTCTCTGCTCATCGCGACTGCATCGCTTTCGGACACTCTCTTTCAGCAAGCCGTCATTCTTGTTTTACAAAGCAACGAACTTGGGATTTTTGGAGTCATTCTCAACCAACCAGCCAACGATGAAATAAAATTTGCCTGGCGGCAACTAACGGGACAAACATTCGATGACCGTTTTTTGGTAAGGGGAGGCCCAATTGATGGACCGGTCTTCGCAATACACCAAAATCACAATCTGGGTGAAATCGAAATGCCGGGAGGAATTTTCGTGACTGCGCAGGCCAATAAATTTAGAGAATTAGCCAACCTAAAAAACACCCATTACCGGATTGCTTTTGGGATTGCCGGCTGGCAACCGGGACAACTGCAATCCGAAGTCAATCACGGCCTCTGGTATTGCAGTGAAAGTAGTACCGCCGACCAAATTTTCTGCGATCCAATTGACTTATGGAGTGAAGCGATGGATCGCCATGGAAGAAACACCATCCGAGGAATCCTAGGCAAGGCAAACCTTCATTTCCCCGACAATCCGCTCAACAATTAGTAAGACCCCCTAAATCTGTGGATCAACTCGACAAAACCACCCGCTCTTGAACAAGATGAACGATGGATTCGTAGAGGCATTAGCGAGTCCTGATTTCTTGGAGAGCCAATTACCCTACACGCGTTAAAAACGGGGTTATCGGTGTTTCCATTTTGCCGAGGAACTCTATAATTCTAAATCAACTCATACCCGAATACCTTGCAAACAACGCCTTAGCGTTGGTTTGAAACAAGAAATTGGACCTTTAAACTGGAGTAACAATGCGTATCAATTCTACGTCGTCGCTAATCGTTGCAATCTTGGCGGTTGCCATGTTTGCCGTTAATGGCTGCGACAATGGCGGACCTTCAACCGACGGAAGTGGAAAAACAAATAGTGGTGCCGGCGATCATGACCACGATCACGATCACGACGGAGACCACGACCACGATGCCTCAGATCACCCGGCTCACGGCCCCTTTGGCGGTCACATCTTTGCCCTCGAGCCCAACGAATTTCAGGGAGAGTGGAAAAAATATACAGACAGCAATGTAATTAAGATGTATATCTTGGACGCTGCTGGTAAAGAAGCAGTCGCTCAGAAAGTCGACAGCTTTACCGTTACTCCCAAAGTTGGCAACGACGAAACTGGGTTTGTTTTAGAGCCAGAAAGTCCGGACGAGCAGGGACTCTCTGCCGTCTACGTACTTGATGATCAAGAACTGTCGATTGCAGTTCCACTCGGAGTCGACATTGAAATTAAGATTGGTGACAAAGTCTTTAAGGGTGAGATCAAGGCACACGAACCTTTGGATCACTAAACCAAAGCCAATCCAATTTCGATGCCTTGCATCGACGCCATAAACTTAAAGGCGGCACCTCAATTGAGGTGCCGCCTTTTTTCTTTTCATCGGGCTTACCAAATTTGCTGGAAGGTCAATGGAACATTCAGCAAAACTCTCAGCAAAAATTTTTAAATCAAATCGACTTTTCGGCGTTCACGTCGGCGACCACGACGGCAATCCTCACAAATCCCCGAAACGATCAACCGGTGACTTCGCACATCAAAACTGTGAGCCTTACCTACTTCGTTACGAATTTCTAACAGTGAATCACTCTGAAACTCAATCAACTTCTCACACTTTGTGCAATACAGGTGATCATGTTGGGGATAACCGTAGTCGTGCTCGTAAACGCTTCTTCCGTCTAACGAGAACTTACGCAACAATCCTGCGTCGACAAATTCACCTAACGTTCGATAAACGGTAGGACGACTGACGTAACCCTTCTCCCCTTTGGCGGGAAGTCGTTCCAATAATTGATCCGCATCGAAATGATCGTGTTCGAGAAAGACCAACTCCAGCATCGCTCGACGCTGTTCCGTGTTTCGCATGCCACGACTTTGCAAAAAGTCACTAAATCGCTGCTGAGGTGTAAGCGCAACATGAACTGGAGCGAGGGTTTTCAAATCAGTTTCTTGACTCATTAAATCTTTGCCGTCCGCGGAGGGAATCTCAAACACTGGTGTAACCAAGTGGTAACGAACCCTAATCTACCAGCCTTATTGAGACTGGCAACCAGAAATCGGCGGAAACCGCCACCAAAGAACTCCCACATTCTCAATAACGGTCACCAACCGCTTAAACCAGCCCATTTAACGTTCCGCGGGATTTTCAAGGTTGAAGTTCTTGCTCTGACTGAAAAAATCGCGAGGGTTATCATAAACCACCTTTTTAATCAGGCTTTCTTTGTGACCTCGGCGACGCATTTCCAATACTAAATCCGGAACCGCCGTCGGTTTCGAAGGACCCCAATCTCCAGCGGAGTTTACGCACAGTCGTTCAGCGCCGTGTCGTTCAATAATGTCGACCGCTCGCGATGGGGTACATTTCGTCACTGGGTAAAGCGTCATGCCCGCCCAATAACCCGCTTCAAGAACGGGCCCCACCGTGTGCTCTTCGACGTGATCCACTAACACTCTTGAACGATCAATGGAATGCTCACCGAGCATATCTAAAATCATCCGGGTTCCCTGATACTTGTCTTCTAGGTGGGGGGTATGAATCAGAACTTGTTGTTGGTGAGCGATGGCAAGTTCCATGTGTTCCTGGAAAATAATCGCTTCATTTTTTGTATTCTTATTTAACCCAATCTCGCCGATCCCTAATACATTGGGACAGTCTAAAAATTCAGGAATGATCTTTAGAACCTCTCTCGAGAGTTCGACATTTTCTGCTTCCTTCGCATTGATGCAGAGCCAAGTAAAATGCTGAATTCCATATTGAGCGGCCCGTTTTGGCTCAACCTCGGTCAGCTGTCGAAAATAGTCCCGAAAACTCTCACCGCTTCCTCGGTCGAAACCAGCCCAAAACGCAGGTTCACTAATAGCAACACATCCCATTTTAGCGAGTGTTTCATAGTCGTCCGTTGTTCGCGAAACCATATGAAGATGCGGGTCGATGTAATACATGAATCCGTCTTTCTTAAAAAACTTGCCGGACCGGCAAGATAAAAATCAAAATTGAAGGTGCGCTGACACAAATTGCCGCTGACGAAAATCGGTCACGAGGGCAAGCGTCAAGCTAAGAACAGGAAACTAAGAACGTGAAGCGATAGAAAATTCGTCCCGCCACTGCTCATCGTAAGTTCTCGAGAACAGCAACTGAATTTTCTCCGCGCGAATGGGATCCGAATGACCACTTGCAATAATTTTGATTGCCTCGGCAATCAGAGCCATGCGTGGTTCCCCGGAAACATCTCCCTCCGCCCGCTCAATACGATCCAGCGCCGCAGCGACCTCTAATATTTTTGCGCGAATCTCTAAAAATTCGCGATCGAGAATTTGATTGGAATTCATAAATATAAACCTTGGTACAATATCATTGCCTTACACTATATTATTCGGAGAACCCTCCGCCCACCAGTTCTCTTTGAGGTTGAGATATTCAATTGATTATGAAAACAGTCATACTTGCGTTGGCAATCATAGCTAACCTCGGATTCCCGCCTATTTACCCGACTCCGCATCAGTTTGAGGATGACTTTGTCGAGCGGACTCTTGTTGTTATTGTCCGAGGAAAAAAAGCTGAAATCACCTATTCGATCGGCCTTAACCAAAAAACAACGGAAAAAATTCTAAGCAAATGGTCTCAGCTCGACGCTGTCCCCGCAACTTCAACAACGGTGGCGGACCCTGCTAAGACAACCCTTCCTCCACCTAAAATTAATCTAGACGGTGACTCTGGGCACATTTTATCTCCTGAAATGACCAAACGTTTCCAAGTCGCCGCCGGAAAATTTATCTCTAAAAACCTCAATGTTAAAATCGGCCAAAAACCACAACAGCTGAAGTTGATTTCAGCCGAACCCGCGCCGAGACATCCGTTTGCCATTACTCTCAAATGGGAACTGGCGATTCCCGAACAGAAAATGGTTGAGCTAGAGATTATCGACAGTAATTTTTTAGACCTCGACGGAGCTTCCAGAACCTCGATCAAAGCCACCGGAGATGCCATGCTACTCCAGTCCAATGCAGCTCCGATCCTGATTCGCGCCCAAAGAAACTTACTGACAAAACTAACGCCCAAAGAACGAAAGGAAGAGATGGCCATCCGTGCTAAAATCGGATTTGCCAATCGTTAAAATGATTTGAAGGTAGGAGTTGGGCATTAAATATCCGGCTCTAACTTCAGACTAGATCCCCTGAACGACGATAAAAACTTCGGAAACGTCCAAACCCAGCGTATCAACCTTGTAAGGTTGAAGGCGTGCCTTATCATTGAAGCTTCTCAATCCCAACGGCTGTCTCTCCAAAAAATGTCTCGAACTATAGCCATCGGCGATATCCACGGTTGTGCAATCGCACTTCAACGCCTGATCGACGAAATTGAACCGAAATCCAATGACATCATTATTGGTATGGGAGATTACGTTGATCGTGGCATGAATTCGGCTGGTGTACTCGAGATTCTCATTAACCTTGTTAGCACTTGCCGCTTCATTCCCTTGATCGGCAATCATGAACTGATGATGTACAAGGCTCTCTTTGGAAACAACAAGCAACGTGATTTTGAGTTTTGGTACCAACACGGTGGCAGTTCGACTCTGGCAAGCTACGGTGGAAGCGTCGAGGGCATTCCCCAACATCACCTTGCATTTTTGAACCACTGCCTTCGCTATTATGAGACCGAGGAGCATTTCTTCATTCATGCTAACTATGTCCCCGACCTCCCGTTAAGCGAGCAACCTGACCAAGTTAGTTTTTGGACACATATGTTGGGCACTCCCACCGAACCACATATGTCTGGCAAAACAGCCTATGTTGGACACACTCCTCAGTCCGACGGACTGGTCACCGATCACGGACATGTCAAGTTGATTGATACCTATTGCTACGGGGATCAGTGGCTTTCCGCGGTCAATGTCCTTGATGGCGAAATCTGGCAAGCCAATAATTCAGGTGATTTTCGGTCAGCCGTACTTGGTACTACAACTGAAAACTAACAAAAACCGCCACCAGTAATTTTCAGAACCGTTGATCACTTGGCGGTGCTCCACTGGCTCATTAGAATACTCTCTCCATGTCTGATGTTCCGTCGCACGACCTGACCTCCAAGCGTTTACTCGCTTTGTCAGAAAATTTTGTTCGTAGCAAAGACTTTATTGCTTGTGTCGAATCGCTCCGGCGGGGTGAAACGGCAACCTTCGATTCTGTCTGGGGATCATCTTGCGCGCTTCTGACGAGCGCCTTGGCTCAGGAGTTCAAAAACATTCTTGTCGTCGTGGCGGATGGCAAAACACAAGATGATTTACTGGACGACCTACCTACATTTTTTGAAGGAATACTCGAGCGATTTCCAGCCTGCATGCCAGCCTCGAGTGCTGGTGTCCACCTCGACCTCGAATACGGAGACCGCCTCCGCTTGATTAAAGGTCTCCTTGCCGGTGACAAAAGCCCAGTCATTGTGGCGACCGTCCCTTCGCTTCTACAGCCAACTCCTTCGCAAGAATCAATCTTTGGAAATTCCAAACGCATCGCCGTCGGTGATCAAATTGATATTACTGGATTTGCAGCGTGGCTACTTGAACAAGAATTTCACCAAACATCGGCAGTCGAATTACCAGGTGAATTTTCCATCCGAGGTGGAATCCTGGACGTTTATGCCCCGGACTGGGAGAATCCAGTTCGGATAGAACTATTCGACGACGAAGTCGAATCGCTCCGACAGTTTGAATGTGCTAACCAACGCAGTTCAGCTGAACTACAACAAATCGAAATCACAGTCGTCACGCAAGATGGCCCTGAAAATGGCTGTTTGTTGGATTTCATTCCAGACGACACGGTACTGCTATTACTCGAACCCGAAGCACTGAGCGAGCAGGCAAAAAGGTATACCGAAAGAATTTCCAGCTCAGAAACAATTCACAGCTGGGAAGAAATCAATCGTCGCTGGGCAAAACTACCAGCGGCTACCGCCAGTCGAGTTACCTCCGGACATCTGGGGTCCGTCTATCAATTACCGATCGACACGGTCGAGCAATTTAGCGGAGACATAGGTGACCTCAAGCTCCAGGTGGATCGGCTTGCCCGGGACCCGTCGGGAGAAGAATACGAAATTTTTGTAATGGCTCGGGTCGAGGGTGAGATCCCACGGGTGCGGGAAATTCTTTCATCAACCGCTGCCGCCGCAGGAGGGCGGCTCCAAATTGGCCTCGGCTGTGTTCATCAAGGGTTCCGTGATCGCGCGTCTTTCCAGATCGTCATCGGTTGCGATCAGATGTTTCACCGCACCGAACTCCGGCGCAAGGGACGCCGCCGGTTAAGCAAAGCCATCGATAGCTTTCTCGATCTTCGCGAAGGCGATTTAATTGTTCATCTATCCCATGGCATCGGTCGCTTTCGCGGCTTGGAAATGCTCGACAAGGATGGCCAACGAACCGAACACCTCGCCCTGGAGTTCCATGGCGGAACGAAAATTTACGTTCCCGCAACCAAAATCGATCTGGTTCAAAAGTATATCGGTGGCTCCAAGACTCGACCAACTCTTGCAAAAATCGGAGGGAAATCGTGGGCCAAACAAAAGGCGTCCGTTGAATCCGCGATTGAAGATTTAGCCTCCGAGATGATCGAACTGCAAGCAAAACGGGATGGCCGCCCCGGAATTGCCTTCTCGCCCGACACTGAATGGCAAAGCGAATTCGAACATTCGTTCCCCTACCGAGAAACTCCAGATCAGTTAACGGCTATCGAAGCGATCAAACAGGACATGCAGCGTGCCCAACCAATGGATCGCCTGCTTTGCGGAGATGTGGGGTTTGGAAAAACTGAAGTCGCGATGCGAGCTGCCTTCAAAGCAGTAGAAAACGGATATCAAGTGGGGGTCCTGGTTCCCACAACGATTTTAGCCGAACAGCATTACAAAAACTTCAAAGAGCGAATGGGTGAATTCCCACTCGACATCGCAAAACTAAGTCGATTCTGCTCAACGCAAGAATTAAAAGCAAATGTCGAACGACTCCAAAAAGGCGGCGTGGATATCGTCATAGGGACCCATCGATTGGTCTCAAAAGACGTAAAGTTTTTTAATCTCGGGCTGGTCATTATCGACGAAGAGCAACGGTTTGGTGTCGAACATAAGGAACGACTTAAATCGATTCGGAGTTCGGTCGACGTGCTCACGATGTCTGCCACACCAATCCCGCGGACACTTCACATGTCACTCGTCGGTGTTCGTGACATCTCCAACCTCGAAACACCTCCCGATGATCGGTCGGCCGTCGCGACTAAAGTCCTACGATTTAATAACGAAATCATCCGAACTGGAATCCTCCGCGAACTGAATCGGGGTGGACAAGTATTTTTTGTTCATAACCGGGTGAATGACATTCATTTGATTCAGCAAAAGCTCGAGTCTTTGATCCCTGAAGCGACCTTTCGATTTGGCCACGGTCAAATGAACGAAACTGAACTCGAAGAAGTTATGACCGACTTTATCGCTGGGAAGTTCGATGTGCTTATCGCAACGACGATCATCGAAAGCGGACTTGATATTCCCAATGCGAATACAATCTTTATTAATGACGCAGATCGTTACGGACTCTCCGATCTCCACCAATTGCGGGGGAGAGTAGGGCGTTACAAGCATAAGGCTTATTGCTATCTGCTGATCGAACCACACAAACACCTTAATCCAACAGCCGCCCGAAGACTCCAGGCCATTGAAACGTTTAGCGATATGGGAGCTGGTTTCGCAATTTCAATGCGCGACCTTGAAATCCGCGGTGCTGGCAATTTACTCGGAACCCAACAGAGCGGCCACATCGCCACCATTGGGTATGAACTGTACTGTCAACTTCTCGAAAACGCGGTTCGCCATCTAAAACATATGCCGGCAAAGCTATCAATTCATGTTGAAGTAGACCTACCTGTGGCAGCTTTTCTACCGGATAGCTACGTCGTTGACCGGCGCCAAAAAATTGACCTCTATCGGCGACTAACCCGCTTGGAGAGATTCGACCAAATCGAAGAGCTTCGCAATGAACTGCGAGATCGATTTGGAAAAATCCCGCCACCTGTACGGCGTCTACTTTCTCTTTCAGAATTGAAACTAGAAGCCGCTGTCTACCAGATTCTCTCTATCTCGATGGAAGACAAGTACCTCACTTTTAAATTTCAGGATCGCAGTCGTTTTTCACAACTTTCAAAAATCAGGCCAATCATTCGCATCATTGACGATCAAACGGCGATGGTAACTTTGAAAGAAGGGAAAATTCACCCGACAAAAATGCTTGCACTTGTGAAATCACTCTTGCAACCAGCTACCTGATTTATCTATTCTTCCCCGCCAACTTCTGCGCGGGAGTTGTGAACCAAAGCGAACGCACATGCGTAAGCTCTTTGTTTTAACTGACTTTTAACCGGTACGGCGTGATCATCATGCACAAAAATCAACACTGCTTCAAACCAGTTTTGGCATTTCTAACCTCTGCCTTTATTTTCATCGTGCCATCTTTGATTTTCGGGACAACTGTCCAGTTAAAACCTCAATTGGAATCGACCCCAGATCCCTATTTTTCACTTGACGAAACCGCCAATCAAAAACCAAAGAACACCTCTAAAACACCAGCCAGCATCACGTGGGAAAAAACCACGCCGCCTACGATCAACCCACCGCTCCAACCGACTTATCCCTCGACTTATCCAAACACTGAATTTTCTGGATTTAACCCCCAAGGCCCGTTAACGACCGGCCAAATTCCAAACCAACGATTGCCAACGAGCGACCTTAAATTAGAAAACAAAACTCCACTCAATTCTATTATTCGGGAACAAACACAAATTACTGCTCCCGTTCGCATGCCGACCAGTGACGGCAACAATGCGTTCCGCCCCATGAAACGAAAAGATGCTATTCCCAAAAAGGAAATACAGGAAAAGCCACCGATAAGCTCACCCTCTCTTTTTGAAGGGCGTCAGACAGGTGGTACGTCTGAAATTAAAAGGGACTCCGTTTCTTTTGAACCTGGGCAAGTTTTAGCACTCGTGGGGGGACACCCAATTTTTGTCGGTGACCTACTACTTGAGACAAATCAGATGATTCAACAATTTATGCCTCAAGCGGCTGCATCGATAAAAGAACAAGAGAGAAAAAAATTAATTCCAAAAATGCTACCCAAGTACGTTGAAGAAAAAATCCTCTATGTGGGAGTCGTTCAATCTCTTCCCGAAGGATCCGACGTTGAACAAGTGCTCACACAAGCAGAAGAACAATTTGACAAAAGTGCTCTACCTGAAATGCTTAAAAGCAGCGGTCTAAAATCACAAAATGAGCTGGATGCCAACTTGCGAGCCATGGGAAGCTCGCTGAGGCAGCACAGAAAAAGGTGGGCCGAGGAACAAATAACCAAGTTCTTTCTTGGGCAACAACTCAGAGCAAACAACGAAATTACACATCAACAAATGCTGAAAGTCTACCGCGATAACATCGAGGACTACGAAAAACCTGCAAGGTGTATCTGGGAACAGATTGTCATTCGCTTTGATCGCTCTACCTCACGTGAAGCCGCTGAAAAATCAATTGTAGCTCTCGGCAACAACCTCGTTTATGGCGGAAATTTTTCAGCCGTCGCCAAAGCGAGTTCACACGGTTTTAAAGCTTCTGGTGGCGGCAGATACGACTGGACTACCAAAGGCTCTCTAGCCTCTAAAAAGATCAATGATTTTATCTTCAATGCTCCTATTGGAGATTTGAGCGATATTATTGAGACTCAAAATGGTTTTCACATTGTCCGCGTAGTCGAAAGAACGGAAGCTACACGCACGCCGTTCCTCGAAGCTCAAACGGAAATCAAGAAACAGATCAAATCAACTCGAGGATCAGAAGCATATCGGGAACATCTCGCCAAAATGAAAAAACTGATTCCGATCGAATACTTCCTTAACGAAGATCAAAGTTCGACCTTGTTAGAAAACTAGATTTTGACGTGATTTAACTCGCTCGGGTTTATTGTGCGTAGTCAACGCCCATTCTTCGCATTCATCGCGCTGCCCCGCCGAACGCCCTTGCAAAAGGCATCTGACCCTTGGACGGTTTCAACGAAGAATCGTCAGGCGAATGCAACAATTACGTTGTATCACCGATATTTCCTAATATTCGGGCACGTTTCCTTAAGCGAAAAAAACAGTTAGACTTGTTGCCACGTGAGATATTTTTCGGAAATAGGTTGTGAGAAGCGACCGATCGCCCGATCATGCTCTCATACCATAAAATGCGAGTATTACCGTAACGTCAGGAACAAGATCTATGTCGAAAATGGCCAAAATTGAGTGCGAAGGTCATGAGTTGGAATTTCCAGTCGTCGAAGGGACGGAAAACGAGAAAGCGATCGATATCGGTGCTCTTCGAAAGCAAACGGGTCTGATCACCATCGACGAGGGCTATGTAAACACTGGTTCCACGCAGAGCGGGATCACTTTTCTCAATGGAGAAGAGGGCATTTTGCGGTACCGCGGCTATCCAATCGAAGAACTGGCGAAGAACTGCGATTTTGTGGAAGTCTCCTACCTTTTGATTTATGGTGAATTACCTAACCAAACAGAACTCGCCGACTTTCGTGACTCAATCCGTCATCACACGATGCTTCACGAGGACATGCGTCTGTTTTACAACGGTTTTCCCCGAGACGCTCACCCAATGGCCATCCTGTCGTCGGTTGTCAGCGCAATGTCGACGTTTTACCAGGATTCGCTAGATCCTCACGACCCAGAGCAGGTCGAAATCTCCATTAGACGGCTGATGGCCAAGCTACCAACCATAGCCGCGTACAGTCACAACAAATCTGCAGGACAGCCGTTCGCCTATCCGCAAAACGATCTGTCTTACTGCGAAAACTTCCTTCAAATGATGTTTTCGGTCCCGTGTGAGCCCTACAAGGCGGACCCAACGTTTATCGAAGCACTGAACATGCTACTTATCGTTCATGCCGATCATGAGCAAAACTGCAGCACTTCAACGGTCCGAATGGTTGGATCAGCCGATTCAAACCTTTTTGCCTCTATCTCAGCCGGAATTTGTGCCCTCTGGGGCCCTCTTCATGGAGGCGCCAACGAAGCAGTTGTTTCCATGCTTCAGCAAATCCAAGACGATGGTGGCGACGTGGACAAGTACGTTGCGATGGCAAAAGATAAAGAAAACGGGTTTCGACTGATGGGTTTTGGCCATCGTGTTTACAAAAACTTTGACCCAAGAGCCAAGATCATCAAAAAAGCGTGTGATCAACTTCTCAACAAACTGGATCTTGACGACCCACTCTTTGAGATTGCTCAGCGCCTTGAGACGGTCGCTCTAGAAGACGAATACTTTGTGAAGCGGAAGCTCTACCCTAACGTGGACTTCTACTCAGGAGTCATTTACCGTGCCATGGGAATTCCAGTTGGCATGTTCACCGTGTTGTTCGCAATGGGACGATTACCTGGTTGGATTGCCCATTGGAAAGAAATGCACGAATCACCGTCCAAGCGAATTTGTCGTCCACGACAGATTTACAACGGTCCCAATGTACGAGAATTTGTTTCTATCGAAAATCGATAACAAATTAGAATTCCCCGCCGCATTTTCATTTTGGGCACGGCATAGATCGTGCTCGAAGACCCCTCGGCGGCCGGCCCCTTCGAATTCAACTCAAAAAAAAACGCCCTCGTCAGAGGGCGTTTTTTCGTTTGAGCGTTCACCAATCGATTCTAGCAATCAATTGATGTTTGCTGGATTAGACTGCGAAGAACGTACCCGAAACTTCGAACTCTCCATCATTAGCTGAACCTCGCCAGCTATCGGCAGTGAAGGTTAAGTCAGATCCGGTAAATCCAGATTCCATACCATTGATTAGACCCTCCGTTCCTACCAGCGAACTGATGGAATCTGCGTCAAAATCAATCTCAGCGAGCAAACGGTCATACTCTTGGATAGTGAACGAATGCCAGTTGTAGTTATCGTTGTACTCCCAATTTCCACTGGAAAAGCGAACAGCGACCAAATTGGTTGATGTTTGGCTAAACAGTGGGTTAGCCGAGAATCGACTCGATAACAAACTCTCTGAGTACATCATGTATCCGGTACCGGTCGCAGCGTCATCCACCGCGATTCCGTATTTTGGATCGCCAATTTCAAACGTTAATGTTTCCGTAGCTTTAAAGAACGTACCCGTTATTCCAAACTCTCCGAAGTTATAACTCGATCTCCAGCTATTCGCTTCGAAAGTAATGTCCGAAGCATAGAATCCTTTTTGGATTCCACCAACCGAACCGTAAACGCCGTTCATCGAAGTTACCGTATCATTGCTAAAGTCGACCTCGGCAATCAAGCGATCCCCGTCTGCTTTAGAGAATTGTCGCCAAACAAAGTTGTCGTTGTATTCCCATTGCCCACCGACAAAGCGAGTTGCGATCACGTGTTTCGCATTTTGGCTAAACGGTTGATCCGAACTGAATCTTGTAAAGAGGTTTTCTACGGAGTACATCAAGTATCCAGTACCGGAGGCGGAATCTGTGACCGCCACGCCAAATCCAAGATCCCCTAGGTTGAACCGACCAACTTCTTCCTCGGCGGTGACTCCTAACACATAATTACCTTCGCCTGCCAAAGCACTCACTCGCACTTGATAGGTTCCGCCAAACTCGGAGTAATAAGTCAAACTTTCATCGCCAGAGGCCACAACTGCACCCGTCGAAGATATTAATTCGATTTGAAGTTGATTCACTCCACCGTCCAGCAATCCGTTCTCGAACAAGAATTCGCCTGATCCAGGTAGCGTCGCCATGACATCTACCAATGAGTTTGGCTGAACATCGACCGAATAATAGTCAGCCGCCTCTTGTGGAACTTCATATCCAATTGTGTCCAGCGGCGTCACATCATTTTGAAAACCGCTCGCGACGATATAGGCAATCTGCCGCGTTGGACTGTTAACGCGAATGACTTGAGTCTCACCTGGATTAAGTGGACGACTGAACGCCTCATCAATCTCAACCCCTTCAACATCATAGGCTCGAATTACTCCCATATCCGTTTCGCTTTCTTCCGCACCCACAAGAATCGTTACCTGCGTCTGTGGAATTGCAAAATCAGCTCGAAGCTCATCAACCCCGGCTTGCCAGCCAGATCCATTGGTTGGAGAAGGAGCAAATACATGTAAACCAGAAGGAGCCTGGAAACTGGTGCGGACAGCGTAAACGCTTCCGCCAGTAACATTATTTGAAAGTGTCATTCCATCAAAGAAGTTATCCATCACCTGGCGATCCGAGGCCGCGTCTGGATCAGCAACTCCTTTAGAAACGGTATCCACATAACCAACAACATTCCCCGGCAGCGTGATGTCCTGAGGCGTCGTCGCTCCCGAGCCGGTATCAAAATCAGCACCGCGAGTCACGACGAGTCCGTAAGAGGTAACCGAACCGACAAGACGGGCAAAATAAGCATCGGTTTGGTCAGCTACAAATTGGCTGATATGTCCGTCTGAGCCAAGGCCCGAAACGCCGGTCTGTAGAAGCGTCCCAGCTGAATCGTAAAGTTCAAGATCGACATAGCCCGCATCCCCCAGTTGCCCAACCGCAAACGTGGCAACATCACCCGCGGTCAAATTAACCTGATACCAATCCTCCGACTTTTCAGTTTCAGTGATACTGATACCATCGTAGGCGCGTCCATCCGAGCCCAGCATATCGTCATCATATTGCTGGAATTTAACTTGAAAATCTTCAGTCAGCTGCAGTCCAACGGTGTCAGCCAAATCACCAAGATTGATTGAGATCTGCTTCCAGTCGCCACTGTCAGTCACGCTATCGGTCAAAATAGTGTGCCACGTTACTCCGTCGTCGCTAACCGAGACTCCGTCACCGTTGTAGGTTCCGTTAAATGAGGAGGGGAGAACATCGTTCTCATCATCGTAGGAAGCATAGTAAAAATTAAGGAACGGGTTCGAACGTGTGGATAAATCGACCGACCAAATGGCTTCATTTAGATTTGAAAAGCCTGTTCCGGTGGTGTCCATGAACATCCCGAAATCACCTTCGCCAGTTGCTTTGCTGTCGAGAATTTGAATCCTCCCATCAGTCTGGCTTGAGTTCGTTGTCCAGCCTCCGCCAAAACTTCCTGATTCAAAATTCTCTCCGGCAAAGAAAGGAATCTCACGAATTTCAAACTCACCAAAAGCTCCCATTCGCTCGGCGGCGAAGGGGGCAAGGTCCATGCTCGAACTCATGATATCCTGAGCCTGTGCCAGTGAACCGTTATCGACCAGGGTGACCAATTCGTCTTCCATCGAAGCATTGAGTACAACCTGTGCCTCAAAGCTACCATTAATCGCACTGGTCGAATCAATCTCAATGGTGTACTCGCCCGCGTCAGCGATTGACACCACGTTAACCATCGCGCGAGTTCCCGTCACAGTACCCGAGGCGAGTAAGGTTCCAGCTGGATCGTAGACATCAATACTTGGAACGATTCCTGGATCTGCGTCGACGATAACCGACAACGTTTGCCCCGCATCGAGTTCAATCACGAGGTTTCGCGAACCAATCTCCGGGATGGTGCCCACGACACTCGATGCGTAAATCATCGAACCTGGAAACACTTCATCTACGGTTTCAACAACGACATCTTCGGAATAAACACCGACTGCATCCCATGCATCCTTCGTGGCAGTGTGCTCTGGCGTGTTTTTACCAAAAATATCTTCAGCAGCCTGCACACCCGCTGCCCGAGCATCCTGGTATTGAGAGTTCACCGACAGATAAGTGTTAAGTGCTCGATAGGCAATTTGGGCAGCATCTTCAATTCCAATTCCCGTGACATCATAATCGTCACCGTTGTCATTGGTTCCGACTTCACCTTCGCTCAAGATATGAAACCACTTATTCTGAACCCCAGAATTAAAGTGCACACCTCCATTGTCTCCAGGACTAGTCCACCACAGATCACCAAGGTAGGTGTCGGGCTGGTTGTCAGAATTAGGATCGAGAAAATTCCTAATTCCGTCGCCAGCAAAGTGAAGCTCATCTCCAATGAGCCAGTCGTTGGTTCCAGTCGTGTAAAACTCAAGAATCTCGCCAAAGATATCAGAGAACGACTCATTCAACGCGCCCGGTTCGTTCCGATAGACAAGGTCGGCGGAAAATTCGGTCACACCATGAGCAATCTCGTGTCCAACAACATCAAGAGAAACGAGCGGTCCAAAATCAACCCCATCGCCTTCACCGTATTGCATCTCAGACCCATTCCAAAATGCATTCACAAGGTTGTTGCTCACATTGACATAAGAGGTCAACGTTGCACCAGCGTCATCGTACGAATCTCGCCCAAACCAATCCTGTAGCATGGACAGCATATTCTCGGCGCCCCAGTGCGCTGAAACCCCTGAAGTTGCGGTGGGAGAATCGAATAATGTACTACTCGAAGTAATGTCGATCGCATTGGAGAAATCACCTACTGCGCCGGTTTGATTATCAAACGTAATCACGCCATCTGTGACTTGCTGTAATCGAAACGCTCCCGCGGCAAATTCGTCGGCAACGAAGTCAACCACGCCGTTGTAATGACTGTTCCCGGTTGCTGCGACGTCCGCGTATTTCATCCGAGTCTCAACCGCCTCAATACCGCCAGTATTTGCATTTACATAAACATAATCCCGCGTGCCCAAATCCAGAGCATACATGTCGAATTTATAAGTAGGCACGCTTGAACCGTCAGCATCCGTTACGTACACAATCTCGCCCGCGGGTGCTCTATCAAGCCCCATCCACTCGGCACGAACTGGATCCTGCCACGCGTATTGCGAAGCACCAATGAAGCCCGAAGCGGCGGCATAGGCCTGTTCACTGGTTAAGGAAATGTCGTAAACAGGATTCTCAAGAGCAACGCGATCACCACTAACAGAGACTATCATCGAATCCTTCATATGGATCGAATAGCTGCTTCCCTGAACGCGGTGCCCATTGAAATATTGTTGGTACTTTGCGTGCTCAAAGCCGTAGGCATCACTCCAGGATTTCTGCAACTTGATCGACTCGTTCTCTCCCAATCCAAGATGCTCTCGAAGCATCGTGATTCCATCGGCTTTCGAAAGAGGTTCGTCAAATATGAGTAAATCGGTTGTACCGACGTAATTTACAGTCGGAAGCGTACTTGCATCTATCGCATGGTAATTTTCGACCGAGTAATCATTGTTTACCGATGCGTCCTGCTGAGTGGTCAACATCGCAGGATTAATTACCTCAACCATGTCGTTTGCGACCACTACCGTCGGGAATTGCCCTACGTCTGCCGCCAACAATTGCCGAGGTTCAAGATTGTTGTAGTCGAAATTCTTGTTCCCCTTGTCCCGATACCTTTTTGCACGGATGGGAAGCGTCTTTTTCTTGCGAGACTTCATTTGGATGCCTGAATAATTACGGGAAACAAATTGATAAATTTGACGTGATAAAAACGTGAAATAAGCACTTAACTCGGAGCTTTTTCCATGTACGGTTTGCGAGAGTCGAAACGGTTATGCGGCCGAAGCCTGTGTAAACGCGATAATAACGAGTCGTATTCGACCACAACTCACCGTTTTTACAAGCAAATGTCCTCAAAATCGGTACAACCGTTATGCCCATCTTGAGGACATACTAGTTCAAATTCCCGCAGTCGCAAAAATTTCTCAGTGGATATGGAGAAAAAATTGTCATTCGTTTCCATGCCCCGATTACCGGGCTTTTGCCACGAAACCAGAGTCCAAGACTGGTTATTTCAGGGGGGGGTAAATGTCCCCCTTGCCATTTCCCCGCTCCCTCCTTTGGCACGGGTAACTCGACCGCCGATTTTTCGAGAAACAGCAACCAACAAATCGTTCACCCCTGAAAACGTTGAATAGAAGTAGGTTTTGTGCGTTGGTATAGGCAAAACCCTGCGTTGGGCAATCCGATGCCTCCCAACCAAACCCTCAAATCGTTGCTTTACCGCCTAAATCGCTGAATCGCGGCGTATTGAGGCTGCGGTCTACTCTCGAAACCAAGCTACTTTTTGGAATGGAAATCCAAAATGCACCCTGGACAAAAACAGGAAGTAAATCCGACTAGGCGTGCTCAAGAACCTGAGTTAACCCAGGGAATTGCTCAGGCGAATTGTTCAAAATTGTTCAATTCAACTAACCGCTTTCGGACCCGATTATAAATTAGTCACCGCTGGGCCGTAGTTTGAACAGCCGTAGTTTGACCATTTCCCTCAATTAGGCTTTCAACCCCACGCCCATCAACTCTAAGACGAATCCCAAACTTCCAAGAACCGTTGGATTGGGAATCCACCACGTACCAATTGCCGATTTCTTGATCAAAGGCATTTCTTGATCAAATGGACTTCTTGACAGTCAATCTTTGACAATAATTAGGAGTGGCGAATAGCCCCCGATCTCTTTAACAACAAAGATTGCGATTCCTTTTTGCCAATCGTTGTAAAATCGTTCAAGCTTTTTTATACTCACGGGCAGTTGGGTGGGAAAATCTTACGACAAGCCTTCGTAAAAACTCTCTTTTGTTGACGCGTTTTACTCTTAAATCGCAAAACTTAAGGGGTGGTTTGAATCGACAGACTTCCACTCCACTACCAAGTTTTTATCTTAAAGACGACCAACCTAACCTCAACCGTACGCTGATTTCGATCATTATTTGCTTTGGATCGACTTTGAGTACGCAACCTAAGACGGGGATTTTTAATGAGCGACGTAAACTCAATCGAACTTCCGGAAATTACGGATAAGCGATTTTTCGGTCACCCGATGGGACTCGCCGTCCTCTTTTTTGCCGAGATGTGGGAACGATTTTCCTACTACGGAATGCGGGCACTGCTCATGTTCTACCTCGTCAAACATTGGCTTTTTTCGGATGGAGAATCTGCAGTTCTCTATGGTGCCTACACCTCTTTGGTGTACATCACACCTGTCTTAGGCGGTTACCTCGCTGATAAATTCATTGGCCAAAGAAAAGCGGTCGTCTTCGGAGCGCTCCTCTTAACACTTGGTCACGGTCTGATGGCCTTCGAGGGTGACGGCTCGGGGCACGACGGATTCGCAGTACAATTATTTTACCTCGCACTCGCCTTTATTATCGTGGGATCGGGATTCTTGAAGGCTAACATTTCTGTAATCGTTGGCCAGCTTTATCCGAGAACCGATGTCCGTCGAGATGGTGCTTATACCATTTTTTACATGGGTATCAATTTAGGTGCGGCTCTTGGTTCCATCGCATGTGGATATCTTGGAGAAACCTATGGCTGGGGCTACGGTTTTGGTGCGGCGGGAGTCGGCATGCTACTCGGACTGGTCGTTTTCGTCTTAGGCAAACCGCTACTCCATGGTCGAGGCGAGTCAACCAATCCAAAACTAACCTTACCCTTAGAGATGCTCCTGTACGTCGTGGGCGTAGCCGCCGTCATCATTTGCTGGTTGCTTGTTCAAAATCAGGCGATTGTGGGAGTGCTCCTGGGAATCGGTGGATTGCTCCTTGTTCTTTACGTTTTATTCACAGCGGTCGTCAAACTTGCACCGGTTGAAAGAGATCGAATTTTTGCCGCGATGTTTTTGATATTTGGCTCGATCCTGTTTTGGGCACTCTTTGAGCAAGCAGGATCTTCAATCAGCCTTCTCACCGATCGCATGGTTGACCGAAATATTTTTGGATTCGACGTTGCCGCGTCGATGTTCCAATCGATCAATGCCATTTACATCGTTCTCCTTGCTCCTGTGTTCGCATTCGTTTGGACGTTTCTCGGCACCCGAGGACTCGAACCGTCAGCAGGTGCGAAATTTGGACTCGGTATGATCCAATTGGGAGCCGGCTTCCTAATCTTGGTCGTCGGTGCTAACTCTGTCGAAAGTGGTGCTTTGATCCCGGTCTTGTTCATCTTCTTGATCTATCTGCTTCACACCACGGGTGAACTTTGCCTTTCTCCGGTCGGCTTGAGCGCCATGAACCGTTTAGCGCCTGCCAATCTCGCGTCCATCATCATGGGAACTTGGTTTTTTGCTTCGGCAACCGGCAACTTTGTCGCTGGATTGATTGCGAAAGCATCCGGCTCAGAAAGCCTTAGTTCCAATGGCGAGATCGAAGCTGGAACCCCTGAAGCCATTGCTTACATCGAAAACGTCAACTCGGTCTACACGACCATTGGTTGGGTCGCTGTAGGTGTCGGCGTGGTGCTGATCTTGCTCTCGCCACTGATTAAAAAGCTGATGCATCTCGACACTCTTGGCGATGTAGACCATTCCCTTGCAGGACAAAGCGAACTTGCCGAACCACAGGCCGCTGGATTAGATACATCGGGCGAAGGAATCGACATCTAAAACGTCAACTAGAAAAACCAACGGCCGTCTCTTTAGTTAGAGCGGCCGTTTTTTTTGGCTATGCTGTCCGTCCCATTACGACGAACACTTTTGATTGACCGAACCTACGGGCTACCGCAATCCTCGAAATAGCGATGAACCTACGCGAACCAAAGTTGCCCCCGCCTCAATGGCAACCTCAAAATCCCTGCTCATCCCCATCGACAATTCACGCAGTTCTACGTTCGGCGGGGCGCTTGCCCGGTTTGACTCAAGCAATTCGCGAAGCAAATCAAATTCCCGACGCACATCTTGCTGACCGCTTCCCAAGCCTGCCATGCACATCAACCCTTTCACCTTTAACCCCTCCAATGGCTGGACCGCATCAATCACCGACGACATCTCATCCGGCGAAAAACCGTGCTTGGCCGATTCGCCAGACACGTTAACTTCCAACAACACGTCTACTAGTTTACCGGACTGCAATCCCGCTTCATGGATTGACTTAAGCAGCCTGAGACTATCGCAGGAGTGAATCAGATCTGCCGATTCAACCGTCCGCTTTACCTTATTTCGCTGAAGGTGGCCAATCATGTGCCAACGCACATCGAGGTCATCCATTGCGTTGGATTTTTCCCAAAGAACCTGCGGGCGATTTTCCCCCAAAGTTTCGCAGCCGGCAGAAACTAGCGCACGCGTGGTCGACACGTCAACGTACTTAGTAACACCGACGAGACAGACATCCGAAGCATCTCGCCCCGATCGCTTAGCCGCCTCGGCAATTTGCTGTTTAACGGCCGCCACATTTTCCGCAAGTTGTTCGTCCATGGTCTACTTTCGATACTCAAGCGTCTTTAAACGCGTTATAGCTTCGCAAACTCAGAGCTTCGCAAACTCAGGCCCACTCGATAACTTGTCCAGGCTCACCAACATCAACTTAGCCCGAACTCCAACCCTCTGAAACCTGCGACCGCGTCTATTCAATTTCCATCAACTGTTCTACCGAACCGTTTTTCGAAAACCGGTTAAACACGAATTCTCCTGTAAAATTCTCTCCAAAAAATGTCCGATTCCCCTTGCTTGCTAACGATCGGTAAAAAAACCACTGTTGTTTATCAAGATGCACTCGAAAGGCTGCCCCTTGGTCGCCGCTGATTCGATTCAAGTCTTCGGCAACGGTCAACAACCGCCAAGTCCTCTTTTTACAACTTCGCTTGGGATCGAGATCAAAGAACAATGGAGCGTACAGCCCTCTTCCGTGACAATTTTGCGTTAACTGCATTCCGCCATCGACAATTTCAAACGAGTGATTCGTTCGTGCAACCTTCCATTCGGGTAAGGCCAACGGAAGAACGAGAGATTGGATTCGCCCTTTTCGTAACAGATACATCTCAGTGGTTTCCGTTTCACGCAACCCTTCTATTCCTTCGGCAAGAGGAAAACGACACGAATAACTCAAATCGGCATCCGCTGGAAGAACAACTGCGTCCGCGATCAACAAAAACCGATCCACTCTCGAAAGTAGAAATTGTCGAGTCAACAATCCACCACCGTCAAGTTTTCTTTCAATCTCTAAATACTCAATTTCCTCATCGCTTTGCATGCAGCTAATTCCGAACGCTGCTGTCGAATTCAATAGTTGCCCATTTACAGAAATCTTTGGAGTGGTTTCACCACAAACTAATCCAAATTTACGGCTTAGTTCACTGATCATTTTTCCATTAGAAAAATTGACTGCCAATCTTGGCGAATTCCGATTCCAGTTAGATCGCATCAGCGCCGACTCACTCCATTCTGAGACATTGCTGGCCTCAATACCAAGCGTGTTGGCCGATCCGGATCCATCCGCCGTCTTCTTAGATTTCCCCCACGTCTGTTTCAGCAGTAGTTTGTCATCGCGATCACTTGAGAGCTTCAACAAGCACTTCAGAAATTCCTTGCTCACCACCGACGAATGATTGTTTGAAAAAACTAGTTTTCGATCAAAACGTAGCATTCTTAGTATTTGACGCACCATCCATTCCAGCTGCGAAACAACATCCAGCCCGGTATCCTGATTGAGTATCGAATTCGATTTCATTGCATCCACGATCAACTGACAACGTACCCAACTCGCTGCAAGCGTTCCAAAACTGGGTAGGCAACGCGTCGTGGGCCAACCGTCATGATCCAGCAACTCTGATATCGAGAGACTCATTTTCTGAGATGCATCCTGCGCCCAGAATTGACACCCGTCCCATTCGGGAAACTGATAGGCTACGACTAACGGCAACTCAATCGCCAACCACTGATAAGCCTCCATGGACATTTCTGCATTGCTCTCAGCGGCTTTAGAGAGATCGAACATGCGGCTCAAACTACCCTGCCATTCGGCGAAGTCGCATTCCCCAACGAGCTTTCGAACCGAGTGAGCGGCTGCTAAGACAAGATAGGCTTGAGACACACAATTTGAGCTAAGCGAATAATTCCCAACCGCACTAAAAATCTCCTCGGCGACCTGCGCGACCTCGGATTGCGATTTTAAACAGACGTGCCATCGATCCCCCGCTTCAATCACCTCAGGATCTTGTTGACCACTGAGCACCCATGAACAGGGAGACACAACACTGGTTTCTTTTTCACAACCCAACAACCCAATGAGGTCTACAGAGGCTGATTGCAAAGATTCCGAAAATTCGCTGTTCCCCCAATCCATCTTGCGAAACAGACTCTCTGAGGGGTTACTCGCTGTTATTGTTTTTGATTTTTTCTTGATTTTCTTCGTCATAATATTACGCAATGGCATGAGGAATCGTTCCTCAGTTCAATCAAATCCCCTTCAGTTCAATCTTTCACAGATTCAATATTAGCCTGTGTAATTCAAACATCTTACCAACGGGACTCGTAGGTGATAGAACGAATCTTAAGAATTTAATCGAGGGTGCCGTGTTGCTCGAAATACACCTCGAATTTTTAAGAACCTAAGTCCAATTCCTCATATTCGAAATCTAATAATGACCCCCAATCATTTTATCTGGCAAGCCATATTAGTTTCGAGCGTCTTTTGTTTTGCTTTTGTTGGATGCAACCCTACCATCGAGCCAAACTCTTTAGCCCCAGAGCAACCGAAAGCCATCCAAAAAACTACCCAAGAAAATACTCCCTCAACCGTCATTCCTCTGACCGTCATTTCTGCTGAGCCAGAATCGCTTACGAAACCTGCCATTGAGCCAATTGACCAGACATCCGATCCTGCAGGGACCCCACAAACAAAACCCGGAACGCAGGAACCTGCCCCCAATCCCCCAGAAGAAATTCAAACGATCGACATCCCAAAAACGTGGAAGCGACTGGGCAAAAAAGAAGAGATCTGGATTGATGTTGATTCGAAAGAGGTCATTTTTGCAGGCCATGTCTGCCTCAACGCGGGGGCTTTGGAAATGTTCATCTGCCCAGAGCAAACAAAAGAACACGAATCAGTCATTTCAGCTCACGCAACAGCACTTCAGGTTCACTTAGCCTTAGTCGCACTCGGGGCAAATCCTGGTAAAGCGACCTCTTGGGATCCGGAGTATCGCGCAGCGTACGGCCCAACGATTGAGATTACTTTAAAATGGAAAGATCCGGACACCGGAAAGACCAAAACGACTTCCGCAAAACAGTGGATCCGTAATGTGAAAACAAAAAAAGCAATGGAACAAGCATGGGTTTTCGGTGGAAGCCAGTTCTGGAACGATCCAAACTCAAAAAAACAGGTTTACTACGGGGACGCCGGCGAACTAATCTGTCTCTCCAACTTCTCGACGGCGACTATCGACTTAAACATTCAGAGCAGTCAATCGAATGAGGGATTACTGTTCGAAGCATTTGAAGAGAACATTCCACCACTGGAGACGAAGGTCTATGCGATCGTCAAACCTGGCAAAAGAATCGAACCCAAAAAGGTAAAACAAACACCTAAAGAAAAAAGCGATCGAGAGATCAAGCAACCCAAACCCTAACAGATCGAAAAAACCAAGCCGTCCACGCCGTAACACAGCTAGTAGATAGCGGCATCTAGTTTCGTAACAACAACGATCATTCGTGCCCAAATAATTGAGTCAGTTCCCCGTGACAAACTGGCAATGGCTTAGCCAAACAACCTTCATCCGCTATACTGAATCCGACTGAGAATAGGCCGGCACTTACCATGAAAAGCGTGCTCCCATCCTCGGCAGGCGTTTTGCCGGCAACTACCTCCAGCTTTCACTCTTAACTCAAAGAATCAAACCAACCGTGCAAGACCGCAAACGCGCTCAGCAAGTCGACCAGGAAATCGCGATTGTCGTTCGCGTCATTCTCCCCGATGATCCCATTGAATTTGACCCACTCGATGAAATCCAAGGCCTAGCAGAAACCGCTGGTGCGATTGTTCTCTCCGGCCTAACTCAAAAACGAGAAAAACCCGACACCGCCACTTATCTCGGACGCGGCAAAGTCGAGGAACTTACCCAGCTAGTTGAATTCCATGCGGCCGATGTCGTTGTCTTTGACAACGACCTCTCGCCCGCACAGAACCGCAACCTTGAGATAGCACTCAACGTCAAAGTACTAGACCGCTCCGAGTTGATACTTGATATCTTTGCAACCCATGCCCAAACTTACGAATCCCGCCTTGCCGTCGAACTGGCGCAACTTGAATACTCACTGCCACGCCTCAAACGAATGTGGACTCACTTGTCCCGATTGAAAATGGGCGTTGGCATGCGGGGGCCGGGTGAAAAACAACTGGAGACCGACCGCCGATTAGTTGAAAAACGCATCCACGACTTAAAGGTTGAGCTAAGCAAAGTTGAGAAGCGCAAGGAACGCCAAGTCTCATCTCGACGCGGCACGATGACGGTTTCGCTGGTCGGTTACACGAATGCCGGCAAAAGTACTTTAATGAATTCGCTTACCTCAGCTGATGTACTGGCTGAAGACAAACTGTTCGCCACACTCGACACTCGCACCCGTCGTTGGGCCCTTCCCAATTGGGGACCTATCCTGTTAAGCGATACCGTGGGCTTTATTCGCAATCTCCCCCATAGCCTAATCGCCAGCTTTAAGGCAACACTCGAAGAAACACGCCAGGCGGATTTATTGCTGCACATCGCCGATGCGAGCAACCCCAAAGTGGGCGATCAAATTAGCTCGGTTTATGACGTTCTGACTGAACTCGGAATCGAAGCAAAAGATACCCTTTTAGTATTAAACAAAGTCGACCAGGTCTCTGACGTTACAATCCTCGATGCCATGCTCAACCGATACCCCAATGCGGTCTCGGTAAGTGCAAAGACGAAACTTGGATTTGAAAATCTTCAGTCAGTTGTAAGTGAAGCGCTCAGTCGTTCGTTTCAAGATGTCGACATTGAATTGCATGTTGGAAATGGAAAACTGCTGGCGTTTATTGCAGCCAAGGGAGAAGTCATTTCCACTCAGTACACTGATGACATGGTAAAAGTTCATTGCAAACTTCCGCAAAAATATCTTGGGCAAATCGATCCCACCGACACCATTATTACGCCCCACTGTCCTGCGGGCTGGATTAATCCAAGCGAGGCCTTAACGGAAAGTAAACCACCAACCGAAGACCAGTCGGTGGATTCTCAAGAGCTCACCCCACGCCCCCCTGAAAATACAGTTGGAGATGAAAGCTAACTAACTTCCCACTGAATTTCACACCCAATCGACTATGCCTTACCGAAATCTTCAAGACAAACGTGCCATCGTCACCGGTGCCTCCAGTGGCATTGGTTGGCACCTCGTAAAACAGTTGGCAGCCGAAGGCGTTTCAGTAATCGCGTGCGCCCGGCGAGCTGACCTACTTGACGATCTTTCCGACCAAATTCAATCGCAAGGCGGAACCTGCATCCCTATCGCTGGAGATATTACATCCGAACTGAATCGTCGAGAAATCATAGATGTTGTCGATCGAGAATTTGGTGGACTCGATATCCTTGTTAACAATGCTGGAATAGGGACGATGGGGCGATTTGATGAATCAGAAGAAACCAGATTACGACAAGTGTTCGAAGTTAATTTCTTTGCAATTGCAGAAATGATTCGAGTGTCGCTCCCCCGTCTCAAGCAAGGTCATTCGCCAATCATCGTAAACATGAGCAGTGTCCTGGCCCATCGAGCGACTCCCTTAAAAAGTGAATACTGCGCGAGCAAATTCGCACTTCATGGTTTTAGTGATGCGTTGAGAGCAGAATTAACCAACGACGAAATCGATCTACTGCTGGTAAGCCCAAGCACCACCGATAGCGAATTTTTTGACCACGCCATCGAAGACACCACCGGTAAAAACTGGAAAACCCGAGGAGCAATGCCCCCATCCGTCGTTGCTTCCAAGACGATTCGAGCAATCAAGAAGGGCAAACACGAAATCATCCTGACTCATGGTGGACGCCTAATCGTCTGGATGGATCGCTTGATTCCTGGAATTGCGAATCGAATTATGGCTCGCTATGGCCAATGAATTAGCATCACACTAATTAAATTTGCAAATTGGCCTCAGCAAAACACAGGTCAAACGACACTAAATTTGAAATGTTGCCCATTTCCCCAGCCTAAAAGCAAGATCGACGGGACATAACCGCTAGGTCCCCCTAAATTCTACCAGCTCAACGTTCTTTCGATTCCCACCTTCGACAAATCAGGTTGTTTCTTTAGAATACTGATTCGAATCCACTGAAACAGTTGATCCACCCCTGCAGTTGAAGAGATAAAATGAACGACGGCGCACTCGCTCCTGAGGAATCCAGACGGAGTAACTTAAATCGGATAGTTGAATTAGGAATCGACCCCTGGGGGCACCGGTTCAACGACCGAGATATGATCGGGGATATTCTCCAACGAACCGGTGAAATTAAATTTGTAGCCGAATCGGGCGAGTCACTCGACCTTCCCAATGAAGAGCAACTGGGAGACCTCAGCTTCCGCGACTGGTGCAAAGAACAAGGCAAAGGGACGATGAGCGGCCCAAAAGTAAGAGCCGCTGGCCGAATTTTGCTCCACCGCGACAAAGGGAAACTGCACTTCATCGACATCGAGGACTGGACAGGACGGATCCAACTATTCGTTGGCAAGAACCAAGTCGGTGATGAAAATTGGGAATTGATTCAATGCCTCGACTTAGGTGACCTCGTTGGAATCGATGGAACATTCCGACGGACCCAAACGGGGGAACTGTCGATTTTTGCCGATAAAATACATATTCTCTGTAAAACACTCGACCAACCACCGGCCAAACACAAAGGACTCGTCGATGCCGAACTTCGCCAGAGGCGTCGTTACGTCGACCTCGCCTACAACGAAGGCGTCAGAGATCGTTTCCTGGCTCGCTCAAAAATTGTCACCTCCATTCGAAAAACCTTGACCGACCAGAATTTCGTCGAAATTGAAGGGCCAACCCTGCATACGATTGCCGGTGGTGCCGCGGCCCGCCCTTTCGAAACTCACCACAACGCGCTCGATATGCCACTGACGATGCGGATCGCACTGGAGCTGCATTTGAAGCGTTTAATGGTTGGCGGAATGGAACGCGTGTTTGAAATGGGACGGGTTTATAGAAATGAAGGCATTAGCCCCAAGCATAATCCTGAATTCACGATGCTCGAAGTCTATCAGGCCTATGGCGACTACGAGTCAATGATGGACCTCACCGAAGCAGTGATAGCAGATGCACTGCAAGCACTCGGTTCAGAAACGACTGTCCCTTACGGGGATACCCAAGTTGACTTCTCTACCCCGTTTGCCAGAAAGCCCTATGACGAACTTTTTGCCGAGAATACCGGAGTTGACCCGCAAGACCCTGCTGCTGTAAAAGCATATGCTCAAACACTTGGTTTAGCGGTCGACGGCAAACACCCTGACGTGATCAAAAACGAAGTTTTTGAAGAGAAAGTGGAAGATGCTTTAATTGGGCCTGTATTCGTAACAGATTATCCTGCAAGCATTTGCCCTTTAACCAAACGAAAAAAAGATAATCCGAATATCGCGGAGCGTTTTGAGTTATTCATTAACGGAATGGAACTCGCCAACGCTTACACGGAATTAAATGACCCGGATTTACAAAAGGAGTTGTTCGAAAATCAGCTTGAAGGGATGGCGGAAGAAGATTCCATGGCAAAAATGGATCACGATTTTGTTCGTGCTCTGAGAAATGGAATGCCGCCTGCTGGTGGATTAGGGATTGGAATTGATCGGCTTGTAATGCTGCTGACAAATTCTCCTTCCATTCGGGATATCATCCTGTTCCCATTATTAAGAGCAGAGAATTAGAGCGTTTAAAACCCGTTTTTATAAACGGTAACTGACCCATAAAAAACGCGGATAGTCGACAACGGATCGGTCGAAATTCGCTTTAACAAGGCCAAAGGATTGGCGAATGTATAAGTTGCTTTTGTCGTGGCGTTACTTAAAAACGCGTTTTATTGCGTTGGCATCCATTGTCAGTGTCACCCTTGGTGTCGCGACCTTGATTGTGGTCAACAGCGTTATGGCCGGTTTTGTCGATCAGATGAAAAACCGACTCCATGGAATTCTCTCGGACGTCGAAATTTCGACCCAAATGTTCAGCGAAATCCCGCATCCAGAGCGCCATGTTGAGATCATCAAGCAAACGCTCGGTGACCAAATCCAGGAAGCAACCTGCGTCGTCCGCACGCCAGCTTTACTTTCCTTTGACGTGCGTGGCCGTCAGTGGACTCAACAGATCATGCTCCTTGGGATCGACGATGAGACGTTTGGTAAAGTCACCGACTTTGAGCCCTATTTAACCAACGAATTAAAACGAAAATCATTTTCGTTTGATCTCGAAGAAGACGGTTACGATCAGGAAAAATTCAAGGGGGATGCCGGTTGGAAATACCGTCGAACCCGAATTGAAATTCAGCGACGAATTGAAGCAAACAGTCGTGAATACGACAGTTTGTACGACAATGCTGCCAATGCTTTCTACGCCAAAGAACCGTCTCACGTCGAAACTGCCAGTCACGAAACCCCCAGCCCTCAGGAAGAGCAGGGGGGGCGATTCGCGCCGCTTCCAAACACACTTCCCGATATTCCCCCCGTTGGAAAACCTGCCGAAGAGGGTATTGCCACTCAATCTTCGCAATCGGTAACTGCCGACCATCAAGCAAAAAACCAGAACTCTACTAATGGCTCCATTCATCGGATTTCGCCGTTTGATCCCCATGCAAAATTTCGCCCTGAAATTAGCTCGGAAGATTTATTTGACCCCATGAAGGATCATCGAACGGGGATTATTTTAGGGCTGGCCATCTCTGAGCGAAAAGTGGAACTTCCTTCGGGCGAACTGCAAGACGCCTATCTTATCAGGCCCGGTGATGATGCAAATATTATGCTGACCACCATCGGAGAGAGCCCCAAACCCGTAATCGAAAACTGTACCGTCGTTGATTTTTATTCATCTAACATGCACGAATACGACTCCAGTTTCGCATTCCTACCGCTTAGCGAACTTCAGCAGTTGCGGGGAATGATCGATCCGATGACCGGTCAGGGCTCCGTATCAACGATTCAAATTAAACTAAAAGAGGGCGCCGACTTAGACGCGGTACGCGACCAGTTGATTGCTCAATTTCCACCAAACTACTTTCCCGATTACGACATCCGAACTTGGCAGGACACCCAGCGTCCTTTGCTCAGCGCTGTCAAAATGGAATTGACCATTTTAAACATTTTGCTGTTCCTCATCATTGCCGTCGCCGGGTTTGGAATATTGGCTACGTTTTACATGATCGTCGTGGAAAAAACGAAAGACATTGGGATTCTCAAAGCCTTAGGGGCACCAAGTCGAGGTGTGATGTCTATCTTCCTCGGCTATGGAATGTCCTTGGGTACCGTTGGCACCGGTGTAGGAATCGTCATTGGCTTGCTCTTTGTTAAGTACATTAACGAAATCGCCGATGCGGTCGCCGTCCTTACCGGACAGGAAGTATTCGATCCAACAATCTATTATTTCTCTGAAATACCAACCGTCGTAAATCCCATTACCATTTTTTGGGTCGCCGTCGGCGCGATCGCAATCGCCGTCCTTGCCAGTGTGCTCCCCGCACTCCGCGCTGCCAGATTACACCCAGTAGAGGCACTTCGATATGAGTGATGTCGCTCCCAGCCAACCCCTGCGAATCGACCCGGAATCCCAGGGGGACAACAAGCCCTCTTCAGAATTGAATCCGAATCAGGGCTCGCCCAAGAACAAACGGACTCCCGCGCCACTTAAGATCGTTGACACGTCGGTCATGTCAGTCAGCGGACTTTTTAAGAGCTATGGAAAAGGTGCGGTTCAAGTGCCAGTCCTTAAAGGGGTGGATCTTGAAATTGCTGAAGGAGGATTCACCGCGATCATTGGGCAGAGCGGATCCGGGAAAAGCACATTGCTGCATTTGCTTGGCACTCTCGATGCACCCGACAGTGGAGAAATCTATTTTCGAGATCAAAGAATTGATAACATCGCTCCGCGACAACAGGAACACCTTCGCAACCGAGAATTTGGACTCATCTTCCAATTCTATCACCTGCTACCCGAGCTAACCACTTTGGAGAATGTTCTCATTCCACGAATGGTCCAGGATGGATTTTTTCGTTACCTCAAAAATAAACGAAGCTATCGTAAGAGAGCCATCGAGTTATTAGAAATGGTCGGGCTTAGCCACCGCTTAACCCACAAACCGAGTCAACTATCTGGCGGTGAGATGCAACGAACCGCCATTGCACGATCACTTATCTCTGATCCTTCGATTCTGCTGGCCGACGAGCCAACAGGAAACCTCGACTCTGAAAATGGAGCCGAGGTCATGGAAACGCTAACCGCACTTCGGAAACATGAGAATCTCACCGTCGTGATGGTCACACACGACGATCAACTCGCTTCGCAAGCTGACCGAGTAATCCACCTAGTTAACGGCGTAGTCGCCACCTAAAATTGCCCGACTATATTGCCAGTGTTAACTCTATCGCTCGGTAACCATCAGCGATTATCTCCCAAAAATCGTGATTGCTTCAACCTGCGCCTCCTCAAGCCCACCGACACTGGTCTATCTTCTCGCCCCGATTCCCAAAACCGAACTGCAACGACACTCGACCGACAATGCTGTCAGTCCCAAGAATGCAGCGAACATGACAGCTACTGACCCCACAAGCCCCCCAGATTTACAAGTCAAGAAGATATTTTCGTTAAAAGCGCTATAAATGGGATCTTCGTTAAATCCGGCACAGCTTAACTGGCGATGACTTGATTAGGCAATGGGCTTGCGCCCTCTGTCTGATTCCCTTGAAAGAAAGATGCTTACCAGGGATTCCGATTGATGAGTAAAGTCAATTTCAGAGAAAGTTGTCGTGAAGAACCAACCAACAATTGTCACCCCTAGACTCGGTTATTCGTTTTTAATCATATGCGTTGCAATTCTAACGACGGCTTCGTTTACGGGTTGCAAGCTCGGCATCAAAGAGGCGTCCATGTTGACGTACCGTGATACTGTCTGGGCTAAACGTGCATTTAATTTACGGTATGGAAACTGCAAACGTGCCTATGCCAACCATTTTGAAAATGGTTTTTGTGCGGGCTACACCGACATGTGCAACGGCGGTGATGGATACGTTCCAGCACTTCCTCCTGAAGAATATCGAGCACCAGAATATCAATCCGCCGATGGCGCAAAATGTGTTAACAGCTGGTTTGAAGGCTATCCTGCTGGCGTCGCTGCCGCGAGGAAAGACAAATCCGGGACATATCACGATGTGTTAATCTCTCGAATGATCGATTCAGCCATCAATCAATCCAATACTGACCCCGTGCTTCCCTCGGACGTTCAGGTCGTTTCGAAGGATGCAAACCAATCATTCGAAACTCCAATGGCAACGATGCCCACAAGCAACTTGCCAAGTGGCGTAAGAACCGTGACAGGAACTTCAGCAGCCAATGCCAAAGGCAATCAAGCAACCAATATCGGGACACAGGTAGAATACTTACCGTCAAAACGTTCCACCGATTTTAGCACGTCCGCTAGACCGGTGATTCAGCCAACCTCGAAGTAAACCGCGCGATTAAGAAAAGTCAGAGACATTGCATTAGCTTTGTCTTACCCAAACATCCAAACTTATTACGACGCGGCTGGATCGCCCACCGCAATTAAGGGAGCACGAGTTGATGGTTATTAACCCCCACTCAAAAAAATCTAGTTATCGAGCGATGTCCAACCGGATGATTATTCTTCTAACGGTTTTGGCAAGCTCATCGCTCACGGGTTGTACCGCCTTGTTTTCACCCATCGATACGATTCCAGCGAATCGCGTCCCTGTGCAATTCCTCGCTGAACCTCAGGCCGATAAAATTCCAATCGACGTAGCTCGCTTACGTCAAATCAAACCAGAATATTACACCTTGGACGCTGACGACGTTTTGGGCGTTTTCATCGAAGGAATTCTTGGCAACTCAGATGACGCACCTCCAGTTCAATTGCCAGGCCCCGACAGCGACCTACCTCCCGCTATCGGATATCCTGTCCCGGTTCGAGAAGATGGCTCACTTTCACTGCCTTCGGTAGATCCAATCCCCGTTCGCGGCCTAACCATCCAACAAGCTGAAGCATTAATTAAACGAGCTTACACCGAGGGAGATGAACCTCAATTGAAAGAAGGCGGCCGAATCATCGTGACGCTGATGCGTGAACGAACGTATCGGGTTTTTGTGGTCCGCCAAGATAATTCGTCTTCGCAGCAGGGAGGACAGTTCCAAGGACAGAGCCAACGGTTAGGCGTGACCGACCGGTCCGATCAATCCGGAAGAGGTTTTGTGCTTCAACTCCCAGCATATAAAAACGACGTTCTCAATGCTCTCTCCCAAACGGGCGGACTGCCAGGTGTTAACGCCAAAGCAGAGGTCCGTATCCTCAGAGGTAACCGAATTGATACCTCTCAACGGGACGAACAAATGAGTGAATTCTACCGGACGCACAGTCCTTCAGAATTCCCTTATGGAACGATGCCAAAAATCGCGGACGAAACAAACTCAATCAAAATCCCACTAAGATTAAAACCTGGCCAAGTGCCTACATTCAATACCGAAGATATCATCCTGGGGGATGGAGACATCATTTATGTCGACACTCGTGAGACGGATGTTTACTACACGGGCGGTTTGCTCGGCGGCGGTGAGTTCCCAATTCCACGAGACTATGATCTCGATGTGCTCGCTGCAATTTCCATCGCCGGAAGAGGAATCGCAACGACTGAACGCTCCGGAGCACTCGGAGGCGCCGCTCAAAATGTACCACCCACCGAATTGATCGTGCTTCGACAGGTGCCCGGGAAACGACAACTTGCCATCCGAATCGACCTTAACGATACCATCAACGATCCGAAACAGAGAATCCTCGTGAAACCGGGCGACCAACTGTTGCTAAGATACAAGCCGCAGGAAGAAGTGCTTAACTTCGCCAGCAACGTGTTCTTCACGTTCGGGCTTTCCCAGCTATTCCGGAACTAAACCTGATGTAAGTCTAATCTAAGTGCTTCGCAAGACCGCACTGGGCTTACTGAATCCAACAAGCAACACAAGGATGTCGAATGCGTTCGACATCCTTGTTGTTCGTTAAGATGCTTTTAAGCGTTTTCTGATTTCCGGTTCGCTGCCAAGATTCGGTTAGCTGCATTCAACACCGCTTTGATGGATGCCTCGACACAGTCCGTGGAGATCGCGCGTCCGCGATAAATCTGCCCGGCATGCTCAGACTCAAGTGTTATCTCACCGGGCGCGTCATAACCGAGTGACGTGCTACGAACATGAAACTCTTTGCAACTCATTTCAACGCCAGTGATCTTTTTCACCGCCAAAAATGCTGCATCGACAGGGCCGGAACCTTCTGATTGTTCAACCGTTGTCTCCTCGCCACCCTTTTCAAGGGTAACCGCGATTTTTGGAGGCTTTTGATAATTCAAATCCACCTTGAATGAAACCAGGGACCACTCTTCTTCCGATATCCCAAGGATCTCGTGCTCGATCAGCGCTGCAATATCGCCATCGAAAATTTCCTTTTTTCGATCGGCCAGCTTTTTGAATTCCTCAAATACACTCTGCAATTGCTCACCCGTCAAAGTGAATCCAAGCTGTTTTGCTCGGTCAGCTAACGCCGCCCGCCCACTGTGCTTACCGAGCACTAAATCAGTATTTGCAAATCCCACATCTTCGGGACGCATTATTTCGTAAGTCGTTCTTTCTTTAAGCATTCCGTCTTGGTGAATACCTGCTTCATGGGCGAAAGCATTTCGGCCCACTACCGCCTTATTGCGCTGAACTTCTAAACCAGTAATGGAGGACACCAAACGGCTCGTGGGAACCAAGCGAACAGAGTTAATCGACGTCTCGTAATTATAAACATCGCTTCGCGTACGCATCGCCATCACCACTTCTTCAAGCGAACAGTTGCCGGCTCGCTCACCGATGCCGTTGACCGTACACTCAATTTGCCCAGCCCCGTTTTGGACCGCTGCCAGACTATTCGCTACCGCAAGCCCAAGATCATTGTGGCAGTGGACACTGATGACCGATTGATCAATATTGGGCACTCGATCAACGAGGTTCTTAATAACCCGTCCCATTTGATCGGGTGTCGCATATCCCACAGTGTCAGGAATGTTCACCGTCGTCGCCCCGGCAGCAATCACAGCTTCGACCACTCGGCACAAAAAATCCGGTTCCGTACGTGCAGCATCTTCAGGAGAAAATTCAATGTTGTCGCAATAGCTTTTCGCACGTTGAACCCCTGCTACCGCTCGAGCAATTATCTCGTCGGGCGTCATCTTCAATTTAAACTCGCGGTGAATTGCGCTAGTCGCGAGAAAGACATGTATCCTCGGATCTTGCGACTGCTTCAACGCCTCCCAGGCTCGATCAATATCTTTATCATTGGATCTCGCGAGTCCACAAATTTGTGCCCCGCGAAAATTAGACGCGATCTGCTGAACCGCCTCAAAATCACCGGGAGAGGCAATCGGAAATCCTGCTTCGATAACGTTAACCCCAAGATCAATCAACGCTTGGGCGATCTCCAACTTTTCTTGCAAATTCATGCTCGCGCCTGGTGATTGCTCACCATCGCGAAGCGTGGTGTCAAAAATAATGACTTCTTTGGTAACGCTCATAAAGTTGTCAACCAATTGGAGAGAATGATAAGAGACTTAGGCGATCGATTTGTTGTTTCTCAAGACGTTCTCAGTTTATTCTGTTCTCCTATTATTCGCCACGTGGTAAGCGAAGAAACACCAAAAATACAACTCAAGAAAGAACCTTCGCCTTTTTCATCCCCGATCCGACGCTCACAATGTGAGCAAAGAGAGTTAATTATTCTGGCGATCCGAGCGGGGCCACGACTAACTCCATGACGGAGCAATAATTAACTGCCAGTTAAACTAGTGTCGCCTTGACCGTTTTAAAACCCGCGGAGTAAACTGTTGATCCATTCGCGGTTTCGGCTATACCAAGCCCCCTTCGTCTAGTGGCCTAGGACGTCGGATTTTTCGGTCCGGAAACAGGGGTTCGACTCCCTTAGGGGGTACTTTGGCCTTATCTTTCGGACCATGTATTTGGCGTCTTCCGAGAAAAACCCGATTTTACAAGGGTCTTTTTCGTCCCTCTTTTTCGTGCCTCTTTTTCGTGCCTAAACGCTTAACGTTTTCACTCGCATCTTCAGCTGGGATGACGTCTCAAGGAGCCTTCAGGCTTACCACGCGTGCAGACGGGATTTTATTTATACCAACACCTAATTGACGACGAATTCATGGATCTCGTCGCTCAGACAACTTAACCAACGTTTCATTGACCGTAATTTAACCAAAGATGTGATCCTCCACGACGCGTCCTTCCCTCGACCACTTATCGAACACGTTACCTCAGTTACGAAAACACGTAGGTGAATGGAATATCAACAACACCCACGTTGTTCTTACCGATCGATAAGTCTCTCTCACCGTTGCTGCTCAGCAGATGCCGCCAAAGATTAACGCCGTGAGACCATTACCGTGATAGCGTTGCCTCACTTAGCACAGGCTCAATCGTTAAGGTCTTAGACCATCCGGATTATTATTTAGCTCCTCGTCAACAGTCCATGATGCTGAACAGTCCATGATGCTGAACTGTCGATTGCCCCGGCAATGTTGATAGCCACAACAAATGCAATTCTGTGGCATCGAGAAACCAACTTAGCTAGATGGTCGAAAAGATCGTTCAAAGATTCACCAAATCAATCGCCCGCCTTCAGGGACTTTCAGCACAGCCAAGAATTACAGGTCGGCAATTTCAAAAAATGAAAACGCTGATGGACTAAGGCTTCGACCAACGACCGGTTGGCTGTGGAGACGGTTTCTATTTGGCTTAGCTGCCTAATCGAATTTCCATGTCCCCACCCGATTCACCCTTTGGAGATCTAATTATTCCACTAGGACGTTAATCGCATTGGATAGTTGCACTGTTAATGGATTCGCGTTTATTTGCATCGCCTTGTTGATATGAGCCTTGGCATTCTTTTCATTCTCAGAATCAATGTCGAGAACTGCCATATTGTGATGGGCGGCGTGCTGCCCCAATGCTTTGGAGAACAGATCAAAAGCTGTCGATCGGTTGCCTTGCTTGTAATTTATTACCGCCAAAGTGGTGATCAATTTTTCCGAATCTGGAAAATTTGCGAGCCCGTTATTTGCGAGATCTTTTGCGGCATTCAATCTGCCAGCCTCCATCAATGTCCAGGCGTAGTTATTGAGAAGATCGGGATGGAGTTTTTCAGTTTCCATGAGCCTTTGATAAGTGTTAATTGCTTGCTCCGAATCACCGGACTGAGCGTATAACGGCGCTAACTGCACTAATATCTCTGCATCATCCGAAGAAAGCGTTAGTGCTTTTTCGTAAAGACGAATGGCTTCTTTCAAGTGCCCAGCTTTAGCTACCGCTACCGCGGTTTCGATGCAAATCTCAGCTTCTTCTTTCGGATTGGGTTGCTGAGACACCATCTCGCTCTTGGGGTCGAGCTGGCGAACCAACTGACTTACGTTATTCTCAACACCCTTTGGAACACCACTTCGGCATCCTAAATTAAAACACCCAAATACAGCGAAAATGAGTAATAACGCAGCATAGTTTTGGTTTTTGAAGATGAGCTGCATCAGTTCGTACGTCCATTAAATTGAGTTCGAGACGCCGAGTTCCCTCTTGAGCTGCGTCCTTGATTTAGAAAGTTTGATTCAGCAAATACACCCGGCATTCCCAAAGCCGTTGGCATGCCGATTCCAACACGTGGGCTCGGTACACCCCAACTGTTTAGTTGCTGAGTTACGCTATCAACTCGTCTCGAATCCTGAGTTGCATTCGCAGTCGCCTCGACCACCCAAATTTGCAAGCCTGCGGTTTCATTTTGCAAAGAGCGGAGAATTTTTTCCGTCGCAGACGGAGCTAATCTATCACTCTCACCGAGAAAATCAGCTTTATACAAAACGGTTTGATCTTGAGCAGCCTGTAGCACTTGAGCGGTTTGCCATTGGCACAACTTGACGCCCGCGGGTTCCGGTACGGCGCCTTTAGGGACGTCCGCGATTGAGTCAACGCCCGTGACACCACGGTGATGGCTGCACCCAGACAAGAAAAGCAGCGAAGTGAATATCAACAATCCTACTGGGCTCTTAAGCAAAGTACTTATACTGATCATTTCACGCCTCCCATATTTCCTTGAGAAGTTTCCACCGGTTTGCCAGGTTTGGCTCGACTTACCTTTGGTATCGGAATCGCGCTCTGTCTCGTCGACATTTCACCTCCTGGGAAGCAACGATCCGAAGGACCGATGCTACCGATCATGTAGGTCTGCATTCGACAACGCTCGGCTGACTTCTGTCTTGCCCAATCCGTTTGAACGGAAGCCCGGTAGTCCTTGCTGCGACGGCTTTCGAGGCGATTAGCGACGAAGAATTCAACATCCGTCGGTTCGTGCACGTCGTTTCCAGGCAACCCCGGACTGCCGCTGCTATTGATTGGAGCCACCAAATGCGGAGTAACGAGGATTACGAGTTCCTGCTCTCCACTACTATTTTTATTCACGCCACCGGTCGATCCGATCAAAGGCAGATCTCCCCAAAAAGGAATTCGTTCGGTACTTGCTCCGTAGTTTGTCTGCATCAAACCTGCCACCGCAATTGTTTGGCCGGTTCGCAACTGAACGGTGGTCGAGAAATTTCGGCTATTCAAGCCTGAAACCTGTGTGCCGCCTGCACCACCTCCGATCGAAGTTCCCAATGATTCATCACGGGTTGAAACTTCTGCATTGACTGCAAGTCTAATCACACCGTTGGCTTCAATATTCGGAGTGAACTGCAACTGCACACCAAAGGGGATAAAATTCACTCCCTGTAAATTCTGCCCGCCTCCGCCTCCACCGCCGCCAGAAATGACAGGAACGGGGAAGCTCCCGCCTGCCTGGAATTCGGCCGACATCCCATTCATCGCCACCAAGTTTGGTTCGGCGAGAGTCCGTGATAGTTTGAGTCGTCTGAGAGCTTCAATTGCCACTCGAATTTGCCCCATATCCAGAGACGCCAACACGTTTCCTGTCGCCAAACCTCCTGTGAGCGATTCAAATATTGTTAGCCCAGAATCATTATCTACGGCAAAGTTCAATCCAATGCTGCGGGCAGCTGTCCGATTTACCTCAGCAACCGTCACTTTTAACATGACCTGTTGCTCACCCACAATCGTCATCTGATTTATGATCCCCGCCTGAGCCAACGCGATTGGATCGACAATTCGTCGTCGAGCAGCGGCGTCTTCCTCGGCTCGAAGAGGATCAATGTCTGCTTCAAAATCGAAGGCGGATGTGACCGTCACTGGACTGGCAGGCCGAACAACACCGGCTTGAATCCCCCGCGAACCCGCTAGCACCTGAAGAATCTGTCCCATCTCAATCGCGGTAGGCGCTTGACCTCGCACAATCAATCTGTCTTCGATCTGATCCAATTCAATGTAGCTATTCGGAAATTTTTGATTGAGATCTTTGGAAAGTTCTTCAATTGGGCGAGCGAGAATCGGGTCGGTAAAGACACGCACAAGATAGCTTACGGTCGACTGCCCATCTGGGCTTTCAGGATCATCAAACCAAAGGATTAACGTTGTTGTTCCCGCTTGCAAGCCTGTAATTGCGATCTCGCGTCCAGTGCTTTCGTCTACTATTTCTGTTCGAATGACGTCTTCATTTGGAACGTATATTCGCTTGGCAGCCTTGGCAAGTTGGAGGATTTTCGGTCTACCAATCACGAGATTCAACGGGATTTCTGGTTCAATCGTTCCAATGACGTGGCGATTGGCTCTGTCGACAGCCTCTGCTGTGGGGGACTGCAACAGAAGCTCCGTTGGAAATCCACTCTGGAGTTTAGTTTGTCGCGGAGCAAGCCGGTCTTGAGCTAAAGTCAAATCTTCAACTGCCGGAAGCTGTTTTAATTCTGGCAAAACTGCTGGCGCTGAAAAGCTTTCAGTTACCTGACCTGTTACTAAGACCCTCGTCTGCACCACCATTAAGAGTGGTACCACGAAGAAAATAAATGCGCGTAAAACGTTCAGTTGCAACATGAGACATTAACCGAAGCAATGAGATGATGGATGTGGGCTCCATAGCCGTATAACCCTTACAATCGTCAAGCTTCGGAATGAACTGTATTAAGATTCGGTGTAAGTCTGGCAAATTAACGTAACGTTCGGACTAGAACTCCAGATTTCAACAATTGGTTGGCTGAAGTGCTCCCAACCTCGGCCCGACTCGCCCACAAAGATGAACGTTCCGATGGCGTCAGCTCGCTTAGCCCCCCCCAAACGTCCTGTAAACGGGAGGAGGCATTGGCCTGACGACTGGAAGCCGATGCAGATCCTGCTTGGAAAAATCCAATGGCTCTCGGCGACGAAAGTGTTTCATCAATCACAGCGATATAGCCAACCTCACCGGAATAGCTGCCCGCCGGCGCGAACTGCGCTAGCTGGCCGAATTGAGTAATGACCGCTGTTGTCGGTTTTATGTCGTCAGAAATGTCAGGCTTTGAAACAAAGTCCGATTTGGAAACACCAAACGGAATCGCTGAAAAGATCTTCGTGTCAGTGGTTACCCAAACGCGAACAGTAATTTTTTGATCCGCGATCGCCGTCGCTCGCACTGTCACGCCATCACGACGAATCGAATAACTTGAGTTGGCGGGTCTCACTGAAAACCAACCGAGTCGGCCCATCAATAACGGCAGGCCGCCGCTGCCCGAACTTACCTCTGAGATCCGATCCTCGCCATCCGGATCGTGTGTCCGGCGCATACGAGTTAAAAAAGCTGACGAGGGATCGCCCAGAGCCCCGACGGAAAAATCGGCTCGCTCATAGTCCGAGAATTCTTGATGACTGGTTGCATTTTCGATGTATTGACCTGCCACCATATCACCATTGGGAAGATTCAAAGTGTTCAGTTGTGGATCTGGACGATATATAAACTCACTGCGATTTTCGTACAGCGACTGAGAACCGGTACCATTTCCCAAAATCGTTTGTCGAAATCCATCGCCTTGTACCAACGAGCTATCGATGCCCGCTCCGACCGTCGTGGAATTGGATGTGGGATCCAAATCGTCATCAAATACATTTCTCAAAAGTGCCGCTGCATTTTGCCGCCCATCCCCAACGTTGTCATTGTCCGTGTCAAGATTCCGCAAACCTTCCAGCGCCGCGGTGTCGACTCCAGTCTGCATCAGTCTTCGTGATTGAAGAACAAATCCAAAATCGAGAGTTAGGGCCATGATGCCTGCCAACACGATTAGCATGAACATCACTAGCAACAACGATTGGCCTTTTCTTGCTCTACAACAACGTGATTTATTCATCGGCAAATACCTCTCGTCGATAAATTGCTTGAAACGTCATCACCTTTCGATAGGGCCGCACGCTACCCTTAAGAACAGAAAGACTACCCAGCCCGTATCGGCCTCCAAAGGGATCGGCTGGGCCATTCGCAATCGATGGATCATTGACGACCAACGTGTAACATCCAGTATCGCCATCACTTAGACTCTGGTCGTCGGCAACCACGATGACTTGACCCACTTTACCGGTGGGATTTGAAGCCGCAGGTAAACTGGTTCGATTAATTAACGTCGTTGACTGAGCCGGGTAATTAATCCGAATCGCCACCATTCCTCGAACGAACGAGGGAATATCGTTAGCCGACTCCGAATTAGAAACGAGTCGATAGGGCCCCTCTTTGGCCGTTGTTCCATCACCATCGTGATCCACTCGAATTTCCTCTACTGGGGCTACCCACTCCACAATGGTTTCACCAGCACACTGATAACCGTCAACAATCCCGTTGTAATTGTAAGCGACTAGAGGAATGAGCACTGTTTGCTCCCCCTGATCGTTGGTAACTAGGGCTCCGGGATACCGGGTTAGATTAAGTTTGTAGTCACGAATCATCACAGGAACCAGCAAGCGGTTGAGCAAGGGAAGCGTGGCGACATAGGATTGAAAGTCGTCATTAAACGCCGTCGACGCACTCCAAGCCGAATCTGGAATCACTAAATATTTTTCGTCGTAGATTTGATTTTTAAAATCGGTTTCATCGACAACGAGATCAGATAGATTGCATTTATCAATTCGCCCAAGCCCCAACTCCTGAGTGGGTTCAAAAGGCATCCTTGAGATTTCCTGCGCTGCCACATCGACGGCTTGTTGCAAAACATTTCCCTGATAAAAGAACAGCCCAAAGCTGACGGTTGCGCCTATCAAGATAATCACCAGCGGAATCAAGATTGCGAACTCTAGCAGTGCCTGACCTCGTCGGTTTAAACGTTGTCTTTTCATACCGTCTCCACCCTCGTATTCACCGGAATCTCAATAGTACTGGACTGAATTTCCAAAACGCTTGTGGTATTTGCTGGAGCAAGCACGACTCGCCAAGGTCGAACATTCTTGCGGACTCCAATAACACTGTTGTTCTCGTCAAGAAAATGAACATCAATGGACATTCGCATCCACATTGTATGAATTGACTTACACGGTTTGATCCAAATGCCACACCCGACCGGCAACGACTTACGAAACATCAATCCAACAAATCGCTTCCAAAATGACCGTGCTAATTCTAATTCGGCAAGAATAGTCTCCCCCGTTTTGGCGTTGATTAGGTTGACCATCTAGCTTCCACACCTCTAAACAAACTTTACAAATTAGTCGCGAATCGTTTTCGACCACAATTCACTGCCCAAGTGGCCCTCGAAAACTCTGATCCAAAACACCAAAGACTTCAAATAGCATTGGCCCCAAGAGAATAATAAAAATTCCGGGCAGGAACCCAAGAACCATGGGAAGCACGAGCATCGTCGGCACTGACAAAGCAGCAGCGGAAGCTTTCTCGCGTCGCCTCGACCGCATTTCTGCCGACTGGGTTTTTAAGGTCGCTCCCATTCCAGTTCCAGTTTGTTCCGCTTGAACGATTGCAGAAATGAAGGCCGAAAACATGGGAACGTGTACCCGTCGCATCAACCGCCGTAATGATTCAACACGGGAACGGCCGGCAAGGTTGTCATATTGAAACAGTCTCAATTCCTGAACCAAGGGTTGTGATTGTTTTTGGACAGAGAGAATCTTATCCAAAGCGCTGTCGAATCCGATCCCAGCCTGCGCGAGCGTTGTCAACAGGTCAAGTAAGAGCGGCAATTCCTGCTCGATCTTCTTGACTCGATTCCGTCGGGCCGATCGCACGATTAAGGTGGGAATTAACGTCAGGACAGCAAATAAAAACCAAGGGGTTCCAAGCACAAATGGGATCAACACATTTCCAACGCCGCCTGGAATACTGCTAACCATCTCTGAGGCGACAATAAATATCCCTTGTCGCGACAGTTGGAACATCAAACCCAACCCCAGAAAACCAAGCACGAATGTCGCAGCGCAGTAAATGGCTAGGGCTTCGGGTCGGCGAAACCCGGATCGAAAAAGCCAAATCGAAACTCGTCCTTTTTCTAGCAAGTCCTCGCGCGAGACACTGGAGTCCTGTTCAGGGCTATTCGGTTCAGCCAGACGTTGATTTATTTTTAACCTGACGACGTAAAGTTGCCACAACCAGACGACTGTTCCGATGGCGGCAGCAAAAACTAGAATTGGAATTATCATGAGTTAAATTCTCGGGCGACTAATTTTTGATACCATTGCAATCCCGACGCCTTGCAGCGTGAGCGTCGCGGTCATCAGCCAACTTCCCGGTTGGCTGTTTACAAATCCAACAAACCTCATTTCGTCCGATTGCCACATCATCGCGGCCATGAACCAGACCACGCTGATGACTGTCATCGTCGTCAACCGCCCCTGCGTACTCAGCGTTCTTATTTGCCGTGAGATCGCGAGTCGATCACGAATGGTTTTGCCAACACCCGCGAGGGTTTCGGCAAGCCCTCCACCTACTTGCCAATTCACAACGAGCGAAGTCGCCAGGAGTTGAAACGTCTCGGTTGGGACTCGTTTCTCTAAAAGCTCAAAAGCATCGGCAGGAGAGTCGCCAAGTCTCAGTCTAGCAACCAATTCGGAAAGCTCTCTCTTCAATGGATTCTCAGTATAATCCGCCGCCTGGACCAAAGAGGCTTGCAGTGAAGACCCCGCTCCAAGACTGGCAACGAGTAGATCAATTGAATCAGCTAATTGGCTCTCAATTTTCGTTAGTCGCGTTTCGTAAAACCAAGCATCTGCCTCAAATCCCATCAGGGTTATCGCAAACGCCAAACCGATAGAGATATTCAAAGGCCAGCTAAATAAGAAAGCCAAAACCAATCCGACAATTATTCCTAGTAAAATCGGAATCAGAAAATGGCGCTGCGCGAATGGTTTCACAGTCACTAAAACTTGCTCACTACCAATCGCCGGCGTTAACAGACGCTTACTTAAGCTCTCCCGAATCGCCGTGAATCGCCAATAGTACGCGACCGCACCGATGGCAATCAATAAGCCGCTCCCTGTTAAAACATACGTCATTGAGCATCTCTTTCAAAAAACTTTTGATTTGAGATTTCAATTCCGCGAGCCGCCAATTCATTGGAAATACGAGGCACGATCCCAGTCGCTTCGAACCGACCAGTGATTCTATTTTCTTCTTTCCCAATTTGTTTGAAGACGTAAATATCCTGCAATTGAGGCGTCTGACCCTCAAGGCCCACGACCTCGGCAATGCGCTCAATGCGACGAGTTCCGTCTTCGTATCGGCGAACGTGGACAACCATACTTATCGCTGAGACTGCCTGTTCTCGAATCGCCCGTGAGGGAAGATCCATACCAGCCATCATGACCATTGTCTCCAGCCTTGCAAAAGCATCTCGAGGGCTATTGGCGTGGATAGTAGTCAAGCTTCCATCGTGCCCGGTGTTCATTGCTTGCAGCATATCAAGGGCTTCACCTGCTCTGACTTCCCCCATTACGATGCGGTCGGGACGCATTCTCAACGCATTCACGACCAGATCTCGTTGCGAAATCTGACCTTGGCCTTCGACATTTGCTGCTCGCGTCTCCATTCGAATGACGTTGTCTTGTCCCAACATTAATTCGGCGGCATCTTCAATCGTGATGATTCTTTCTTGAGGAGGAATTGACTCCGAAACGGCCCCCAGCAATGTGGATTTCCCGCTCCCGGTACCTCCAGAAATCAAAATGTTTTTTCGATTCACAACACACAATTCGAGAAACTTCAGCATCTGCTCCGAGAACATACCCAGTCGAACTAAATTTTCGCTCGTCAAACGCCTTCTTCCGAACCTGCGAATAGACAAGGTCGGCCCATCCAACGTGACAGGAGGTAAAGTCGCGTTGACACGGCTTCCGTCTGGAAGCCTCGCATCCACCATAGGAGAGGAGGTGTCAATTCTTCTTCCAACCCTGGCGGCAATTCGGGTGATGATTCGCACCAGGTGTTCCTCATCTCGAAATCGAATATCGGTCGGCTCGAGAACGCCAAATCGCTCTACATAAACGGTATCGAACCGGTTCACCAAGATATCTGATATCGCGGGATCTCCCATCAGTGGAGCAAGCGGTCCGCTTCCGAGGGCTTCTTCTAGCAACTCCTCTGCCAGCCGAATTCGCTCTGATTGATTCAGCGGAATATCTTCTGTTTCCAGTACTCCAGCAACAAACTCTTCGACATGCTGTTTAAGTTCATCGTCTGGGCGGATTAGCATTCCGGCATTGTTCAAATGGTCAATCAATCGCTCGTGCAGCCCACCTTTAATCGACTGGTACTCCAGCTTTTTACTGGCCCTTTGTTCAAGTGCCGCGGCTCCCAATGAAACATTGGTTGAGTCAGCTGTTGGTTGGCCGTTAGACGGCTTTTTTAATAACCGATCTTGAGGCACCTTGATCGTTTTTTTTTTCAATATGGCCCGAATTGAACGCTTGGTCATTACACGCCTTCCCGATCGTTAGTCGATCGTACTTCGGAGCTAAATCCATCTGTTTCGCTGTCCATCTCATAGCCTGCAGAATAGCCAGTCGACCTACTTTTCTGAGCATCGCTTTCGATTGACTCTACGATTTGATTCAGCGCTTTAAACGACTTGTTCCAGCGAAACTTCGAACTCAACAGCGGCTGCCCTACATTGGCTGCCAGGACGAACTTCTTATCCCATGGAATTACATGATCAACATTCTGTCCCACAAATCTCTCGACTTCAGCCAAGCTAGGCGAGCCCGCGTAAGATGAAAATCGATTGAGAACGAATCTCCGATTCTGTTCGTCGAATCCTACATCCTCAAGTAGTTGGAAAAAACCACGTACGGTTTTTAAAGTAGGAACAACATTCTCGGCCACGATGTAAGCGGTGTCGCTCAGATCGAGAATCGCCATGATTGTTCGGTCAAACAATGGAAAGGTATCAATGATTACGTAATCGTAGGTACGCCGCGCGAGCAGCAAGATTCGAGCAACAAATTCATCGTCTATTTCAGCAGCCTCGACGGCACTTTGGGGGGCTGCCATCAAATGCAATCCGGACTGATGAACGGTTGTCAATTCTCGAAAAAGCTGGTCATCCAACCGATCTCGCTGGTTCCACGCATCAGCAATCGTTGCGTGAGGCTCCAAATTCAAATGGGCAGCACAAACTCCCATCTGCAGCGAACCATCAACAAGCAGAACCTTTTCCGGGTGGCGTTGAGCCAACTCAACCGCGGCGTTGACGGCACACGTGCTTTTTCCAACCCCGCCCTTGTTACTGACAAAACTAACCAACGTTCCGTGAGTCGCCTTCTTTTCTCGGCGGTTATCCAAACGCCGACTCAGTAATTCTCGCAAATCCGTATTAGAGATTGGTCTTCGAATAAAATCTTCAACGCCGATTTGAAGGGCATTCAACATCATATTAGATCCGCCCCCCGACACACCTTCCATTTGGCAAATGCCGACGACCGTGATGTCCGGAGCAACAGCAATACACTCTTCAATCGTTGTTTTTGCTGCCTCTAAATCTTCGTCTAATTGAACCATTAGGAGGGTAGGCTGGAATGCCGCCGCCGAATTAATCGTATCCTTGAGCTCATCTCGATAATGAAACACAGGAACGACACCGCTTAATTCAGCGAGGATTTGATCGAATTCAAAGTCGATTTCTCGATCCGTGCGATGGACAAGAATTTGTGGCCTACTCATCGTCAACCCTCCGAAACGCTTTCGCTGTTTTTTGTCCGCCAACGATTAATTCAGTTACCACAATCTTACTCAGAGGATAAATATCCGATTTTAGCTTGCTGGCCCCATCCGAACGGTTGCCAGATTCTTCTTGGAAGTTCAACTGATCTGGCCGGGCAATCGCGACCAGCTCGGCTTCTAAAACCAGTGATCTAGAAAGATTCGTGACCTCATCGATCCGAACGGCTAACACGAATTGCCCATCCTGTTTACGCACGACTAAAGCGTTATTTGCCACAACTTGGTTGTAGGCTTGTCGGTTCCCGGAGGCCAACAATGCATCTGACACCTCAATGCCGGCGAGTGAACTCCTGAGATCGACGATGGAAGATTCGATTAAATCGACTCGATCTCCCATCACGAGATCATTTAACCCTTTGATCGAATCTGAGTTGATTGAAACTGCCATCATTCCCGCCGGAATTCCCGCCGACACACTGGGGCGAGATCCTTTTTTACAAAGCAGGGTCTCGTCGATAACCTGACCAGGTTCGATTTCGCAAGACGCAACTCTTCCAATCCAAGGCGACTGTGAACCGTCAACCAAATTAGCGATCTTGAGTTGTTGAAAGGGTGTGATCGCCTTCAACGCACTGTTTGCTGGCAGCAGATCTTCCTCTTGGATAAGGTGGCCCTTTTCAAGCTCTTTAGCGGCATAACGTCCGACCCAGAGGGAGTTTTTGGAAGCAACCAGATCTGAAATAGTGATTGCCTGAAACGGTGTGACGTCCTGGACTAAACTTCCGGCGGCCAAAACGTCGTTTTCGACCAACGGATGCCCCGCCTCAAAGTCTCGGGCAGCAACGGCATTTATATACTTGCTATCTTTTCCAACGAACATATCGCTGGTGATTGTTTGAAAAGCTGCTACTTGTTCTACGAGGCTTCCATCAGGTAAAAAGTCCGCCGAGCTAAAAATGTAGCCCGGTTCAATATCGTGAGAAACGGTCTTTCCAATCAGGTCGTTTGCATTTGGTATCCAGTTATCATCTGCAAGCCCGGGCTTGAAATAGTAACGCCTTAGCTCGTTGCTCAGGGGTTCTGCCAAATCGCTGGCCTTGATTTTCGTAAACGCTTTGATTTCAACCGAATTAGCTGGAAAAGAAATCAAATCATCGAGGTTAATTTCCGCGACTTTTACCTCTGCCTCGGTTGCCTGTCCACTTTGCGCGACCATATGTATTTTCAATTCATCGCCAAGTGCTTGAGTCAATGGAATTGCTTCTGCTGGATCGATGGCAATCGCAACCCTTTCGTCGCGCCGGCCTGCGGAAACTCTGCCAGAACCAGTGGCGTTACTTAACTCAAGTCCCCCCTGAGTGGTCATCGAGCGATCGGTGGTTAACGCCACCATGGTGCCACCTTTGACTAATAATCGGATGCCATCCTTTGGAATTGGCTTATTGCCCCTGACTTTAATCCCGCCCATCAACAACCCATATTCCGTGGTGGATCCCTGCGAAGCTTTGGGGAACGATGCGATCAAATCGAAACGATCGCCCTGTTTTAAAAATCTAAGGCCCGGGATTTTTTCGACATCAAGAAAAAATCCTTGCTTTCCCTCGGGGACACCTGCAATGATTCCAGTAGAACTTCCTTCGGGGAGAAAATCCGATTTTTTAAAGACAAAGTCTTTTCCTTTGTCACGCGCCATGACCCGATTGATAATTTGGTCCATGCTGGTAACCCAATCCGGATTACTCTCAACCGTTTCTTTGGGAAGCCAAAAATAACTTTCGTCGGCTAATTCCCGATCGAAAACATCCTCTCGGCGAACCTTTTCAAAAGCCTTGAGCGACATTAGCGTCCGCGGAACAGCAACGCGTCCCTCTCTGGAAGGTTTGGCTGTTACTTTGCCAGCTTTATTTGGCAACCAACCCATTGAATTGGCAACTCCATACAGGACCAAACCAAGTCCAACGACAATTAAAGTCGACAGCAGCAATTTTGGTAATGCACTAGAGGATGAAGGTTGTCGGCGGTTTGACATATTCAAGTTCCAATCGAGGCTTATTCTACGTCATTGATGATTTCTCAATGAATCAAGCGATAAAAAGCCAAACCGCCTTTATGAAACGGTTTGGCTTTGGTTTATCCAACTTAAGTTAACCCAACCTCAGCTTACCCAGCTAAACAGGCTAACGTTTAACTTAATCACCGACAAAAGAATCAGCACTGTTGTCAGGAGCTCCAGTAGTAGCATCTGCATTGGTAACAGGATTGTTGTCCATTTCGCCGGAGGTTGTATTTCCAGTGATATCCGCCCAGGTAACTCCACCCGTTGCAATAAGTGCATCGCCGGCTGCGTTCTCAGTAAAACCAGCATACTCACCCGTCACGATGGCAAGGTTGTCCTCAGTGTGAGCACCGGGAAGCATACCAGCACCAATCGCATACTGATCTGCAACTTTGTGGCCGAAAACCGAAACGGCTACCAAAGAAATCAATGCAACTGCAGCCACAATGATGATGTACTCAACCAAACCTTGTCCGCGACGACTTCTTCTCTTCATATTCAAACTCATAATAATATCTCCGAAATTAAAAAATTTTTAAACCTAAACAACTCTCCACCATTTCCGAACCTCGCCATGATTAGGTGGGTCACATGAGCGCCTATCCACCCAAAATCCCGTCGAACCTTGTTGGAATCAGTGTGGTGCGACATCCTGAAATCAGTCACCGAAAAGAACGATGCTCTTGTCCTGATTTCAAATGAAGCAATCAGCCATTCGAATAGGGACCCTTTAAGCCTATGACACCAATTTGAAACAACATTGGTTGCGCACAATTAGCCCAAAAGACCAAAACCCGAATCGAAAAAAATCTAAATCTGAGAGTTCTCACTGGAACGAACGTATTAATCGCGACGCTCGAGGGAACACCCATGAAATCACTCTAGACGAGTGGTGGCGCCCGCGCTTGGGCGAAAGAAACCCGCGTACTTACGTACGAAGATAGGGGCGGGTGACAGAGAATGTCCTGTAGAGACAGAAACTCAATAAAGTGAAACGAGACTATTTGATCGGCATTGTTCGACACCATGGAGCGACAAATCAAGCAATCATTGCAGTCGTGGCTTCGTTGAGAATTAAAAGCAGAAACTGCGATCAATTTTAAGCTGGACTCGCCGTTGGAAATTCCTCGAACACAACAACCACATGCCGTCGCACTGGGACTCGCCAGAGTAGATTCAGACAGTTCACCGCAACCGGAAACGTGAAGCCACCCCGGGATTTGCCCAGCAAAGAGCAATCCGCAAAGCAGAAACCGAATTGTGGGTTGGTTAAAAAACAAGTGGGTTTGAATCCTTAGATAAGACAGTTCGTCAGTCTCATTTGCGCTTTCCGGATTGTCAATCTTCTTTTTTTTAATTAACACTTTCTTAATCTAACTGCCACCATCCCTCTACCAATCCAGCCAAACCAACACTGGTCCTTATGGGTGGTTCGATAAGGTTAAACACTGCAAATCAAAAGGAAAAGTGTCGAATTTGCTCGTTGAATTTCAGCGATCAAATCAACTCGTAAATTTGATTCGCGCTCCGTCTTATTTAGCACGCAAACGTTCACTTAATCGTTCACTTAATCGTTACAAAGATTTACCTGGCCAGCTTCCCCGTATTGATTCGCAAACAAATACAGGGACTTAAAAATCGGATTAAGCTCGGCCCCCCAACATCTTTACTCGCAACGTACTCATAACTGAGTCAGCCGAATCTTTGGTGATGGATTGATCATCCTCGTGTAACGAGAGTCTTAGTTATTTGTATAAATCGCTCAGGAAAAGCGACGGAACATGCCTCGATTTAGGGGGCTGACAGCGTAAATTCTTCGATCTCCACAAACCGATGCTCACTGCTTTTCGTTTCTAAAAATTTTGGCAGAACGCGCCCCGCGTTAGTGAACAAAGCGGTGGCCGGAACCTTCTCCCGATTCAATTGCCGTTCAAGCACGCCTCGGACGCAGCGGTACACTGCCAAAGCTCGCCAAAAATTTAGCTTTACCGGTACTTTCTGATGACACCCATCTCCTGAATTGTACTTGTCAGCAACGTGAATTCATTTTCAACCTGATTCGGCGTTCGAACCAAATTAACCATCGCACAGTGATTACTCACCGGCAGTTTTAGGTGTTCGAGTCCACGTTCATTAACGGGAACCATCAACCGAAAATGTGTCCCTTCGGCCAAAACACCAATCTCTGCTTGCCATCGTTCGTTTAACATAAGAATAGCACGCGCGACCCTGCTGTCGGTAAAAGAGGTACTCGCGTCGGCATGCTTTTCACTGCCACCGTTTCTTCAGCCGAGAATGTCAAAACCACCGCGACAGTAAAATCCCTGGACGATCCAACGATTGGACCGAATTTCACACTTCACCAAAGCCCCAGCCTCTTGGATTTTCATCTCCCCCCAATTAAACTACAATAAGGATTTCACACCTTTAAAAACCGGGCAGTGATACCACGAAATCACCAGCCTATAGTTCAATTTTTCCAGACATATCGGTCCCCAAATGAACAACTCCAAACTCAATTCCACAAGCCAGCAAAGTTTTGGAAACCGCCGCCAGTTGCCCTCCCCACGATTCAGTTCAAGGTCTGGATCGGCAACGCGATTTGGTATTCTCTTCGCCATTCTGATGATCGGTATTGCATCGATTTACGGTGGACGAATGTATTTAGACTCCCAAATCCCAAGAGGCAGTGATGAATTTAGTAAAGAAACCGCCTCGAATCCCAATGCTCCCGCTGAGAAACAAGAGACAGGGGTTGAGATCATTACCGGAATTTTCAGTGGTCCCAAGCCGTCAAAAGAGATGATCGAACTAAAAGAACAATCAGCCGATGACGTTGAGTTCACTTACGACGCAATCGACAAAATGAGCGCGGAAGAATTAAAAAGTAACATCGAGATTCTCACATCGCGGTTAGAGGAATTACGACGCAATCTTCCACCTTCGATTGGCGGCGCTAGCGCTGGCGGACCACCGCCAACAACGGAAGCGAAAGACGATCCAACTGACGAAGACGAAAAGGTCACCGTTCTCTCTCTCGCGTTACCACTCGAAGTCATGCGTCAAATTGCTGAACAGCGAAAGTAGTCCGCACCATTCGCCGCATACGCTGAAGTGCATCTTACTCGGTTCACAATAGTGGATCAGCACAATCAAATCGGCGTTGTTACCTGACGATACTTAACAAGATTCGCGCTGCGTGAGTAATTCCCGGCGCAACTTTCTTACTTTTTGCCGATTCGATCTACCGCGCAATGCGGCAATGTAGTTCGCCTTCGGCTCGAAACTGACGCTTCCCCCAATTCTCAACTCCATTTGCGTTTCATTTGATCACCAACAACTCGTTTGTCCTGTTTTCACACGGGAAAACCGCGGTAGAATTAAGAGCACCATAGAGGGGTCGTGCGGTGGATTCCCTCGTAACATTTCACTCTGTTTAATAAAAACATGGTTGGGCAACTTCATGGCTGATAAATTACAAATTGTCACTGCGTTAGTTCTTTTAACGCTTGGTCTTTTCGCGGAACCGAGTCTCGCTCAAACGGATGACTTCCAATTCGACGCCAACGCAACGGCAACTCCAGCAGTGCCACCTGAATCCGGTGCGGCCGTAGAACTTGAAATTGGTGACCACGTTTGCTTGATTGGCAATGCCCTCGGTGAACGAATGCAACACCGCAACCACTGGGAAACTTTACTACACCAGATTCATGCCGACAAAGAACTAACGGTCAGGAACCTCTGTTTCCCAGGTGATACGGTAGATCTGCGATTGCGGTCACTAAACTTTGGTTCACCCGACGTCCACCTCGCACGCTCCCGTGCGAGTGTAATACTCATGATGTTCGGTGCCAATGAAGCGTTTAACGGACAAGAAGGTGTGGATCAGTTCGGCGAAGATCTCGACCAACTCGTCCAAAACACGAAAACAAAAATGTATAACTCTTCAGGCATTGGGCCTAAGATCGTCTTAGTATCACCAACGGCTTTCGAAAACACAGGAGACGTGAATTTACCCGACGGTGAAGAACAGAATGAAAACCTTCGCTTATACACAACCAAAATCGAATCGGTTGCGAGGAAGAACGGCGTTGGATTCGTCAACATATTCGAACCTACGAAATCACTCTTTGAAAATAACAAGAACCGCCTAACGCTCGATGGCATGCAACTTAACGACGATGGCTATCAAGCACTTGCGCCACTATTGAACAAAGAACTTTTTGGCAGGTCGGGGGAAGACCTGAAGACAAACTCGCAACTGAAAGCGGCCGTCAAAGACAAAAACTTCCACTGGTGGCATCGCTATCGGGCAGTCAACGGTTTTTCTATATACGGCACACGTGGCCAAGCTGGCTCCGATGGCACCTATAACAACGAAGACGTCATGGAAAGAGAAAGAGCCATTCTTGACCAAATGACCGTTAATCGTGACCAACATTTATGGGCCGTCGCTCAAGGAGCGGATGCGGCTGATAAAATTGATGACAGTAATACGTTGCCTTTCATTAATCCCAAAACAAATGTGGGCGGACCAAATGACAAACAAGCAAAAGCTGGAAAACTTGGTTCTCTTGAGTACAATTCCGCCGAAGACCAAGTTTCGAAATTCAAGCTCGCCGAAGGATTCGAAATCAATGTTTTCGCTACCGAAGAAGATTTTCCTGAACTTGCAAATCCAGTTTCACTCAATTTTGACAACAAGGGCAGAATGTGGGTTTCCACCATGCCCTCGTACCCACACTGGAAACCTAAAACTGAACTAAAAGATAAGTTACTGATTCTTACCGATAAAGATTCAGATGGTCGCGCAGATGAGTGCAAGGTCTTTGCAGATGGACTTTATGTTCCCACTGGATTCGAACTGGGTGAGGGCGGCGCTTTCGTCGCTCAACAACCTGACATACTTTTTCTCAAAGATACCGACGGAGATGACGTTGCCGACACTCGGATTCGACAGATTGTCGGCATGGGCACTGCAGACTCCCATCACGGCATTGCGGCGTTTGAGTGGGGCCCGGGTGGAGGGCTATATTTTGGCGAGGGAACCTTTAAGTACTCTCAGGTCGAGAGTCCTTATGGTTTAACTCGTTGTAACGAGGCGGGCATCTGGCGGTATCATCCCAAAACCCATGAAACGGAAGTCCATGCAAATTACGCTTTTGCAAATCCATGGGGACATGTTTTCGATAAATGGGGCCAAAACTTTATCGCCGACGCCTCCGGTGGCCAACATTACTGGTCCGCGCTAATCTCAGGGAAAACAACTTATCCTGCCAAGCACCCTGGGGGTAATCATTACAAACGAACCATGAAAATTGCCAAAAAGGCCAACGTACCTGACGCTCCAAAATTGCTTAAGAAACGTATTCGCCCAACGTCTGGTTGTGAGATTGTTTCGAGTTCCAACTTTCCACCTGAGATGCAGGGAAATTATTTGTTCAATAACGTCATCAGTGAACGGGCAATTCTGAATCACAAAATGGCTGAAGAAGGCTCTGGATTCTTTGCAACAGAGACCGAACCGCTTCTGCAATGTGACGATGGCAACTTTCGCCCTGTCGATATTCAGTTTGGTCCAGACGGAGCACTCTATATTGTCGATTGGCACAACGCGTTGATTGGACACCTGCAACATAATCTCCGTGAACCCAATCGCGACCACAGTCACGGTCGAATTTGGCGAATTACCTACAAGGGTCGTCCACTCGTCCAACCTCCTAAAATTGACGGAGCATCAATTGCCGACCTGCTCGACCTGTTAAAACTTCCTGAAGACCGAACACGCTATCGCGTTCGGCGGGAACTCGCAGCACGGGACACCGAATCGGTCATTCCTGAGCTAAAGAAATGGCTTGCCGGAGTGGATCCGTCCGACCCGAACTTAGAGCACCAAATGTTAGAAGGCCTTTGGGTTTACCAAACGCACAATGTGCTGAACCAGGAACTACTCGAACGAATGCTAAAATCAAAAGATTACCACGCTCGCGCGGCAGCGGTTCGCGTGTTATCTTTCTGGCATCCACGTGTTAACAATGCAACTGCTTTATTAGAAGCAGCTATCGCAGACAAATCAGCGATGGTTCGGGCGGAAGCCGTGAGAGCGGCAAGTTTTTATCCTCCAGAAGAAGTGGCTGAATCTGTCTTAAACGTTTTGGAACAAGAAACAGATGAGCAACTCGAATATTTACTGGATGAAACGATGAAAGTTATCGAAGGGACAAATTAACTTATCTCGCGAGTCCTCACAAAATCCCACATCACATGTTCCTGAAAATCACTCCGGCGACCAGTGCGACGGATCTGGCACTGTTACGTCAGGTCCCTCGACCGCCAAGAACATTCAACTCAGTATTCTCCACCTAGCCATCATGCAAAAAACACCTGTCTGTATCGCGTTGTGTTGCATCGCATTCCTGTTTGGAATGACCACAACTGACACCTTGGCGCAAACTCACTCGCATACGGAAACGAAACAGGACATCAAGCCTCCCAAAATCTTTCTCGACAAGAACCCGAGGATTGTAAAGTACCAACTCAAACGGCTGAACAATGCCCGCTTATTACTTGTAGAACGTAGCGACGACGACCCAAAGTACTTGCTCGTGCATCAAGAGATTTTAGGTAGAGAGGGAATTGCAAAAGGTGATCTCGATGATGCAGTCCAAGCAATCTCCAACATTAATGACACCGATCCCGTAACAGAAATCCTAAAGCTAATTCCTGATTTTGCTTCCGAAGGAGAGCTAAAGGGAACGGCCAAGCAGTTTGTCAATCTATTACTCGAACAGAAACGTGAGACGCTAAAATCGAGGACTGGATCGCTGGTCGAAGCAACTGAAGCGGATAATCGCCTACTCAACATCGCTGGCTATGCAGGTCTACTACTCACTGGCGCGTCTGACAAAGCATTCGATCTTGCGTCTAATAATTCTCAAAAAGTGGCAACACTGCTTGAGTCAATTCCATTGATTCCCAGCCAAGAAATCCGCAATTCATTAAGCGAAAGGGTTATTGACGCGTTAGGTGAACAGAATCGAGTCGACGTACGACTGGCCGCTGTTAAAGCAATGAGCACCATCACCACAGACCTCTCAAACAAATTCATCGTAACAGCGCCACTCGTAAAAAATCCTGATCTACGGGAATCTGCAGTCCAAGTTTTACTGAAAATCCCCCGAAAGAATCGAGACGCAGCCGTCGCGGAACAACTCGCTACCTACCTCGTTAAATTTGCCGAGGACACCCCACCAGCAGACCGAACGTCCGACGCCTTCGTCGAGGCAATGCAACTCGCAGACCAAACCCTCGGCTTGCTTCCTTCCGAAATGAGTGACCGTTACCGAAAACGGCTCGGCGACGTCACCGTCAGAGTCATTCTTATTCACACCGTTGAAGAGGAGATGAGATACGATGTCCCTTGGTTTGCCGTTCAAGCCGGCACTGACATCCAGATCATTTTGAAAAATGAGGACTTGATGGCTCACAACTTGGTCATCACCATGCCGGAAGCCTTGCAAACTGTCGCACTGCAAGCCGCCGCAGAAGGACCCACTATCGGCCCCAGCGGGAAACAGTATGTCCCTGATTCCAGCGATGTCCTTTTTGGTACAGAAATGGTCTCGGCCGAAACCCAGACCCGCGTTACTTTTCGGGCTCCAAGTACACCAGGCGAATATCCTTACGTCTGCACCTTCCCTGGACACTGGATGCGAATGTATGGCGTTATGGTTGTTGTCGACAATCTCGGTGAATTCCAGCGGAACCCGGTCGAACCCAAAGACCCTGTTGGATCCAACCGGCCACTGGTACAGGCTTGGAAAGTCGAAGACTTAAACAATAAAATCGAGATGGGGTTACGAGGAAGAAATTTTGAAATTGGGAAGAAAATTTTCAATGAGGCAACTTGCGCTCAGTGTCATAAAGTTGGGCAGGAGGGGAAAGCAGTCGGTCCCGATCTAACCGACCTTTGGTCACGTTGGAAGGGAGATGCCGCTGGAGTTCTCAGGGAAATCATTGAACCATCCCACAAGATTGAGGCAAAATACATCGTTCGCAAAGTTATCACTCTCGACGGAGACGTAATCTCTGGCATTGTCGTGGCAGAAGACAAAGAAACCATTTCTATTCTACCCAACCCTGAATCTCCAGAACCAACGGTGATCGCACAGGAAGATATCGACGACATGATCAAGTCCTCTGTTAGCATCATGCCAAAAGGGCTAATGGATCGTTTTACGGAAGACGAAATTTTTGAGCTACTTTCTTATCTTAGAAGCCTCAACTCAAATAAATGAACCATTAATGCGATAAATTGCAATTATTGGCCCACCTTTTACAATGCTCCCCACCTCCAAAACAACTGTCAGTTTGACTATTCTGGGCTGCAATCGACGTCTCAACAGATTTGCCTGATTTAAATCCCAGGCACCCTCAGAGTCACTTCGCTTTCGGAATAGGTCTTCCAATTGGCTTTAAAATTGGCTTCAAAATTGGTTTCTGCCATCGCACGCTACCACCTCGCTGAACTTGAGCTCGCAGCACTTTAGCCATTTCTTGATACTTGTTCTTGTTCGCTTCTTTCTTATCACTCCTCTCGAGCGGATCGACTGACAAATCATAAAGCTCCTGAGCTTCAAAAGGACTGTTCTGGAGTAACTTCCATTCGCCGCGAATCATTGCATTTGCAATTAACCCGCCGTACCGCAAACCACCTTCCCGCCGATGAAAAAAAAGATCACGTTGGGTGAGCGATTGAGTTTCATTTTTCAACAGTGGCAACAGACTGACTCCATCAATTGAGTGATCCATATGAGCGCCAGCAGCCTCACACACCGTTGGAAATAGATCCATTGTGATCATTCGTTCCGACGATCTCGAATTTTCTTCAATTACCCCTGGCCAAACAAAACAGGTTGGAACCCGTAAGCCACCTTCATACATGCTTTGCTTACCATCTCGCAGTGCTCCATTATTTGCTCCGACGTTTAATTGACCACCGTTATCTGAAGTAAAAATGACGAGAGTATTTCGGTCCAATCCCGTTTCGCGCAACGTAGTCATCACCCGACCAATCCCAGCATCCATATGTTCAATTAACGCAACGAGCTTAGCTCGCCTATCGTCGATAGCGGACTCTCGCTGCTTGACTTTTTGATACCACTCTTCTGGAGGCTGAATGGGAGTGTGGGGCGCGTTATAAGTCAGGCAAAGGAAAAAGGGAGAAGACTCACCCACACGCGACTTTAAATAATCGCACGACCAATTAGTAAAAAGATCGGTCGCATGGCCCTTCACATCAATCACCTGATTATTGAGATGCATATATTCAATATTGTGACGCCGGTGCTGATAATAGTCATCCATCATGTCGGCTAGAAAGCCGTGAAACAAATCAAACCCACGGTCTACTGGCCGGTTGGGAGCCTCGAGCCCTAAGTGCCACTTGCCAATTAGCGCAGTGTGGTACCCAGCCGTTTTCATAACCCGCGGCAACAAAATTGCTTCGGGGTCCAAATAACCCCAACTGTGCTCAGGATGCGTTCGAATCACTCCAGGAACACCAACCAGTTCTGGATAGCGTCCAGTCATCAGCGACGCACGTGATGGCGAACAAACGGGACAATTTGCGTAGGCGAAATCGAACCTCATTCCCGATTTAAATAGCGCATCAATATGGGGAGACTGCAAATCCTCAGCTCCAGTGCAACTGAGGTCTCCATTTCCTAAATCATCGGCCATTATCACAATTACATTAGGTTTTCCCTGCAATTCACCGGCCTGTAGTACTCCTGACTGAATTGCAAAAAACATTGCGATACTAAAACACCAACTGACTCTCGGCATCGAAGTTACCTCCGTTAAATTCACTTGTGAGCATCAAATCTCAACTTTAAACGATACCACTCGGTTCGACTACCATTTGAAATTCTCTCAATTTAAAGCCCGAAATCTATTACGCCTGCTTGAGGGACACAGCTCAAACTTCCACGCGTACAAACTGACTATTTTCTACTAATGATCTCAATGGGGTCTCACCCCCGTTTTCTTATTTATTTTAATTGGGTTAAGCTAGGGTTTAAACCCAACGAAACTCACGCAAGAGCGCGGAATGCAAGACCAGCTAAAACTTACCGCAGCCTGTGCATTCGGACTCGAGGCAATTGTTAAACGTGAGCTAATTGCCTTGGGTTATTCCCCCAGCATCTCGCAACCCGGACGCGTTGATTTTGCCGGTGATTGGGCAGCCGTATGCCGTGCCAATCTTTGGCTGCGAACAGCTGACCGAGTCCTTATCGAAGTCCAAAAATTTGATGCCCCAGATTTCGATGCCTTATTTGATACGGTGAAAGACTTTGATTGGAGTCAGTTTATTCCAGCAGACGCTGCATTCCCGGTGATTGGCCGATCACGGCTTTCCCAACTGACGAGCGTTCCCGCGGTCCAACGAAGCGTAAAACGCGCGATTGTCGAAAGCCTATTGCACCACCACAGCGTCAATGTACTACCCGAATCCAGTGCTGAATACAAAGTTGAAATCGCGCTCCTTAATGACGTCGCGACCTTGACGATTGATACGACAGGGCCGAGTCTTCACAAGCGGGGCTATCGGACTTTAGTTGCCGAAGCTCCCTTAAAGGAAACGCTTTCGGCCGCCCTGGTTTCGCTAAGTGTGTGGAATCCTGAACGTCCCCTGATTGACCCCTTCTGTGGTTCTGGAACCATCGCAATCGAAGCCGCACTCCAAGGGCTCAACATTGCACCAGGAATTAATCGCTCCTTTACTGCCAATGATTGGAATATTATTCCGGATGAAATGTGGAGCCAGTCCATCGAAGAAGCAAAAGACCTCGAGAAGAAAACGATTAGATTTCAAATCATTGGAACGGACCGCGACAAGGAAGTTTTGAGCCTCGCCCGGTACCACAGCCAACAAGCAGGGGTCGCTGATTACGTTCATTTCCAAAATCGTGATTTTGACGAGCTAACCAGCAAACGCGAGTATGGTTGCGTCGTTACCAATCCACCCTATGGTGAACGACTCGAAGACCAAGAACGCCTGCTCGGACTATACAGGAGCATACCTGGGATAATGCAACGTCTTCCCACCTGGTCATTATTTCTAATCACGAATATGCCGAAATTCGAAGCCATTATCCAAAAATCGGCGACGCGACGACGTAAATTATTTAACGGCCGCATGGAGTGTACCTATTATCAATTTCTGGGGCCTCGCCCACCTCGAGGCTATCAACCTGATGAAAACACATCCTCCGTTAAACCACTTGAGAACGATTCGGAATTGATTGCCAATCCAGTCACCTCGACGCCTACACAGACTTCATCGCAAACCCTAACTTCCGCGTCGGGCCATCACGACCAAACAGCAGATGATCCCGTGCCCTCCACCAATACGTCCGCTGAACTGCCATCGCTGCCACTTCCAACTCAAGAGAAATCGGAGCCCACACAAACTGCCACTTCTGGTAACAATTCGCGAACGGCTGATCCGTCGATTCTCCCGTTATTCGGAGGACTACACCCCAAAGACCGGGAACAGGCGGAGTTGCTGGCGAGTCGGTTGAGAAAAAGAGCAAAACACTTACGTAAATGGCCAACCAAAAGAAACATCACTTGTTTTCGGATCTACGAGCGAGATATCCCTGAAATCCCGCTCGTCATCGATCGTTACGAAGACCACCTTCACATCACCGAGTACGACCGTCCGCACGAACGAGATCTCGCGAGGCACGGCGCATGGCTTGAACTCATGAAGACAACGGCTTCTGAAACACTTGAAATCCCCATCGCCCATACCCACTTAAAAAAACGACGTCGCTCGAACACCTTTCAGCAGTATGAAAAAATAGATACGTCGGGCAAATTAGTCACTGTCCACGAAGGTGGGCTTAAATTCGCCGTCAACCTTGTTGATTACGTCGACACCGGCCTCTTTCTCGATCACCGAACGACAAGGCAGATGGTGCAAGCCGAAGCTGCCGGAAAAGATTTTTTGAATTTGTTTGCCTACACTGGTTCTTTTTCAGTCTATGCCGTTAAGGGGGGCGCTACCCGCGCCACCACGGTCGATCTTTCCAAAAACTATCTCGATTGGGCAAAACGAAATTTTCAATTGAATGGGATCGATCCTCTTCAGCATCAATTTGTCGCAGAGGATACCATCGATTTCCTCGAAACTGCCGCCGAAGACAAACGTAAGCGATTTGATCTTGCCATTGTCGATCCCCCCACCTTTTCGAACAGTAAACAAACCGAATTAGACTGGGATGTGCAGGAACGCCATTGTGAATTGCTCGAAAAGGTGCATGCCGTCATGCGGCTTGGAGGAGTCGTTTACTTCTCAACAAACTTCCGCAGATTCAAATTTGATGAAAAGCACTTAGGCGATCTTTTTGAATTCCATGAAATTAGCAAACAGACCGTCCCTGAAGATTTCAGGAACCGGCGAATCCATCGCTGCTGGCGATTAGTCGTCAAATGGTAAACCGTTTGAGAGTCCCTTAACTCTTGCGTGGATGCGTGAACGTAGTTTTTGCTTATACAAAATAAACCCTTCTGCTTGTTCAGCTAAAAAACCAAATTAACGCGTGAAAAAATGCGTCTTAATACGGTATTGCAATGATTAGGATGGTTTTCAAGTTCCGCGGTCGCGCCCAGTCCTCCATGCTGGTAATATGAAGCGGTTTACTCGATCAATCAACCCTATCGACGCAATTGAGTGCGTCTTATTAAACTGTTCCTCAGCAGAGGCGTTACAATTTCCGCCAAGACCATGCCGACCTAACTTATTGATAAGCGACGGCTCAATTGAATTCAGGATTATTATGACCGAGCAAAACCAGACGACCGTCCCCGCTGATGATTCAGTGGTTGAGCAAAAACCAAGATCATCACGACTACTTTTCGGCGTTCTATTTCTGCTTTGCGCCATACTCGGTGTGATTACGCTGCGAGTTAATTCACAACGCTTTACTAAGAAATGGGTAGAAGACCTCGGTGGAAGTGTCGTTTACCATATTGAACGCGGCGAAAAAAACGAATCTCTCAGCGACGAGGAAATGAAGGCGAAACCGGGCGGTTTTATGTTGAACGTCGTGGGAATCGATTATGTCTCGGCCTTAAAAGAGGTCAATCTTCCAGACGGTGAGATTACCGAAATCGAACCTCTTTCGAAACTCTCCGAACTAAAATCGGTTCGAATCCTCTCCAACAAAATCAGTTCATTGCAACCGCTTGAACAGTACAAAACGCTGGAACGACTCGAGATTGCGGACAACCCAATCTCTGACTTGAGCCCGATCGCTTTGAACACCGGTTTGAGAATCTTTCAACTCAATGGCACGAAGGTGGCCGACATCAACTGTTTTTCCAATTTCAAAGACCTTGTTAAAATTGATTTGATCAACACGTTAGTCAAAGATCTGAGCCCACTCAAGGATCTCACCCAAATCAAAAGCTTAAAGGTAACCAACGCTGAATTGATTGACCTTTCACCTCTCGAGAATTTCAGTAACCTCAAGTTGCTTTCGCTTGCTGGCTGCTCAACTCTCGAAAACGAAAATTTCTCGGCAGCACTCGAGCCGATCAGCAAATTAGAAATCGAAAGCCTGGACCTTTCCGGTACCAAATTGAACGATCTTAGTGTTCTCTCTAGTTTGACCAAATTGGAAAATCTTAAGCTAGATAACTCTACAGCGAGCGATATAGCACCGCTCGGTAAGTTGAAAAAATTGAAGTCGCTGACCACTTGGGATTCTGGCATCAGCGCCGAATCGGTCGCTGAACTCAAGGCACAAATCCCGGGCCTTCTCGTTATTACGGAAGAACCACGGTACTCACGTTAGTTTTTCAGCAGGCAGATAAAGCTTAGGCATCGAAACCGGCGCTAGAGTCCTGTTTAAATTGACGCTCAAGTCGCTGTGCCTGGCGAACGACGTCTTCCCACGGACTTCGATATTCCACGGGATCAGGTCGACCGTATTTTTGAAACGCAAGAATCCTCTCGACATCCGAGCCCGTCAGTCCGTGAGATTTGCCATCTTTATCAGGCTGATAACTGGTACAGGTATTCCGGAAAATTGTGTCGAAGTTCAATCCAAGTTTATCAATGGAATGCCCAGCATCCTCAAGGATATCAGCCTTGTCCATATTTAGATAAGGAAGATTGAGAAACACTTTTTCCGAATCCCAGTTTCCAATTGAAAAAGCACTAAATATTGCTTCGTAAAATGCAGGGCGACAATCAGGGTAAATCGCGTGATCACCACTGTGCACGCCTAATGAAAAATCGACTTCAGAATCCTCTTGGATAGCGATCGACAACGCGTAGCCGTAGGCAATCGATGAAAAAATCGCGTTGCGATTGGGAACAACCGTTTGCTTCATATTTTCTTGCTCATAGTGCCCCGTTGGCACTGTCCAATTTGCATCGGTCAAGGCTGAGTGAAACAGCGAACCCAGTTTAGACATATCTAAAATCTGCGAATCAATATCGATTCCATTGCTCCGCAAGTAATCTACGTTCTGTTTCAGCCGAGCCAATTCGATTCGATGTTTTTGACCATAATCGAAACTCAGGCCATATACCTTCCTGCCCTCGGCAAGCAATCGGACTAACAAAGCCGTTGAGTCCATCCCTCCGCTCAAGCACACAACTGCTCTTCGTTTCTTTGTCATTGAAATAATACTCTGTCCAAGTTTAGCGAATCAACGCTCTGAGAATCGACTGAAAATAATCGCAACGGAAGTTCGATACGGAAGTATTACACTTCCGCGTCCAAAGCCAACCACCTAATTCAAAATTTTATCCGGCTATCGTCACCCTTTAAAAAGCCGCTGGATAGCCCAAATTCTTACCTATTCCCCATTTCGCTGGCAAAAATTCAGCGAAATTCGGCTCTGACGGGTGAGGTGCTTGGCGGACACGTAATCCCAATGGATAATCTGGTGACCCTGTTAATTTATACCCAAAGTCAACAACCCATCATTTACAACCATGGCTCGAAACGAACAACTGATCCGACAACACAAGATTTTGCAAATTCTCGAGCGCGTAAGGTATGGCAAAACCCTGCAAGAACTTCAAGCGGACATCGTCGAAGAACTCGGACTCAAATCGTTACATACTCGGACGCTCCGTCGCGACCTCGAAGCACTTCAGTTGGCAGGCATTGATGTGGACGTGCATGACTCTGGACGGGGCAAGGTATGGAAACTCGGGCCTCGAGCAAAATCAACAACGAAGATTAGTTTCACAGCAACGGAACTCATTGCACTTTCGATGGGCCGTCAATTAATGCATCCGCTGGCCGGTACTCCATTCTGGATGGGGATCGAGTCCTTTTGGAATAAAGTCAAAGAAGAAATCCCAAGCTCTGTCCTTACGCACTACGAAAAATTTCGCAAGACACTTCGAGTCCTAGGAGTTCCAGCAAAATCCTATGAAAAACAGCACGGCATCATCAAAACACTGAACCGCGGCGTGATGGAACATCGCGTCGTTGAGATCACTTATCAGACACCAGGGAATTCGCCAAAAGTTCGCAGAATTGAACCTTACACGGTCGCACTCTTTCAGTCGAGTCTCTATATCATCGCCGCTGCCAATGAAATCGAAGATCCCGATACACGTGTTAGAACATGGAAACTCGATCGTTTTCATAAAGCAACAATTCTAGATGAATGGTTCAAAGAACCTGCAGATCTTGACCTTGATGAGTTTATTGGGAACACCATGCAGATGTTCGTGCGCCGAGGAAAAGTTGCGAATTATAAAATCAAGGTTGCCGCTGATGCTGCCGCCTGGGTCACCGAAGATCCGCTGCATGCTGAGCAAAAAATCAAACCATTGAAGGACGGCAGTATTGAACTCACTGTTCCCGCCGTTCACGACCTCGAAATCATTCCCCGAGTATTATGTATGGGGAGCAGTGCGGAAATTATCGCGCCCAAAGCAGCAAGACGTTTAATGGGTGAGATCGTAAAAGAAATGGCAGGCAAATACGATGACTGACCCAACCTCTACCGATAGATCGCAAACGTCCGATCAAAATCGAAAAAGCTCTATCTCCGGAAACGGAAGACTCGCAAAGTTGAGGACTTTTTCATTGCTTGGAATTGATGCGATTGAGGTGGAGGTGGAAGTCGATGTCTCTCCGGGTGCTATTCCCAAGACCATTTTGGTTGGGCTTCCCGAGGCTGCCGTCCGGGAGAGCACGCATCGTTGTGAACGGGCGATCGTCAACTCGGGGTTCGTACGCCCCGTTGATCGAATCGTCATCAACTTAGCACCGGCTGATTTACCTAAACAAGCCTCGACGTTTGATCTTCCAATCTCTCTGGGCATTCTTCTTGGAAGTGGACAATTTCAGTCTGACATCGTGAATAACTATGCTGTTGTCGGTGAACTCGCACTTGAAGGCCGCACTCGCCCAGCCAAAGGTATTCTCTCGATGGCGCTCGCCGCAAAAAAGGCGGGGTTTCGCGGAATCGTTGTCCCTCAACAAAATGCCACCGAAGCGTCCGTCGTCGAGGGGATTGAAGTCATTGCAGTAGACAGTCTGACCCAGACGGTCGGTTTCTTTTCCGGGCAACTTGAACTCGAGCCGATCCCTTCCCCCATAAATGAACTATTTGAAAATTTCTCGAACTATCAAGTCGATTTCTCAGACGTTCGAGGCCAAGAAATGGCCAAACGAGCCGTCACGGTTGCCGCGGCTGGCGCACACAATTTGCTCATGCTTGGACCGCCCGGATCGGGGAAGACGATGCTGGCTAAACGCATACCCACTGTACTTCCTCAGCTTTCCCCGGAAGAATCAATCGCAACAACGCGGATTTACAGTTCTTGTGGCAGGCTTAAGCCCGGCCAGCCACTGTTAACAACTCGACCATTTCGATCTCCGCACCACACCATCAGTGAAGCAGGACTTGTCGGTGGTGGCAGCACACCCATGCCCGGTGAGATCTCCATGGCCCACAATGGAGTCTTGTTTTTAGACGAACTTCCCGAGTTCAACCGAAGAACACTCGAAGTTTTGCGGCAACCACTGGAAGACTCTTTAGTCACCATCTCAAGGGCTCAACGCTCCACGACTTTCCCAAGTGATTTCATGATGGTAGCCGCGCTCAACCCATGTCCGTGTGGCTACCGAAACGATCCGCGGCGCGACTGCCATTGTTCACCCCCTCAGATTGAAAAATACATGGGAAAAATATCTGGCCCTCTACTTGATCGAATTGACATCCATGTCGAAGTTCCAGCGGCAGAGTTCAAAGAACTTTCTTCAACTCGCCTAGGCACCTCGAGCTCCGAAATACGTGAAGGCGTCGAAAATGCCCGAAAGGCTCAATACGAAAGGTTCGATGGCAATCAAACAAACTACAACGCTCAAATGTCAAGTAAACAGATTCGGCAATTTTGCAAACTGGATGATGCGTGCATCAATATTCTCAAGATCAGTGTGAATGAACTAGGCCTCTCAGCTCGTGCCCACGATAAAGTTCTCCGGCTTTCCCGAACCATCGCCGACCTTGAGGCGTCAACAGAAATCCAAGTGCATCACCTTACCGAAGCAATTAATTATCGCATGCTGGATCGAGATGTATGGAAATAGCTGACCAATCGCGGTTCGATTACCAAAACAGTAAATTTTTTTAAAGGCAATCTTCACCTTCCTCCAACAATTTTCCCCACAGATGATCCAATTTATTGGTTGTTCTAGCAGTTCTTTTGTTTTCAAAATAGAATTCGTGGCACAAGTTAAAACAAAAAATCGCATTTAAACATATGATCCTCGATTAAATAGACGTTGGGTCGAATTTCATCTCATAAGACAACATTGCGATTGAAAGGAATCAGACTGATGGCTCCCGCTAACTCCAGCCCCCAATCTACACTAGCCGATTCAACCATTTCGGACTCGGATGCACATTCAGTCGAAAGATCAGAGGATCCGATCGCAGAAAAAAAGTTATTCAATCGGGGGCTTAGCTCTTTACTATCTATTTCCTTTTTAGGCGCCACCAACGACAACATCTTAAAGCAAATTCTAATTTTCATGGTGATTGCTGGAGGTGTCTGGGTAAACGCACTCGGCAGTGGAACACAGAGTTACATCACACTCGTCCTAGCAATTCCGTTCATACTACTTTCCGGATTGGCTGGCCAAATTGCTGACAAATACAGTAAGCGAAAGGTCATCTTATGCGCAAAAATCGCGGAAATCCCAATCGCATTGACTGCCGCCCTTGGGTTACTGCTGGGAAGTTTCTGGATCTCTATTTTTGCTTTATTACTTTTCGCAATTCAAAGTTCATTTTTTGGCCCCGCAAAATTTGGAATTATCCCGGAACTCGTTCCAGACAAAAAGCTGAGTCAGGCAAATGGCCTGATCCTCGCCATCACCAATATTGGCGTTATTCTTGGTTCCGTCCTCGCCGGGCCATTGGCTGACATGTACTACCCAACCGTACCTTTAACTCCAACATCATCCATCAGCGTTGCGTCATCCGACGACGGAGAACTGACGCCGCAAGAACCTGCCAATGGAGAAATAGTTTTCGTGCAGGACCCAGACAAATCACCGAGAAAATCACCCGCTGGATTAACGCTTATCGCAGTTGCAATTCTGGGATTAATCGCGGTTCCATTCATGCCAAAACTGAAACCAGCCTCGCCCGATCGCAAGCTATCATTCGATTTATTTAACAGCCACCGTGAGACGTTCAGGACTGCCGACAGAACGCTGATCGTTGTGCTAACCTCATGGTCAGGATTTTATTTAGTGGCAATCCTAGCGATACTGTTAGTGCCAGAATTTCGTTCCACGCTCGGAGTGAATAACACAAAGATGAGCTACATTGTTGGACTCCTCGGCGTGTCAATCGCCATCGGTAGTTGCTTCGCCGGTTTTCTATCCAAAGATAAAATCCGCCCCTACTTCTCCCTTGCAGGTGCAACTGGAATGACCATCGCATTCTTTCTGATGGGCTTACTCCCACTTAGCTATTTAGGCCTCGCCAGTCTCGTCTTTTCAATAGGCTTCTTTGCTGGTTTCTACATCGTCCCACTTCAGTCCTTATTGCAATACCTTTCCCCTAACGATGAGCGGGGCAGGTTTTTTGGCACGGCCAACGCGCTTTCCTTTTGCTTCGTCTCCATCGGATCCATCATTTTCTTGATATTAGATTCACTAGGCCTTACCCCCGCTAACGTAGCTCTATTTTGTGCGGGGATCTCGCTCATAGGAACTGTCGTGGGCGGCATCGCAATGAAGCAAATCCTCAAAGCTAGAGATGCACACGGAGAAGTGAACGCAATTTCCGAAAGTTAACGTCAAACCGGCCAATTCGACTCGATGCGATCGAGAGCTTCGCTAAGAATCTCTCGCGTGGTCGCCAATGATAGTCGAATATGGCCAACCGCCCCCGGACCAAACCAACGCTCACTCCCCGGAACGACAGCCACCTCCGCCTGTTGTTTCAAATGTTCGGATAACGCTTCGGAACTCCAACCCGTTTTAGAAATATCCGGAAAAAGGACAAATGTTGCATCAGGTCTTGAAACCGAAACACCAGCAAGTCTTGCGAGACGTTCGCAAGCGAAATCTCTTTGCGACTGAAGGTGAGCCACAAAGCCAGCGAGCCACTGCGAGCAATGCTGCCACGCCGCAATCGCCGCTACTTGAGACAATGTCGCTGCTCCAAAACTCGTGTACACAGCACCACTGTTTTCAAGAAAACTCGCAACGTGGTGGGTATCGGGTAAAGCAATAAAGCCAATTCTCGCACCAGCTAATCCAAACGATTTACTAGTCCCTTGAAGTAGCAGTGTTCGCTCGGCTGCCCCTTCAATTGATAACATTGAAATGTGGCGACCTGGGGCGAAAACAATATCGGACCAAATCTCATCTGCTAAAATCCAGAGATCATATTTCTGGGCCAGCTCCAGAATCTTTCGCAGCTCCGATGCAGTAAAATTTCGACCTAGTGGATTATGCGGCTGACAAACTCCAATCATCTTCGTCCGAGGATTGATCAGACTCTCAAACAAATCCCAGTCAATCTCTCCTGTAGCAGTTAGTCGAAACCGAGCAGTCTTGGCACCCGCTTTTTCCGCACCATGCGAAAACAAAAAGTCGACGGGGTCGAAAATCAACATCTCATCACCGACGTCAAGATATGCCCTCGCTAGTGCGACCATCCCAGCAGCTGCAGAATCAATCGCGACAATTCGATCGGCCGAAAGCTCGATTCCGTCTCGAATACTAAATCGAATCGCCGCGGCTTCGCGGAATTCTGGCAATCCCGCGGGAGGACCGTACGAAAGATAACCGCCCTTGAGATATTCAACTAGTGCGTCCTGTATTGCCGCGGGAACTGGAAAATCTGGATCGGCCGCGGTCAGCGGAATGGTTCCTTCAGGTAACTCTGCCCATCTTTGATTATAGGCTCTCTGTGTCAATATTTGTTTATCGATCCTGGTCGAACAAAATTCAATTTTAGAGAATTTACTCATGCGGCAGCCAAACTAGCGGAACGGGGCAGGGCGGTCATCCTACCCGAAAGAAATTCCCGTTCAAGCGTTCGGCCCGCCTTGAGATGTAGATTCGCCGTTGCTCCACTCTCTTGACAAAACTGATCCAACGCATCAACCAGTTGAGAATGTTCACGTAGAGCTTGCCCCAGATTAACCGCGTCAACCAGCGCCGCGTTTGCACCTTGACTGGTGAACGGAAGGCATGGATGAGCGGCATCCCCAACCAGCAAAACATGATTACGGCTCATTTTCTCCAACGTAACGGCATCACACGTTCTCCATCGATGAACGGCTTGAGAATTGCGAATCCGAGTTGCGATGGCATGAGGTAAATTAGCCGAGATTTTTTCCAATAGTTCCTGATCGGATTGCTGATTCTGGCACCATCGCTGATGATCAAACTGCACCCACACCACTTCTCGACCGGGACCGGCAGGAGCTATTCCAGCCGCCAAGCCGAGTTGGGGTAAGTGGATCTTACGAACGGTCTCTGTAGATAGAAAACCACGTTCTACCTCCGGAAGTAAAGCAACAAATTCTTGAACTCGCCCCATGCGTATTTTAAAATCGGGTGCTACAAATTCCCGAACTACAGAACGAACCCCATCTGCGCCTACAATCAGATCCGCCCGTCGGGTTCTCCCGTCTTCAAATCTGACAAACGACCCTCGATCGTCCTGTTCCACACCGGCCACCTTAGAGTCATGAAATAGATTTATTTCATTCGAACAAACTAACGCATCAACCAATGCATTGCGGGGCAGACAAACGCAGTCCGTTAAAACTTCACTATTGTTTAAACCTGCGACCCTGGTCTTTGCAAAGTTTATATTGGAACCGTGCCTTAATAATTCAGCTCTCAATCCCATTGATTCCAGAGCACGCAATCCATTCTTCATCAAGAGCAAGGCGTGACCTTTTGAAGCAGTTGCGGGAGATTTTTCGTGCAACTCAACTCGCCACCCTAGTTGGTTCAAAACCCTCGCTGCCGCCCAACCAGCGACCCCCCCGCCAATCACAACGGCACTCTTCGAGCTAGAACTTTCAAAGGAAGAGAGCGTAGTCCTCGAGGTTCTTCTTGTTTGGGGTTGGAGTCGGATCATGGAATTTAATCTCGGGCAGTGGGGAAGGGAAAATGAGGGAGGCCTGGCTTCTGTTGCCATCCACTTATGCAATAGCCATGCCAAGGCCGGAAAATCCCTCGCCTGTGCGGAAAAACTACGCGTTTTCAGGGACAATTCAAATTAATCCATGATTACGCCGCTTCGCATCGCTGCTCAAAGAGTCTCAATTTGTGACAAGCTAACTTAAAATGAGACGGACACCGAAAACATAAAAAGACTTCAGCGGTTTTAACTCCTAGTGATAGTCTTGAATTTTAGTTACCGAGGGAAGCATGCTAGGATGGACTTTCGACCTGCATCCACTCAATCAAGACAGATTCAACTACTTTTTCATTGACCGCCTGACGTATGACCAAGTTGCACATCAAATCATCCACGCGATCCTGGCGTCCTTCATCCCCCTTTTTTATGGTTGCGGTAACTTGGCTGTTAGCGCTCTCTTCCCAACCCTGCCACGCTCAACAACCCAACATTCTCTTCATCGCCATTGACGATTTAAATGACTATATTTCACCGCTAGCCAATCACCCCGGAATTGTAACCCCTGGCTTCGATAGACTCGCTCGACGTTCCACCGTTTTCACCAATGCGCACTGCGCGGCACCGGCATGTCATCCCTCACGGGTCGCAGTCATGACCGGTGTTCATCCTTCGAAATCTGGCATCTACAGAAATCTTTTTGGCGCCCATGGTCCCCGCTGGCGCGACGAATCTCCTGAATTAAAAAACGCCGTCGTCTTATCTCAACACTTCAGAAACAATGGCTACCAAGCTGTTGGAGGTGGAAAACTTTTTCACACGCTCCAGTGGACGCCCGGAGACTCTCAAAACGACCCAGATGCGTGGGATGATTACCGAGGCGACCCACTGGATCCCATCTCAAATGACTGGCCTCGACCAAAATTCAGTCAGCATCAGAACGAGGGTTTTCAGGGCAAACGCCCCTTAAACAATCATTTGTTCGGGGCCGCGGTCATCGATAAGACTGGGGAGCAGGAATTTGGAGATCATCTTGTCGCTGATTGGGCAATTGAACAATTAAACCAGAACTTTGACAAACCACTATTTCTCGCTGTCGGATTGTTCCGCCCACATATCCCCTGGGAGGTTCCTAAACGCTGGTTCGACCTTTATCCAATCGATACCGTTCAAATTCCCAATGTACAGTCAGATGACCTTCTGGACGCCCATGACCATGGACGAAGACACTGGCACAAGTGGGTGAAAGAAAACAATCAATGGCGCAAACTCATGCAAGGCTATCTTGCGAGTATCAGCTATGTCGACCATCAAGTAAATCGAATACTCGATGGACTAGAAGCATCACCTAAAGCAGATAATACCATTATCGTGCTTTGGTCGGATCATGGATTCCACATCGGAGAAAAAGAGAATTGGGAGAAATTTGCCTTGTGGAATCAAACCACCCGCGTGCCTCTATTCATCTCGCTCCCCACTCGATTTGAAAAAAATGGATTTCCCAATCACTCTCGCACCGATCAACCAGTTACGTTAACCGATCTTTATCCTACCCTTTGCGACTTGGCCAAGATCCCAACTCCGAATCAATGCACTGGCGGTTCACTATTGAATCAACTGCGAAACCCAGATTCGGCAAGGGCACAACCTGCACTGACCTCGTTCTACTTTCACCGTGAAAGGGTGGCATCTCATGCAATATCGGGAACGCGGTTTCGCTATATCAAGTATGGAAATGATTTTGAGGAACTCTACGATCTTCAAAATGATCCCAACGAGTTTAAAAACGAAATTGATAACCCAAACTTTGCATCAATTAAAAACAAACTAAAAAACGCGATTCCTGCCGCCCCATCGATCAACCGATCTGTTCCCACCGATTCAAAATTTCACCGTGGTCGAAGTAGAAAAAACACGAAAAAAAACCGCTAGTGAACTCCGTCACTCGGCACTCTGCAGACACTTCTAATTCACTGCAATTTTCTAGTCTCAGAAAAGCTCTCGTTCTACCAAGCTTCAACGAGGCAAGCTGCGGACTTTATGATGGAAAACAGGCTGACTCCAAAGCGCATCGAAATGCAATCAATCTGACAACACGCTAGGCATCCCGTTTTAAATCAATCTCTCTTTTCTTCGCGATTTCGATGCAAATCAGAATATCCCATGATTGGCACAATTTCTGCATTGACTATTAATGACTGGGAGTGAAACCAGTTTGGAGACTAGTTTCATTCATCATGTAATATTTCATTCACCCCCCCCGGAAACCTGAAATGAACTTCAAATCTACCAGCGGAGTAATTCGCACCGTCTGTTTCGCATTTTTAGCCGTCATTGGCATCTCACTATTCGCTGACCAAGCGCAGGCCCAGAGTTGTCGCTATGACCGCGGTTACGGTTCCTACAGCAGTCCTGGGTTCTCTATTGGATTCAGCTCAAACAGCTACAATCGTTATGGAAGTGGTTTCAGCATAGGCTATTCGTCCTACCGACCAACTTATAGATCCCAAAGATCGTACCAAAACACTTCACAGTACAATTATTACCCAAGTCGTGTGATTAGACATCAAAGCCATTACAACTACGTCCCTGGACACTATCGGAGACACAACACGGGCCATTGGCACCGCTAGATCGAACGTACAATTTTTTAAGACGAAGGATCAGCCCAAGATTTATTCATGGGCTGATCTTTTTTTAGATTGAATCAGAATATTTCCCAACTCAAGTTTCTAGACAACCTACAACTCAGAGCTTAATAACTACCCCCACGCTTCCAATCAACTACTTACGCAATCGAATCAACTACTCACGCAATCGAATCCATGCCCTCTCCCACTGATTTCAAAAAGCGAAGGAAACCGCCTGGAACCACACCAGCCCATTGGTTCCTAAGAGGAATGTTAGGCGGCGTTCTTCTTATCACGGCGTGCAACGCCGGATCCTACTTCCTGAGGACTCAGAGTGTGGCGGATCTAATTGACGGTCGTCAAAATGTCACAGAGTCTTTAGGTTTCCCAGCGAGAGTTTGGCTAGAAGAAAATTATTCGAATAACTCCGAAGCGGGATTTAATTTTTTCGCAGCCGGAATAAATCTGCTTTTTGGACTCTCAATCGGCTCCCTGTTTGGTGCAATTGGGATAAGATACCAACACTCGCTGAATCAAAAAATAGCTGAGTTTGAAAAGAAAAATTCTAACCAACAGTCAAAAGGTTACCAATTTTCAATCATTGGATTGTTGTTGTTGACCACACTGATCGCGGTGCTGACATCAACCGTCATTAATTATTTGAAAACACCACAGCTGTTGCTGGTGATCTATTTTGCTGGACCGGCCATCTTATTGGGACTGGCAATGATCCCCCGCGGCATGCACTGGAGATCCCGGGTCGTGATTCTCGCAATCGCCGAAGTCGGTTTGATCGGAATGGCAATGTGGTATGGTCAAACACTGGGAGTCCCACTGGAACGCGTGATGCTTGGCATTTTTGTCGGCTGGACCTCTCAAAGTGGAATCTTCGCATTCTTGATTACCGTCGCGCTCCTTATGCATATGGCGATTAACGAAAAATCACCTGACAAAATCGACAACGACAGTCCACCTTCCACGATCACTTAATCCGCTTAATGATGTGCCAACCAAAAGGGCTATCCGAAGAGTCGTATTCGGCCATCCCTATTTCGCCTACTTCCAGCGAAAAACCAACATCACCAAAGCCTCTCACCAGACCGGTTCTAGGCCGCACCCACTGAGTTTGATCCTTACCTTCCATGAAGACTTCTTGATCGTAATTCGCCATTCGATATATTCCAGGCGGGCTATCGTCAGTCAATTCCGAAACCATTAGATCGAAATCCTCACCAGACTTAGCTCTCTCGAGAACCTCGTTCGCTAACTTTTCAGCACCGCTCTGGTCCCGTGGAATGACCTTATTGCTACCGGGCAAGGCACCTTCAAAGCTGATCAAAATATGTTGAATCGAAACATGACTTGGCTCGCCATTCTCAAGTGTAGTCAATTCAAGGTTGACCGGGGCCAACCCACTTCCCTCCGGAATCGGCGATGAAACATTTCGCTCACAACCCGATAAAAAACAGCAAGCCAATAGAACTGCTAAATACTTCATCTTTTTACTCGTTGCGTAAAGTCTTATTAAGTATAAATCCACTTGGTCATTGATCATGGCGTCGATAACGCTGACTTAGGCGACGTGGTGAAACACCAAGCCGATAGGCTCCGCACATCATCCAGTTTCGAATGGTCTGTCTGACCAGTCCACCCCTCACCCATCGACGCGGTGAGACAACCGTTGGTCCGTCAAGTATTAGCGGTTTGCCATATTTCCGCAACGTGCGCGAAATTTGAAAATCTTCCATCAAATCAATCTCAGGGAATCCCCCGACAAAGTCAAACCTTTTTCGAGTAATGAAAAACGCCTGATCTCCGTAAATTAACCCCTGCCACTTTACACGAAGTTCATTCCCAAACTCGACCAAGCGGTAAACGATATTATCATGATTTACTCGTTGACGAAACGCACCAAACTCACACCCCGAGGCCACCAAACCAATTCTGATCTGGGAACACACATCTATCTCAAGCCAGTTATCGGCGTGGAGAAAAACGAGAATGTCACCGGTTGAATATTTCACCCCATGATTCATTTGGGCGGCACGACCCGCTGGCGACTGAACCAAATCACAATCAAGAGATGCCAATTCGGCTAAAGTCCCATCGGTACTCCCGCCGTCCACAACAATGACTTGATCTGCACCAGCAGACCACGCTCGCTCAACAGACTGACTAATCAGATCAATTTCATTGACAACGGGAATTACAATTGAAATTTTCACGGGAACAAAAGCAAATAATAGAAGCTAATTAACAAAACTAGACTAAGAAAGATTGGCAAAGGTACGAACACAGACAATTAGCCTACCTAGTAAACCAGCCTTATAGAAGTAGTCCAAAAGTGCCACAAATAAGACGAATGTTAAATCAGGATTTCAACCAGTCTGACACCAAATAAAAAAACGCACCTACCCAATCGGGCAAGTGCGTCGAATTACTCAAAGCAAACACGGAGACGTGTTAATCACTTACTTCTTTTCAAGTACAGGGGTATCAAGATCAGCCGTTCGAATCACAGCTTTCTGCACAAACTTTTCGACACTGGCAACTGTGTTGTAGCCACTTAGAAACTTTCGAGTCCACTTGCCATTCTTTTTCTCAAACAGAATGAGTTGTGGAACACCTCGACCACCGATTAGTTGACGAGCAACGGTTGAGTCTTTATCGAGATCAATGTTCGTGTAATGATAACCTTTAAACGCAGATTTCTTTAACAACTGGGGGATCGTATTCTTCTTCATCGACTGGCACGGCGGACACCATTTTGCCGTCACCAAAACTAGCAACGGTTTGTCGCCTGACTGAGCATTCTTGTACGCCGTGGCGTAATCGAGCGGCTGTTGTGCGTTAACGTTTTCGACTGCGAACAGAACTAATGCAGCCGACAGTAAGATTAAGACTTGCTTCATTTCTTCCTCCATCCATGAGGTGATTACCGGAGCAGAATTGTCCGGCCCCGGTTTAAATGATCCGTGGGGTGTTTAGCGATGACAATTTTCTTATCGACGTCCGAACGATGCGGAGACCGATTCAATTTTTTTTGAAGCCAACATTTCGCCTTCAAATATTTTGTTCCACAGCGTTACCCTTACGTTCCGAAATTCCCACATCACTGGCGAGGCAGACCCACCGGATCGGCATGAGTTGGCAGGTTGTAATGGATTTTAAAATTGTCCCGACCGGTCTACAAAGGAGGAAAAGTACGGTTCTATCCGATGCAATCCGAACTTAGACCAAGGAATTTCCAACAGAATCGTCACTCCCGAATCAATCCGAGATAGCGTTACAAATTCTCATCTCTTAAAAAAATCAGACATGTTTGGGCGGTCAGGGGATTAAATCCATGAAGTATTTCTTTTGGGATTTCGACAATGAGTTGATACAATCGACGTCGTCGTAAACAAGTTGCAACAGGCCCAACCGAAAATTCAAAATGAAACTGCGTGTTGGTCTAATAGGACTTGGTGATCAATGGCAAGCAAGGCATCGACCTGCACTGATGGCGCTTTCTGATCGGTTCGATGTCCATGCAATCTGCTGCGAGGTGGCTGAAAAATCGATCCAAGTAGCCAAAGAATTCGACGCTATTCCGATGGACGGATTTCGAGCGATGGTGGAGCGCGATGACATCGATGCCGTCCTGGTTCTTTCACCCGACTGGTACGGCCCGATTCCAATATTAGCAGCCTGTGAAGCAGGTAAAGCTGTTTATAGTTCAGCTGCTTTAGATGTATCCGAAGGCCAAGCCTTAGAAATCAGGCAACGAATTGAAGCATCTGGCGTCGCCTTCATGGCCGAATTACCTCGGCGACATGCGCCCGCAACCATCCGCCTCAAAGAGTTAATGGCGACCCGACTTGGACCGCCACGGCTTTTGTTTTGCCATGAACGAATGCCAATGGAAAGCCAATCCGATTCTCTGCGGCGTGGGGAATACTGCCCCCTCGCATGGAGACATCTGATGGAATTGGTGGATTGGTGTCGCTATCTGGTCAACTCTGACCCCACCTCGGTGATTAGTGCGATACACGAACAGCACGATGAAAAGACTGACCTGTTTTATCAAATGGTTAGCCTTCAATTTCCACCCAATGAGATCGAGGGTTCCCAGGGAAAAACAACTGGTTTCGCTCCTCAAGCACAATTGAGCGTTGGGCATTACATCCCAGAACGCTGGCCAGACGCACTCTCATTCAAGCGCCCAGCCTCCGTGCAGGTTTGTTGTGAGAACGGCATGGCGTTCATAGATCTACCTTCCAATCTTGTCTGGTTTGACGACGGTGGGCAACATACCGAGTCCCTCGATTCCGAACGCGGAGTAGGCGAACAAATGCTCGATCGATTCTACCGAGCTGTCACGAGTTTAATTCGAAAAACGACTGACCCCGAAGACGCATACCGGGCAATGAAAATTGTGGTTAGCGCCAATGAAAGCTCTAAGGTAAATCGCCGTGTAGCAATCAATTACGATGATTAATTATCCCAAGCATTGCAGCAATCAATTGCCGCCGAGCGTAATCTTGCACTGTGAACAAATTCGATAATTTTCACGCACCAACAAACCGATCGGTGAAAGAACACAGGTCGTCAACAACAAGACCGTGAATATAACCCACCCCACCGTTGACACCTTCGACCTTAGCTTAGGCGGTCTGGTGCTGCGGCAGTAGGGACAGCAAAACCCTACCGGAGCGTTGCGCGCTGCTTCCATGGGTACCGCATAAGCAGGAGGGTAGTTTCCCGAATTTGCCACTCCATCCGGTTTTTCAATTCCAATATAACGATCTGCGTCTGGAGTCTGCTGGAAATTCCGCCCCGGGAGTGGCGGCCTTGAATCAGACTGCCCTGGAGCAAGAGACACAGTAGCATCGTCGCTCCCAACTGTTTTGGATTGGCGCTGAGAATCACCCTCTCCAGAAGCAACAGGTTTCCCGGCATCTGGCGCAATCAACTTAAAACGGTGCGAGCAGTGCGGACAAGCGACATCATATCCAACTCGGTCGCTTCCCGTCTGCATGACCGTTTGACAGCGAGGGCAGGCAAAACGAACTTTTTCCAAATGAGCACCTCAAGGAACATTACGATCGCACCGTGACCTATTCGAGCGAGGTGACGACTAATTGGAAAAATTAATTTCCAACCATCCAAATCTTCAAAGAAATTATCCAAACATCGAAATCACGCCTATTCTATTCGGCGATGCTGTTCAGGATTGCTATGAATTTCAGGTAAATCCTGAGCTAAGGCATCAGAAACTTCTCCAACAATGAGCAACTTTGGTTCACTCGACTCAACATCCAGTTGAACCTCAGACAAAGGACGTTCCTTACCAAAGAACTTGCCAAGTGGCCCCGCCAAAATAGCCGGGAGAAAGATCAGATCGCCAACCAAGGCCGCGGCCAATAGGAATAACATTAATACGCCAAACCGCTGTGTCGGTGTAAAAGTACTCAAGGCGAACGCTGCAAGTCCCAGCCCACCAATCAATGTTGTCTGTGTCATCGCAGTCGCCACTCTCGAATAGGCTACTTTGATCGCTTCCTTTCGACGGTAACCCTGTGCAAGGGCATTTCGGTACCAGTTCAAAAAGTGAATCGTATCATCTACTGCAACCCCCATCGCAACACTCGCGGTCATCATCGAACCGATATCAACCAGAAAGCTGTCGACACTGCCACCAAACCAGTTATTCATGTGCCCCATGAATCCAAATATGACTACCACGGGAAACACGTTGGGAAGCATCGCGGCCATTCCGCCACGAACGTTAAGTAAATTGCCAGGTCCCACCGGAGATCGCCAGTCCCTCAACAAGATCATCATGACAACCGAAATCATGATGAAAGCAAGCCCAATACTCTGAATCAAACTCTCCAACAGGGATCGTTGTGCTTTGTATACAATCGGGACAATCCCGGTGTACATGGCTGTTACATCTATTTCTCTCTCGCCGTTATCCTTCAGTTCTTTCGCGGTCTTCATCCCCGCGAGCGGCATTTTGGTTTTGGGATCAACATCAAAGCGGTGCTCGCGGAAGTCAACCAATTTCCCCCCAGCAGTTTCTGAGGTGGCAAGCAACTTCTCCACCACCGCGTATGCTGGTATTTCGTCAATCCGGATGATGCAATCAAATTGGTCAATGAACTTAATCCACTCAGCTATTTTCTTCTTCATCAGCTCGGAGTCATCTGTGAAATCGATTCCAAAGCTGTCACCATCACTTAACCAAAAATACTTCTTCTTACCTTTTAATTTTTTAAATCCACGATTCTCTAAAAGCGACTTGAGTGTTTCAGAATAAATTCTTGACTGATCGATGATCTCACCAAGCGACTTTCCATCGGCAACTTGCGTTCGGACATCCTCAACCTCACCGAGAGGATCCGAGCCAATCACCAACACACTCGCACTATCGAGCGATTCAATTCCAGAAGCGTCCTGCAGCCTTTTGAGAAACAAGGTTCGATCACGGTAAGCCGCCATGATCGGCTCAACGACGGACTTTAAATCATTGACGAACTGGCCGTAATCGACATTGTTTAACGCAGCCAAACGAATACTGACTCTCCACAACTCTCTCCCTGCTCGATTGGGGTCGGCCAGATCCTGCTCGCGGTCACCCCGCTTTAAGTTAGATTTACCAACTTCAGCCAAATACGCCTGTGCCAACATCTCATCGCGTTTACTGTACAACAGCGAACTGTAACTTTTTCGTTCTATCGATTCTTCATCAGACTCAATCCGAAATAACGGAGCGAACACGTCCATCGACATTCCAGAGCCAACAATGCCCATTCCGTCTGGACCAAAGTAAAACTCAAGTTGCTCTCTTACCCGCTCTGACAACTCCATTCGCTCAAGCATAGAATACTTGAGGTCGTAGGCCATCCGCTGCTCGTCGCTAAAAACGAGCGTGAAATCTTCGACGGGCTCTCCATCTTCGTCTTTCGCAACTGCCGCCAATTGCTCGGCTTTGAGCTTAGCTAAATACGGCTCTTTCTGTGCACTTAAATCAACGCCGATTGGTATTTCTGCCGGCACGAGCTCACCTAGATTTTTTTCCATCCAGGCATAATCGTGAAGGATCTTAGCGTCTTTATCAAAGAGCTTGAGCAAATGCACCGAGGTTTGGATCTTCGTCGCACCAACGGCGAAAAAGACCAGCAAGATTAAAGACGTCACCGTGACAACCGCATGATGGTCCACCACCCAATTTCCAATCCGTTCCCAGATTCGTGCAACTGCAGCAGTCAGATTGGACTCTTTTCCTAACTCTTCCTTGTCTCGTTTTTTATAACCTGGTTTCCAAACCGTCAACGCGCTTGGCAAGTACGTAAACAAGAGCACGACTGTTGCCATCGTCGCAATCGCAGAAAACAAACCGAACTTATAAATTGGCGTAAGATTACTAGTCGTTAACGAAATCAACCCTAAGGCCGTGGTAAAAGCGGCAAGCGTGCAAGGGAACAAACTGTGTTTCACGGCCGTTTCAACGGCCAAGTCAGGGCCGTCTTCGTAACAGGCATCGCGATAATAATTAACGATGTGAACCGCACTGGAGAGTGCCAGAACATAAACCAATGAAGGCATCGACATTAAAATCGCATCCATCGTTTGTCCACCGAACCAAACAAACGACAAACTCGAAATTGCTGCCGTACCACCGACGAAAAAGAGCATCATCGCGACTCGAACACTGCCAAAACTAAAATAGGCAAGGCTAAATCCGATGATCAAAGAAAGACTGACCAAGCGCAAAAGCGTGCTGGTGCCTTCTTCATCAATTGCGACATTGTCGCTGGGCGGTCCACCAATTCGCAAATTGGCGGCTTCGATACCACACTCACCTGTGGCCAATTCCAGGATTCGTCCCCTGGTTTTCCCAAGCATCGGCCGGCCCACCGCGCGGGCCAACTCATTGATCACCGGTTCGTTAAGCGTGACAATAAAACAGGTTTGACGGGCAGGCGGTTCAATCTGAAGCTTGTACCACATCCAATACCAAACCTCCAGCTTTTTCGTGGAGGTCGCATTTTTCAATTCTTCAATATCGCCGGCAAAATCTTGGCTTAACTTCTCTTCTATGAACTCATCAAACACTTCACGATGCAGGTCAGTCGAACGTAGTTGCTTCCGAAGCGGTTCATCCACCTGAGCCAGCAATGAGTCGAAAGTCCACGTGAAATCTTTTGAGGGAGTAGGCCCGTAAAGTGAACCCGTCAATCGTTTGTGAGCTTCGATCTTCGCCTCGATTGTGCTGAGATCATTTTCACTCAGCCCTCCGATTCGCAATGTCCCATTCGGACCAGCCATTTGCTCAAAAACATCTGGACCCGAAATTACTGACTGGAACGGTCGACAGCAAAGTTTTTCAGGATGCTTGTAGAATTCATTTTCAATACCTTTTACATCATCTGGTGGTGCACCAAAGGTACGAATAAATTTCCCCGAAGCCTTGTTCTTTCCCTTAACGATCCGTTCAAAGAACCGCTTCCCGCCCTCGACAACGTTATTTTGGCCTTCCCATTGATACAATTCACCTCGACGGTTGATGAAATACCATTTTCCATTTCGCCCCCGGAGCCATTTCTCTTGCTGCTCACCCCAATCTTCATGGAAATTCCCGTCGTAGAGCAAACCTAATTCATCGCCCTTGCGATGCGCTTCTACTTCTTCATCGTTTTGGGTATCTTTGAAAATCTTTTCATATTCTTGCGACTCCTCACGCAACTTGCGCAAGAAATTTGTGTACCTCGCATCGCCCTCTTTACACCATGGTCCACTAACGCAAACGAATTGATCGCCACCATAAAAATACTTCCGAAACTCTCCCAGTTCTTTCGTTTCGGTGTAATCATCCGGCAACCAGTCCGCGACATTATTTTGCATGTCACTGAGGCCGAGACGGGCACCGCGCAGAGCGAACGGCAGTAAAAAAAAGACAGTGCATAACAGCACCATCGCTACGCTTCCAAAAACTGGAACGTGGAGCGAGAAAAAACGCTTAGTCATAAATGAGTTTCGGGTCGAACGAAATACGTTGCACCCGCAATAAACCGATTAAATGAAACGCCTAGTGGCAGCCTAAGAGTACCGAGACCGGGGGTTCGCGTCCACGTCAAAGAGATTGAAAATGCGGGTTGATAGCGTCCCCAAACCCGCTAAAAGCAAAGGTTTACCGATCATCGGGGTTAAAATTACCTCCGCTATCCCTCATTTCACAATGAAAATTGCTGAAAAAGGTACTTCCAAATCGGATGATGCGCCCAGATTGCCAACAAGAGAACAGACGTAGGCCGGGCGGACAACAAAGTTCGAAACAAAGGTAAATATCGAACAAAAAGTTGCAACGCCAAAAATATCAGTAAAACGTGCAAAACAGATTGCCAACCGAGCACGACCCCTGAAAGCGCCATCGCTGGGATAAACGTAGATCCATTGGTTTGCTTTTTAATCGCCGCCACAGTGCAACCTAGAGTCGCACCACCTAGTCCCCCCAACACGAGTTTTCCAAATTGAGAAACCTCAGGGATCTGACCGATCCAAACCAGCAATAGCTCAGGAGCAGGAAGAGGCTGAAAAGGCAAATAGAAGGTCGCAGCAATCAAAAATACAAAAATGAGAGAAAGAGAGTACCGGTAATCAAGCTTTTGCTCGTCCCATTCCATCAAAGCCAAGACAGCCAAGGCACTAATAAAAAAGCAGTGATAAAAATAGATCCCGATAAGATTCCATTTGGGAAACAGCACCACCCACAGAACTCCAGTGTGAGACACGCTATTCATCGTTGGAACGTTCGCCGCTCCCGTGACAAGCTCAAACAAAAAGAGCGAACCAAAAATAGACGCAATCAAAAGTTCGACAATCAAATAGCGCGATGAAATCAACGACTCACAATTTCGACAACGTGCCGATAAATTGATGTAACTGAAAACAGGAAGATTGTCTTTTCGAAGTATCTTATTTTGACAAACGGGACAAATCGAATTTCGAAAGCCAACGGCCTCTCCACGTGGAATGCAGTAGGCCACAACATTGAGGAAACTACCAACACAAGCGCCGAAATAGACAAAGATGAGAAAGACACCAAATTTTGCTGCTCGGAGCGCGATCTCCTTAGCCGTTGTCCAGTTTGGGTCTCGAGCATTAACACGACTATCTCCCTCCCCCATCGCTTCCAGCCAAGACGTTACCACCGGAACTCCCACGACATATACCAACGCAGGAAGCAAAACGAAGCCTAAACACATCAACTTAATCCGTGTTGGTCGACCGTTGTCTCTGCACACATTAGCAGTTTCAAAAAAGCTTGCGGTAGCCAAACAAATTAACAAGATTACATTTGGGACTGCCAGCGGGTTGTACGCGTCTGGCTTAATCAAAAAAGCATTGGGATTAATTACTGAAGAAAAAACATTGACGGTCATTGCCACCAACAGAAACACTCTAACGCCTCTTAATCCCCGTTCAGACAACAGAGATGTCAATAACACCAGAGAAGCAACCAGCGGAATCAGCGAAACAGTTCCCTGCGTCGCCAACTGAGCCAACCTAACCAAAAGGGGGAACGAAACAAGCAACAGTAGAATGCGGGCATATTCCCCAATCAGGGAATAGGTGTACGGACTCCGCCCGCTCAAACTCGCCACTAGGCCTTGGGCATCATCGCAAATCCCGGATTCTTCAGTCAGTTGATTCGGCTCGTCCAGCATAGGTTCAGTGCTAATGTTTTTTCGATAACAGATGGGAAGATTTAGATGGGAAGATTTGAAACTGACACAAAACACGTTCAACTCGACAGCAAACGTGCACTCAAACAACGCCCGACAAGGAGTAATCCTTCTATTGAATCGTCAGATTGAAAATCACGAAATCCGTGGCTGACACTTCATTTCCAAAACCGCATTTATTTAATCACGAAACGCATCGCTCATTCGCCGATATGCTTCCTGGACTGCCATCGCATTTGCCCCAACCGTCTCAACATTCTTTGTCTCGACTGACTCACGAAGGGCATCAAGCTTTTCACGGTATAACTTTGCTTTGGTCGACTTGAACTCGTCGAGACTCCCGTGCCGCAAGAACACACCGACCTCAAGTCTCCTCGACAGATCATCCGAATACGCGATCCATTTCTCTGCCGCTTCCCAGTCCTGAGTCTTTGATGTCAAAACGGTCTCAGCATGTACGCTAAAAAAATCAGCAAGCAAATCATCTGGGGCTGGATAATACAGGTAACAACCGACGACACTCGCAACCACCAACCCAGCAACAGAAACGACGCCCAGTATCCAACCTGGCACAATTATGTCAAAACGACTTTCAGATGGAACGCCACGGACAAACCAAGCTTCAAAATCCACCTTACGACCGACAATTGACAGGATTGACCCCAGCAAAATCATTCCCAGAAGAATAAAAGTGGACCCAGCCTCGTTCGCAACATAAAAGTCGTTTGCTTTTCTGAGAGCGACATCAAAATGCCCCTGAGATTCCATGAAAAAGGGATGGGTATAGACATCAAAGGCATGAGAATGGCCTGCCGGTTCAATACCCTTGGGATACAACGGTTTATCAACAGCGTAGGCAAGGCCCACTGTTATTGTGACCAACAGCAAACAAAAAACAGACACCTTTCGGATTCCGTATGTTCTACCGAACCAACAAATCAATCCAATATTTGCACCGGCACCAAGAATGAGAAGTGTGAAAGCGGCCCCAATGGAATTACCATGCTGAAACATTCCACCAATCTGGCTCATAGCAAGCAACGGAGTAGAGTAGATCGGCGTCGCCATGACCGCCATGACAATTGGTGCGAAAATATTGTCGCGTTCCACCTGACTCTGCAAACACCCCTTTGGCAATAAAACTGCCATCATCACCGACCCGCAGATCCCGATCAAAATATAAACCATCGTGGGACCAACCAATTCACGCGAAGCAGTGTAAATCACGGCGATCGTTCGTTTGATTCCCGGAACAGGAAGCTTTTCATCGACGGGTATCTCTTCCTCTGACACGGGTAAAAATCGATCCCAGAAAGATCCCAAAATACTGACTATCACTAACGCACATAGTGAAAAAGATAAAATCGCAATAGGATCTGAGAGCGTCAGACCGTAAAGCACCGACATTGGATTAAACAGAGGCGCCGTCAAACCAAAAGCAACAATCGTACCGCGTTTGACTCCGGCTCGGTGTAACTCCCTAACAATGGGAATCACTCCGAGGGAACAAACTGGCAACAGCATTCCGATCAACCATCCCGCAGCAACGCCCCACCGCGAACCATTTGCAAAAATTCGCCGGGTTTTCTCAGCACCAACCATGCATCGAAAAACGGCCGCAATTAAGCACCCGCTGACAATCCACAACGAGGAGTAGATGATGACCTGCGAAAGTCGAAGACCAGCACCAGCAATGAAATATTCAAACATGTTTTAGTCTTCTGGTAATTCCTGATTTTCTCGATCCGACTTTTTCAATTCTTCTACCACTTCTGCCATCGAATCATTGAAAACAACAAACTGATCTCCCACGCTTCGAATCGCCTCACGTTTTTCTTGCTGACTCGTCGCCTTTGCCAACGCTCCATTCAACTCAGATTGCATGCTCCCCGACTTTGATTTAACAGACCCCCAAAGATCTTTATTCATATCAGTATCACCCGCTATTTCTGGCAACCACTTGATGATATCTGACATCTCGGTGATCACGTCCACTTCCACCTCATGTCTCTTTTCATTCGATTCCTCATCAGCATGGTCATCGTTGTGAGCGTGACTGTGTCCGGATGGGTCATTCGCCAAATGGTAGTGCGAATGAGCGCCGGGTCCCGAGCCATGAATCACTTCGACAACCTGAAATACTTTGGGATCAGGTAACGGGCTTTCGGAAAGGATGAGCTGATGAATTTCAACGAGCCTTGAAACAGCCATCGGAAAGCTGTCCGGTCGGTGAAACTTCATTTTGGGTAGCTTATTGATACTTTCAGTTTTGGGCTCGCCTGGCACTCCCTGATTGCACCCAGTCACGAGGGCAATGGCTGCTGCAATCATGGCAACTCCACGAAAACACTGTTTTAGAGACTCACTGCTATTCATAAAAATTCTCACTATTTAACTCACTAAAGCTATCTGTATTTAAGATTTTTCAACTGGAACCGCGACCGACTCAATAATCTCACGAATAATTAAATTAGCGTTTTCGGATGAATTCGAGATGCGTAAATTTAACACTGGATGAGCCACTGCCTGAACGTCATCAGGAATTACAAAGTCTCGACCTTGCAAAAACGCCCAAGCCTGAGCAACGCGTTGCCAAGTAATTAAGCCACGTGGACTTAACCCGAGTTCGATCGATGTGTGATTTCGAGTCGCCGACCCTAACTCAACCAAGTAACGTCGAACCGATTCACAAACTTCAACCAGCGCAACCTCCGCTTGCAAATTCGCCAATTCCTCCAAGCTCAATACGGACTGGATCTCTTGCTTCGAGAACTCTTCGCCCACGAATTGGCCAAGCATTGATACTTCATCTTCCGAATTCGGATAACCAATGTTGAGCTTCATCGCAAAGCGATCCAACTGCGCCTCGGGCAACGGATAAGCACCGTGACTTTCGACAGGATTCTGGGTCGCAATCACCATGAACGTTGGCGGCAATTTTTTAGATTGATTATCAACCGTCACCTGCCGTTCAGCCATTGCCTCAAACAACGCACTTTGCGTTCGAGGCGTGGCGCGGTTGATTTCATCCGTGAGTAAAAGATCTGAAAACACAGGACCTTCTCGAAAATCAAATGAATGATTTTTTTGATCAAATATATTGAATCCAATCACGTCACTGGGAAGTAAATCCGGAGTACACTGAACCCTTGAGAACATTCCCCCCACCGTTTTCGCCAATGCTTTGGCCAACGTCGTTTTGCCAAGTCCAGGAAGATCATCAAAAAGCAAGTGGCCCCGGGCGATCAAACACGCAATCACCAATTCGATGACGTCCTGTTTGCCAACCAGAGACTTATTTAGTTGTTCGCGTAACGCGTCAATTTTTGTAGTGGTCTGAATCACTTTAAACTCACAGAGTTGTTTGGTTGATGAAATTTCTAATTCGACGGTAGGTAAGAGTTGCAACCGCCTGCTTACAGACGTTTAACGTTTGGCCAGGACGCGTTTCCCAACCGTCTTGGCTAAAGTTAGCTTTATGCCAACACTGAATAAACTCAGATGCTGCACAGGGTTCGACTTGGGTATACCATTCGTTGATGGGAACGAACGCAGGTCGCGGTAGTCCAGCGGCCCAGAACCTCAAATCAAGCAATTGACGCGTGAATCGGAGACGTAACCTGGCTGGTCCCATCACGACCAACCTCCACACTAGCCAGCAAGCCGTCACCACGAGTTCCTTTCGAAACCAGAAGGAACAGAAAACAAACCCAATCGTTAAACTAGAAAAAAGAGGATGTCCCAACGTCCAGTTGATCGCACCGACTAGTTTAACTTTTGTCCACTGCCAAAACGTTTGCACGTTACAAGGCACTGGCAAACCGGGTGTGGGCTCAACGGGAATCCACTTTTTTCCGTCAATGCAAACCTCTGGCCACATATGAAGATTACTCGAATCGACGACAGACTGGCGGGAGACTCGATCGAAATCTTTTCGCTGAACAAGGAACCCACTTCTTAACCTCGTTCGGTATCCCGCCAAGCGGAGCAATTGTGTAGCCGTTGTGGCGAATAAATAGGAAGGCCCGCCCGCTTGATCTAAAAAACTTGCCACCGAGTCCTCAGAATCGGATGGCGCAACCCGCTGGGAATCAAGTTCATAATTCGATCGCAAATAGTTAACAATAGAATCAACCTCCGCCCATCCGGGGCTAACATTCTTTGTTGCGTTTTCCAAAACCTCTTGCAACCTAATCGTGGTGGCATTCTCAGCGACCTGGATATAAGGAGAACCAAGGTCAGTTTCCAGCACCGGATATTCCGGGATGACCACCTTAGCGTCCTCACCCCAAGCGAACCAATTAGAGAACACACCCCAATCTGAAACAGCCGGTTTCAATGGCTTTAGCTTGACCTCGTCCCGAAGAATATGATGATTGGGAACCTCACTCACAAAATCGATGACCGTGTGCGAGGGAATGAATTCGCCGTCCATTACCAGCGAACCTAGGGCATTCCACTTAAATAGATCTAATTGATCAACTTGCTGAATATGCCAACTCTTTAAGAACGGGGGAGCTGGAAGAGATTTAGTATCCAGCCTCATCATTTTGACGCGATGCGCTTGGCTTGCCGTAAGAAACTCTCGCTTCTCTGTTCGCAGGACAAACCAAGGCTTTCCATATTTTTCTTCAACTGTTATTGCGGGGTCGGCGAGTCGATACTCTCCCAATTCTGGCTTGGTCCAATCCCAGCCGTCAAAATGGTAGAAGGTATCAACTCCAAATCTTGCTGGAACCTCACCCTCGACAAAGAACAAAGCTTTAGTAATTCTATCTTTTAATTTGCGATCTTCTTCTTTCTCCGATGGCTCACGAACAGTGCGAAAGGCACGGCCTGACTGTTCTGCCACGACCACCTTGTCGATTTCTTTTGCAACAGCGTTGAGCGCTTGCGAACGATTCCGTCTTTTTTTATTCTTGACTGGGCCATCAAATTTCTCCGACACAATGTCATACATCGACGGACGGTCATCTTCAATCAGTTGGTCAGAATCAACCGCTCCAGAGGACGTAGCGTTCTCCGAGGCAGTTAGCATATCGCCATCGCCAATTCCTGAGCGAGCATAAGCGTCATACCAAGAATCTCCACCAGATGTGGGCATGAATCCAGTTGTCCCAATCGCTTCTCGGATGGGGCCTAAGAAAAGGGCAAGCGACCCCACGCAAATTAGGAATACAAATGTGGCAACCACAGTTAAACTGCGAACCGGAAGCGACTTTGATTCTCCGTCGATCGCTTTTGATTCAAAACGCTCCCAATAATTGCCAAGAAGCCACCAAAGTGAAATGGCTAAATATAAAAATGCAAAAACGAAAACCTGGGCACTTTGAGTCATGAAGCAAACGAATAAAACAAGACAGCTACCAATTACAAATGCACCGCGACCGAATCTTTGCACTCTAGAAAAAACGGCCAGGTACCAAGTGGCATTCATCAAAATCGTTAAGGCAGTCACCTCAAATGGGTCACCATAACTAAACGCCCGTGTCACAAACTGGAATAGAATCGGCAACACAGCAAACAGAACCGCCCCTGCTTGAATTCCAAAAACCCACCGACGCTGCTCGAATATTTTAATACTCGGATCAAACCGCTTCTGAATCCAAATCATGAAGACGACTGGAAGCGAAAAATAGAACACTGTTTCGGCCACGATCAGCATGCCTGACTTGTGCATGTCCCAACGAAGGTTCAGCACAACCAAGCCCGCAAGAATCGCTAAAACTAGCGACTCTACCGGCGGCCAGGACGCGGTCGTTTTTACTCGTGAATGTGAACTAAACGCCACAACCAACTCCATTTCCCCAACCGATGCTTAGCTCACTTTCGACACTGACGGGGTTCGTTACTAAAATCTTTCGCTTGGATGCCTGATCCTTCTTCGAAGGTACCTCGCTTGTCGGGAGCTCGAACAACGCATCGGATTCTTCGAAACGATTCGGATCGATCACGATCTGCTGAACCTGATTGCTCTGCTCAATGGTGTCTGATTTCGTGGTTGAAATCACAAACGTTTTTCTATTCCTGTCGAATTTCAAACACTTTCCGCTTTCTTTTCTTTCAAACATTAGCAACTCATCAAACGTTGGCAGCTTGGCGAGAAAATCCATCAGCTGACTGATACCGTTTGTATTGGAAATACTGCAGAGATGTTCCGAGGGCAACCCAACACAAATTAAACCGACATGAGATTGACAATCGTGGAGTTGTCGACAAACTGAACCTGCGATTCGTATAGCCCACTCGTAACTGCTTTGACTTCCTCTTCCCATGTGTGCTTCCGGAGTAAGGTCCAGATAAACGTCGAACGGACGTGCTGCAAAAGACTGTCGCTCTTGAACAATCAAACGATTCAATTGGGCTGTTTTTCCCCAATGAATATGTCGCATTGAGTCACCCTGACGATAATTTCTTACTCCGATCACATCGCCATCTAATCCCGCTCGGTCGCTTAAGATTCCCGAGATATTGAATTGAGTCCCTGAAACTTCAGGCATCCCCTTTAGATCGATGGATTTTGGCCAAACTAGCGTTCGCCCTTTGATCTCTACGTCAGTAATCGCATTATAAATACCAAATGGAAATCCATTTTTGATTTTTGGATTCTCGCGAGGAAGGACACCTCGGTTTTCAGGCTTGACGTTCCATTTAAAAGTTGAAACGGACGCACCAGGAATACGTTGAAGCCCAATCGCAACATCATCGCCTTCGAAAACTTGATCCTGAAGGAAATCACCAACGATCATTAATCCAAAAAACGGTACTGGCCAATGATTCGTGATCTCCAAAACTGCGACGGTATCCTCGCCTTCAGCCGACCTTTGCTTTGAAAATGAGAGTCGGCACGAAATCGCTTTAAGGCTCAACAGGGGCCAAACCGCCCCAAGTATCAAAAGACCTAAGAATGACCACATCAAAACGAATCCTTGCGGTCCAACAAACATTCCAACTAAAAATGAAGCAAAGACTGCGCAGACAATCCACCCAATGGGTTGCTTGAGCCAATAAAGATATCGATTGAACGAAGGGCAAAAGTCATAGTTCAATCCCGAAGCCAAGGAATTAACAATCCCAAACAACTTCGAGTTAAACGACCTGCCAGTTGTGTGTTTATTTTGAGGTTTCATTTCGACCACCATGAGGGAACGAAATTACAAGGAGCCAATGGACAGCGACCATGTAATCAAAGGACACGAGATGAGCCCAGAATTTCTGACGGATTCGACCTCAGATTCCAGGTACATTTGGCAACGAAAGTTGGCGCGATCAAGCCGCTCAGGTAACGCAAGCCCGACGTGGGCAACGTTAGCATTACCGAACTGCATCGAGTCATCAGGAAGCATGGCAAACAAGCTAAAATGCCCGCTAATAAGACAATCCAATCAAGGCCTTATTGCGCACACCGTTTAGAAGCAATTGCTTTTAGATGAAACTCAAATGAGCGCCACAAAAGAGGGGGGACCTCGGGCAAGCGCCGTTAGGTCGCCTGAAGACGGAAAACCTTCGGCATAGGAGAAACGCTGACTTCCGAAGGTATGATCACCTTCAAACTCAACACAATCGATCCATACATTGTACTGGTCGAAAAACTTACAACAGACGCATTCTCCGTCTGGTGCTGAAACCAAAGCTTCAGATGCTTCTAAATCCTGTGGAACAGGGTGACGGTGACCGTCATCAGTGCCATGATCATCGTCACAACATCCCAGATTATGGGAATGAGAGTGATGTAAACCACAGTGAGCACTACCAGCTGTGTGCGAATGAAGACCAAAAAGATCAGCGTGGTGAAACGAAGGTCCGAAGTTCACTAGGAAAACCCAGTAAAACAAGAAGCACCAATTTGTAGGCACTAATCTTCGCATAACCTTAACTTACTGACCCAATTCTTACTGACATAATTCAAAATCGCTTCTATAAACGTACAGCCTACTAATGATACGCCGCTTATTTATAAAGGTTCGCCCAAAGGGACGAATCGACCATAATCGCAAACGAAGCCAATGGCAACGGCGATTGTGAACCAACAATGAAAATTCTCGAAAACTACACAAAGCGTGTAGCCTCTGTCAGATATGAGGGCAACTACGGTGCGGCGGTCGCCCCCCAACCATAGAATGCAGAATAGGTACCAGAGGCGGCGCCAATCAAAAGGCAGGCAATTAAAACCAAAACTGGGATCAATAAACCCTTGCCCTGCAGAAAGCCAAACACGATACACCACAAGAAAGCAGTGGCGATGCAAGCGATGCCATGACCAGCCTTCGATCGAAACGCCACAATAGAAATCCAGACCCCCATCGCACTGTACAGGACTATCGAAGCAGCGAAACTGACTGAAGACGATGCCGCATATTGCGTAATCGTCTCCATCATGAAAATAACGACCATCGCAGCACTAATTAGAATGAGCGCGACAATTAGTCCGACCGCAGCAATAAGATAAGACTCTGATCCGTCTCCGAAATTTTGCCCCTCCGAGGTCACCGGCATGTCTTCAATGTCTTTTTCAGCCTTGGCCATGATGCGTTCAGCATCGGACATGGTTGAGTCAGAATTCGCAGCATCAAAATCGTCATCGTACGATTCAGTTTTCAGCATTTCTCCGGTTTCAACATTGAAACCGCATTCCACACAGACCACCGCATTGGGGGACAACTCACAAGCACAATTCTCGCAGATAGGCCCACGAACAACCGAGCGAATGTTTTGTTCATCGAGAAGATCTAAAAGCGGGTTGTGCGCCGCAGCGGTTGTTGCAGGCAGCCGTGAGGGACTTGTCGCTAATTGACCCGCCGCTTGAATTACGAGAGGTTCCTTGCATTTCGGACATTTCACTCGCCTTCCAGCCAGTTCGTCTTTTGCTTGAAAACCAGCACTGCAATTTCCGCATCGAACTTTAATCGCCATTTTTCGCCTTCGATTAAGCTTTCTCAAATCCGTCCAAGAGCCGGGTTACCACCGACGACTTCTATTTTGTGGTGCGAACGAGTTTTGGCAACCGCACCTAGCATTATGCGCTGCCAAAAACTGACTTTTTCGAAAATACAATTTTTCAGGGGGGAAATAGCCCTCGCTGGGCGTTGCCAGCCGCAAATCAAGACTTTTCCGACCCCAAACCAAATCAAAACGGGCTCAGGCTATTTGCCGCGTTTCAATTAACTCAGCCCACAAATTACCAATTTCACCGGATAAAACCGGTAAAAACAGTCAATCCTTGGCTTTTGAGCCAAGCGTCCAGAGACCATCTCTAATTTTCTGAAGCGAAAGATCGCCTGAACCCGTTTCCATTGCCTCCTGCCCAGGCTCGTTAATAACGACCCTATTCAAGAATCCTCACCATCGTTTTCTGCCAATCTGTCACGATAGCCTCGATGAGGGACCTACCTCATGTGCCAACGTGGACTAATGGCGAATCGAACCGCTCCCAATTGATCCCCTTTTGTGTTCGATATTTTTATTATTGATTTGTAAACCTGTACAAAACCCCATTTTTTCGATGCTTCTAAGGGCACAACGATTTTCTTCGCCAGTTTCCGCAAGTTTCGTCGACAGTTTGTTTGAATTGGCGCGCCAGTTGCCTAGTAGGGGATATTCATTTTTGATTCCGCAAAAATGTCAGGCTTAAGGTGCGGTTGAAATCGGCTTTCGCAAGAGGGTCTTCATACTGGATTAATATCAGCCTGAAACAATAAATGGTCTGCAAAGAAAAATCAGGAGTTCGATCGATGGCCGTGACTGCGAAGAAAAAGGCGAAAAAGACAGCTAAATCAACCACGCTTCAACCCTTAGGTGAGCGTATTGTGGTTGAGCGAGAATCCTCGTTGGAAACAACAGCGGGAGGCATCGTGCTTCCTGGATCTGCTCAAGACAAGCCCTCTCGCGGTACGGTAATTTCCGTCGGAGAAGGCCGGGTTCTTCGAGATGGAACACGAAGCCCGCTCCAAGTAAAGCCTGGAGACGTTGTCCTGTTTACCTCTTATGGTCCCGACGAAATTAAATTGGGAGATGACGAGTACCTACTGATGCGAGAGGACGACGTCCTTGCAATCATCGAGTAATTCTGAGTCAAAACCAACAACTAATTACAAATCAACAAACAAAACAACTTAACCTGAAATCAGGAGTTTTTTACGATGGCAAAAATGATTGCTTTTGAGCAGGAAGCCCGCGAGGCTATCCGACGCGGTGTCTCCAAATTGGCACGAGCGGTCAAAGTGACCCTTGGCCCAAAAGGCCGAAACGTTATTCTTCAAAAGAGCTTTGGCTCACCAACGGTAACCAAAGACGGCGTTAGCGTTGCAAAAGAAATTGAATTGGAAGACACCTATGAAAATATGGGTGCTCAGATGGTTCGCGAAGTTGCGAGCAAAACCAGCGATGTTGCCGGCGACGGCACAACGACCGCTACCGTGATGGCTGAAGCAATCTTCAATGAAGGTCTCAAAGCCGTGACTGCCGGTGTCAACCCAATCCAAATGAAGCAAGGCATCGAAGCTGCCGTCAGCGACATTTGCGACAAGTTGACCGACATGTCTATCAAGATCAAAAATAAGAACGAGATGTCGAATGTCGCTTCGATCGCTGCCAACAACGACAGCGAAATTGGCGAACTTCTTGCCTCGGCAATGGAAAAAGTCGGCAAGGACGGCGTGATCACCGTCGACGAAGGTAAGAGCCTCTCTACCGAAGTCGAGTGGGTCGAAGGAATGCAGTTCGATCGCGGTTACCTCTCGCCTTACTTCGTTACGGAGTCGGGTGCCATGGAATGCGTACTCGAAGATGCTTATGTTTTGGTATTCGAAAAGAAGATCACTAACATCAAAGACTTGGTTCCATTGCTTGAGCAAGTCGTTCAGCAAGGCAAGCCATTGTTGATCATTGCTGAGGATGTCGAGGGCGAAGCTCTTGCAACACTCGTGATTAACCGTCTTCGTGGCACATTTAATTGCTGTGCAATTAAAGCTCCTGGCTACGGCGATCGCCGCAAAGCCATGATGGAAGACATTGCAATCCTTACCGGTGGCAATGCAATTTTCGAAGCACTCGGAATGAAACTCGACCAACTCGGCCTGACTGAGCTTGGTCGCGCCAAGAAAGTGATCGTCGGAAAAGACGCCACGACCATCATCGAAGGTGCTGGGAAAAGTGGAGAAATCAAAGGTCGAATCGATCAGATTCGTCGCGAGATCGAAAACACAACGAGTGACTACGATCGTGAGAAGCTAGAAGAGCGGCTTGCGAAACTTGCTGGCGGTGTTGCCAAGGTCAACGTGGGTGCAGCAACCGAAAGCGAAATGAAGGAAAAGAAGGCTCGCGTCGAAGATGCCCTTCACGCAACTCGTGCCGCGGTTGAATCAGGAATTCTTCCCGGCGGTGGTGTCGCTGTCCTTCGTGCTTCAAGCTTGGTTTCTCCAGCCGAAGACATGACTGATGACGAGCGAACCGGATACAACATTGTTGTTAAGGCATGCCGTTCACCATTGCACATGATCGCAACCAACGCTGGTCAAGATGGCGGCATTGTCTGCGAGAAAGTGCTCGGCGGAAAAGCTAACTTTGGCTACAACGCTTTGACCGATGAATACCAAGACCTCGTTAAATCAGGTGTTATTGATCCTGCTAAAGTTACCAAAACAGCCCTGTCAAACGCGGCCAGCGTTTCCATTTTGCTTTTGACCAGCGATGCTCTTATCGCTGAGAAGCCAAAGGCAACGAAAGGTCACGGTCACGGTGGCGATCACGACATGTATTAATCAATCGCTTCAGTGACCTCCGGTCATTGATAGCGTCACCCGAGTAATCGTTGCGATGCAATGCTTCACCGGGGCGAAACATTATGAAAACGTCGGCCAATCTTGGCCGACGTTTTTTTTATGCCCCATCAATAAACAGGCCCCCGCCCAACTGTGCTAAACTCAGAGATCAATTTTCCTCAGCGACCTCCTATCATTGACTGGAACTCATCCCTATGAAACGCCCACTCGCGATTGCAACCTTGCTCGTTTCTTTGCTCTTCGCCCCTTCATTAGTAAGTGGCCAAGCGACAAAGGGGCAGGACGATTCAGTCCGTGCAATGAGCTTCAACATCCGACTGGGTGTTGCCAAAGATGGTGACAACCATTGGGAAAAACGAAAAGAAACGGTTGTCCAAACTATCACGGAGTTCGCACCCGACTTTGTTGGCACACAGGAAACTTGGAACTTTCAGGCAAAATACATCGGTGAAAACCTGCCTCAGTACACCTATGTTGGACGTAGCCGACAACGTGATGGCAACGGCGAGCAATGTGGAATATTTTATCTAACCGAACGATTCGACAAACTGATCGAAGGGCATTTTTGGTTGAGCGAAACTCCAGACCAACCCGGATCCAAAAGCTGGGATTCGTCGTTACCCCGGATGGCGACCTGGTTGAAATTGTGGGATCGAACCAACAAGACTAGTTTTTATGTAATCAACACCCATTTCGATCACCGGGGGGCAACCGCTCGCAAAGAAAGCGCTACCCAAATCCGAAATTTCGTGAACGAGCTAACGAAGGGTTCAACAGTCATCGTGACAGGAGACTTCAACGCAGGCGTCAACTCGGCTCCTTACCAAGCTATGTTCGGAGATTCACCCACTACCGGTGAATCTCCTCTGCTGGATTCTTACGCAATCAAGCACGCGAAAGGCGATGAACCTGCGGGAACCTTTAACGGTTTTAAGGGAACTGCCGATGGAGCAAGAATTGACTGGATCGCTGTCTCACGCGACGTTTCCATTGAAACCGCAAACATCGACCGCATCTCTTTTGAAGGCCGATTCCCCAGTGACCACTTCCCAGTGACCGCTGTTCTTAAACTCAAGTAGCAGCGGCTTCCGTGTTCGTATGGATCGCTGACTATTAGATTGGTCGACCACCTACCTTTGCCTCGGATAGGAAGATCGGCGGGTGCTCCGTTACCCTGGGCACCAAGGCGTTCCAATCGACGACAACTCAGTGTTCCAAAATTTCGCGATGCACTTCCGAAATTGCCTCAGACGGTGGCCGCCGGAATTGCAAATCGAACGATTCGTTTTTGGTAATTTATTCGCTACAACCTGAACTAATTGAAGCCCCTTTAGCCCCGTCTTTTCAAAGGTGAATTCAATCCCCACCTAAATTTCGCAACCACCGAAAAACCGGTTGTATCAAATATGAGAGTAGGTCGCAGTTCTAATCATTTAATTCGTTGATACTGGTACTTAATTTCAAAGCACATCCAACAATTTTTATCTACGAGTTAAGTTGCATAAACAGATTCGCGATACCAGTACACATAGGTGTGAGGTGTTGTCACAACGTTCAAAACAAATGAGGTTACTATGTTTAAGTTTGCTTTTCCTGCCATCATGTGTGTGGCTATGTGTTTCCCAATGATGGCTGCCGCTCAAGATTGCGGTGGTTGCGCTGAGAAAGATCCTTGCGCGAAAACTCGCAAGAAAATTGTTATGGTTCAAGTTCAGAAGGAAGTTTGCCGTCTGAAATTTGAGTGTGTTACAGACGAGTGCGGTTGCACAAAGCGTAAGCTTACCCGCACTAAAGAGTGCGTTACACGATGCCGTCCAAGCATCGTTGACGTTGCTGTTGATCCTTGCAAGCGTAACTGCTTGTCAAAGCTAAAGGGCATGATCCCAAGCCGCAAGTGCTGCAAAGCAGATCCTTGCTGCGGTGACGCCGAAGCTGAAGAGATGACTCCTGAGCCAGCTCCAGCTAACTAGGTTAAAATACGTCATCGGCTAACCACCTAGGCCGAACCGACGATTACTACAAAACCGAGGACACGAACCAATTTTGGTTCGTGTCTTTTTTTATGCATTTAGGTTTTTGATTTTTGGTAGACTTTGGATCGCTGCCTGCTGCAAGCCTGTCCCCTAGGTAAAACGTATGGCTTGCGCACGGCGATTTCTAACAAAATCTGTTTTGAATGCTTACAGTTCGCTCATCTGGGTTTACGGCCGCCAACTTGTCAGCAATTAAGTTGAGGAATACTCTCATCCAAACTCAAGATCTCTTCGTCGGAACCGTAGCAATCGTATTCGGCGTGATTTTTCTGATGGCCAGTATTCGAAACAGGGGTTGGGCCTTTCAATTGACGTTCATCAAAGCCATCGCCACGCGTTTCGGCAAAAATCCTGAACGAGTCTGCGTTGGGCTGATTGGGGTCGGATTGCTGCTGCTGGGACTTTACCTCGTCGCAATCTCAAGAATCCCTCCCCAGCTTTAACCGGGCGATCCATCAAGGAGGTCGACGTCCCCCACACTCCTTACTTGGAAAGAAATTTGTATAGGTCTGCTAAATCAAGGTCCGTCGCCTGGTTAAGCAAACCTTCGGGCATCAATGACTTCGTCGATCGCGTCTGAATTTCAATCTGATCTCGATTTACCCGTTTCGTTTTCCCATCTGTTTGCTGGATTGTAATTCCATCAACTGATTCGTAAACCATCGCCCCTTGGATATATTGTCCATCAACCGTCTCAATGGCCACGGCTCGGTAACGCTCTGGAACTTGCTCATCAGGATGAATAATTGCCCGAAAGAGATCATCTCGACTGAACCTTTTGCCCAGCCCTTCCAACCGCGGTCCCATGCGACTTCCAGAGTCATGACAGCGTGCACACTGAAGATTTTTATAAACGGTTGCCCCACGCTCCGCGTTGCCTTGACTCCAATCCACCGCGGCAATCCGTTCGGCAAATCCTCGACCATTCGAAAGCTGCCCTTGCTGATTCTTCAGAAATTCATTGGGGAAGTGTGTTTCAATCCACTTTGACACACGTGTTAGTACGTCTGCCTGAACGGTTTCACTCGTTTTGGGTCGATACCCAAACTTCTGCCCGGTTTCATTCTCTAAAAACATCATTAGTTGGTCGCGAGCTGAGACCGTCGATTTATCCCAGCTAATTTGCTGGAGAGCATTCGACGCAGCCAGGATTGCACCTACCCCAACGGGCTGAGAAGTTCGCCTCAATCCAATGGCTGAATTTTTGATCGTTAAAACTTCAGAAGATGCCAAACCCGCAATGAATAAATCGCGATCGGTCAATTTGGGCGACCTGATCAAATTTGAAATAATAGCCGATTGCAACTCGCGCTGATCTGAAAATTTTCGAATGACTTCCAAACACTCCATAGAACCGTCGCCGCCCAATAAATCAAGGTGCTGCGATGCGACTAAATCAGGATTGGCTTGAAGCCAGACCATTACCTTGGGGATAAACATCCCTTTCGTCTTAGTGCTGAATGCACTGGTAAAAAACAACTGCTCTCCCTCTCCACTCAACTCATTGGCGAGTTGGATCTCAAACCCCTCTCCCCAAGCCTGCTTTAATTTTTGAAACAAAGTTCTCAGCCTTGGTTCAAAATTTCGATCGATCGACAATTCTTCCGTGCGAACTTGTCCGGAGATTGCCGCTAATGACCGAGCAACAACCGCCCGCTCAGCAGTTGTCGATGAATCACCCGTTGCCGAAATAGAGGCTAGACAATTCAGCCAATGGATACGTTCCTCTAGCGAGAGTTCCGATTTCCCTAACTCCAAACAAATTTGCCCAAACAAATCTGGAGTTCCAACACCCAACAAAGCGGCAAGCCGCCCCAATTCTAAACGTTGCTCTTTCTTATTCTGAAATACAGCGTCTCGAGAAGTCTCCAACAATTTCGCTATCTGGTCTGCAATCCCAGCACCCTGTGTTCGACTCATTTTTAATGGAACTCTTGGCGTATAACCTGCGAACATTGCCTTTGAGCTCTCTCCACCGCAGCCATTAAAAACTAGTTGCCCTAAACGAACCAAGAAAAGTGATTCCCAATTCTGCGGCAACGCCGCTAAAATGTCAGCCAAGATTTGGCCCCGTTTATTTGTGTCGCCAGCTTGCCTTGAGACTCGGCAGGTTAGTTTAACTGACTCCGGCCAAGTTTCGACAAGAGGAATCGTCTCCTCACTCCAGTCTGAAAATATCTTCATCCACAAAGCGGCATTCGAAGCATTCATCCGGACAATGCTGTTATTGAGATAATCAACGAGCCGCTGGATTTGTTGAGTATCATATTGTGTTCGCAAATCGGATTCACTCCACCCGACAAAAGATCGCAACAGCAAATCATCCGGACAATTATCAACCTCTGACTTCATCCACTTACTTAGCAACCTCTCACGCGGAATTGAGGCAATTTCTTCCGCCTCCAGATCTTGCAAAACATATTGGGGAATCAGGTTCAGCGGAGTCACCCGGTAAACCCCACCCTCCGTTCCTCGACCGCCGACACTAATCAACAGATCACCAGTTAAATCAAAATCGAGATCAGTTACCGCGAATCCAGTCTGTCCCTTTGCCACTGCAAAATCCGAGAAAGAACTACGGGTTCCACATCGCAGGCTGACCCTTGAAACCAAAACACGACCAAACGTCCAGTCTGCTACGAAAATTGAGCGATCGCTATGTCCTACCGAATCTCCATCAGGCATTCTTTTCGGCTTCCCAAACTTGACTCCTGTTGGACTGCCTCGACCGAGAGAGTCCACCAGCAGAGGCATATCGAAAAAATAACCCGGCCGTTTCCATCCCGCTGAAACCCAACCAGCATCGTCTCCGGCACGAATTCGAAAGACTCGCGTTGGGCGATACCACGGCAGAGATATATCGCGTTCCCCATCGCTGTCGAAAACGAAGATGCTTCCGTCATTCGCAAAATCGAAATCATAAGCATTCCGAAAACCGTGAGCGAAAATCTCTTTCTTTTGCCAGTCAGGACTGATCCTCAGCAAGAATCCGGCTCTAGGATTTTTGACCGGTGTGCTGAGCATTGAATTATATTCAGGCAAATTGGGCGTGCCATTACCTGCAATCAGGTACCACCACCCACTCGGACCTTTTCGAATCGCATGCGCATCATGCTCCCCTCCGGTTTTAATCGCCAACATTTTCTTGGGAGGACCATCCGCAACGCCATCCCGATCGACATCTGAAAACTTCCATACTCCACCATCTCCGGTGCATAGCAATTCCGTCCGGTCAAACGCCATGCCCTGTGCGCCAGATTTCAAACGATCCGAGAACAAGGTGGAATTTTCGAAAACACCATCGTCATCGGAATCCACCAGAACTTTAATGTAACCAGGGCCGGATACGAACACGCGGCCATCTGGATCGACAGCCATGCAGAAGATGTTACTTGCAATCTTATCTGTCGCGACGCGAGTAATCTTGTACCCGGACTGAACCTCAATCCCGTCCGCTCCCTGTGCGAAAAGCAGATTTCCCCGAGGTCCCTCGTCAAGCGATTGAAACAGGCATAGAGCAGCAGCAAGCAACAGGAACCGCTTCATCACAACTCACCTTTCACAGGGTTGTTGAGCCTTAAACTGCTCAATTCATAGAACATCACCTGACTCGATTGTCGCATCTGACGAAATCTCCGGCAAGCCGGAACTGCTTGAATAGCGAGTCAGAATAATTCCTATTGTGGCCACCGCCAACCCAACCAAAACCCACAACACTGGAATGGATTCATCCTCAGCGGGGAACCATGAGTAACTACTCAACGTCGGTTGATAATAGCCCAAAAAGACGACAAACCCATTGTTCAATGAGTGCAGAATTACTCCCGGCCATATCGAGTCAGATTTATAGGCTAGATAGCCAAGCATTACTCCGATAAGCGTCGAGGGAAGCAATCGGTCGAGCGCGATCACACTGTTAGATAGAACGTGGAATGACCCAAACACCATTGCTGAAATTAAAATCGATTTCCAGACGGAGTTCCACTTTAAAAGTGATCGTAACAACATGCCTCTGAAGAACCACTCTTCACAAAGTGCAGGGATCACCGAGAACGCAAACAGAATCACTCTCGGATCGACCATTCGAATCCTTGCCACCTGCTCAGAAGTCGTCTCAATTAATTTAGCATGCCACTGTTCCTGCTTCTCACTTCCGAACAATAAACCATAGGCAGCATGCCACCCCTCAGTCATAGTCATGACCAAGGGCCACAGACTTATTCCAAGCAAGACAGCCGCTAATAGAAAAACGACCTTAGGGCGTTTAAGACCAAAACCAGTCGCAAATCGTGTATTTTGATGCCTTGCCACGAGCGCAGGCAAAATCATAAATGCCAAACATGTGAAAACCCCCATCATCACATACCGAAAGCTCAGTTCAGCCGTTGTTTCCGCAGGCAGCCTTCCCAAGATGCCGATCGAAAGAAAATTTAGCGGGAACAGCATCACGAGGCAAAACAAAGTCGCCACTAGGGGAACCACAACGTTGGCCCGCGTCGGGCGCTGAAACATTTCCGATAAGCTACCGTCTCCAGAATAGAGAATCGAATCTGATCCAAAAATCCGAGCGGCCAGGCAAATGGCGAGGTAAGTATAAACTAGTGTCGAAATCACGGCGACAAACGATGGCACCAAAATAACTTCGTTGTTGATTACATCGCGAGCCAACAGCAAAATGTTCACCATGGGAACGACTGCATTAACTCCATCAAGCGAAATGCCGGGGGCCATTGCCATCAGCCCTGGCCCGAGGGAGAGGATAATGATTGGGATTAAATAAACTTGTGCTTCCTTAAAACTCTTAGCAAAACTCGTAACGGCTAAAAGCAACGCCGAAAAGAACGCTCCGAACAGAATCAGCAGTAAGAAAATTTGCACCATGACTCGAAAATCAAAAATGCCTCCGCCAAATTGCTGATCCAACTGAAAGACCCAAATCGTCACAAACATCCCGATTAGATTTAGCAACGCCGTAAAAATCGCGACGGTCAGAACCGCAATAAACTTAGCAACCAAAATTCCGACCCGAGGCAACGGCGCTGCCATCAGCGTTTCTAAAGTTCCCCGTTCGCGTTCGCCGGCAGTCAAATCAATTGCCGGGTACACAGCACCCGTGATCGTCATCAACACCAAAATTAAGGGAACGAGTGAAGCAAGTGGAAAGGCAGAAGACGAATCTTGCTCGACAGATTCCCCAATTAGCTTCCGGCCGACGTTCACAGCAGGTTCCGTTGAAATCCCCGCCATTCGCAGTCTAAATTCCCTGTCAGCTAAATTGACCTTTTCAAGCTGTTCCGCCAAATGATCGGCAGCCGCCAAAGAAAATGGATCCTTTCGCGAGACGACAGTAAATTCACCAAGCCTCTTCCTCGTGGGGTCGTTCAGCTCAAAAATAATTCCCAGATCGGCTTCGCCAGCTTCGACGTAGTCGACCAATGAGGGGTCAGCTTCCAGAGGAATAAACTGCCATTTCATCAAGTACCACGGTGGAAATCCCTGCCTCGATTCCTCGGACGGCAAACCACTGATTTTTAATCCACTGCCCATCGAGGGCGATTCCTCAGTTCCATCTGGTTCATTTAATCGAAGGAGCGCACCCTCCTTACTGGACGCCTCGTCGTCCATGAACTTTAATCTCTCACCAATCTTTAAGAAAACAAAATCCGCTTCTTCCCTCGAAGCATTGCCAGAATAAACCACACGAATCTCCGGAGCATCACCTCCCGAGAACAACGCGGCATTGGAGAGAAGGAAGGTTTTGAAAATCAAACTTAACGTTGGATAAACCAGAAGCGGCATCAGCACCAACGTTACGATGGTCCGACGATCCCGCAGCGTCTCTTTTAGTTCCTTTTGAGCAAGCCGAGTGAGCCTGAACCCGGTTCGCGCTGGTTTCTTTGACTGGTCGTTCGGGTTGAGATTGTCGTTGTGCGGCATTGTCGAATCAAACTTGTTGGACGGGGGCAACGTTAGCGTCTTCAATCAAATCAATAAACATCTCGACGAGATCAGACAGTCCAGTTTGTTTCTGTAAATCCGAAAGCGATCCGGTGAGTACTTTTCTACCGCGATGCATTAATCCAAAACGGTTACAAACCCGCTGAGCCTGTTCCAACCGATGAGTACACAGGATGATTGACTTGTCACGTTCGCGAAGGATGTCAATGTAATTGAAGATTACCTGGCTTCCAATTACATCCAAACCGAGAGTAGGCTCGTCAAGAATCATCACAGGAGGATCATGAATTAACGCTCTGGCAAGACTGAGTCTCTGTTTTTGACCAGTACTGAGGGTCGCACAGCCTTGCTCAATGAAATCAGCTAAATCGAGAATGTGGGATAACTCTTCAATCCGGTCTTTCACCACGAGTTCGCTCAAGCCATAGATTTCCCCAAAAAAGCCAAGCATTTCTCGGCCGGTCAGCCACTGATACACACCCGCCGACGCAGAAACAAACCCGACCTGGCGCTTAACCTCGTCTGGTTGCCGATCGCTACGATGCCCTGCGATTTCAGCATACCCTTCATCCGGTTTCAACAAACCGAGAATCATTCGCATCATCGTGGTCTTGCCAGCACCGTTGGGGCCTAACAGACCGTAAACTTCACCAGGGGCAACCTCAAATGAAACATCAACGGCAGCACGTATCTCTCGTCGACCAGCATAAAAGGTTTTTGAGAGGTGCTGGATTGATATCATAAAACTTGTTTTTAGAGAAAAATGGACCTAACCAATAACTTCTTACGTACAAACCCGGAAAAGAGTTTGCAGTCATCCTCACATTTCTGAACGCCTAGTCACCGAATCCCACAACAAACCGCGAATCGGCTGGCTGTCATCGGGATCACTATGGTTTATAATTTTATAATCTGCCGTTCGCAAAACCGATTTAAACCCGTCTGATTAACAATAGTGAACGAAACATCGCTCAATCCCGAGAAATGGCTTGGCAATTTTGGGCTGGAAGACTTCCGCCCTGGCCAACGGCATGTGATTGACGCAATTCTAGCGGGAAAAGATACACTCTGCATCATGCCAACCGGCGGCGGAAAAAGTCTATGTTTCCAGCTTCCCACGATTGCTCGCGAGGGAGTCACGATCGTGATTTCACCCCTGATCGCACTGATGAAGGATCAGGTCGATTCGCTTGTTGAGTCCGACATACCAGCAACTTTTATCAACAGTTCGCTTCCGCCCGCTGAACAGCAAGGTCGAATCTCAGGAATGGTCAACGGCCAGTATAAATTGGTCTACATCGCACCAGAACGACTTCGCAGCAACGCCTTTATGAGAGCCGTTCAAAGTATTCAGATTCAGTTACTTGCGGTCGATGAGGCCCATTGCATTAGCCAGTGGGGGCACGATTTCCGACCTGACTATGCTCGACTTGGTCGATTTCGAGAACGCCTTGGTAATCCTCAGACCGTGGCGTTAACTGCCACTGCCACCAATCTCGTTTCGGACGACATTTCGAAAATCCTCGCTTTAAAGGAACCTGCCACTTTTGTTACCGGCTTCGCCAGAACAAACCTCTCTCTGGCCGTCTCCGCTCCCAACGGCAATGCCGAAAAAGACAACCAACTGGTTAGTTTTTTAAAAAGTAGAAAAGGATGTGGAATCATATATGCTTCCACTCGCAAAAACTGCGAACATCTGGTCGAACTTTTGGCAGATAAAATTGGGAGGAAGATAACGTTTTATCACGCGGGGCTTCCCGCCGATACGCGACGTTCGGTTCAAGAAAAATTTATGACCGGTGAGATTGAGGTAATCGTAGCAACCAATGCCTTTGGAATGGGAATCGACAAATCAGACCTTAGATTTGTCGTCCATTACAACCTCCCAGGCAGTATCGAAGCTTACTACCAAGAAGCGGGTAGGGCAGGGCGGGACGGGCTACCGTCAGAATGCCTAATGCTTTATTCATTCCAAGACAAATTTATTCAGGAGTTCTTCATTGACAACTCCTATCCATCTAAAGAAACCGTAAAAGAGGTTTACGAGTACCTTTGCTCGATCCCCGGAGATCCGATTGAAACAACGCTGCAGGAAATTAAGGACGATCTCGATCTAAGCATCGGCACCGCTGGCATCGCCACCTGCGAAAACCTCCTTGAGAAGGCCGGGGCAATCGAGCGACTCGACAGCAAACAAAACTCTGCGGCAATTAAAATTGATTCTGATTTACCGACACTAATTGACCTACTCCCCCGGGATGCCAGAACTCAACGACATGTGATGCGGGAACTCGAACGAATTGTCAGCGGATTCCGCGGGGAACGCGTGCTGTTTCAACCTCAACGACTCGCCGATCGACTCGAGATGAAATGGGAGGCCGTGAACCGTGCTATCCGACAGCTACGGAAAATCCCCATGATCGACTACATCCCACCATTTCGTGGTCGAGCCATTCATGTTGTCAATCGAAAACGAAAATTCTCCGATCTGAATATCGACTTTGCTGAACTACATCGCCGACAAAAATCAGAGCATGAAAAACTTAACAGTGTCATTCGTTTAGCAACAACTCGGCGGTGTCGCCAACTAGAAATATTGGAGTATTTCGGTGATGCCGACCGAAAACTTTGCGGAACCTGCGACAACTGCCAAAAACGCCCGCAATTAAAAGTTGGAACGGCCAAACACTCCAACGAGGACGCGTGCCTTTATTCTGCCCAAGTTGCACTCAGCGGTACTGCTCGGACACACGGCCGAATTGGGAAAACCTTGATCGCACAAATGCTGACGGGGTCCGCCTCGAAAAAGATCAAACAGCTTAGCCTCGACCGACTAAGCACGTTTGGGCTACTAAAAGGTCTAAGACAAGCGGATGTCGTTCTCCTGATGGAGTTCCTGATCCATCAAGGATTTATCTCGCAAACAGAAACGACTAAGTTTCGACCAGTTCTCTCGATTTCACCCACCGGTCGAAAACTGATGTCGGGTGAATTCCCGCTCGAATTAACCACGCTCATGCCTGGGGATCTGGTCGAAGCCCTGTCACTTAAATTTAAAGGAAAAATTCCTAGGCGAATTGCCCCCACTGCAACCCTAAGCAATGACTCAATTGAACCCGATCCCATCGCTGTCTCGCAAGAAACCAAAACGGGAGAACCGCCCAGTAAACCCACTGCAGCAACGGAGACTCTATTCGAATCCATAGAGGTCCAATCAACCGTCCCAAGTAATGCGCAAACGATCGAACCGGAACCGGTAGATTCACTGCAAAAATCTAAAGTTCCAAATGGGAAAAGTCAGCTTGCCGAATCTGATCTAAGCAAACTGCGAATCGACCGACTAGAGCCCCATTCGGTTCAGCCAAATTTCTTCTGGACCTGGAGGCTACTTGCTGATGGATATTCCATGGATCATCTGAGGCAAGTTAGGCAAATTGATGAAGAGACAATCTTCAATCATGTTCTTCGCGCGACAGAGAATAACCTGCCGGTTCAAGTTGAATGGTTACTATCCGAGGAAAAAATTAATGCTTTTAGCAAATTAATTTCGCAAAACCCTTCGGATCGAACTTCAAAGCTAATCTCAAAACTACCGGCAGATTGCTTGCCGCAGGAGCTTGTTTATTTTCTCAAATGTCAAGCGGCGACCTAGCAAAATTCGTGTCGTCGATGGAGTGCCTTTTCTGCTGCTACCAGTATTTGCCAAAGAGTTGGCTAGACTGTCTTTTACTCCTTAAAAAGAAGCCCAGGACGCAGTCAATTTCGATAAAAACGAACCAGATGATGAAAATCTTAATACCCGAACAGACCAGATGTGCTTTCTGGCACTAAAACGACGCTGCATCTCAAGCAATCGTCTTCTCCCGGTCAATCCAGCATCGCCAACCTATGATTACTGGGCTACAATAGGTGTCCGCGGTTTTGCGTTAACCTAAACTGCGGAACTGCCCCATCAGAGGCCAATCTGTCGAATAGTTAAGCAGAGAACGGTTTATCCGGATACTTAAATAACGACGGTCTCTTTAAGACAAACCAAAATTCGAACCACCGCCCGTCCGGTTTTTTCCGTAGAACGGTCGAGGAAAGTCAATGGATAACGAACGCGACAACAGCAAGAATAACGAAGACCGAAAAGCTAAAGGTCCTTCACGAAACCCCAATCTGCTGATTCCGATGCTACTCATCGGTGTTCTCCTGCTATTTTTGATCATGCAGTGGGGCAGTTCCCAAACATCGACCATCTCGCTGCGATACTTTCAAAATCTGCTCGAAGGCAAGAACTACGACGGCGAAGTGCTTTCCAATCCGGATGACGGGAAACCGCTTGAAAATGTAATCAAACAAATCACTCTGACACCCCGTGGTGCTCGCGGCCTTTTCCGAGCCGAGAACATTCCCAAAGAGCCAACGTTTGATTCCGAAGGCAAACAAATAAACGCCAAACCGGACGAGTTCTTGAAAACGAATTTTCAAGTTGAGTTCCCAAGTAACGACATTAAACGCGCTGCGTTAATTAATCAGATTGAGAAAAATGTCGAAAATTTCACGGTAGAACCAGCGACTGACATGGTTGGCTGGTATTACGCTGCTCTCTTGATGTTTACCTTTGGCCTACTGTTGTTCATGATTCTTTCGTTTAGGCGATCGCAAAATCAAATGATGGGGGGCGGTGGCTTCCTCTCCAGTTTCTCGAGGAGCCCTGCAAAAAAATATGAAGCATCTGCCGAGCCAATCACCTTTAAAGATGTCGCTGGCCTCGAAGGCGTCAAAGCGGACCTCGGCGAAATTGTCGAGTTCCTCAAATCTCCTGCTAAGTTCCAAAAGCTCGGTGGACGCGTCCCCAAAGGTGCTTTGCTAATCGGCCCCCCTGGAACCGGTAAAACCCTCTTAGCTCGTGCCGTCGCCGGTGAAGCCGACGTGCCTTATTTCTCCGTCAATGGTAGTGAATTCATTCAAATGTTTGTTGGCGTAGGTGCCAGCCGTGTTCGCGACTTATTTTCGACCGCCAAGGCTCAATCTCCAGCAATCATTTTCATCGATGAGATCGACGCGGTGGGAAGACAAAGGGGAGCTGGACTCGGCGGAGGCCACGACGAACGTGAGCAAACACTCAATCAGATTCTGGGCGAGATGGACGGATTCCAATCAAATGATTCGGTCATCATCATTGCCGCAACCAACAGACCGGACGTTCTCGACCCCGCATTGTTGCGACCGGGAAGATTCGATCGACACGTCACCGTCAGCCGCCCCACAAAAGCAGGCAGATTGGCTATCTTCAAAGTTCATGTCCGAAATGTGCCGCTTTCCGCAGATGTTGATCTGGAAGTGATGGCGCAGGCAACTGCCGGTATGACCGGTGCAGATATTCAAAACTTAGTAAACGAAGCCGCGTTGTGGGCTGCCCGAAGTAACAAAACCAAAGTTGAAATGGAAGACTTCTACTTCGCCCACGACAAAGTCTTGATGGGTGCGAAACGCGAAGAAGTACTTACGGAAAAAGAAAAAGAAAGAACGGCTTACCACGAAGCCGGACACACGCTCGCCGCCTGGAATCTTAAAGGGGCAAACCCCGTCCACAAAGTCACCATCATTCCTCGTGGCCGTGCACTCGGCGTAACCCAGATGGTTCCCGACGAAGACCGCATGAATATGTCAGAGCATGAGATTCATGACCACCTCGTTGTCCTGTTAGCCGGTAGAGCCGCTGAAACCTTGATTTACAGCGAGTTGACCGTTGGTGCTGAGAACGACCTTGAACGAGCGACCTCGATGGCAAGGCGAATGGTAACCCATTGGGGAATGAGTAAAAAACTCGGCCCAGTGAGCTATAAGATGAGCGATGACGATCCATTTTTAGGCGGTCAAATGCATAAAAGCCGCCAATTCAGCGAGCATACCATGGAAGTCATTGACGCCGAGGTTCACCAAATTCTCGAGCGGGCCTCAAAAGCTGCTCTCGACTTATTGACAAAGCACAGAGATGGATTGCAAGCGGTCACCGATGGTCTTATGAAAAGCGAAGAACTCGATCGTCATCAGATCGCTGACCTGCTCGGCCCTTCGGTTCACAAAGAAAAAGAAGCAGAACTTCCAGATCGACCTCCAGTCCTAAATACTAATGGGGATTCTAGCGAGCAGGTGTCGGAGACCGAAACACCCGCAGCGACGGAGACAGCCAATGGCGACGCTGCCAAGTCCGATTCAAAGGAATCCGAAGTAACTGACTCCGAAGTAACTGACTCCGAAGCGGACAACGAAAAAACGGATTGAGCATCTTTGATCAATGGCAGATTCAGCCTATCATCACAGCCAAGTGCGCTGTCGCTAACCGCGGCGAGTGAGATCCAATCGGCCGCTGCGATAAGGAAAAACTGGAACCGATTTGCCGAAAATATTGCCTGAGCTTAGGATTCTTTTCTACCCACTCGCCATAAGTTGAGGATTTTGATGCGATGAAAGGCGACGAAGACACGCAACCAAGGTTTCAAATCTGGATTGACGCAGACGCATGCCCACGAGCCATCAAAGAAATTGTTTTTAAAACCTCGAAACGGCTAAAACTGAAAGTCACTTTGGTGGCCAACCAAGGGATGTACTCCCCCAGCTCAGATTTGATCGAAGTCATCACAGTCCCCCACGGCGCAGACGTTGCTGATGACAAAATCGTTGCCATGGTTCAGAAGAACGATTTGGTCATCACCGGAGACATCCCCTTAGCAGCCCGAGTGGTCGAAAAGGGGGCGGTTGCGATAGGAACTCGCGGCGAACTCTTTGACGCAGACTCGGTTCAGGGAAGACTGGCAACTCGTAATCTAATGGAACAATTCCGCTCTTCCGGCATGGAAACCTCAGGCCCGAAACCAATTAACTCCAAAGACACTCAGGCTTTCGCCAATCAGTTGGATCGGATCGTCACACGAATTTTCAAAACAAGAAACTGAGCGTGGCAAATTACGCGGCCTCCAGCCGACGCAATTCACTGGATAATTTCCGGCCCATCAATTAACGCCGAAAAACAGCCAATCTGTTTGTTCTTCGCGAATCAAGTCATTCATGACCGTGACTTTCTCAACGGTTACCGTTTCAAAAACTTCCTTCATATTCGTCAGGAGTGGACTGCTTTCGGCGTATGACCAAACTCCCAATACTCCACCTCGCGTCAAATGTAATTTCGCTCGCTCAAGGCCCTCACAAGAATAAAAACCTTGACTCTGTTCACCCAAAACATCCTCAGGGGAGTGATCTACGTCGATCGCGATCAGGTCAAAATCTTGACTGCCTGGTCGAGACAAACGCTCATAAATATCGCCATGGGTAACCGTCAACCGCTCGTCAGCATTCAAACGATCCGCGAGTGGAACTAAACCGTCCTCCAACCACCCAATTACCTGTGGTAGAAATTCGACCACCTCAACATGGTTGACAGTTGTTGAATCCAAAGCAGACGCAGCAGTGTAGCCCAAGCCGAGCCCACCGACTAAAACTCGCAACTTCTCATCACTCCCAGACGCCTGCACTCGCTCCAATCCAAGCACCGAAAGTGCTTTTTCTGAAGCAGTGAGATAACTACTCATTAGAAACTCGTGATTCAAAGTCACCTCCGTGACCAACGTCCCCGGTTGTGACAATATCTCTCTTCGGCGAAGACAGAGTAAGCCTAAGGGCGTATCTTCGTAGGCGAGAATTTTAAAATTCAAGGCAGCATCCTAAATTCATGGTTGACCTAATCCGACTGCTTTCAGTTGTCCTGAAAACCTAGATCGGCATGGGGCGGTTCGTTAATCAATCAAGCCAAGATGGCCACCGCCATTGGAACTCGCTCTATTCAGTTACGCAATCCAACGGGCCAAAGACTCCGTTCTATTTTAGCAAAACGTGTCCGCTCATCAGTTAAAACCGTATCGCTTGGCCAGTAAAACCGAGCGGTTTATGTTACTCATCTTTCAATCCAAACTTGCGCAAAAAAAAAGGCAGGTTTTCACCTGCCCAATTTCTAGTTTCACACAAACCCGCCAGTTCCACTTTAAGAAAAGTAGTTTGGCGTTTAGGAGAGCCCAAGATTCTTTCGTTCTGTATCGAAATACTTGTCCTGAGCGGGTTTGCCAGAAACCTCGGGAATCTCATTGGATGCTACATCGAACCAACCGGGTTGGAACTGCATGAACCCACTGTTGCCGGAAATCTTCGCATTGGCCATCGCTTGTTTCGCTGTCAACGCAATGACCGCGTCGGCTAACGCTACCGAACCGTTACAGCGAGGTTGATTCCGCAAATCACCCGTGCTGATGCACCAAGCCCAATGCTCGATTTCTTCTCGGTAACCGCGGCTAACTGGACCACTGCCTTCGGCTGTTTTCGCTGGTGCCGCGTCGCCACTGGCTGAAGTATCAAGCACAGCCGCCGAGCCTTTTTTCTTAACTCGGGCTTTGTAACTTGTTCCAGCTAACGGATAAAGCATGACCTCCTTTTCGCGGTCGAGGACAAGTGTCCCCTTCGTCCCAAGGACGACTTCACCATAGCCGCCAAATCCATTTCCATTAATCGACGAATAGGTAACGACAATCTTCTTGTTGTTATTTTCATCGAAACTTGGGACACCATTCGATGACGGATAGTCATTGACGGTGTCCTTGTAACCTACGTCAAAGTTGTAGTCGTAACCTTGGCCAGGGAACTCAAAACTGCAGTACACATGATCATCTGCATCTCGGTCACGCGGAAACACATGGCGACCGCCAACGGCGTGCACGGTCAACGGGTGAACGTGATGGCCGGTCTTTCGAGAAAGCGCCGAGATGAAAATACTCGCGGCATCGAGTTGATGACTACCAAGCTCGGCCATCAATCCGCCACCCGTCCTGTCCCACAATCGCCATCGAACCATCTCTTCTAACGCGGACCGCGTCCGTCCGTCAGCATACACGTCATTTCGGTTGATGTAGCCATATTTCTCGGCATCCACATTCTTATCAGAAACTAACTGTTGCCATTGAGCAATTTGTTTCGCTAACTTCAAACGTTCTTTCGGAGAAGTACTGGGATCATCGTAGTACTTCATAAACGCTTGCAACTGGTCCTGAATTTTATCTTTCCGTATCCCGCCGTCGGTCATTTCTCCGCCCGGAACCGCGAGTGCCCAGCTGTCTTTACCCGGCACATTATTCCGGTGCCATTGAGCGCGAATGTGGTGGATCTCGCCCAACAATCCCCAACGAATCAAATTGACTGCGTTGTCGTAAAGAATACTATAGTGACGCTGATGCCCTACCGAGAGGAATGTGCCCGTCTCGTCCGCTGTCCGCGCCATGAGCTTGCACTGAGCGATATTGTGAGCCATCAATTTCTCGCAAAGCACATGCTTGCCAGCCTTCATCGCCCCAACCGCGATTTCCGCGTGTAGAAACAAAGGAGTCGCGATGATGACGCCGTCAACGTTAGGATCGAGAACTGCCTCTTTCCAATCAGAATAAACTTTTACATTACGTCGCGCTTCGTCTTCCGATTTCCAGTTGTAAACGTTCATCAAACCAGGACGGACCTTGATCGTGTTGTCCGTCGACCAATCGCCGTGAAACGCTCGGTGTTGGCTGGAAGGCCGGATATCACAGATCGCTGTGACTTGGACGTAATCAGGATTAATCGCCCCCATCAGGACGCTACCCTCGTCGCCGGTTCCAATAACGCAAACTCGAACCGGACGATTTGGACGCTGATAGCCAAAATACATGGCACCAACTCCCGCAGCAGTGATACCACCGGCTGCGATCGATCGGACAAGAAAATCACGTCGGCTAACTTTATCGTGAGCGGTCACCGCGGAATAGTAATTATCCCGCCCAACTTCTCGTTCCTCGGGTGTAAGATTAATCATGCCTGTCTTTCAGTTTCAAGTTGAGGCGATTTCGTTCCTATTAGACTCACAAAGTAGTCGAGTCCGCCAAAACGCCCAGCACTAGTCGTGGCGATCACCAACAGTGCCACCAGTTCAATTACGTAAAAATATGTCGGAGTGGTTCCCGGAATCCATGGCGGTTGCGTCATAACGACCGAAAAAAGGAAACTCGCCGCCGCCAATGAGGCTAACCGCGAAAATAATCCGACAATCAACAAGCCGCCAATAATCGTGTCGAACCAAGGAATTACCGCATCAACCCATTTGCTAAAGCTATATTCTTGGTCAAAAGGGCGATGAATCTTTAAAGGAGCTTTTTCCGCCTGTTTATTTACAGCCAAACCGTTGACTTGATTCTCATAAGAATCCCAAATCCCGGTCACTTCACTCGTCCAACCTGACAATTTCTTGTACCGATCACTTCGAATTGAATCGACTTGATCACGCAAAGAGTCGACGTAAACCGCCGCTAATTGTTTATTTTCGCCGTCACGCTGGAATCCATCGAGCCGCTCCGAAGTCGAAAAATGGGAAACCAATTCAATCTCGTTGGCAGCCACCCAGTCTTCTAGCTGGATTTGATGTTCCTCAAGAATGTCCTGGAGACGCCGAGGTTGTTCACGAATTTTCAGAATGTCCTGCTCAATTTTGGCACGGGCCGCTTCAAGGGCTCGGATGTCAACCGTCTTATCTTCAGCCTCTCTCGCCGTGATGATCTTCTTTTTTAACTGTTCACGTTGCTTGGCTAACTCTATTTGATCTTCTTTGCTTCCAAATCCGTAATAATCGGTCGCCTCATCGGCGAAACCTACATCCCAAATCAATTGTGTCAGTTCGGTATCAACTGAATAGAAAATATTGCCATTTTCGTCGAACTCCTCGACGATGCACAATTTCTTCTTGCCATCAGGGTCGTCTAACATTTGCTTGAAAAGAGGAGCCATTGGGCCTTTGGCACCACTCAGAAATCCAGCCGAACTAAATGTCCCAGATTTCAGCTTCGCCGTCCCCTCTTTGTAAAAGTGGAAACCAATAACGATTCGAAGCAACATCAGACAGATGAAGACAAGACAGAGTTGGAATTTGGAAAGTTGCGAAAACAGTGGAAAACTCCTCAGATTTCATCTTTGAAAATTTTTTACATTATGGCTGAAAACACAGCCCACGCCAAGGTTTCCCAAACAAAGTTCCTTCAAGAATCGTTCATCAGTGCTTCGTTCTACAATCCTCGCCCACCGCCGACACGGTCCAGCATCGTTTAAGAGCGGAGCGTTAGAATTGACACGTAAACAACCCAAAAGAAGTCGAAGAAAAAGCCTTTAACGCCTAAAACGTCACGTACTAAATTAGATATCGTTCGCAAAATCCTCGCGAGGGGTTCAGTCAACTTCTTCTAATCTTTTTATCGCCGCTTCAATACGTTTTCGTTCGTCCTGAGTCAGCTGACTCAATTTTTCTTCCAAAATAATTTTTTGCTCATGGACGTTTTTCGAGTCTCCTAACCGTTCATAACATTCAACCAAATACTGATGAATGGGGATCATGTTCGGCATTTCGCCGGTTGTGTAGACAAAATCACGAATTGCATCTTCCCATTTCTCTTGCGTCATGAAATAAACACCGCGCGTTCGATAAAAGACAGCCTCATCGGGAAACAGTTCTATTCCAAGAGTAATCATCTCAAGAACGTTGTTAAACTCCGACCCAAAATCCTTTGCCGCAATATCGATTAGGTTATTAATTACAATTTGGGAACGGCCAAATTGCCTCTCGGCGATCCGCCAATGCAACTTTCCTGCACTAAAGTCACCAGCAGAAATTGCTTGCAGCCCTAATAAAGCATGAATTACCGCAGGCTCCGGGCCCCCTACGACCGACTCTTTTAACCACATTTCACGGTCGCTAATTTCCCGATTCACGCTCGCTAAATCCGCTGGCTGTTCCGACGGAATCGAACTCTCTCTACCGGGCTCCTCAATCATCTTCAATAACTGAACGTAGACATCGCGATTCGATTGATTCATTTGGAGCGCTTTGCAAAGTGAAAACAACCGCATCTGGTAATCAGCTCGATCGTTCATGTTCTTGAAATCGCTGGCTCGTTTGGCATAAACTTGAGACGCGAGCTGATTGATTTTTTGCCTGATCATCGAGTCGCTAACCGACTGGCTTCCCTCTTTCGCAATTGCAATCGCTCCCAAATAGTCACCGAGTGAAATTTTACAACGTATCGCCGTCAACCAGACTTCGTACACATTGGGGTACTTCCTTCCAAAATCTAAAAGTACCGCAATCTCGGATCGCAGTCGCGCCTCAGCTTCGTCGCGATAACCTAATTCAAATTGCAACTCAACTAGTTGTGGAATTGCCATTAATCGCAAACCAGTCAACTCACCGTCGGTAATTGTTCGCAAATTAGCAATTGCCGATTCGACTAATTGAATGTACTCAGGGTCAGTTTTTTCCAACTTGTCGGCCTGCTTAAGACGCAAGGCCGCCAGATCAAAATGCGCCGCCTGACTCATCGGAGCGACAGCGATCGCATACTCCAACTGACGCATCGCTTGAGACTTTCGATCCATCTCGGACATCGAAGATAACAACTTTGAATTTAGATAAAACTGAGACATCCAAATATGTGCAGGAGCATGCAGGGCTTTATCCTTCGGTGCGATTGCCCGCATGGCGTCAAACGCCGCCGCTTCCTGGCCAGCACGATCTCTTGCAATCCCTAGTTTATAAATGTGTTCTGGAATGTCCGGCTTTAGCTCAACCAACTTTTCAGCAAACAATAACGCTCGGTTTGGGAATTCAGGCGAATTCGAAAAATGATAGTCGATTCGAGCCGCGGCATCGCCAAGACGACGAGCTTCAGAAAACAAATAGTCAGCGGCGAGAAAAGCAAGTAGAAAGCCCCCCAAAGCCATCACCGCAGGAAGTCCTCTAAAAAATGCCCCTCCTTGTCGCGACGGCGGCCAAGCCTGGATCATAAACATCAGAAAACCAACGAAATACCCGAAAGGCAAAAACACGAATGCCAGGAACTTCGCACCAAAAGATCGCTCAACGCCAATTTTGTCGTCGCGAGAAACAAACCGACCTGCTTGCCCCGCGACCCAGCGGTAGGGAGTCGACAACCATTGCCGGACTCTAGATTCTCCGAACCCAGCGTCTTCTTTTTTTCGAAAAATCATTGCGTCAACTACTACCAATCAGTTTGCTAGATAAAGATTCGTCGAGGCCTTTGCCCCCAACGATCGGCAATCGCACCAGCGGAATGCCTATTGCTTCGGAAGCTCCTCTTTCACAACCCGCAAACGCGCTTCATAGGGACTCGGATCGAGTCCCGCCTGTCGATAGCACTCGATTAAAGACTGAAGAATCTTTTGATTTTTTGGGCGCGAACTGAGGGCCGTTTCCAAATCGGCGGCGGCATCTGTCCAGCGTTTCATTTTTATTAATGCTTGAGCACGTGTATCAAAGAAATACGAAATGTATTTTTCTTTTTGTGCACTGTTCGTTATCCGCTGAATGGCTTGATCCACTAACGATAGAGCCAGTTGAGGATTCGGACGTTCTCCAACGATGTAAATGTAAGCCAAGTTATTTAAGATCTCAGGGTTATTAGGAGCCTTTTTGTTGGCCAAATCAAAATAAATGAGCGCTTTCGCGTAATCCCCTCGCCCCAAGGCCTGCGACCCAATTTCATTGAGAACATTCGCAGGTGGATCGACATCCTGAGCAGGGTCATAGATCTCGATTGCTCGTTTGGCTAGCTCTGCGTCCGAATTACCAGCAACACGGGTCAACTGCATCTTTGCATCAGAATTGTTCGCATTGTATTTCACAGCTCGTTCTAGAAACCCGAGCCTCTTTTCGTTTTCTTCTGAATCTGTTTGACTTAGACCAAGAGTCCGAGCAATCATCACTGACGACAACATTCTTTCTGCCCAGACAACGTCTGATTCGCCACCGGTGCTCCGCCTCTCAATTTCTGCTAACAATTTCTCCTCGGCAGTAACCAAATCTTTCGTCTCGATGTAGCACGAAATCAACTCAGCCCAATATTGCAATTCCTTGCCAATGTCCATGCCACCTAGGGCGAGCTCTTCATTGAGCCGGTCGATTGCCTTTCCGAACACAACTTCATTCCGCTCGCTGCGATCCAACAAATTATTTACACGGAGCAAAGCTTTGTAGTTGAGAGGATCCCTCTCAAACAATTCGAGAAACAGTTCGTAAGCAGTCGGTAGATTTTTTTGCTGGGCAAGCAACAACGTTGCTTTAATTTGCTTGGCTCTCAAATTGTCGAGCTCGACTTTTAAACACTGGTCGGCGTGTGCCGCCGCAAGTTGCAAATTCCTTACAGCATCGGATCGGGTTTTTACTTTGGCAGCCATGTAATAATTAGCAAGCCACAAATGACCTTTGACATAACCTGGTTTATCCAGTGGAGAAGCCATATTCAGCAATGCTAAGCACCGCCCCAACCCGGGTCGCCCCCCTTTATTGTTCACCTTCTCAAAAGACAACATTCCAAATCGAAATAAATAATCAGGTTCGTCTGGGTTTAACTCAATTAATTTCTGCAACACGATGCCTTGCCCATTTCGTAAGGATTCCAACTCCAAACTCCGTGAGTCATCGCTTGCCAGTAAATTACCAGTCGCAGAGTTCTTGGAACCAATTTGCTGGGAAGCTTGCAACATTTGGATTTCACGTCGCAATTCATCCACCAAAATCGACTTGCGATCGTCTCGTCTCTTTAATTCTCCAAGGTAACGATCCTCCAAAGAACCCTCGACTCCAATGCGTGCCCAAAGCAATGCACTGAGTCCAAATAAGGCCAACAGAAATGCGGGCATCCCCATCAAAAATGCTCGATTACCAATCGACGCTCCCATCGAGCCTCTCAACCAATCCGCCAAACCAATGACTGCTGCGATGGGGGCCCATAGTAAACGCTTAAGATGGAACAATAAAAAATTCATGACGACAAATTGATTCTCGAAAGCAATGAAAACTAGCAGCGTTTTCGGGGTAGGTAATTCAGCCGGGACTGAACCGTCTGTAAATTACGATTCAGGTCGCAAACCCACTAACAAGGTTAAGAGTGAAACGACTCTCCTATCGTAGTCTAATGTCGCCACTCAATGCCTCAATTTTATCCTCGATTAATCCCAATCGTTGTCGTTTCGATCCACCAAAACGAATTCAATCCAACCCAACCGTCCGCCCGTGAAACGCGTTTACGAAGGTGAAGTCAAAACACCTGCTAGCAAAAAGAAAGGATGGGAAGCTATTTCGCCCGGCGAACACGAAATCCAAGCCCAAAAAAACAACTACCTAGTCATCCCTTCTTAACAATCGCTCTCCTGAGGGGTTCAAAATCGGTACTTTCGTTATATGTCGAAAAATCCTCAAAATCGGCAAAGGTTACCAAACCGGTAAGCCGAAAACATGATTGGGCATGAAAGTTTAATGTCCAATCATGACTCTATGGGTGTCGATTGACAGATGAATCAAAACTTCAAGATTAAAATGCTTGCCTTTTTGGCAACAATTTCAGGTCCAGCTATCGCGCCATGTTTCGCATTGCAAGATACTGAACAGCTTGACGAAACCAAAACGAATGAAATTGCAATCGTTCGGCCTATAGATGTTGGGGCAAGCACTGCTTTTGGTGCCATCCGAGCAGCGGAACCGATTCCCAAGCAAAACGATCGTACACTTCTGCCACCGATCGTCACTGGCGAGGCTGGAACCCAACCTAATTCCACGCCTCCCATCTTCGTCGCTCCACCGATCGTGCGAGGAGGATCAGTATATTCGAAACCAATTCCCGCCCCCGCAGTGGAACCCCAGGTCCTCCAACTTCCACCCATCGTAGTTGCGGGAGCGAATGACGCGTTCTCGGTGCCAAACAATACCCCAAACTCAGCGCTGCCCATTCCAAATGCAATGCCGCTTGCTCCACTGCTTCCAACAACGCAAATTGCGGAAGCAACGCCGGATCATGATCCCGCGACCATTGTCGGCGCGCCTCGTGTTCCTTCTGATTTGATCTTGATGGAAATCCCAACAACCGAACCGACCTTGGCTGACGTCGATCTAGAAACAGCTCCAACTGCAGAAGTAGATGTGCCGGCAGCCGTTACCCTACCGGAAGCGCCACTAGAAGAAATCCTAGCGACAACACCTCCAATTAATCCACCCACCATCAATTTACCAGTCGCGGTTGTTCCCGAAACAGACACGGTCGACGAGGTCGTTGCATCTGCCGCACCGCAAAAGCAACCGCTACCTAAACCATTTGCAGCACCAGTCACTCCCGTGTTGATAGTGGACGCTGGTCTAGCTGAACCCGATCCAGTACCACCTATCGATGCTGAATTGAAAAAGATAGAAAAAGTAGAACCCAACACTGCCAGTCAAATTGCTGATTCGGCAAACGCCAGCACCAAAACTGAATCAACCAAAGATGCTCCTCGCGAAGAAATTTCGCAGGCCGCAAAATGGAATCCAGGACAAACATCAAGCACGCTTTCCAAGGCTGGAATTCCACTCTACGTGGAACCAAAACAAGAGCCCGCTATCGAAATAGAAAAGATAGTTCCTCCCATTGTTGCTGGACAAAACCAACCTAGACTCGATGCTCCACCAAAAGCCTTCTTACCTGAAATCGTTCAAGGCAACGGCAATAATTTAATCGAATTGGTGGAACCCAGCGAAGACGTGACTGCACCCGCCAAAAACACACCTGCCGTAGTTCAGGAATCCGCAATCGTTGAATTACCAGTAATTGTACAGGGTGGGGTACAGCCTCCACTTGCACCCGTTATCTCACCCCAAAGTCTTCCCGTTCCAGCGTCTAGGGAATTAATGAAAACAGAGCAGACCTTGATTGCCCCACCTAAAGGATTGGCCATCAAAGAAAAGAAAATACCTTCGGTGGAAATCCGGCAATCACCTGTTTCTCAGCCTGTTTCTCAGCCTGTTCCCGCAACAACTTACAATACACTCTCGGCAAAACCACCCGCCGCTATTCCCGCTCGAACTCGCGTTGCCCAGCAAACCAATGCGACGCCGACTTACTTTAACGCTCTTCCAGGCGATCAGTCGACGATCACGAGTGCCGTCGAAGACTGTCTTGGCTGTAGTGGTTCCGGTTGTCCCGAGTGTGGTGTCATGGTGACAGCGACCGCCGACTACGCTGGTTGTCAGTCATGCGGATCAGGTGGATGTTTCGACAGCGGCACTGTAGCAGCGAGATTTGGAAATAGCGGATCGGTTTCCTCAGCACGCAAGTACTTTATCTTCGATGCAATTTATCTTGATCGTTACGATGGAACGATCGCGATTTCAAATTTCGGAGGTTTGAATAACTTTGAAAACGATCTCTTCGGTGCACGCGTGACGATGGGTCGCCGACAAGATGCAGCCAATGGCGATGAGTTATCATATTTTGGCTCCGCCAACTTGTCCGAATCAGCTTTCCACACCGATGCAAGTGGACGCATCTCTATCGGATTTCCAAGCACAGGGGCGTTTGCAATCGAAACAACTGCCTTTCGCAATGCAGTCGAACAATCGCAAAGCAAATCGACGATGTTCCAAAGCCTTGAGTACAACCGCAATGACTGGGGTTGGGACGTCGTCCGAACTTTCGTCGGACTTCGCTACATCTACATCCAGGACGAATACCAAATTTCAAGTCGAAATCTTGCTGGCGAAACAGGAGATTTTGAATTATCAACACAGAACAATTTACTGGGTGGGCATCTTGGCTACGAATTGTTTTATGATGTCGGCCATCGACTTTCATGGTCGACCGTTGGTAAATTTGGCGTCTATGCAAACCCGAACCGGGTCAAGACAAAGTTAAACAACGCGGGGGCTCAATTCCTCGACTTAAAGGATACAAACACTGCGTTTTCTGGAACGATTGAACTTGGCCTGAACGGGCACTACAAACTTGGCAAACGATCAAGATTGCGATTCGGTTACAACGCCTTCTGGCTAGGCGAAGTTGCATCGACTGCCGATAACATTCCGGTAACGATCAACCCAACGACCGGCTCGGACACAAGTGACTCGGATGACATGTTCTTTCATGGCCTATCCCTTGGTTTAGAAATTTTCCGGTAAGCCAAGAGACCCCAACAAGCCAACTTTAAATAAAACACGCCTTCGAGGTTATTCTCGAGGCGTGTTTTTTTTGATTCCCAATTCGTTGATTGAATTTGGCTCTCTGGCCCCCAAGTGCTATAGTCGATTGATCGACTCAACCGAGGTAACCAACGATGCAGACAGACAAGTCACTCGCCGTCAACAGTTTTGACCACATCACGTTAATTGTCGATGACCTCGAAGCGACACGTAAATTCTATGTCGACTTTTTAGGAATGAAGGAATCTCCACGTCCCGACTTTGACTTTCCCGGTGCATGGTTCCAAATCGGCTCCGTCCAAATCCACGTAACTTGCTCTAGCGAACTCGCTGGCCAAGCAGGCTGGGGAGACCGTCAGGTTAAAAGCATTTCACGAGGTCACCACTTTGCATTTACAGTGGATAATTTCGACGACGCAATGAACGCCATCCATAGCCTTGGACTGAAAATTGGAGACGGCCCAAAATCTCGACCGGATGGTGCGAAACAGGTCTACATCTACGACCCCGATGGGCATCTTGTCGAGATTTGTTCTTCAGGCGGTTAGCTAATGATTGCCATCAAAGGTTGTTTCGTTTAACGTTCTTCCAAACGGAAACCGACATTTAAATTGGCTTGAAAATGGACAATCCCAAGCTTACCGCGGCCTGCGGTCAATGACCATTCGCCAAGGATGTTTCTTCAACTCCCCACCAAGAATGTTTCAACTCCCCACTAAGAATGTTTCAACTCCCCATATACTGAGTATATAGCTTCCTTGCTAACGACAGATCTTCAGTCCCTGAAACAATAGCCCTCCCGTCAGGGAAAACGGTCATCACATAGTGCTCAATGTGAAATCGCAAAAGAAAAGCATTGGCCTCCACCCGCCCAAGTGATTCCAATCGGCCCGCCAACTGATCCAATGAAATTTGATCACGACCTGGGAAACTAATCTGCACAGCATCTCTTCCGCAGAGAACCGCTGAATGACTCTCCCGGTCCCCCGAAAGCCAGCGAAACTCTCCTCGCCGACACGTTGGGCAGTCCACTTTGTCCCGTAACCCAGAAATATCCATCTGACGAAGTTCGCTCTCCCACAACGAGGCAACGGTCAAATACTGACTAACAGACGTGCGGTTCCCCGAAAGAATCTTCATCGCCTCAATACTCTGTAGAGAGGCAATCAAATTAATCACAGGAGATAAAATGCCAAACGAATCACACGTCGGAGAGGTTCCTGGAGGAGGTGGGCCATCGAGCATAAGGCAGTTAAGACAGGCGGACTCGCCGGGCAATACCGTCATCGTCTGACCATCCGCGCCAAGACATCCACCATAGACCCACGGGATGGAATGCTTAACGGCAACATCATTAAGTAAAAAACGAATCTCGAAATTATCTGAGCCATCCAAAATAACGTCGACACCTTCGCAGAGGGATTCAACGTTCGATGCATCCACATCCACCACAAAAGGCTCAACCTCGATCGTAGAATTTATTCTAGAGAGCTTGTCTGCCGCGGCAATCGCCTTGGGCAAGCCATTTTTGACATCCTGTTCATCATACAAGACCTGCCGTTGAAGATTACTATATTCGAGAAAATCTCGATCCACAATTTTAAGACGACCCACGCCCGATCTCGCGAGAGTATTGGCAATAACTGATCCAAGCGCACCGCAACCCACGATAAGCGCAGTCGAGTCACCCAAAGCCGCTTGGCCCGTTTCACCAATCGATGGAAAGCGCACCTGCCTCGCATAACGATCACTCTGCGGAAGATTGTTTTTACCTTGATTCAAAGGGCGACCTTTCGTTTCCTTTTCATACTCAAATACCGCTGCCTCAAAAATCAAAACTTGCACTTACGCATAGCCGAGGCAACCACTAGCAACTTGTAATTTCAATTCAAATCCAACCAACAATTGTATCTCGCCTCCAGCTTAACCACGAGCCAGTTCATCTCGAAGATAAACACCTGTTTTCGAAGCCGGCACGTTAGATACCATTTCCGGCGTCCCCTCAGCCACAACCTGACCTCCCTCTTCACCCGCCCCTGGCCCTAGGTCGACAATCCAATCAGCATTTTTTATGAGACTTAGATTGTGCTCCACTACGATCATTGAATGGCCCACCGATAGCAACGCGCCGAAGCAATCCAACAGACGGTTAATATCGCTCATATGCAAACCCGTGGTAGGTTCTTCCATAATAAACAACACCCGCTTTGACTTAGATGCGTTCAAATAATGCCCTAGCTTAAGCCGCTGTGCTTCTCCGGAAGAGAGCGACGGAGCAGGTTGGCCAAGGCAAACATAATCAAGACCAACATCAATCAATGACTTTAACTTGGCTTGAACTTTTGGCTGCCCCCGAAAAAATGAAAATGCCTCTCGGACAGTCATCCCAAGAACCTCAGCGATACTCTTCCCCCGGTATTTTACCGACAGAATTTCATCACGATACCTCAGGCCAGCACACTGATCACAAACAATGGACAAATCACCCATAAACTGCATGTCAATGACCAATTCGCCCGCGCCCTCACATTTATCGCAACGGCCACCACTTACGTTAAAACTGAATTGTCCCACTTTGATGTTTCGAGTTTTGGCATCGATCGTCTCCGCAAATGTACGTCGAATGTCATCAAAGGCCTTTACGTAGGTAACCGGATTGCTTCTGGCAGTTCGTCCAATCGGCGACGCGTCCACCAATACAACCTCATCCACATGGCCGTCACCAAAAATTTCCCCATATGGCAAACCAGCTTCCGACGCTTTTTGTTTTCGATCACATAATGCCGCATAAAGCGTTTGCTGAACCAGACTGCTTTTGCCCGCGCCGCTCACGCCAGTCACCACACACAAACAACCAAGGGGGAACTCTACATGGATATTTTTTAAATTATTGCCACAAGCGCCAACCAACTTGATCCGACCACGTGACGAACGCCGATTCTCAGCACCACTGGAAACACCTCGGGCTCCGGACAAAAACTGACCAGTCAAACTGGCATCCGACTCTAAGAGCGCCTCGCTGGTTCCATCAAACACGACCTCGCCGCCGGCTTGGCCTGCTCCCGGGCCGATCTCAATGATGCGTTCAGCCGACTCAATGACACGTGGCTGATGATCGACAACCACAACTGTGTTATTTCTTTGGTGAAGACGTCCTATCGCTTCCACTAATTTTTCAATGTCAAACGCATGCAACCCCAAAGACGGCTCATCGAGAACATACAGTAGATTAACCAGCGTCGAACTCAGGGCAGCGGTTAATGACACTCGCTGAACCTCACCAGAGCTCATTGAGCGAAGTGAACGATCCAAATTCAGATAGCCCAATCCAACTTGGTTAAGGTAGTTTAACCTCGCGGAAATCTGAGCAATTAAGCTACCCACCGATTTTCGTTCGAACTCCGTAAGTAACAATTGCTCAGACCAATCAATGGTCTGAGCCACCGTCAACTGCCCTAACTGACCAAGATTTTTATCTCCAACGTGAAAAGAAAGTGCATCTTCGTTGAGCCGCAAACCGTCACATTGTTGACAAACTTCAGCCGGCAAATCTTTTGCATAACCGAGGCCCTGACAACCCGAACACGCCCCTGTTGAATTCTGAAAACTAAACAACCTCGGCTCTGGACGCGGAAACGATCGCAAACAAGATCCGCAAACCGAATCTCGTGAGTAAGAGTTGACGTACCACGCTCTTCCGTCAACCAAACGTTCCTTCAAACTCGACTGCCACTGTTTTTCAAACCAAATCTCACATTGACCAATACCACAATAGAACGCCAGCTCAAGGGACTCTCGGAGGCGCGACGCATCCGAATCGCCAGACTTCAAACGGTCGACAATAATCCAGACGGGCGTCGCACTCTCAGTTTGCGCTAAATCACGATCTGCTCGCGCGAGTTCGACAATCGTTTCGCCAACGATAGCTCGGGAAAATCCAGCTCTCATAGCTTCACCCAGCGACTCGAGAATCTCAACTTCGGGATTGACGGGATAGACGATCTGAAAACGAATCCCACTTTCCATCGACGCAATGGACTCCGCGACAGATTGCGGATTGTAACTCTTCACATCAATGCGACATGCCGGACAGATCAGGTGGCCAATTTTCGAAAAGGCGAGTCGCAAATACTCCGTAATTTCAGATGCGGTTCCGAGCGTGGTTTTTTTACCAAACTTCCCCTGAGACGGACGGACGGCAATCGCCGCTGGAATACCATCAATTCCATCCGCATCAGGACGGTCTAATTGAAACATAAACTGACGCGTGTGCGGAGATAAACTCTCAATGTAACGACGCTGTCCTTCCGCATAAAGCGTATCGAACGCAAGGCTCGATTTCCCGCTACCACTCAATCCACAAATGGACAGCCATTGCCCATGCGGAATTTCCACACTTACCTCTTTAAGGTTATTGACTCTCACGTTTCGAAGTTGAATTTTTTTTGTCACGTCGAGTTCAACAGTTTCGTATTTGATTTAAACAAAATTAAAGAGTCTTCAGTTACTTCACCAACTTCACGCTGTACCATAGCCGAGTTAGCTATCAGCAACGACCCGGAGCCAACAACTCACTCTGGCATTCGCACAACGATTCTTCCGAAAACTGAACCATTTAAAATTCGCTCAATCTGATCGGGCAACTGGGACAGGGTTACTTCCTGGCTGACATTCCGCAAATCCAAACTCCAGTCGGAACCAATTACATCCCACAGTTCCTGCCGATATTTTTGAGAAACATTCGCACTGTCAATTCCACAAAGAACGATACCGCGAAGAATAAATGGGTAAACTGTCAATCCAACCTCATGGCCTGACACTAACCCGCAGGCGGTAACACAGCCTCCAACTTGCGTTGCTCGAATAGCAGAGTTAAGCGTTGTCCCGCCAACACAATCGACAACCCCCGCCCAACGACTCTTGGTGAGTGGCGAATCTGACAAATCAACGACTTCCTCGCGTGGAACGACTTTCTCCGCCCCCAGTGCCAGCAACTGCTCGTAACGATCAAGCTTTCCCGTCGAGGCCGTTACGCTAAATCCGAGTTTTGCAAGCAACTGTACGGCGAATACACCCACACCACCTGTCGCACCGGTTACTAAAATCTCTCCCGACTCTGGACTTACGCCATGATTTAATAACTGCCCGACCGATTGAGCCGCGGTAAACCCTGCCGTGCCCCAGGCAGCAGCGTCTTCTAGCGATAATCCGACTGGCAATTTGACCAGCCAGTCGGCCGGAACCCTCGCAAAACTCGAAAACCCGCCATGGTGTGAAGTGCCAAACTTCGCATGGGCAATAAGCACCTCATCGCCCAACCGAAAACCAGAACCATTCGATTCAATGACCTTCCCGACCGCGTCAATTCCTGGGATCAACGGAAATTTTCGAACGACGCCAGTATGACCTGATGCAGCCAAAGCATCTTTGTAATTTAACGCACTATAAATGACTTGGACTAAAACGCCGTCTGCTCCGAGGTCGTCACGATCTAACTCAACGGAAGTTAACAAACACCGGTTGTGCTTAACGTCGGCGTCAGCTTTTTCCACCGACTCACTCGTCAACATGAGAGCAGGAAATTTCATGGTTGGTTTCATTTAATATTGGAAGGGGGAGAAACAGAAACGATAACGAAAGAAAGACAAAGCTACCTAGATTCGCTGAGCCAATTTTATCGTTTTCTCACGAGAGCTAAATACCTTGCCCAAGCCTCCTGCATTGCAATTTTTTAAAATGAGGAAACATTTCTCAACAACCAGGCAATTAATTATTAAATTAAATGTCTCTGTTCTACAATTGTCGGTTCGCTGAAACCAAGGTAACGATTACAGTAGAGGAATAGCAACTCTTCAACTTCTTCGATTACCTGACATTAACAATGCCCAAGGATGACACGAGCAATCTGCCGCAGCGATCGGTGCTCTATCACTGCACATGCGGTAATCAACTCGTTTTGAATCCAAACCTTGGAGGAAAGTGTCAAACCTGTGGACGAAATGTCTCCCCCAAGTTACTTGACCAAGATCTTGGCGTAACGGTACCTCTAGAAGTCACACATAATCAACCTGATTCGACCATCGAAAAGGGCTTGAACTCTGACAGCTTTGCGGTGGTTCCTCCAATCGAAACTGAAGAGCAAATTCATGCAGAAAATCTCTGCGGATCCATGTTCGGTCACTTCCAACTGGTCTCACCACTCGGCAAAGGAGGCGTCGGGCAAATTTACCGCGCCTTTGACACCTCCCTAAAAAGATACGTAGCGGTCAAATTACTAAGGTCGGGTATTGGCGAAGGAGCTGCCAGCTCCGACAAAGAGGTCGAAAAACTTCTGCAGGAAGCCATTTCCCAGGCAAGATTCACTCACCCCAATATCGTCACGATCTACTACGTTGGTCAGGAAAACGAAAACCCATTTCTCGCAATGGAACTCGTCAACGGAGAGCCACTGAGCCAACGTACGGAATCACAATCCATGCCGTTCGTCGATTTAGCTCGAATCGCTTTGGATATTGTTACCGCTCTCGATTACGCCTTTGAGTTAGATATCATTCACGGCGACATCAAACCCTCCAACTTGCTGATCGCAAAAAACGGGACCGCCAAACTTTCCGATTTCGGAATGGCCCGAAGTGCGTCGAGCAACTCAGATCGACTTCTAGGGGGGACGCCCAACTACATTTCCCCAGAACTCCTACGAGGTGAACTACCCTCAATTCAATCAGACATTTATGCCTTAGGGGTGACCTTTTACGAATTGACCTTTGGCGAACTCCCTGTCTCGCTTAACGGAACCCACGTCCCAGACTGGATTGAAGCACACAAGAACAAGAAACTTGAATTTCCAACACCGTGGCCTCAGCATATTCCCGAGGCATGGCAAGCGATCCTCAAAAAAATGCTCTCCAAAGATCCGGCAGATCGTTACCAATCCTACGACGCACTGCTCGACGAAGTCAAAGCGATTCAACCAGGTTCCAAGATTTCCGCGAGATTCTTCCCTCGCTTAATTGCTGCCGCAATTGACTCGGCAACCGTTTTCTCTCTGGCAATCACGCTGGAGGTTGCCCTAGGATTCTCAAATTTCCGACTGCTTGGCGACGAGCGTCCGGAAATGTCATTGCTTCTTGAATTGTGCAAGTTCTTACCCTTAATTGCCTACACCTTCTCGATTTATTTTTGGCGGCAGTCCATTGGAAGGAGCCTAATGCACCTCCGCGTTGTCAACCAACATGGACTCGTGCCTCGCGCCAGCAGCATCGCCTTGCGAAGCTTGTTGCGAATGCAATTTCCTTGGATTTTCATCTCGGTTCAGCTGATCAGTTCGGACGCGGGGACCACGGTTCCTCTCTTCCAATCAGTGCTCTACACAGCCTCGCTGCTTTTGTTAATGTTCGATATTATTTTTATGCTTTTCGCAAGCAAAAGTAGCTCCATTCATGACATGATATTCAAGACCCAGGTTGTACTCGACACTTCGGACCTAAATAGAAATGGTAAAAAAAAATAACCCCTGCGGTGTAACAAATTGACCGCTTTTCATCGGCTACTTTTTTACCGGCTACGTAAGAGTTCAAGATACTAGAACTAAGGATGCGAAATGACCGTTCCCCCCACACTATTCAGCCTTCCCGACCTCGAAGAACGTGAAATCGTCAGTGGTTTCTTTGGAAAGATGATTCATTCGGCCACAATGACAATGGCCTACTGGACGGTCGAAAAAGATGCCATGTTGCCCGAACATCAACATCCCCACGAACAGGTCCTCAATCTTCTCGAAGGAGAATTTCAGCTTCAAGTTGACGGACAAACGCACCATCTTATGCCAGGTAGCGTTTTCGTGATTCCAGGAAATACACCCCACAGTGGACGCGCGTTAACACAATGTCGGATTCTCGATGTATTCCAACCCACTCGAGATGACTATCGATAATCCCCAAACGTCGATGCTGGTTTTGCCCCACTCAATTGCCTGAGTCGCCAACTAATTACGGACAGTCACCCGGAACTCGCAAACAAGCTAGCGTTCACTTTTTCTTTTTCTACCGCAGGGCATCCCTTAGTTTTCGCCTCGAAAATTGCGAAGTTAAATCAAATCCGAATAATCTTTACATTCGTTTAAACTTACCTAGGCCGTAAAGTCGATGGCATGAAAGACGAGATCGTCTTTACGTATTCAGGGTAGAAAATAGATGCTAGCTCAAAAACTCAAACTCAGTCTTCCTTTAGCCTTTGTTATAACCCTTAGCGTTTTGAGCGCTTCTGCGTTGGGTCAGACCACACCTTCGCAGCGTTATCAACCGGTTCGCAATGGCTTTGCCCCACCATCGGTGCATGTTGCTCCGCAGAACCTAAAACAACTGCCCAACCGTGATTCGGCAACAGCTCAAAAACAGACGTCGCTTTATAGGTTTTCAGACCAAGCCAATCGTTTAGATTCGGATTACCTCTCACCTCCCGAGACTGCGACGCCAGAACTTCGCCGCAGCGAAGTCCAACAAACCAGTTTTCAAGTCGAAATGAAGGATGAACCAGCAGTCCCTGCGATTCTTTCCGGAAAAAGCACGTCCGCTACCGCAGCTAAAAAACCTTCTGACTTCGCGGCTGCCATGCAGCAAGCTCGCAACCACACACCAACTATTGGTGCCAGTGAACTTCCTGCTCTTCCTGCGACAACATTTCAGAAACCGTCATCAGAAAACGGAATTTCCATTGAGCCACCCGCGGCAACGCAGGATGACAAGAATGATTTCCAAATTGGAAAACTCACCATCCAACGACAACGTGCTCAAACAAACGCCTCCCAACGAGTCAATCAAGAAAACCGGCAAGTTGAATTTTCAACGCTGCAACCAGTCGAACCCGTTGCAGATCTTTCAGCTTCAGAGTTCATTGACCAAATTACCGTTGGCGACCCTGTTCCGGAAACCAAGGTAGAGCCATCTGACATCAACTCTACAAAACTCATTGCCTTACAGGCCGGCAAATTCCCACCTGCATCCAAATCCAACAACCAAGCCAATTCACCTAGCGAAACGCAGATCAGGACGATGTCGGCGAATACGCAAACCATCAACGGCATGAAACCAGTCATTCAGTTGAGAGCACCAGCTCTTGAAGTTGACACTTATGGCCCTAAATCAGTTGGAATCAACAAACTGGCCGACTACCAAGTAGTAGTGAAAAACAACAGCAGTATACAAGCTGAGCGTATTCTCGTTGGAATCAACATTCCATCTTGGGTCGAAATTGAAAATGTAAATCTCTCGACTGGAGAGAAAGAGCTTACCGATGGCAAAAATCAGGCTCGTTTGGTCTGGAGCATTGATAAAATCGCCGGCAACTCCTCGCAGACCATGACCATTTCCGCGATACCGCGAAAGCCACAAGTTTTCGACGTTGGCGTCGAATGGACGCTGATTCCGCGAGTAGGCTCCACCAATGTCAGCGTCACCGAACCACGACTTGAAATGAGCATCGCTGGCCCGCCCGAAGTTCTTTACGGTGAAACAGCAATTTACCACGTTACTGTTCGTAACCCTGGGACGGGAACCGCCGAAGACGTGGTCGTCATGCTGCCCGAAGCACTGGGTGGGGAAAGAGCTTCACTCGGTCTTATTGAAGCAGGCAAAGAAAAGAATTTTCAAGTCGAACTTTTGGCAAGAACTGCCGGGAAATTAAATCTCGTTGCAAAAGCTGCCGCCGAAGGAGACTTAAAAGTTTCAGCCGAAAGGGATCTCGTTGTGCGACGTGCCAACTTGGAAATCGCAATCAATGGCCCCGGCCTTAAGTATTCGGGAAGTGGAGCTCAGTACACTGTCTCTATCACCAATACGGGAGACGCAACAGCAAGCAATATCATCTCGGCAATCGCACTGCCAACCGGAGTTAAATACCTGAGTGGCGTCGATTCAGTCAAACTTATCGAAGGTGGAATGAGATGGCCAGTCGGTAGCCTCGATGCCGGACAAAGCCGAACTTTCAAAGTCAACTGCCTCCTCGATACTTCAGGGGATCTCCAACTTGAAGTCGGAGCACGAGGGCAGGGCGACCTCGCCGCATCCGATGCGTGCGTCACCAAAGTCGAAACGATTGCAGACCTAGTACTAAGCGTCGCCGATCCAAAAGGTCCCTTACCTACCGGTGAAGATGTTCCTTACGAAATCAAGGTTCAAAACCGCGGAAGCAAAACTGCCGTCGGCGTCAAACTCGTAATGCAATTCTCAGAAGGAATTGAACCCAAAGAAGCAAGTGGATTGAAACACCAGCTTACCGACGGACAGGTGCTCTTCTCGCCAATTGAAAAAATTAATCCAGGCGAAGAAATGACCGTAAAGGTGACTGCCGAAGCGATGAAGGCTGGCACGCACATTTTCCGTGCTCAACTTACCTGCGACGAGTCCGACTCACGTGAAGTGGCCGAAGGAACGACTCGCTTTTTCGGAGAGACAGTCCAACCAAATGCTACCCCATCTGCTAACGAAGCAAACGCTTCGGCTTTGGGTTCCAATGATTTTCAAACACAACGAAAATAATTGAAAAAGAACCTCACCACCGCAAGCGTTGGCAGGCGGTCACCATGTGAAGTTCCTCAACAGAGCTAAAACGAAACGCAGGCCATCCAGGCCTGCGTTTTTTTGTTTTGTACCATCAAGTTTACGATGGGAAATTCCCCGCGAGGCGTAATCGATCCTTAAATTTGATTACCACTCCAATTAGCACCCGTGAATTTCGACGAGTTCGACCCATGCCCGGACATCTCCTCGTCAAGATCCTCTAATCGCTTCAAGATCCTGAAAACGATGCTAAACGCAACGAAATACCCCATGGCCTTGTCTGTTCACCACATTAATTTCCATATCAAAAGCCCCGCACCAACAACGCAGGCCACCCAAACAACCCAGGTGTTCAGCCGTTCTGGCGTTACTGCGAGGTTTAATGGCTTGTCGCAGCCTCATTTAGCGTCAATAATGCTCGGCTAAATGGGGAAGGCATTTGAATCGCCGACCCAACGGGCTGCAATTTCGCAGTTCACTGAAACACAAAATTAAAACCACGCTCGGCTGACGATCTGCCGCACACGGCTCACCAATCACAGCTAGCATTCGAGTGGAGTAAATATGAAAATCGGTTTCTGCTTAACAGCATTCATCGTAGGTTGCTTTGTAACAGTCTCTTTTAAGGCGAACGCCCCGCGCAGCGCTTCTGCCAGTGGATCGACTATCGAGACCAGCATGGATAACGTCAATATTACGAGCCAACCAGAACCCACGAAAGCGTTGGAAATGGAAATCGTAACACGTGCCTTCGGTAAAACAAAAACCGGTGACGAAGTCACGCAGTTTATCTGCCGCAATGCCAACGGCTACGTTTTAGAGATGATCGATTACGGAGCAACGGTGACGGCGTTTCGGGCGCCTGACAAGAACGGTAAACTCGAAAACGTAACGCTTAGCTGCAGTGACATGGCGGGTTACGAGGCCTGCTCTTCATATTTTGGCAGCACAGTCGGACGGTACTGCAATCGAATTGCCAAGGGTAAATTTGCAATTGACGGAACTGAGTATTCACTTGCTGCGAACAACGGTGCGAACCACCTTCATGGTGGAAAGGTCGGGTTCGATAAACGTATGTGGAACGCGGAAAAAGTAGTTTATGAAAATGCAGATCTCGTTGGCGTTCGATTTACTTTGGTCAGCGAAGACGGCGATGAAGGTTACCCTGGGAAACTCAATGTCGCCGTGGAGTACACGCTAAACAACTGCAACGAATTGAAAATTGAATTTACCGCGACCACCGACAAGCCAACGCATGTTAATTTAACAAACCACAATTATTGGAATCTAGGCGGCGCTGGCAGCGGAGAAATCAAAAATCACGTGCTCAAGCTTGAGTGTGACCAGTTCACTCCCGTCGATGCTGAGTCGATCCCTACCGGCAAACTCGCCAAGGTTGAGGGGACTCCGTTTGATTTCCGCACCGCGACTCCGATCGGTGCTCGGATAGACAAAATTCAGGCAGAACCCGTTGGCTACGACCACAACTACGTTTTGCGATCCAACGAGGACATGAAACTTGCGGCGACGGTTCAGTGCCCTGAATCCGGCCGGAAAATGGAGATCCACACGTCGCAACCGGGGATTCAATTCTACACCGGTAATTATCTTGATGGGCAACCTGGCAGTGGCGGTTTTGACCAATACGGTGCGTTTTGCTTGGAAACACAGCATTTCCCCGATGCACCGAATCAACCTTCTTTCGGATCGACCTTACTTAAACCCGGCGATACCTATCGGGAAACAACGATTCACAAATTTTCAATTGAGTAGTCACGCCTGTTTAGGTGGAAACCGTTGCTTTCCTAAGCCCGCTCAACCGCGTCGAATGCAAAAATTCTCTAGGAATCATTTGGCCAGAATGGCATGCCCCGAGTAACGTCTCCGGCGGGCGCCAGCGCCGTCTCAGTTAATCGACTGTATCCAATTATCGCTTCTTGAAAGAAACGGTGGATTCGTTGCTCCTCTACATTTAAACTGAACCACCGTTTCCGTTCTGATTTAATAAGAGAAACCCTAGCCGCCATCATGAATCCTCAGCATCAAAAACGTCTGCGCAAACTTCGGAAATCAGTAAAGAACATGGGCGTTTCGGCCCTCCTTGTTTCCAACATAAAAAACGTTTCTTACCTCACTGGTTTCACAGGCAGCGCTGGCTATTTGTTCATTACGCCAAATTCGCAGGTTTTATTAAGCGACAGTCGATACCTTTCTCAATTGCAAGACGAGTGCGCGGAACTGGATGTTGACATTCGGACGGCGGGGTCGACGATGATGGATTCCGTAAAGCGAATCGCTGAAGATTCCAAATTTAATTCGGTTGGCTATGAGTCGTCGTCCCTTACCAAGCACGAATATGATCAACTAGCATCGATGAACCCGAAGATCGACTGGGTGCCCTCGGTCGGATTAGTTGAAGCCGCAAGGGCTATCAAGGATAAAGTCGAGATCGAGGCAATTCGACGCTCGATCAATATCAACCAACGCGCGTTTGAGGTTATCAAACACCAACTTCACATCGACCAAACTGAACGGCAAATTGCCCACAACCTGGAACACCAGATGCGATCCTTTGGTGCCCAAGGTTGTGCTTTCGACCCAATCGTTGGGGTCGGGGATCGTTCCGCCTTACCTCACGGTCGACCTGGAAATAAAAAAGTTGGAGAAAGCCCATTCCTGTTAATTGATTGGGGAGCCGAAGTTGATCACTATATGAGCGATCTGACGCGAATCGTCTTCACAGGGAAGGTCCCCGCAAAATATCGGAAAATTTACGAAATAGTTCTCCAAGCACAATCTGCGGCAATAAAAAAAATTCGCCCCGGTGTCTCGTTAAAAACCATTGATAACGCAGCAAGAGGCGTGATTGAATCCGCAGGTTTTGGTCCGAAATTTGGCCACGGCCTGGGGCATGGTTTTGGCATAGAAATCCACGAAACGCCGTTTATATCACCAATTCACGAGGGAAAACTGGCGCCAGGAATGGTAATCACCATTGAACCTGGGATCTATCTTCCTAATTTTGGGGGGGTTCGAATAGAAGACGACATTCTCGTCACCGCTCAGGGGTGCGAAGTTCTTAGCGATTTACCCCGTCAGATCGACGAATGTACCGTGGACGTTGGGAGGTGATTCACGCTAAACTACGCATTCTATTTTTTTAAAAAAGACGTGGGAACTTGAATTGTTGACAGAGCTGACCTTCGGCCATGGATACAATCCAATGTCCCTGAGACTGTTCATATTCCAAACTGAGCCGGTACCAACGTAAGTTAACCCCAGCTCAGTTTGTTGACGACCAAATATCAGTGGAGTAACAATGGCGAAAGAGAAACAAGATACCGTTTTTGAAGTTACTAAAATTCGAGAACTGATCGAGTTAATGCAAGAGCATGAACTCAGTGAAGTCGATCTCAAGCAAGCCGATCAACGAATCAGATTGCGTCGCGGCAACGACCAGCAGATCGCTTATGCACCGGCGCCCGCAGCAGTCGCCCCAGTCGCCGCCGCTCCAGTTGCCGAAGCACCAGCCGAAGACCCTAACATGGTCTTCATTGAAAGCCCAACGATTGGGACGTTTTATTCCAAGCCCAAACCTGAATCTGACAATTACGTCAAACCAGGTGACATGGTGACGCCAGATACTGTCGTTTGCATTGTCGAAGCTATGAAGATGTTCAATGAAATCACTGCCGGTGTTTCCGGAAAAATCGTTGAATGCCTCGTTGCCAATGAAGAGCCAGTGGACAACAACAAGCCGCTTTTCAAAGTATTAAAAAGCTAGACTACAATTCGCCGCATCGACCCTGTTTTGAAAATTTCAAACCATCGTGTTGATAGCGTTCGTTTTGCCTGACGTTGGTTCAGTTTTACCTGCCTTCCGTAGAACTACCTTTTACTTGAACCGACCCCGATTTATTAAACGGGGCCGTAACTTCCTACAGAGTCTTTAAGAATCATGTTTCAACGCATCCTGATTGCCAACCGCGGGGAGATCGCCCTTCGTATTATTCGTGCCTGCAAAGAGATGGGAATTGAGACCGTAGCAATTTTCAGCGAAGGAGATCGAGGCAGCGCTTACCTCGAACTTGCTGACGAAGCTTATTGCGTAGGTAATGCCCGATCCAACGAAAGTTATTTGCGAATCGAACAAATCATTAGCGCTGCCGAAGTCGCCAACGCGGAAGCAATCCACCCGGGCTACGGTTTTATGGCCGAAAATGCACACTTCAATGAAGTCTGCCGAGCGTCCAATATCGAATTTATTGGCCCAACGCCGCAGGCAATGCAAATGCTCGGCGATAAAAATGAAGCCCGAGCATTAGCAAGAAAAGCTGAGGTCCCCGTCGTTCCAGGAAGTGCTGGACTCATTGAAGATGTTAACGACGCAATTAAAACTGCCGCTGAAATTGGCTATCCCGTTCTCGTCAAAGCGACCGCTGGCGGCGGTGGCAAGGGAATGAGAATCGCGGAGAGCGAAGACGATTTAACAAACGCTCTGGAACAAGCAGCGCAAGAGGCCGAAGCTGCGTTTGGAAACGCTGGGGTTTATCTTGAAAAATTCGTCGCTTTACCCCGCCACGTCGAAGTTCAAGTCCTCGCAGACACGCACGGCAATGTCGTCCACCTTTGGGAACGCGATTGCTCAACACAGCGTCGACACCAAAAGTTGATCGAAGAGAGCCCAGCTCCCACACTACCGCCCAACGTTCGCAAGTCAATCTGCGACGCAGCTGTTCGCATGATTAAGAACGCCAATTATTACAATGCTGCAACCGTCGAATTCATCGTCGACAAAGATCACAACTTTTACTTCATCGAAGTTAATGCAAGAATTCAAGTCGAGCATCCTGTTTCAGAAATGGTTACGGGCATCGACTTGATCCAACAGCAAATTAAAATTGCGGCTGGTGAGAAACTCTCATTCACACAAGACGAGATCGAATGCAACGGTGTCTCGATCGAGTGCCGAATTAATGCCGAGGATCCCTCAAACAATTTCTCACCGAGCCCAGGAACCATCGAGAGCATTTGTATTCCGGGCGGTTTGGGAGTTCGGTTTGATACCCATGTCCATGCAGGATACACGGTACCGCCCTATTACGACTCGATGGTGGGTAAATTGATCGTCCACCAGCCAACACGAAAACAAGCGATCGCTTGCATGATTCGCTGTTTGGATGAACTTCGAATCAAAGGTATCAAAACGACAGTACCATTCCAGAAGTCGGTTCTCGAACACGAAGACTTTGTAAATGGGAAAGTTGATACAAAATGGGTCGAACGGAATATGTAAATCGTGCTGGGCAATAGACCTTTGCGTAAAAGTGCCCCTTGCGTAAAAGTGCCCTCTGCCTAAAAGTGACCGCTGTTAGTGTTTATCAAGGTAGCAGTGTCAATCGATTTGACTTGAATTCAACAGAGCGAATCCCCTCGGACTGGAGACCTCTGCGGGGAATCTCTTCATTCGTCTCTCCCAAAATGGCCACGCGACAAAGGACTCCGCTGGAACCCGCTGGCTCCTTCGCTAATTTTGCCATTCTAATACCACCACAACCGGTGGATGGCGAAAGATCACGACTGATTATCCACCCTTTTTCCTCGAAATAACCGGTAGAAATCACTAACTCCCCCTAGCAACGCGACTCATTGCTCCCCAAATGACCGCTAAGGGGGAAACGCAATTAACCGTGTTTCGTTGGTAAAAAATGCCCGTGTTCAAGTCGCTTTTTTTCGCCTAGACTCCTGTTTTAAGCATCCCACAATTCTTGAGATTGAGGCTATCCAACGTGGCAAATTCGCTCTCCCCTCCCGCGCAACCAGATCATTCATTTAAACGCGTTGCAATTTTGTTTGCCGGCGGACCAGCCCCGTCCGCCAACGCGGTTATTTCAGCTGCCGCGGCTTCGTTCTTGCGGGCAGACGTCGAAGTCATTGGCATCAAACATGGCTACTCGTCGTTGGCTGACTTCGATCCTTCGGAACCGCTGGTGGAAGGCACCGATTTCATCCAGTTAACGCACCCAGTCCTAGGCCGAACAAGAAATGCCCAAGGCATTATGATCGGAACCGCACGGACGAACCCTGGAAAACATATCACCTGCCCAGCAGACCTCAAAGACACCGAAAAATCGGCTCCCCTGAAACGAGTCTACGAAGCACTTTCGTCCATTGGAATTGATGCCCTGATTTCTATTGGCGGCGACGACACCCTGAAAACGGCTAACAAGTTTAAGCTTTATCAGGAAGTCAACGAAACCGAAAAGAACATTCCCATCGTTCACTTGCCTAAAACAATTGACAACGATTATCACGGAATTGATTTTACCTTTGGTTTCTTCACAGCCGTCGATTTCTTGGCAACCGAGATTCGCAACTTGATCTATGATGCGGAAGCCACACAATCGTACTTCCTTACAGAAACCATGGGGCGAAGTGCCGGCTGGCTCTCCTACGGAGCCGCGATTGCAGGCGAAGCGAGTTTGGTCATCAGCGTCGAAGACGTGATGGCAGGCTATTTAATCGATGAAGAATTCACAAACGATTCCGGCGAAACCATGACTCGCCAATGCATGGACATGGATCGTGTTTCCGAGCGTATTGTAAAAACAATGCTTGCTCGCGAATCCGAGGGAAAACAATATGGTGTAATCGTCGTTGCAGAGGGGCTCGCTGAGTTCCTCCCCTTTAGCTACGTCGAAGGTGTTTCCCGTGACGATCACGGACACATCAACATCTCACAAGTCAGCCTTTACTCCATCCTTTCTCATGCAGTCCAAAAGAAATACACCGAGAAAACTGGCGGTACCCGCGCCGTAAAAGGCCTCCAACTTGGCTATGAATCTCGTTGTGCCAAACCGCATGCGTTTGATGCAATGCTAGGAAGCCAACTCGGAGTTGGAGCGTTTCGCGCACTGGCCGAAAGAAAACTTAATGGTGTTATGGTCAGCATCAGCGGCCAACTCGATCTGCACTACGAGCCTTTCGAAAAATTAGTTGACCCAGAAACACTAGTCACTGTGGTTCGCTATATCGATACCGACAGCGACTTCCATCGGTTGGCAAGATTCCTCGAAACGCATGTCAACGACTAATTTGCAGATCGAATTACGATCCATCAAAAGTCAAAAAGCATCCAAGCCCGAAAGCATCCGTTAAGAATTACGGCGTGCTTTCGGGCTTTTTTCTCTAAAGCAAGGCAGTAAATCGCGGCATGAAATCTGGGCAAGCCCTACCTCGCTGACTAACGATCACTCGCATAAATATCTACCAAAAATATCACCGCCTCGGACTTACCAACGTTCTCAATCACATGGTCGATATCGGCGATGTAATGGCCACTGTCCCCTTTTTTCATCGTCAACGACTCTCCACCTGATTCGATTTTCACCGTTCCGGTTTGAATGGTTAAAAATTCTCTCGTCCCCGAATAATGGCCAGCGCTCTTGAGTCTTTGGCCAACTTTTAAACGAAGTTCGTAAAACTCGACATCCTTCTCTAGATTCAATGGAGAGAGTGTCCTAATCCTGCAAACTTTGTCGTCTCGAAAAATTGCAGTCGCATCATCGTTTCTAATCACAGAAATTCGCTGGGTCGTCGTCGCAGCATCGACTAAGTCGGCCAGCGATACTCCAAAAGCCTGAGCAATTCGAAAGGCAACTGCCAAAGTCGGGTTGGCGATTCCCCGTTCCACTTGGCTGAGCATTGAACGACTAACACCACTTAGCGAAGCGAGCTGTTCGAGCGTCCAGCCCTTTCTTTTCCGCAACAACTTAACACGTTCACACACGTATTGATTGAGTGGCTCAACATCCACCGGTTGAACAGGGTTCGCCTCGCTACCCCGCTTAAAAGTCGTGGGTTTTTCGTCAGATTCAAATTTCGGCATCGGATATCTCCGCTTTTCCAACAGGCGAGCAAGGAACGTAGCTGGTTGCCAAGTCCGACTCGGCTGTTTACCATACTGGACTGGTTTCCATCATACTAGACGGCGATCGGCTCCTCCATTCACAGGAATATTTATGACCACGACGCTTCCTCCAACAATGCCGGCGATCCGCAAGCTCCAAGACGCCCCTGGATTAGACTGGTGCGATGCCATCGAAGTCCCCAAAATTGGCCCGCGGGAAGTGTTAATCAAGGTAACCCATGCAGGCATTTGTGGCACGGATCGGCACATCTACGAATGGGATGCTTGGAGCCAGGATCGTGTCAAAGTAGGAATTACGACCGGCCATGAATTTGTCGGCACAGCAATTCAGGTTGGCGAGGCGGTCAATCGCGTTGAAATTGGGCAGCGTGTTAGCGGTGAAGGACATATCGGCTGTGGCAAGTGCGAGATGTGTCGTACCGGCAATGGACACATTTGCGAGAGCGTTGTTATTCTGGGAATCGACTGCAATGGCTGCTTCGCTCCCTATGTCGCAGTGCCTGAAGAAAATTGTTGGCCAGTCAGTGAGGGAATTTCCGACGAAATAGCTGCCGTATTTGATCCACTGGGCAATGCAGTCCACACCGTGATGTCCGCGGGAGTCAGCGGTAAGTCCGTTCTGATTACCGGAGTGGGCATTATCGGACTAATGGCTGTGACAGTCGCAAAAGCTGCGGGCGCAGGCAAAATCTTTGTCACCGACATGGATGAAAGAAGATTGAAACTAGCCGAACAGTTAGGCGCTGAGCGCGCCTTCAAAGCAACCGATGATTGGACCACCGAAGTCTTAAAACTGACCCGCGGCCACGGCCCCCACGTGATGCTTGAAATGAGCGGAAATCCCGATGCGATTCGTGATGGATTCTCAGTGCTCCGCAGTGGAGGTACCGCCGCGATGCTTGGAATTCCATCCAACGAAATCCAGCTCGACCTCGCCAAGCTTATTATTTTTAAGGGCACCACGATTCTTGGCATCAACGGCCGACGCATGTTTGAAACCTGGTACCAGATGGAAAACCTGCTGTTGTCCGGAAAACTAGAGCTCGAACCCATCATCACCCATGTGCTGGAGATGAACGATTTTGAAAAAGGTCTCAAAATGATGCAAACAGGAGAGGCAATTAAGGTCGTTATCAAGATGCCCGATTAATCTCGAAACGGTTTCGCGTTAAAACTAGAGCACTATCCACCTGACACCCAATGGACTTTTACGATGCCCAACAGCCAATTTGACGCCCGCTGCCGAGGTTTAATTACCGATTGGACCGACTCTGGCCAGCTTAAACCGTTTTACAACATTGAGTCTCCGATGCGTCCGGTGGTCGAAATCGCTGGCAAGGGCGAAGTGCTCGTATTGTGCTCCAACAATTACCTTGGACTCGCCGATCATCCTGAAGTCATTGAAGCGGGCGTCAAAGGCCTCCGGGATTACGGGGCGGGCACCGCATCGGTTAGGTTCATTTGCGGAACACTCGACTGCCATCGCACTCTCGAATCAAAAATTGCCAGCTTTGTTGGCACTGAAAGTGCGCTCTCCTATGTCAGCTGCTGGAATGCAAACGAAGCATTATTTCCAACTCTCGTTGGCCCCGAAGATGTAATTTTATCAGACGAACTCAACCACGCGAGCATCATCGACGGCATGCGTCTGATGTCCAAATCGGTAACAAAGAAAGTTTACAAACACAGTTCGCTAGAGCAATTAGAGACGCTCCTTCAGGAAACACAGTCCCACCCAACTCGATGGGTAGTTACCGATGGCGTTTTTAGCATGGAAGGAGATGTTGCAAAACTTCCCGAATTGGTCGAACTCTGCAAAAAATATGATGCCATGCTCGTGGTCGATGACTCGCATGCCGTTGGTGTTCTCGGGAGTGGCGGGCGGGGAACCCACGAGCACTTTGATCTTCTTGGCGAAGTCGATGTAATCACGGGGACACTTGGAAAAGCTTTAGGAGGCGCCGCTGGCGGTTACATTGCAGCATCAGCAGACGCCATCCAAATCCTCGAGCAACGAGGACGGCCAAGCCTGTTTTCCAACGCGTTACCAGCAACCGTCGCCTACAGTGCTTGCAAAGCAATCGAAGTTGTCGAAAACGACCCCTCCATCGTCGCCCGACTCCACAGTAACGTCGCCACGATTCGAAAAGGATTAGCCGACCTTGGTTTTGATTGCACCCCATCGCCGACTGCCATTATTCCGATCATGATCGGCGACGAAGCAGAAGCGATTCGAAAATCTAAACAGCTTTTCGATTTAGGCGTAATGGTCATTGGATTCGGTTTCCCCGTAGTACCCAAAGGCGAAGCGAGATTAAGGGTGCAGGTCTCTGCTGCTTTATCCGATGCGCATATACAACAGGCACTCGACGCTTTCGCCAAACTCTAGCAGAACCATCGCACACCTTTTACCGACGATAGACTCATGATCGATTTACGCAGCGATACACTTACCCGACCTTGCAGCGATATGCGGCAGGCCATGATGGATGCGGAGGTCAACGACGATGTGATTGATGTCGACCCAACGGTCGCACGATTGCAATCCAAAATTGCTGAATTACTCGGTAAAGAGGCGGCCATGTTCATGCCCTCAGGGACCATGACCAACCAAGTTGCGGTTCGCCTGCACTGTCGCCCGGGGGATGAGTTCCTTTGCGAGGCTGGGTGCCACATTTACAATTACGAACAAGGAGCTTTCGCTCAATTGAGCGGCGTTGCCGCCAGGACCTTCCAGGGAACCAACAGCTCGATCGACCTATCGCAACTCTTGAATCAAGTCCATCCCGACAATGAGCACGCCACGCAAACCCGCCTGCTTTGCCTAGAAAACACGCATAATAAAGGCGGCGGGGTCGTCCTGCCCTACGACTCGGTTGCCGAAACCTGCCATTGGGCTCGTGAATCCGGCCTCAATACGCATCTTGACGGTGCCCGTTTATTCAATGCAGTAGTCGCTTCGAAAATCTCAGCCAACCAATGGGCTCAACATTTTGACACGATCAGCATCTGCTTTAGTAAAGGACTCGGAGCCCCGGTAGGATCAGCTTTAGTTGGTGACGAGTCTATGATTTACCAAATGCGGCGACACCGAAAACTTTTTGGCGGCGGCATGCGGCAGTCAGGTTTTCTCGCGGCGGCAGCCTTATTCTCGCTCGAGAACAATATCCCCCGACTCGCCGAAGACCATCAAAACGCCAAGAAGATTGCACAAATCGTCTCACAAACCGATGGCCTTCAGCTCGACGTTGCCAAAGTGGAGACTAACATCATCGTGTTTGGCGTCTCGCCAGAAATTGGTACTGCGGCAGAGTTTTGCGAAGCGGCAAAGGCAGCCGGCGTCTGGATGTTCCCCTTCAGCCACCAAGATGTGCGGGCCGTGACCCACCTGCACATCACCCCCGAAGATGCAATCGCTGCGGGAGAAATAATCGCCCAGGTCACCCGCGATCTAAAAAAATAAATCCTGGTCAAGCGTTTTCCACGATAGCACCTCTGCTCCTCTCCCCAACCGACTGCAATCGGTTCCAAAAAGGGCCAATTCGATTGGAAAATCGAATTTCTAATGTCCCGCGCGCAAAAGTGCTTGCACTCAAACGGACTAGAGATTTTTTAGATTTTTCACTAACGTTCGAGCCTAAATTACCCGACGGCCGGTTGGTCCCGATTTATCATCGATCAAAATTTCATGAATTTCGCAAAACGATTGCCTGACTTATTGCTCCCCATTGGGATCATTCTATGTTTGATGGTGATTTTTGTTCCCTTGCCACCGGGAATCATGGACTTGTTGTTGGCTGCTAACATTACCGTGGCCGTAATGCTCCTTTTGTCCACCGTTTATGTGAAAACGCCGCTGGAATTGAGCGTTTTTCCATCGCTATTATTAGGAACCACACTCGCCCGCCTAGCACTCAACGTAGCCACGACTCGCCTCATTTTGACACAAGGGGCAGTGGAAGGAGATAGCGCTGCAGGCGGAGTCATCCAAAGTTTTTCTCAGTTTGTTACTGGCGACAACTTAGCCGTTGGCATTGTGATCTTTTCGATCATTGTGGTCATTCAATTTGTGGTGATCACCAAGGGAGCAACGAGAATTTCCGAAGTTTCCGCTCGTTTTGCATTGGATGGACTACCGGGTCGTCAAATGGCGATCGACGCCGACCTCAATGCAGGATTAATCGACAGCCAGAAAGCTCAAGCACTTCGCGCAGAAGTTGTCGATCATGCTGATTTTTACGGAGCCATGGACGGTGCTAGTAAATTCGTTCGCGGTGATGCGATTGCAGGTGTGATCATCACACTCATTAATATCGCAGGCGGACTGGCAATTGGACTTTCGAGCTCAATGTCCATCGGCGAGGCGGCAACAACCTTTACCCAATTAACCATTGGAGACGGCCTGGCAAGCCAAGTGCCAGCACTCCTCATCTCTCTCGCTGCGGGTCTTTTAGTCACACGTAGTTCTCGAAAAACAAACCTACCTCGCGAATCCGTCAATCAGGTTTTTGCCCGCCCCATCGTATTGATAATTACGGCTGTCTTTTTGGGGCTCATGATCCTTACTGATTTGCCCAAAATTCCTTTAATGGTAATCTCCCTAGGGTGCTTGGGAGCCGCCTACTCGATCTCTCGAAATCAAAAACAGACCGCCGAGAAAGCGATTCGCTCGACACCAGTTCCAGCTGCCCCTCGAGCAACCGAAGCAACCATTGACAAACTATTAAGCAATGACATCTTAGAAATGGAACTTGGCGTCGGACTGATTAAATTAGCCGACTCACGACAAGGCGGCCAATTACTCGCCGGCGTGACTCAAGTTCGAAAGGAAATCGCGGCAGAACTCGGAGTCATCCTGCCCAAAACACGAATTCGCGACAATCTCGAAATCGGCGCAAACGAATTTCGAATCCGCATTCAAGGTAACATCGTTCAACGCGGAGAAATCCAGCCTGACAACTCCCTTGCTATCGACGACGGGCGGGCAACGGGGCCTCTTGGAGAAGGGGCGGTTCGGGGATTTGCGGATGAACATCTTAGCTCGTCACCAGCTTATTGGATTGACGCTAATGCCGCCGAGGAATCAAAAGGGCTCGGATACCATGTCCTTGATGCTACGGAAGTCCTCGCAACGCTTCTAAAATCTATCTCGATCGAAAATGCCTCGTATCTTTTAACAAGAGATGCCACCAAACAACTCGTTGATGAAATTGCCAAATCGTCGCCCGCATTAGTTTCAGAACTAATTCCGGATGTGATGAGCCTTGCCAAAGTCCAACAAGTCCTCAAAGGCCTCATTTCTGAGGGAATTTCGATTCGGCCACTACCTTTGATCCTCGAATCTCTGAGCGATCACGCCTCGGAAATTAGTAATCGCTGGGATCTCACCGAAAAGGTTCGAATTCAATTGTCGCGGCATATCGTTTCAAAATTAACCCAGGAATCAGGCAGCTCCATTGAGGTATTCACGATCTCACCAGAGATTGAAAAACAAATTGCGACTGCATGGCATCGTGAAAATGATGAAATTAGAATAAATCTTCCTCGAGAGATAATTGAAAATCTTGCCGGCGCCATTCAAACCGCCGCTCAAAAAATGCGAGATTCTGGAATCAAACCAATCGCCCTGGTGGACCAGTCGATTCGCCCCGTGATTGCCGAATTGGCTTTTGACAACGCTAGCAATATGTTTGTGTTGGGCCGCCAAGAAGCAATGGGAGCTGAGATTGAGATCGTGGGTGAAATTTCTGCTGATGAGCTTCACGCGGTCGCCCGGGCTGCTTAAACGAGGGCAGGGCAGTTCCAATTACTAAATTTAATTGGTTCGCTTAGGTTATTGCTAGTTCCATGGTCGGTATCACCGCGCGCTTGCTCTTAAAAACTCGCCTTTCTTTAACTTTCAAAGATGCTATCGCAAAAACCACCTCGTTGAAATAATCTGCATTTTCAACAAAAGTCTCAACTCCTATGCGTCGATGAATGAATTACGGCAAATTTTGGCACGCGTGCTTTCCTGCGCGCGTCCAACCGGAGAAGCGGGGACACGAGCAAAAAAACGATAAAAAATTACACAACCATGTAATTTGTTCATTGACGCGACAAAGCTAAATCTGATATTTACCGTCCATCGAATTGATCCAAGTTGTTAACAAGGAAATGTTCGAGACTGACACAAACGATTGTGTCTTGCAAACGACAAGTGAGTGGCCCCGGCCCGACAATAAAAAAAACCCATCTTTTAGATGTGGATTCGCATAACAATCACGGAGGATTGCATGGCGACAAGTGTTGCAAAAGCGGAAGAGATACTGGAAGTCTGGAAACAGTACAAACCTGACTGTACTGACAAGGACCTTCGAAATCGATTAATGGAACGTTACTTTCCACTGGTCAAGTACAATGGCGAACGAATCTGGCAGAGGTTACCAGATGGTGTCGAACTTGATGACTTGATTTCGGCAGGTGTTTTCGGCCTGATGGACGCTATCGATGCGTTCGACATGGAACGTGGCGTTAAGTTCGAAACGTATTGTGTACCGCGTATTCGCGGTGCCATGCTCGACGAGCTTCGTACAATGGACTGGGTACCTCGATTGGTACGCTCCAAGGCCAGTAAAATCAATAACGCTACCAAGCGTCTTGAAACCAAACTTGGCCGAGCCCCAACCGTCATTGAACTTTCTGAAGTTCTCGAGTTGACGGTCAAAGAAACTGAGAAAATGATGAGTGACGCCAATGCGGTTGGTCTCATCAGCCTCAATAAAAAATGGTACGAAACCGATAGCTACAAAGATGTTCGAGAAATCGATATTCTTGAAGATAAAAAAGGTGAGGACCCGACCCGCCGTATTCAGAAGAATGATCTGATGCGATTGGTTACCAAAGGTTTGAACCGTAACGAGCGCCTCATCATTATTCTTTACTACTATGAAGAACTGACGATGAAGGAAATCGGGGCTACCCTCGATCTCAGCGAAAGTCGTGTGAGCCAAATGCACAGCAGCATCGTTCAACGCCTACAACAACAACTCGGTCGACGACGAGTTGAATTCGGTAGAAAGTAAACTTCGCTTAATTCACTTGTCAGCGAACTTATAGATAATTACTAAACCTGCTCCCCTCTGGGAGCAGGTTTTTTATTTTAATCTAAGCAATTTATCTCGGCAGACGCTAAGACCGCAAATATGTCTTTGCAGGTCCTGTTAATCCAGTCGGCCGGAAATCGAAACTGGTTGTAAACGCACATCATGCCTGGGTTTGAACTGAGCCTCTAAGTCGAGCAACTCTTCCGAAATCCAAAAACTGAATTCGAAAAAAGACTCCATGTTCACGAAGAACGGCGCTTCATATTTGTTTCGCGCCAAATTCAGTACAGATATCTCAGAATTGCGAATGACCATTAAAACCTCTCGTTCAAGTCCATCAAATGCAATCCCTGCCTTGTAGAACCGGCAATCATATTCCGGCCACTCTTTGTTAAACGCACCTGAACACGCTACGGTTCAACAGTCGGCAATGTTTATCCCACTGTTGGTCTACCCGTTATCAGCAATGTTACCAATCGCCTGGCTCGACTTACCTGAACGGTAACATGCAAGCAGATTTTATTTTATTGGTAATACCGAACCATCGCCGCGCGGAGCACGTATAACCGGTCGAGTCAAATGATTGGCAATAAGATTTTCGAATTTAAACGAGGATTTAAACACCAATCACGGTTGGTAAAACCTTGGTGCTCACCTCAATCCAAGGTAAGCTCTAAAACAAGGCACCCGACCGAAACAACAATTTTTGATGACTCAAACCTTAAATACGTCATAGGCGTCGGCGATTTCGCTAACGTCACGAAGCAAAACTTAAAAGATCCTGAAAAGATGCTAGCACCCTTCGTCGATAATCAAAGTACTTTCTCGAGTGCTTGCGTTGTCAAACTCCAGTTACGGATGGCACGTTCTACGACAAGGATGCAGCCTTGGAAGATCTTTTGCGATTTACACTTATTGTTTAAAAATGACTTGTCACGGCCAAGACCATCGTGAGTGACATCAGACTAATTCAAAAGAAATTTGATCGCGAATATCAATTGGAATTGTGCAAAATCAACAAACATGGTTTGCTGTTCATAACGAACGTTCAAGCCACTGACCCGTAACGGGGAGAACAATATGCAAATTAGATCAACATCAAATATTCAAACATCTTCTGCAGTTAATTTGCAGAAACAAAATACAACCAGCGCGACCCAGAATACTAATTCTGTCCCGGTTGATTCACTCGAAATCTCAGCCGAAGCGCAAATGCTTAGCACCTCTGGTGCGACCGATATTCGGGCTGACCGTGTCGCCGACCTTCGGGCTCAAATCGCCAGTGGCGAATATGAGACGCCCGAAAAGCTCGAGGCCGCTGTCAGTCGAATGTTTGACGAATTCGCTTAGAACACTGACTTTGAGCTTGTGAAGCAGGACAAGCCAACTTTGCGTGACTCGACAAAGCTTTCCTGCGTTTTTCACACAACTTAGTTCCGATCCGCGTGAATTGCATCACGCGGATTTTTTTTTACCCAGGACACCGATTGTATCGCTTGATCCTCCTGTCCCATTTCAAACCCGAAGCAGCCCAGTGCCAATTTCAAACGGACAGGAATCCAGAAATGGCGACATAAAACATCATTCTTGCTAAGATTCCCCCATTCACGATCAATGGTATTTGATAAAATCGACTTGTTCTCGATGGAAAAACTGTGAAAAACCGACTCACTGCGCTCAAGGAGTAGCGCAATGAACACAGGAATCCACAAATCACCAAAAGTCTTGGACTCGTTCCTGAATTGCTTAATCCATAACCTATCCTTCCCGTACCCCACAGACTGCCCCTTGGTTAGGCTCGACAGGTTTTAGCGGGTCAAATTTTTAAGGCGAATCGACGAAAAATCCAAATCTGGATCTCGCTACGTTGACCCGCCCTAATTTTGAATTTTAGAATAAAGACCGCGACAAACGTACTTCGCCAAAAACGAATTGAAATTGTATCCATGGCATTTTTGACCACCTCCAACCCGTCCGTTGCAAAACGCCAATTCTCAATTGATAAAAATGAGATCACGATCGGGCGTGATGAAAAAAACGACCTCCACATCAAAGACGAAACGGTGAGTCGTTGGCACGCCAAAGTCACCAAGAAAAACGGTAATTACTATATCGAGGACAACAAGAGCCGGAATGGCACACTCCTCAACAACCAAGCCGTCTTGCAACCGACTCAGCTACCGGATCAATCTGAAATTCAAATTTGTGAAGTCACCTTTATCTTTTCGGACGGAGAAGTTACCAGTCGAAAGGGCAACCTCGAACAATTCACAGTCGCTCAAGGTATCAATAGCGATCCTACGATATCATCTTCCTCCATTAATCAAAGCTCTGTCATGTTTGACGAGTTTGAAGAGAGTGGAGAAGTCTCGGCAAGTGTAATGTCTCAACTCGACATTCCATCCCACCACTCCCGCTCAGACAATCACGCCAAGCCCGAACAAAAACTTCGCGCGTTAACAAAAATCACACACGCACTGAGCGAGTCAGTCGAAAGAGACGAAGTCCTCACAAAAATTCTGGACTTCCTTTTCCAATTATTTACCGAAGCTGACCGTGGGTTTATTGTCTTAAAAAATGACGAGGGCAAACTCGAACCACTTGGTTTTAAAACCCGAGGCGCCCGGACCGATGAAATGGTTCGGATCAGCAAGACCATTGTAAAAACCGTGATGGGGAATAAGCATCCGATCATTAGTAGCGACGCTGCGATGGACGATCGTTTTGACATGAGTCAGAGCATCGTCGACTTCCGCATTCGCTCCATCATGTGTGCTCCGCTAATCAATAGCAAAGACGAAGCGATCGGTGTTATTCAACTCGATACCCTCAAACAATCCATTGCGTTTGATAACGAAGACCTCGAGACCCTAGTCACCGTCGCCATGCAAGCAAGTTTAGCGATCCAAAAAAGCGATTTATTCTTGGACTTCAAGCGAGCTCAGAGCATTCGCGCCGACCTCGAACTTGCCCATGAATTGCAGCAACGTTTTCTACCGCAAAGTTCTCCCGATACGGAGGAATTTGAGTTCTATTCTTATTACAAAGCAATGCAACAGGTTGGGGGAGACTATTACGATTTTGTACCTCTCGAAAATAACCGACTTGCAATCATTATGGCCGACGTTGTCGGCCACGGGATCGCCGCCGCACTCTACATGGCAAAAATTTCGGCGGAGTCTAGGTTCGCACTTGTGACCTCAAAAACTGCCATTGAGGCGGTGCAAAAGATGAACAACAGCCTCTCCGGATTAAACATCGACCGATTTGTGACGCTCGCACTTTGTGTCCTCGACCTTAACACCAACAAAATGACCGTCGTCAATGCAGGGCATATGCCACCGATTCTGCAAAAATCGGCAACGGGTGAAATCACACAACTCGCAGAAGAAGAGTCGGGGCTGCCGTTAGGGATCATGGAAGATTTTGAATACGAATCGATCGAAGTCCAAATCGATCCAGGCGATCAAATCGTGCTGTACACCGATGGAATCAACGAAGCAATGAACGCCGACGGTGAACAACTCACAACCGAAGCGATGATCGCAGAAATGGCATCGGGCCAAGCTAAAAATCCAGACGCCATTGGTAACTTGATTCGAGAATCGGTGGCCCGCCACAGCGGCCGTTACCCGGCAATTGACGATGCCTGCCTTGTCTGCCTCGGCAGGAAGCCTTAATCCAATACTGCCAAGTCGCCCCTTGCTTAGGAGCAACCCAACCACTTCCGCCTCTGCTTTCGCAGAACGAATGATATTTCAACTCTTCTTCGGCTCAGCCCCAACCCTCAGTTAATTCTAGGGAATCGCTTCGCCAGCGAATCGCGTGTAAGCGTCACTGTATTTTGCCCTGTGTTGTCAACAGTCCCTGGCGGCACTCTGTTCCTATCCCAATCTGTCGCGTCTAGGCAAAAATTAATTAGGAATGGCATTCCGAACCGGTCCCGCACTGGTCGCGACAGCATCTTGGCTCTTTGATTTACGCGTATCCCGTAATTTGATGGTCTTATTATCTTATTATCGCGAAATCACCCTCATTTTGGGGACGTGCTATTCCTTCCAAAGACAACAAACGGCACAATGTAGGTAAGTTTGTAGTCAACAGTTCTGTGAGTATCTGATGGGCGAGTTTCGGTTTCGAGTACCAAGTGAATGGAATCTGGATACTTATCACGGAAACGCAATCCACGTGATTGGGCTCGATGGTATTCCATGGCCTTGTCGAATATCCGTTTCCGAACTGGATAACGAACCGGACGACTCTGCAGAGGCAGACAAAATAATAACGATCAGTCGGAATCGAGATGAATCCGGCAAGCTCTATCTGATCTACCCGATGGACCACCGGGGCGAAATGCTGATCTGCACCGGCACGCTTCCCGTGAGAGAAGCCACTTACGAACTCCTAACGGAGTTAGCCCGTGGCACGCTCAATCGATTACGAAATCAAATTTCGATTTGGGAGGAGGGGGGACTTTATATTGAGAACGGTGTTCACGCGTACGTTCAACTTGCAACGCGAATGCTCAGCAAATCAATTCTTGCGACCGAAAGTAAAATGCGAGATGACGCAGCGCGTCAATCCATCGAAGCTTCAATGGATGGAATCTTCGATCTCTCGAATTCCTTTGGAGCCCAAATCTCTAAGTTCCGACGTGAACATGAACAAATGAGTAATTTCTGGATGGCCAATTCGGTTGGCACTGGAGACCAATTTGAACCCAGTTTGGCATCCCAAGATTTTGATCTGCTCGAAATTAATTTAAACGCAAACAATACCGAATTAGAAGAAAAAATTTCGGGTGGCCGCGAAGAGCTATTAGGAAAACGAGTCATTGTTGGACCGTGGTTGGATGCCAGTATCGGCGGCATGGACAGTCGCTTAATCAATGTTGACGATTTCGGTGCTCGAAAAGAACAATTACTGATTGAATGCCGGAAACAACTCAGCCGAATCCCAAGAACGACATCGCTAATCCACGTGGTGAGCCGACTCAATGGGATTGGTCACCGACACCTCTCCTACCCACAACAGTTAAGTGTCACCGTTGATATGCTTCGCCTTATCGAAGAATCACAAACGGATTTACCAACTTTAATCAGCTTCGACTTCCCATGGGCCGAGCGACTCGCTGGTGCTGTTGGAGGAGTTCATCCACTGCAAATTGCCGACTCCTTGATGCGGCAAGGACTCCCCATCTCATTCCTTGGCCTAGACATCAATTTGGATTACTGGCCTAACGGCAGCATGATCCGCGACCCTCTCCAGTGGATCGATCTTGTTGACGTTTGGGCTCAACTCGGATTGCCATTGGTGATCTGCCTCCGCATGCCCACTGGCACCGGAGCAAAATTAACTTCGGAAGATCCTCATCAACGGCCAGCCAACAGTACTTCCAGCAACCTGACCGACGAGAATCGGATTACGTTTTTGAAAACCGTGATGCCAATGATGATCGCACGCCCCTCTGTGCACGGGATGGTCTGGCAGCAATGGAGCGACGCAGACGACTGCCGATTTCCAAACAGCGGCCTGGTCGACGAGCAAGGAGCCCCCAAAGCGATCCAATCGGCCATTAAGCACATCAGAAACGCAATCGACGGCGACGCCTAAATACCAAACGCTCCGGCCACTCCCTAGAGTCCGTTGACGATTTCTTTCAACATTCTGGCCCGAATTAGATTGCCGTGAGACTGTTGGAGTTGGTCACTCGATAAAATCTCAATCGCTTGGTCGTAATCCTTGAGTTTTTCCTGACTACGGCCCAGCAAGTAAGTAATCCCATCATTCCAGCGATCAACACCGTCTTCGGCCTTAATGTTCTTAAGCCAGTTGGCCGCCGCATTCATGCTGCCGTTGTCAAAGTGACATTGAGCCAGAAATAATCCCGCATCGCGGCGAATCAAATCCATCTGGCCTTGAACACTTCTAACTTCGGTATTGAAATCCGTTACGTTCTGCTCGGCTTCCTTACGAATGCCCAGGCGTCGTTGCTGATCTGAATCGGATCCAAGATTATCAATTTGCTCTTGGGTATATTTTAGTCTCTGAAAACTTTGAATTGCATTTAACGATCGACCTTCGGAATCGAGGCCAAACTTTCCTTTGAAGAATCTTGCTCGAGCGGTTCGGTAGACAACGAAGTTATCAATGTAAAACTCGTTGAAATAGTAATCATTTAATTTCGCTGAGATCACGTCATCCGATTTTTTCTCCAACGCATTTCGAATTGCTTGACGAAATTCATGCGTCTGGTAACCGACATCCCAAGGCTCCATCGCAACCCCTTCTTTGGCCGGCAGTCTCGCTGCAATCTCGCTTGTCGAAAAGGCTAAATCAGTTCGCAATTCCTTAGGCAATGCCGCCTCTAAATTGCTCATCCGCTTGGAAACAGATTCAGGACTGGTGTATACCAGTGCAACTAAATCATCCAATTGCTCAGGCTTTACCCAATAGTCGGTGTTGTCTGCAAGTGACTCCTCATTCGTCAGGCTGAGCGAAGTAATCAACTCCGGGTTCGCCCGAACTTGATCAAGCGTTGCAATGGAACCAAGTTTCTCACCTGGAACTGGCAGTCCTAATTTTGAATCGAATAAGTAATAATTCTCTCCAACCACGACACCCACAGCCCACGGGACGAGGCTTCCATTCTCACCTTTGGTCGCCAACATAACAGAATCGATTCCCAACTCTCGAAGACCAAGCATGAATATTTTCGCTCGGTCAACATAGTCGCCCTGTCCGTAAAGCAGTGATTGCCAAGGGTAACGCTGATAGCCGACTCCTGGAATCCCCGCCGCTGCTGCAGTTTCACTGTCATTGAGCCTTGCTTCTTCCTGCTCTTCATCTGTTAAATTAGAGTCAGGCAACAGCTGAATGTTCCTCACGACCCAATCAAAGACACTCATACTATTGGCTACCGTTTGACCAGCGTCATCCCCCATTTCTGGATGCAGTTTTTTTACCACTTCAACCAGAGGGGCTTCCACGTCTTCATCCGGCTTGTAATTATCAGCTGCCATTCGGTAGAGTTCGAAGGGAGCCATTTGGATTTCAGGGTCAGTGACTCGATTAGCAATCTGCGAGATCCAATTGGATTGCTGAAGGTAATAGCCATCAGTATTAAAGAAACTAAGATCCTTAAATCCCTCTGCAATATCTAAGCTCCCACTGGCTGCCATTAACTCTTTGGTTAACTCATCCTCCCGCCAGCTTTGATCATCCAGCTCGCTTCCACGCGTCTCAGCCCAGCGATTCAAGCCCGTTGCCATGTTGTTGCTAAACTCTTTTTGCTCGAAACGAATTTCACTGTCGACCAGTGCCATCGTGCGAATCAAATCGTCTTGCTTCGTTTTCGTCAAATCAACATCGAGCAAATCCAACATTGGATCCCTCGGCGGCTGACATCCGCAACTAATCAACACAGTCACTAATAATGCAAAACTCAAAAAACGGCTTACAAAACTCATTGAGTTATCCTTGATTCCTATAGTCTCAATCGCCATGTCTCGTTTTAATTTCTCAACGATTCATCGCACAATTTATCAGGCTTCACGAAAGATGTACTAATTCATGTATCTGCTTTAAGCGAGTCAACAAAGGCAACATTCTCTCAATCGGCAACATGTTAGGCCCATCACTTGGTGACGAATCCGGTTCAGGATGTGTCTCCAAAAATACGGCATCGCATCCCATGGCCACCGCTGCACTCGCAAGTGGTTCGACCATCGTCCGGTCTCCCCCTGTCTTACCACCAGCTGCACTAGGACGCTGCACACTGTGTGTCGCGTCAAAAACAACCGGAACTCCAAGGCTTGCCATATTGGGAATTGCCCTCATGTCATTCACTAAACTACCATACCCAAAAAACGTACCACGTTCAGTTAATAATACGTTTTGGCAGCCCGATTCTTCCAGTTTACCGACTACATGCTCCATATCCCATGGCGCCATAAATTGCCCCTTTTTGACATTAACGGCACGTCCGGTACCAGACGCAGCAACCAACAAATCGGTCTGACGAGCGAGGAAGGCAGGAATTTGAATCAAATCGCAAACTTCACCGACCGGTGACGCCTGTTCCGGTAAATGAATATCGGTCGTAACGATTAAACCCAACTCTGACCGAACCTCGGCCAAAATTTCCATGCCTTTCTCAAGGCCTACTCCACGATACGAATTCAAACTCGTTCTGTTCGCCTTATCAAACGAAGCTTTGAAAATCAGCGGTAAATTTAACGAATCGGTTACTGTTTTCAATTTTTCAGCAATTTCAAACACTAAATCTCGCGATTCAATGACGCAGGGCCCCGCGATCACCAACAAAGGATGACCACAACCACATTGGATATCGCCTATCTGAGCGGATGGATTGAGCACTTTGGTTGCCTAACGAATTTAAGGATTGGTAGGATTATTTTTAAACAAGGAGACGTTTGAATTTACGATTTCAGTTGCAAACCAGATCACGTCCATTAAACACACAAGCCAGACGTTGCCGGCAACGAATCCCGCTTGCCAACATGGCCCAAGCCCCCATCATGTTTCACACATTTTGACAAGATATCTAATCTAAGGGCAGGGCAATTAGGACGCATAGGATTCGGGCACAAAAACTTGTAAAAACCTTGGGACTATCTCAATTTCCAAAGGCAAGGTTCCGCCTGGATCACCATCCAATTGAAACGGAACTGGTTCGTCCGACTCAATTCGAATTTTCTCAAATCGCTCCACCCGGGAATAATTCCATTGCCGGTGCCGATGAAGCAAGATAGTAATTAAGTAAAACAAACCGCGAAAAAATCGCCCCCCTCGAAATGTACACAAATCTAATCGCCCATCACTGGGATCAGCACCCGGAACAATCGGTAAGTTCATGGCGTAGCGGGGTACATTAAAAATAAACGCCCACTTTCCAACCACCGGACTTTCACGTTCGTCCACGTAAAATCGAATACGAGGGTATCGATACGATGCAATCGCCTCAACGATTGGTTTCGCATAGGACCAATGCCGAATGTGTCCCTTTCGCTGCGAATGAAGACGATGCACGACGTCTGCATCAAATCCGCAACTTGCCATTACAAAAAACATTTTTCCATTAGCTTTGCCAGCGTCAATAAATGTGGTTTGGCCATCCGCCACCATTCTCGCAATCGATTTCGCATTAGCTGAGAGACCAATGTATTTCGCAAGCAAATTCTCGGTACCCAGCGGAAGGATGGCGAGCGGCGTTTGGGGCGGTAAACGATTCGCCAACAAGGCGACGGTACCATCACCGCCGGCGGCGACGACGGTCGCTAATTGAGAACTAGCCGATTCGTCGCTAAGTTCAAGAACCTTTTGCGTTACCTCGTCGATGTCTCGCAATACGATTACCGAAAAACCAAGTGTCTCAAGCTCGTGGCATAATTCATCGATTACCTGAGTACGGTCGGTAGAACCAGAATTAGGGTTCACCGAAACCACGACCGTTTTCGCTAAGTTGTTAACTGCCTGATCCATGACTCTAATTTATCAAATCCTTCGCCGGCAAATAACCATCACTCGACCGAATCTAACGCAATCTGCCATTGCAAGAGTGGGGCTGATCCAACCAAATCCGATAGAACCTCTCTCTATTGCTCAATTCTGCTACACGATTTTTGAAGCCATCGTACTAATTCGAAACACTTCATTAGTAGGATCGATCAAAAATCGCTTCCCCGCCGAGGTTTCATTTTTTTAACTTTGGCATGCAAATTGCAAAGTAGTAAATCGTTAAATCAAGGTTCTTTTGCCTCGACTTTAATCGAATGCGGGGTCTTCGGAGTTTCCGCAACATGATTGCCTTGCCCCTGATCATTTTGCACGTCAAATCGTATTTGGCACCGAAGAACCCCGCCTTTGCTTTTTATTTTAAAAGACTCCTCTGGCGGCAGCTGCCCCATGCTTCTTTTATCGGACGGGTTTGCTTCCCTCTTCTTTCATTCGCACAGCTTCGCTCGCTTCCGTTCTAATTGTTTCGATCCTTTTAACAAAATCGCTGGAATCGAGGGGAAGCCTTTCTCCAGTAAGAACGCTCGGATCATCGAGAAACATTAGATGACCGTGATCCGCGGTCACAATTAGAAGCGTCTCCTCCCAATTGCTGTTTGTTTCAACCCATTCCGTGATCGCCTCAAATGCCGCATCACCACTCAACACTGCTCCAATCGAATCGTCAATGTTGTTATTGTGATTCGCCCAATCAACATCCCCCGCCTCTACCATCAGAAAAAATCCTTTTTTGTTTTCTGAAAGCACGTCCAACGCTGCAGTGGTCATATCTGAGAGCGTCGGATTTTCAAAAATATCCTCGGGTTGGTAGACATCTACTTTTGCCTCTCCCATCGTTGGATCGTAATTCCCGTCAGCCGTTTGATAGGGCAGGTGACCACGTGTCGAGCCGAAGAAACCAAACAATCGGTTACCACCTGAAATCGCACTCTCGACTCCCTTCCGCAAAACCTGCAAACCAGACTTGCCACTCGTTCGCTCCGCGACAACGTATTTGCCGCCTTTGGAAACGTCGATGCGTTCAATGTCATCGCGGGCAATATATCTGTTTCCGGGGACATAATTCTCTCCCTGATCCGCTCGTTCATCATCTCGAAACTCGCCCCAACCACACCCGATCAAGACATCTACTCCAGGAAGTGGATCAACTCGGTGCGACACAGAACGAAGACCCAGCAAGTCTCGGGAGATATCTTGATAATCACTTCGTTCAACATTATGAGCGTAGACACAAGCGGGGGTCGCGTGGCAAATGGGAACACTCGTGACCACACCAATGCTAGACCCTGCCCGCTGCATTTCATGAGCCAGCGTTTCCAATTTCTGGCCATCTACTGAAAAGTTGATCGATCCATTGTAGGTTTTCACGCCCGCATTGAGCGAAACCGCCGACGAGGCTGAGTCTGTATAAGGATGTGGCAAATCTTTTCGCTTGCCGAGCAGGTAAGCCGAATCGATGGATTTGCTCCACGGTGTCGCGCCACCGAATGTCGCATTGTACCCACCCCCTTTGTAATCTTTTCCCGTCTGACTCACCAACTGGACATCGACGTTCCTTTCAGTCACTCCGTCATGCGGACTGGTCACGCAAAACCCGAATTCAGAATCACCTTTTTTATAGTCTAAAAAAGCAAGTCCCTGGCCACGCCCCTCGGTATAAAGGACTTTTCCATTTTTATAGATCGAAGCAGCCTGGGTTGTATTCCAGTCCATTCCATCAAACACCATTAAAATGACGTTCCGCTTGCCTGACTTCCAGCCGTCTTTCTGAAGTCGATAAATATCAGTTTGGTCGAAGTATTCCGCAGTCGGGTTTAACGTCTCGATGGGATCAGCTAGATAAATCTCTTTCAGCCTAGCCTTGTCTCGGTAGCAACTATTCGCCCCCTGAACTGACTCAAGACTCAGTCCATAACTGTAAACTGGGATTAAGCGATTAGAATGGCTTGTCCAATTCGAGTAAGTCCCTTTCTGATCTCCCCAGTGAATCCAATCCGTTTTTCCGAGAACCGTCGCTTGAAATTGAAATTGACGAAGTCGATCTTCCTGGGGTTCCTGAGCGGAAAGGTTTCCCATCCCCGCTAGGATAACAAACAAGTTTACAGACAACTTTAAGCGAGTGAAAAACATCGTCAGGTCCAATATGAGATCAGCAGAAAAGTCTGCGAATGAAAAACTAGTTGGTCTTGGAATAGCAAACCGAGTATCGGCGCCAGTGCGAGTCCATTTCTCAATCACCAACATCCTCAAGGGGATCAGTGAGAGATCGATATAAATCAGGCCGCCGGTCGTTAATCCGGTGTACTTCATGTGCCCCCGGAATGCTGACGAGATGCTTTCTTCTCGCTAAATCAGGGTCAATCTCAGCGTAGAGAATCGCCTCTTCGGCATGATTTTCAAATGCTAAATTCGCGCCTCGCGGGTCACAGATCTTACTTTTCCCGATAAACTCGAACCCACGCTCAACCCCGACTCGATTGACAGACATAAAATAGACATGATTTTCCAAAGCACGGGCGTTGGGAATCAAATCGGCCGTCAACCCGGAGGTGGGTGGCCAGTTAGTCGGCAGCGCAATTAAATCTGCACCCTCAATTGCGAGAATGCGAGCCGACTCAGGAAACGAACTATCGTAACAAATATTCATTCCAACGCGAACGTCAGACGCTTGAAATACTTTTGGAGGGCTACCTCCAGGTGTTGTAAATCGATCGACACCTAAAAATGGAAGATGAATTTTTCGATAACTCCCGACGACTCCGCCGGGGCCTAACAAAGCTAATGAATTATATAAACAATCATTCTCAAGTTCCAAAAACCCAAAAATTACCATCGTATCTTTGGACGCGCACCATTGGCCAACGCGCGTGACACTTGGACCATCGAGCGACTCACCCAACTGCTTCGCTTCGCCAATCGATTCGTAACAATACCCAGTCGTTGTACACTCAGGAAAGACAGTTAACGCTGCCCCATTGGCAACAGTTTCCTCCAACCGAGATTCCATCTTTTCCAGATTGCGATCGACTTCGGCAAATTCGATGTCCATTTGAACGCCGGCAACTTTGAATCGAGACATTTTTTCAATTCTCAACATCATCTAAATTGTTTGCTGGATCTTCCGACTTACGCTCATCAGTCTCAATGCTTCCAGTTGATTCTTGCTGAGCGTCCAACATCGCTTTCGCTTTTGAGAACAACGCTCGATAGCCCTGATTTGTTGAATCAATTTCCAACAATAACCGAATGTAAATCAATGCCTCTTTGGGATTCCCAAATTGCACGTAATACGTCGCCAGTCCCATCATGTAACGCGCCATCTCAGGCTGCTGGCGATAAGCTTCTAAAAGATGTTTTTCCGCTTCTGGAAACTTCTGCTGGAGGTAACAAGACATCGCGTAACGGAAATGCAAACCGTGTGTGTCAGGCAGGCCTTCGCTACGCAGAATATCCTTGGCCAGCAATGCATGCTCCTCAAAACGGAGTTTAGCCGCTTCTAATCCAATCTGTTGCATCTGGCCCATCAACTGCTTCAACTGCCCCGCCATCATTCCACCGCTTTGCTGCGATTGTTGCAACTGATTTCGCAACCGGGCAACATCATTGTCCAGACGGGCAGCCAAATTCGAACGAGGCCCTGCTAAATTTGGCTCGACAGAGATCGCTGTCCGGTAATCATCTTTGGCTCGATCAACATCGCCAAGCATTTCATTGAGTCCACCTAACATCATGTGATAGGCGGCTCGATCGTTTTCGATATATAGCGAGGTCTTCAGCTCTTCAAGTGCTTTATCAAACGCGTACTCCTGATCGGGATCCGCAAACAATTTGCGAGATTGAGGATCAAAGGAAACGAAGACACGCGCCGCTTCAATTCGCACCCTTGGTGAGGGGTGTAGCAATAATTCAGCAACGGCCTCTCCAAGTGGACGCAAAATCCCATCGGTATCCGTGACTCCCATGTATTGAAGTCGTTCGTTAATTCGATTGACTTCAGCATCAATTCGCATCAACGCAGCCGACACGACTTTCGGATTTGGATCATCAAGTGAATCCAGTGCGGTTTGCAAAGATTCCGAACTCCCATCCATCATCAATTCAGCCATCGCGCTGGCGCGGAACATAGCCGGAACTCGTGGATCCTTGGCTAATTCCATCAAAGTTGGCTCCCGGCCTTCAGCCACCAACAATGCACTTGCCAGTTGCGAATAGTATTTTGTTTTCTCAGGTGATTGCTCCGCTGGATACCACTTCTCAGTCGCCTCAAGCATCACTTGATTTACACGCTCCAACTCCGCCGCCACTACCGTGTCTCCTTGCTCCGCCGCAATAATCCAATCCAAGTACTGCCTAAGCTCCATTTTGGAATCACGCTCCACAACCTTCGATGAGTCGATGTGGCAAGCGGTACAAGCGTTGGGTGTCCCAATACTGACGCTCAGGTCCGGCCTTGGAACTCGAAAACTATGATCGCGACGTGAATCGACCATCATATAAGTCGTCGATGGCATGTGACACTCGACACAACTCGCTCCCGGCGTTCCCGGTTCATGATGATGGTGACTCGGACTGTCGTACTTACCTGCTGGATGCTGATGGCATGAGGTACACAACTGGTTGTCGTTAAATTTCACCTTGGTCGAATGAGGATCGTGACAGTCCGTGCAGCGAATACCGTTGTGATACATTTTAGACTGGATGAATGAACCATAGACATAATCTTCATCTCGAATTTGTCCGTCAGCGTGATATACCGGATCGGCAATTAACTGAGTTGCAAAATAATCATCAAAGTTACACCCGGGAGTGAAACCTTCTTTCACGACCGTTCTTCGCGAATGGCAAGGAGCACATGATTCAATTTGTGGCAAATTACTCTCAGTTTTCAGTTTGGCCAGACCAAAGCCATGCTTGCGATCCCAGAATAAGCTTTTTCTATTTGCCAATTCCACATGATAGCTTCCGGGACCATGGCAAGCCTCGCAACTAACATCGATCTCCGAAAAGGTCGTATGGTACTGACCAGCCATCGCATTAAAGTTCTTTTTCAGATCAGTGCTGTGGCAACTTGCGCAACTCGCATTCCAGTTTTGCGTGATGCCGGTCCAGTGCAAAGGGTCATCGGGATCCAACTTAGAATTAACGTCCGGTGGATTAAGATAAAACCACTTCTCTTTTTCGGTGTCCCAGGAAACTCGAAGAACTTGAACTCGACCAATCTCGTCAACTTCAGCATCCACGGGACGCTCTAACTCGACCATATACTGCTGCAACGGTTCGACTCCGAAAACATATTTGACTTCGAAATCCTGCATTTGCCCGTCCGGGCCTTCCGTATTGATCATGAACCGGTCGCCATTGCGGAACATCTTTGACTTAATGCCATGATGCTCCAACGTCTGTTCACTGAAATCGCCAAGCACGAATTCTTCCGTCGCTAAATCCATAGCTAGGTCATGATGTGAGCCATGAAATAAAGCGGCCTCCGTCTGGTGGCACTGGACACAAGAGTCCCGGCCAAGATAAGTGGCTTCTACTTTATCGGGGACACTTCGGTTCCAATCGGCGAAGAAATAACCACCGATCACAATTAAAACCACCAAAGTGATAGCAAGTCCAACTTTTCCGTTCATCTACCGTTTACTCTCATTAGGTCGGATCGCTCGAAAAAAACCGCCGCCGGTCGCCTATTCTACTGCTAATCATCGACACGCTCTATGGGCAAACCCTGCTATTCTTTCCGAGTGATTTGATTACCGTCCAAAAAGCTTAAGATACGTTCACTGGTTTCCGCTTTCTTCTACGCACCAGAAGGGCGATACAATGAACCTAAGCACGAATAAATTGAAAATTCTCGACCGCCCAAAGCGTGCTCCATTCAACGCCCTAGCGGAACAAGTTTTAGATGGTGGTATAGATTACCTTCAATCACCCCAGAAACTCCAAGATTGCGAATATGTAAACCAAGTACATCAAATCGGCGATTTTTCTGTTCGTATTCGAATGCCGGACATTTATTCAATTCAATTGATTTCAATTGTCAGTTCGCGGATCGGTAAAAACACGGATCAAAAATCTAACTGGTTTGATGCGCTCAGAACGTTAGCTGTTCAGCAGCGAAAACAAAATATTTGTATCTTGACTGCCCCGGGTACGACAACCTTCCCCTACCTGTACCGACTCTCGGAACTGTTTGGATTGACGCTGATTTCGCTCATTCCGTTAACTCATCAATCCCCAACCAAATCCTCGAATTACCAACAAAAATGTCTTACCGGTAACTTTCCAAATGCGATCGTTCGAAACGCTTTTTATGATTGGCACGACAGCACTGGAATAATAGTGAAGCGTCCACCTAGCGCCGACCAATTAATTATCAATCTCTCGCAAAATTGTTTCGTGATATCGTGTCGAAAAAAAGGAATTGTTCACCATGCCCTCAAAGCTCGCCTGCAAAAAGGGAAATCCAAAAGAACACGCTTACTCATCGACCGTCAACTAACATCTGATTCGGTATCAACGGAACTGATTAACCAAGGCGCAATACCTTGGTTGCTTTATAAACTCCCCCAATTGAAGTCACTCCCCCAACCATCAAAGCAAAATTACCTCACTGCAACGCAAAACAAACTCACAAATCCCCCGAAACCCGCAACATCCACCGCAACTCAGCAATTTGCAAGACGCCGGTTTCTCATTCATTGGACACGTCAATCGACAGGTCCATGGCCTGAACAACCTAACCGTGAATTTTTGGATGACCTTTTATTTAATTCCCACACAAGAGGTCAAGGCGCCCTTTCAACTCTAAAGCGCATTGTGGAACAACAAAAAATAAAAGGCACAAATAGACTCACCAAAGGGAAAGATAGATTAGTCTGCCTTACGGCCGTCCCACTTTCGCAATATGCCAATCGCCGCATCTTTCGGTCACATTTAGGTCGTTGGGATTTCGAGCATTATGGGATCGCAATCGACTTCGAATTTCTCAAAAAGCTGGGGGCAAGACAGGTCAATTATGGAACCGAATCGGATTGGAATCGCCTTAGCACCCTAGACCGTCCATTTTTCCAACTGCAAAGTTCTACTAGCACTAAGATAAATTGGCGAGCAGAGCGGGAATGGCGACTCCGCGGTGACCTCGATCTCAAAAAAGTCCCCCAACAAATGGCCTTCATCTTTGTAAAGACAAATCCGGAACGTACAGCTCTAAAAAATCAATCACGATGGCCTGTAGTCACTGTAGAGAACCTAGAAAACTTAAATCGCCTCGATTGATTTTTTCCAGGTTGTTTTTTCAGCAAAATACGAAATTGCGCAAACCGAATTCGCCTCGCATTCGTAAGCCATCCTCACCAGAGTCATTCCAACCACGCTAGCGACGCGCTCCACAAGGGAAACTTATTGTGGCCTTGCCGACCGTCGCACGTTTATGTAATTAATCCTGAGAAATACTAAAGTTTGAGGCCAAGGATGGACCATACTTTGCGCGACTATTCATTTTTAAATAATTCACACCCCTTTCACCCCTTATTTTATAAGCGAAAGGGCTTGGCCTACCCATTTTTTCTGGTAGCGCTGTCGTTGACAGCATTAATGAGCACCGGCTGCCAAACTGGTCAGCTTGCAGGTAGCAAAATACCGGTTCCCTCCACTACGCTCGACAAAAGCCGATTTGAAAATGTCCGCTTTCAAAGCTTGGATGAGTTTGAGCCTCAGGAATCAAACAAATCAATTGCTCCATCGATCTATTCAGACATCAACCGCTCCGCCAAAGCTTCTAAAAGCGTTAAAGATGACAATGCTAATAAAGTTGCTGCGGTCATTGTGACGGGAAACAAGTCAATTCCAACACATCAGCTTTTAAGGGATGTAAGTACTCGCAAAGGCAGATATTTTGATCCGGATAAATTACGACAAGATGTTGACGTGCTTTGGAGTAATCCCCAAATCAGTAGAGTCCGAGGCCCTTATCTCAAGCACACTGATGAAGGAATCGTCGTGACCATCGACGTGGTCGAACGAAATGCAATCACCGAGATTAAGTTTATTGGCAATCGCGGCCTTACAGACAAAACCTTAAAGAAAGCTATCAGCCTGACTGACGGCGCGCCATTGGATGTACAAGAAATAAAGATGGCAAAAAAGAAGCTGGAGGACTTATATAAAAAGAAGGGGTATCCCAAAACACAGATTGAAATCATTGAAGGAAATGAAAAGGGCGACAGCAATGTGGTGTTTGTGATTCACGAAGACGAAGAGCAGAAAATCTGGAAAGTGAATTTCGAAGGAAATAGCATTGCTTCCGACGCGAGACTGAGAACCCAAATCAAATCCAAACCAGGCCTTTTAAAAATATGGGGGGGGGCAGTTGAGCGTGATAAAATTGAACAGGATATCACTCGTTTACTCACCTACTATCGAAGTCTTGGTTTTTTCAACGCCAGGATTGGCCGGGAGATCGAGGAAAGCAATGACGGCAGGTGGTTAACCCTGAATTTCATTATTGCTGAAGGACCACGTTACACCATTCGCAATGTCTCCTTTGTTGGAAACAAATCGTATGTTGCTGAGGACCTGATCAAAATGCTGGAACTGAAACCAGATTCCGAAGACAAATCCCCAAAATTCAACGTTGCGACCATGAACCGAGATGTCGTGTCTCTCCAAGATCTCTATGGCAGCATGGGATTCGTGCACTCACGAGTTACCGCTGAGCCTCGTTTTCTTGAAGAACCAGGGATTCTAGATATCGTCTACATCATTGACGAAGGTAAACAATATGTTGTTGGAGATATCAACATCCATTTCGAAGGCGGATCAATCACTAAACGGTCCGTCGTTCTAGGAAAGCTGACACTCGCACCGGGCCAACTGATTGACGCTCGCGAGATCAAGAAAAGCGAAGAATTGCTAGGTCGATCTCAAATCTTCGCCAACGGCCAAACAGGTCCGCGTCCATCGATCGTCGTCCGCCCCTCGACAACTGAACAGCTCGATCGAATTGCCGACAAAGCCCCATCGAATTACCAACCTTAGTTGACGCCCCCAAACCTCCACCCACGTATGATCTACACATTTCATTTTTTGCCTCAGCATCCGATACCCATGCATCGAATTCAACCTTCAATCCTAAGACACATGCTTTCAGCGTTACTCGCGATTGGAATGTGCAACTTGGTCGGCTGCCAACAACCACTATTCAAAAACAAAGCTGGATTGGGCGGGCTATTTGATAAAAACCAAGATCTAAGTCAACTAATATCGGAGTCGACGAACAATTTACCACCTGAAACCTCTCTGAAAGACCGTCTAGATAATTTAGGGATTGCTTCAACGCCAACAACAATCAACGACACAAACAGATTCTCTACTAACAAATCACCCAGCGACCTAATCGCTCCAACACGCCCCTCGGAAGATACGAAAAACTCACCTGTCCTTATTAGAGCGCAGAGCCCAGACACAAATTCCAACCGAAACTCATTTCAAGTTTCGCAAGCAACCACCAACCCAGTCGCCAAAAATCAAGACGAAGACAACTCAAGAGTCGTTCAAGCTCAATACCCAGAGAATGTCGTACCGGGTGAATTGCCAATTGGAAATGGATTGGCATCGCCAAACATAGGCTCTCCTAATGAGATGAATCCCCTAATTCAGCCTTACGAGAGAGGTGGAGTTGCCTCCGACTGGACTCCAGAAAGTTATTTTGAGCGAGCGGATGTCGATGTCTATGTTACCGATACACAAACGGGTCGATTCAACTTCGGTGGTGCCTATAACTCTGAAAATGGAATCGTGGGACAATTCACGATTGATGAAAAGAACTTCGATATCACTCGATTTCCTCGCAGTTTCGGTGAAATCACCGATGGAACCGCCTGGCGCGGAGGTGGTCAGACTTTTCGCCTTGAATTAGTCCCTGGTGCAAATCTCGAAAGATACCTTGTCAGTATTACCGAACCTAATCTCCTTGGCTCAGATATCAGCTTTAGTGCGTCGGCTTACTTGTATGATCGAAACTACTACGACTGGGATGAACATCGTGCCGGCGGAAAGTTCTCCATTGGTCGACGATTGACTCCTTATCTTTCCATTAATTCCGGTGTCCGCCTCGAAAGTGTTACCGTCGACAATCCACGCCTCGGCACATCAGAGGAATTAAATAATTCGCTGGGCACCAGTAACCTTTATTTAGGAAACGTCGGAATTGTTCGTGACACACGGGACAGCATGTTGCAAGCCACAACCGGTTCACTCTTCACACTCAACTTTTCACAAGCCTTTGGCGACTACTCGTATTCTCGCGGAGACTTAGATTTAAAAACTTACAGGCTATTGTACCAACGCCCTGATGGGTCGGGACGCCACACTGTCAGCTTTGGAACCAAACTTGGATTCTCGGGCAACTCAACTCCCATTTTTGAGAACTACTTTGCAGGCGGTTTTTCAACCCTCCGAGGTTTTGACTTCCGTGGTGCATCTCCATTACAAGGTGGAGTGCGGGTCGGTGGCGAATTCCAATGGCTGAACACCGTCGAATACATGTTCCCGTTGACAGCCAGCGACAACGTGAAGGGCGTTCTGTTTTGCGACTATGGTACAGTCGAAGAAGACATTGAAATCACCGCGGACAACTTTCGTGTCGCGCCCGGTTTCGGTTTTCGAGTTTCAATGCCTGGCGCAGGCATCGGTGCACCATTGGCATTTGATTTTGCCTTTCCAGTCGCATCTGCCGAGGGAGACGACGAAAAGATATTCAGCTTTTACTTAGGCGTATTGCGTTAGTCGAGTGGATATAAGATTGAAACCATTTCTATCAAAGAGCGGCGTTGATGCTTACCGCGCCCCTTGGCGATGGAGGAAAACGATATGCTCGTTTTTGATGCTCCTTTTCGCCGCCAACGTAACGCCCACAACCAACGGTCAAACGCAAAATCCGCGGCCAGCCTACCCGTATCCTGCGGCTCCCAAACAACCGACGTTCCAGCAATCAACGTTCCAATTTCCTGCGCAGCCCTCGCCGTTCCAAAACCCAAACGGATCCAATGCACAACCTGGAACACTTGGTCAGATCATCAGCCCGCCTCCTCAGCAACCCAACGCGATTCAACCCGTCATTAACCCCGGGCAGCTCCCCTCTAATCTGCAACAACCTTACTATTCGCCCACCCCCAATTCCAACCTCGCACCACCACCTCAAGTAATCCCCAACAATCAGTTCGGAGTGTTGGATCTCGATGTCACTGTTCCTCGAACGCCAACCCAACGACTGAGCGTCGGGGCAACCTATGGGTCGGACAACAGTCTTGTCGGACAATTAGTTTTTGATGAAAAAGATTTCGACATCACTGCGTGGCCCCGCAGAGTAAATCAATCTCTAAACCGACGCGCCTGGTCAGGTGGCGGCCAGCAATTCCGAGTCGAAGCAGTCCCCGGAACTGAACTCGAACGCTATCTCGTGAGCTGGACAAATCCTTATTTTCGCAACAGTAATTACAGCCTCAGCCTCAGTGGTTATCTCTTCAATCGAGACTATTTTGACTACGACGAGCGACGCACGGGTGGGCGAATTGGATTTGGTCGTGAACTAAACGACTATCTGTCTATTAACTATGGTCTCCGAATGGAGAATGTAGACATTGATAATTTGCGAGTTAACACGTCGACTCAACTTAATGCGGCAAGTGGGAAGAGTGACCTATTTTTAGCGAGCGTCGGTTTGGTTTACGACACGCGTGTTTTCCCTTACCTTACCGGCGTTGGATCTTACCTCGGACTGAAGTTCACGCAGGCATTCGGCGACTACAGTTACTCACGAGGAGAGGTCGATTTCCGAAACTACCGAACGATTTACCAACGACCGGATGGGTCCGGCCGGCACATTCTAGAATTTCGCACCAAGCTTGGATTCTCTGGCGACTCAACACCCATCTTTGAAAATTATATCGCTGGAGGAATTTCGTCCTTGCGTGGATTCGAATTTCGAGGTGTCTCTCCCATCGAAGGCGGGGTACGCGTTGGCGGTGCTTTCCAATGGCTCAACTCTTTACAATACTCATTCCCACTGACCCAGGGTGACATGGTGCATGGAGTCACGTTTATTGATTTTGGAACGGTGGAAGAAAGTATAGAACTAAATTCCAACAGTTTCCGCGTTGCTCCGGGATTCGGACTGCGCGTTCAAGTGCCTTACGCCGGCCTCGGTGCCCCCCTGGCATTTGACTTCGCATTCCCCGTTGCATCCGCCACTGGTGATGAAGAACAAAACTTTAGTTTTTTAATCGGTGTTGTAAGATAACAAGCTTAAGCAATGCCAACTTGATCCACCTCAAGGTGGGTAAGGTCGGTGTAGATTCAGAACCGTTTGACCAATCAATTGCATTGGCGACGAGGAAATGTTTTGGCAAATCCAATCGAAGAACAACTCAATAAAGTAGTCGAGCACCTAATCCAAGCCAATGACATCTTCGTTATAACGGGTGCTGGGTGTTCAGCTGATTCAGGCCTTCCAACGTATCGAGGATCCGGTGGAATATACAACAACAAACTCACCGAGGACGGGATCTCAATCGAGTCAGCTCTTTCTCAATCCGTGTTCAAAACACGCCCGGAGATTACCTGGAAATATCTCGCCGAAATCGAACGGGGTGCTCGTGGTGCCCGCCCCAACTCTGCCCACACAACACTCGCCTTGATGGAGCAAGAATTCGCTCGGTTTTGGATTCTGACCCAAAATGTCGACGGTTTCCATAGCACAGCAGGATCAAACAACGTCATCGAAATTCATGGGAACATGTACCGTTTAATTTGCACCGGTTGCGATTTCCAAAAGTCTTACACTGATTATTCTGGTGTAAAAATCCCACCCAAGTGCCCTCAGTGCCAAGAGCTGCTTCGGCCAAACATCGTCCTGTTTGAAGAATCACTCCCTGAGGAACAAATAAAGATGCTCTACCGCGAGATGCAAATCCCCTTTGACCTCGTCATAAGCATCGGAACAAGCAGCTATTTCCCCTACATTAGCGAACCCATTTTGATGGCGAATCAAGCGAACATCCCTACAGTTGAAATTAATCCATCGGAAACCGCGGTCTCCCATCTTGTCGACACCAAAATCGAGCTTGGGGCTGCTCATTGCCTGACTGAAATTTGGACTCGTTATCAATCTCAGCGCTAATCCGGTGCCAGAAAGAGGGCAGGGGAGTCGGATTCAGAATTAATCCGGCCGGCTATCAATCAGTAAATTTAAATCAGCCACTAGTTTTATCCTCAACGAGTTGGCACATCCCTGACAATTACTGAAAACAAAACACGGCTTTTAAACAACCCTCGGCTCTTGTTGAGAATACCTGATACGCTTTCTCCGCTTCATCAATCCCAAATTGATGCGAGATAAAAGGAGACAAATCAAATTCCCCACCAACGACGCGATCTACCAACAAACGCATGTAATGTCCTGCTGGACACCGCCCTGATCGGTAGGTGATATTTTTGTCATAGGCTTGAACTGGACTGAAACTAAAATTCGGAGTGCAATGACAACCAATCACCGACATAATTCCACCAGGCCGTAAGCAATCAAAGGCCATTTTTTGCGCCTCCGGAAGCCCCACCAACTCCATCACCGCATCGGCACCTCGCCCCGAGGTTGCTGAAAGTACAGCGTCTCGTCCAACAATATTTGACGCCAAGGGAATTGCGCCGAGTGATTCAGCAATAACTCGCCTCTCTAATACAGGATCCATCGCAAAAACCCGTTCTGCCCCCATATCCATCGCGGACAAAATCGCCAACAACCCAACCGTACCGCAACCAATCACTAAGTAGGTTCCGCCTGGCTTTACCTCCGCCATCTCCGCACAAAAATACCCCGTGGAAAAATTATCCCCCAGCAACAGCGCACTTTCGTCAGACAACCCTTCAGGCACCAGCATCAAGGTTGAGTCGGCGATTGGCACCCGGACATATTCGCTTTGACACCCGTCCAGTCCGATGCCATCCTGAATCCAGCCAAACAAATCACCTTTTGTACATCGTGACGTCAGCCCGATCTCGCAATAAAAACAAGCACCACAGTGTGTCGAAAATGGCGCAAACACGCGATCACCTGTTTTCATGCCGTTGCCAAAGGTTGACCCAAGTTCGACGATTTCGCCAACCATCTCGTGCCCCATAACGGTTCCGCAATCGAGCCCCGCCTCGCGACCATAAAAAGGATGAAGGTCACTTCCACACAATCCAGCCATGCTTACTTTTACAATGGCGTCACGCGTTCCAGAAATAACGGGTTCATTTTTTTGCCGACAATTGACTTGTCCCACCGACTCAAAACATGCTGCCTTCATTTTTCCCTGTCAAATAAGAGAACGAACTAAAACCACTTACGAATCTGCGTCTTTAAATCTACTCACAAAAAAATCCCATGAGCATTTGCCCATGGGATCAAGTTTAGTTTTTCATTCAATTCATGAACAGTCAAAGCTGTTCAAAAATCTTAACCCATAAAGTAGTCAGAGAAGAATACATCTCGACTTCCATCCGAGAATGACCACGTCCCAACACCACCATCTTGGCCAAAGAATTGACGTCCGTCATCGTCGGCATCGCCAGTCAACTCAAGAATGTTAAGTCCACCACCGCCGAAGAAACTAAAGGCAGTGGAAGAACTCGGTGTAACCGTGACTTCGTTGCGATAATTGGTTGAATCCAGTCGCAACGTTTCAACGGTGTTGTCATAGGTAATTCCGGCAAAGTAAGAATTTGGACCACCAGGAGTGCTTCGCAAGAAGTTTACTCCCACTTCGTAGTCCGCCGATGCCACTTTACCAACATCGTTGATGTAGATCCGATCGGTTCCAAGCCCTGTTGTGATATCGATTGAACCGTATAGGTCATTCAGATTTCCATCGTTGGCTGAGAGCGAAGAACCTAGCGTGACGTTGTCGTTTCCAACACCCGTATCGATGCTTGTCGTCGTGTCCGCATTTGAACCGGTAACCAACACTTGATCGTCATTACTTCCCGTGTCGATATTCAGCACTTTCGCTGTTGCCGGACCAAAGCTGGATCTGAGATGAACACGATCCCTACCAGATTCCGTCATCACGTTCGTCTCCGGTGAACTAAGACCGTAGAACGTGATGGAGTCGTCCAGTCCGCCTGTGGACAGATTCATCGTTTCTGTCGTTTGCGTGTAAAGGATGCTCTGCTGAGGAGTCGAAACGACACCCGACCGGAAAGTCACAAAGTCACCTACAACAGTTCCGTAAACATCAAGCGTATCCGTACCGACGATTCCAGAATCGCGGGCGACCACCAAACGACTGGATCGATCAGCAATCTGAACTACGTAACTGTCTGACCCTTCTTGACCGTCGATATAAGCGTCACCGTAGGATGCTTTCGACACTAAGAACGAATCATCGCCCGTTCCACCGAATGCAGTAAAGTTTCCGGAAACAGTTCCAGATTCAATGTCGATCGTGTCGTTTCCAGCATCACCGTTAACCAATAGGTTACCGATTTCTTCGTAATTATTGACATCAATGATGTCATCACCAGCTCCACCGATGATACGGACGAAGTTGACAGGGACTGAGTTGACAGTAATTGAATCATTACCACCGCGTCCACTGACGAACAACGATTCGTAATTCGCGTTGAACATTAAGTTATCAGTCGCAACGCCGAATGCTTCACCGCTAAGTGCAAGCGTGTCATCTCCGTTAGTCAAATACGCAACCAGTCGATCCGATCCAACGACCCCGGAATCCAATGCGAACAAGAATCGATTATTATCAGAACCCATCGAGTACTGGTAAAGATCAGAACCCTCTTCACCGTCCGCGGAGACACCACCAAGGGCACCCTGTGAAACAGTGAATCGATCGTTTCCGCCACCGCCGATCATGTTCAACGTGTGATTCGGCAATAAGTTATTGACGTTAAACCCATCGGCATGGTTATCCGAACCCGTAAGTTCAATTCCACC
>CALKCK010000017.1 GCA_938083195.1 uncultured Pirellulaceae bacterium | reverse complement strand
CCGGGGCTCCCTATCCGAGTTGTGGGCCTGTCGGTTCGAATCCCCTCAGTCACCCCTTTTCATTTCTTGCAAAAGGTATATTCAGACCGGGCTTTTTTCGTCCCCGACTCAAATCGATCGGCTTGGTTCAATGGGTGCAGTTGTCGGCAGAGTTGGCCTCGCTTCACTGGATCGGAAGGTGCTCAGCACAGATTCTTTTATCTCCATTACCAGAATGAACACCGCTGGAACGAGAAACAGCGTAAATACCGTAGAGACGATCAGGCCGCCAAGAACAACCGAGCCAAGTCCACGGTAAAGTTCGCTGCCGGCACCGGGGAAAACGACCAATGGCAATAATCCAAGAACCGTTGTCGTTGTCGTAATAAAAATTGGGCGGATTCGCTTTCGAACGCTCGCTGGTACCGCTTCACGTGCCGACATCCCGTCACGTAAATAGTGTAACGATTGATGGACTATCAGGATCGCATTATTGACAACGGTACCAATCAAAATCACAAAGCCAAGCATCGTCAGGACATCTAGCGGCTGATAGACAAAGAAATTGAGTACCCACAATCCCAGCACTCCGCCAACCGCACCGAGCGGAACGCTGAACAAAATTACGAAAGGATACAGCCATGATTCGAACAGAGCGGCCATTAACAAATACGTAATGACCAAGGCGAGCAGCAGATTCAATCGCAGCGCTTCCCAAGCCTGACGAAGTTTGTCGGCCGTTCCAGAAAGCGAGACCATCGTATCGCCGTCCAGCAATCCTTCATCATGCAATTCCCCGACGATCTGTTGATCAATAATCTGCATTGCTTCTTCAAGCGGCATGGTTAACGGTGGTGTCACCGAAATCGTGATCGCACGCATTTTTTCGCGTCGATAGATCGCTTCAGGGCCGCTGCTGTATTCAATCTCAGCCAAGGCAGAAAGGGGTACGACTTGTCCTGCTCTTGTAGCAACCGGCAATGACAAAACGTTTTGAGTACGACTCCCAAAGGTATTTTTGCCGATAATGGTCAGGTCGATTTTGTCTCCATCGACAAAATAGTCGCCCGCATAAGCGCCATCGACAAACGCGTCGATGGTGTACCCAAGTTCCGACGCACTGACCCCCATCTCAAACGACTCCATCAGTTTCGGCTGGACATGAATTTCCGGGCTGGAAAGATCGAGACTCGGTCTGGGCTGTGCCTGTGCTTCGGGAATCATTGCTTTGACGTCGTCAAGAACTCGGCGGCCAACTGCAATCAATTTATTTAAATCACCTCCCGTGATCTCAATATCGATCGTACGACCACTGCTCAATCCACGTTCAAACAAACTGGATTGTTTTGCAATTGCTCGCGTCCCAGGAAACTGTGAGCCAGTCTTTTTGGCCAACGGAATCAACTCTCGAACTCGCGATTCGTCTTTGGTTCGAAATCCCATGAAAACGGATGTGCCGCGGACTGAGTAAAAGTAATAATCGATTGGGGGATATTCGAGTTCAGGACCATCCGCGTCGGCGTTCCAATAAGGCTCGAGATCTTTTTCCAGTTTCTCGCCCATCGCCATCAATTGTTTGATGTTGTAGCCCGGCGGAGGTGAAAGACTGCAAAACACGAAATTGCGATTGCCCGTAGGCAGGTATTCAACTTTCGGCCAAAGCAAATAAGAGATTCCAACCGACATTGTCACCATCAAAACGATCAGCGCAGCGGATCTCAAAGAACTTGCCAGAATCCATCGATTCAAATTGGTAACACCATCGGAGAGTCCAACTCCAAATCCGTAAATCAGCCGCACGATTGGCCCGGCCTCGCGATACTGAGATCGAAGCGTATCGTTTTCGTCGAGGTCGCGCCCCGAACCATTCGGATGAGTGCCTGGAGAGTCACCGTTATCGGTAAACGGGCCTCTGGAAATCAACCGTGCCGCTGCCGTCGGAATCAGCGTAAAGGAGACAATCAGTGACAAACCAACGGCGCAACTGATGGCCAGTGCGATATCGCGAAAAAGTTGCCCGGAAGTCTCTTGAACAAAAAGCACCGGGATGAACACGGCAATTGTCGTCAGTGTGGATGCAATCACCGCGCCGGCAACCTCCTTGGTCCCTTCGGATGCGGCCTGAAAAGCACTCTCTCCACTTTGGCGTCGTCGATAGATGTTCTCCAGTACGACCACCGCATTGTCGACAAGCATCCCCACTGCAAAAGCGAGCCCAGCAAGACTAATTACGTTCAGCGAACGCCCCATCAAACCGAGCATCAGAAACGTTCCGATAATGCTAACCGGAATCGCGAGTCCGACAATCAAGGCTCCGCGACCAAACCAAAATCCAACACCGAGCGTTAATCCCAAGGTGACAAGAAAAAACCAAGGCGACACGAAAACACATGCGACCGCGCTGCCTGCGATCAGGGGCACGGCGAGCAGCGTTCGTCGGCCAAGGTGCAAAAACAACAACAATACAATGATCGTCAAAGAACCGCCGACAAAGATGTTTTGCTGGACAATTTTGATTGCCGATTGAATGTATTCCGTCTCGTCGTAGTACTGAAATAGCTCCAGATCCAAACGCTTTAATAATCCGTTGTTCAGATCCTCAGTCACTTTTTGAACGCCACTCATCACTTCGAGAACGTTTGCACCCGAAGTCCTTCGAACGCTAAGCCCGTTACTGGCGATACCATATCGCCGCGAAATGCTTTCCTGTTTCTTGTAGGCCAGTTGGACCTCAGCGACATCCCGAACATATACTGGGATTCCGTCTTCGATCGCCAGAACTTGCTGCTTAACATGCTCTGGATCGCGAAATTGCCCGAGCGTGCGAACGACCCAACGTCTTTTGCCTTCCCAAACGTTGCCGGCTGAAGTGTCTTTGTTCTGACCACCCAGCGCAATCCGAACATCGGCGATCGTCAGTTGGCGAGCGGCAAGACGTTCCGGATCGATGATGACCTGCAGTTCCTCTTCTTGGCCTCCGTAAGTGTCTGCTTCGGAAACGCCGGGAACTCGCTCGAACTGCGGCTCAATCAGGTCTTCCGAAATTTTGCGAACATCCTGAAGGTCGACTTCAGCAGGAAGCAGTCCCTTCAATTCAGGATGTTGGTCTCCAAGCTGTTCGTAGATTTGCGTTAGTCGAAAGACGCGGAGGCCCGTGTTACCCGCTCGCCGGGATGGCTCAAGCGCTTTAGCAAGTTCTGGATGCGCGTTTTGAAAATCCTGAATCTTTTCGACTGTCGGGGGCCGAGAGGTCAAAGCAAATCGAGCGATAGGGCTATCCGTGACATCGGATGCTTCAATCACAGGCTCGTTCGCATTGATTGGATATTCACGGACCTGTTGCAAACGCGTATTGACTCGCATCATGGCGTCTTCGATGTCAGTGCCGATTGCGAATTCCAGTGTGATGTCAGCCGACGAGTCGCGACACCGCGAAGTCATCTTGATCAGGCCTTCGATCGCCGCAAGCTGCTCCTCTTGTTCTTGAACGATCTCCCGCTCAATTTCCTGTGGACTTGCTCCAGGCCAGCGTGTTTCAACTGAGAGAATTGGATTTTGAACGGCTGGGATCAGCTGCTTCGGCATCGTGACTAATGAGATGGAGCCGAAAAGCACAACGATCAATGCGCCGACCGAAACCTTGACTGGATTTCGGATAAATGATTCAAATATCTTCATTTGGGCGTTTGATCAAAAATATAAAATTTGGGACTCAACACGTGGCAGGCACTACGGGCGCACTGTAATCTCCCCTGTATGGGAAGGTTCGACGCAAAGCGCCGGAGGTGGTTGGTTTGACAGTGGCTAACTTAAGACAATTCGCATTGTTTCGCTTTTCCCTCATCCGTCCTTCGCGTCGCTGCTTACCGAGGCAACGGAATTAGGTTGATCTTGATTTATTGATGCCGCAGTCTAAACGGACAAACGATTATGGATTCTCCGATTTCATGCCGGGAATTACTTTTACTTTCGAATTGGGCACCAGTCGTTCATTTCCGTCAACGACAACAAAATCGCCAGCTTTTATTTCCCCAATCACTTGGATTCGATCGTCCAAGGCGACTCCAAGTTCAACTGGGACCTTGCGAACGACTCCTGTGGCCGATTCGTTTGCACTGTCGTTCTTGTCAAAATCTACGACAAAAACCGACCGATCTTTTCCGTTAAGCACCAACGCATCTTTGGGAACCAGCGGAAGTATTTTTCGCTGGCCGACGGGAACATCCACCCGAGCCAGCATCCCGGCAAGCAGCATTGGAGTTTCGTTTTCAATTTTGTTCTTTAATCGCAAATAGACCGGATACGTTCGGGCTTGAGCGGCAGCCACAGGTACGATTCGGTCAACTTTTCCAGTCAAGATTTGGTTTGGAATCTCCGGAAATTCAATGCGAATAACGTCTCCTTTGCGAAGTCCAACAACCGTTTCTGCCGTTACTGGTGCAAGAATTTCTACTTCATCCATTTGAATGATTTCAATCACGGGATCACCGCGATTAATCCATGCACCTTCTTCTGTAAATTCAGCTGAGACAAACCCGTCGAACGGCGCGACAATCTCTGACTTCTTTAATCGGTCTTTAATTAGTTCGAGTTTCTGTTTTTGCAATTCAACTTGAGCCTCGGCCTGCGCGATCGTTTCTTTTCTTGGGCCTTGTTTAATCCGCTTCAATAAAGCTTGGGTTGCTTTGAGTGCAAACCTTGCAGCGTCGGCGCGTTCTTTCGCATCATCTAGTTCTCCCAGACTGGATGCAGATCCACGAGCCAAGGATTCCATTCGCTCTAGCCGGGAATCTGCATTTTTTGCAGCAGCGGCAGCGGCTTGCATGATGGCATCGGCTTCGGCAATGTCCTCGGGTCGTGAACCATTTTCCAGCTCGGACAAGCGGCTCAGCGCCAGTTGAAGTTCGGCGGTGGCGGCGGCCTGTTCGATCTCAAGTGTCTTTGTTCTTAGCTGAGCCAACGTCTGCCCTTTGCGAATCATCTGGCCTTCATCCACAAGGAATCGAAGCACTCGCCCATCAAGAGCGCTGCCGATCCGACTGGTTCGAAGGGGCTTGACGGTGCCAACAACGCTTTGGCCCGCGCGCACTTCGGATTCGATGACGACAGCAACCACTACCGGTTTCAATTCCTGAGCCAATAACGAATCGCCAATGGCAAAGTGGGCGCATGAAAGCGCGAATAGGACAACGATTGAGAGGTAAAGACGAAACATCTAATTACTCTAGTTTCTGAGACAAGACGCGTAAATCACCAACACCGGACAACTTACAAGTTTAGCGAAACACCATACCGTTGCGGACGACAATCGTTTTAATCTGCATATCAAGATCGCTTCGGAAGGCCCAGTACCAACGGGCGAAAATTTGGAAAAGAGAAGCTATCGAACCGAACTCAGCAGATTTGTATTGGATTGTTTCGTAAGAAGATTGATCTCCTGAGTCTGGCCATCTTGAGAGGGACGACAACAACTGCATTGTGCCTTGCGTTAATACTAAAACTCGCACAGTACCAATATTTGGTGATTTCCGTCCGCTACTTGAAGCCTACCATCAGCTCACTATCAAAGATGACCTCCTAGTTGTGCCCAGTGGCCTAATCTTTCCACAAGGTCCGAGCCAAACTCAAATAACAAACCGCTTAAAACGGACTGCAACGAAAGCTGGCTTACAGCCTTGGGCAAAACCATGGATGAACCTCAGATCCAACGTCGAAACTCAGTTGATACGTGTAGGATTTGATCTAACGACCGTTTCCACATGGCTGGGCAACTCACCGGACGTTGCGAGGAAGCACAATTTACAGGTCACGCCTACTGATATATCCAAGGCTGCGGCTGTTGGAAAAAAGTTTTCAAGTAGTTTTTAGAACACAGGAGAATCGGGGAGCACCCCAAAAGAAAAACCCGCTTTTTCACGCATGGTGGAGCATGAAAAAGCGGGTCAGTACACCTGAGAGGGTTCGAACCTCTAACCTTCGGTTCCGTAGACCGATGCTCTATCCAATTGAGCTACAGGTGCATATCGGTGGTGAATTGAAAAAATTCAACTCTGATTAATATATCGGTACCAACCTTTATCGTAAAGTGCCGTCCTCAGCTTGAATGTTCGCAAGCAATTTTATCAAAGGAAGAAAAAAAATGCCTATTTCGCGTACTAAACCTTCCTAAACAAAATTGAGGCAAAAACCTCAAATCCCTGAAAAGACAATTTTTAACCCGCAAACGGTTGGTTAAATAAAAAAAGAGCGTGCCGAAAGATCAGCACGCTCCTATTTTATTACTACAGTTCAACAGAACTAGTTGCAGCACCGATGACTTCGGCACAGACTTACGATCCGACTTCCAAGTGCTCGAAGGCCACAGCGTCGTTTTGCACAGCAGGCCGATTCGTTGTCACAACATGCCGCGGTAGGTCCGCAACCACTGTTACAACCACAACTCTTGACTGGCACCTGAACTTCTTTTGCAACTCGCTTACAAACCTGAACCTCAACCTCTTCGGTGTAGGTTTCAGGAACACAAACTGTGTATTCTTGGGTTTGTGTTTGTTGCTCACACTTCATTACCGTGACTTCACGTGTTCGTGTCTCAGGAATGCAAACGGTTACCGGAACTTCCCGGGTTCGCGTTTCCAAGCGACACTTACGCACAGGCACAGTACGCGTCTTAGTTTCGCAAACCATTTTGCAAACGGGAACCTGACAGGTTTTCGTTTCCATTCGCGTTTTCATGACTTTGCAAGTCCGTGTTCGGGTTTCCGGACGGTACTTGCAAACAGCCACTTCACGCGTTTTGGTTTCACAAACCATTTTGCAAACAGCAACTTCGCGAGTCTTAGTCTCAATTCGACATCGTCTCACAGGTACGGTTCGTGTGCGAGTCTCTTTACGCATCTTCGTGCAAGGAACCGTGCGAGTGCGTGTTTCGCACTTCATCTTGGTTACAGGAACGGTTCGCGTCATGGTTTCACAAACCATTTTGCAAACAGGCACTTCGCGAGTGCGAGTCTCAACTCGACACTTTTGCACCTTAACCATGCGAGTTTTGGTTTCGCAAGTCATCTTCGTGCAAGGCACCATACGGGTTTTAGTCTCGCAACGCATTCGTGTCACGGGAACAGTTCGCGTTTTAGTTTCGCAACGAACTTTGGTGCATGGAACGGTGCGTGTCCGCGTTTCGCAACGCATCTTAGTAACAGAAACTTCGCGAGTTTTTGTTTCGCAACGATACTTTTGACAAGTCAATGTTCTCGTTTTGACTTCAGGTTTCATTGTGGTCCGTTTGACCATTCTGGTCTTTGTTTCTGGAACACAGACAGTTACCTGATAGGTGTACTCCTGAGGAACCTGCTTCATGACAGTCGCCTCGTAAGCTACTTCTTCCTTGACGACGTTAGGAACCCAAACCCGCTTTGTCATGGTCTGGCAAGCCGTATCGCAGCCAGTTGAACAACCGGTTGAGCAACCATTTCCGCATGAACTGCTTCCGCAGCTAAGCCGCGAAAACAAGCGACAGCGGCTCTTAGTACCGCAAGACGAAGCTACCTGACAAGTTGTCGTTTCCCAAGCACCTTTATCGACACAAAGGGTCTTGTGGCGAGTTACAGTCTCAGGCACACATACCATTCGAGTTCCGGTACGATCTTCAGTTTTAGGAACCATTACTGTGTAGGTTTCTTCAACTTCAGTCGTTTCGGGAACGCAAACTGTATAAGTTTGAGTGATCTCTTCGGTGAAAGGGACCCGAACCTGATAGGTTTGCGTCATGTTCTCTGTGTAAGGCACTGCAACCTGATACGTCTGTTCAACGTTTTCGGTATAAGGCACGCGAACCTGATAGGTTTGCTCAACGTTCTCAGTGTAAGGAACCGCGACCTGATAGGTCTGCTCGACCTGAGTCGTTACCGGGACGCGAACCTGATAGGTCTGCTCAACCTCTTCCGTGTAAGGAACACGAACGCAATAGGTCTGTGTCACCATTTCTTTAACAGGTTTACGAACCTGATAGGTCTGAGTGACTTCCTCCGTGTAGGGGACAAGCACCTGATACGTTTGCTCAACGTTTTCGGTGTAAGGAACGCAAACCACATAGGATTGAGTTACTTCCTCGGTGTAAGGCACTTTCACTTTGTAAGTCTGAGTGACCATCTCGCGAACAGGAACGCGAACTTGGTAATTCTGAGTTACCATTTCCTTGTAAGGAACCATCGCGGTGTACTCTTGCGTTTGCTCTTCGGCATACGGCACACATACTTGGTACGTCTTTTCAACCATTTCGGTAACAGGCCGTCGGGTCTGATACTCCATGGTTACGTTTTCAGTGTAAGGAACCTTTACGGTGTAGTTCTGAGTCTTCATCGAAGTCTTGGGAACCATCACAGTGTAAGTTTGTGTTTCCTTCGTAGGAACTTGAACGTTAACGGTACACTCACGCGTCCGTGTTTCTTTGTTCATTCTTGTGCGTGTGACCGTTCGCATCTCCGTCATCATTTGGTTTTCGTAAACCGTACGAGTCACAAAACGCACTTCTTGGCCACAACAATCATCCCCAGTGGCAGCACCACCGTTGGATTCGGGATCAACAACAGATCCGCCATAGCAATCACCACAAGGATTGGCCACTTGACCACATCCATGTTGCGTCCCAGCGTTGACATAGGGTGTCGAAATTGCGAACGCAATTACCACCAACATGCCCAACAAACGTTGCGACATAAAAAACCTCCTCGGAACATAAAAGCCTAAACTTCAATCTGACGAACGCGCCGTCGCGTCCTATTTATCACAGTTGAAAATCAAAGAACCAGTGAGCCACACTCTCTTGCTATTCCATCAGCATGAACGCACGTTTTCTTGTTAGTTTGGGCATTTTAGCCCGCCCTGACCGACTGTCAATCACCTAAAACCGGTGTTTTTTAGCTAGTTCCTCCAGAGGGTCGAATTTAACTAACCCTTACAGCCAGCCCCCCCCTTTTCGACTATTGAGGGAGCAAAAAGATCACAAAAAATCTCCGCCGGTGAAAACCCAACGAGCTGGTATTAATCATCCACATCGAACAGCAAAGAACTGAGGTCTTCTGTCTTATTCTCCAAGGCTGATGCAGCAGCCGGAGAGAGTGATGGATCGGTTTTTACCGTAACGGTCGTCTGTTGAGTCTCACCATCGACTTTTAACCGAACAAGGTAGGTACCCGAATCCGTTGACGAGCGAAATCGCCCGCCAGAATCTCGACGAAGGTCCCATTGGAGCATATGCAGGCCCTTGGTTTTGGGAGCCTCAAACGTCTTGACGGTTTCCCCCTTGAGATCTTGAATCTCCAGCTCGACTTGCCGAGCATTCTTGCCCAGGGAGTAGGCCACGACAGTACCGGTTTCAGGATTGGTCCCGACAAATCGCCGAGTCCCACTGAGCCCTCGGCTTGGCTTCCGTTGCCAACGTACCGCATCCTTCACATCGTAAAGCTTGGAATCCTCTTTTAATGAATCGACAGATAATTGACGAAGCACTGACAGGTCACCCACCCAAAGACTGCGTCCATGAGTTGCAGCAACGACTTCGCCGGCAGTCGGATGAATCGCAAACTCATGAACTGAAACCGTTGGTAGGCCACCCTTGATTCTCGTCCAAGTTTTCCCTTGGTCGATCGAGTACCAAGATGAGAATTCACAACCTAGCAATAGCAGGTTTTCATTTTCTACGTCTTCCCGAAGCACGCGAGCCGAACCAGCGGTGCTTGGTAAATTATCGGTTAACGAATCCCAAGTTTTACCGTAATCATTGGATACAAACGCATAGACGCCGTCGTCATTACTTCGGTGTCCATCCATCGTGATGTAGCAACGTTCCTTTTTAAATCGCGACGCCTCAATTGAACTCACCCACCGTGGCCCCGGCATATGGCTCGCTAGTGATTTCTCTCCAACCGGCCCAACGGCTTTTTCAGGCTCTTCACCCGAGTCTGTCGCTGCCGCAGTTTTTTGACTTACTTCCTCACTCGTCTCCACAACGGGCTGACCCTTCATTTTTTTCGACAACTCGAAATCCATGGTGAACGAGCCACCATTGATATCGACTTCACCGGCGTATTTACTGCCACTGACGGTTCCAGCTAGTTCAAGCGTAAACTCGTCACCATCAGCAACAAGGGTTAATTGTTTCGTTTCAGGATCAAAACTCCCGCTATTGATTTCGCGTTCGCCCCGCGAGGATTCAAAAACCCCCGTAATCTCTGTATTGGATTTTCTCGCAAGCGTAACCGTAAAATCCTGTTCGCCGTTGGGAGACATTAATAGCCCTGTCCATAATCCGCTGACCGCATCATCAGCCGCTTTGGCTTCAGCCTGGTTCTCTTGCCGTTTTTCGGATTCCATCTTCTTCGTATCAGCACCTTTGGCTTCACCCTTGTCTGACTTCTTGGCGTCAGCATTTTTCGCTGCATCAGCAGCAGCTTTCTTTTGCTTGGCTTTTTCGTTTTTAGCCTTCTCTACCTTAACCTTCTCTGCCTTAGCTTTCTCTGCCTTAGCTTTCTCTGCTTTAGCTTTCTCTGCCTTAGCCTTCTCTGCCTTAGCTTTGGCTTCTTCAACTTTCTTTTCAGTCTTCATCTTTTCCGGAGGTGCAGCACGCTTGCCGAAGAACTCAACCTCTAGCTGTCCGCCGTTGATTTCCAACATTCCAGAAATTTCGTTTCCTGAAACCGTCCCCTTAAATTCGAGGTCAAATTCTTCACTGGATGATGAAATCAACAGTCTCTTAGTTTTCGCGTTGAAAACCGCGTCTTCGATTTCCGAATCGCCCAACTGGGAAGTCACCTGCCCAGTTACTTTGGAATCTTTGCCTTGGGCAAGGACGAGCGTAAACTCTAGTCTCCCGCCTGGCACGTTTTCATCTTCGATTACGCATTCCCAGTCGCCCGAAATCGGATCGTCAAGATTTATCCGCTCAACGATTCGGCTAGACTCACCGGAATACTGGACGCTCGCTGTCAACAGCGAAACCGGCCCCAATTGCATTCCCAGTTTTGGATCTTTCTTTTTTCGAGTTGCTTCGATATCAACTTGAAATTGCCCACCCCCGGCTGTCATCTCGCCGTTGAACTTTCCGTTCTTAATGGTTCCGGAGTAATCACGACTACCGCGTTGGCTTTCAACCGAAAAGGACACCGCACCACTGGAGGCGTTGTAGGTTCCTTCGCTGATCTCTTGCGCGCCACGAAACCCGTCGATCTCCCCGGAAATCTTTCCATCGGTTAATTTCAAAGTGAAATTAAATTCTGCACGATCCTCAGGGATTCGATCCGAGATCATTCGGCCTTGCCAATCCCCCGAAACGGCGTCCGTTTTTGAATCGCCAGCAGGCTTACTGTCCGTTTCCTCTTTTTTCGGTGGTGTTTTCTCCGCCGGTTTTTCTTCTTCCTTCTGTTTAGGTTGGAAAAACAGTGGTTCCCAGTTATTGCCTCCGTCTTTAGTCATCCAAACGGCGCCGTCTGTCGTTCCGACATAGATGACCCCTTCTTCAGCGGGAGATTCAGAAATTGCACTTCCCGCACCACGGTCGGTATTGGTGATCTCAGGTGAAATTCGTTTCACTCCGTCGCCTTTTTTGAGCGATCTAAGTACGTAATTTCCAGCGCTGTAATGGATCTGTGAATTGTGAGGCGAGAGAATATAGGGCGTCTTCCAATTAAATCGGAATTTCACGCCTCGCTCCCGCGGGCGAATGAATCCGCGAGCACCTGTTTCAAGGTGAATCCGTCCCATCCCTCCATTTTGGCTCTCATAATAAATTTGCGAGGGATCATTAGGATCGGAAAGTGTTACAAATCCGTCGCCACCTCCCACACTAATCCAATCTGAATTAATTGGGCCACTTCCATTCTTACCACGTGAAGGTCCCCCCCAACTCCCGTTGTCTTGAAGACCGCCATAAACATTGAAATCTAAATTTGAATCAACGCTGGCATGATAAAATTGCCCAATCGCAACGTGGTTGTAGTGATCCCAATGTTCCATTCGATCACGGGTCACATGCACACCGCCGTCATTTCCAAGAATCATATGACGCGGGTCTTTATTGTCGATCCATAGTGCGTGATGATCGACGTGAATTCCATCGCTTCCACCGTCCCCGGTAAACGTCTCTCCTCCATCACTCGAACGGTAGAGACTCGTTCCACAAACATAAATGTTATTGCGATCCAGTGGATCAACTTGAATGTTACTGTAGTACATCGGACGCGGATTGAGCGAGTTGATTCGACTCCACGATGTTCCGCCATCTTTGGAAAGATAAATACCACCGTATTCATATCCATCGGAACCTTGAGTGTCTTGCAGATTAGCTGCCTGGCCGCCTAAAGTTCCTGTGAAATCATTCCGCCGATTTCGCGAACTGGACGAGCTTTTCGATTCTGGCTTTTTGCCAAGTTCTAAATTTATGTCAACTAGTTTTCTCTCTCTCGAGACCACGAGTTTGACCGTCTTTCCGGCAGGGCGTTTGTGGATTTCCTTAAGCATTTCCGAATAAGACGGAACCACTCGTCCATCAATCGAAGCGACGATATCGCCTGCCTTCAAGCCGGCCTTATCACTGGGGCCGTCTTTGGTAACCGAGACAATTTTCGCGCCAAGCTCCGCGTCTTCACCGCGAAGTCCCGCAAAAGAATAGTTCTCAGGTTCTTTGGCAATCTTTTCTGACTCGACGATCGCGACGACATATTTTGGATCTTTCTCGAAAAAATCCAAACCAATGCGCCCCATTTTGCAAGTTGGCAAACCCTTTGTGACGCGTTCAAATGATTCGCCACCATCGGTGGATTTGTAAATTCCGGCACCCGAACCAAACCGCTGCTCCGGATCATTTCCATCAAATCCGTCCCGCTTTCGCTCGTAAGTAGCCACCAAAAGGTGATCTGGGTTTTTCGGATTGAGTTGAACGTCAATCACGCCGGTGGTGTCATTAACAAACAACACCTTTTTCCAGGTTTTGCCACCATCGCTCGTTTTAAACAAACCTCGCTCGGGGTTAGGTCCCCAGAGACGTCCGAGAGAACCCACCCAAACCACGTCCGGATTTTTTGGATGAATTGCTAAGGCACCAGTTTGAAATGTATTTTTCAAACCCATATTTTTCCAAGTCTTGCCACCATCTTCTGACTTGTAGACTCCATCGCCCCAAGAAACACTATTGCGGGGATTAGATTCACCGGTTCCCACCCAAACAATGTCCGGGTTACTTGCCGACACCTGGACATCACCAATGGAAACTGTTGCTTCTTTGTCAAACTGGTGCTCGAACGTGTTGCCGTCGTTGGTAGTCTTCAATAATCCACCCGACGCCGTCGCCGCCCACCAAGTCGAATGATCTTTTGCGCTAACTGCTATCGCCGTAATCCGTCCGCCCATGTTAGCCGGCCCGATCGATCGCCAGCTAAATTGATCTGCAACGCTTTGTGCCAGTGTCGGCGGGAGCTTTTTCTTTGCTTCCGGTTCAGGTTTAGCCTTTTCTGCAACGGCAGGTTTTTCTGCAACGGCTGGTTTAACTTGGCCTTCTTGTGGTTTCCCGTCCTCGGCTTGACGTGTTCGAGGTCCGCGATTCATCGCTCCCCGACCCTCTGCATCGCCGCGCGGCCTTCTTCCTCCACGGCCACGCTCCGAAGTACCTCGTTCGGTGCCCTCGGCCGACGGTCGACTGCGAGCAGCGCCGTCTGCTTCATTTTGTGCGTAGGTGAGGGTGGACAGAAAAATAACGGCCAAAATGCTCAAAAAAGCGGCGCGCAAATGGTTCAGCGAGAAAACCATCAGGTACTCCATTCGATTCAATATGATAATTCAAGGTTGTCCCCGCTTCGCAGGCTCCCGTTGAGTCCCGAATGCGGAAAAAGCTACACAAGGATGGTAGCACCGCATCGAAGTTGATACAAACTCCAACAGGCGAAAAACCAAATTCGCTCGTTACAGCAAGGTAATAACCTCGGTTTGGTAACACGGTACACAAAGGCGAGATTTCACCTTGTGCACAGCGTTATGTTGACAAACTCATCCGTTTATAACCCTCCTTCTTACGAACGTTATCCATGACAACTCTATTGACCGGCGGAACCGGATTCGTTGGTAAAAACCTAATCAAACGACTCCAAGGTGTGACCGTCGTTTCCCGAAGTCCCGAAACCGCTAAACTTCGGCTTCATGAAGCAGGCTTCGCTGAGAGGCTCGATGATGTGATCGAGTGGAACAACGGACTCGACCCAAAAGACCTTGCTCGAATCCCACCGATCAACTCCGTCATCAACCTGATGGGTGAGTCGATCGCAGAAGGACGCTGGACCAAAGCCAAGAAAACAAGAATCCGCTCCAGCCGCGTGGACGGTACACGAAGTTTGGTCAACTCGATTATTGAAGCTGGACATTTGCCAAAAGTATTCATCTCAGCATCCGCCATCGGCTTGTATGGTGACACCGGCGAAACCGTTGTTGAGGAAGACTCCCCCGCAGGTCGCGGCTTTCTCCCCGAAGTTTGTCAAGAATGGGAATCTGCCACCGCCCCTTTGGAAGCACTTGGTGTGCGTGTCGTTCACCTCAGAATCGGTATCGTCCTCGGTCCAAACGGGGGTGCTCTCAAGAAATTGGTTCCACTTTTTCGCACCGGTCTGGGCGGTCCTCTTGGCAATGGTAAACAATGGATGGCGTGGATCCATGTGCTCGATCTGGTATCGATGATTCAATGGCTAATGGAGACTCAGGTTTCTGGCGGTGTCAACGCCACGGCTCCCAACCCCGTTCGCAATCTAGAGTTTACCAAATCACTGGCCAGCACCCTCGGTCGCCCTGCGTTCTTACCAGCGCCTCAATTTGCCGTCCGATTGGCACTCGGCGAATTTGCCAATAGTCTGTTTATTTCATCCCGGATCGTACCTGGGGTTGCACTCTCACACGGATTTCAATTCCAATTTGGCGATATTCAGTCCGCACTCCAGAATGCAATCAATTCATAGGTACTGCCCAGATGCATTACTTTGGTTTCGATATCGGTGGCGCCAATATTAAATGGAGCGATCTCGATGGCAACGCCTTCGAGATCCCATTCGCGATTTGGCATGACCCCAAACAACTGCCCTCCATTCTCTCGAACATCACCTCGAATTTCCCGAACGAGGCAAGAGTTGGCGTCACCATGACCGCAGAATTGGCTGACTGCTTTGAAACAAAACGTGACGGAGTCAAGTTTATTGTCGACTCGGTAACAAACACGCTGCCCCAATATAAGCCCTTGTTTTACCAGACCAACGGACGGCTTTGCGGAGGCTCCGACGCCATCAAGAACTGGAACCAAACCGCTGCTTCCAACTGGCATGCAACCTCAAGCTACCTCTTTTCAATGGACAAGGTCAACGATTCCGGTTTTGTGATAGACATTGGATCGACGACGACGGACATCATTCCCGTTATCAACGGATCGCCCGTTAATTCCAATCAGAATGATTTCAATCGCCTAGCCAACGGTCAACTTGTCTATGCCGGTGTTGGTCGAACCCCCGTGTTTGGCATTTTATCCGAATTAAATCTGCGCGACTCGGTTGTCACCATTGCCCGTGAAAACTTCGCCACCATGGCCGACATTTTTCGCTGGCGCAAGGAAACTGCGGAGGAACTAGATTCAAACGCAACCGCCGACGGTCGTCCCGCATCCCGCCTCGACAGTGGAAACCGAATAACTCGATTAGTTTGTGCCGATTCTAGTGAACTAGATACTGACGAGATTTACTCAATTTCACACCAGGCCAAAGAGGCGTTTGTCTCATTAATCGCCCAGCAGTTAAAAAAAGTGGTGAGCAATCACCGAGCCGTTCCATTCGTATTTAAAACGCTTGGTCGTGGAACTTTTATCGCCGAAGAAATCATTCACGAGGCGATCTCCAAGTCCGTAGTCGCGCCTCCGTCCATCGTTGCCTACTCAGCCAATCTTGCGCTAAATCAATCAGTCCCGGCACTTGCGGTCGCTCATTTCCGAGCACAACTGGATCGGAGGATTAGCTAACTTGAAACCGTTGCCCCTCAATCCAATTCGCGTCATCAAGCTGGGCGGTAGTCTTTTGGAACTACCAGATCTCACCGCTCGTCTTCGCGATTGGCTACCCCGGCAATCGCAGATGATTAATCTCTGTGTTGTAGGCGGGGGGAGACCAGTTCAGAGAATAAAGGAGAATTCCAGGTCTGTTGACAGTTCGGCAACCCACTGGGAATGTATCCGCCGCATGGATCGGCACGCAATCTCATTGAGCCAAACCTCACAAGATTGGCGTTTTATCGAATCGCTTAATTCACTTCCATTCGTGTCGTCAACAACCCTCAATTTCTTTAAAACTGAACAATGGCTCCGTAAGACAATCACCTGTCTTCCTGAATCCTGGGACGTAACTAGCGATTCAATCGCGGCTGTCCTTGCGCGGTTTCTCGACGCTCACGAGTTGATTCTTCTGAAGTCGACGCTTCCGCCGATTGAGACAAAACTAACTCAACTCATGGACATAGAGTTTGTTGATCGCCATTTCAAAACCGCAGTTACGTCTACAGCCAGTGATCAACTGACCTCCGTTAATCGCATTAAATTCGTGAACTTTCGCGATGAGAATTTCGCGGAGCAAATCCTTCGTTGGCCGCAAACCGACTGAACTAGTTCTCAGCCGCAGCGACAAGCAGAAGCTCGAGATCAATTTTTTCCACTAAGGGAAGCAAACCGGGTTCAACAAAAACGCGAACTTGTTTGACAAAATCGTCGAATTGTCGCTTGGCGAGCGTGTTCACCACCGGTGAAACCTCCCCCAAAGGACGATAGGCGTTCGTTTTGGGGGAATACACATCCACATTGAATTGAACCTCCAAACCGACTGGTGGCGCATCAATCAGAACTGCATCTTTATCGATCTGTACGCCAACCTGTTCAGCAATAAGCTCCGTAAGTCGCTCACTAGTAGCGACGAGCCACGAGTACGGGTGGTAAGCAACTTTTTCAAACGTAGCTGCGTTTTCATTAAAGCTAAAGTTAGCCGCACGTTTGTGAAGCCGTCGATTAACTCCAAACAGTTGGTCCAGCATTTCAGCGGCCGATTCACCTTCCAAATCTAATCGCATCTGTCGAATCATTTCTGTCTCACCAGATTCAAAAAGCCCAGACACCTGTTTCACAAAATCGACCTGCGACCTTTTCATTTGATGCCAGCGATAAAAAGCCCGCTGGAACATGGTGGTCGCACTCCGAACCGTGTGATGCCAATAGACCTCACTAAACATGACGTAACGAGCAAACACCATCAACTCTGCGGCGGTTCTGCCTTTATCCGTAATCGCTAAGGAATCAGATTTCTCATTGAGGCAGAGGCTTCGAATCAAGCGTAACGAATCGAAATTCTGACCATACGGAACACCTGCATGCAGACTATCGCGGTAGAGGTAATCCATTTTGTCGATATCAATCGGCCCAGAAAGAATCGAACTTAAGATGGCCTGCGCGGGGGTTTCTTTTTTTCGATTAATAACGGCGAGAACTTCTGACGGCTCGATCTCCCATTGGTCGCGAATACGTTCGGAAATCGAATCGCGTTCTAAGTAACGGGTGGCAAAACTTTCGTGAGACGGAATACCCTCCAACTCAATATCCTCAATGGGATGACAATATGGCCAATGCCCAATATCGTGTAGCAGGGAAGCAAGAATCAAAATCTCGGCGTCTCTTACCGTCACCAGTGCATTAAATTCGGGCTGCTCGGCAAACTGCCGTAAAAATAAAAGCGAGTTGCGATAGACGCCCAGAGAATGCTCAAAACGACTATGAGTCGCCGCTGGATAGACGAACGAAACCATCCCCAACTGGCTGATCTTTTTTAACCGCTGGAATTCGGGAGCATCAATCAGACTTTTTACCCGCTCGGTTACGGGTACATCGATTTGACTCGGGATCCTAATTAAATCAGATCGACCGTCGAGGCCACGAATTTCTGGAATGTCAAGAACCGAGCCCATGCGATCACCAGTCAGGTTTGCCCAAGATGTGATCGCTGACACCGCGACCTATGTACGAATTCAAATAAGTATGGTGTACAAACTGCTCAATAGTTCGACACCCGGTTCCCAATTCACTGCTGCGCCCAAATCACTGGGGTTAGGAACTTTTGGGGGGGTGACTGGTAACAGGCCGACTCCAGATAGAAAGCGACCAAATAAGCAAACGCCAAGATACAGCCCGTAATGAACCGCTCCCATCAAAAAGTCGAATTCAAAACAGAACATGCTTGTGAACCCACCGATACCAATCATCGCGATGGCTGCAGTAATGTAAGACCCTGTCTCATAACTATCGTTGAAAGCGAAACAAGCAAGTGGCATGGCCAGCCAGGTGATCGGATATATCAACGCACAGATCGCAACTCGAGAACGCAGTTGCTTACCACGATACGGATCAAGTTCCTGATTTCTCAAAAACGTATAGGCTACAAAAATAAGCGGCGGACCGATGACCACTGCAGAAACCACCATCAACCAAAGTGGGAATTGGCTTACATCCTCAATCGAAAATCTCAGAATTAGGGCAACCGCCAAAAAACCAACGATCGACCCGATGATTAACGTCCACTGCACCGTGGACAGATTGGTTTCTTTGCGTTTAACCGGATCAAGAACAGCCCTTCCCGTAGAATCAACGGGGCCATCGCCCTTGGGAGCCTCGATTACAATTTCTTCAGACTTATCCGGAACTCGGATTTTCGTTTTACACTTTGGACAAGGTCCTTCTTTACCAGCGAACTTTTCACTGACGTTAAAACGAGTGTGACATTTGGTGCATGTGACGCGAATCGGCATGAGCGTATTCTGAATCTTTCAAATAAGACGCGGCTTTAATACAGTCTTTCAAACAGTCTTCTATACAGTCCAACGGTGCAAAAGAATTACGGCGAAGGACACTTATCCACGGCAATGTAATCAGCCAAATGTCCTAACGAACTAATTCCAATCAACTTAAGTCCATCAACTCATTTTCCGTGATCATATGAAACCCCTCTTGGCGAAGGGTCTGTTGAGCAATGTCAATGTTATCGACCATAATCGCAACAAACGAACGCTCGTTATTCATGACCATCAACGGATAAGTTTGCACGAGATTGACTTCGGCTCGCAATAGAGCGGCGCAAACCTCAAGTAACGGCTGATCACAATTCCCTAATTCCAATGCGATCAATTCACTCTCGATCATTGCCATTCCGGCACGCTCTAAAATTTCTCGCCCTTGCTCCGGGTGGCTGAGGATGAATCGAACGATACAACATTCCGTTGAATCGATGATGTTCAGAGCCATAATCTTAACGGGTGTACCACGAAACCGACGAATCAGCCCTAACAGAACGCCGACACGATTCTCGAGGAACACGGTATACTGACAGATCGTTGGATAATCTCGACCTCGTAAAGTCTGATAATCAACGCCCGCTCCAAAATCTTCACCTTGGCTCATCTTGTTCTCATCAATAAAGCAACTTTAATGGTAACCTCTTGCATCATCAGATCCCTTACTATATCCGAACCTGTTGATTTGATGATTTGTTTTTCATAACAATAACGGAGGTGTGTCGCGGGAATCCCAATCGAATCCTTGATAAAAAACCAACGACGCAAACGGATAGATTCGTCTAAAAAACCGAATCTCAACATTCAAACTGGACGGTAAATCAACGACCCTAACTTTAAGGCACTCCATGACCTCGGTCAACTCATCCCCTGTCGTTCCCCGCGAACATGAAATCACCATCCGCGTCCGTTATCAAGAAACAGACGGACAGGGACGCGTCCATCACAGTAACTATCTCAATTACTTCGAAGTAGCCAGAGTGGAGATGCTCCGATCATCCGGCCTCTCTTACCGGGAACTCGAAGCCGAGGGAATCATGTTGGTCGTAAAAAAAATCCAGTGCAACTACCATGTCGGTGCTAAAGATGACGACGTATTGATCGTAAAAACGTCCGTTACTCGGGCGAAAGGGGTTAGAATTCACCACCGCTATGAAATTACACTCGATGGTCAACTCGTCGCCGACGGTGAGTCCGTAGTCGCCGCGATTAACCCAGACGGTAAAGTCGTCCGGCTTCCGACCTGGCTGCAACTTGACAAATGACTCCAAACGGCACCGGTCACATCGACAGCGTCACCCAACTCGCCCTCGATCACGGCGACGTCCAATCCCGCCCCACCCCGCACTAAGGTTCCTTATTACCGCAATGCGGCTCCGCTCCGTATAAGCTGTTCCCCAAGTCAAAAACTGGGTGACTTTAGCAATTGTTGAAACAGTCGCAAAATTTCAGCAGAGAAATTGGCCAATAAATCCTTCAAATCTGACAATGATGACAAGCTTGGTAAGCTTTACCGGCAAGCTTTGCCGTCTTAACGGGATGCACTCATCGGTCCGATTTAAAGCATTGTAAGAGATGCCGCGACGAGCGACCTATCCCGCATGGTCAATCGACGCGCTGAAGGCCCATCAGGAAGCACCGAGCTTTATGCAATTTCGACCCAACTATACGCATCTGTTGATGCTAGTCAGCCTGATTGTATTTTCAATCAACTGTCCAAGCGTCTCATCAGCAGACGAGCGTGCCGACGCGAAATCGAACCGATTCTCGCCCTTGGTCAGCGCCGTCCAAAACTGCAAAAATTCCGTTGTCAATCTCAGAGGGCGAAAAACCGTCCCCGCCGACCCAAAGAACGCATCCTCTCAGGATACTAAACAGGTAAATGGGATGGGAACTGGTGTCGTCATCGACTCACGCGGATACGTTCTCACAAACTATCACGTCGTCGAAGGCGTCAAGACAATCGAAGTCACCACCTCTCAGCGAGAGAAGACGACCGCTACTTTATTGGCTCACGACCCTGAAACTGATCTTGCCATTCTTAAGATCAAAACAAAAAATCCACTGCCCCCAATCACAATCGGGAGCTCTTCCGACTTGATGCTGGCTGAGCAGGTCATTGCCGTCGGCAACGCATATGGTTACGAACACACAGTTACACTTGGAATCATCAGTTCACTCCGAAGAACTGTTCAAGTAAATGACGACCAAATTTACCGCAACCTGATCCAAACCGACGCAGCCATCAATCCAGGTAATTCGGGTGGACCGTTGTTAAATATCAACGGAGAAATGATTGGCATCAATGTAGCGGTCAGAATTGGAGCACAAGGAATCGCATTCGCCATTCCCGTCAATGATGCGGTTGATATTGCGGCTGAACTGATGAGCCAAATCATCCCCAACGATCTCTATCATGGAATCTCAACCCAAACGGTTTACTCAGATAGCTCTCCGAGCCTAATCGTCAACGCAATTATTCCCCAAAGTCCAGCGGAAAAATCCGGACTGCGGAGTGGTGACAAGATAACCAAGGTCAATGGAGAAGACGTCACACTCGAGTTGGACTTTCAAACGGCCTTACTTTTTGCCGCAGAAGATAAGTCTGTCAAAGTAACAGCAATTCAAGACGGAACCCTCAAAAACTTTATCGTCAGCCTAGAGAAATCAAATAAGTCATCTGCTCCCAATTCGATCGCCTGGCTTCCTTTAGGTTTGAAACTCGAACCGATCCCAGCGTCTCAGATGGCAGACCAGCATCCAAATTACAAACGCGGCCTCAAGGTCAAATCCGTCCGATCAGACAGTCCCGCTGAAGCAGAAGGAATCATGCCCGGCGACATCTTGGTCGCAATGCATGGTTGGAAAACTGAATCCCTTGAGAATTTAGCGTTCGTTCTCCAAAGACCTGATGTCATTGAGCAAAAAGACTTTATGTTTTACATCATCCGAGATAAAGAACCGTTTTGGGGTCAGATGCGAGTGGCAAACTTGCCAACGCATTAGAGGAGGGCTGCTGCTGACACTCGCCCAGACGAGTTGACCTCCCCCTACGGTTTATCACCAGGAAACCGCCAGCCAGCCCGAACGGCTGGCGGTTTCCTATTTTAGACATCTCCGAATCGTAAAATTTCAACGATTGCTTCAATGGTTCTCGGAAGCATGCTGGAATTTCCCCGCGATTCAAATTACGATGCGCAACCGCTGTCCTTGGGCGCCCTATCGAAGGGATGGCTCAATAGCCCTCGGATGGATCACGCGCCAATCGCTTCCCTCTTTCGATTTAGAATTTTGCTATGGAACACGACTTCCACAACTGGCTGCGCGACCATCCTTCCCTGAGGCAAGCGGATGAGAATGTGCTCATCGGAATCGGCGACGACTGCGCTGTTCTTCGCGAGACCAATAATCACACCGTCGTGACAACTGACACCATCGCTGAAGGGACTCATTTCGATACATCAGTCCATTCGCTGGATTTGATTGGTCGCAAAGCACTCGCAGTAAATCTCAGTGATATTGCCGCAATGGGAGCTTGCCCCACCCATGCAGTCGTGACCCTGCTGCTTCCTCGTCTTTTCTCTTTGGCAGACACTCAGCGATTGTATTCTGGAATAATTGAAATGGCTTCGAGTTACGGTGTGTCAATCATTGGTGGCGATACCAATAAATGGGATGGGAAACTGGTAATCGGAGCCACCTTAATGGGCCTGCGTTCGCCAGCCATTTCAGGGTGGCGAATCGACGGTGCGGAGGTAGCCGACCGAGTAATTGTCTCAGGTAGCTTTGGAGGAAGTCTTGGTGGGCGACACCTCTCGTTTGAGCCCCGTATTAAATTATCAAACTACCTCGCTGGACGGTACGAAATACACGCCGCCACCGACGCGAGCGATTCACTCTCTCTAGACCTGCAATTACTTGCCCAGGCGAGTAAGGTGGGAGTCGATCTAATCGCAGATAAAATTCCTATCTCGGAAGCGCTCAAGACGGCGGACCCACAAACTCAGCTTGACGGAGCTCTCTTCGACGGCGAAGATTTTGAACTCATACTGACTATGGCTCCGGAAGTTTTTAAGCAAGTCAAGAATGACCCAAAAGTACCATGTCAATTGACAGATATTGGCGAGGTTACTCCACAGCAACGTGGACTTCGGATTTTAGACAGCCATGGTACTTTTAATACTTTGATTCCCCGCGGATATGTCCACTAATAACACAATGAATTCACCGACACCCTCTTTAGTTGTGCATTCCGATTCGGAATCAAAAACCGTAGAAATCGGTAAGGCCATTGGCAATTCAATGACGGCCGGATCCTTGATCGGTTTGAATGGAACCCTCGGTGCAGGAAAAACTCGGCTTACCCAGGGAATTGGTGAAAGCCTCGGAATTGTGCATGGCCAAATTGTGAGTCCGACGTTTACAATTTGTGTTCCACACGAGGGTCGAATCCCTTTTCTCCATCTAGACGCCTATAGAATTCGGACCCCCGAAGAGGTGGATGAATTGGGACTGGATGAAATGCTTGAGAATGGTGTTTCCCTCATCGTCGAATGGGTCGATTTGATCAAAACCCTACTACCCGACGTTGACCTCGAAATCCAAATTGAGGCTCCGACCCACGATTCTCGAGATTTTCTGTTTTTCGCCAACACAGACAACGGCAAGCAAATGCTGGATGCTTTGGAAACGAAAAACCTCGATCAAAGCTAATTTGCAAGATAATAAGCGCAAAATGGTTGAGAAACACAGCCTCTCCAACTAGCCTAGAAAAACTGGCTCTTTTGCCCTTATCCTCCTCCCTGCAGAGTCTGCTGACGGCCTTGTTAAGCCGTGTTTCGAAGAATGATTTATTACCCAAAATCAATCCTGTCGTTGGCATTCCCGGTGGCCTTCACCTCGCTTATCATCCTAGGCAGCTCCGCGTTATTTTCCAATCAGGGCGGGGCTCGCTCCAACCCACCCATTCTCGGCGCCGACCCCATTCCCGCCCAATCTTTGTCATTCGTCAAAACTGACGAAACAACGGATGGGCCGGACTTAACCGGCAGCGCACAAACAGTATTCGTTCCGCAATGGTTCACCGAATACGACACGATTTTGGAAACCCGTTACTGCCGAGAACCCCGCCAAAGAACTGTTCGCGTTTACGAAACTGTTTACGAGAATATTCCCCAAGTTCAAACATTCACGGTTCAAATTCCAAAACAAAAAAGCCGCACCGTAACGGTGAACCGTCGAGAAGAATATCAAACGGCGGTTCAAGAGAATTTTACGGTCATGGTGCCCAAGCCACAGCAACGAGTGGTTACGGTGGATCGCGAGGAGAGTTACCAAGTCCCCGTGGAAACTGCGTACACCGTTAATCAGCCAGTCCAGCGTGAGGTTCAAGAAACGACTTACAAAACTGTCAGCGAAAATGAACCCTACCAGGTTCGATACACCGTCCAAGTCCCAATAGAACGCGTGCGAATCGTGACCGATTACGAAAAGACTGCCGTAGAGGAAGTCGTTCGCAAGCCAGTCATTCGCATGCTCAAACAGGAACTCAAGCGGCCGAAAGTTGATTACACCACTGAAGTGCGAACACGACAGGTAGCACAAAAATATGTCCAGTACGAGAAACGCACTGTCCCCCGTGAGGTGACTCGGTATCGCATGGTGGAAAAAACTCGGCCTGCCACCGAGCAATATTACGACTATGAAACGCTAACGAAGGTTTTTCCATTCAAGGAACCGACTCAACAGGCCGTCACTGACGACAAGACTCACCAATACAAGGTCTCGGTTCCCTTTAGCGAGACAGCCGACGAAACCTATTATGTGAATGAACCGTATCAGGAAACGGTTACCAAAACTTTCACGACTCAAATTCAACAACCTCGCCAAGTCACGAAATCGTACGTCGTCAATCTCCCTCATACTCAACACATCGCCAAATCATATACGGTCGACATTCCCGTTCAAATTATCAATACTGCCTATCGCATTATTGACCAGCAGGTGCCAGTGACGAAATACCGGTGCGTGACCCGGGATACCGGGTGCTGGAAGACCGTTGCCATCCAAAACACGAACGCTCTGTTGAGTAATCCTTTAGGCAATCTGACAAATGTTCAATCAAACACAACCCTCTGCTACCGAAAGGTTTGGTGTCCACAAACGACAACGCATCAAGTACCTTACACCGACTACGTCACCGTTCAACGAAAAATCCCTTACCAGTACGGCACCATCGTCCAGCGCAAAGAGACACGCACCAAAATGGTTCCAGTCACTCGCTTTCGACGGGAAAGCCGAACGGCAAAACTCGATGTCCTCGACTTCATTCCATCGACGCGTTCACAGTCATTCACCGTCACGAAATATCGCTGGGTAGCCAAGACTCGAAAGATCAATCGAAGCAGTGTAAAAACCGAAATACGTGAGAAGACGATTCCATTTATCAAATACGAGACCATTCAAAATCAAAAAGAGATAAAGCAGGAGTATCGAAATCCCGTTGCCCGCCAACGCCAAACCACCGAAACCTATTCCGTCAAAGAACCATACACCATTACAGAATCAGTCGTAATTACGGTTCCGGTGGAAAAAACACGATTGGTGGAAGAGAAATACACCGTTCGCATTCCGAATGTCACGGAAGAAACTTTCACAGTTGAACTCCCTCGGATGGTTTATCAAGAAATTCAACAAACGAAATACGTCGACGTCCCAAAACTCCGACAGGAAAAATTCACAGAGCTGATACCTGAACTCAGAACCCGAACTGAATACAGGAGCGTTGAACGCAAGATACCTGTATTTACGATGAAAAAAATCGTCGAGATGGTGCCAAAAATCAAAACAAGGACGACATTTCGTACGGAAACAAAAACAGTCACCGACAAAGTCATCCAAACTTCTATGGTCATGGCACCCGAGGTCAGAACTCGATCAGTCTATAAAACTAAATATCGCGATGTCCCCCAGTCGAGGACCGAATACTATTGGATAACCGAACCAGAAACTAGAAAGAAGGTCACGTGGATTCGACAGTCTAAACAAGTTCCCCGGGATCGGATTGAGAAGTATTGGGTCGACGTGCCCTACCAAGTTAAGTGCGTCGTTCCTCGGCAAATCTGCAAAATGGTTCCAATCAAGATTGACCAACGCTGTCAGCCTGCGAATTAGCGACCCACGAGGCATCTCACCACTGACCTGCACTGCTCGTGTTGATTACGATTGCCTGCTAACTCCAAAGTCAAGACATGCGGGACAACACTCAATCTCAGTTCAATGCGGGACAATCTTCACTTGGATCAAATCGATCGAACAGTCGCACCAACCCCAATAAAAGCAATGCCTCGACTATACCAATCAGCAACCAGAGTCCGAGACAAAATAACGAAACGGCCCAGCCTGCCGACAATTCAAAAAAGCCAACAATAAACACAGAGAGTGTCGCCCAAAACAACAAGACGCTCACCGCAATCGCGAAGACGATCCCCTTCCCCGTAAAGGTCAGAACGGTACGAATAAAGACATCCAACCCCTCCTGATTCCTACGGTAAGGCGATAAGAGAAAGATTAGGTTCTCTCCGGTAAATATCAGCAGATTAAACCCGACCAGAATCAGACCCGCTAAAATTGCCTGCGACCAGATGATTGAACTAAAAATTGTGGCCACCAACAACACTCCCGCCTGGAATCCCGTCGCCAGAATCACCGGGGCAGCCAACTGCCCAATCGCAATCCATATCGTCGCCACGGGAAGAGATTTCAGAACCTCAAACCGATCTAAATCCCTACGGAAATCTAACACTAAGGCCGATGGAAGCAAGAGAAACGAATAAAACAACAATCCGCCAACTACGCTAATGAGAGTCGCCTCCGGATTCGAGTCTAAAAACAGAGGACACCAACATAAAATTGCCGGTATACCCAAACTGATCAACAGCGTCATTCGAAAGTGATAAGCGCTCACCAATTGTCGCCAAGCGACGGCTCCCACTCCTTTCATTCGAAATGGCACTCGAATTCTGGCTCGTTTCGTAGCGGCATGAAACCTAGTGGAATCCATTTCTGATATACCCTTACCCACTGCCAATCTTTCTTCAATTTTTGCGCGCGACAATGACCATTGATCAAGTCGATAAACAAAAGCCAAACTCGCGCCCGAAACCAATAAGATTTTCAAGAAATTTAAGAAACCAGCTATGGTAAACGCTTGCGTAAATATTGCTTCGCTGAAAGTCGCCATCAAACTTAACAGACCGATGCCGATCGCTGAATTTGCAAGCGTATTCATCTCCACAAGAACGGATTTAAACAACAAGATTGACATCGGCAAATCCTGAGTCGACGGCTCGTTCATCACCATTAACGTCCGGTACCAGATGACTGCAATTGGGCAAAGAAGTAGAATAAAAACCGAGCCGCGACACAGGTGACGAAGTTTTGGCCGAAGCCCAAAAAAGACCAGCTCGAAACAGACTCGAAAAACTTCTATAAATAGCAAACCGAGAAAAAGGCTCACGAACCCGACAGGCCAAATTGGAAGATCTGGAATCAGGATGATCGATACAAACAAGGCTTTAATGAAAGTTGCAATTGCAATCCCAGTCAGTCGGTAAGTGATTAACTGGTGCCGAGGAATCGGCGAAGTAAGGAGAAACTCTTTTTCAGCGGGACTCCACTCATGAGGTTCAAACGGTTTCCGCGTTACCGTTTTTAATACCTGCCAAACCACATACAACGTTAAACCTATGGCGGTCCATTGGATCATTGACTGATGCTCAGCAGGCTTGCGAAACAGAATCCCAACAATTGCTTGAGAAACCCAAACTAGACCGAGCACCGTTCCAATCAAGGCAATTAATCGGCGCCGTGGGGACTGAAACCCACCAATCCATCGTTTCAGTTTTTCCTTGAACCTCATCCATAACAAATGGTTCAACGCTTTTGGAAAGACTCGATCCATAACTCAACTCGCCGTATCTTATTTATTGGTCAATGGTGGAATCGATATCTACTGAAGGCCCGCGAAGCGAACCAGTGTCATCGCTGATAGCAGAGGCAACTTCATTTCCAAGCTCAGTGAGCGACGAAAAGAAAGCACTTTCGAGCGAATTTGGCTCTGTAGTTTCTGATTGAGAATACCTCTCCTTAAACTCAACATTGCTCCCCCAGAAACAGCGTTTTCCACGATCGAGAATGAGAATGTGACTACAGATATCCTCCACCATCGCCAACAGATGTGAGCTGATGATCACAGAACAGCCCTGAGCCGCTCGATCGACAATTGTATTTTTTAGAACACGTATCCCATGAGGATCCAGGCCAGTCATCGGCTCATCCAATAAGAGTGCCGTTGGTGCCTGAAGATAAGCACAACAAATCGCCAACTTCTGACGCATCCCACGCGACAAAGTTGACGCAGCACAATGTCTCTTGGGTTCCAATTCAAATATTTCAAGTAGTTTACACACCTCATCGGTTGGGTTTTTGATCCCGTAAACACTCGACTGAAATTTAAGATGTTGCTCAACACTGAGGTCACTGAATAATCGTGGATCATCAGCCACGTAAGCCGTCCTCCGCTTTAATTCAAGCGGAGCATCCGAAAGTGAAAAGCCATCAACAATGAATTCGCCAGCCCCACTTGGTATGATTCCGCTTAGGGCGCGCATCGTAGTCGTCTTTCCAGCGCCATTCCGTCCGATCAATCCGAGTATCTCGCCAGACTGAACTGAAAATGTTAGATCATCTACCGCAAGTGCCGTGCCATAAGCCTTTGAAAAATTCCTGATATCAATCAAAACTGGTTACCTTCGGACTGAATTCAATCATCAACATTTTGGGAAATTTCAAATCAAGCTAATTCGTTAACTCGGCTGTCCTGCGTGGAGATCTTGGGATAAAGAAGAACCAAACAACACTCACTCACAGGCACACCGAAGTTTAGCCCATGATTTAAGTTTCAAGGTTGGTATCCGCAAAAGATGCCTTAAAGGCTTCATAAGAAATAGCGCCTGCGACATTACTTAAATTAGACGCCTCCGCAGTCGATTTCAGAGTTCTTTCAGTAATCGTGCTTAATCGATTACGGCCTAACTGCTTGGACTTGTAGAGGGCCCTATCGGCACGCTCATAGAGACTGGCCACGGTGTCGCCCGCAGCGACCACGGAAAGTCCCATGCTCATCGTGACCACAGTAGATTGGCCAAGTGAATTGATACTAAAATCGTACAACTCAATGGCAGCACGTATTCTTCGTCCCACCGACTCCGCTGTATCCTCGGTCAACTCTTCGAGAATTAAGACAAATTCGTCACCGCCTAAACGGCCGACAAAATCCTTAGGACGAATACACTCTTGCAATGCCAAGGCAATACTGGTCAACACCTCATCGCCCGCTTTGTGGCCAAACGTATCATTGATTCGTTTGAAGTGATCAATATCAATCAACATCAAACCAAAGGACATCCCTTTATTATCGTACCGTGAAATTCGGAATTGTAGATTTTCATCCACGGCTTTACGGTTACCAACGGAACAAAGGGCGTCCGTCCTCGCTTCTCGACGAGTTCGATCGATTTCCTGAGCTTGGTTTTCAAGCTTAAATCGTGAAACGATTAAATCGTTTTCTAAACGACGGTTGGATTGGACAACGCGTGTGATGTTATCAACAAGCGTGGTCTGCAACGAATCGTACTGCGTATCCGATTCAATGGTTTCTAATTCTTTTTTCGCCGATTCGAGGGCGACATTGTGAATATCGACATCCTCGTTGAGCTGGTGAGTACTATTCATCACCTCCAGCAAGGCACTCATCGTCGTTTCCCGGTCTTTTTTGATTTTCCGGGGCTCACTACCCAACGTGTAAAGCCGTCCAATCAAGAAGCCACTGATTAATCCAACGCCAACGCTGGTCAAAGACCATACGCCAACAAAGATTATCGAGGACATTTCTTGAGGGAACATTGCTATTTTCCAACGTTGTATCGGTTTGACTGTTTCGCGTCCCTAGGTGGGGAAGACAATTCTCAGTGCAGAAATATAGACGCTAAACAGGGGACAGGGACGGTATTTCTAGGCCTTTTTATCTATATTCAGCTGAACATTTCCAGTCGTTATGGTTGTAGTAATTTGAAGATTTTCAGCCGGAGCGCGTAATCCTCAATTAAACCTACGTCACAAACATTTGAGGGGGTGGGAAATATGAACTCAGCCTTTGCGAAATCTCGCATCACAATCCCTACAATCGGAACGGCCTCTGCAATACCGTTGTTTGCAGAACCAGTTTAGCCAATCGCCTCTTCAAAATTTGCTTTACAGAGATTGCCACAGAGATTGCCAGAATTCACCCTTATCCTTGCTTATGATTCTCAAAGCAGAAGATTGGAGGATTGTTCTAGCGGGATTTTCCAATTACCACGCATTTTAATTCGCCTTTACCGGCTATTGCATTGGATCTCGCATAAAGCAAACCGTTTGAAATCGCGGGCATCGAACGCGCGTCCCCCTCAAACAAGCGACCGGTGTAAATGCGTTCGAACTTCTCCCTATTCGCGTTTAAAACGTGTATCCCACCCTTGCAGTCCAGCACTAACAACTCACTTCCAACCAAAAAAGTATGTCCCACTGGAAATTTAGCCTGTTCCCAGTTGACTTTGCCGTCTGCAGGATCGAAGCAACGAAACGACCCATTTCCGTAATCTTCTCGTCCCGCTGTCCCAAATAGCGATCCTTCAAACTCTACCGGAGTCGAATATTGACTGGAAAACGAATTGTCGTTTTTCCAGACTGTTTCGATCGCGTCTGGAGAAACCCGATACCATCGTGCCCCAACGCCATAGGCCGCGCTTATAAAAATAAATGAACCTCGCTCATTTTTTACTAGCACCGGAATGGCTCCGTTGACAGTCGGACCACGTTTGCCAAATGGTGTCTTAAACAGCACCTTTCCAGTCAGAGGTTCGATACCCACTAAATTTAATCGGGTGACAACCACCACGAGACGCACGCCGTCAATCTCAATCTCAATAGGTGAAGAGTAACTTGCATCATCATCAAAAGTCCGCCAAACCTCTGTTCCCGTGTTGACGTCTAACGCAACCACTGACGCATCTCGACCACCCACATTAATGACGAGTGATCCGTCGACGACGATTGGAGAAGACCCAACTCCAAAATATCCTGGCTGGGCGCCGTAGTCCTTCAATAATTCCTTTTTCCATTTCATTTCACCGTTCTCTGCGTCGAGACAAAAAAGATTCCCTTCCGCACCCAGAAGAAAAATTTTACCTCGATAAACGATGGGCACACTTTTAGGTCCCAGATCTCCATCGACACCGCCGGTGTAACCCGCCGGAAGTTCTCTTTGCCACAAGAGCGCACCCGTGTTTCGATTAAGTGCCTCAAGTAAATAATTCTTACCTGGTCGATGAAAAATGTATAATTTATCGCCAACCACCACTGGTCCGGAATTCCCCTGACCAATCTCCCGACTCCATGCGGTTTGCAACTCCTTCGAATTCCAATCACGAAAGAGTAAGGTATCAGACACGACGCCGTTTCGAGTTGGACCATTGATCTGAGACCAATCGTCGGCGCTCACACTTCCGCTAAGTCCAGAAAAGCCAAACCATAACGCCGCGAACACTAACAGCCATGCTAACGGCTTCTTGGTACCAATCAGAGCGTGACCCTCGTTCAAAGTGGGTCTCATCGAATCGTGGTAAAATAACTGCAAATCAGATAGCCGTAGATTATTAACTCTCTTTTTTAAGTTCGCACATCGAATCTTAATCATCAGACACTCTTTGTAGATTTGGGTTGGTGGGAATTTCCGTTTAGTTAGCCGTTCGCCCTCGAGAGCTTAGCCGTACCGGTGCAAGGTATTTAACCGAATTACCCCGGGCTGCGGCCGAACTCAGGCAGATTGACTGAACCAGCATAGGTTTCCTTTAAAATAACAAAATCACGACCGTTTAGTAGCGACCGCCTTTCTGCTGTTCCCTGCGGATTTGGCAGCCCCCTCCCGAGCCTTCCTTAACAGACACCAGTTCTCGCTGCACCTAAAACAAAAACTCCTCACCTCGCCAAACAATATTCAGACCAACCATGGATAGATTGAGGACGAAACTTATCCACAGCCCGGTAATGAGTGAGCACAAATCAATAAATTGCGGGGTTTTAGAGTGGGTTGGTTTCGCTTCCACGTTTACGCTTATAGAATAAAGGAGCGGCAGGGCTTCTTCTCTCCATTTCTTAGGGTTTTGAATTACTTAGCCACGAATCGAAATATACAAATCAACTGTTGACCACGTCTGGCTCAACCCAACCTCCGGGAGAATTCAGTGCGTCGTTGGTACATGCAATTTTTCGGCGGCCGGCCATTCAGTGGTTCTAATCGGCGTTGGTGGGCTGGCGTTGCCGAGGCATCCCTCGCAGGGGTCCTGATGCTCGCGGGTGTAATCACACTCTGTGTCGTGCTCACCTTGACGGCATTGAACTGGGTACCTGACGCTCAGAACAACATCTCATCTTTGGTAGCATTCCAACTCCTTCTCTCAGTCGCATTAATTTTCATTGGTGGGTTGTGGATTAGCCGACTGCTTTGGCATGTTGGTGTATCGGCTGAACGTCGCGGGGCGATTGCGACCCGCAAGAGTGAAATAGAGTTATTGAATGAACTGAGACGCCAACGGCAAGATCTGCCCACCGTGGCCCGCGATCAATTTCCTCCAAAGGTTGGAAAAAACCTTCCCTTTCGACTGATCCCGTCGCCCCGTAATATTTGGGGCCTTGTAACCATGGGAATATTCAGCGTCATTCTCGTTGCGATTGGAACGGTGTTGTCCATTATTGTCGCCGACTCGTTCGGCTTTATGACCAATGACTGGTTCCAGAACTTGCAATTAAAAATGGCAGACAACCCGTTCGACAACCTCTCCAATCGTCCCTGGTTGGCCGCTGGTTGGTTACTGCCAATCGGACTCGCTGCAATGTGGTCCATCTATCAATTTTTCAGGCAGCTCTTGAAACTTACCGGGATTGGTTCCACTTCGTTAGAAATATCAAACTACCCTCTCACCCCTGGAAATTCCTATCAGATTTTCCTATCTCAAGCGGGTCGGGTAAGATTAAAACTATTGGACGTGGATCTAATTTGCCAAGAAGAGGCTACATTCAATCAGGGAACCGACATTCGTACCGAGGTAACCAATGTGTTTTCCCAACGATTGTTCCGTCAACGCGGAATTAGCCTCAAGCCAGCCAAGCCCTTTGAGACTGAGTTCGACTTTACGATTCCAAGTGGATCGATGCATTCATTTAAATCTCTCAACAATCGAATCTTATGGAAAATCGTAGTAACCGGTCAGGCAAAAAATTGGCCTCGACTCGAGAGAAATTTCACCCTGTCGATACATCCACCGGCGCAGTTGGAAACCAAACCGAAGGTTCACTGACCGACCCAACCTTGGAGGTCGGTTTCGAAGATGGCGTTGACCATTTTCAACCGGGTGATTTCCTTCGCTGCGAGTACTCTGTCAACCTACTCCCCGAACACGAAATCCATGCAATTGAAACCTCGGTAATTTGGATGACCGAAGGCAAGGGCGACACCGACATCGGCGTGCACCATTTTGAACGCCGACCCAAGCAAGCGTTGACTCCTGATACTTTCAAACAACCTCAGCGAATTAGTACCGTGATGCCGGCCAGCCCTTTGACTTATGAAGGCAATATTTTAAAAATTCGCTGGTGCATCCGCGTTCGGTTGTTTTTACCAGATGCAAACCAAGTCACTCATGATTGCTTTTTTAGTCTTGGAGAAACAAAATCATTTGCCAAGATTGGGGAGGAAATTGAGCCTAACCCGACGGCAACCAGCGATTAAAAAAGCGGAGTGTTTTATTTCTAAATTTAGGTAGCTATTTCACCCCTATGCAAATTGAACGCAATCCGTATTCGACCTGCTTCACCAAACCAGGGAAATTGTCGTTTATCTTTCCAGATTCAAGGCAGCCTGATTCGCTGCTAACTGAGTTTGAACGAAATGGCTTTCAGGGACAAATCGTTGGCCCTCACGGATGTGGCAAGACCACCTTAACGATGACTCTCGAAGCTTATTTAGTTTCGAATTTTGCAGCTATCAGACGGATCACTATTCGCAAAGATGGCAAGGTCTCAAGCGGAATCAGGCAAGAAAACCAACAGGATTCGAATCGATCTACGCTATTCGTGATCGATGGAATTGAAAACATGCCATGGCTTCATCGAAAGGTATTTTTGAAATTCATCCAAACGTCTGCTGGGGGACTACTACTGACCACGCATCGAGCCTTCAAAGGGATCCCTGTGATCTACCAAATCACCCCCAGCTTCATAATATTTTCTAATATTGTTTCCCATATTTCACCCGACCATGTAATTGACGAGCAGCGACTCAAATCGATCTTCATTCAAAACAATTACTCAATTCGAGAATCGCTGATGTCGCTCTATACAATCTGGGAGGAAGACCGGCAAAGATTCATCCCTGTTCGGGATACTCAATCAGCATAAATCTGGTTATCCTATGGTTTAGCTTATTGCCGACGGCTAGACACGCTTCGGACGTGCTTCTAATGCCTTTTTAATTACGCAAACCAAATACCCCAAGCCATTGAATGTTTGAGCAAAAAAACAGCTACGAGAAACAGGATTTAATCGACTGCGGTCACGGCTCACTTTTTGGACCGGGAAACGCACAACTCCCGGTCAGTCAAATGCTGATGCTCGATAGGATTAACAACATCTCCGCGACCGGTGGTGTTGCCGACAAAGGGCAGATCACAGCCGAACTGGATATTAATCCAGACCTCTGGTTCTTTCAGTGTCACTTTCCCGGTGATCCCGTGATGCCCGGCTGTCTCGGGCTCGATGCGCTTTGGCAACTAGTTGGCTTTTTCTTAGGCTGGAAAGGCAATCCCGGCAAAGGCCGCGCCCTTGGCTGTGGACAAGTCAAATTTACCGGACAAGTCATGCCCGACGCGAAATTAGTCACCTACCAAATTGATATTAAAAGGCTGATCGAGCGGAAGCTTATCATGGCCATCGCAGACGGGACTGTCGCCGTCGATGGCAAAGTGATTTACACTGCTGACGACATCAAAGTCGGGCTATTTACTCCAGCACAAATGAGCTCGCAATAACTTCCGGCGGATCGCTAAATCAACGAGCAGGCGACGATGGGAAACCCCGTCGCTTGCGGTCTGGCGCCTGACCTTTCACCGCGCATCCGACCGTTAAAAAACGTTCATTAATAAATGCGCCGAAAACCAATCTCTTTTCGCCGCTGACATCCGCTCTCTGGGACTAAAACAAAAGCTCACTCACAGAGACTTTCCGGCGCTCATTCCAACGAGTATAAACAGGTATACGCATGCGCTAACTCGACCCGACAGGTAATCTTATGTTTCGCCGATTTTACACCGTCGCAGCTTTCTTACTGTGGATCCTGCTGTCGTTTTCTCCACTGACACACGGAGACGAATTAAACGTCTTGTTTTTAGGAGACGATGGTCATCACCAACCGCGCCTCAGATATCAAATGCTTGAGCCAGCAATGCAAGCCGCCGGTATCCAACTGACCTACACTGAAGATCTCAATGATTTAGCGGCCGATAATTTGGCAAAATATGACGCTGTTATGCTATATGCAAACATCGACAACATCTCAAAACCGCATGAAGCATCGCTCCTTAATTTTGTTTCCCAAGGCGGCGGTTTCCTCCCCGTGCATTGCGCAACTTTCTGCTTTCGAAACTCGCCAGAATTAATTGCCCTCATGGGAGCTCAATTTCAAAAACATGGAACGGGTACCTTCCGAACCGAAATCAAAGAGGCGAACCACCCTTTAATGGAAGGGTTCGGTGGTTTTGAAAGCTGGGACGAAACCTATGTTCATCATCTTCACAACGATAAAAACAGAACAGTACTATCTTACCGAGTTGATCGAGAGGGCCGAGAACCTTGGACCTGGGTGAGAACCCACGGTAAAGGCAAAGTTTTCTATACCGCATGGGGCCATGATTATCGCACTTGGCGGAACCCTGGTTTTCACAATCTTATCGAACGGGGCATCCGCTGGAGCTGCAATGACGAAATCAATAAAGTGGCCAACTACATCCAGGAAAAACCTTTTCCTACACCAGAGATGAATCCTCCGCGCACCGACGTAACTCCATTTCAATACCTCGCAGTTGGAAACAAAATCCCAAACTACACCCCCGGCGAAAATTGGGGGACTCAAGGGCAAGCTAAATCAAAAATGCAGAAACCACTGGCCCCGGAGGAATCACTCAAACATATTGTGGTCCCAAAAGGATTCCATGTCGAATTATTTGCATCTGAGCCAGACATTGGCGGAAAACCAATCTGCATGAATTGGGACGCCCGTGGCCGGCTTTGGATCGCAGAAACACTGGACTACCCGAATGAACTCAAGCCCAAAGGAAAAGGGCGAGACCGAATTAGGATCCTCGAAGATACAGATGGTGACGGAAGAGCGGACCGGTTTACTGTTTTTGCAAAAGGCCTCAGCATTCCCACAGCGATGACTTTCTCAAACGGAGGACTAATCGTTCAAGATGGAACAGTGACAAAATTTCTCAAAGACACCGATGGCGATGATATTGCGGATGAAAGTAAGATCCTCTTTACAGGCTGGACTCTCGGAGACACCCATGGCGGTGTCAGTAATTTCCAATATGGCCTCGACAATCATATTTGGGCGATGCAAGGTTACAACAGTTCCCAGCCGGTATCGAGTGCGGAGAAAGGCCAGCGATTTCGACAAGGATTTTTCCGTTTTAACCCGATTGGACCGGAACTAGAATTCGTTCGATCCACCAACAATAACACTTGGGGACTCGGGATTAGTGAGGAGGGGATTATTTTCGGGTCGACCGCTAACGGTAACCCCAGCGTCTACATGCCGATTCCCAATCGGTACTATGAAAAAGTCCGCGGATGGACACCTTCGTTGGTTCTTGGCTCCATTGCCGACTCTTATCAGTTTGCCCCAATCACTAAAAACATTCGACAGGTAGACTGGCACGGAGGATACACCGCTGCAGCAGGACATTCGATTTATACAGCTCGGGCGTATCCTCAGGAGTACTGGAATCGTGCAGCCTTTGTTAATGGACCGACCGGCCATTTGGTTGGTACATTTATCCTTAAACCAAACGGTACTGATTTCACGTCGACAAGTCCTTTCAACCTGTTCGCCAGTGACGACGAGTGGACCGCACCAATCATGGCCGAAGTTGGCCCCGATGGCAACGTTTGGGTTATCGACTGGTACAACTACATCGTGCAACATAATCCAACGCCACGCGGATTCGAAACAGGCAAGGGGAATGCCTATAAATCGGATCTCCGAGACAAAAAACATGGGCGAATTTACCGTGTAGTCTATGGCGATAAACCAACTCAGCCACCAGTTAACTTGGCCATCGCAACGCCAGAACAACTAGTAAAAGCACTGACGAACCCCACCATGCTTTTGAGGAAACACGCTCAACGTCTGCTAGTCGAACGCAATCAAACGGATGTTGTCAATTCCTTGATTTCACTCGTCAACAGTCAATCAGTCGATCCAATTGGATTAAATGTCGGCGCGATTCATGCCTTATGGACCCTCCATGGTCTTGGCCAATTCGCTGGTAACAATTCCGATGCAGAAGCAGCACTTCTCGGTGCACTGAGCCACCCATCACGTGGTGTACGCAAAAATGCGATTCAAGTGTTGCCCAAAATCCGGAAGTCCACCGATAATATTTTGACCCTGAATTTATTAAACGATCCCGATGCGCAAGTCCGTCTGGCCGCCTTACTCGCCCTCTGTGATTTGCCGCCCGCACCAAGTGCTGGAACAGCCCTGGTAAACATGTGGAAGCAACAGGCTCAGTATCAGGATCGCTGGACACCCGACGCTTTTACCGCTGCTGCTGCATCCAACGATTCCCAATTTTTGCAATCCGTTGCGGAATTTACAGAACCCAATGCAGGCCTGATCAACACCGTCAAAATCGTCACCGAGCACTACGCGCGAGCGGGGAACTCGGCAGCCCTACCTGAATTGATTAGTCAACTCAGCAACGCTGAGCCAGCTCTCTTAAACGCCGTGATTGAAGGCCTCGGACGAGGTTGGCCCAGCGACCAGCCACCGGTTTTGGATGGGCGACTCGAAGGGAATTTGAAATTATTGGTCGAACGCTTACCGCCTGCCGAACGTGGAGCACTCGTCAAACTTGCTCAAAATTGGGGCAGCACTCAGTTCGCTGACTATGCCGCAAAAGTCTCTCAGGATTTATTGGCAACAGTTGACGACCCCGTTCTGAGCATTGATCAAAGGGTGACCGCCGCCCGGGAACTCATCTCATTCCGCTCCAGTGATGACGAAACTGTCAGCGAACTTTTGAATCGTTTAAATTCTCAGGTTGAGCCAAGTCTCGGCGTCGGCATTGTCGAGGCCCTCGCTTTGAGCCAATCAAAACAGGTGGGACCGGCACTCGCCACCAAAATCCGCGGGCTAACGCCAAGGATTCGCAAAGCCGCTGTGGCAGTCTTCCTAAAACGACCTGAATCAACCCATTCGCTATTATCCTTAATTGAAAATGGAAAACTCCTACTTTCAGAACTCACGCTGGAACAAAAACAAGCGATTAGCAGCCACCCCAATGCCGAAATTCGGACGAGAGCCACAATCCTTCTCGAACGAGGTGGGGCTCTTCCAAATGCCGATCGCCAAAAAGTCCTAGCTGAAATGCTGCCCGTCGCAATGTTAACCGGGGACGCAACCGTCGGAAAAACAGTCTTCAAAGACCAATGTGCTAATTGCCACAAGCATAATGGAGAAGGGGCTGAAATCGGACCCGACCTAACGGGCATGGCCGTGCACCCCAAGCAGGAATTACTTACCCATATCATCGACCCAAGTCGTGATGTTGAAGGCAATTACCGACGCTATACCGTGACCACGTTAGACGGCCTCCTAATCAATGGATTACTCGCAGCTGAATCCAAAACAGCGATCGAGCTATATGATGAAAAAGGCAAAAAACAGGTAATTTTAAGAGAAGACATTGACGAACTCTCAGGCTCTACCCAATCAATTATGCCTGAAGGATTTGAAAAACAAATCACTAAAAAGAACATGGCAGACTTATTGGAATTCCTAACTCAGCGTGGACAGTTTGTCCCCGTCTCATTGCGTAAGATTGCAACCATCTGTAGTGACACGCCCATGTTCATTGGCAATGGCGACGCAGAAAAACTAATCTTTGAAAATTGGGATTCGAAAACTTTCAAAGGGGTGCCGTTTCAACTCATCAACCCGCAAAATGGAACCGTACCGAATGCAATCGAACTGTTCGGACCACTCGGAAACATTAGTCGAAAAATGCCTAAAACTGTCGAATTCCCCTGTATAGGCAGGATGAAAGCAATCCACATGCTTGGGGGAGTGGGTGGCTGGTCGTTCCCCTACAGCCGAGATGAGAGCGTTTCAATGATCGTTCGCATCAAATACGGCGACGGCAAATCCGAAGACCACCAATTAATTAACGGACAACACTTTTCCGACTACATTAATCGAACCGATGTTCCAAAATCTGAATTTGCCTTCGGCGTCAGAAACCAACAACTCCGATATCTGACTGTTATTCCTCAACGCAATAAACCAATCAAATCAGTCCAATTGATTAAAGGGCCAGACAACACAGCCCCGGTCACGATGGCAATCACTCTGGAAACAAATTGACCTGACACTTCTTTTGCGTGGTTTCCACGACGAACAAATTACAAATGATTGCTCCGACCGGACACATCAACCCTGTTGTAGACATTCTTCATTCGAATAAAAAAAGCCGCCAAGTAATATCTTTCGGGGCCGTTAACAACACCGATAGACAACTTGACGGCTATTGCTCCTCAGTATGAACTACCGACGGAGCCATGCGACTGACGATTGTCCTATGAACCAGGCTCTTTGCCATCCACCCAAGGACCCGCCAGGCTCATGTAGTCAGGCTCCTCCAAGACACTCCCAGTATCGCCCCCCTTCCAACCAGCGATATGGTTCGGCTTGGAACGTTTCTCTGACATTTTTTCCCAATTTTTCGCCCACGATGGATTGGAATCGCTGACGGTATAATTTTCATCGTCAAAGAAAAACACTTTACCCTCACGGTAACTTTGAGCACCGAGAATAACGGTGGTGATTGCCGCGGCACCAAGCAAGGGATCGTTGTTGCACATCGCCGGATCATCGGCATACATGGCCTCTACCCAGTTTTTAAAGTGAGCATAAGTCGTATCTTTTACCACTTCCGTCTGAATCCGTTCGTCCTTGAGTTTACTATTACGAGTCACCTGAGGCCGTTCAGGAATAAAATCAAACCCGTCAAACTGTTCACCGGTTCCAAACACGAGAGAACCAAAGTGGCCCCGGATAAGTTGCTTGATGGGCGTGTTTTGGCAGGCCATCGTGGCGGTCACCAAGCCCTGGACACCCTCTTTGAAATCAGCAACTACCGTCGCTACGTCGGGCACATCCCGACCATCATACTCAAGAAAAATTCCGCCCGCTCCGCAAACCCGCCCCGGAAACCGAAGCCCGGTGGCCTTCAGCATCGTGGTCGTTCGATGGACAAATAAATCGGTAAACATCCCCGAACCGTAAGGCCAAAAACGTCGCCACTGTTTATATTTCGCTCGATCAAAATCCTCGTATTCAGCCAATCCTTCCTCTACGCCCAACCACTTTTTCCAGTTGATGTTCTTGGGATTCATTTCTGGCTCTAATTCATAATACCGCCATTGCCCCATCGCTGAGTTTCGAAAAAACTCTGTCTGATAAGTAAGCACTTTGCCAAGTTTTCCAGAAGTGAGCAAATTATTAACTTGTGCCCATAGTGGCAAACTGGTTGATTGCACACCGACCTGCATGACCTTGCCTGACTTTTGCCAAGCCCTCAAGACTTCAATCGCCTCATTTACTGTTTTTGTCATCGGCTTTTCACAGTAAACGTGAAGCCCGCGTCCAAGACATTCAATCGTTTGTTTTGCATGCCAGTGATCTGGTGTACCAATGCAAACTGCATCTAGATCCTCCTTTTCTAGCATCTCGATGTAATCTTCGTATTGCTTGGGCTCGAACCCGGTTTCCTTTTTGATATATTTTGCGGCGCGTTCGGCATGCTTGTTGTAGACATCACAGACAGCAACCAACTCAATTTTCTCGCCTTCGACCTGCAGCTTAGTCATTCGTTTAACATGGGCACCAAACCCTCGTCCGCCAGGGCCAATGAAGCCGATCCGCAAATTGGCGCTTGGACCAGCGGGCACCGACGCCTTCGAGGTTCCCGTCAAAACCGATGTAGCTGCTAACGCACCTGCCGAAGTCTTTAAAAACCCACGGCGATTAGATTGTTTCTCTGACATTATTTTATTACTCCATGATTTGAAAATTACTTCAAAAATCCTATCGCAACTGTTGGAAACTTTCCACACTTTCTAAAACAAGTCTCGAATTAAAATGTAAAAAGACCTAAATCAACGGATCAATCATTGTGGTTAGGAATTCTTGACTACTTAATCTTGAGCCGCCCGCTGCTATGGTGAAATCACAAACACCCTTGGCTCACCTCAACTGACTATCCACCAAACGATTAAACGTCTCAACTACTCCTTAAGTCGGTCACCAACCGCGGTTGACGAAGGCCGTAGGTTTGTCCAAGATATTAGGGTAAACGTCTCTTTTCAATGTAACCGCAATGTCCTCAAACAAGCGTTTTTTCTGCGTTCGCGGATTCATGAAATCCGGCACCAATTGGCTCGGCAGCCTGCTCAGCAGTCACGAGACCATCAGTGTGGTTGGCGAATTCCACTGGGGTGAATTGGTTTCGACATTCAATCAAAATCTAGAACAATTACCGATCTACCAAACAGAACCCGCCAAAGAGAAGGCGCGAAACAATTTTGAAGAAATGATTCGCCAAACCATAGAGAATTTCGCCGAACCAAACGCGACACTCATTGGCGAGCGAACACCATCAACGATTATCCCTATCCCCATCAGAAACGTCCCTCATATTTCAATCATCCGGGACGGTAGGGATGTGCTCGTCAGCCGCGCCTTCCACCTCTACAACAATCCCGGCACGACTCGACTGTTTGATCGAATTCCCGCAATGAAGGAAACGCTTCAAAATTTTCGCGCCGACCCGTGGCACTTCCAAAAACACCCAGAAGACTTACTTTGCCACCATGAGATGTTTCGGCAGTCTTTAGGCTTCTGGAACGAACACCTCCAACGGGACGAGTTAGCGGTATCTTTATATCCGAAATTGAAAATCAAATTCGTGCGTTATGAAGATCTGCATCGCAACGTCAGCAAAGAAAGAAACCAGTTGTTCAAATTTCTCGATGTCGATCCGAAAAAGGCTGCTAAAATACACGGCCACCTAAAACCTGGATTTAAAGAAGAGAGACCCTCTGCGTTTCTTCGCAAGGGCTCTGTGGGGGATTGGACCAATTACTTTACCAAACAGAATAAAGAATGGTTTAAAGAATACGCTGGCAACCAATTGATTCAGTACGATTACGAAACATCATTCGACTGGTAAAAGAAACGACCATGGAAAAGACACCTTCCCCTGAACAACCAACCCCACCCTCCACTGCACTGCCTACATCCGAGGCAAATTCAGAGCCTAGTGAACCTACCATTCACCTCGACCAGTTTTTAAAAACCTGCGGTGTGCCAACGGGGGGCCAGGCAAAACGACTAATCCAAGGTGGCGAAGTGGCCGTCAATGGCGAGCTTGAAACCCGGCGCCGTCGCCAACTTCGCGTGAATGACGAGGTGGAACTCGACGGCGTGGTGTACGTGGTCTCACTGAGCCAACCTGAGAACTGACAGATCGGCTCTAATCACCTGTTCTAAATCGCAGATAATGGACTTTCAAAGAACTGCTGCATAAACTCAATTGCACGTTCCAGCGGGCGGTCCACATGCGGCCCCAGAGAGTCGTTTTGAGGTAACTCGACCTGCGGCTTGTCTGACGTTTCCGCCTTCAATTTCTCTTCCACCGCCTTCATATTTAGCTGGCTGATCTCCTGCACCATTTCCAACTGCTCAGGCGTCAGCAGGCCCTTCAGCTCCCGGACGTATCGCAATCGGGAATTCTTAAAAATGTCCTCGTCGGACAATTCAATTTTCCAGCCCTCATCTGGCTGAACACCCCAAATTTTTGTTTCTTTCGCAATGTCATCGTACCGATCGATATGTTCACCACTGGGCCTCCAATAACTTGCCGTTGTCAATTTAAGAGCACTCTCACCTCGTTGAATTGGAATCACATTTTGCACGGTTCCCTTTCCCCAAGTTTGCTCTCCAATTACCGTTACCCGCCCATGATCCTGTAAACATCCAGAAACTACCTCACTTGCACTGGCAGAGTTTCGGTTAACCAAAATGCAGATTGGCATCGTCGGATCGGATTTTTCTGGACTTTCAGAAAAGGAAACAATGTCGACCTTCTGATCACGAACTTTCGTGGTCACAATTTTCTTTTTCACGGGCAGAAATAGATCGCAAACGTCGACGGCCACATCAAGCAACCCCCCGGTATTATTTCTGAGATCAATAATTAAACCGTCGACCGGTCCCATCTCATCCAGTGCCGCAGATAGCTCAGTCGCCGTGTTTCTTCCAAATTGAACCAAACGAACGTAACCGATATTTGGGTGTTCCTGTAAATGGAAATCCCAACCACTATCTAGACGAGAATCGCCGTGGACACTATCGACCTCAATTCGTGCTCGCTCGACTTCCTTTGTTATCGATTCTCCTGCACGGTCAAACGTAATCTTAAAGGGCACACCAACTGGACCGCGTAATAATTTAACGACTTCACGCTGATCCATTCCTTCGACCGACTTGCCGTCGATGTCCGTCACTTGATCACCGGGTTGAAAATCACTTTTGGCAGCAGGGGATAGGGGCATCGCTGCCAGGACAGTCAACCGCTTTGAACGTGGATCCATTTCGACATAAACGCCAACCCCGCCAAATTCCTGACGCATATCTTCGTCAAACATCTGATACATTTCACCGGAAATATACATCGAATGCTCGTCGAGATCCTTCAGCATTCCCTCCATCGCAGAAACGAAAAGATCTTCGCGCGAAATTCGCTTTAACGACTCCTTGTCAATCACTTCAATTGCTTCAGCAAATAAATTTGCATATCGATTTCGCGAAGCAACGGAGTAACAAGCCAACGATACGACAATCGTCAATGCGATTAAGAGTAGATTTCTGGGAGGCATTTAAGAACTAAAGGTTGAAGATCTCAGGACAAGCAAACGAGTACAAACCCGCTCCGCAATTGACATTCTATCAAATCATGTACCCTTTGTCCGTATTGGTCCCCACAAGTCCGCACAAAAAAACCACCGCCAAATTTTGACGGTGGTTCCTTATTGCAATTCAGTTTCTCTCACACCAGAGAGAACTCCGACGGCAAACCTAGTTTGGCAAGCCTTTGAATTTATATTTTGGGTTTCTTGGATCAAAATCGATATCAGTAAGCCCAACATTCACTTTAATGTTCAAGTACGTATACTCTTCAATCAGCTCAGGCTCTGCTCCCGGAGAAGTTGGCCAATCATAAGCTGCAAACCGAACAGGCAATCCCAATTCGTCATCGATGAATACTTGTGCCTTATGAAATTCGTACGGCTCTTTACGATCTTCGTGAATTAGCTCAATGACTGAACAGGACCGCTTGTTGATAGTCGCACCATCGCTGTAATTGACGATGCATTGCCCAGCAGCACGATCACGTTCCGCCTTTTCGATCAACTTAGTGATCAAATTTTCGAGTCCAGCTTCATAGATTGGCTCCCGCTGTCCTCGCATCATCAACGTGGAAGAAGGTTCTAGAAGAAACGATTTTAATCTCAATAACGGAGAACCAGCTCCTTCGTGAACCCACGCTTTACCGTCGTCTTTTCCATCGACCCAGATCACCTCTCTCCCGGCAACCTTCGTCGGCTTCATGAATCTCATGTAAATGCTAAATGGTGCCTCTTCGCCTGACTTTTTGATTCGCGGGCATCGAATTTTCGCACCCATGTAGGTCGTCGGACCAATTTCACCATTAACACGCTGTCGCTTCGCTAAAATTGCGGTATAGTCAAAAACCTCGCGCCGCATTCTCCCCAGAGCTTCCTCCGCAGTGGAAACCGCACGATCGAGCGGGTGCCTTGGAGAAGGTGATTTGACAGCGGTACTCGGAAGGTCGTTATCCCTTGTAGTCTCTGGTTTTGGTAGCTCAGCCACTTTTGGTACGCGAAAAGTTGCCGCCTGGCGCTCTTGTTTCTGGGTAGCAGAATCATTCTGAGCCACTGCCTGAGTCCCAAGAACTGAGACGCCGATGGCAAGAGAAAATACCATCTTTAAAGAACTTCTAAATCGTTGATGCATCCGATCCTCCGTGATCTTGCTTTGTTGACTCGAGCGTTCAACAATTCCAAATTACAATGTCCATTTATAATTATGGTTTCGAGTCGGGCGTATCTTACCGCCTTCCTTCAATCTCATCAATTGAAGTCCTCAAACCCATTTTGTTAAAAACCTTGAAAAACCCGCCTTGCTAGCGTGCAAAGGTTGATTCCTTGGCTAAGGGGTATATCGCCACGAATGGGTTGGCCTCGGTAGTTGCATCACCTTCCCAACGGTAAGCACCGTTATCAGTGGTAAAGTTTGCCTTGATTTGCCGTCAAACACCAACGGTGGATCGTCATAGGCCGAATAATCGGAAATCAATATCCCATCTAATTTTCGGTTTTTTTTGCACAAGTAATTTGTGCCCCTCGCAGGTTTTCAATCCTCAATTCAATTGCGGCAGCAAACAAGTACCTGAACCTAAACAACCGGCTTGAGGGGAAGGTAAACGTCGATTCGCCGCTGATCCAAAGCAACGCGAGTCAGCACCAAATCCCCGCCGTGAGCGCGAACCAAAGCCCTCGAAAAGTTAAATTCGACTCCCCCCGAAGTCTCATTGGCCTGCATTCGAATATTCTGACTGTTCTCTGGCCTAATGCTGATTCCAGTCCCTTGATAGCCCAGTCCAATTCGGACGAAAGCTCCACTCACATTCACATTCACTTGAATTTTTCGATTTTCAGGGAAACTTGCTTTGGCTGCTAAATCCAGCAAACCGTCAATTGCAATCCCCAATTTCAACCGGTCAAACCCAAAACAAACCTGCTGGTCACTTGGCTCGAAGTCGATTCCGACCTCCTCGATGTCAGCTTTCTCTATCCAATCCCGGATGGCACTGGTGAGCAAATCACCGAGATCGTTATTTTCGACTTTTAGGACGGGCTGACTCTTAAGCGATACAACTTTACTGAGCAGTTCAGCTAATTGATCTTGCTTCGACTTTACGGTGCTCCAACCACGACTAACCAGTTCGAAATCTTCATTGGCGATACCGGTATCCAATAAAAACCCGCCCCCATTGATTACCTGTAGAAAATTATTGACTCGATGGTGAACTAAAAGAGTCGTTTCACCGACCAACTCTGAATCCGTTGGACTGAGCGGTGGATGCGTTTGGCCGTCGCCTAACTCAAAGACAAATTCAATTCCTCGATATAGAATTCTATCGCCATCAGAAACAACGACCGCTTCGGTCAGTTCTCCATTAAGCTCAACAACATCCTCATGGTGGGTTGGGACCAAAAGATAATGCTCGCCAACGCGGATTAAAACCGCGAAAACCGTCTCTTTGGACTGAAGTTCAAACGGTAAAGCCCGAACGACCTCAGTAATAGAGGAGGCGTTTCCCTCACAAGTCTTCCTAAATTGTGGAAACCTATTCATTGACATCAATCCATCTTCGGAAACTTGGAAGATTCGAATTTACGAGGAGGCAGAAATTCGTAAAAGATCAATGAAGAACTTTCTGAATCGAAAACCGTCTCATCCCTAAAGACTCACCAAATCGCTGTAGATAACCATCGGGTAGTTGATTAATCTTCGTCTTCGGGTGGAGCGTCGAAACTGGGTGCTGTCGGTTCGTCGTAGTCATCAACAACGTCATTATATTCAGGCAACCGGTTCAACGATGCGGCGTCGAGGTCAAGATCATTCTTAATAGTGGACTGAATGTCGGAAAGCCCCTTCCGAAATTGCTGATAGGTACCACCGAGTGTTCTGGCAACCTCAGGTAACTTGCCACCAAACAAGACCACTGCCACAACGGCAATCACCATTAATTCACCAACCCCGGGACTGCCAAGTCCGAAGAAGCCAATTAATGGATGCTGTGATATGAGAATGTCTGCCATGAATTGGCATTTCCAGATGAAAAATGTAACTGAGTCTTCGCGTCCAATTAAGAATCAAAGCGAGTGCTTAATCGAGGCTATCGCTGTCGTCTTCAATGGCGCTCTCGGCAGGCGCTTCTTTGATCCCAGTCTTGAATTCATTCACACTGCGCCCTAAATTTCGCATCAAACTGGGTAATTTCGCGCCGCCGAAAAGCAACAATAAAATCGCCATGATGATTAGCAATTCCGGAATACCGGGCATACCAAACGCGAGGAACAAGGATTGAAGAGGAACAATTCCGGTCATGTTTAACTCGTGATGAATAAATGGCCGCTACAAAAAGAACGGGCATTGTAGGAAATGACAACGCTCTAACATTCTAGAACTCCAAGATTAACTGTCAAACCCTTCTCATAAAACATAGCTCAAGCCGAGTTCAAATACCCGTTTACCGACCGCTTTAAACGGTATAGATATCCTACCAATGTCCGTATGACCGGTTTAAACGCAGCAATCGCCAACCCCAGTGATCCCCAACCCTAAGAATCACAACGATGGCAGAATATACAGTTTCGTAAATTTAACCACAAATTGAGCCACGACACGCCCCAAACACAGACGACTCAACCTACCAACCCAATCTTTAATTCGGAAGCGTCTTAAATTGGCCTGTTTTAAAAGCCCAGCTTTTCCCTTGCGTCCCTTCCACCAACACTCGAAAAAAATAAGTCGTTCCAGGATTTAGCTGATCGAGTGGAAATTCGGCCTTCGCGTCGCTTACCTCGACGGTATCCGTTTGAAATTGCCAAGTCCGATCTCCCTCAAACTGATCACGGCTCGCGCCTTTTTTCTCTGTACCGTGTAACTTACGTTTAACAAACGTTAGACAGTCAGACCGACCGTAATAGAGCGTAGCCCGCGTCTGAGATCCGGCGTTGAGGCCTCGGTAGCTCACCAACACGCTCCCCGCTCGGATTTTGGTAACTTTAGGTTTACCAATTTCCACTGGCAACCCAAACAACTGATTCTCATGTTTTGGACTTAGATAAAGCGGCAACTTAAGGGGCTTATCCCGTAGCCGAACCACTTTTGGGCCAGTCGACATTTCAACTCCGCCAGTTCCCATCAACAACCAACCGTCCTCCAGAGCTCGCACAAATCGATTGGTGTCGACCGGGTTGTCGCCTAAATGGAGCGTGTCTGCAATATGCCATTTCTTATCCGATCCAAAAAACCACCCTCGCCTCTTCACTTCACGAACCACATCCCCCGTTCGTTCTACATTCGGCGGGCCGGGGACTTCGCAAAAAGAACCGGCTCGCAACGTAATCCCGCCCTTTTTATTTTTAGCAGGCCGACGACCAGCTCCAAATAATTTCCAACATTTTTCAGATTCGTCAAACAAGTAACCGTAGAACGTATCAAAGCCCTCGTTAGTCTCCACTCTCAACGCCTGAATTACAGATTTCGGATGCTCCTGATAAGGTTCCCAATTTCGTATCTTTACGCCAGAACCTTCGTGCCCAAAGCCACTAAATTCCGCGGCGGGGTTTGCTGTGGCAAGTAAATGGGGCATCGCAGAAACCGCCGGCATTTTTGTAGCCTTTCGATTTGCCGCCCACATCGAAAAATTGACACCGCCAGCCGCAAGTCCCTCTGCGTTAAACGAGGCGCCAAAATAACCAAACGAAGTTGTGATTGGAGAATAAGATGAAGTTGCTCGAACACTTTGTGTCTCAAATACCCAAAGTTTCGATTCCTCACACTGAGATGACTCGTAACGCGCATGAACCGCCGCAGGACGCCACCTCGCACGAATCAATCGAGCGCCCTCAATCCCAGCCCCCCCAACTTCGATTTTTCGAAACTTAGTTTCCGACGCTCTTTTTGAATCCGCTCTTTTTGAATCCGCTCTTCGAATGGAAATAATCTGCAAACCTGAAGAACCAAAATCCAGTGGAAACACGACATTTTGTGCCTGCAGCCCATCACTCACCGAAGTCGAAAACTCGAATTCATTTTTACCAACGCGAACTTTCCAATCGACGTCCACCTCACTAGGCGGGACATCGACAAAGATCCTTAATTCCGCAGGCTCCGGACTCACTTTCCAAAAATACCAACGCGCCTCACCCAAATTTTTGTCTGGCACTGCCTGCAAGCCGTCGAAATGACTAGAAATCAACAAGCGATCCGATTCCGGCGATGCCTGTTTACCGATCGCCCGAAAAGCTCCCTTATCAAAGAAACCATTATTTGCATCCAATACAAGACGACCGTTCTGTGGAGGCGATCCAAGATAAGAAATCACTTCACCAATCGCGTTGGTTTGGGAAGTCGAAAACAACTTGACTTGCCCTGACGCCCGTTCCGGCTGCCAACCCGCAAGAATTACCACACAGCAAAATAAAAACCGATTACAAACCATTATCTATTCTCCACTCCCAAGCTCTTCATCCCAACTTCCCTTAAATGCGCCACTAAAGTGACCGCATTGGAAAGGCGCTTACCTGCTCGCCCAGCATGGGGCAAATCTACATCAATCTTCCCGCACTCTTCTTTCACAAACTCACTCAGGCTTCGTCGCGAATCCTGACCGTAAAAATTGATCGACTTCAAGGTTATCCACTTTCCCAATTTTCCATTTACGTGTTCCAGCATCCGCACGCCACTGGGATGGTAAACTACCAAAGTGTCTCCATCCTGCAGGAACTGACTCCACCGTTCACGAAACTCATTAACGGTTTCGCATTTATCAAAATGGGCTCGTGATAATTCTAAATGGGAGAGAAAGGAATCCGTCAGAGGGACCTTTGGCCTCAGAAAAGATTCAAAATTCTCCGCACACGAATCAGTAGATTGCCCCACTCGGTGAGCACTCCATACTAATGGCCCCCGCTGGCTATCTTTTGGGCCACTCACTTCGGCGTCATCGCGACACTCCATTTCTCCATAAGCAACAACAATTGATTTTTCAGGATAGACCAGCCCAGTTGGAATATTTAAGTTCCGCCCCGATTTTCGTCCTCCAGAATAATGGGACGACTTCACTTTGGGATGGTCCAGTTGCCGTTGAACCATTGTCTCGAACGCAACGATCAGCTTTTCTAAGTCAAGCAACTCTGGCTCGAGCTCTCGCAATGCCTGAACCACGGCTTCCAAAGTCGAAAGAGATACGTCGTTTGGCTCTAACCGGATTCGATAATTACCAGGTTCCGTCGGCATCAGTTGATAGTGGGGCAAATTTTGCAACTGAGGCAAATCTCGGACGAGCGCTTTCGCTTGAGGCCACGTTCCGTCAATCACGACCAGTTGACTCGGCCTTTCATTTAAGGGAATGCTCGAAAGCGTCTCCGCCGTACTAGAAGGATACAATAGCCCCGCCGATTCACCCAATCCAAGATCGGCATCCACTAATCTTTTTGAGTTTCCACATACTAGTTTTGTTCGATCTAATGCGGAACGAACCATCCTCGCCGTATTGAACGGGTGATCTCGCTCGCTGACATGCTGAACCAACACAATTTCAGTCTGGTTTATAATCTCTGGAAGAAGGGCGCAATAGCACTGAGCTTGCGGCCGGAAACATCGAAAGCAGCGAGGCCGAAGTGGCATAGATACCGAACCATCTGATTGTCGGGCATCGTTGAGACGAATAACAATACTCCCCATCGAGTAAATCGCTGGACTCAAACCACCTGACGATTCAATGGCGGAAATGCATGGGAATCGAACCCACCAACCACATGATTTCCATGCGGCTCAACGGTTTTGAAGACCGCGGCCGGCACCAGCCGAGCAAGCACTTCCAAATGAAAAAATCCGACATCTACCTGATTGGCCATAAGCTAACGCCAATGAGAAATACTTTTATACCCTGAATTTGACTTTCGTGAAAGTATCGCAGCAAAAACAATAGACGATTGTCAAATTTAACAACTCGCTTACGTCCAACATCACAACTACCGAACTGAAAAACCAAGAATGGCTATCAATTATTATCCCCAAACACTTACGCCAAATATTTTTTTAGTTAATCACTTCGCCAAAAATCTTTCGGCACCTCCGGTCATGTGCACTACCTGCAGACCAGTCCAAACTGACCTGCTTACCAACCTGTGAATAAGAGGCCTTGGAAATCCAAAGGCATGCCACCGATGGAACTAACCGACCATCGCCCCCTCTGCATCACCAACTAGTCGGTCATTGCAGCATCTCAAATACTAACCTGCGATAAATTCACCTTCACAGTTCAATTAAAAAAAATTCAAATGCAAACTACTCAGATGGATGGTTTGCCGCCGTCACCGTAACCCAATCCAGCAACTCTCGAATCTCAATGAGACGTTCCGCAGAAATATCTGTGTAGGCTAGATGCAAACACTCAAGATTCTTTAGCTCAGCCAAAGGCCGAAAATCAAGTTCGGGGTCAATCTCAATCATAATCCCGAGAGTACGGAGCTCTCTAAAATTAGTCAAAGGGGAGAGGTCAACAACCACTTGATTGTCCAGCACTACAGCGTCGACCGAATCAAAAAGATCCTTGCCAAAGATACCCACCAACCATTCAGGAGCAGGAAATGCAGACGCGTGATCGTACTCACCAGAAGATACATCATATTTATGGGAAAACGTGACACGGCCATTTTGTGAATCCACCCAGTCCCGCCCTCGTTTCTGTAGCATGCTGCGCTGAACCGGAAGGGCAAGTATAAGTGCAACAACCGCGGTCGAAATGAACAGAAATCGCAACGACACCTGTAACTTTTTACCGCACCCACGAATAATCATCTGTTACCTGCCCAACAATTATCTACGTGTAGTTTCAATCACCTTTTGCCATCTAGATTTCTAAAAATCATGGATTCACCTCTGCTGTACTTTGCCGTTTCGATGAAATAATTACCCGTTCAGAAACAAAGCCCGAGCATCGACTGCTTACTTTCTCTTGCTGACCAAAACGATCCCTAAGAAAAGAGCCGCGATCAACACAAAGCCTCCAATCGCTCCGTAAACCAAAACAACACTGAAACCGGCATTCATAATCTGCTCCCGAAGAAAATGAAGAATAGAAAAATAGCAACTCCAACAACAAACATCACGCGAGCAATCCCTGAGAAGTTTCACCGGACCAAAGATCAATTAAATCATCCACGACATGACCTATTTATCTGGTAATTAGTTACCACGGCCCCGCTCCGCTTGATTCCCACCGAGGCGAGAACTTCTAAGCGGCAGAATCGCCATCCAAACCGCCATCAAAATAGGCGGCAACCAAAGGACTAATGCTCCAGCGATCAACAAGCCTCGAGTATTCGCTGCGATGGTTGCACTTTTTGCTTCGATCAAGTCAATTCCACTTGCCGGGTATAAGTAAATCACTGCTCGCGTTGCCGCAATTGCCGCAACGCACAGCCCACCAGCCACTACCCCAAACAACACGATCAAAAAAGTGGGATAGCTTGATTGGGGGCCCAGCTTAACTCCAGCCAAAAAACCGAGCCACAACAAGGAAATTGGCCAATACCCCTTGGATACCCAAAATGCAGCAACCGCAAAACAGCCAACCAACAAAAACAATTCAAAAATGCTAATGCGATTAAACCAAGCCAACCGCTTGCCTGAGATACTCTCTGAATTGCCAACTCGCCCCATCAATGCCTCAAAATCAACTAGACCAATTTTCAAAGTTCCATTGCATCATTTCAACCGCCCTGAATCAGCAAGAGCCTAACGCCAGCCGAAAGAAAAAGCAAGAAAACACTAGGCCGGGGTAAATTTTGCCTGCCAGGTTCCAATTAGCAATTCTCATGTTTCGAGTCCCCTGTCTCTGCGAACCCATATTTAACCATGCCATGAACGCAAGCAATTTTAGAACGACCCAAGAAGGTTTGCCCTGTTGAGAAACGTTACCTCGACAACGAACTACGGGCTTTGATATGGATTCTTACTTTCGGTTTGTTCGGTGGAGGTAACTTCCTGGACCACACGCGGTTCACGTTTGGGAACAAGAAACAGAATCAATTTAGTAATTCCAAAAAGGAATCCGCAATAAAGCGCCCCCGGCAACCAACCGGCCAGTAATGCCCCCATTGGAAAGGTATCGGCAAAAGCCTCTGGCGGCGGCTCCGGTAATCTCTGCCACATTTGGTAACCAACTTCCGAGCCTACAAACAGGGTTCCCCAGAACGACAAGACACCACCCATTAGACAAAGCAACGGCATAACCCAGCCCCGTGCTTTGCCGGCATATAGCGAAACGCAGGTAGCCACTAATACACCGCAACCGAATATTGGATAGAAATATTCATCGAATGGAGTTTGCACAACAGGTTCGCTTAAATCTCAGGTAAATAGAAATCCCAAATGCAGCTGAAGTACGATAATCAAAATCTCCTTCTCAACCAAGGTCAATCATTAGATTTGGGATCGATCACCGCTCTTTCACCAAACAAAGCCGATCGGCCAACCGATCCCACGTGTCTTTATTGGGCTCCCGAGCCACAACTAAAATAGAATGCTGTCCCGTTGAATCAAACAACAACAATTGCGTCTCCGCGGTTCTCGCAAGCAGCCCGCTGATGAATCCCTTTTTTGAGGAGCTTTCAAAATGTTGTAATCGATCCTCACATCCAGCAGGCATCATTATACTACGCACGGACCATAGCGTTATCGCCCCTGTCGATGGAGGAGATTTATTATCCAGCATCAACGAATCTCTAAGCAAACGATAAGGCGATAGCCCCGGTTCGATATCAGCTAGATCTTCGTAAATGCCATCGTCGACCATAACGTAGAATTTCCCCTCCGCACAATCCAGTTCATAGCAGCCAGGGACTCTATCAGGCAGCTTAACAAGAGTGCCGCCCGAATCCAGTTGCAATTTCTTATCACGAAATTTCAAAACAATGTCATTGGTATCCTTAATTTCAACGAGAGACGATGAATAAGGAGCTTGCGACCATATCGGATCGATGACCTGGTGGAACTTTCGTTCTGCCAGCTTAAAACGAATAAACGGAATGACAATGATCCCGATCGCAACAACGAGGGTAATAATAAAAAGTGTTTTTAGTGAAAACTGTTTCATTTTGAACTCGAGAGCAATCAGCCACTCAAACTTTTCCTCAAAGATAGCGATGTGACGTGCGTTCAATCTAACCGCCCGAGTCGTCATTTTGGTGAAAACAAATTAGATCAGACAGCAAGGGGCAGTTCGCCCCTTCAATGTTACTGTATCACTTCGAAGAAACAAGCTTACAAGATTTGACCGCCGAGAAAGATGGCCTTCAATGCAGCAACTCTAAGTCCAATAGCCACGAAAAAGCAAATAGATGATCAGCACCAACAAAGTTAGCATCGCGAGAAATTGAGCCCGGCCAAATTTCGCAATGCCAATGATCCCAGCCATCATTATGATCGTCGGCCCTATGTCACCCCATGGGATCAATGGATAGACATAACCAATTTGCCGAAACGGCCAGAATGGCTTGACCGGCCAGTTCGACAACCCTTGCCCTCCTGAAACAACCATGTCGCAAACGAGGTGAACCGATTGAAACCCAATCCCAACGAAAATAAAAACCGAAAGTGGAATGGGGGACTGAGATGATGATTGAAACCGTTTCACTTCACTTGGAAGGAAATGAACTGCATAGGCACCAATTCTCTGAATCCACTCAAACCTAACCTGCGTCCAGCCCAGAATGATTGAGGTCGCGACAATCAAAAGAAAATTGTGCCCCCACACGCGATGTCCTGATTCAAATCGTTCCATGTCAAACAACATCGGCAGACCGTCAAAATCCGGCACATTGGAGACCACCGCTGCAAATGCAACTACCTGCCAGCCAAACCGCTTGTGAAGCCCCAGAGCCATCGCCCCAAGTATTCCAACCATTGTGTGCTCTGGTGAGGTCATGAACTGCTCAAGCCATAGGATGTAATCGGACGGAAAACGTACTGCCTAAAATTTCATTCCGTGCTGCGGACACTTACCCGATCCTTCGAATCTCAAGTTGTTCGGGTATTCCTCCGTCCACATCATACAGAACAATTCAGTGGCCCCCAAACCAAGAAATCCATTTTGCCCAAGCAATCACAAATCAACAAAATCGATACAAACAAGGCCAGAAAAAGCTCTTGTAAACTTTCAGCGCCGCAGCCAGATGCAAACCCGTTCACTACTAACTTCGATTCGATTCGCCTAACTGCCATCGTCCTTATCCAACATACTAAGCTTCGAAATATCGAACTCAACAACAACTGGATAATGGTCAGAAATTGCGTCAATCTCATTTGACATTGAGATGGTGCCAGAACGGGAATCCTTTGCTAACACCTGATCTGCAAACACAAAATCAATTCGATAGCGTTTCAATTTCAATTCCTCCATATCTTTCGACCATCTTGGTATCGTAATCGGGGACGGACATGACACTTTCGCTGTGGGGTCGTGCTTGTGTACGACATCGACAAATCCCTTTGCCTCAACCCTTTCAACAAAGGTGTAGTCTCTCTTTCGCAGCTTGGCGTTCGCAACAAGGAATGATTCGTCTTTTGGCGAACATCCATTGAAGTCTCCGAGAATGATCACCCGTTCCTCTTGCTTCAGCAGCAACGCAATCACGCTGAGGATTTCATCGACTTCATTAAATTTTCCAGGCCAAAAATGAACCACAAAAAAGTGAATCCCATGCGTTTTGCAGTGAAGATAACCATGGTGAAATCCTTTTACTTTTCGGCTAACAACTTCGATAGGCTGACTCGATGTCAACCCGACGGGAAAACCTTTCTCCTTTAGGATCGCCGCATGATCGTGCCCCCATTTACGCGCTAACGTCGCAAGCCCAACCTGGCTGTGTCCATTTAATTCCTGCAAAGCCACGACGTCCGCCTGTTGCTTCTGAATCCAGTCGACTCCCTGTCCAATGGATTTTTTATGATTAAATCCGTATAGCACATTCCAGTTGACTACTTTCAAGACTTCCGGCTCATCCGCGCAAACCCCCGTACCAGACAAGATAGCTGCGACGAACGTCAATCGGAAGAAAATCAGTGACGCCATATTCAATGGGCAAAATTCCCTTTTCTCATTTCTTTGCATAATGACTTTATCTCCAATCTGAGAATAAATGCTCCCGATACAATAATGCACCCTTAATCACTCTGACGACTTGAATTAGGTGACATCGATCAATGCCTGCAACTTTGTGTCGAATAAGTAAATAAGCCCTCCGTGAAAATCCTAAAATAAACTTGTTGGCTGAGGAGAAATTTTCGAAAAGTGAACTAAAGACCAGTATCTTGCGGAAGGCTATCAGGATACCAATCACGATGCAAAATTTGAAACTCACCAACGCACACCCGCGTAAATGGAAAGCGTGGCCCCAAAGGTGCATCTCGAACGAATCATTTTAGAATAACGATGCCTATAGATTGGAACCAATCGGACTTCCTGGTGGTACCTTCAACTGCTTTGAATCAGGCAGTACCGAATAAGGCCGCTCTAAAAATCGATTAATTCGCCAGTTCTGTAATTCGAAGAATTTTAAGTCTAGTTGGTTGCCTGTCGCTGGCTGCTTGCTCAAAACATATTTGAGGCCAGAAAATGCGGCAAGCCTAACATTTACACCCGCATTGCTGTTGTCAGCAAGCACCAATAAGTGATCCACCACCGCTTCCATTACAACTTGGGACAATTGGAAATTCGCTTGGCGTTTCGTTGAATCAAAGGTTTCGTCGACAACCAAATTTATTAATCGTACGGGCGTCAAATCTTGTGGCATTTCTGCTTGCCGAGCCAGCCGCGCCAGTCGCTCGTGCTGCAGCAACTCGTTGAGCGTCAAATTCGCCGCCACCTTAGCCGCTGCCATTGGATCAAATACGCGGCCAGTTTGCCCGGGAAAAATCTCCGGATCCCGGATTGTCGAATAGGGTCGGGGACTAATCGATTGCAGTACGACCTTTTTAATCAACAACTCGCTGGGTTGGAGAGTTTTCAATAATTGTGAAATCGCCGCTGCTTGATTCGCTTGGGCGATGGGTAAATTGTCAGAAATTTGATTACCCACTCCGCCCCCCGCATAGCCGTATGAATAATCGTAACCCCCAATCAGTTTCCCTGCCGCCTGGAGTTGATACCGGTGGTGAAGATATATTGGAGTCAGATATTGGGCGATATCGGCTGTCGTCGTTCCAGCGGGCAAATTGCGTGCATCAAATTGATCTAACGCAATCCGCCGCACTCGCATCACGTGTTCAAGCTGTTCAAGTGGATCGGTTCCATTATCCCACAGGTTGGCCATCGGATGCGCCGCGCCTGCAGGTCGGGCATCCGAATCAGATATGAAAATCATCTTGGCTTTCGCCGCATCATCTAGAATCTTTTTCAGACCCATCTTTTCTCGTTCTGCGTCGGCATACTGCGAATAGGCAAACTTGACCGAGACTTTATCCCATTCTCCAATGCCCACCGCATAAGCATCACTCAAGTCGAGCTGGCCTTGGTCGCTGATGTTTACCCGTGGAGCCGGGTAGTCCATGACCGAAGCTCGATCACCGTAGGTACTTGCGGCAAAGTTATGAACAAAACCAATCGTGTGCCCAACTTCGTGTGCCGAAAGCTGACGAATTCGGGCGAGCGAAACCTCCAACGCGTTCCCACCAACCGCCAGATCGGCCAAGGTGGATTCTTCAACGATTCCCCCAACGCCGCAACAAGCACAATGTAAATTTGGTGGAGTCGGGTCAAGCGCGTTCACTAATAACTGATCTTGTCGAACACGAAGCGACCCAAGGGACACGTGTCCCTTAAGAATCTCCCCCGTCCGCGGATCAACCACACTGCCGCCATAACTCCACCCCCGGGTACTACGATGAACCCACTGAATCACGTTGTATCGAACATCCAACGGATCAGCGTCCGGAGGGAGTAATTTTACTTGAAACGCATTCTTAAACCCCGCAGCTTCAAAAGCGTCATTCCACCAACTGGCACCTTCAAGCAACGCATCTTGGATCTGTTTTGGCGCACCTGCGTCGACATAATAGACGATCGGATCAACGGGCTCCGACAGAATCGCATTTGGCTCTTTTTTTACCAATCGATGACGCATGATCCAGCGTTTTTCAAGCGATTGTTCAAGCGGCGTTGCGTAATCCGAAAAAGTGATGAACATCGACGGGCTACGTACATCATAAGTACGAGGCAGGTATTGGTCATCCGGAAGTCTGACGAACGAATGGTGCTGACGCAGTGTCACTGATTTTGGCGAGGGGGTAGTTTGCCGAACGTACTTCCCAGGCTTTTTCGAAGCAAAGGTTAGAGTCGATTCCAGTTCGGTATTGTCAGGAAACGACTTACAGCGAGGTAAAAAAACAGCAGACCTTTTTTGATCAAGTGAGAAATCACCTTGCTCGGTTGATTTCAGTGTTTCAATCACTCCGTGCATATCACTCAGTAAAAGGTCGGTAATGTCAGTCAGAAAACGCCCGTCCGTTTCCGCCACTACCTTGCCACCCCAAACAACAGACTGGGCAAATGACTGCTCAACCGCTCGTCTCTCCAACTGATTTTCAGTTTTCGCACGAAACCGAAGATTACGTTGAATCATAAAAACCTTTGGTCCAACACGAGTGAATCTTACGACCTTTTGATCACCCAATTGACCACGATCGAGACCGACTGGGTTTGACCCCAAACCGGTGGCAAGGGAATGAACATACAACAGCTCCTCTCCAGGTCGCTCAATCTCCAAAAAGATTTTCCCTTCATGAGCATCCCAAAAAAACGAAAGATAACCGTCAAACCGCTGCATTGAATGGGTGTACTCATGAATCTCGGCCAGTTTCCGATCTTCATCGACTCCCTTCCCCCCGCCTTCTTGTATCGCAAAACAACTTCCCGCCAGAGCCAACCATATCAATAAGATTTTCATAACTAATTCAGCCTGTTTAATTTTTAGAAAGAGTCAACTCAACGATTGGCATGCGAATGCGTTTCTGCCAAATAATCTGCTCCGCTTTTGCTCCGTCCGAAAATGAAGATCATTAAAAACGAAAATCATTAACCCAGCTGCAACTAAGCCACTGCGTTACAAACAGAAAATTGCCAAGTCTGGAATCCGTTCAAATTCAAATCGGATAGCCACCTGGCGACAATCAACCTTTCAATGGAAGTAATTCCCGAAGTGACTTAACTATATTTACCAATCGATGTCATTTCAAACGACTCAATCGCTGTTTTCCTATTTCCAACAATTCAGGTTCACAAACCTAATCTGGCAGTCCAGCCAAGATAGAAACGTCTTCATCAGACTAAATCACAAGCATCGGCGGTGACGCCTAAGCCCGCAAGTGGCAATTTAACGCTGATGAATCAACGACGCGATTGACAAACATCGGTATCCGACTTGAAAGCTTAGCGTCCAGACTGGCCGGGCAAGCACTCGAAACTCAAACATTCGCACTCGTTACCTATGTGAACCCCTATTCAAGTTCGAAGTTTTCGCCAAAACTCGAATCCAAAACTCGAATCATTAGGACCTACTTCTACCACTTTTTCAAAAGCATTAGTCTTGTGAGATTAGGATTTTATTCCGTGCTTATTCAATACGTGAATTACTTCCTGATACTCATCGGCACGAGGTAAGTCATCAAATTCCTCGTACCCGCCAGCAGCCGCATGGACAGCGAGTTGATGTGAGGTCATCCCGTTGATCGCGCCGTAGTTCGCCCCCGCTAAGAGCAAAATTGGAATCAAGTCGATCTTGCAATAAAGAATTGCGTAACGCAACGGAGTCGTTCTCCGATCAGGATCTAACATTTCAAGATCAGCACCGCTCTCCAGCATAACTTCTACAATCTTAGGCTGGTCCCAAAGGATCGCACAATGAAGTGGTGGGGGAGTCCAATCCGGATGATCCATCAATTTTGGATTGGATTGAATCAGAGACTTGACCGTCAAGACGTCACCCGACTCAATGGCTTCCGCAAAAACAGCATGTGCTAAATGTGGTTTCATTATTGAAATATCTGAGTTTCGTTCGCGACATCCGAGTTGCTGGACATGGTACTCATTTTATTTGCGAGCCGAGGGCTGAATCATAAATAAACCGAACGGTTACCGTCGTTAAGTAAAGGAGCGAGTATAACAACAACTTTGAGATTACTATAATGCCGCAATTCTCAGAGCCACACTCTCGCACAAAGCAATCGGACCTCACAATCACGGCTGTGTCGATCCAATAAATGGAATCCAGGAAGCGACCGTCTACCATCCGCCAAAACCATGGTTCTCAGAAAACTCCGACGAAAGTTAACTCCGACGAAAGCTAACTCCGACGAAAGTTAACTCGGCAGCATGTTTAAAAAAGTCAGTCGTCCACGCCATTCACTCTTATACTCTCGATGACAACTTTTTTGACGTTCCTTGAATTAATCCACTATCAAAAGTCTACGCTAAGCCTTCCGCCCCGTTTATCTCGCGAATTACACGGGTTTGCATAATCCTAGAATAAGACGAAAAGGTCCAATCACTCCCAATCTCGAACCGTGACGGTACGTTTAGGATCACTATTAAAGAGCATGTCATTTTCGACCGCAGCGAATCAACTGTGCTTGACCACCCCGCTGCAACTATTTGCTAAGCCGTCATTATCGACAATCCAATATGGACGATGATTAACAATGCGTTGACAATCGCGACAATTAACCCCATTCGCGTCCGGGCGGGTGACTGACCCTTTGTCAAACCGAGGCTTGCGATGATCGTTAGAATTAATTGGACAGGGATGTTTAGAAACAACAGTTTCACCCATGTCGAGCTAACACGGTCAACGGTTACCGCAAAAAAACCATCATCTCCTTGCAGGAACATGTACACCACAAACCAAACAAGAAAGCCGCGAACGAACCCTAACAGAACCATTTCCTCTCGGGTCCGGGAGCCACTCGAGTTTTCGCTTAGAGCTTTGTTTTTCATGATCTTAAAAACCTCATTACAAAATGACTGCTCGATCGAGAAATTGAAAAGCACTAAATGTACTCGTACAAAACCAAAACCAAAACCAAAACCAAATAAACAAAACTTAGCAAATTTCTACAGTTCCCATTAAATGCCTCTCGCAAGATGGCGATTTACACAGCCTCAGCGGTTCCATTAAACCGAGCCAATTCAATTCGCGAAGTACCTTCGCGGACTTAAATCGAAAGAGGGAGTTGGGCAACGCAGGTTGTAGCCTGCACTCGCCCCTGAGACAGTGGTTTTCCTGCTCACACTGGCTGTCGCCGCACAAACCCAAGGATTAGCAAGATGACACCAACGAGCGCAAGTGGTGCAGTTACGACTGAAGGAATCAGCACAGCGTTGAGGCGACTTGCCACAACCGTTGGCGAACCGGTTGTTCCTGACCCAGCTAAACTATCGAACGACCACATCATGCCCACTACAACTCCGATTAGACAAATAAACGCGAGCGAGAGTGCGACGCCACCTGATAAAATCATCCAACGCGTAGGACGAGTTTGTCGCTTAGCGGTCTCGGAGAGCCGAGGTGTGTAGGGGTTTGAATTCATAATTTCATTTCCTATCTGAAGAATTAAATTATTGCCGTAAGCCTCAAAGCGATCAATCCAACCTTCTATTCGAGATACCGGTGGCCCAGTTACGAATCGAATCAACGCCGTAATCTCTTATCATCGCATCTATGATTTTTGAATTAAATCCAACATACGCATAGGACTTCTCTTTTAGAATTTCGGAACGGCCGTCACACCAGTGTTTGTCAATTCCGTCCGGAAAAACCAAATTACACCGCGTTTGTCCGCTTCGGCAGTGAGCGTACCCAGCATAACATCTCGGTTAAATTTCTGGTCATTGCCGTTACCTCCGTGCAGTGGGACTACCAGCGGGGCGGGCTTGGCTTTCCTAGAAGCCGGGAGCAGGTGAATGTGGTAGATTCGCTCGACACCTTCGTGCTGGAGCGCCTTGGTAAAGCCCTGGACCGCTGCTGGAACCCGCACTCCGTTATCAGCCGCAATGCTGCTGTTAATTTCGAAAATTGAAAACAACAACCAAACCGCAACTGGGCAAACCAATAAAATTCGAAAATTGGCCTCGCTTCGATGGCACCACCGTGTTCCGCTATTGCTTGCAATCATCTTTCACTCCAGCATTCAATACTTAACCAACGATATCAACCAGACAGAACGAACGATCTTCTATTTGAGACAACTTTCAAGTCAAACACCCTGCTCACCAACACCTATGTCACATCTTCCGACCAAACGCCAAATTCGTTTCCCGAGGGTTCAATAAAATGAAAGCGTCTGCCACCAGGGAAAGAAAATGTTTCGCGGACGATAGAACCTCCAGAGCCCTTGACCTTTTCCAACGTCATTTCGAGATTGGCACTGTAGAAAATCAATAAAGCACTTCCGTTACCCGTTGTGGCACAAGCATTAGACCTAAAGAAACCACCATCGAGTCCTTCATTCGAGAATGACGAATAATCCGGCCCAAAATCTTGGAATTCCCAACCGAACACAGCCTCAAAGAACTGCTTCGCCGCCGCGATGTCGGAACACGGAAATTCTACATAGTTAAGTTTTTCGTGGACATTCATTGAGTGGACTTTCTTCCTTGTACATGACGTCAGGCATAACCGCACCAGCAGTCAGCTTCCACTAGCGAACCGTGCCAAACCGGTTGACACTGCGTTCTTTCATATTTATCTGCGGCGACTATGTTTGGATTTCGGATCAATTCAAGAATTGCATCGATAAACCATCCATTCTGTTACTTAACCAAGCGCAGAACCGAATCGCAACGATCGGAATCGCACCCAACACTGGCCCAACCCAAGCCCGAATCCGGCAGCACTCAACAAGCCATTCAACCAAAAATCGCGCTCTCGTTTTTGTACGAATCATTATCTTCTAATTCATCGTTTGCCATGCAATTGACGTTCTTTCGTCTAATTTGTGGAGAGTAGCAAGTGAGTATTCGATTGGATCTTCGAAATATTGGATTTTGGGTAAAAATTCCGAAATCCCAACTAAAATCGCCCCGCACAATTGACTCCACCACAAAAAAACACCAAAGACCGCACTGTACAGGCACCGCGTTCCTAATAAATTCTTTCTGGAATCTCCAATGTCGGTGTCCCCGCTTAAATCAATTGGTTTGTTACTTAATGTTTCTCGGGTTTGGCTTCACTTGCTTTGGGCGAATCACGACAAGTGCAACAAGGAAACCGATCACTCCACCAAGGTAGCTTGCGTTGTGAATATACGCGACGCGAACGAATGCCCAAGTATCGGTAATTTGTAACCGTTGAACGAAAGGCGACCAAGCGGAATAGTCGGAACCAGCACCTCGCCATATTCCATAGAAATAACCAACCATCCCCGCAAGTACGCCACTGCCAAAAACGATTACAAATCCTTTTAGAATTGCCAGATAGGCCACGCTGCGAGGTTGATTCGGAATCAGTCTACGAGAGAGAAACCAAGCCATAATAAACCCAACCCACCAACTCGCCAAAAATCCGATACAGGAAACAAAGATACGGTCGCCAAGCCCAAGATCGGCAAATTGAAATTGGTCAAATTTGAATTTTGTGAAATATTCGGGGCCAATCGAGTAGGTGATTTGATCGTGTAAAACTCCATAGAACCCCGCCACCAACGCGCCGAAGACTGCCACGGCAAACATCACCTTTAAATCACACCAAGCAATTCGAGGAACAAGATATTTCAACATAAATGAACCTAACTCGATCAACCCTAAACACGTAACTTCCGTAATTGCGTAGCCGCAGCCGGCAACCATCTACTTCCAAACACAAGAAACTTCAGCCTAGTGTCCATCGTCTTGTTTATCAGTGGCGTTGATGACTTCAAGAGTTTCTGTGGTTCAGGTAAGTGTTAGACAATGAGAGCAAAGCCTCGGTGAGGAGGAATATTGGAAAGAGCAGAAATGCGGCACCGCTTGTCATTAATAGAAGAAACAACGGTTTGTCCTCCGAAATTCCATTGATCTGTCCCATCCTAAACATGTCCCAAAAAATATTCGCAGCTGCAAATGGCAGTGCGATCAGGACCGACAGCAGAATCAAGCTGGCCAAGTCAAACTTCATTTCCCTAATCTCGTGCTGCCGATATAGTCGAGCAACAATCCAGGTGATCAGGAACGAACTAAAAAGCGCGTAGCAGCAGAAAATTGCTACACAATACTGAGGTGAAACTGACCGCTCACGCGCTACGGATACAATGCCATAAACAACCGCTCCCAATAAAAACAATGACGCAACCACTCGCAAAAAACGCTTGTTTGCCATGTCATCTGATTTGCGGTGCTGTTGTTTCATATTACAAAAAGCCGAATCAATTTACCAATGACTGGACTGTGACCATTGCATGTTCATTTCAAACAACCAAAATCCGGCACCCAAGATATCATACTTCGTTTACCGATGAACAACATAGATCAGGCCGACCATGCCATTCATGAACTATATCTCGCATCAACAAAGCGCAGTCAAATTCCACCGAACCACTCGGGAAACGTGTCTCGTCCTCAAAATAGCTGGAACGAACCTTGTCAACGTCTAACGATTCGACATGCCAATTCTTGCAATGCAATTTTAAACCATCAAACTTGCCAACAGTCTTGGTATCCGAATATCCAAGTGATCCTCTTTCAAAGAAGTCCGAAGCAGATTCGAGGGTATCGAAAACTGAGGAAGGGGCAATAGCCGGAACGACCGTGCCAGAAACATGAACCTTGGCACCACCATCGTTACTTGCCATCGTAACCGAGTAGTGATCATCACTCTCTAACACGTTAAACGTGGCGTGATGGTGTATCCCAGGAAAGATCCTCCCACCGGCGAGTGAATTTAAAATTGAGTTGGTATCTCGGCGAGGGACGTAAACTCCATTTAACTTCTGACCATTTGACTCCCACTCGACCGCAATCCTGTGGGCCGCATTCTCAGAACCAATACCCCATGGGATTGGAAACAGTTTCGGTCGAACTCTCTTCAAGCGGATCAGGCAAATGCCGCCGATAGCATAGCCATTGACCAATTGCGGACGGAATGGCGCAGGTAAAGCGTCCGCCATACATTCGGGGTCGATACGATAATTCGCAAGAATACGCCTATCAATAACACCGCTGATTGCTGGTAAACGCATTGAAATTAATCCTAAAACCGAAAGGGGTACTGGGCCAAAAGTTGTCGTGGGGCAGCGAAATAATCCAGCCCGGTTTTTCTAGTTTCAATTTCCATTGTTTGTTGACCAGGAATCCAATAAAACGGTTGGGCTCACGTCTGATTTCCAACTAAAATCTACCATGCTGCTTGACGGCATCACGACCCCGTCATCCCCAGTGTAAACCACTATATTGGAACCCCGAAAATCGATTCCTAAAGCTCCCTTGATTCTTCCACCCGCTGTAGAATTCGGCGATGTTCGAATAGTATAAAAGACGGAAACTGGACCTTGAATGTCGTATTCCTGAACCCCTCTCCGATTGTGGTCAACCCACCACCCTAGGCAAATGCCGATCAAAGCGACAACCATCAGCAAGTTACCCATACTGAAAGTGGGACGCTGAAAGCGTGTTTTTTGAAACTCATCTTCGGATGAATCAGTCATCGATTTCTACTCGCCTTAGTTTTAGGTTTGGTCGGCTACCAACCAAGATTAACGGGTCACCTGTAAAATCTCAACACCTCAAGAAATCAATGGAAAACGCTGGAACAAGTCGACCGAATTAAAATGCATGCTTAGCAATTCCACCGAGCCTAAGTATCCCGTCAGACTTTCAAATCCTTGGCGTGGATTCCGAACACTCGTTCTGCCGCCTACTCGTTCTGCCGCCCAGTCGTTCTGCCGCCCAGTACCGCAAAACAACCAATACCAAAACGAAAACAAAAGACCCGAGAATTCCACCCCAATCACTCCCAATGACACACCGATATCTTGCACCATCAATTCGGGATTGAAGATCTGAATCACTAAACAACCCAATCCAACCCTTACTCGAATCACACCCCCAAGAATCAAACCCATGGACGCAACCGAAATCGCGTACTGGTTTGTCGACTGCGAATCGTGACTCTCTGGTCGAAGCCAACCTACAGCGAAGGTAAACAGTAAAAAAACCGCACCCAAAAAAAATAAATTTAAACCACTTTTGTCACGAACAGAAAGCACTTACATCAGCAGTGCGGTTGCGACGGAGAGTGAAACAACAAATGTGCTTCGCTTCATATGCGCAACCTCCTCACTACGAACAAATAAATTTATCCGCCAGATCGGACCGCTTGCCATTGCACATAAAAACCGCAAACCCGCAGGTAATGGAATACTATCCACCGAAGATTGGCAGGTACTAGATCGGCCTCCCGAAACAGCAATCTAATGTCAAGACTTGACGTAACGAACGGACCCTCAGCATCTCATTCGACCACACTGAGTGATCGAATATTGGCGCGTGTTAGAGACAGATCGTCCAACAACTCTTGGTCGCTTACGCCAGAATGGTCGTTGAATTTCCTACATCGCTTTATGCCCGAATAACTGCTTACCTGGTTCAGAAAGCGTCCACTTCTCGACGAGGTCTGCCCCACAACAAAGGCATCTACCTGAACGTCAGTTCACAACGGGAGGATCGAATTCAACACATTCCGAAGTGTCCGGATTGACCATTCACATCCACGAGTGAGAGACATGTATTCTTTTGAATTAAATACTCAGAAAGATTCATGATTTTGCAAACTTTTCAACGTTTAACAAATCGCAGCCAAAAGAAAAACAACAGTACTGCTGTGGGAATGGCCGCGTAAAGGAACCAAAGAAAGGCAACAATGTGAATGGCGTACGGGTCATTGATGGCGTACAGAAAATCACTCAAAAACTCTGTACCAAAGTACCCTTGCCTTCGATTGAATAAAGGCCACATCAATGCATCACCAATGTAAACCATTCCAGAGGCGAACGCTCCCACACCGATACAGATCAAGAACATGACGTGTATTAGCGATCGCGAAACACTCCCACCAACAGGCTTGTTCTGTGGCGATGAGAATGGGTTATCCATAATAACTTCTTTGGAGTGGTTTAAACCCTATCGAAAGGATTAATTATTCTATTGTTACAGCGCGTCCAGTTCTGGATTCCCCTCCAATGCAATGTATGACCGCTATTGCTTCCTACCTGAGACGCGGAACGAAACGTGGAACCTCCTGTTGGTATTTTCTGTAGTCCGCCCCATAGATCCTCACCAATTTGCGTTCTTCGAACAGACTGCCGATGAGAATATACAGTGACCCCCAAACGGCAGTCCATAGTCCAAGGGAGGATCCAGCGCCGGCCCAGAACACCAAGAAAGCGCCCGTGTAAAGTGGATGTCTAACCCACCGATTCAGTCCAGAACGTTGAAATGGTTCTGTCGCCGCAGAGCCTAAGTTTTCACCCTTCATAATCTGGGTGACACCTACAAAACGACCGACATCGTAGGTCGAAAAAGCTAAGGCCATCATGATGATGCCACCAAATCTAACCGCACTTAAGACAAGCATCATGGCTTGGTTATCCAAAGTTGGATGGCTGTGATTCGAAAGGAATTCCTTGCCGACGATCAATACCATGGCGAAAATTGCCAAGGACACGAGATTGTAGATCATCCGATACCAACCGCGCAAGGCAGACTCAACTGTTTGCTGCGCTGCAGACCGTGCGAGCAGTGAGTGCATCGCCGCAAAGACCATCCACGCGGTGGCGTAGGCCGCGATACCAGTTGCATTCATTAGGTTTCCTTTTCGAAAGAACATCAAACTCGGATTCATTCCTCGTCAGTGCCTCAAATCTTAATCTGGATTCAAATCAGAAAACGTAAAGGTTCAATAAGGCGCCGGTATGATCTACATGTTTAGTCGAGCAATTTCGGCAGCATCCTTTGCGCTGAATTATCGAACCCCGTTGATTATTATCCAGTCTAGATTCCACTGGGCAACTTACTATAGGGGATTCCCCGATTACGGGAACGCACCTCATCGAGCAACACCTGCCATTGATTTGATTCACTGCCATGCCAACCACCAGACCGTCCCGTGGAATCCCACAAATCGTCCGTTCTGGGATCGTACATCAAAAGGAAATTTATCCCGCAGTTATCAAAAACACAAACGACACCTGTCTCCAAGTCTGTTAGCGCTTCGAAAGACAATGGTTCCGCTGTTCGCTTCGCACTCTGATTGGCCAGCATAAATGTACCAATCGCTGGTGGGTTGTGGTATGTAATCGATAAAACTATCGTCTCTCCAGTCGGATCGGTTTGGCCTCGTATGATGAGGCGATGCTGCGGCGCAAGTTGGTGGTCAAACATCACTTCGCCCCCTGTTGACCGCCCAGAAAATTGGCCAATGAAAATTGCGATGGCGATTACCGTCAAGACAAGCACGGATAGCTTTTTCATTCAGTTCATGGCCTCTACTAAGCCCAATAACGGTCCAGTAAATGCGGCAGCGATCAAGAACCGTCGCCAGCAATTATCATCCAATTCACCGCTCGGGTTCAACGGTTTTTAATTTGCGGTTCATGGCAGAATAGATAGCGGTCGAAATCCGCCTCGGTTCTGCACCTTGAGTATTACACATTACCACAACTCCATGTCCCCGATTGGGGTAAATGACCATTCGCGTTCTGGTTTCATCTTGCGATCCATTGTGGGAGATTTTTAGAGAACGTCCCTCACCCTGCACCGCCACACCTAAGCCAAATTTTGATTTGACTCCATCGACGGTATTCTGATTTGTCCACATTGCTGTCGTTGTTTGTTCATTAATGAGTTGCTTGCTGGACAAGGCACAGGCAAACTTTGCGAAATCCCGAACGTCTGACTTATAGCCGCCGGCTCCGTGTTTCCAGAAATGGGCATAGTCCTTCACAGGCTTGGGAGCTCCATTCGATATCTTGTAACTAGTGACCCAATCTTTCTGCGCCTGAAATGCAACATCCATTTGAAAAGAACGCAAATCGAGTGGCTGGCCAATTCGTTCCGACAGCTGTTCATCCAGTTTCGATTTCCCCGCGCATTGCACAACGGCTGATAACAAAACGTATGCGTACGACGAATAATCCGTTTTCGACCCCGGTTCAAAAATTAAAGGCGAGAGTGCAAAACGATGAATCGAATTAACTGGATCAAGTTCCTGTTGCGCAGACATCGTTCTATCCGATGAAACGATTTTACCGTTGGAGTAGTGCGGAATTCCACTCTGATGGCAAAGGAGCTGTCGTGCAGTAATCTCTGAGAATTGATCAGGCAATTCCGGCAGGTATTTGCTGATCGGCGCGTCCAAATTAAGTTTGCCCATTTGCACAAGTTGCATTGCGGCAACTGCGATTACCGGTTTTGAGTTAGAGGCCCAGTTAAAAACAGATGCCGAGGTGACTGGATTCTGATTTTCAGCGTTTGAAAAACCATACCCCTTGGTGTACACAACTTTTGAGTCGAAGATGATCCCAACAGCAACGCCAACAATTCCCTGCTGTTTCATTTGTTCAATTACAGCACTATCCACATCCTTCCAGTCATCAGAGGATTCTTGAGCGAAGGAAAATTGTCCTAGCCATAGCGCCCAAACAATTACAATCGCAAGTCGATAAAGCGAATAGTTCATAACGTTAACCTGTTGGAAATCAGATCAAACCCGCGGTCACTTCGTTGGGCAAATGGCATGGCGAGCGGACGAACCCGCGATGCAGTTCCGCTAAAGTTCAGCGGATTGTTTTCAATTAATATGGTGTGAGTCGTATAGGACCGGGATGATCAAGCCCCATTGCATGCTTGGCTGCACCGGGCATTTCCGCATGAGGCGTCCTGGTACTGCCTTTACCGGCTGGGAGTATTTTCCCGTCCTCGATTCGCGGCGGCGCATGGCGATGAGGAGTCGGATTTTCGGGAATACTGTCACCAGTCTGTTCGGTCCAAGTAGCCAGTGATCGCCGCGCCTGCTCAAGCGAGCCGGTAAATCTAGAATCTCCCGCCAGATTGATTAGTTGATTCGGGTCGCTGCTTATTCTGAACAGTTCTTCTGCTGGGCAGGGGTTCGCGAACAACTGCTGCTGATGAACCGTCGTTTTCCCGGCAGCATGGGCATTCCACAGTTCCTCCCCCGCGGGGAAATGCGTATCGGATTCATAGCAGAGATTGGCTTGATTGGGAAAATTGTTCTTGATGTAAAGGTAATCTCCAAACCGCACCATCCGCTCATGGTTCCTGTAGACATGCCAGTTATGTTCGGCAAACACCATTTGCCGCACCTTTGCTTCCGGGTCTTTTAAGATAGGCAGGAAGCTTTGACCTTGAATGCACTCCGGTTTCTCGACTCCTGCCAACTCTAGGCAAGTAGCGCTCAAGTCGATGACACTGACAAGACTGTCGGTCACCGCTGGGCTTGAAATCAATTCGGGGTAATAGACTACCCAAGGTGTTTTTATTCCACTGTCATACAAGCGTGATTTGCAGCGAGGAAAAGGGCGACCGTTATCGGCAGCGACAACAATCAGCGTATTATCCAAAATGCCCTGTTGTCTCAATTCTTCGGTAACCAGACCAATGTAGTGGTCGAAACGACTCACTTCATGGTAATAACTGGCCAAATCCTCTCGGGTCACTTCCGTATCAACCAAAAAAGGAGGGATAACGATTTGATCGTTGCTGTAGACCGGTGCATGCTCACTCTGTTTCCAACCTCGATGAGCATCGCCCGCGGCAAACCAAAAAAAGAAAGGCTTCTCCTTGGGGCGGTTTCGCACATGCTCTACCCAATCCTGCTCCTTCCCGGGACCGCCGCCACCTGTGATTTTGTCAAAGGCACGATCCGTATTTTTAAACATGTGATTTTTACCAGACAGCACAGTGTAGTATCCCGCTTGTCTCAACAGCTCGGGGAAACGAACTTGTGCCTCGGGCAACTCAACATGTAGTTCCGGCGCGCCCGTGTTATGGGGATAACGACCGGTAATGATGCTACAACGACTAGGGCTGCAACTACTGGTCGTAAGGTAAGCGTTATTAAAACGCATCCCCTCTGCTGCCAAGGCGTCGACATTGGGCGTCTTGATGGATGGATGGCCATAACAGCCAAAATCATCCTGCGATACATCGTCGGCAATTAGGAACACAATGTTGGGACGCTCCATCGCCTGGATCGAGCAGGCAAACCCAAAAACGACGAGGACTGTCAAGCCAATTACATTTCGATTCACTGTATGTTCACTCCTTAAATAACGTCCGTGATCAACAACCCAGATAAAACATCTTCCATCTCAAAACCACGCGCAAGTCCGGCTTCCCCATTGTAGCTCGTTTATCCCCTCACCTAAAGTCGAACGAACTGGCGTACCCTGAGCCACATGACGTATTAGGATAACCAAAGCGAGTTGAACCTTGTCGAACAGAGCGAAATTACGAGGTATTAACGCTTCGATTCCACGTTTTGTTATCCGCCCAGAAACGGTAAATCAGAAATAAATCATTTCCTGCGGTTGGGTGATACAGAAGTAGAAAATTGCTCAGTACATTTCAATGTGTCTGTCGTGATCCATTAAATCACTGCTCGCGGGTGCTCTCTGCATTCGATTGTTTTTTCATTATTGATTTGATCATTCGAAGTCCCGCAATGATTAACAACCATATTATTGAACAAAAGCTTCCCAGCACGATGACGGAAGGAATGGCCGTAAGCCATGCATCACTAGACCATGTAAATTGAGCTGTCCATTCCCAAAACCCGACAAGAAAAAATGCAACAACAACAGCGACTGAACCGAGAATCGCCATTCGGAACAGCGATCGCATGAACAATGAAGGGGTGACGATCCCTTCCTCTGGGCCCCCTTCGCCGGGATCATTTCGTGGTGATTCGTAGGGGTTGGTTTTCATCGGGCACGCTCACCAAAGTAGATAACGTTCAAAACTACCAAGTCGCGAGAAATGATTCTCTATTGGAAATGATTCTCTATTGGATTACGAATTGCTTCACGACTCCAATTCACCAAAATCCGATTGCCCCTCACCTGCAAATTCACACAAAACCATAGCCACCCTGGGGTGTATCCAAAAAGGTAACGTACATCATGACACCAATATCGCCTTTGTAAGCACCCAACGAATTTTCTTCTGACCATTTCCTGAAATTGGATTTCGGTAGGCATCTGTTGTTCCTAAACAACCAGCAACATCTAATCTTATCCCCAACTCTTCCGGCAAAACCAAAATTGCAGTCCTGTTAGTTTCGGTTTTAGATGAAGAAATTGCGAACACAAAGCGTGGCAACGCGATAGGCGTGCGAGGGCAAACTCGCCAGAGCAAAGAAACCACGTGAGTCGCCATTCGCACCACCGCTGTGATCTGATGTATTACTCCAATTATTCTGTAAGGTTGAGTTGTGTTTCTGGCTTCCTGCTGCGGCCTCGCTTCAACAGATCCTCCAACCGATTGCTCATCTCCTTGACACGCTCAGGATTCTTTTTGGATAGGTCGTTCTGTTCACCGGGATCCTCTGACAAATGGTAAAGCTCAGGTCCTTTCTTAGGAAGTTCTGGATTCGCTCCGTGCCAAATGGTTGGTTTGGAAAAACGAATTTTCCAGTTGCCGCGACGAAATGCCAACGCTCCTTTGCTCGTCTGTAAAATGGCGGAATTACGAGGTGTATCGAGCTCTCGGCCTAGCATTACCGGGCTCATGTCAAAGGAGTCCAAGCCGGCTGAATTAGGTAGTTTCATTTCCAGAAAACCCGCGGTGGTCGCCAGCGTATCCGCCAGAGTAATAATTTGGTCAGATTCACTTCCAGCCGCAATTTTATTGGGCCAACGGACAATATACGGCACCCGGTGTCCTCCTTCAAAATTGGAGCCTTTCCCCATTTTTAATTCTCCATTGGTTTGGTGACCATGCTTTTGGCGGGCATCGGTCTTCGCTGTGATTGCTTTCTTTCCGACCTCTTGAGAGGGATCTTTTAAAGTCAGATTCTTGCCTGCTGAGCTGTGGTCTTTCAGAGCTCCGCCATTATCACTTGAAAAGAAAATAATCGTGTTTTCAGCGAGTCCGAGTGATTCGAGAGTACTCATGATCTCGCCGACATGAAAATCGAGTTCATTGAGATAGTCGCCCAGTTGGCCGATTTCACTGGTTCCGCGGAATCGTGCATGCGGGGTAATATGTGTGTGTGTGGCGGTCAATGCGAGGTAGAGAAAGAACGGAGACTTCTGGTTTTCCTTGATAAATTCAATCCCCTTGGCGGTCAGCGTTGTGTCGCCTAGATCATCAAAGCGAACCTGAGTCAGTTGATCAATGGTTGGCTTTTTTGGCAGGTCAGTGATGCCTTTTTTTAGCCAGAGCAGACGGTGGTTTTCCACATAGGTTTTGAATCCGTCGTTGTGGTTGGTTGGCAGCGCGAAATGGTAATCAAAGCCAAGTTCATTCGCACTTGGTTTAATTTCTCCAGCCCAGTTGGTAGTACCGTTCTCGCCATATCCTAAATGCCACTTCCCAATGTGGGCTGTTCGATAGCCCTGCTTCTGAAGAAACTTTGGCAAGGTGAGAGCATCCACACTGATGGTAAGTGGGCTCGTTGAATTTGCGGTGTCACTCCGCAGCGGCCCCCGGCATGGGTAGGAACCCGATATCAGGGCATAGCGCGAGGGCGAACAGGTAGCCCCAGGTGCATAGGCCTGAGTGAATCGCATTCCCTGACTTGCAAGACGATCAATATTCGGAGTTGTGACTTTCGAAGGTGGATAAAAGCATTTGATATCGCCGGTACCAACATCGTCGGAGAGGATGAATATCACATTTGGTTTCTCAGCGCCAGCAACGATGCCGCTGATGAACATGGATAAGATGATAATTGTCTTCATATTACTTACCTTGTTTGTTTTCCAAATCGCCAATGATCACCGATTCGGAATCAAAATTAACACATTAAATTGCACACGCAAATCCAGTTTCGTGTAAGTCGTTTTTTATCTCGCCTTTTTCAATCAGTATCCATTCTTGATTACGGCTTGGCCTGCGTAATAAGCACCATAGGCACCACGATTGCTAAAGATTGAAACGTCAATTCCATCTGGTTCTAACTCGCGGTATCTACGGCGATACTCAATTGATATCCTCTCCCATTCTTTTGGGTTTTCAAACATGAAACAAAACATATTCGCTGCAAGTCCAAAAGCGTAGAGCATCTCTGGATCATTATCAATTTTGGGTTCAAATGCAGCGTGAACGGCAGCCAGTGAATTATTCAATTCCCGTGCCGTTTCGGCGTTATTTTGAAAGCCGGTCAAATGCGCTGGCTCAACGATGCCGTACCACGAAATAAACATCAAATGCAAGCCAAGCTCTCGATCTCGATTCCCATTCTGCCAGAAATCATTCAGAATTTCATATGCCTTCGATAGGGTAGGTTCTCCGCTAAGACTGCGCGTCTCAAGTTCGAGAACATCTCGGGAAAGTGCCATAAACCAGAAGTCTACAAAAGGGACGAAACGGTCAAGATAACCGAGCAGGTAAGTAGCTCTATTTTACCATAATTTTCAATAAGCCACGCAGGAAGGCCAAGCTCTCTTTTGCCAAAAAGACATTTTCAAAAAAGATTGTCGAACAACCACGCCGAGTAATGAATATCGTCGGCCAGTTGTTCTAAAATTTCTGTGACCAGTTTTTGATCGACGCCCATGGTTGTACAGATCGCTAAGTTGTCAGAGTCAGATAACCTCACCGTGTTTCGAATTGCGGCGAACAACATTGAATTTAGGACCGACGCCGTCTGCCGCTCCGTGGGATAATGTCAGCGATCACTCGGCGGGTTTACAGCGTCACTGTGCACCCCTTGGGTTGCAACATGTCCTCTTTTACGAGCCCTTCACCTTCGTGAGCTTTCGAGGGAAGGTTATCTCCGCCCAGATGGGTTTGTGATCAGACAAAGGCTTTTCTAGTTCGATGATGCCTCCGCCTGTTACCTCGCCATTAGATAGGTTGTTGAACAAAATGTGATCGATTACACCGAGGTTCTTTTTGGGATTCTGTGCGTTGTAAGTAAACTCCTTGGAAACGTCAATCTGCAGATCACCCCAGGTTGCACTAAATCCTGCTCCCTCGATCGTTTTCATGGCAGCGTCACCAATGTTGTTGTTATAATCCCCAACGACGATTACCCTCTCAGTTGCTTCCTTAGGCAGAACCTTGGTCGCAAGAAAATGTGCATGGCCATCACTTGCGCCCGACTTGCATATATGTAGTGAATAAAATGCGAAGGAAATACCTTCTATCGTCGTTGTAGCTCTGACAACCGATGCGGGATTCCAACCACGGCCGCTGAGTTTGTATTCTTCAGCTCCTTCTAACGGCGTTCTACTGAGAATCGTCTTGAACTTATCCTTGTGATTTGCCGAAGAGATCTTGCCCACAAAACTGTATTGCATCCCCAGCACCTTGCCAACACGAGCAGTCCAATCACCATCTGGAGCTTCGTCAAAACCGATGATATCGAGTTTGTATGGCTTGAACATCTCGCCTATCTGTTCGGGGGTCGTACTTTTGCCGAATTCAACATTATAGGAAGCAACACGAACCGCAACTGGCTTGTCAGGTGTGGGAGCGGCAAGACAGAGCGTCGCACCGCACAAGCATGCAACAACGAGGGAGAAGAATTTAATGGGACTCATTCTAAGTTCTTTCTAATCAATCAATTTATTATTCACGCCACACTTTAACCGAAACAACTAGGGGCTTCGTTTTCAATTTCGAGTCTTCTTATCTTTCAAACTGACCAGTCTCCGATCACCGTGCTGCTTGTGTTTTCGGTTGATGCAGTGCAACTCCAACTCAGCCGATGTCTCAGTGAGCCTCATATCGACCCACCCATGCGCGAGACCTTTTCCAAAATAGTAACCGACTGCTGGTTGGTTAATGAGATGCAGATGAGCCCGTCGATCATGTTGCCACTCATGCGTATGGCCATACAAATAGGCTCTCGCATGCTCTCGTTCGCTAAGTAATTTCAACAGAGACGCCCCATCTTTCATGCCCTTAATAGGTCGCACACCTTGGTTGGGATACGGGTTGAAGTGACCAAAGATCAGCGCTGGCTTATCCGTTCGTTCGTCCAGTTGTGTGGCGAGCCAGTCCAACTGTTTGTCTCCTAGGACTCCTTTTCTTCCGGAATCCAACAAAACGAGATTCGCGTGCGGCAGTTCAATCACGTCCGCCTGAATGCCCATCTGCTCTCTCTTAAGGAACGGGATCGATTTCCATAGGTTCTCTCGATTGTCGTGATTTCCAATCGTCACATGAACAGTGATCCCCGCAGCACGAATCGGTTCAACCAGCCTGAGAAACTCTTTGTATTCCGCTTGTTTCCCACTACTGAACGCACAGTCGCCGTTGACGATCAAATGAACGGGTCGAGGATTAAGCGCAATGACGCTCATCGCCGCATCTGCGAGACATTGCGCCATATTTACACTCTCATGCGCGCCTTCACCGACGGGAGAACCAGGCCATTTCGTCCCAGGATAAACAAAATTTGGATCGCCACTAATGTGCGTATCCGCCAGCAAAGCCACTCGGTTTTGATCCAACGGAACCCGTTCACTATCCGCGGAAGCCATCGCGTGAGACGTTATTATTGCTGCGCCACCAAGAGCGAGCGAACCCCTTACAAATTGTCGCCGAGTGATTGGCGGAAGAATGATTGGCACCTTGAATCTCCTTGGGTTATGCAGAATTGAGATGAACCTCACAACGACCTCATTGCCGCACTCTCTTTAAGTTTTGCAATCACCGAACCGCGACACTCGATCTTCCATTAATAAATCACATACAAGTCCGGATTCGCGTGCATCCCCTTGTTAGCGGGCGATCTTCTCTGATTCAATGTAGATCATAGGTGATTTTGGCATGGGCGAAAGCCAAGGTGTGCGAACGCCAGACATTTTCAACGCACGTCCCGCCCATGAATTGCAGGTATTTAGGATGTGGTATCGCCCGTGAGCATCAAAGAATGCGTCAGTTCTTGAAAAGGCATAGCCCTCGATTTGAATGCGGTCATTATCACCATCAATTTTGAAAGAGCCGTTGATGAATTCAACGAGTTGTTTGTATTGATCTCGCGAAATGCTAACCGAGGTAGAGTCGAAAAAATTCGCCGGTCGGGTAAATGAAACGTGAAGACAACTCTTAGACGGCAAGAGCAGTGCATTTGCGGCAGTAGCCAACCTAAAGTCATCCCAGGTTTCTGTTTCAAGAAAGAACCCACGATCACCCCAACCAAACGCAACGTGCGTTTCCTGTGAAGTGTCACCAAGAAAATTATTGCCAGAAAACGATTCGCTCCAATCCATAATGTCGTTTTTTTTCGGCACGATAATGTCAGCGTGAACGGCATTTGAAACGATGTAAATCTTGACCCCATTCTCCGCAGGCGTGAAATCATTATTGACTGGAACCAAACCCACAAGAAGTGTTACACCGTAGCTTAGGCATAGGAACAACATCCACGTTAGCCCACGTTTGACCCAGCGAATAAGTTTGCGTCGAATTGGCTGCTCAGTCATCTTCCGTCCATTACGAGACAATTATTGGAAAGGTACACTCGAGCGAGATAACGTTTAACGATAGCGAGGCCGAGTCAAAGATTTACAGACCGACGCGATCGCGCAACGCTGTTCCGGTTCCGATGCTTCCGTTTGTTATGCAGTATTCGTCGATCCAATGGTGAGTACTCGATTCCCCACGATTCTATGCGAGTTAGGCTTCGGCGAAAAGTGAATCGTTTTTATCGTTGTCGCTGTCAGGCCAAATCCTTCAGTCTGCTTCGTCGTCGGCTGCGTTCTGACGATTGCTTACCGCATCGTCGATTCGGCCATTCAGTTTAGTGAGAAAGTAGACGATGGGAAGGGCAATAAGAACCAACAGCCCGGTCACCAGCCACATCAGAACATCCGGGCCCTGAATCAGGTGTGGCAACGTAAGCCACATGATGGCGATGCAGATCGGCATTAAGACAGCAAATGCGATTGCTCTATTTAACAGTTTTTTTCCAGACTCAACCAAGATGAATTTAGAGAGTCTTTCCGCGTATTTGAAAATCGTCATGGTTCGGATTGTCCCTCCACGGAAACGAGATAAACGGCCTGCCGTATGGGATGATGCCAAGTCGCCGATGCTGCCACCTGCATTCTCGCCTCTGACTCCATCATCCATGGCAGCAGAATCTAAAGCATAACGCCCAAATTCACCGGGTTGCCGCCGGCGACGTTGAATTCAAATTCGGCCCGGACAGCAACTCGGGTGCATTGTATTGTTATCCCGTGAGGTCGACTTCCTGCGTGGATTTAGACTGCGGGTTCACGCTGTCCAAATAGAGATAGACCGGCAGCATAATGCACGAAAGCAGTATTGCGGAAATCCATTGAACCACGCCAACAAAAAAGATGCCTAGATTAGTAGCTTCGGGGAGTGCTTTGTTCCGGTTGAGATAAGCATGGGTTTCCAAAGAGAGCAATGTGATTCCAAGCACAGAGATAAGGAGAATGAATGCAAAGAGAGTTGCGGAAAGGGCTCGGTGGGATCGCATCAAAATCGCAAGAATTCCGAGGACAACATACGGACCGGCCAGAAGAGTGGTTGCCACAGTGAACATCAAGACAGCCGCAAAAAATGACGGGCCCCAATTCTCAGTGCCTGCAACGATGCTGTAACCGGCAAAGGCAACAGCTGCGAATGAAGTTAGCAGTGACAGTTTCCAAAACATCGAGTTCAATCGGGATAACGGTTACGATCACCGAGCCGGAACGGAAATCATTGCTTCAATTCGCACGCGCAAGTCCGGCTTCGCGTGCATCGTTCTGTTATCCGCCGTATTCGGTTACCGTTCGCCCAATGGTGGACGACAATAGTTCGATCAGTGAGGAATAGGAATCGTCAGGGTCTATCGTAGCACGAGGGATGTAGAGAGATACACCTGTTTCAGGAATCAGAAAGAAGCCGTGTGAAGCCGGCGTGAAACCAGTGAATCCCGTAAACCGCATGATTCCGGTACCGTGTGCCGACGTTGAGGTCAGAGATTCCGTGCCAAATTCAAGATCAACCGATTTGTCGCGAACTGTCGACGTACGAGCATTTACCCAGCGGCGTTTGTGCGTTGCGGCCATTGCAAATTCGTAAATGCCAGCTGACACGAACAGCGCACCAACGAGCCATTGATGTTGAAATACCAAGGCCATCGCTAGACCGAATAGTGTTAGCACAATGGCAAACCAGATTTCGTATTTCTTAAATCTGGAACGATGCTGAAGCCACTCATCGTATTGCAGTTCGAAGTAGCTGCGGTCAAAAGTAACGTGGGCGGTTGCAATCATTGTTCGATCTGAGGCGGATAACGACCAAGATAACCTCGCCAACGGAGCATCAGGAAAATCGCAGCCGGAAAAGTGAATTGTAAACCACAAAAAAATTGCGATATAGAGTATGGAGTTGGCTGCAGTTAATCGTATTGTTATCCAGCGATTCGCATTATGAAAAACTCGACGATTACGAAAGTCTTTTGCCTACGCTCGCGTCGGCGCGCACTCCGTTCCCGTGCGTGACATCCTTGCCGATTCTCTGGCGCTAATCAAGGACTCGATCATTGTGACATCCTCTTCGCCCATGATGAACTACAAGCGACATAACGTTCAAAATCACCGAGCCGGAATGGTTGATCATCCATTTCTAAACCACGTGCAAGTCCGGCTTCGCGTGCATCACATTGTTATCCCCCTATTTTCGCAGCGGGAGATTGTCAGTTGACGGCTCAAACCTACATTCATTATCCAAGCGAAGCACCCAACGGTAAACGGCAGTGTCGTCGCTGTCGCAGTAAGGACACTTCCAGTTCCACCCATCGCGAGTAATCAAAAGGATATCGCTTGCGACAGCAGCGGCAGCCAACATCTTTCGCGTCTCTTCAGCCCCCGAAACGTCTGACGCTAGCACTTTGTCGACTAGGTTGTTCAAAGTTTGGGAACCGCACGCCGAGAACACCATGTTTGGGATCAGATCCTGAGCCATCAGGTATTCGATGTCACGATCTGTGACTTCGGATTGCCCACATTGAAGACACCGCCATCCTTGAAGTTTGACGGGTTCGGTTGCGTAGCCCCGCATTGACGCTGGCGTCCGATCACCGCCAATGAATGCAGCCAGCGATGAGTCATGTCGGCCAACGCGATTTGCAAGCGTCTCCGGGGTGAACGAATCATTTGGATGTTTCGCGAGGAAATAGCAAACCGATTTAAGCCATTCAAATAATGTATTGGCCCACGCCTCAGTGACTTCGCTTACGGAGTGTTGGTTGGCACGGCAAATGATGACATCATTAAATGATCCCATTCCGCCGTAAGCGGAGAGATGGTGCGACGTGTCGTCTGCCGCACGCCATTGCTCGATGTCGGTGGCGATCCACTGAGCCCAGTGGGTTTCGTGAACCGCGTCCAAGAGACGTTTCATCGCAAGCAGACTGTGCTCGTATTGCGTCATAGACGATCTGTTGCTGGATAACG
>CALKCK010000016.1 GCA_938083195.1 uncultured Pirellulaceae bacterium | reverse complement strand
GGCGAGTGAGGTAGCCATGATGTCGCTGGCGTTGTTTGGTTTTTTATGATTGGAGTAATTTTTTAAACTCCAGCCACCATCGCTGTTTTGTACTGAAACAAGCCATCGCAGGCCTCTTGCAACGGCCGCTTCGGTGAGAGTGGTACCGCCTGCTTTGCGAACGATTTCTGATCGAATTCGAGGGTCTCGCGCATCAAACGACATCCGTCGATCTGGGTTTGTGGTGATGTTTTGTCTGACGCGCTCGATGTCTTTCAGGGGTGCCACTGGGAGGGGGTCGGTTTGGAGTGATTGCGCATCTCGACTTGCCTTCTCGATGAACTGTCTTAATTCATTTTCGCCTTTGGTCATTTCGCTGGCCATTTTAAAATCGTCCCGCAATTCATTGGCTGGATTTTCGAAACGAATTTCACCCCCAATGCGATCATCCGCGCTAAGAGAAGTGGACAGCGTGATGGTGGGTTGCGGTGGAGACTGATCGCGAAACACGATTAAACCAAGAATCAAAATAATAATCAGGTGGACGATTAAGCTGATGAGCCAAGCGGGGGTAACAACGAACCGGTTGCGAACAAAGCGGGCGATGGAAGAAGTGCGGCTAAGGGATTCAAGTTCGGCTTCGGTCCAGGGGGTCGTGGAAGTAGGTTCAGGTGGGTTCTCGGTTGCCTTGGGTGCGAGTCCGATAGTCTTCTTCGCTGGCATTGGAACGGGGAGCGATGCAGCACTGTATTCAGTTTTCGTTTTTTGGGTGAGCCTGTTGACGGCGTGGATTTGTTCTTCGGTCAGGGAGATACTCGTTTGGCAGCGCCAGCAGTCTGCGAGCCCGAGCCAGACACGAATGGTCATCGGAGCGATGCAATCAGGGCAACTGCATAGTAGAGCTGAACCTGCCAGCCAGATGTCGCCGTCTTTACATGAAACGCGATGAGTTAGCGTGGGACTGATGTCCTGCCCTGAATTTAGAAGCGGGGCTTCTGACGGGCGTTTTGCCTCTGGCGAAGGAACAGGGTCAGAGTCCAGAAAAAGAAGTGGGATTGAATGATTTGAATCTGCGTATCCAAGAGAGTTTCCATGAGGCTGGCCGATTTCTGATTGATACCCTTCCATTTGATCGAATCGACGGAGAATACTCTCGTTCAAGATTCGGAGATTGATTTTCGGCTTAGGCATTGGGAATCCAGTCAATGGGCGAACCACGTTCTTCCATTGTTGGTAGGTGACTATCTAATCGTCAAGTTTATACCGCAAAAGCCCTTGTTCTTAGATCGGAAAAGTAATTCGAAAACCGTGGTTTTTTATGGGCTGAAATCGACCTTGGCACGTTGTGAAAAGTGGTCGATTTTGGTAGGATTTAAAAGTTAAATTCGCCGCGAGAAAAAGTGGTGGAAACAGTGGTTTTTGAGGGGTCTCCCTCATTTATTTGCTGATCATGTAAAGTGGGTTTTTGCGGTTTACGCCTGGTTTTGTCAGGTTTCAACCATCTGGTGGAAGAGAGACGTCAAGTGGCTCGAAAAGCTGTCGGCGTTTCATTTTTGAATTCTGCTCAAGGAAGCAAATATCTGCGTAGCTTAAACAGTTTGAAAGGCGGAGAATTTGTCGACTGATTCACGGGAGCCGGATGAAGACGGCGGTGGTAGCGGTTTAAATAGCAATGAGTCGTTTCTTGAAATGCCAATTGAGGACGAGCTTAAGTCTAGCTATTTGACTTATGCGATGAGTGTCATTGTCTCGCGCGCGTTGCCGGATGTTCGTGATGGATTGAAGCCATCTCAGCGACGAATTCTTGTGGCGATGAATGACCTTAGTTTGACGCCTGGTTCTTCGCGGGTGAAGTGCGCCAAAATTTCGGGCGACACCAGTGGTAATTATCATCCGCACGGTGAGTCCATCGTTTATCCAACGCTGGTGCGAATGGCTCAAGAATGGAATATGCGGCATGTTCTGGTAGATAAGCAGGGTAACTTTGGTTCGATTGCCGGTCTTCCGCCCGCGGCGATGCGATATACCGAAGCGAGAATGTCGCCTGTTGCAGCTTTGATGCTGGAAGATTTAAAGCTAGACACAGTTGACTTTACGCCAACTTATGACGAGCGCCGGATGGAGCCCTCGGTGTTGCCGAGCAAGTTTCCTAATTTGCTTGTCAATGGTTCGAGTGGAATCGCCGTTAGTATGGCAACGTCGATCCCTCCCCATAATTTGGGTGAGGTTTGTGAAGCAATTAAAATTGTTATTGCGAATCCAGAATGCACCGTTAGCGAAATAATGGGTGTTTTGCCCGGGCCAGACTTCCCTACTGGCGGCACGATTTGCGGCACGGCTGGAGTTATTAAAGCGTACCGGACTGGGCGTAGTACGATTATTGTCCGAGCTGAATGTGAGATACAGCCAGTTCCTAAAAAGAAGAATCGTTCTAAGATCGTCGTCTCTGAGTTGCCATTTCAGCAGACCCGCGACGGAGTGGTGGATAAGATCGCGACGCTGGTCAAAACCGATAAAGTTAAAGGTATTTCCGGGATTAAAGATCTTAGTGATCTGAAAGAGCCCGTTAAGCTTGAGATTGAAATTAAGAGCGACGCTGATCCTGAAGTAGTTTTGAATCAGCTGTATCAGTTTTCTCCGTTGCAGACATCTTTTTCCATGAACTTCATGGCATTGGTAGATGGAAAGCCGAGAGAGCTTTCTATCAAAGATTTCCTCACTGAATTCTTGCGACATCGCGTCCAGGTGATTCGCCGCCGCACACAGTTTTTGCTTAGTCGTGCTCGCCGCCAGAAACACACTATTGAAGGTTTGTTGTTGGCGTTGGCTGATATTGATCAAATCATCAAGATCATTCGAAGCTCAAAGACTCAGGCGGAAGCCAAGGCGGGGTTGATGGGGATTGAGTGCCCTGCTTCGATGATGCAAAGAGCGTTGGGTGAGGATGGATTTAAGGTGTTCCAAGAGGAGCGTGGTGAATCCGATGTTTATCACCTGACGGGAATTCAGGCGGACGCGATTCTGAAGATGACCCTCGGGCAGTTGGTCAATTTGGAGCAGGAAAAGCTCGGTGGTCAGCACGCAAAATTGTTAGAAGAGATCAAAGAATATCTCAGAATTTTGTCGGATGATGCGAACGTTTACCTGATAATTCGTGAAGATCTCGAAGAGATCCAGCGGAAGCATGCCGACAAACGACGAACTGTCTTGTCCCACGAGGAAGTTCGGAATATCGATCTGGAAGATCTGATTGAAGAAGAAAATATGGTCGTCTCGATCAGCCATCGCGGTTATATCAAGCGGACGCCGGTCAGCACTTATCGGGCTCAGCGACGAGGTGGTAAGGGGATCAAGGGAGCGAAAAGCGAAGACGAGGATCCGATCGAGCACATTTTTGCCGCCAGTACTCACGATTACCTATTGTTCTTTACGACTAAGGGAATCGTGCATTGGCGAAAAGTCCATCAGCTGCCGCAGTTAAGCAGGGAGAGTCGTGGTCGGGCGATTGTAAATATTGTGCAACTTGACGAAGGGGAGGCAATTGCTTCCTGTCGGGCAATTCGAGATTTCGATGCGGCGGAACATTATCTCGTGATGGCAACTAAGAACGGGTTGGTCAAGAAAACCCCGCTCTCGGCTTATGGTCGACCAAGGAATGGTGGCATTATCGCTGTCAAACTAAGAGAAGATGATGAAATTATCGATGTGCTTGTTGCCAAAACCGGAGATGAAATTGTACTCTCGACTGAAACGGGGATGGCGATTCGTTTCCGAGAATCCGATGCACGACCGATGGGGCGAAACACTAGTGGCGTGAAAGGGATTTCGTTGACAGCGGGAGACAGAGTCGTTGGGATGGTAGTCGCTGATCCCGAGGCCACGCTACTGACTGCGTGTGAAAAGGGGTATGGCAAACGAACCAAGTTTGGAGCGAACTCAAAGAGTGGTGAAGAAGCCGAAGAAGTAGAAGGTGATTCAGGCGGTGGAAGCTCGCGATATCGTACACAAAAACGCGGTGGCAAAGGGCTGAGGGACATAAAAACAACGGACCGAAATGGACAGGTGATTGGTGTTAAGTCGGTCAATGATGACGATGAGTTGTTGTTGATGACGTCTCGCGGAAAAATCCAAAGGATTAAATGTGCGGACGTAAGTACGATCGGTCGAAACACTCAAGGTGTTCGAATCATGGGGCTGGATGAGGAAGATTCCTTGGCGGTCATTGCCGTAGTTCCTCGAGATGAGTTAGGTGACGAACTGGAGAACGAATCTCCTGAATCTGTTTCGCCTCCACCGGTCAGTGAGTCGGTTTCGGAGTCTTCAGAGCCTGAAATTAGTCCAGAAGAAAACGAAAATTAATCGTTGAAATCGGAACAATCCGATTGGGAAGTTTGCAGGTTTTTCAATTTGATTGTGGTAGCGACTTTTCAGCGGTTGGACCCTTAACTACGATCAAATTCCAACTTTTCAAGAGTGCGGCGAGCATTCTTGTTGTCTAAACGGTCAAGTTTTTAAAGTGACGATTCTATGGATATTGCAATGATTGGGACGGGCTACGTTGGGCTTGTCTCGGGAACCTGTTTTGCGGAGAGCGGGAACAATGTTACTTGCGTTGACATTGACCAAGGCAAAATTGATCGGTTAAACGAAGGTATTATCCCAATTTATGAGCCAGGATTGACCGAGATGGTTCAGCGGAACCATAAGGCCGGTCGATTGCACTTTACCACCGATGTGGAATCCGCCGTCACCAAAGCTAAAGTGGTCTATCTCGCAGTAGGGACTCCGCAAGGAGATGATGGCTCCGCAAATTTGTCAGCGCTTTGGAGTGTCGTTGCTGGGATTGCCCCGTTTATTAACGCCGATACGGTCGTAGTCACGAAAAGCACCGTTCCTGTCGGTACTAATAAAGGGATTTACGATCGCTTATTCGAGTTGAACCAAGCTCGTTATCGTGTCGCCAGTAATCCTGAATTTTTAAAAGAGGGCGCTGCGATTCATGATTTCATGTATCCCGACCGCGTGGTTGTTGGCGTACGAGAGTCGGAAACAAAAGAAATACTCAACGAACTTTATTCCCCTTTCTTAAGGACTGACAAGCCCTTTCTTTCCATGTCTCCCGAAAGTGCCGAGTTGACAAAATATGTCGCTAATGCACTGCTGGCAACAAAGATTAGTTTCATCAACGAGATGGCAAATCTGTGTGAAAAAATGGGTGGCGATATCAATGACGTCCGACGTGGAATTGGTCATGATCAGCGAATCGGTTTTTCATTTCTCTTTCCGGGTGTTGGTTATGGTGGAAGTTGTTTTCCTAAGGATGTTCGCGCGTTGGCTTCGATGTCGAAAGCAAACGATTTACCGCCAACAATTCTAGATGCAGTCGATCAGGTGAATGACCGGCAGAAGTTTGTATTGACTCAAAAAGTCGACCAGCATTTCGGTGGCGATTTGAAGGGCCTCCGGTTTGCGGTATGGGGCTTGGCTTTCAAGCCAAAAACAGATGATATTCGGGAAGCACCTGCCCTTGTTATGATTGAACAATTGTTGGAGCGTGGGGCGACGGTTTGTGTTTTTGATCCCGAGGCAGTCGAAAATGTGAAGGCAGAGTTGGGGGATAAAGTCGAATACGCTGAGAAATCAATGGATGCACTTGCAGGAGTTGATGCCCTGGCGATCAACACCGAATGGGACGTTTTCCGGCATCCTGATTTTGATGAAATTAAATCAGCCATGAAGGTGCCGGTGATTTTTGACGGCAGGAATCTTTACAATCCAGCACAGTTGGCAGAATTAGGATTTACCTATTATTCGATCGGCCGGGCCTCGGTAAGGCCGTCATCGGATAACGCCTGAAAGTACGAATTGCGTGATGCGTGAAGTTGGTTGTTCACAATTTAATTTTTAGATGGTGAACAGTTTCCTCAGTCTTCTGTCGCGTTCGTATTTGTCGCGTTCGTATAACAGTATTCGAAGAGTGCGCTCCACTCAGCACCGGCAGTCGCTTGCAGTGCCGGCGATAAATGATCGTTTTTTTCTTTGTGAGATTCGCATTGATCGGTGAAGTCACTCGGGTCCCATGAAGGGGAGCCAAAGACATTTTCAAAACATGGGTGGTTTCCCGTTTTTCGAAACCAATATTTACTGTTCCAGTAATCACCTTCCATGCGATGCATGATCCCATGCCAATAGCTGCCCTCCGGTGAGTGGATAGATTGGCTAATCTCATGAGATTCATTGAGAAAATTGTGAAGCAACCAGAGACCCGACAAGCAACATTGAGCCATCGGCTCGTCTTTGATCCCTAGAGGGAAGCAGTCACCTAGTGATAAATCATTCAGCTCAGAATGAACCTCTTGGTTGGCTGGAGCCAGAGTGTAATTTCTAAACGACTTGTCGCTAAGAAGCGGTTGGATGACTGCGGGGAAATCGCGGGAGAAAAATTTATTCACGGCCGATGTCTGCTGGCGAAAAAGGAAGAAGCATATCTGAAGTGCTATCAGTTTAAGCGATAGCATTCTTAAGTGTTGGAACGGACACGCCAAAAGTCGAGTGTTTTGCCAGAGGCTTCGAGAGATGGGCGGTGGTTTCCGCAATTTTTCTGGCTTGTTGCCCCCTGCCCACCCTCCTATACTCCCGCACCCTATTGCTGCGCGATGCGGACGGAGAGGTTCGCCGTTTCGAGTAATCGTCGTTTTGGCAAAAACAGGGTCGACTAACTCGTATCAAAATCATCGACTAGCGGTTCATTTGACTTGAGCTTGTTTTACCAGAATCGAAAACCATGGATTGCAATTTCCCGTGCGTATTCTTACGCGCGCTATTGGGGGATTCATCGTTGCGGAATGAGATTGGCATTTTTTCTTGTCAGTGTCTTGATGCTCGGATTGAGTTTAGCGACGACAGGCGTTCAAGCGAAGCAAATTTCTTTTCCTCGGCCTGCAGCTGACATGCCGATATCGGTGTCTTCTGGAAATATCACGCGTTGGCAGGCGGGACAATTTGAGGTCTTGCATATTTCCGAGGGCGTCCTGATTACTCAAGGTTCGGTGAGTGCGTCTTCTGACGAGGCCATCATTTATGTTGAGTCGCCCGCTGGGGCTGCCGGAGTCACCGACGAGGCTAAAGGTTACAAAATCATTGCCTATCTGGAAGGCAACGTTGTGGTTCAACTGGATCGAAAGGGGCCTGCTCATGAGGCCATTGGAGGTTCGTCGGATCAAATTGTTGACGACAGGTGGTTGGGGCGGTTTTTCACCACAGGGACTGTCAATCTTGATCGAAACGCATTGAACCAGGATCTCGATGATTTGCCGGCTATCTACAATCGATCGCAAACCGTCTTGAGGGATGGTTTGGATTCATCAGTGCAACCTGCTGGATTCATGGTTCCTCAAGAGACAATTGTTGTCTCACCGCAAACCGGTCGAATTCAACAGGTCGAGCCAAAGTTTCAACCGCCGTTAATTGGCCCCTCGACCTCCCAAAAACCATCGGTGTTGTTGCAGGAGATGTCTTCCGCGCAAGCAAATAAGACGCCGCAATTCAATATCCAAATCACAGGTCGGGACTCGAGTGGTGATTTAAATACACGAAGTGCTCCTAATCCCAAGAATCCAAACGAGCGAATTACCACCGCCGTTGGAGGAATTCGAATCGTGATTGATAGTCCCTTGATCGCCGATGCTGGGCCTTTTCAGGGGGATCGTGATCGGAAGCTCTATATAGTCGCTGATAACATGGTTCAGTGGCAAACTTTGTTACCGGACGGATCAAAGCGTGATCAGTTTTATCTCGAAGGGAATGTGATTTTTTCTAAGGGAAGTCGCACGATTTATTCTGAGCGAATGTTTTATGATGCGACGACGCAGCAAGGCACAATCTTAAAAGCAGAATTGACGGCCAAGGTGCCTGATTTTGAGGGAACGGTGAGGCTGAAAGCCGATGTTGTGCAACAATATGATGAGAACAACCTGCAAGCGTTCGGTTCGGCTTTCACATCGAGTCAACTGGGTGTGCCGAAATACTGGATTCAATCGGAACGGATTGGACTTTCAGGAAGAGAAATTCCAGTAGTCGATCCGGATACTATGCTTCAGACCGTAGATCCGCAAACTGGACTTTATTCGGTCGAGAATGAATATGTCGTCGACGCTCAACAAAACCGGGTTTACGTCGCGGGACTTCCTGTTTTCGCTTGGCCAAGGTTTCGGTCTAGCCTGGGTGATACAACTCCGTATTTGGATCGTTTCGGAATTGGGAATGATCAAATTTTTGGTTTTCAAATCAATACCGGCTGGAATATGGAGCAGGTTCTGGGTCTAAAAAAGCCTGCAAATGGAACACGCGAGTGGATCGGTATTTTAGATTACCTGAGTGACCGAGGAATCGGTATTGGTTCTGAAGTGGAATATGAGAAAGACTCTTTTTTCGGCTATCAGGGAAAAGTAAGAGGACAGTACCGAAGCTTTTTTATCAGCGATCGAGGCAACGATAATCTTGGGATAGGCCGAACCAGCATTCCTCCCGAAAAAGATCCTCGTGGGCGGATTTGGTTGCAGCATCGTCAAGATTTAAATACAGGCACGGTGGTTCGTGCTGAGCTCGGCTATATTTCAGATCGAAATTTTCTGGAGCAGTACTACGAGGTGGAGTGGGATACTGATAAAGACCACACCACCGGGTTTTGGTTGGAGCGAAACGAAGGAACGCAATCCAAGAACCTGACGGTTGATTTTCAACTGAACGGATTTTTTACGCAGACGTCGGGAGTTCGAGCGGAGCATTTTGTACTTGGCCAGCCGTTGTTTAATAATCGAGCGATCTGGCACAGTCATTCGCAAGCTGGCTACGTCAGGATGAAGCGAGCGAGTGAGCCCGAGAATGCTCAGGAACTAGATAGCTTCAACTTCCTCGCCTGGGAAACGAACGAGGATAACACTGAAATCCGGGTTTATGACGGGATGAAATTTGGCACCCGGAATGAGCTTGATTTTCCAGTTCAAGTTGGGCCTGTCAAAGTAGTGCCTTATCTACTGGGCGACCTAAGTTACTGGCAGGAAGATCTTCAAGGCAATGATTTACTGCGAGGCTATGGGCAAACAGGAATTCGCGCCAGTCTGCCTGTTTGGCGGGTTGACCCGTCGGTCCAAAGTGTCCTGTGGAATGTCAACGGTTTGGCTCATAAGGTCAGCTTTGATATGGACGCATTTTACTCTGACTCATCGCAAGACATGAATAGGTTGCCGCTTTATGATCACCTCGACGACGATTCCCAGGAGGCGTTTCGACGCCGATTTGGAAAAACGACCTTTGGAATTCCCAATGTTCCGATTGGGCAACAATTTGTTGACACCAAATATGATGAACGATACTTTGCCATGCGTTCTGGGATGCAGGGAAATGTAACCGCTGCTTCTTCAGAAATTGCCGATGATTTATCGGCGATTAAATTTGGAGTCCGGCAACGATGGCAAACCAAGCGCGGGGCACCTGGAAAGCAGCGGATCGTTGATTGGATTACATTCGATACGCAAGCGATTTTATTTCCAAACGCCAGTCGCGATAATGAAGGTGCGGATTTCGGAATGTTTGATTATGATTTCCGCTGGCATATTGGAGATCGTTTTTCTTTGGTCTCTGACGGATATTTTGACTTCTTTTCCGAGGGCTTAAGAACGGCAAGTTTTGGTGCTAATTTCAGTCGTCCAGAGGTTGGTAATTTATATTTGGGCTATCGAATGATCGAAGGTCCCCTTAGCAGCAATATTTTATCTGCAGCAGTGACCTACCGAATGAGCGAGAAATGGGGCTTTAAAGGTGGTAGCCAGGTTGATTTTGGTGAAACCGGAAATATTGGAGAGAGCCTAAATTTGATCTACATAGGCGAGTCGTTCTTATGGCAATTCGGTGCGATTTACGATGTGAGCCGTGATAATTTGAGCTTTCGGTTTGGTTTCGAACCCCGATTCGGCAGTCGCCCGCGGTTATTCCGACCGGGTGGAAAAGCGATTCCGCCGGCGAGTTCTGGTTGGTTGGAGTAAAGATGGCTAACGATCGCGATGCCAATTTGCCAAGCGACATCTATTCAAATCGTAGTTGGGTTCAAAAGTTCAGGATTTCATTTCGAGGTCTTTGGCTGGGCCTAACCGGCACTCAATCGCCAAATAGCCTTAACAGTTTTGGCGTCCATGTACCGATCGCAATTGCCGTTGTACTAACGGGCGTCTGGATCGGTTTAGAACCAATTCGGCTTTCATTACTGCTGTTGTGCATCGGCACCGTCATGGCTGCTGAGTTGTTTAATAGCAGCCTTGAGTCGCTAGCCAAAGCGATTACCGATCAGACTGATCAGAATGTAGCTAACGCTCTTGATATCGCCAGTGGCGCGGTTCTCTTGGTGAGTTTAACGGCATCGATCGTCGGTGCCCTGATCCTAGGGATACCTATCTTGCAAATGTGGACTCCGTAGAGCACTCAAGCTTTGAGGCACACGCTGACACGGATTCGAGTTCTGAATCTCTTACAAGACGCGCATGAAAAATCGTACTACGCAGATTGGCAGTACGATTGCGAGTGGGTCGTCGCCGTTTTGATAACGAAGCACAGGGATCGCAGTTAATAAAAAACCCGCCAACTGATTGCTCATGAAGACGGGCTGCTGCGATGTGAACGCTTCGCTAGACCTATCGGTAGCCAGAAAAACTGGCTTTGGCCTATTTACCGGTTTCGATTTTCGTTTGCTCTCGCTTCTTTCAACGCAGCGGCTTCTCGCGAGAGTTTAAACTCTGGACCTTTCGCGAAATATTGCACGTCATCCCGGAGGAAGTACGCACTCGGCAGCGTTTGCCCGGCGACGCTCATCTGGCAGCCGGTGGAAGCGACGGCCGAGATAATCGCGGCGCCACATAATAGTAAGCTAAGAGCTCTTGATTTCATTCGAGAATACATCTGTTGGAAAACTCCATAATTCGGTGCCGCGGTTTCATATCACAGCATCACATCCGCGGGATAACCGTTACAAACTCTATCGTCTCGACAGGGGGTAGACTTTGGAACAAATCTAGAAAAATCATTACAACCGTTGAGGTTTGGTGGACACTTGTTACCCAAACTGCCTTGTTTAATATTTTGTGGCTAGTTAGGCGAACTGCTAAGATGAGATGGACTTGAAATCACCTCCATCGCCGATGGAGAGAGCCTGACAATGAGCCCGTGCCTCGAAAATGTGATAGCAGTTTTTTGGAATCAGAGTTATCTGAAACCGTCAGAGGTTCGAAAAAGACTAGAGGGCTGGTGTGTGCGAGTCTATTCTGATGGTTGGCGTCCTTCGCTTGCAGGGTCGTCTGTCCGGTGCGTTGATAAGTGACCCATTGCGTTTTTCCTTTGGAGTATTTCATGATGCAATCGAAGCAGTTGTTGGATCGAGCTGTGGGATTTCGTGGCAATCGGTGGAACTTCTTATGCTGTCACCGAAGCTCTGTCGTTTGGATTGTCCTTTTCGCGATTGGAATCTGCAGTTGGAGTGCTCCAGCGGTTGGGCAAACCGGGCGTCTTCCCAAAGGGGATTACTATATTAACTTTGCCAACAACGCAGAATATTTTGCTGCGGACTATAAGGATGCCTACAAGCGATTTAGCCGTGGTTACAACTCTGCCTATAAGTTTGGAACCCGCCGATTTCTAGATTCGGTTTGTTACCTGACGATGATGGGTGAGTGTAATTACCACATGGGTGATTATGCGGAAGCCGTGAACAACTATGAGCAGGCGCTTCGCCTTTATTTGTCCTATCAAGCAGAGGGGTGGCAATCGCGTCTGCAAATTCCTCAGGTGATTCCTGCGAATAATAATGCGTTCGCTCAAGCAAAGATCAATTGGTGTCAGCCTAAACGAAGAACTTCGATTGCGAGAGTTCCCAACGCGTTTTCAATGTTGTTTGGTCGTTTAGATTCTGAGCGAGCCTTCTCTGATGGTGGTGTTGTTGACAACGCAGAGATTTATAAAGTCGATGTCGCTGAAATTATGCGGTGCACGGCTCTCTGTTTGCACCGTCGAAAAGTCATCAAAGGTGCGATTTCAAAATACGATCCCTTTACCAATCAATTGATCAATGGGCTTTCAGTTGCAGGGGCCGGCAATGGTTCAGTTATGGGCGCGTACAATGGCGTGCTGTTGGGAATTGCTCAGGCGTCGATGGAAGAGTGGGAGAGTGCCGCGCGAACACTCAATGCTTCACTTCAATTGAATGGAATGGATCATTCGCTCACCCCAGTCGCGTTATTGGAAATGGCGCAAATTGCATCAGTCACGGAGAACTACACCGTAGCTGGTGATCTTGCTTTAGAGGCAAGTTGCTCGGCTGGTATTTTTGGACAATACGATTTGGTTGAAGAATCGTTGAATTTTGGCGCGACGGTTCATTTGATGACGGTTAAATCTGCCTATGCTCCGCTTCCCAATGCGATTAAATGGGCTGCCTTTAAAAAGGCGAGGCTGATGCAGGCCTCGTTGATTGTTAAGCTCGCCGATTGTTTTGCCGAGTCGGGCGATGCGCGTTCGGCTGCGGCGGTACTGCGGGAGGCAAATGGTCCGATTAGCACTCGGAATTCACTAGGAAACGCTGTCGTCAGTGCGCGTCTTAAATACGTGACCGCAGTGATTCAGTTCTTACAGGGGGACTTTCGGAAAGGATCTGCATCCTTGGTGGCGGCATTAAAACATTTTCAAAAAGGATCACGCTGGCTGTATCAGCTTGGCTTAGCTGACCAATTGGTGGTCTCAGGCAGCATTACCCAACGCCAAGGTGAGTTGCTCTATTCAGCACTTTTGCGAGATCCAACTGATCTAGATTGGAAAACGGATCCGATGGAGGCACTTGCGTTTTTAGCTTCCCCGCATGTGGGACCAATGGAGCGCTGGTTCGATCTCGTGGTTGGCCGGATGAATCATCAGCGAGCACTCGAGGTAGGCGACTTAGTTCGCAGACATCGATTTTTCTCGAAACTGCCATTAGGGGGCCGATTGATGGCGTTTCGCTGGATGCTTCACGCTCCAGTTGAATCGCTTAGCCAGACTGCAAGGGAGCAGCGTACTGCATTTCTCAATTCCAATCCAAAGTATAAAGCGATGTACGATCGAGCTAATTTGATTCGAACCGAATTATTAGCTTTGCCGATTAAGCCAGAACTGAGATCGCCCGAGGGAATCCAGCAGCGAAAATTACTTGACGAACTGGCAGTTATCTCTGAAACGCAAGAAGCCGTCCTGGCAAGTTATTCGTTGCGTCGTGAAGTTTCAGAGATGGTATTCCCGCCCCAAAAAAATATCTCGGAATTCCAACAGTCGCTGCGACCGGATCAACTCGCGTTGGTTTCATTAGCGACATCGAGCGGTTATCACATCTTTTTGCTCAATTCAAAAGCAATTAAGTATGCTGGCTTGAGTGACGGTCGGACGGTGCTTCGAGGCGTTGCTGAATTGCTCAAAGATGCGGGTCTGATGGAAGCGGCGCTGGATCTTAAAAACCTGCAAGATGAAGATTGGAAAGAGTCAGCCCGTGATCTTAAGAACAAATTGTTTGGCGATAAAAGTGATGCGAATTGGAGCGACGTAAAGGAGCTTGTTGTCGTGCCTGACGGCGTGCTTTGGTATCTGCCATTTGAAATTTTTCCAATCGGGGAAGGTGATGATGAAAAATACTTAAGTGATATCGTCAATGTTAGATATTCTCCTACGCTATTTTTGGCCTTTGGGCCCCAGCGTCCAGCACGACCTATTGAGCGTTCCGCTGTTGTTACCGCGAGAATGAATCAACGCGGGGAAGCCGAGCTCTCAAAGATTGAATTCGAAGCACTTGTCAAACAGCTTCCCGATGCGATTCAATATGATGCGCCGATTCGCGTGCCGTCCAATTACCTCGCTTCGTTATTCGATCAGCTTTTGATTTGGAGTGAAATCAAGTCGACGAGAAATGCCCCACTGGCGATGACCCCGATGCAAATTGATCAGGGCAAGGCAGGTATTACCATCGAGTCCTGGATGGCGCTACCGTGGGCAGGTCCTGAACACATGGTTTTGCCTGGGTTTCATTCAGATGGAGGCGCGGGATTGCGAGGTAAGTTGAATGGGAACGATTTGTTTTTGACCTCCATTGGATTAATGGCAGCCGGAACACGAACAGCTCTGATTAGTCGTTGGGCAACTGGAGGCAAAACGAGTTTAACGCTGACTGGAAAATTTGCTGCTAAGCAGGATTCGTTGGGGCTTGAACAGGCAATCATGGAGAGCCGGCAGGAAACCCGGGAAACGGTTTTGGATTACGAGAACGAACCTCGGTTGCGAATGAAAAAAACGGATCCAGTTCTTAATGCCCAGCACCCGTTCTTTTGGGCTGGCCCCATGTTGCTCGGGATTCCCGATAATCGGGCACCTGCAAAGGAACCGGAAGCTCCGATCCAAGGCGAAGGAGAGGCGATTGAAGACGGTGTGAAACCAGCGGTCGAGGAAGAGGGCGATGCAAAAGTTGAGCCTGATAAGGCTGATGGAAATGCGCTTGATGACGAGAAGAAGTGACTTGGCGAAGTAAGCCCTCGATGGTTGAACCTGTTGCCGGCTGAAATATTTTGAACGATTTGTGAATGCTGGCTCGGCTGATCAGTTGGATTTCCGAGGTTGGGGTGGCTTTCTAACCATTGCTGGTCGTTATTTAGCGGCATTTCGTCTCCGTTCAAAACTCGGCAAGATATGCCTTGCTTTCGATCGTTGTTTCTTTCAAACTCGCTTTCGTTGAGACGCCGACATAAATTTCTTCCCAACAACGGATGTGCGATGTTGCGAATCCCTGGTTCCTTCTTTGTAATAGCGATTGCTGCGATTTTGGCTCTCTCGCCCTGCTCTGTCGCTTGCGAGGTGCCTGAGGCAAAACCAGATACTTTAGTTGTCTGTCCTCTCCCATTTCAGCAAGCGATGGTCAAATGGTGTGGCTACCGAGAACAACAAGGCCATGTCATTAAAATGGTGGAGCCACCGGCAAGCGTGGAGGCGCTGAAGCGTACCATTCGGCAGGTTGCGAAATCTGGTTCCTTAAAACACGTCTTAATTGTCGGAGATGTTAGAGGTCCACGAGGTTTGAAAAACGTGGCAGTGCCAACGGATTTTGTGGAAGCGAAGGTTGGCGTTCTCTTTGGATCAGATCCGGAAATTGCCACCGACAATCCGTATGCTGATCTGAATTCAGACGGTTTGCCAGATCTTTCTATCGGCCGCATTCCGCTGGACACGGTCGCTGAAATTGAGAATTACATTGCGCGGATTATTAAATACGAAAGTCCATCTCAAAAACAACAGTGGCAACGGCGGATTAATTTTGTTGCAGGCGTCGGGGGGTTTGGATCGGTTATCGATGGGCTAATCGAACAGACCACGAAAACGATTATTACTGATCTTGTGCCAAGTGAATATGAAACAAGCATGACCTACGGCAGTTGGTGTAGTCCCTTTTGCCCAGATCCACGGAGATTTTCTGAGGTTGCAATTTCGCGGTTCAATGAGGGCTGTTTGTTTTGGGTCTACATTGGCCATGGAAATCGAACGGCACTCGATCGTGTGCGGATGCCCGATCGCAGCCATTTAATTCTCGACAATCAAACGGTTAGCAAACTTAATTGTATCGAAGGCAGCCCCATCGCACTGTTTTTGGCTTGCTACACTGGAGCGATGGATCATCCGGTCGATTGCCTTGCGGAAACGATGCTGCGGCAAGATGGCGGACCAATCGCTGCGATCTGTGGAAGTCGCGTTACGATGCCTTACGCAATGAGCCTCTTGTCTTTGGAAATGGTCCATGAATATTTTCACGGTGAGGTGGAAACACTCGGTGAGTTAACCCTGCTCTCCAAGCGACGGATGGTCAAAGGAAGTGCTAACAACCCTAAATATCGGGAAATGATCGAGGGGATGGGTAAAACATTTAGTCCCGCCCCGCAACTCTTAGATCTCGAACGCCTGGAGCATGCTCAACTGATTCAACTAATTGGCGACCCGCTACTGCGACTTAAGCGTCCGGAACCATTGGAACTGCAAGTGAATCCCGTCACGGTGGTTGGTAATCAACTACGGGTGACCGGAGTTTCTCCGGAAGCGGGTGATTTGATGATCGAATTAGCCTACCCGCGAGATCGGTTTCGAGAGCGTCCTCGTCGCCGGGTGAAGTATGATCCGAGCAACGAGTCACTGGAAGAATATCAACGCACCTATGAAAAGACACATGATTTAGTTTGGGTTTCCAAAACGATTTCGATTGGTGCGGGGCCATTTGCAGCGACGCTTTCCATTCCCGCTGATATTCGCGGGCGATGTATAGTCCGCGGAATGTTGCAGACGGACGATCGTCTTGCAATTGGATCGGTGCCTGTTGAGGTTTCGAAGGTCAAATTAAGCCGTCAAGCGGATTTGTTGAAACCGGAATTGAGAAAATGATCGAGAGCTTGGTCGCTTCGCCGGAAATCAAATGGAATGTTCTAAAACCGCAGCGTAATCTCGAGGCGTGTCCCCTGCGAGGGAACTTGTTTGCTGGTATCATGGGAGGAACGTTCAAACCCAATCCGACTGAATTATGAGCGAACCAGAAAAACTTCCAACTCCTCCAACAAAATCATCTCGGGCTATCGTCTACGTATTCGCGGGGCTGATCTTGTGGGCATTGATCATTGCGTTTGGTGCCTTTCAAACGCCAGCGTCGACAGACTACCGAAGGCCACTGATCGTCATCGCAGTCATGGGTTTTTTTCTGGGCGTATGGTGGTGGGCGCTCCGTGCAAAACGGATAAAAAGTCAATCGAACGCTTGATTTTTCCAAAGCGAAAACCGACTTAAGATCGACGCTTGACTTTTTTTGCGTTGGTTTTTGCTCGCTTCTTTTTCGCCTTTTCGATTTTCTTAACCGCTTTCATTTGAGTCTTCTTTTTTAATTTAAGACGCTTTTCCTTCTCAGCTTGCTGCGGATCGATGAACCCTTTCTTTCGGGGCCTGGGGATACAAACAACTAACATTCCCAAAAGAAGGAAGGCAGCAACCAAGCCATAAGCATATAAATACTCAGTTTGTTCGTACATTCAGGCGTCTCGTCGGTCGAAATCAGGGTAGTGGCAGATCGGTCAACAATAGTTTATTTAATTAGTGAGGTTCTGACAAACCTCGAACTCAGGTCCTGGTGGGTGGAAAAAGTAGTTTCTTTTGTCGTTCAGTCGCCATTATCTGCAAAAACGGTTTAACGTGGATCCATGATTCTCGAATTAAAATCATTATTTTGCGAAACGGGTGTTTAACCACTCTGCTATTTCAGTTGAACCTTCCGTCAAAGGGAGCTCGGTTTGTGTACCGTCGGCAAGCCATTTGACTTGTACTACGCCGGATGCGAATTCGTCGGCACCGGCAACGATGACGGCTCGAGCGCCGCGTCGATCTGCATATTTAAATTGCTGATTCAGTTTTTTTGTTTCGGGATAGAGCTCCACAGCGATCCCTTCACTACGGAGATCGGCAGCGAGTTTAAGATACTCGTTGAGTTTAGATTTATCAAACTGGACAATCATGACTTCGGCAGTCGTCTTCGTTTTGGGGATTAAGTCAAGTTGCTGCATCGCGGCGAGCAGTCGGTCGAGGCCGAGGGAGGCGCCGATTCCTGGGAGTTGCTGTTTTGTGTAGAGTTGGGCGAGGTTGTCATAACGTCCGCCTGAGCAGATGCTGCCAAAGCTGGGAAGGTCGGTCAGGAATGTTTCAACAATCGTCCCCGTATAATAATCCAGTCCACGTGCGATCGAGACATCGATTTCTAAATTAGCTTCTGTTAGTCCAAGCGCTTGCGTGGCGTCAATTACGTCCGACAACTGCTCCCGTCCTTGTTGGGCAAGTTCGTTGCCCTCGCATAGCGGGCCGAGTTGTTGGAGGATCTCACGATTAGTGCCCGAGATTTGCGAAAGCATCAAAATTTGGTCGATTGACTCCGTTGAGGCACCGGTCGTTTCTAGCATTTCGAGACGTACTTTTTCGGGGCCAATTTTTGACAATTTATCGAGTGCCCTCAGAACGGCAACACTGTGTTCGGCCAAATTAGCTTTTTCGAGAATGCCGTTGAGAACTTTGCGATTGTTTAAGCGGATTTTAAATTGCTCAAAACCAATGGCTCTGATCAGATCATTGATGACGAGCACAGTTTCGATATCGCTGGCAATTGAGTTGGTTCCAATTGTATCAAAATCACATTGTGCGAATTCGCGAAATCTTCCCGCCTGAGGTCGCTCGCCACGCCAGACATTGCCGATGTGGTAACGCTTGAATGGCATTCCTAATTCGTTGTGGTGCTGAGCAACGAATCTCGCTAACGGAACTGTTAAATCGAACCGCATCGCGATATCGCGTTTGCCATGTTGAAATCGATACATTTGCCGATCGGTTTCTTCACTCCCCTTGCCGCAGAGAATTTCAGACAACTCCAAGGTTGGAGTGTCGATGGGAACAAATCCGTACGATCGATACACCCTTCGCGCGGTCTCCATCAGTTTCTCGCGCGGAATCATCATTTCTGGAAGGAAATCACGGAAGCCGCTGAGAGTTCGAGGTTGAATCAATTGGTTTGACATTTCGCAAGTCTGCGGGGTAAAAGGGGAGGTGTTGGAACACGGAACTTAAATCAAGAGAGATGGAACTTACTGGATCACAGGAAGACCGGGTTTGGGAGTTCGGAAGTCGCGGTAGTCGTGGAAACGAGCGTTGGAATATTCTTCGACTTGTTCGGCGGTTTCGAAGTATCGGTCGAAAGTATAGCCATCGTCATACTCGCAGTTGACAGTGGTATAATCTTGGCAGATTTGCGGACGAGTTTCATAAATGCCGCAGCGGTAGTCCTCTTGGAGGTGTTTGCAGGGGCTGTGAACGAGAAGGAACCAATCATTGTTTTCTGTAAACACGGTGGCGTATTCATGCAGGAGATACCAGCGGATGAAGCCGAAAGCTTGAGCAGTTTCAGGGCGATCGATCGCAAGGGAAAAATACTGACAGCATTTGGCCGTGCAATGATCGCACAAAACCTCTCCTGGTTTTAGTTCATCTCGTTGAATTTTTGGTCTAAGTTGGTTCATGCGTTTGGCAACTGAAGTGGCCTAAGAAGGGGCATTAATTTTGGTTTAGCGTGGGTTGGCTCCCGTTATTGCTATCGTCCACAATAGTCCGAAAGATTAAAACTAACAGAGCTTGGTCTAAGTTAACAGAGACCCCTTTTTTTGCGAGGAACCGTTGGGAATTTTTACTTCCGAAATCAGTCAATTTTTGTCGATCGTCGGAGTTGATTTTTTGACACTCCCGAGCGGTATATTGGCTCAAGGTGTGATTTCCCTATTTGCCGAGTCATTCAAGCTATTTTTAATTCTCTTAGCTCCCTTTGTGGCATTCGCGGTCGTCATTCACTGGCTTGAGTATTTGAGTCAGCGGCGCATGTCGGAGCGTTTGGGTTGGAAGAGTGTGCTGTGGACGGGATGGCTCGGGACACCGGTTCACGAGTTAAGCCATGTGTTTATGTGCCGTGTTTTCCGACATCGAATCGATGATGTTGCGCTATTTGAGCCCGATCGAGATTCCGGGCGTTTGGGATATGTTAAACATTCATTCCAGGCAGGCAATTGGTTTCAGGAAATGGGGAACCTGTTTATCGGTGTCGCTCCATTACTTGGTGGATCTACGGTGCTGGCCATTTTGTTATGGCTGTTTTATCCCGATGCGGCGGCTAACGCTGCCGAGTCGACTCGCTTAACTTCCGAGGATTCTTCTCTGCTACAAGTATGGGATTCGGTGGCGGCCGTTGTAACGGGAATTGTGACCATCTCTAATTTAACGACGGTTCGATTTTGGACTTTCATTTACCTCGTGTTATGCGTTGGTAGTCACATGGCGCCGAGTCGATGTGATTATCAAGGTGCATCCCGGGGCGTTATTTGGGTGGGAGGAATCCTGCTAATAAGTGTATTCCTGTTGGCATGTGTCGGTGTTAATAGCCAGCAAATGATAAATGGAATGATTGGGATCATGGGGCCCTTATTTGCGGTCCTCGGACTGGCGATCTTATTGTGTGGTTTGACAACTACATTGGTTTTTGGTTTGACAGCACTGCTTCCACGGCGCCTTGATCTTGGGGACGAGCATTAAAGGGCCAGGGCTTGAACGGTCGGATCTGAACGTTGGGCTTTGTTTTTGCGAGTTAAACACCTCACGGGGCTCTGGTTTCTAGCGTTAAATGAAGGCGTTTAAGCTTTCTAAGTTTTTTTTCAAAAACACCCTATGGATGCGATTGTTCGTTCGTAGTCTTATTGAACCGGGTATCTGATTCGCCTTTTGCTGGCGAAAAAATAATACGGAACATTTTATGAATGATGACATTAAACCTGATTCGGAAGATTCAAGAATCTCGGCGGGAGTGGGTTTAGACGAACCTGATTTCGCTTCGGCCGACTGGGTGAGGGCCGCGATCGAATTACACGAGGGGGCACTGCTGCGCTATGCGCAGCACTTTGTTCGTGATTTGGAATCTGCGAGAGATATCGTGCAGGACACTTTTTTGCAATTGTGTCGTCAAACGAATGATGAGATTCGCCCTCGCGTTGCTCAATGGTTGTTTACGGTTTGTCGGAATCGAGCCATTGATGTTTGTCGTAAGGAGCGTCGGATGAAGCTGGCACCAGAAGATCAGTTGGCAGATGAGTTGGCACTAAATTCAGAGGCCTCAGAATTACAGCCCAGTGCTGCGATGGAACGTCAGGAAGCGGCGACTGGATTAATGTCGCAAATCTCAAAGTTGCCAGATCGACAGCAAGAGGTGTTGCGGCTGAAATTCAATGCGGGCCTGAGTTATAAGGAAATCGCAGAGGTGACTGGTCTAACCAGCAGTAACGTGGGATTTATTCTCCATACCGCGATCGCAAAATTGAGACAGAGATTAGTACCCGCAAGTTGATGGGTGGTTAAGCAGTGACAAAGGCCATTTTCAATTGAGTTTTCGAACAGAACATTTGATTCCACGGAATCCTGATCACAAAGTTTATGAGCGTGATCAAATATTAAGGTTGAACCATGATTAATAATGACGATCCTCGCCTAACCAGTTTTGTACTAGGTGAACTTGATCCTGCAGAATACGAATTGATCGAACAAGCTGTGCTCGCGTCGCCGGAATTGGCGCAGGCGGTAGAAGGGATTCGTCAACTGACGGAGTCGCTCGATGCAGCCTACCAGTTGGAAGAGCCACTCCATTTAACCGAAGGCCAGCGAGCCGAGTTGGATGAGATGCAAAAAATGGAGCACCATTTAGGTGAGCAACCTGCATTCTCCGGGCGTTCTTGGTCGCCATTGGCATTGGCGGCGACTTTACTAGGACTTTTGGTCGCGGGAGCATTTCTCTTTAGCGATCCTTTGGAGAATCGTGTCGCATTATTTCCAGCGAAATCTATTGGCTTGGAAGGCACAGAGTCGGAATCGCAGGACCCAGGAAGTTCAGATGGCGAGCTTTGGTACGGTGCCAGCGAGGAATCGGATCAGATGTTGCCTGAAGCGTCTGTCGTCGAATCGCCACTTCCCGCATTATACAAAATGGAGGAATTGGCAGGATTGGATAATGTTGATGGGCGTGAGCTGGGACGCGGAGTTGGATTTGGGAGTAGGAGTTCAGGTGGTGGAGGATTTGGCGAGGGGGATATAGGCAGAAGCCAAATTAGAAATCGTAGATCTGTTCCACCTCCTAGTTCTGTTCCACGTCCTAATACCGCGCGGCAGCAGTTTTTGAAAAGTTTAGCTCCGCTTGCAGGCGAAGATGATTCGGCTGAAGGGAATTTGGGGATGGGGCTAGAGCAAGACTCAGGAGGGCGTCGTGTGGCAGACGCGGGAGTGGACGAAGCGCTATCGGACCTTAGCTTGCAATCGGAAATACGGGAAGAGAACAAGCCTTTGGGGATTAAGCTCAGCGAAACTGCAGAGCCGGGGATATCAACACAGCCGATAGACGATCTTGCCAAAGATAAACAGAAGTCGGGAGAGTTAAAGCGACAGCGGCGGACCTGGAAACGGGTGGCAGCAAGCCCTAATACAAGCCGCTTAATGGTTGGAGATAAAACGGAATTGGATCTTTCAGGGATGCAGGTAAATGTTCAAGTCGATGGTTTTCGCGCTCGCGTATTGCTTGATTACTTTTATTACAACGATAAAAATCAACAGCTTGAGGGAGACTTTAAGTTGCGATTACCAGACGATGCCTCGCTTTATTATTTTGCATTTGGGGAGAGTGTTTATGGTTTAAATTCCAAAGGTGCTCCCTTAGCCGAAGAGTTTCTTGAATCAGATAATGATTGGGTCTCACTCAAAGCCGACGATGTTCGCCAGACTCGAAAGAAACATTGGATTCGCGTAAAAGAATCGCGAATGGTACCAAAAGAAAAGGCCGCACATGCATTTCGAGAAACGGTACGACGGAAGGTTGATCCAGCATTGGTAGAGTGGGCTGGGGCTGGTGTATTCAATGCACGAGTTTTTCCATTAGCACCAAAAAAACTTCATCGAATCGTGATCGGGTATGACGTGAATTTGAAGCAGGTGGGGGATGAATGGATCTACGATCTGGACTTGCCGGAACAGACTGGGAAAATACGATTAGATTTGAAAGTTCAGACGACCCCCAAGGCAAAATATAAGATCGAGCCGGCGATGGAGCCAGAAAAAGTCGAGAACAAGGGCAGTCAGCAACTTCACTTTCGGTTTGATGAAAAACCGGGGAAGCCAATCCGTCTGTTGATTAAAAAATCGAAAGAGACATTGCTTTCACATCAAGGAGAATTTTGGGGGTGTCAATTTACGCCGGAGCTTCCTGCAACCGCTAAGGTTGTGAGCTCGCGTGGTATTTTCATGCTTGATACTTCACTGAGTAGCAATCCTGACAAATTCAATGTTTGGTTGAAACTGTTAAAAGCGACGCTGGAAAATAATCGAGATTCACTCAAACAATTCAATGTTTTGTTTTTCGATGTCGATGGGCACTTTTTCAAAGAAGAGTGGGTTGATAATAACTCAGAGAACGTGCGTCAATTGATGGAGCGTTGTGGTGAAGTAGCGCTCGAAGGTGCTACCGATATTTATGGTGCGATTGAGCAAGTTAAGAAGGCCCCGTGGCTCGCCGATGGGGCGGACTCGGAGACAATTGCACCGGATCTGTTTTTATTGAGTGATGGTGCAGCTACCTGGGGTGAGACCAACTTGCGGTTAATCGGTTCGGCATTGGCAACAAAATCGCTGGGAAGTTTGTTCGCTTATCAAACAGGATTGACGGGAACGGCGATTGCGAGTCTGCGATTTCTAACAGATCAAACCGGCGGCGCAGTTTTCAGCGTGGTTAACGAAAGTGAAATTGCCAAGGCATCGCGTGGGCATCGTAACCGACCTTGGAAGCTATCAGGCTTCGTGGTCGAAGGAGCGACTGATATTCTAACGGCGGGGCGTGTTCAATGGGTTTACCCTGGTCAATCAATTTTGATGGTAGGGCGTGGCAGTGTGGGTGAGACATTGCATTGTGAATTTGAGCAGGCTGGGGAGACACACAGTTTCTCGTTGAAACCAACTCAAGTTGAGTCCGAACTTGCTAGTCGTCTCTACGGTCAGGTAGCCGTAGGGCAATTAGAAAGTCTTGGAGACGGTGTGTTTGATGTTTCCGCCGCGTATGCGAGGCATTTTCGAATCACGGGCAATACTTGTTCGCTGTTAATGCTGGAAACCGAAGCCGATTATGAGGCTTTTAATATTAAGCCACAGGAAGATCTGTTTGTCATTAACACCAAGTCCGCCGATGAGGTGGTCGAGGATGCAATGCAGCAATTTGACTCAGAGCTGTCAGAGCCAAAAGCACAGTTAGAAGCGTGGTTGACTCGATTAGAGAGCATGCCTGGGATGAGTTTTAAAATGCCGACGGCACTTAAATTGGCGTTGGAAGACATCGAGGTGACTGCCATTTCAGAACCACTCGAAACCACATTGGAGACGCGAGATAGTTTGCCCAAAGCCTATCTTGCAGGTCTCAATCAATCAAAGTTAAATTACGATGTGATTGAAAAAGAAGCCGAAAGACGTGCGGTAGTTTCGATTGACGACGCAGTCAAAGTTTACAGTTCTCTGGTCGAAAGTAGCCCAGGCGATTTGGTGGTGGCCCGGGACGTCGGTTACACGGCGCTTCAATTGGGTCGTCCCGCACAAGCCTATCACCTATTACGAAAAGTTGCTCTTGCAAGGCCATTTGAGGGGAGTATTTATCTGGGGCTTGGGCATTGTCTGGCTGAGTTGGGCAAACCGGACCTGGCTATTGTTTATTATGAAATTGCATTGAATGGCGAGTTTCAGCGAACCGGAAGTAATTTCAAGCAAATTGTCTCGGCTGAATACCTGCACTTGCTGCGACAAATTGAAAGTAAGAAACTGAATAGTTCGCTTCAGAGGTTTGCCACAGCGAGGTCGAAAACTTTGCGGGATATTCTTAAATTCGACGAATCTGATTTGTTAATTACTATTAGGTGGAATACGGACATGACCGACGTCGACTTGCACGTTCACGAGCCGTCCGGTGAAGAGTGTAGTTATCAAAATAGACGCACACGATCCAATGGACAAATTAGTTCAGATATTACTACGGGCTTTGGTCCAGAGATGTATTTCAACGTCAAAGCTCCAAAGGGCAAATACGACGTGAAGGTTAATTACTTTGCGCAGGACGCCAACCGGATTGAGTTTCGGAGCAAAGTGTACGTTACGGTCTATCGAAACTTTGGGAGGCCTGACGAACTGGTGACTCGAGAGACCATTAGCTTGAAAAATGTTGGTGGTAAAGAGACCGTGAGCACCATTGGCATCTCTGGCAAGTAATCATTCGGTTGTCTTTCTTTCAATGCCTTTTCTTTTATTGCCAATGACTTGATTATCCGTCCTGCCTTGCTAATATTTCAATTGAACTAAGTCGCGTTCTTCCAAGTCGCGTTCTTAAAACGGGCCTAGCAATTCAGTATCGAGATTCGAATTCGGTGGTGAGTGAGTAGTTCGTTTCAATCGTTGTAATCGGTATAATCGAACGCGTCGTTGTCACTTTTTCTTTTTATTAAAACCGTGCAGGATATAACGATTCTGTAGGTTGTCAGTGAAATTCAACTGAGCTTGAAACGACTAGACCCTGCGGTTACCACGCCCGATAACACTAGTACACAGTGAATCGAAGGAGTCGAATCCCCTTATCAATGGACAAGTGGGGCGCTGGAAACCAAACGTTGGTTATGTCATAGTCGCACTCGGACTCCGATTAAGGAAAGATTCACATGTCGTCGAATAAGCAGATAAGAGTAGTAACGCGAGCGTCCGACGGATCGCTTCGAATTAAAGACTTCGAAGATTTCGATCAGATTGCGACACTTCACGACAAAGTTGGAATAGATGATTGCAGTACCGACTTAACACTTCGTGGAATGCCACTGTTTCGAGGATTGATTGGGCCGCTGGCGGAAGGGAAATCCGTAGTTCGCTACGAGTCTCCTGAGGTGTTTGAGGCATTGACGAAAGAATGGAGCCTGGCCAAGACAAAGCGTCGCCGCCGTAAGACAAAACCAGCAGCAGGAACCGTGCCAATTCCGAACGTGCCAATGGGATCTCCATTGGGATCGGGAACTATGGTTCCTTAAAACGAACAACAATATACCAATCCGGCTATCTTCTTCACGGAAGATCAACCCGGTAACGCCCCTCACTGACGGGGCGTTTTTTTTTGCGCTAATGGGACATCAAGAGGTGGAACTGCTGGTAGAAATGACATGCTACTAGCATGCATTTTCCGCGGCGATTTCCCTGTTGATATTGGAGTTTCTGGGGTGACCGTAGGGGTTTTTAGTGAGTGGATATTTTTTGAACCACAAGCGATCAGGTTTCGTAAGCGTTGTGACAGGGATGAACCGCAACTCAATATAAGCGCCTCATTTTGACAGACCGTTGTCATCGTAACGCTTTTCTTAAACTACATGGATATTGCGGATCGCGCCGGTAAAAGTTGGCTCAAAATTTTTGACCAATGGACAACCGTGGTCTATTTTTAAAAGGCCATTTTGTAGTCGATTTTTGTTCCATTGTTGGACGCTCGATTTGGCCGTTTTCTGGTTTGACCTAGAACTCTGTTTGCTTCGCTCCCAAATTTAAAGTAGCAGGCAGAAGGATCCGGGTCACCTTCGAAGGATGGCAATTGAGAATGGATTATTTGTTACTGGCTAATCGAGCGCGCTTGCTCGAGAGATTTAAGGTGCCTTGTGCTTTCTTGGCGATCTTCCTTTGGGGAGCATTGCTGACGCAAAGTCTATCGGCTCAGTCTACTCTCCCACCGCAACCGTCAGTCGGGGAGTCTGCAGATGCACCCAGCGTTGGCAATTCCGTTCGGCAGCAGGGTGAGGTTTTTGAGAGCCAGAAGCAATGGGGAGAGGCTCTTGCCCTCTATCAGAACGCTCTGAAAGCAAATCCCGACGACCAGGCACTCCAGCTCAAGCGAGCGTTTGCAAGAATTCATTTCGATCTCGACCGCCGATATGCTGATACCAGTTTCATCAAGACGATTAAGTCAACCGACGCTAACACTTCGATGAATGTGTATGCAGAGGTTCTTTTGAAAATCCAATCTTACTACGTGGACGAACCTAATTGGGCGAATATCGTCAACTATGGATTAACCAGCTTGAAAGTTGCGATGCAGTCAGATGGTTTTCGCCAGATTAATCTTCCGGCAGTTTCCAAGGAGGCTGCTTTAGGAATTTATTTGCAGGCTGAGCAGCGGCTGAGTAACGTCGCCGTAAGAACTAGAAATGACGCCTTCACGGTCGCCAAAGAAACCGCTGGTTTTTTGAATCAGCAATGCGGCATGAGTTCACAATCGGTTATGTATGAATTCGTGTGTGGAGCTATTTCGGCTCTGGATCCCTACTCTGCTTTTATGTCTAGCAATCAGTACAGCGAAACGATGTCGCAAATCGAAGGTAATTTCGTTGGGCTAGGTGTTGAGTTGCGAACGCAAGCGGATTGTCTGGAGATCGTCAGTGTTATCCCCAAGGGCCCTGCTGGCATGGGAGGGATTGTTGGCGGTGACCGAATCGTTGCGGTTGACAACCAGTTAGTTTCTGAGATTGGAAGCAACCGTGCTGCCGATATGATGCGTGGACTGGAAGGATCTTACATCTTAATCAGTCTTGATCGCGGCCAAGGAATTCAAACGTTACGCCTTCAGCGGCGACGGGTCGACATTCCCAGTGTCGATCAAGTTGGAATTGTCGACAAAGCATCGGGCGTGGGATACATCAAGTTAACTAATTTCCAGAAGACCACGGCGTCGGATTTCGATGCGGCTCTATGGAAGCTTCACGCAGAAGGGATGCGGTCTTTGATCGTAGATGTGCGAGGTAATCCCGGCGGTTTGCTTTCAGCGTCTGTCGAGGTTGCGGATCGGTTTGTGCGTAAAGGGGTAATTGTGTCTACCAAGGGCAGAAATCCGATGGAAGATTTTGTGCACAAAGCCAATCTGTCGGGAACTTGGGATGTGCCATTAGTCGTTCTTGTTGATGAGAATTCAGCAAGTGCCAGTGAAATTTTTGCGGCAGCGATGAGTGATAATAAGCGAGGTACAATTGTTGGCAACCAGAGCTATGGAAAGGGAAGTGTTCAGGGCATCTTTCCGCTAAACGTATCTGGTGGAGGTGTTCGACTGACAACGGCTAAGTTTTATTCTCCGACTGGACAGGCAATTAGTCGGGTGGGCGTGAAGGCTGATATTGTTATTCAGGATGTTTTGAGACCTGGTGAAGCAACTGGTTCACAAGAGGATACTGGCCTTCGGATTGGAATCAAAACAGCCCAGCAGAAAATGGTTGAGCGAAATGCGGCCCTGCAATCACAGACATCATCGGTCCGCGTAAAGTCGTCTAAGAGCCAGTTTGCTGATCGTTAGAATATCAAAAAACACTATTTTCAATGAGTTGATTTCAAGCGACGTGTCATTTGGCTCGTCGTTTTTTGTTTTAATCCCAAGCTCGTCACGTTGTGACGCCTGGTTTAATTCGTTTCTTTCGACTGAGTTTGGCGGGGCTGCGGTTCCATATTTTTAAAAAAAAGATACCATTTCAGGAAGTGATCAGTCTCTTTATTGATGAGATAACATGCAGGAATTTTCTGAGTTTGAGCCATTGCTGTCCCGCTCGGTACAGGAAAAGAATCTTGAGTTTCAGCGACATGGTCGCCTGAAGCATCTTATTGCTGCTTCGCAACTGACCCCCGAATTGCTGGAGAAACTCTGTCGTTCGGCGGATCTGATTCGTCGCTTGAGTCGTAACCCTGAGGGTAATCGACGGTTGCGAGATCTGTTAGCTCACAAAAGAGCAATGCTGTATTTTACTCAGCCGTCGACGCGCACGTTTCTCTCGTTTATGGCTGCCTGTCAAATTTTGGGACTTTCTTGCAACGAAGTTCGCGACCCCAAAACATCATCGGAGGTCAAGCGGGAATCGAGAATGGACTCGATTCGAATGTTCAGTAGCTACTTTGACGTGATCATTATGCGATCTCAGATTAGTGACTTTGCTGAATGCTGTGCTTATTTAATGAGTGATCTGGAACGGCAAGAGCGTCGCTCGGTTCCGATTGTCAATGCCGGGGCGGGAAGCGATGAGCACCCAACCCAAGCGCTGTTGGATATGTACACGATTATTCGAACTTTTGATTTCGATGAAAGCTCTGAGAGCCGCCCCTCCCGGTTGAACGACTTGCGACGGTCCTTTCCGTCGCTGATCTGCGGGCCAAGTCAGAAGACCTACACGTTTTGTGGAGACATTGGTCGAGGACGCACGGTACGATCGCTGGCTACGGTTCTCTCTCAGTATGAGGGGGCGCGAATGGTATTTGTGTCACCCGAACATGACGTGTTGGTCATGGATGAAGGACTGAGACAACGGCTTAAAATGACAGGCGTTGAGTTTTATGAAGTGAACAGTCTTGATGCGGAAATCGATGGCAAGAGCGTACTTGCGCAGACCGACTGTCTCTATATGACTCGCATTCAACGAGAGCACAATTCGAAGGATACGGAACAAGAAATTGCCAAGATTGATTTGGATCCTTTTTTACTCTCACCTCAACGAGTTGGTGTGTTAAAGCCATACGCTCCCATTCTCCACCCCTTCCCCCGTGACAGCGTCGTTGGGGAGATTCCAACGAGTATCGATTCTGATCCACGGGCGATGTACTTCCGCCAAGCCAGAAATGGAATGTGGGCGAGGGCTGCCTTGCTGGTTCATTTGTTTGACGCAGCGGATTCTCTTTTCTTTGCATTTACGGATGTCTTTCGGTCGCCCAAATAAGTCTTACCGAGAGAGGGTCGCCTCCCAACGTTTGTAAGAAGCGCGCCAGGATACAAGTTCGGTGGAATCTAGACGGGAGCGGCGCGCAACCGAATATACCGATTGCCGGTTAACACCGATTTTGACGGTCAAGTAGGATAGTCCTGCGAATCCGCTCAGTGGGGTGGGAGTCCCTCAAATTTGGCCGAATGACTCGGTTTCGGCAAACCATGTGTCTTGGATGGTCGATGGTACAAGTGTGAGCGGAGCATGCTGGAATTCGTAAGAATTGTCGATATTTCAACAAAAGAATTGGCACGCTAAAACTCATGGAAGTATACTTTTATGAGTCGACAGTTCGCAGATTTGCGTACCAGGTTGACTTACAGCGAGAGTTGCTTTGGTTGCTTTCGGTGTATTTTACAGTGAACTGCAGACTCGCATTTTAGTTTGGGTTGAGTCGAAGAGTCAGCTAGTCCTTTCCAATTTGGTCAACTTTAAGGCCACAACGAGGTGTCTTGATGAACTTGATGGGCAAAATATTTACGCTTTTGATTTTCTTCATGAGTATTTGCTTTTTAGTAATTGCTCTGATGGTGGGTGCTACTCACCGGAACTGGAAAGCGATCGCTAATGAGAAAAACAGCGAAGCTACAAATTACAAGAACGCGCTTGTGGAAGCGAAGTCCAGCACCAGCGATAAAGAAAAATTGCTGGCAGCTGAGCGAGCCAGTCGTGCGATGCAACTTGCACAGCTTGAATCGCAACTCAAAGTTCTCGCGGATCTGAAGGATTCGAAAGAATCTGAACTTCGTGTCGTTGAAGAGCAGAGTCAGCAACAACTGGATGCACTTGAGAACGCTCAAAAGCGAATTGCGGATCAAGACGTCGAAGTTGCTGATTTAAGAGCCAACAACAAGAAGTTGGTTGACGACATCGCGACTCAATTTTCGCTCGTTCGAAATTTGACAAATCAGTCGTTTGAAATCAAGAATCAAATCGAGTTGCTGAAGAAGAAAGAAATGGATTTGGTTGCGAATCTCGCCAAGTCAAAGAAAGTTCTCGACCGTAACGGCCTGACCTCAAACTCATTGACAGACCACATCGTCCCAAAGCTGGACGGCTTGGTTGTAAAGACTTCGTCGGATGGATTGTTTGCGATCAGTCTTGGTACCGATGATGGCCTCCGCGTTGGACATGAATTGGATGTCTACCGCAAAGATCGATTTGTTGGAAAAGGAACCGTTATCAAAACGGAAACAGATTTGGCAGCGGTTAGAATCAACCCTGATTTCAACCTGGATACAGTCCGGGAGGGCGATCATGTCACTAGTAAATTCTGAATTCGGTGACGAGTTTGAAGCACCGCAAAACGACCCAGATGGATTTGTCCAAGACGCACCTGTCGTTTCGACACCGTCTTATCGGAAGCAGAGCTTTAGTATCTACTCACTGATGTTGATCCTCTCATTCATTTTCCTTGTGGTTGCCGCGATCTTGTTCTCGGTCAACGCGAATGAATTCTCTAAATAGTTCGAGCTGGTTATGTCTGATATCCCCCAAGAAAATGAAGAACTGGTAAGCGAACTCGATATCGAGAGTTCAGAATCTGAAGAGGTTGGTTTGACCTCTGAGGAGACCGGCGAAGATGGTGAAGAGAAAAAGTCATTTCTTAGCACGCTGACGGTTTTCGATGCGATGTTGCTAGTGGCACTCCTCTGCGTTTCAGCAGCGACGGTGTTAATGTTTCTGGAATTGAACACCTTCGGTAATTTCCCAAGCGATTTCCCATGGAGTACCGATGGGATGGGCGAAGTTTAAATCAGGCAAATTTCAAAGCGTTAAGAGACCCCATCGGGGTCTTTTTTTTTGCGCCCTGCGATGGCCTTGGGTGCTGTGCCTTTAGATGCTGCTGTCGCATTGAAAGCTAAGCGCCAAGTCAATTTGCATTTGAAATCAATCGCTTCTCAATGATGGCGAGAATTTGGCTTGCGATGGTCGCTTTGGGCCCTTTTATTGATTGGATAACTGTTCCATCGGGAGCAATGATCTCAACTTCATTGTCAGAGGCGTTAATCGCGGCGGGGCCGTTAAGAACGACGAGATCGCAATTCTTCTTTTGTAATTTTGTGATTGCCCGAAAGCGAGCATCCTCAGTTTCCAATGCGAAACCGACCGTCCACTGGTGGGATTGCTTGTTCGCGCCCAGCGATGCTACGACGTCGGGGGTCTCGATAAGTTTCAATTCGAGTGCCTCGCCCGTTTTTCGTATTTTATGGTCGGCAACTTCAACCGGCTTGTAATCGCAGGGGGCAGCGACGCCAATCATTCCGTCACAATCTGCAAATAGCTTGGTCGCGGCGTCGAGCATATCCTCTGTGGTTAGCACTGAAAACAATTCTGCCTCTGGGGGGTATTGGATATCCACAGGCCCGCTAACCAAAACAACTTCGTGTCCGGCTGCGAGTGCTGCTTCAACTAGGCAGCAGCCCATGCGTCCGCTCGACGCATTACTAATGTACCTGACCGGGTCGATGTACTGTCGAGTTGGTCCGGAGGTGATAAGGATTCGGGCCATGGAATGTTCAATCTAAATTGGTCTCGTCGATCCGACGCTGGTAACGCCGTCGCAGATTGGTCGCGTGTTAAGGTGGGGTCAAAGACGGTCGTTGATAGCGTCTGCAATTTCTTCTGGCGAAGCCATTCTCCCAATGCCTCGGGTGCGACAACTCAACCACCCTTCTTGCGGATCAACGAATTGGACTCCATCCTGAGCCAATTGTTGATAATTCCGTTGGACCGCGGGTTTTTCCCACATTTCGCAATTCATTGCGGGAGCGACCAGCACAGGCCCAGTGAAGCAAAGGTAAAGCGTACTGAGTAAATCATCGGCGCTACCGACCGCCGCTTTCGCCATGAAATTTGCTGTCGCCGGTGCGACACATAACAGGTCGGCCGAGCGGGCTAGTTCAATATGAGCACCGAGGGGAAACCGGGGGTCAAAGATTTCCGATGCAACTGGATTTCCAGTCAGCGCGGCAAAGGTCGCTTTCCCGGTAAACGCCTGGGCAGATTCTGTCATGACTACTCTGACGCGATGCCCTTGTTGCGCTAATTGGCTCACGAGGGCGGCGGCTTTGTAGGCTGCAACTCCGCCCGAAACAGCGATGATGATTTCTTTTTCGGCCATGAGGTGACCCTTTTTGTTCGCGCTTGTTTACCCCAATGGTTGCTCGATTGCTTGGCAGTTCGAACAACCTTTGGGCTCAACGTCAATCACTCACCGAAAACTAGTTTCTGACTGTTGTCGGCGGTTTATAGATCGTCAAGATCCAATTCAGGCATATCTGGAACGTCAGGAGAGCTGGCACTGCGAAGATTGTCAGTGGTGTCCAGATAGATCTTGTCTTGAAGGATCTCTTCCAAAACGATTGCCATTTTGTCTTGCGACTTGGTGTCAACCAAGGGACGGGACCCTTGGTTGAGTTGAACCATGCGCTTTTGAATCAGGGTTGATAGTTTGAAACGACCGCCTACTTTACGGACGATTTCTTCTTCTTTTAGTGCGTCGTACATTCAGTTTTTCTCCGCTTGTTGCAACAACCTACAAATGTCGTTGACGGTCTGTTGGACCGATTGGTTGGTAACGATGTGTTGATATGAGGATGACGCGTCGAGTTCCCGTTTGGCAACGGCGAGTCGTTTTTGCAGAACCTCTTCGGATTCTGTTCCCCGGCCACGCAGTCGCTGTTCGAGTTCTTCCAGACTGCCTGGGTGAATGAAGATTGTGATTGCGTCGGGGTGGTGTTTCAAGACCTTCGCTGCACCTTCGACGTCGACCTCTAAGATTACCCATTTTCCGGCTTGAAGGCCAGTGCTAACTGGGGCTTCGAGTGTTCCGTACCAGTTTCCGTAGCCGAAAACCTCACAGCATTCTAAAAAATCCCCATTTTTGCGATGTTCCTCAAATTGCTCGGGTGACAGGTAATAGTAGCTTACACCGTCGGTTTCCCCGGCTCGTCGAGGTCGCGTGGTTGCCGAGATGCTCGCTTCTAGAGGCAAATCACATGTTTGGAACAGGCTTTTCAGGACCGTCGTTTTTCCGACACCTGAGGGACCGGAAATGATGATCAATTTCCCCGGTTTGGAATCCGCGGACTGTTGGTCATTTGAGGGTTGTTGTGACATGGTGCTACTCGACATTTTGAACCATTTCTCGAATCCGCTCGATGCATGTCTTGATCTCGACGACGTGGTTAGCGATTTCCACATCATTTGCTTTGGAGCCTATCGTGTTGGTTTCCCGCAGCATTTCCTGAACTAGAAAGTCGAGCTTTTTGCCGTTACTTCGATCCTCTCTAATTAATTTATTGAATTGTTCGATATGGCATCCAAGTCGGACTGTCTCTTCTGAGATGTCGCATTTTTCGGCGAAAACACCGACCTCTTTGACAATATCTGTGGCATCAATCGAGGTGTCGTGGGACTCGAGTAGGCTGTTGATTCGCTCGGTCATTCGTTTTGAATAATGGGTGATCACACGAGGGGCGAGCAACTTGATGGATTCGAGATTCGTCGAGATGATTTCGCAATTAGAAATCATATCCTTTTGCATTACGGAACCTTCGAGTTCACGCATTTTGTTCAATTGCACCAGGGCTTCTGTTGTAGCCTGCTCGACCGCAGGCCAAACTCGCTCGGTTTGGTCGTCGCGTACGTTGTCGGCGACAACACCCGGTAATTTTAAAATTGCCTCAACATTGATGGATTGATTTGAGCCAGCAATTTCTGAAAGTTGAAGCCAGTAGGCGCGAATAACATCGGCGTTCAACTGGTAATTCGATTCTCCTCCGAGAATCTGTGAATTGATCCGCAAATTGACGCTGCCTCGATGGATGTGCTGTTTGACGAGCGCTTCCAGTTTGGCCTGATGGGCGGCATCGAGGTCGCAGTTGATTGAGGTTTTCAAAAACCTGTTGTTGACCGCTCTAAGTTCGGCCACAACACGAACTTGCTCATTTTGGACGGAGGCCTGTCCGTGGCCGGTCATGCTAAGTAACAAAACAGACTCCCGTATCGTTAAAACGTATTCGGGTTGATAGTCAAGGAATCGGGCGATCCACGGCTTGTTTACAGTTCGTGGAGTTCGCTAAATGATTACTTTTCTTCAACGTCGGACTTGGTTTCGGCAGCTTCTCCGGAGGTGTTGGGTGGAGCCTCGGTAGCTTCCTTCGATGAATCAGTTGCCTCTTTCGATGAATCGGTATCCGTTGTTTCGTCGGGAATGCTCTCTCCGGCCGGTTCAGCGTCTCCGCCTTCCTCATCCGCTGAAGCGTCTTTAGTTTCAGTGTCAGAGTCAGTTTCAGTGTCAGCTGCTTCGCCCATTGTTCCATTAAGAACTGCGTCGCCATTATTTTGGGAAGCAGGCGCAGGAGGAGGGTTGAACAAAGCGATCGTCATCATGCAGAGAAAGATCCAAATTGCCGCCGTGACGATTGTGATTTTCGTGAAAGCATCACCAGCCTTGGAGCCGAATGCGCTTTGGCCACCCATGCCGCCGAGTGCGCCAGTCAGTCCGCCGCCCTTGCCTCGTTGGACAAGAACGAGCGCCATTAAAAACAGCGAGCACATGAACAATAGAATTTCCATTACGAAAAGTCCGAACCGAAACTCAGACAACAGTAAGGAGTTTTCAACTAATTGGAATTGAGCCAAAATCATTTTAATTTCTCGTACCACCCAAGGTGATTTGTCTAGTGATTTGTTTGTGTTCTCGTTTGTCGCACAGCGTCGGGTTAGACAACATTTTGGTTGGCTGCGTTAATGATCGCTGCAAATCCATCTGCTTTCAAAGATGCACCTCCGACCAATGCTCCGTCAATGTCCGGTTGTGACATCAAATTGGTTGCATTATCTGGTTTCACGCTTCCGCCATAGAGGATTCGTACTTGTTCGGAAGTCTCGGAATTATAGCGGTCGGCGAGCAATTTGCGAAGGTCAGCGTGAACTTCTTGGGCTTGTTCGGGGCTTGCCGTCTTGCCCGTGCCGATCGCCCATACGGGTTCGTACGCAATGACGGTTTTTTGGACCTGTTCGGGACTGAGGTCTGCTAGAGAGCCTTCAAATTGTGATTTAACAACTGCTTCTGTGTTGCCTGCTTCCCGATCTTCAAGCAGTTCCCCAACACAAAGAACGGGGGTTAGTCCTGCTTCGAGGACCGCTTTGACTTTCTTGTTAATCAGCGAATCGGTTTCACCCATAACATGTCGTCGTTCGCTGTGTCCAAGGATCACGTATTGGCATCCGACATCGCCGAGCATCCCAGTACTGATCTCGCCGGTAAAGGCTCCGCTTGCCTCAAAATAGACATCTTGGGCTCCCAACGAAATCCCCGAGTCTCCGAGGGTTGCCGAAACGGCATCGAGGTAAATATGAGATGGACAAACGAGAACATCGACTTCACTCGATTTTTCTGCGTTAACGAGATCGCTGGACAGCGCAACTGCGTCAGCGCGATTGAGGTTCATCTTCCAGTTGCCGGCAATTAGTGGGCGTCTCACAGATTCTCCAACTCAAAAAAAAATCAGCTTTCAGGGCAAAAATCGAATCGGTAAGTCTACCAGAACATCCCCATAAGATTAACGGCTCATTTTCAAGGAAACGCGGTTTTTCCAGTATGAAATCCCGCGAAATGGTTCGAGGAGGCAGGATTTGATGGAATTCTTGCCAGTTTTCCTTCGTTTGGGAGCTAAGAATGGGCTTTTTGCGGCAGCGAGTCCTTGGATCGTCCAATTTGGTAGGGGTGTTTTGCGTCTAGTTTGATCCGATTATTGATCAGAATAGACACGGGTCGACTCCTGTTTAGATACCGGTGAAGTTCGTCCGTCAGTTTGCATACTCACGACCACCCGGTGATCCCCTACCGTTTGACCTCGCCCGTTGATCATAAAGCTCAGTTCGTCATTGGGATTCATGCTGTTGATCGGTTCGAAAATGATCTGCTGTCCGCGGATGGTATGCCGCAACGAACCGTTGACAGACGTGGGTGCTAAACCGGCTGGGAAATCGATTTGAAGCCGAATGTTGGTCGCCGCCTTGGTACCTTGATTGACAAGTCGAACGCGATAGCTGGTGTCGCCGCCAATTTCAATGGGGTCGATGACATCGTCAATTTCAAAGAAAACATCTACTAGGTGTTCAACCGAGAGGTCGTGCTCTAACGCCGATTTTATATTTAAGTCAGCGGAGGACTCAAATGTTATGGGTTGATTTCCAACATCGACTGGCATTGTTTTAAGCTCAACTTTGGCCTCGATATTTTGGGCGAGTTCAGCGAGGCTCCAGTAAACCGCATGGGTTTCGGAGTCGTATCGCCCCTGGTTATTGGCCTGAACGAATCGAAGTCCATTGGGTAGTTTGGCAATGAGCTGAACGTTGGTGGCATTAGCTGTTCCTTGATTAGCCACGCGAAATTCATGCGTTGCACTTCGTTTTAAAAATCGTTTTTTGGGTCCAGAGCTTTGGGTGACAAGTTTGGGCGCGATAACCTCGATGGGCAATTCATGTTGAGCACGAAGGCCACCTTCAGCGGATGCATACATAATACTTTTGATTTTTCCGATGTTAGCCGCCTTGAGAGCGAGCTTCACACGTTGTGATTTGCCGGGCATTAAGGTGCCAACCTCGTATTCAATCCCCCGGCTTGCGTTTGGCAGGCCGTCTGGGAATTCGAGCTGTTCGGGAACTTTTTGTTGAATTAGAACATTCTTTGCGGGGCCGTCGCCTTTGTTGATTACGATCACGTCGAGGATGACACTGTCTCCAATTAAATGAGTTTGCTCGGTTTGATGAACAATCTCAAGCACGGGCTTGGTGACCAAGGTCCGCATGGATGCCTGGGTTGCAAATGTTACTTGGGCGACACTTCCCATCTCCCCCGGCTGTGTCGGTTTTAATTGAAACGTGATTTTTTTCTCCTGACCCGGTCTGAGGGTTCCTAAGTTCCAGCTCAGGCTCTGCAGCTTTCCTTGGGGTTGGGCTTGGGGAGTCGCTCCAACGAATTCACATCCGGCAGGTACTTGGTCGACAACTTGAACTTCCTCTGCGGTAACACGACCGATGTTGCGAACAATAATTTCGAAAGATGCCTGCTGGTTAAGCTGGATTTCGATAGGCGAGAGCTTTTCAACCGTTAAGGAGGGCGCTTGAATGCCCTCAAGTTGCCTGTCTCCGGGTGTATCCCGCGTCAATCGAGTTGCTGGAGTTGCGACGCTTGGATTGGAGGTAGATGCCAGACTGGTGATTGCGGAACGCTTTGACTTGGAATTATTAAAGGGCTGAGTTCGATTGGGTGTGAATGACTTTGGTGTTTGAGGATTGATCGAAGTTGTTGGCGGTGTCAGTCTTGGCGGCGTCCCCAGTTGGCCCTTGGGTGATCCGATTGGTGGAGTGATCGTTGCTGGGGTTTTTCCAGTGCTTTGTGACGCAAATGCGCCTGGCACGCTGGCTCCAAGTGAATTCGATTTCGGATTTAAAACCATACCCGGCTTTATCGGCGCTGGGTTGGCTAAGTTACTGTTCGGGAATGCGACGAGGTTCTTGGGGGGGCGGGCGCGATTGTTGAATGATTCAATGTTAGTTGAAGCGGGGTCATCGGTGGTGGCTTGAGGTGGTTGTGAGTTGGTCAGGTTGGGTTGCGAAGGTAGGGCAACTGGTTTAGCAAACGGTTGGGTAGCTGGTTGGGCGAATCCGCCTGTCAAAGGTTGAGGTGTTGGTCGCGTCGATGGCTTACCATCGGTGACTTGGTCAAGTAATCGTGTGGCTGAGTTGTTGGCCGATGCTGGTGGCGATGTTTTGATTCCCGAGATGTCACTGCCCTGTTTTGGAGGCGCATTGACTCGAAAAGGATCGGGTTTTTTTTGGTCGGTTTGTTTTGGGGGAAAATTTAGACTCGCGGGGGGAGTGATTGGATCCTCAGGTAGCTTGGAGCTGCTGCTCGGATTTGAGAACGGTAGAGGAGCCCCGTTGGATGCGAAACGGTCTGGGCGAATTGCCGCAGGCGCGGCTTTCACTAACGGGAAATCATTGATCCCAGAGTTGGCGGGTGATTTTTTCGTTGCGGCTTGGGGATTTTTTTGCCGGGCATCAAAAGTGGAAGAATCAGTTTTGGGGGGAAACGCTATTGGTTTAAATGACTGATTCGGCGGTGATGTTGATTTGACCAATCCAGATGAACTTGGTTTGCCAAGGGTTGGCGGTTTAAACGTGTTCTTACTGGCTGCTGAATTTAACGGTTCTTTGAATGCGGAGGGAGGTTGGCTGGGAGTTGTCTCGTCATTGAGGGATTCGTCACCGAGACTTGGGCTTTCGATATCCGATACTAGTTGGCTGGGGTCTTCATTTGAATCCGATGAGACGTACTTCATCGATTGAATCACGGCAACCGACCCTAGGGTGACAAAGAACGCCACCGCCGAAATTCGGATAATGGTTGCCTTGGTAAACCGAGGGCCAATTTCCGGTGTAGTTTCAGATTCGGACATGTTTTTGTTTCCATCGTGAATTTGCTGGAGTAGCAAACTCGGCTTGGGCAATATTGGCATGTCGCACCGAGCACCCAATTTGATTGGCGGATCAAGTAAATCCGGTCCTTCAAAGCACTCGTCGGCTTCCATGCCGTTAATTTGTTGGCCAACGTCACGTTGAATCTGGTTCAAGCGTCAGTTCGATTCTGGCGCACAGATCCACGACGATTAAGGCGAGGTTGGAATACCAAAAAGAAAGGTTGAGGGACAACCCCAAATGGATTTGGTCCCACGCTTTGAAGGTTGCCGAGAAGTTTTTGGGGTCGGGCAGCACGATTGCTGTTCGTGCTAGCAATCAACCTAATGGCTGATCTTCGGGGACGCATACATGCTGATCGGCAACGGGGCACCAAGACCCGTTTTTTCGAATTCAACTAATGCAAGATTGAGATTAGTCCCGACGAAGGTGTCGCGTTAAGCGGTCCAGGAAGCCCGCTTTTCGAGCAGGTCCATCGGGGCAAGCTGCTAGTTTCGACTCAAGCGCTTCGCTGCGACGCTCTAGTTCAACTTGCCGTGAGGCAATTTCAGCCTGCTGTTGACTGATTTTTGCTCTACCAATTGAAAGTTCGATTTCGGCTTCACGGAGCTTATCATTGAGTTCGGATTTTAATTCATCAATATCGACAGAGTCATGTTGCTCAACAGGTGTTTCTGACGGTGCCTCACTCTTTGGTTTTTTGTGGGTTTTGGCTGGGTTGGCTGGTTTTGTGCTGGCTGGGATCGGTGACCCGTCTGTCTCGCGATAATCGGAGTCGATGCCATATTTTGAGAGCATGGCTTCCTTTTGTTTTTCCCAATGCGAAGTATCTTCGCCTTCTTCAGTTGAATCCTGAGTCGTTTGGTCGGATTGCTCAACCAGTTGTGAAAATTTTTCCCCCATGTCTTGGAGGACATTTTCAAATCTGGTTTCAAAAGAGCCAATGATGAATTCGGTTTTTTGAGTGATTTGTTCAGTCACGGACGCCAAGTTAGTTTCGAGCTCTTGTTTTTTGTCTTCTTGGAATAGCCAGTCAGCTGATTTAAGATCGTAGACGCCGCTGGTTTCAAGGACTTTTGATTGGTCATTGAATGATTTTGAAAGCGAATCAATTTTACTTTCAAGTGTTCTAAATTTTAAGTCGATCAGACTTTCTAATTCTCGAAATCCACTTTCTTGTTTCCGGCGCAGGCTTTCCTGTTCAGATGTCACATCGGTGCCATTTTGTTCTTCGTGCAACTCGACGAGTAATTCGATATGCTCAAGAATGACGGCAACGTCATTGTGTTTTTTTGAATCTGTATTGTCTTTTGTCGAGGTTGGCATGGCTTGCCTACTAAAGCGGAATCGAATAAATCAAATAGGTTCCCAAAATGCGGATTGTCGTTTTCCAATTGGTTCCTCGCTGAAAACATAGGTCAGGAATTCGTGCAAGTAGGAGAAATAGGTGGTTTTCGCATATTCCCGAAAAACCGTTACAATCCGTGATTCCAATGAATCCAGTGGTTAGGAAACAAATTACCGGTGGAGGGATGCGCGTTAACGGTTTTTAGCAGGGCTTGCGCAGTAACGCTGAGCGATTAGGTCAATAGTCAAAATCGGATGATTTGTTACCATCTGACGACAACCTTTGACAGGCTGGCGTTGGGTGCTCAGGTCTCCTTAACGCTATTGGGAAAAGTTTTAAATGGGGTCAATTTTGAATTATTGCTCCATTTATCCAAAATCAATTTTTAACTGAGGCTGACTCGTTTTATGTCTGACCGTCCGTTTGTTCATCTCCATTGCCATAGCCATTACAGTTTGCTCGACGGTGCCAGTTCGATTCCGAAATTGGTTCAACGGACAGCCGATCACGGAATGAATGCGTTAGCGCTAACTGACCACGGTAACATGCATGGGGCATTGGAGTTTTATCGGGCCTGTAAATCGAAAGATATTAATCCCATCATTGGGTATGAAGCCTACATCGCACCTGGGAGTCGCAAGAGTAAATCAGGTGGCAAGGGTAAAGACTCTAGTTATCACTTGACTTTGCTTTGCCAGAATGCGACGGGTTTTAAAAACCTTGTCAAAATGGCTTCGCATGCCAGTCTCGACGGATTCTATTTCAAGCCGCGGATCGATAAGGAGTTGCTCGAAGAATACAACGAAGGAATTATTTGCCTGAGCGGGTGTGTGTCGAGTGAATTTAGTCGGGCAATTTTGCGCGGCTCGGGGAACGGTGCCGAGGAGAGCCTCGCGGAAGCTAAGAATGTTGCTCAGTGGTTTCACGGAGTATTTGGCGATCGTTATTTTCTTGAGATCATGAACAACAATGTGGATATTCAGAAACCACAGCTGCAGGGAGCGGTTGAAATCGCTCAGCAAGTTGGCTTGCCGTTGGTAGCGACCAGCGACTGCCATTACGTTGATCGTGAAGACGCAGAAGCCCAGGACGTAATGCTTTGTATCAATATGGGAAAGTTCCGGACTGATAGTCAGCGGATGAAAATGGAGGGAGATCAATTTTATCTACGCCCTCCTGAAGAAATGTATCGAAGTTTCCCGGGTCTTGAGGATGCTGTTGCGAGGAGTCAGCAGATTGCTGACACGGTTGATATCCAACTCGAGCTTGGCGAACGTTTTTTTCCAGTCTTTGATTTACCAGAAGATCGTTCACCGGAAGACGAACTAAGAGATCTTTGTCTCAAGGGGCTCTTGGATCGTTACGAAGGTAATGAGGAAATGAAGCCGGGTGGCGAGCTTTCCGAAGTGGTCATGGCGCGACTGAATCGAGAGTTGGGCGTTATCAATAAACTCGGGTTCGCGAACTACTTTTTGATCTGCTGGGATTTTGTCGAACAGGCTCGCCAGCGAGACATTCCATCTACTGCGCGTGGTAGTGGTGTAGGAGCGATTGTTTGTTATGCGCTTTATCTAAGTCATGTCTGTCCAATCAAGTACAGTCTTCTGTTTGAGCGTTTTCTCGATGAAAATCGTTTGGAGGCGCCGGATATCGATATCGATTTTTGTAAGGAGCGTCGCGGCGAAATCATTCGGTATGTGAAAGAAAAGTACGGAGAAGAAAGCGTAGCGCAGATTGGTACATTTGGGACGCTGAAGGCTAGAGCGGCGATCAAAGATGTGGGGCGCGTGCTCGGTATTCCGTTAACACGCGTGAACCAAATTACGTCAATGGTTCCTGATCAACTGGGGATTTCTCTACAGCAAGCGATTGATTCCAGCGATGAGTTAAAGGGGGTCTACGAAGGTGATCCTGAAATCGCGGAGTTGCTTGAGTTCGCACTTAAGCTTGAAGGTCTGGCTCGAAATATTGGCACGCATGCTGCTGCCGTTGTGATTAGCGACGGACCTTTGACAGACTTTGTTCCCTTGGGGCGGGTTGCTGGTAAAGAAGATGTAATTACTCAGTGGTCTATGAATGACGTTGAGGCAGCTGGCCTGTTGAAAATGGATTTCCTCGGACTGCGAACGCTTACAATTCTCAGTAATACCGTGAAATTGATCCAGCAAACGACGGGAGAGACGGTCGATCCCCTAGATTTCTCACTCGAGGATCAGCTAACGTTTGAATTACTGCAATCGGGCGACACCAAAGGTGTTTTCCAGTTGGAGAGCGGCGGGATTCGCGACTTACTCTCAAAAATGAAGCCAGACCATTTTCGAGATATCATCGCGACCAATGCGCTTTACCGACCGGGGCCGTTGGAAGGAGGAATGGTTCAGCAGTACATCGATGTCAAGCATGGCCGTCGGGAGGCTGAGTATAAGCTGGACGTCCTCAAAGAGATTCTTGAAGAGACCAACGGAGTGATGGTTTATCAGGAACAGGTGATGCAGATTTTGAATCGTCTTGGCAAGATTCCACTTGCGTCTGCGTACACTTGTATTAAAGCCATCAGTAAGAAAAAAGAAAAAATCATTGCATCGAATCACGATGCTTACATGGCTGGAGCGGTAGAGCAAGGGTTGTCTAAAAAAGACGCTCAAGATATGTGGGACATGATTCTTAAGTTTGCCGGCTATGGTTTCAACAAGAGCCATTCGACGGCTTATGCTGCGATTGCTTGGCAAACGGCTTATTTAAAAGCGCATTATCCAGTCGAGTTCATGGCTGCACTGTTAACTGGTGATATACCTGGTCGTAATTTCACTAGTAAAGATTCACTCGTTGAACACATGGAAGATTGTGACCGGATGGGCGTGGAGGTCGTACCGCCTTGTATTAATCAATCGGGGGTCGAATTTACTGTCGCCGAAGGGAAGATTCATTTTGCAATGTCGGCGGTAAAAGGATGTGGAGGATCTGCTGCCGCAGCCATTGCCGAGGAGCGGGAAACGAATGGGCCATTCAAGGATATTTTTGATTTTTGTGAGCGGATTGAGTCATCGAGATGCAATCGATCGTCTATCGAAACGCTAATCAAAGCGGGTGCGATGGATTGTTTTGAGGTTAAGCGTTCTCAATTGTCGGCCGTAACCGATCGCGCACTCCAGGCGGGTGCAGCGATGATGGCGGATAAAAAAAGTGGTCAAAAGAATCTCTTTGGCGGCGATGATGAAGACGATGCAGAAGATGTAGAAGTCGTGTTTCCAGAAATGGATGAGTGGGAAGAGCGGGCGTTGCTGACTGCCGAAAAAGAGGTTCTAGGATTTTACTTGACGAGTCATCCTTTGGCGCAATTTGAAGCCCAACTGGCACGTTACTGCTCTCATAAAACATCTGGACTTGAGGGAACAAAAGACCGCGACCGCGTTAGTCTTGGTGGAATGATTTCGGCGGTTAAGCAGTCGCACGTTAAAAATCCACGGGATGCGAATTCACCTACCAAATACGTCATGTTTGATCTTGAGGATGTGGAAGGTGCAATTCGATGCATTCTGTGGCCACAGGATTTTGCAAAACATGGTGATGCCGTTGTGTCAGATGCCATTGTCGTCCTCCAGGGGCGACTGGATTACCGAGGTGGTGACGAAGCCAATATGATTGTCGATAAAGTGATTCCAATCGATCAGCTCGATGAGAATTTGACCCATGGGATCAAGGTCATGATCGATCAACAAGTTCATGGTCAAGACGGATTAAAAACAGTTTACGAAATCATTCGTGGGTATCCTGGTAATCGGCAGTTGAAATTTGAGATCATTCTTGAGGATGGGATGCGGGTAGAAATGAACTCCAATAGAAAAGTGGAGATCAGTGAACAATTAACCAACCGACTGACCGATCTACTCGGTAAGACCTCTGTTGAGATGTTAATTGACCGCAAGTCGCTTTCAGCCAAAGCTGAACCCAAAAAGTGGGGAAAGCGATAGTTTGAATTGGTGTTGGCGTCATAGATTTTGTAAGGATATCGCTAGACTGAATTACCGAGGTTATCTGGTTTTAATCCCCAGATTTTAAATCTAATTCCAATAGGTAATTTCGGTCAAAGGCCGCTACGACACTTTCCAGAGGCGAGTAGGGACCAGGCAGATAGGCGGGGTCTGACATGCCCCTTTGCGCTAATTCGCAAACTTCCCAATCCTGTCGGTTGGTTATATCCCAGAATTCAATGGCTTGATCGGGTGCGAATGTTTGCTGTTCGGTTGTGTCTGGTGGAAATAGAAACTGGCAGGTTACTTTGCTGTTCCCTGTGTCGATTCGCTCAACTCGATGGATCAGGACATAGTCCGGATGGAGGCTCAGAAACATCGTGGGGCAGATGGTAAAATAGTAAACTGACCTGAGTTGATCTGGATTTAAATTTCCGATTGGCTGACCCGCAAATTTTCCATCACAGGACATCGTTTGACTTGATTCCGCCAGTCCCATTGGGCCGCCCAGGATGGGTCCTTCGTCCAGTTCGTTGGATGAACCTTGGTAAGGCGTCAATCGGTTGAGCATGGGGTGAACGATCGGACAGTGATAGCATTCGCTATAGTTTTGAAAGATCAATTTCCAATTAGCCTGAACGTCATAGACCAACTCATGGGTTATACGCAGATCGCTGATTTGCCAATCTTGAAAATGCTGAGCGATGGGTTGGAGCCATTGCGAAACGGATTCCTCAGGATGGAAGTTGATCCAGATGAAGCCGCCAAAGACCTCACAGCAAACCTCCATCAGTCCGTGAGATTTTGCGTCGAAGTTGTCGTCATCGGCCATGTTGGGCGCCGAGGTTAGATCACCCGAACGGGAGTAGGTCCATGCGTGATAGGGGCACTGAATCCGTTTTCCCATGGAACTACAGTTTGTTTCGGTCACTAATTGACTGCCCCGATGCCGGCAAAAATTACGGAAGGCACGTACAATCCCGGACTCGTCTCGAATGAGAAATAAACTTTGATTCTCCAGCGAAATGGGTAGACAGCTACTTTTCGGATCAAGTTCTTCGAGCCGGCCAGCACATAGCCACCGTCGGGAAAAAATAGAGGCAGACTCTTTCTGGTAAATCACCTCTGAAGTCACGTATTCGCCGGCGATACCGTAGGCGCCTCGAGCCGATCTGGGGGTTGGAGTGAATTCGTTCATGATTCGATCTTAACGTGCGAGGTCAGGGTTGGCGAGTCGATTCTAAATGGTATTCTCGTGTTAGACGCAGCGATGGAAATACAATTGCGTTGAGCGGTGCAGCGATTGACAGATTGCAGTCGATGGGCAGCCAATCTGTGATTGTCTTCATCGGTATTATTTCAACTACTTAAGGCTTCTAAGAATCCAAAAAATGAATTCACTCCAACCATCTGTTTCGTTTCGATTATTGAGAGTGATTTTGGCGGCAACGGGCGCCGGGTTGTTGTTGGCTGTGGTGCCGATATTTTTTCCCGCTTCGGTTATCAATTATCTGCATCAGCAGCTTGGTCTTGGTGAGTTTCCCGATGCGGCAATCGCGTTTTATTTAGCAAGATCAACGTCGCTTTTATACGCGGTGCATGGTGCCTTGATGTTCTTTGTTTCCTTCAATCTCGTTCGGTATTGGCCTCTGGTTCGCTTGTTTGGTTACTTGCATATCGTTCTCGGTTTGACGATGTTCGGGATTGATTTTTCCGCCCCAATGCCGCTCTACTGGATCCTTGGTGAAGGACTGCCAGTAGCAGCGACAGGGGTGTTGATTCTTTGGCTTTGGAGCCGCAGTAATTCCGCGGTTTGTCAATCGAGTGTTGATTTTTAGCTGGAGTTTGCGTCGTTCAACTTCCGTGACCGGCGGGCCAAGAGCGCTAGTGCCCACACAGACAATGCTAGTGGAGTTGCGGGTTCGGGTACTGAGTTGACGGAGTAGGTTAAATTATCAATCGCTACAAATAATGGAGTGTTAGCACCAAAATCACCATTGTCGGTGGTGGTGAAAGAGAATCCAATTGAGCGAGCTGATCCCAGATCCGTCAGGTCAAACTGACTCCAAGAGTCAAGGATGTAATCTTTGGAGTTATCACTGAAGCGGTAGTCTGCCAAAAAGATATCGAGAGCTCCAGTGCTGCCGCCACTGAGGTTAATGTCTTCGAAGCCAGTCAAAGTCAACTTGAAAAAATCCTCGTCATTTCCTGATACCCCCCCGAACTTCTTGGCGAATGAATCTCCGTCTCGCATTGAAATTCCTGCGTATGTCGTGTTGGTGATGTCGATAGAGTTGAGTTCGGCTGCGTCGGGTAAATTAAAAAAGCTCTGATTTCCGAAACCGACTGCATAATTGGTTCCGGTCGCCGTGCCCCCTGCCCCGTCGCTTCCCCCGCCTGAGAAAGATGCGTACTGATTCGCGAATCCCGGTGTCGTTGTGTCGATGACTTTTGACCAGCTAAATCCATTCCAAGAACCAAATCCGGGTGTGTAACCATTGAAGAATTCGACATCACTTGATTCCCAAAGTTGGAGGAATTCGGTTTCACCAAAATTGTCCCGCGTTCCAGTGATCGAGAAATTATCACGGTAAGGGCTTGAGGCATTCGTGTCGCCATTGAAGAATTGCCCAGCCGGAACGGGCAGTGACTCGAAGTCAACGACGGTTACTTGGGCTTGGGTTCCCGAGATCCAGGTAAGGGGTAGAGATGCTATTAGAAAGAGGTAGCGAAAATTCATAGTTGGTTCATCAGTGTTGTTAAAAGACTTGAAGTAATTCGATGCTTGTTCGATTAGATAAGATAAATTTTAGAAAAGTTCGAAGAGTTGTTTTTGTTTAATCAGTGGTTGTATTTGGTTCTCCACCGGCTCGCGTGCAAAGTGCGGCAAGCACCTGGAGATCAATGCCCTCGGAAAGAAAGCTTACACTTCCGTCACATCTGGCAGCGTTGGCTCCCTGTGGGTGTTCGCTGCGGATGTCGTTTTCAAAAGCGGGTGCTTGGTTAATCGGAAACGCTTGGTCAAATATGTTTCTCCCGTTGATCCACTGTCCGTCTGTCCACCCAGAATCTTCCGCAACGACAAGCGTGTGCGAGGCACCATCGGTGACGTCGCGAAGTGCAATGGCGACATCGTGGAGCATTGTTCCTTTGGGAGGATTGTTGGGCGAAGTAATGCGTTCACCGTATATGCCTCCGTAATCACAGGGGCCGCGGTCGTGTGCTGTTTGGTGTCCCCGACGGCTACTGGGACAAACAAAAACGTCAATGACGGTTGCCGCTGCGTCTGCATTTTCGATGCTATCGAAGGCCGTGTTCAGGTCAAGTTGCTGCCAAACGTTTTCTTGATCTAGAAACGGTAGTAAAAATGCGCTCCAGGCAAGTTGGCGACGGGTAGGGTCGTTTCTGGTCCGCCATTCAATCCCACCGATTGGAAACGCTTGGTGGGACGCATGGTAGTTTTGCAGTGCGATGGAAATTTGATGAAGATTGTTGCCACAAGCGATTCGGCGGGCCGCTTCCCGAACGCTTTGTACTGCTGGCAGCAGCATTCCAATCAGAACGCCGACGATCGAGATGACCACCAGTAATTCCACGAGTGTAAAGGCACGCCTAGCGCGCACTTTTTTCGGGTGATGTAAGTGACACATGTGTTTGAAACTAATTTTCGGTTTGTTCGTCCCGCGCAGAACAAATTCGGATTATTGAAATGGCAGGTATTCTGACTTCCCACAAATCCATCTCGCCTTCTCGTTGAGCCTCTTCGGTCTCAATAATGGCTTTTAGAATGAGATGATTTCGCGCGGGTTACAGCGGCGGGGCCGTCTCAGATTTACACTGAATTCCCTTTAACCGCGTGCAAAAGGGCAGCGGTCACCAGATCAAGTTGAAGGCATAATAACAACGAATCTGGTGATTCACAATCGCCAATTCCGTTTTCCATGTAACCCGGCAAACGAGTAATGGTTACATCGATAGGCGGTGGGATTCTCCTTTGCCCTTTCCCGAGGATGCTGGTGAGGAAAGGGGGTGGATTTGGTGGATTTTTGATCGAGGTTCTGACGGCAGCCCCCGTTATTTATCGGAGTTAATACTGGATAAGCAATTTTTGGAAATGGAATATCAAAAAGCGTAAGGCAGTTGGACGGCCACCATTCCCCTTAATTCCAAGGCCACACGAATTACTTCTTCAGCAACCATCGGAAGACGATCAAGTTCGGTGAGAAAGCCTGGCGGACCTATCTCTCGTCCCCTCTACACGCGTGCAGCTAAATTAATTGACGAGCTATTGTTACTGGAACCCATCGTCTTCTGCAGAGCGGGTTTGGGTGGGGCCGAAAAAGAAGAATAGGCCTGGACGAATGAGGAATTCGCAGGCGGTCGAAGTGATCAGTCCGCCAACAATTACAGTGGCAACCGGGTAGAGGATTTCTCGGCCTGGTAAATTTCCAGCGACAATCAATGGGAGTAAGCCAATAGCCGTCGTTAAGGTCGTCATGAGCACAGGCGTGAGGCGATTGAGACTGCCTTGAAGAATTGTTTCTGAAGTAATTTCTAACGGTGAAATTAGTGTTGGCGAGAGGGAGGCATCTCTCTCTTGAGCGTTGAGGTCAGTTTGTGTTTCCGCCGTCAGATAGGTCGAAACTAGCAATAATCCATTTCTAGCTGCAATGCCTCCGAGCGAAATAAAGCCAACCATGGCCGCGGTTGTAAAGACCTGATCGGTGAGCACTAAAGCCATCACTCCTCCAATGAAGGCGATTGGCAGGGCAAGTAGAATTTGTAAGGCAATATTGAATGAAGAGAACGCGGAGTAAAGTAAAACGAAAACAACCACCAGAGAGGCAGCGCTCAGGATTAGGATTTGTCGTGTTGCCGTTTGCTGGGCTTCAAATTGCCCACCGTAACTAATGAAATATCCTTCGGGTAATTCGATGGTTTGATCAATTTTGGTTCGAATCGCTGCGACAGCGGTGGCTAAATCGGTGTCTTCGGTGAAAACGCGGACGACAATTCTTCTGCGGGCATCTTCTCGGTTGATCGTATTGGGCCCACCGTATTCGTAAATATCGGCGACGCTTGAGAGTGGGATGACTCCACCGCCAGGTAGTTCAATTGGGATCCGTTCGAGTGATTCAAAATTCTCACGATATTCATCGGGGAACCGCATCACGATCTCAAATCTACGTTCGCCTTCGATTAATTGCGAAACGACTTTTCCGAGCATGGCGGTTTCTACAAGCTCGAAGACCTGCGCCGCCGTTAATTTGTAGGTCGCCAGTTGTTCGTAGTCAATTTTGATGCGGAGCTGCGGGATGATCTGTTGCTGTTCAAGTTTCGGAGGCTTGATTCCGGGAACGGTACTAATAGCATCCCGGATTTCACTTCCCTTGCGGACAAGTGTATCGAGGTCGTCTCCAAATAATTTGATGGCAATTTCAGCGGTCGATCCAGAGATCAAATGACTAATCAGATGCCGGATCGGTTGATCGGTTTCGTTTTCAACTTCAGGAATGAGATCGGCGGCATTTTCTAGAAGTTCGATTATCTCGTTGCGTGTCTTACCGTGATCTTCCACCAAAGAAATTGTGTACTCGGTGGTGTTCACACCCATCACATGTTCATCATTCTCTGCGCGACCGGAGCGAGCGGTGAAATACCGAATGAAGCCATCTGGATTCTCTTGACTGTGAAGGAATCGCCGTAATTGGCGATTTGCGTTTCCGCTAATTTCAAGAGAAGTTTCAAGCGATGTACCGGGAGCAGCGAATAGGTTTAGCTGAGCTGAGCCTTCGTCAAATTTTGGAATCCACTCCTGTCCCATGCGATACGCTAATAGGCCAGAGATACCAATCGCAATGAAAGTTGAAATCAGCATCAATGAAAACGGGACGCGTTTCATGCTGAAGATGATCAGGGGAGTAAAGAGTATCTTCAGCGAACGCACAACGGGACTGTCGCCGGATTTGGACTTTACCATGCGTTTCGTATTGAGGAGATAATACGAAAGCACCGGGGTCAGGGTCAGTGAAACAAGAGTCGACGCAATAATGGAGACGATATAAGAAATGCCAAGCGGAATAAACATTCTGCCGGAGATCCCACTCAGAGCAAACAGTGGCGCAAAAACAAGAATAACTAACAACGTGCTAATGATGATGGCATTGCGAACTTCAAGGCTGGCTTCGAAAACAACTTTAATCCGGGGACGAGGGTTTTCTAGTCTCGCGTTTTCACGCAGGCGTCGGTAGATGTTTTCAACATCGACAATAGCGTCATCTACCAGTTCGCCAAGTGCGATCGCGATTCCGCCCAGGGTCATGACGTTTATCGATAAATTAAAGTATCGAAAGACTAGAGCAGTGATAACGATCGAAACAGGGATGGCCGTTAATGTGATAAACGTGGTTCGGGCGTTAAACAGAAACAGAAACAGAATGACTACAACGAGAATCGAACCGTCTCTGAGCGCGTCAACAACGTTCCCAACGCTGTGATCGATAAACTCGCGTTGTTGATAAGTGACTTCGAGTTTTATGTCTTTGGGAAGGCTGGGCCGCAGTTCATCGAGTGCGGCGATGACTTCCTCGGATAGCCTGCGGGTATCGGTTAACGGTTGTTTCAAAATTGTGAGAACAACCCCCGGTTTCCCGTTGATCGAAGAATCACCGCGTTTGGCTTGAGCAACGGGTTCAATTTTGGCTACGTTTTCAAGTAAAACTGCTCGCTTGCTATCAGCCCGAACGACGATTTTTTTTAATTGTTCAACTGAATCGACTCTGCCAATTCCTCGCACTAGAAACTCTTGAGCGTTCCGGTCGACGTAACCGCCGTTAACATTGAGGTTGCTGGATTCCAATGCTGTTTGTATGTCAGCAAGCGTGACTTCATATTTATGAAGTTCGTGGAGTTCGACTAGAACGTGGTACTGTTTTCGACCTCCCCCCATCGTAATCACTTCGGAGATGCCATTAATTTGTTGCAGGCGTTTTTTAACGATCCAATCCGCGAGGGTGCGAATTTCCATTGGCTCTGTGGAGTTGGTGTCGCTCCACATACCGATCAACATGATTTGGCCGAGCAGCGAGGAGAGCGGTCCAAGTCGCGGTTGAACACCGGGTGGTAAGTCGACCTCGGCCAGCGAGATTCTTTCGGTGACAATCTGCCGGGATCGATAAATGTCGGTTCCCCAGTCGAATTCAACGTTGATCACGGACAGCCCAACATCCGATTTGCTTCGCACGGCAATAATGCCTGCGGCTCCACTGACGGTTGATTCAAGTGGAATAGTGACCTGGCGCTCTACTTCTTCTGGAGCCATGCCGGGACATTCTGTGATGATGGTCACCCGGGGGCGCGTGAGATCAGGCAGGACGTCGATAGGAAGTTTTTCAATCGCCATCAATCCGGTGATAATTGCAGCCATGGCAAGGCACAAAACAAGGGCCCGCCGACGCAGTGCAAGTTGGATGATGGCATTTAACAAAGAGTTAATCGTTTCTGTTGCGGAGAATCAAATCCGCGGCACAAAATAAACTGCAGGATTTTGAAGAAGCTTGAATCGGATGGATAATCGAAATTGCTCAACAGGCAATGGGAATTGTCTTGATGGTATAGTCCCGTTGATTAATGGGGATGATCGTGTCCAGCGTGAGCTCCCCCGCTTCCACCAGCCGCCTGTTTTAGGGCTAGATTCAATTTGTAGGCTTGGTCAAGTGCGTAGTTTTCTAGCGGATCGAGCTTAATACTTCGTGCGAGTACCGCATAATACTTATCTGTGTGCAAGACTTTGACGGGAACCTTTTGGAATTCATGGGTTGTCCCTTCGGGGCCTTCGTGTGTGTGGCTGATTTTTAAAAATACAAACGTCTCGGGGCCTTCACGAGCAATAGCGCCGAGAGGAACTACGACTTGGTCTTTCCAAGTTTCAATTGGGAATTCCAGATGGGCTCGTTGCCCAGGTTTGAATTTCCAATTGACGTAGTTGCGATTGTTTTCGTCGGTTGTTTTGCCGACAATTTCATTTTTAATTTCAACGAAAATTGGATAGGTCTGCGATTGACTATCGACGTGATTTTCAATTTTAAAGAGCTTGAGTTTGTCGCGGGATTCCATGGTCTTGCCTTCGCCAAACTGAGCCGTGAAATTCAAGCCAGTTTCATTCGCGCTTGAGATTTTGTCGATGTCTGATTCGTAAGCAAGCCCTTCAATCAGTAAGTCGTCATGATAGGTCAGTTCGCAGAGGCTTGATCCGAAGGCTTGATTAGTGCCTTCCAGTGCCTGTATGGATTCTACCGTGTAATACTTCTGATCTTCGGGTTGAGTTGAATCGCCAGAACCTTCTGGGAGATCGGGTGCAAAAATATCAATCGTTTGCATTAATTGTTTTTGACCAATCAGGTTTTTGATGCCGTCGCGGTCCATGCCGAGTTGAATGAGTTCCTGTTTGTTTGTGTCCAGTTGTTGTTCGAGAGTACTCTGTTCAAGCTCGAGATCGAGTAACCGTTTTCGAGCGACGACTCCAGATTCGACGAGCGGTTTCAGTCGATCGATTTTCTGCTGACCTACGTCGATTTGTTTTAGCAGTTCCAATAGTTCAATTTGAGCCTTGGCCAAAGATTCATCAGTGATTCGGAACTTGAATAATTTGTCGCCCGGTTTTATTGCCTGTCCCTCAGCGATTAAAACTTTTGTGACGTGGCCTCCAATGGGCGACGTGACGCGTCGCCGGTTTTGAGGGATTCGTTCCACAATTTTTGCGGGTATCCGAATCTTTTGAGCGTAGTCGCGAACTTCAAACTTGCCGGTCTTAAGATCCATGTTTTCCATGGTAGATTCAAGAATCTCCACAATCGATGTGCTGCCATGAGTTGGGGCGTCGGCGACGGCATCTTCAGGAGACTCTGGCGAGCTAGGCGGGAGAATGACAGGGCGAAGCAAAAATCCAGTTGTACATCCGATCCCAAGAAGGATGGTGCACAAGGCGAGGGTCGGCCAGATGTTGGTTCTTTGCGAAGTCATGATTAGAGTCTGCGGAAAATCGAGCGGATTCGATGCGATTGTTTCTCGATTGAGATTCGGTTGCTGAAGTTAAGCATCGGTCTGTTAATTATAACGTGGAACTGAGTCTTGATGAGGATTCAGTTCAACTTTAATAAGCGGGGCGGTGAGGGTGTGATTGCCGTTACAGAAACGTTCAGCGATTTCCATTGGATTTTTTAGGAATTAAGACTGTTGTCTTGAAGTAAGCCTTCTATTTTTAAGCGGCTCTTCCATAGTTCTTCAATGGAATTGAGATAGTCAATTGTCAAGTCAATGAGAGTTTGTTGAGCGGTAATGAGTTTTAAAAAGCTGACTTCCTCTGGGTACCCTAGTTTTATTAGGTCCAATGTTTTCTCTGCGTTGGGTAGCAGTTCAGATTGATAGAGATTGATTTTAACAAGTGACAACTCGTATTGCTGGAACTCGATTGCCAATTGTTTTGTCAATCGAAGCTCGATTTGCCTGACTCTGTTTTGCGCGGCAACTAAGTTCGACTTGGCTGCGGCAATGTTACCTTGGTTTCGATCGCAGATCTGCAAAGGAACCTGCAGTTGGAAACCTGTGAAAAAGTGGTTTGAGTTTGAGTCGCGGCCCAAAGAAAACTGAGTTTGGTAATCCGGAATAGATTGAGCAATTTCTCGATCGATTGTTGTTCTCACTCGTTCGACGTCGGCCTCAGCTGCCAATAACTCAGGACTGAACTCTAGGATTTTTTGTTGCCAAAACTCGAACGAAAGTGGTTGGGCGATCGGTTCAAAGGAGCCTGTGACAGATCGCTGTTTAAGAGCGGGTGAACCAATGGAAGCTGACAGTTTGCGCCAGCTGTTTTTATGAATTACATCGGCTTCGCCTACCATGACTCTGGCGCGTTGGGCTTGGAGTTCTGTTTGGAGAAGATCTGTTTTGGGAGTTTCGCCTGAATCGAAGAGTTGCCGTGATTGGCTAACCGCCTGTTGTTGAGCAGTGTATAGCTGAGTCGCTAAATCAAGTTTTTCCTGAGCGATCAGAACTCGATAGAATGCTCGTTTAACTTCAGTCGTAATGCTTAGTATGAGCGCCTCATTTTTGATCTCACGAACGTTGACTTCGCGGTTCTTGACTTCTCGGGCAATCGCTCGCTTGTTACCGCGAATTACATTTCTCTGAATGTAGGCTCCCCATAAGCCAGGGTCATTTTCATTGCCTAGTTCATCAATATAGAGGCCGAGTTTTGGGTTAGGGGCGAGTCCGGCTTGCAACGCTTCGTATTGAGTTGCCTGTATTTTTGCAGTCGAGGCAGCGAGGGCAGGATGATTGGCGAGTGCGTAATTGACAAACGAATCCACGTCTTGGATGTCGCCTGGTTTCTTGATTGGGGAATCAAGAGTTAGTGAGCTAGGTGAGTCCTGGGCAAAACCCTCGGTGATGAAATTGGTTGCCTTGGGAGTTGTTGATGGTTTTTTCAGGGATCCGGCAGAGGTAGGCAGCGGGGCTCGAATTTGGAGGGAAGTCTTATCCGAGTTGAATGTCTTATCCCCCGGAGGGAGATGATCAGGCGTTGATGCAATCATCAGCGGGAGTAAAGGTTTGGCTGAATTCCTAACTGCTTGAATTCGCTGTCGACTTTTTTGTTGCTCTAGGATTTCTCGGCGGATGCGTTGTTCAAATGCACTTAAACGTGAAACCGGCAATTTTGCGTCTGCCGTCTGGTCTGTCTGCGCAAGAAGGTGCCATTCGCAAGCGATACTTGCAAAAGCTAAGCAGCCTATCAATATCCCGTACCTAAGCTGGCAGGGAGGTTTGAGAGAAAGCATGTTTACCTAAATCTAAGCACATTGGGTCATCTCTGACTAATTATCGGCGGTTTAAGAAGGACCCTCGATCTCCTGATTCCTCGCGATAATTGTCTGGGTAAACCACCCAGACTATTCGTGTCTGCTAGCAGAAACAGTCGAAAAAATGATGTTTTGCTAGGGAAGGCAGTAGTTGATGGAATAGCCACTGGGGAAGGCTGTGGGGTGGGTATTAGAGGTTGTGCTGAATTAGATAGTCTCGTGGTTGGAAAGAACTAGAAATCCCCAATATGGGTTGGTTGGTGTTCATTTGTTAGGGCATTAAGAACTATGTTTTTTTGACCTACTGAAGATCGAAACAGGCGATCGAAACCCGCCCACCGCTAATGAAAAACCGACCAACCTATCATCGAATCAAGGGTGTTGCAGCCGTTGAGACCGCTCTGTGCATTCCGATTCTGCTGATCGCGATGATGGGAACTCTCGAGATTTGCTCTGCAATTTATCTGAAAGAGTCGATTACAGTTTGCGCTTTTGAAGGTGCTCGGGTTGGGATTCGCCGCTATGCGACAGCAGACGATGTGACTGCCCGTGTGCAGGAAGCTTTAGATGACCGGAAGGTTGTGATTCCGAATGAGGGTGGATTTGGGGTGCGAGTGCTTCCGCCGGATTTCAGTAACCTGAGCGCGTTAGATCCTATTACGATTGAAATTATTGCGCCGACTGCGGGCAATTCGATATTTGTTTTTGACACGCTTTTCAATCGAAACATCACAGCCTCGGTAACGATGGTTCGTGAATTTGATGAGTAACAAGGGTGTTTATGCGATTGCTAAGTCCATTTTTAAAGCGCGTTCGTTTCCGTGGGAATCGCCGAGGTGTTTCTTCGCTTGAGTTCGCGATCGTCGCTCCAGTTTTTATATGTTTAATTATCAGTTGCGTCGAATTTTCTCGGATGTGTCTTCTTCGAAACATCTCACAAAATGCTTGTTATGAAGCTGCGAGACATGTGATCGCGGAAGGGGCAACGGTCCAGGATGGCATCGATCGTGCCAATTCGATTCTCTCGAGAGTTGGCAACGTGAACGCCAAAATCACGATCAACGGATCTGACGGTTCTCGAGGTAGTGATGGGAAGATCATTAATGAGCTTCAATTTGACACCCCAAGTGTCAGGGCGCGAATTGAAATCAGCCTGCGAGATAATGCGCTTTTTCTTCCCTGCTGGGTATGGGGCGATCAGCAAATTTGTTCAGAAATTTCGGTTCGCACAGAGCGGTACCGAGGCTACTTTAATGGCTCAGAGATTGATTAGCTCAGAGATTGATTAGTTAAGTTGCTGAAAGAGTAGTTGCTGAAAGAGTAAATCTCATGAGTGAGATTTCAGGCACTGGAGAATTTTAAATCGTGACAACACATTCCTCGCGAAGGGTTAAATTGGCTGGTTCTAGGTCTGGTGCAGTGATGCCATTTTTTGCCATCCTCTTAACGTTAATTATTATCCTGATTGGGTTTGCGGTTAACCTGGCACACATGCAGTTAGTCACAACGCAATTGAAAATTGCAACCGATGCTGCCTCACATGCGGGCGGTCGCGCGTTGAGTATTCACCAGTCAACCGACTTAGCGATTGCCCAGGTTGAAAAAACAATTCGTGCCAATCAGGTTGACGGTAAATATTTGTCGGTTCTTGAGGGTAGCGAGAACGTCAATGTAGTTTTTGGAAAATCGATTCGAGATAATGGCGGCAAAGGGGCTTACCGATTTTCACCGCTTGATAAATCCATTGTTGATAGTGGTCAGGAGCGAGCATCGAGCCTTGGGGTAGTTGGTAAAGTCAATATCTCGATGATTTTTGGCGGATCCGCTGCGAGTAGTTTTTCACCAATTCGACGATCGATAGCAACTCAGGTCGATCGAGATATCGCACTTGTGTTGGACCGTTCTGGATCGATGCTTTATTTTCGAGATCAAGTCCAGCTTCACGCGATGTTCGATCTGTTGTATCAGACCACGGAGACGATTGAAGTTTCTGGCTATACCAAGTACCACTACTGGGAACTGCAAAAGCGAGGAAAGAGTAAAAAAGGATCCTGGAAAGATAAAGGCTATCACCGCTCCGAAGAGGCCGATTCAACATGGCAGGTTCGAGATTTGCTGGATACCCATACGGTTCCCGCTTCGAGTTATGAGAGGAGGCTGATTTCTAGTACGGAATTGAATAATGCAAAAGCAAGTTTGTACTCGCAGAAGTTTAGCGGTAACTTGATTTATCAGCTTGAGAGGTCTTGGAATTCTGAGCACAGCCTTGGGGAATCTTATTCGAGTTCGGAGGGAGATAAGTTGACGTGTGCAATGGCACAATATTGTCACGATTGGCAAAATTCTCCGGACGCGCCCAGAAACAGTCGATGGGATTATCTATCACAAGGTGTAAAAGCGTTTATCGATGTCCTCAAAGAAACCGATCAGGAAGAGCATTTGTCATTGGTGACCTTCAGTAATTCTCCGACTTTAGATTATTTGCTGACAAGTAATTACGCTCCGGTTTTGGAAAAGGTCTTAACCATCCGCCCCAATGGCGGTACTGGGATTGGCGATGGAATGCTGAGGAGTGTCGAGCCCATTGTCAGTGGAGAGAATGCTCGGTTGTTTGCTGTGAAAACGATTGTCGTTTTAACCGACGGTGAGAACAACAGCGGAGTCCGTCCACTCGAGGCGGCGCGGACGATTCTTGAATCCAATGACGTCACGATTCATACCGTCACTTTTACACCGGGAGCCGATCAGGAGGCGATGCAGGAGGTTGCTGGTGCTGGCAAAGGGCGTCACTATCATGCCGATGATGGTTCGGAATTGGTAAATATATTTGCGGAAATTGCAAACAACCTGCCCACGATTTTGACGGAATGAAAATCTGATTGACTCTTGTTTTAATTAGTTTTAGGCATTCCCATCGAACGAGGTCTCTTACCCGAGCCAGGATTGTGCGTCTTCCTAGGTGTTGTAAAGAGCCGTCGGGACTTAGAATGAATCTCTGATCGATTCATTCCTGTCTTTTATTAAATGCCCAATTCCATGTCTGCTTTCGAAAAAGAAGTTCCACCAGCGTTGCTCCGTTGGAAATGCAATTTAGATGTTTTGCCATTTGAGACGACTGCTGAAATCGATCCGGTTCAAGGTGTCGTTGGGCAGCCTACGGCGTATGAAGCATTGAAATTTGGAATTCAATGCCTTGCTCAGGGCCAAAATGTTTACGTGCGGGGTGCGAGGGGAACCGGGCGGATTACGATGGTTCGACAGATGCTTAAAGATTTTGCACCTGTCACGCCAGCGAAGCGAGATTTTTGCTATGTCCACAATTTTCGAAGGTTAGAACGTCCTCGGTTGATCACTTTGCCACCCGGACAGGCTGGTGCGTTTCGCAAGTCGATGGAGAAGTTGGCGGAGTTCGTCGAAGATGGCTTGCCTAAAGCGATCGAGTCGGAACCGCATGCTTCCCATCGCCAAAGGGTCCAAGACGAGGTTCAGGCGTCGATTAAATTGGTGACCGAGCCATTGGAAAAAGAGATTGAGAGCAATGGCATGGCGCTGGTTTCTGTTCAACAAGGGCCAGCCACTCAGACAATGATTATGCCGATTGTCGACGGTGAACCGGTGCCTCACGAAGCACTGCGGGCTAAGGTCGCCAAGAAAGAGGCCAGTGAAGAACAGTTGAAGCAATTCGAAGATGCCCTTCCCGGCTATCAGAAGAGACTTGTTGAAACGAGTCGGGAGGTGAATTTGATCATTCGCTCGGCTTCCCAAAAAGTCATCAATCTAACGGAGAAATATGCGACGGAATTGCTTAAGAATTATACAGATCCGATTCAAGAGAAATTTCAAGACGCGGCGGTTCGGGATTTTCTCGACGAGGTTCTGGAAGATGTAATTGAGAATCATCTCCATGCCGGTGGCGAAGATGGTCCGAATTTTAAGGAATTATATGGCGTTAATATTGTCCTTTCCCATGATCCTGACGAATCTCGCCCGGTCATCGAAGAAAACACCCCCAGTTTAATTAATTTATTGGGAACGGTGGAATCAGATATTGGCCCGGGCGGAATGGCGGTTTCCGATTATCGTGGGGTTCGTGCGGGTGCCTTGTTGCAGGCAGACCAAGGCTATCTGATCTTGGATGTTAACGATGTTGTTTCGGAACCTGGGGCATGGCGAGCATTGATGCGGACACTGCGAACAGGCCGTTTGGAAATTGTACCGCCCGAAGCAGGGTGGATGCGGCAGACAGTTATTACGCAACCTGAGCCGATCGAAATTCGGGTGCGAGTCATTTTAATTGGAGATGCAAAAACGTATTATCAACTCGATCATGCAGATCCTGATTTTCGGGAACTATTCAAAGTGCTCGCTGATTTCGACAGTGAGTTGCCGCGAAGTGATGAAGCGGTTTGTCAGTACGCCAGCGTTGTCGCTGGTTTAAGTCGGTCAGAGGGCTTGCCACCGTTTCATCGATCTGCGGTTGCCGCCTTGGCTGAGCATGGTGCGAGAATCGTTGCGAGGAATAATCGCTTGTCGGCCCGGTTTGGTCGGATCGCTGATATTGCGAGGGAAGCAGCGTTTCTCTCCGCGGAAGAGATAGTGACGGAAGCCCACGTGCTGCAAGCGGTTCAACGGACGCGAGATCGAGCCAGTTTACCGTCAAGAAAATTTCGTGAAATGGTTGAAAGTCAGACGTTGATGGTGCAAACCGATGGCGACGTTGTCGGGCAGATTAATGGCCTCGCAGTGATGCATTCCGGTCCCTTGACCTATGGGTTTCCCGCTCGAATCACAGCCACGATTGGTCCCGGTAGTGCTGGTTTAATTAATATCGAGGGCCGTGCTCAAATGTCCGGTGCAATTCATACCAAGGGCTTTCATATCCTGGGTGGGTTACTGCGGCACTTACTAAGGACGGAACATCCGATGGCCTTTAGTGCGTCTTTGGCGTTCGAGCAAAGTTACGGCGGCATTGATGGAGACTCTGCGTCGGGAGCTGAAATTGTCTGTTTGCTGAGTGCATTGACTGGGATTCCGATCAAGCAGTCGATGGCCATGACTGGCGCAATTGACCAGCACGGTCACCTCGAGGCAATCGGTGGAGTCAACGAAAAAGTGGAGGGGTTCTTCGATGCTTGTGACTATTTTGGTCTCAATGGAAATCAAGGTGTGGTGGTGCCAAAATCGAATGCTGGCGACCTAATGCTTAGTGAACGAGTTGTTGAAGCTTGCCGTCAAGGTAAGTTTCACGTATTTGCAGTTGATAATATTTATGATGCAATTGAATTGATGACTGGTCAAACTGCGGGGCAAGTTGACGATCAAGGAGTTTATCCAGTTGGTTCTTTGTTAGCGAAAGCTCATAACGAAATTGAGAAATTTTGGAGACTGACGTTGGCCAGTCCAATGAAGCTGGCTCAGGTACAGCCTGCCGGCGGATCGGACGATGATCAGCCCATTGTGCCTAAGACAGGCGAGGGTGACGAAATTTAAATTCGTTTGGTACGGCGTTATCTCTTTAAAGTTAACTTAAAATAAAGTTAGACTTTGAGATTTCGGGTCAGTGCCACGAGCTCCCGATCAAGTCGCTGGTAATCGGCGGAGTTGGCATCGGGTGCCGGTGAAGAAAAGTAATTCTCCTGGATGCCCATATACAACTTGATATCGGCGACTTTAGCAGGGTCAAGATCGGCAAAAAAAGGTTCCATTTCGAAATCTCGATCCCAAAGCACTTGGTTGGCAAGGAACTCAATGGTTGATGACCACAATTCGAGGTTGGTGGAATCAATTTCGGGAACGCTATGGGGATGTCGTTCTTCCGGAATTAAGCCGCTTGGATTCCATTCAGTTATTGGCTGAGTAAGTTCATGCCACGCAGAGACTATCGTTGCACGAATTTGATGGGCGAGTTTTGTCGTGGTGTTAAAAGCAGGCTCGCGTCCATCTGGCGATTCCTGAAAATCGAAATCAATTTCACGATGCTGGGAGAGATCGATCTCGATCTCGACGAGGCTAAAAATTTCACGATAAATCGTGTGAACGGTTCCCTCTCGTACGGCGGTAAGTTCCATGATGGAGGTCTGGGGGTCGAGCAACCCATGGGCGACCTCATGAAGGACGGATAGTTGTTGCGTCGGTTGGAGGCGGTCGAAAACGTCCACTTCGGACCGGTGAGGTTCGTCCAGATCGAGCCCCGCGGTGATCATGTCTCGAAGGTGTCCGACTGATTTTCGCACCAAGGCAGCTTCCGCTCCAGTCAGTGTTCGGTCGCCTTGTGAAGTGCCCCACATCCGTTGCTGTTCCCGTCCGGAGCAAAATGGATAATTGCTCCGATAAGTGGCGGTTTTTGTATTGCCAATTCGCTTGAAGCACATGGCGTACTCTGCTGCGTGGCCCATCCATAACCGAAAAAATAGTGGATGTGCGTGGCAAGATCAACCGCGGGCTTTTGGTTTCAGTAAATGACCGTTGCTGGTAATTTGTGACAAATGTGACTTTGTCCGCAACTTTGCACGCCCAGTTGCATTTAATACAATAAAGACAGCCGATTTCGGCTTCCTCGTTTAAGTTGCCTAAATATTGCCGAGGCTGAACCGATTACCTGCCCTGCCCCTAAGCTTGCTCGTGAATTTCTAATTTGGTTTGGAGCTTGGTGCGTTGCTTGTGCACTCTTTGCATTCACTCCGACCATCTCGACTGGCCAAAGTATTGTTGATTCTCTCTCGGCGACTCCTGTGGAGTCGGAATCTGAGCAGGCCGAACGCCTTTACAATGAAGGGCGGTATTCTGAAGTAATTAAGCTTGCGGGAGCAATCGATGAAAAATTGGGGCGTTACAGCGTTGAGGAGAAATGGGCAATTCGCACAATTGAGTGTCAGTTAAAGACTGGAGATTATGAGGCTGCCGTTGAGAGTTTGGATGCCTCGTTGATTCGATTTAAGAATAGCATTCGGCTGCGGAGGATTGGAAGCGAGGTGCGTCGATTCAGTGGAGACGATGACGGTTCGGCCAAATTGCTGTCGGAAATAGAAACCCTCGCTTCGAGGAATTCATGGCGATACAAAGACCTTGCTAACCAGCTTGCTCTTGGCAGATATTTTCTTAGTCGAAACGCGGATGCAAAAGAAGTGCTTGATCTTTTTTATTACCCTGTCCGAAAGCGGTATCCAACCAATCCCGAAGTGTTTCGGGCGATTGCGGATTTGGCTTTTTCGAAACAGGATTATGCGTTGGCAGCGGAGAATTATTCGGAGGTGCTTCAATTACTTCCTGCGGATGTCGATGCAATGGTCGGGCTTGCGAAGTCGTTTCTGCCGAGCGATTCCGAAAAGGTAAATGAGTTGGTGAACCGTGTTCTCGCGATTAACCCATCTAACGTCGAGATCTTGCTGTTGCTTGCGGATCAGCAGATAAGTTCAGAGGACTACGACAAAGCGATTGAAACTTTGGAGAAAATTCAGAAAGTCCATCCGCAGCTTCCCAGGGCATGGGCTTACCGGTCGGTGATTGCTCATTTGCAAAATCAGCCCCAGCAAGAAGGTGAATTTCGAGAGCGGGCATTTGCGGGTTGGCTGGGCAATCCAGAGGTGGATCATTTAATTGGTCGGGAGTTGTCGGAAAAATATCGATTTTCCGAAGGGGAAGAATACCAGAGACGCGCATTGGTTTACGACGAGAATTTTCTGCCGGCAAAGATTCAATTAGCACATGACCTTTTGCGGTTGGGGCAAGAGTTGGAAGGCTGGAAATTGGCGGATGAAGTTTTTGACGAAGATCAATACAGTGTCGTGGCCTACAACCTCGTTACGCTGCGGGATGAGATCGCTAAATTTAAGACGCTTGAACGAGATGGATTTGTTGTTCGGATGGGAGCCGACGAAGCTGCGATATATGGTGATCGAGTTTTAGAATTGCTTGTTCGAGCGAAAGCAGATTTGTGCACCAAGTATGATTCAGAATTGGAAACGCCAGTTTTTGTAGAGATCTTCCCGCGTCAACAGGATTTTGCGATTCGTACATTTGGATTGCCGGGTGGGTCCGGTTTTTTGGGTGTCTGTTTTGGGCGTGTCATCACGATGAATAGTCCTGCCGCTCAGGGAGTGAATTTGACGAGCTGGGAGTCGGTTTTGTGGCATGAGTTCTGCCATGTTGTCACGCTTCAGAAAACAAAAAATAAGATGCCCCGCTGGCTGAGTGAGGGGATTTCTGTGCACGAGGAAAAGCTTGCGGATTCGGCTTGGGGAGAGACGATGGGAACGGTGTTCCGTGAAATGGTACTCTCGGAGAGCTTAACGCCCGTAAGCGAGTTAAGTGGTGCGTTTCTGCGACCGCCCTCCCCCGTTCATTTACAGTTTGCCTATTATGAATCATCATTGGTCGTAGAATATTTAATTCAGGAATTCGGCCTGGACGGATTGAAAAATGTACTTCAGGAATTGGCATTTGGGACTCCGATAAACGACGCGCTGCGGCGTCATTGTGCCCCCATTGAATTTATCGACAAGTCGTTTGCGAAGTTTGCTTTGCAGAAGGCTGAAGCTTTCGCGCCAACGGCGAATTGGGATAAAGTGAAATTAATTCCCGACGCAACGGCGGCTGATTGGAAGCAATGGAATCAAGAGCATCCCAATAATCTTGCTGGGTTAAATCAAGAAGCCCGTCAGGCTATTGAGGAGGAGCGGTGGGAATCGGCGAGAGATGCACTTTTGAAGATTTTAGAAATTTGTCCTGAAATGAAATCTACGTACCCTCTTCTCGCTCAGTGCCATCGCAAATTGGATGATCCTGATGAAGAATTGAAAATGCTCGAACAGTATGTGGCGATGGAGGCCAATAGTGTTGAGTTGTTAATGCGGCTGCTTGAGATTTATTCTGCTAATTCTGATTGGGCGGAAGTAAAGTCGGTAGCCCGTAAAATGCTCGCTCTGAACCCTTTGCTGCCATCGCCCTACCGATTCCTTGCGGTTGCCGCTGAGCAGACGCAAGATGATCAGGCAACGGTTGAATCGTTGACTGCTCTTGCGAGAATGGATCCGCTGGACGCTGCTGATGTCCACTACCGCCTGGCATCGGCTTTGTTTCGACAGCAACAACTGGGGGAGGCGAAAGACCAGGTAGTCCGATCGTTAGAGCGTGCCCCTCGTTACCGAGCGGCTTATGATTTGTTGCTTGAGATTGTCGATGCTCAAGCTGAGATTTCCCCGCCAGTGAAGTTTACGCCGGAAGCCATCAAGGCTGATGCGGTTGAGACCAAAAAGGAGTCTCCATGAATTCTATTTTTGGAAACAAAATCTGCCTGCTGGTTTTTGGGTTATTGATCGCCGGTTGGGTGGTCGCTCAGGATTATCAGCGTCAATTTGGTGGCCGCCGGGGAATGGATGAAAATCAACGCAATGGTGTCCCCCTGTGGGAGGAGAGTAAGGGATTCAAAGACGATGTGTTTACCTTCGCTCGAATTCAATACGATTCCCATTATGGAAATTACGGATGGCGTGGCGGGCGAGGCGGCAGTCGTGGTAAGTGGCGAACTGATTTTCCCGACGCGGATTTAAATCTTTCCTACCGATTGAAAGAGCTTACCTCTCTGGAGGTTGCCCCCGAGGGAGTGATCATTCGGCTCACGGATGAATCGCTCTTTGACTACCCATTTATTTATATTATCGAACCGGGTCATCTGTTGTTTAGCGAGGAAGAGGTGCTTGCGCTGCGTCGTTATCTAAACAAGGGCGGTTTTTTAATGGTGGATGATTTTTGGGGTGAAGACGAGTGGGCGAATTTTTATCGGGAAATGAAACGGGTTTTTCCCGACCGAGAACCCGAGGACATCCCGCTTGATCATGAGATTTTTCACATCGTCTATGATCTCGATAAGAAGCCTCAAATTCCCAGTATTCAGCATTTTATGTACGGCCGGAAAACGGAACGGGCAGACGCAGAGTCGGCTAATTATCGCGGCATCTTTGACGACGATGGACGAATGATGGCCTTCATTTGTCACAATACAGACCTTGGCGATGGCTGGGAGCGAGAGGGCGTTGATCGGGGGTATTTCGAGACTTATTCGGAACCTTATGCGTACCCTCTCGGAATTAATATCGTGACCTATGCAATGACTCATTGATTTGAAATCGATGAAAATGAAATTAAATAACTGGAGCTGACGAAGTGACACTCAATACCTACGAAGAAGAACAGCATGCCGTGCAGCAGATCAGAGATGGTCGGCAAAAAATCTATGATCAATTATCCAAGTTGATCGTTGGGCAGGAGTTGGTAATCGAGCAGTTGTTGATCAGTCTGTTTGCGGGTGGGAATTGTCTTATTACCGGCGCCCCTGGATTGGCGAAGACGTTGCTGGTGAGAAGTATTGCGGAGGTTTTCGATTTGAATTTCCGTCGAATTCAGTTTACTCCCGATTTGATGCCGGCCGACATTACGGGAACTGAAATTCTCCAAGAGAACGACGGTGGTTCGAGGTCCATGCAATTTGTGAAGGGGCCAATTTTCGCTAATGTTGTTTTGGCAGATGAGATAAATCGAACTCCACCGAAAACACAGGCAGCCCTTCTTGAGGCGATGCAAGAGCATCAAGTAACTGCGGCGGGCGTCAGTTATCAACTCGAAGAACCGTTTTTTGTGTTGGCGACGCAAAATCCGATCGAAATGGAGGGGACTTACCCGCTTCCTGAAGCACAGCTCGATCGATTTATGTTCAACGTAAAAATTGATTATTTAAGTCAAGACGAAGAAGTTAAAGTGGTTCAACAGACCACCTCTGAATTTAAACAGACGATTGATAAACTTTTTTCAGCGGAAGACGTTCGGCGTTTTCACGGGACGGTTAAAAACGTCCCTGTTGCGGAAGACTTGGTGCGTTATGCCGTTCGGATTGCTGATGCGAGTCGGCCAGGCCGGGCGGGCGCGCCGGAGTTTGTGAATCAATATGTCAACTGGGGAGCTGGTTTGAGGGCTGCTCAGAATTTGATTCTTGGTTCTAAAGCGAGGGCTCTTTTTTGTGGGAGATCGCATGTGAATCTCGATGACGTAAAGTCATTGGCGCATCCTGTTTTGCGGCACAGGATTCTGCCAAGTTATCGTGCTGAAGCGGAAGGGGTTACCGTCGAGAAGATCATAGACCAATTGTTAGAACATGTGTCTGTGCCACAGGTAGGAAACAAATGATTGCGGGAATCGTTCTAAAGTAGTTGTCATTTTAATTCTTAGCTTGTAGAGGCATGTTTGGCCGATCTTTCACCCACTCACGAATCAACATCAGCGGTCCGCCCTTCTTCCGGGGTGTCACCCACTGCAATTATGCAGATTAAGAATCTCGAATTGCGCGCAAAAATTGTAGTTGAGGGTTTTATGTCGGGGCTTCATCGCAGTCCCTATCATGGTTTCTCAGTTGAGTTTACCGATTACCGACAGTATTCCGTTGGAGATGATCTTCGTTACCTCGACTGGAAACTCTATGCCAAGCAAGATCGTTATTACATTAAGCGGTTTGAAGATGAAACGAATCTCCGTTGTTATCTCTTGGTCGACATGAGTCATTCCATGGGTTTTGGTTCGGGTGAATATTCCAAATTAGAATACGCCAAAACGATGGCGGCATCCCTTGCATGGTTCTTGAATCGCCAGCGAGACGCGGTTGGGTTGGTTACTTTTGGTGATCAAATCGTGGACATGATTCCTCCCCGCTATCGGGCAGGACACTTGCGACGGTTGATGCTAACGCTCGAAAATTCTACTTCTGGCAAGTCAACTGATTTGTCGGCTCCCCTTGAGCAGATTGCGCAAACGGTTTCAAAGCGTGGGCTTGTTGTCTTGATTTCAGATTTGCTCGCTCCCGTTGAGAGTTTCATAAAAAAACTTAATTACCTTCGAACACGCGGGCATGAAGTTGTCATTTTGAGAACTCTTGACCCAACCGAAATTGAGTTTGAGTTTGATAAAGCGAGTTTGTTTCGGGATTTGGAGACTGGGCGAGAAATCTATGTCGATCCGCATTCTGCAGTGGCAGAGTATCGGAAGAGGTTTCTGGAGCACGAATCTTCTATTAAAGAGACCTGTGATCAAATCGGCGTCGATTATTTCACCATTCCAACGGATCAACCGCTCGAAGTCGCTTTGCTTGAGTTGCTCCAATCCCGGGCGTCCAACGGTAGATCCGTAAAACGCGCAACGCAAGTCAGGGGGGCCCAATGAGTGCACTCGCCTGGTTGTTTGGTCTCGGGGCCTTGGCAATCGCCTTTCCATTTTTACTTCACTTGATAAGGCAGACGCCGAAGGGGCAGACGGAGTTTAGTTCACTAATATTCCTTAAGCCCTCGCCTCCCTCCCTAACACGTCGAAGTCGTCTGGAGAATATATTATTACTTTTGCTGCGGGCACTGGCGATTGGCTTAATTGCAATTGCATTCATGAGACCATTTTTTCGGGGGCAAAATTCGCTTACCGAGTACGAAGTTGCTAACCGCCGTGTCGCAATTTTGATCGACACAAGCGCAAGTATGCGTCGGTCTGGTCTTTGGGATCAGGCTGAACGTCAAATGGAAAACGTATTAGCAGGTTTGGAAAAAGGCGATGATGTATCGCTGATGGCATTCGACGAAAATGTCCGAACGGTCGTTGATTTTAACGATCAGCTGAATGATAGCCTGAGTGCTCGTGCCGATTCGATCCGAAAGGGATTTAAAACGTTGGAGCCAGGGTGGCATCGATCTGACCTCGGAAATGCGATGGTGACGGTTGCAGATAATCTGGATGTTTGGCGAGATTCACAGAGGGTGGATGGCGAGAAAACGACGGTCGCGAAACTCCAAATGGCGGTGGTGAGTGACTTGCAGAAAGGATCGAATTTGGATTCTCTTCAAGCTTACCAGTGGCCAGCCACTGTTTTTGTCGAGTTTTATTCGGTCGTCGCTAAAGACCCCACCAACGCAACGCTTCAATTGTTGGCGGCGACGAGTGATGAATCTGACTCTGGCCTGCGAATTAGAGTTCGAAATTCTGAAGAGTCGGTTGTGGATCAGTTTTTTGTAAACTGGAAAAATGGAACGATTTCTGAATCGTTGCCATTTTTTGTTCCCGCTGGAACGAGCCGTGTGATGCAAATTGCTCCGGAGCAAAATCTAAACAATCAAGTTTTCGAACTCTCAGGTGATTCTGAGATTTTTGACAACGCGTATTTTGTGGCTCCGGTCGAGCAGCAAATGTTGAGAGTGGATTATCTCGGTACCGATACGCCAGATAACCCAGAAGAATTGCAATATTACTTGCGGCGAAGTTTAATTGAGACTCCCTCGCGTAAAGTGGTCACGCGGCAATTGAAAGCGGATGATTCGCTTCGAGGTTCTGGCATGGGGCCGGCGGCTTTGACGGTGTTGACATCACCGGTTGGCGAAGTTCGCCGGGACGAAATTGATGACTATTTGAAAGCGGGCGGGACGCTTTTCGTGATTCTGTCGGATGCTGAAACTGTCAATTTCACGCAGGATTGGATTGGTGGCCGCTTGAAAGCGAAATCGAAAGCGCCGCGCCGCTCGAAAGACGATTATCAAATGTTGGCTGAGATTGATTTCTCCAGTCGGTTGTTTCAGTTGTTCGCCAATCCTAGATATAACGATTTTACAAATATCCGATTCTGGAATCATCAAGCGGTCGAAATTGTCGATCCACTGGCGGTTGTGCTGGCTCGATTTGAAAATGACGATCCGGCTATTTGGAAATTAGAAAATCCAGATCGCGGATGCGTTTATGTGATGGCAAGTGGCTGGAATCCACGTCAAAGCCAATTAGCACTGTCCACGAAGTTTGTCCCATTGATTAATGGTTTGGTTGAAATTGCAGCCAATCTGCCTGAACTCGATCAGTCTTATACGGTCGGGGAAACGATCTCTATCCCCGTCGCAGAAAACGGCTTGAAGGATCGTGAAATAGTTAAACCAGATGGCGCACGAGAGGTGATTTCTGCCGATTCAGCGAGTTTTTCGCAAACGGATCAACCGGGGATCTATCGATTGATTGACAACGACAAAGACTCCGCGGGTAGTGAGTCCGAGGTTAACGCAGAGCCGCGTGGAAAAGAGGAGATGTTATTTGCTGTGAATGTAAATCGATCCGAAAGTGCGACGACGGCGATTCCACTGGAGCAGATCGAGATGTTTTCAGTTAACGTTGGCGAACAGGAAACAGCAGCCTCCGAACGAGCGCAGATGCGTTCGATGCTGGATCGAGATATCGAGGATCGTCAGAAAATATGGAAGTGGTTAATTGTCGCGGCTATTTTATTATTACTCTTTGAGACATGGCTTGCCGCGCGAACTTCGTCTAGGTCGAAATTGTCGAACGGCGAAACAGTGACAGTTAAAACTGGAGGAGATTTGGTTTAATGGATCACATGATTTACAAGCGTATTGAGCCCGTTATTCGAAGAACTCGATTTCTTCGAGTTGCGTGGACTCTCGCCTTGATTTGGGGCCTGTCTTTCGTGATTGCGGTGGTGATGATTTATCTGAACCGCACTGGCGAACTTGACGTTTCGAAGGTTGGCTTGCCATTTTTAGTTGCCACATTTGCGGCGTCGTTCATCGGCGTTTGTATTGGACTCTTTACGTCTGTTTCTTCGCTCAAAACTGTAAAGCGAATTGAACGCGAGTTTCCTGAGCTGGATTCCAGTTTGTTGACTGCGATTGAGCAACAGGCAGAAGATGGTAAAAGCCTTAGTTTTCTACAGCAGGCAGTCATGAGAAAAGCGGTGACCCATAGCTATGAAAATAGCTGGGCTTCACTGGTGCCAAGCTGGCAGCTCGTCATGGCACCGTTGGTCGGATTTCTTAGTTTGTTTGGGTGGATGATTGCGATGATCGGTTTGGTTGGGTTTGCCATTCCGCATGAAGGTGATACGGCAATCGCATTTTCGGATTTGGCAATTGATTCGCAGGAGTTAACAATCGCTGTCGAACCGGGGAATGCCGAAGTCGAGCGAGGCACAAGTTTGTTAGTGTTGGCACGGTTTGGGGATTCGATTCCTACCAATGCAGATTTAATTTACGTAAATGAAGCTGGCGAAGAGGTGAGTGTGTCGATGTCGAAGAGTCTCGACGATCCGGTTTTCGGAGCGAGAATTCCCACAGTCCAATCGCCGCTTTCCTATCGAGTTGAGTACGCCGACCAAGCCACCGATGCGTATGAAGTTACCGTTTTTGATTACCCTCGATTGGTGCGGGCTGATGCCAAGCTAAAATACCCTCAATACACGGGCTCGGAGGATAAAGTCCTGCAAGATTTCCGAAGGCTAACTGCTGTTGAGGGCACAACGGCGCAGCTGGAATTTTACCTTAATAAACCAGTAGCCAGCGCAGTTTTGTTTCCCAAGGACGGTGGGGAGCCAATTGACTTGGTTCTAGATGCAGAAGATCCAAAGAAATTATTGCTCACATTGGAATTGGCTGAGTCGAGTAAGTACGAATTAGAACTGACGGATGTCGAGCAACGCGATAATCGGACGCCTCCCAAATTTGTCCTCAATGTTCTAGAAAATCTGCCGCCCGATTTGAAATTGTTGACGCCAGCGAGGGACATTGACGCGTCTCCAATTGAAGAAGTGCAGTTAAGTGCGAGTGCCTGGGATGATTTTGGAATCGAATCATTCGGTGTTAACTTTGAGATTCCCGGACGTGCTGCTCAGGAGGTTGAGCTAGAGCAAGTTGCTGCAGGGAATAAACGTAAAAAAGTTGAGTATCTTTTAGATCTAGAGTCGCTGGATGTGCAGCCAGACGATCTGGTTTCTTATTACTTTTGGGCAGAGGATATTGGTTCGGATGGTAAACCTCGGCAGGTTGCCAGCGATATGTTTTTTGCGGAAGTCCGGCATTTCGAAGAAATTTTTCGACAGGGTCAGGCTCCAACTGCAGGGGAACAGCAGCAACAGCAACAGCAGCAGCAACAGGAGGGTGGCGAGAATGCGGAGCAAGCTCAAGAACTCGCCGAATTGCAAAAAGAAATTATCAATGCGACTTGGAAAGTTATCCGTCGTGAGGCTAGTCGAGCGTCACGACAACGCGGGCTTTCCGAGACGTTTACCGCTGATGTCGAACTCTTGTCTCAATCCCAGGTAACCGCAATTGAAGGCCTAACGGAGTTGGCGAGTGAATTAGAGGACGAAGAGTCCCTTTCATTTATTGAGCCGGCGCGGGACTTTATGAACGAAGCTGTTTTGAAACTGAACCGTGCTAAGGATGACAGTGATCTCGAGTCACTTAAATCTGCGTTATCGAGTGAGCAAGCGGCTTATCAAGGTTTGCTTAAATTACGCGCGCGGGAATTTGAAATTACAGAACAGCAACAGCAACCTCAGCAACCGGGACAGCCTCAGCAACAAAACAATCGGCAGCAAGATCAGCTGGATCAATTGAATCTCAAAGAAGATGAGAATCGGTACGAGAACGAAAAGACGGCGCAGGAGCAAACCGAACAGAATCAGCAACAGCAGGAAGATCGACAGGTTCTTAGTCGTTTGCGGGAATTGTCTCGGCGGCAGGAGGATTTAAACGAACGAATTAAAGAGCTGCAATCAGCGTTAGAGGAGGTTGATACGCAGGAAGAAAAAGATGAGGTGGAACGCAGGCTTAAATCGCTTAGGGAGCAGCAGGAGCAGATGCTTCGCGATGCGGAGGAATTGCTCGACCGGATGCAGAGCGAAGAAAATCAACAGCGAATGGCCGAAGAGGCTGAACAGCTTGAAAACGTGCGTGAAAATTTACAACAAGCAGCCGAAGCGTTGGAGGATAATGAAGTTTCCCGCGCTGCAGCCGAGGGGACTCGGGCTCAAAGGGAACTGGAAGAACTTCGCGATGAACTTCAGAACCAATCCTCGGGGCAATTCACTGAACAAATGCGAGAGCTACGGCAAGAAGCTCAAGAGATCGAACGCAAGCAGGAAGATATTGCGGAGCAGATGGCAGAGTCTGACCTGCCCCAAACCCAACAGGATGCACGGTCATTGCGGGAGACGGAATCGGAGCAACCTGATTTGGATCGCCAATTAGCAGAACAGGAACAGGCGGTCGAGGCATTGAGGGATCGAATGCGGGATACCATTGAAGAAGCCGAGCCGTTTGAGCCGCTGCTCGCTGAAGAACTGTACGACACGTATCGTGATTCGGAAACTAGCCGACCTGACAAGGCGCTTGAATCAGCCCGCGAGTCATTAAATCGTGGTTGGAAAGAGGATGCAATCAACGAAGAACAGCGTGCTCGCGAGGGGATTCAAGAAATTCGTGAGGGTATAGAGAACGCGGCAGAGAGTGTGCTTGGCGATGAAACGGAAGCACTCAAGGCAGCTCGAGGCACACTTGAGGGACTTAATCGAGACCTGCAAAATGAAATTCAGCAAGGGGCTGAAGAGCGTGCTTCGGAGTCGTCGGAAGAGCGATCGGAAAATCCTGAATCCTTACCCTCCGGCGAGGGACGGGGGGAGACTGAGCAGACACCGTCAGATGAGCGACCGGAGGATCGCGGTGAAGGTGAGTCCTCAGGACAGGGAAGCGGCGAATCTGAGCAAAGACCGCCGGGTGAGCCAGAGGAGGCTCGCGGTGAATCTGAAACATCGGAATCCCCAACTGGACAAGGGCAGCAGGAGTCACCTGATGGAAATGGGGGGCGTGCTCAAGAGCCGCAAGAGCGAGATTTAATGAGGAATCTTGGTACCAACGAAGACTCCGGACAGCCTGGCGCTCCCAATCAAGGCAGCTATGCGGGGGGAGATCAGAGGATCGTTAAGCCATTAACTGGGGACGATTTTCGAGATTGGTCGGATCGATTGCGAGATGTTGAAGAAATGGTTGACGATCCTGAGTTGAGAGCCGAAGCATCTCGTATTCGCGAGCAAGCGCGTGAAATTCGAAAAGAATTGAATCGGCATTCAGAGGAACCTAACTGGGATTTGATCAAGATGAAAGTTGCTGAACCGTTAGCTGAATTGCAGGATCGAGTGGTGGAAGAGATCCTTCGCCGCAGTTCTGACGAAGCGATGGTTCCCGTAGATCGCGATCCTGTTCCAGCCCAATATCAAGATGCAGTGCGCAAATACTATGAGCAACTAGGGGGGGGGAAGTAATGGATAGTTCCTGGATCCCAAATGCCTGGGGAGCGTCCGACTGGGGAATGGCAGTGGCTATTCTGATGGCGATTACCGCAGTAATTGTCATCTGGTCTTACTTCAATGCCCGTGCGGCGGGTGGTTCTAAATCGCTCATGGCATTCATGAAGATTTCGGCTGTGTTGTTACTGGCGGTTTGTTTGCTAGAGCCCATGTATCGCTACGCTCGCCCTGAAAAGGGGGCGAATTTGATGGTGATTATGGCGGATGATAGTCAAAGCCTGCAGATAAAAGACCGAGGTGAGAGCACGACGCGAGAGGCGGAACTGTTCCAGAAGCTTAATGGTGAGGCCAATTGGTTGAGTCAGTTGGCTGAAGATTTTGATGTTCGAAAATATCAATTTGACCGACGTTTGCGGCCGGTTTCCAATTTTGAAGAATTTCGTGCCGACCAGCGTGGGAGTGATATTCTTTCGAATTTAAGTTTGGCTACAAATCGATTTGCCGGTCGCCCGGCAGCGGGAATTATTTTGATGACCGACGGGAACGCAACTGATTGGAATAAAGAAGCGTTCGCTGCGATGCCTTGGGGTTCTATGCCGCCAGTGTTCCCCGTTTTGCTGGGTAATCAGCTGCCAGCAAGAGATCTTGGCATTACGAGAGTCAGCAGCACTCAGACGAATTTTGAATCGGCTCCCGTAACAATCACGGCTGAATTGATGGCCAGTGGTTATGAGGGCGAGAAAATTGTAGTTGCCCTGCTCGATGAAGCGGGAGAGGAAGTTTCTAAGAAAGAAGTGATGGATGTCGAAGACGGTAGGCCATTTGTCGTGCGTTTCCAAACACGGCCTGAGCGTCGTGGCATCAACGTGTTCAAGGTGAAGGCTTATGCTTCAGGAGCTGCAGGAGAGATGTCGGTAGTTGATTCTCAGGCTGAAGCAACGGTTATTAATAACGAGCGGTTGGTGCTCGTGGATCGTGGTCGAGGCCCTTTTCGGTTGTTATACGTGACGGGACGACCAAACTGGGAGCTTAAATTTTTGCGCAGGTCATTGCAAGGTGATGATGAGTTAGATCTCGTCGCCTTAGTGAGAATAGCTAAGCGAGAGGCTAAGTTTACTTTTCGAGGGCGCGACGGTCAGCAATCTAATTCGCTTTTTCGTGGATTCGATTCTCAGGACGATGATACAACAGAGCAACATGACGAGCCCGTGTTTATTCGCTTGGGTACGAGGGATAAAGAGGAATTGCGGGGTGGATTTCCGAAAGACGCTGAAACGCTTTTTGAATATGACGCCATTGTCATTGATGACTTGGAAGCCGATTTCTTTACGGAAGATCAAAAGTCGTTGCTGCAGCAATTCGTTAGTTTGCGTGGTGGTGGGCTATTGATGTTGGGTGGGCAAGAATCGTTTGTTGCGGGCGATTACGCAAAAACTCAAATTGGCGAAATGTTGCCCGTCTACTTAGACCGTTTGGCGTCTCCGTCAGATGAAAAATACGAGCTCGATCTCACGCGTGAGGGTTGGCTGCAGCCCTGGGTTAGGATTGAGTCGACGGAAGAAAAAGAAAGGCAACGCTTAGCGGCGATGCCGAAATTTAAGACTGTGAATCTCGCAAATTCCATCAAGCCAGGGGCGACTGTATTGGCAACGGTAACTTCGGATGCCGAGGAAATGCATCCAGCACTTGTGGTTCAACCCTACGGACGCGGGCGTTCCGGGGCATTGCTGATTGGAGATTTTTGGCGTTGGCAACTAAAGAGTGAGGAGGACAATGAGGACTTGCTCAAGGCTTGGCGACAGACATTGCGATGGGCAATTGCTGATGTCCCCCGACGTGTAGAAGTGGAGATAAATCGACTTAATGATGCGAACCGATCATCTGAGATTAAGGTTTCCGTTAACGATGAAGCTTATAAGCCTTTCGATAATGCCACCGTAGCTATTCAAGTACAAACGCCTGAGGGTAAAACGATTGAGTTGGCAGGTGAGCCCACCGATTCCGTGCCGGGTGTTTACGTCGCGAATTTTGTTTCCGGGGAAACTGGGGTCTATCGAGCATCAGTGGCTGTGAAGGCACCTGATGGTAGCGAAATTGAAACGCGAGAATCTGGGTGGGTTTCTGAACCTGACAGTGAAGAATTTCAATCACTTGAACCTAATCCCCAGTTGATGAAAGAGATTGCTGATCAAACCGGTGGTCAGGTCATTGATATTGATTCTTTAGAGCAGTTTGTATCTGGATTGGAGTATCGAGAAGTGCCGGTCATGGAGACCGTCTCGAATCCCTGGTGGCACCGATGGACTGTGTTCTCATTAGCGATCGGATTGCTGATTGGTGAATGGGGACTGCGACGCTGGAAGGGGTTGGCGTGAGATCACTAAAACAAAATAGAGAATGGATCGCAATGATTAGGCCATTGATTTCTGCAGCGAAGAGTTGGAAGGTTCTCTGCCAAAAGGCAGGGACGCTGTGTTTGGTGGCAGGCCTGTTTTTATGTTGCGGGGATCTATTTGGTCAGGAGCAAAAGCAAAAGGAGCAAAAGGTAATTGTCGTAGTAGGCACGGGGGGGAGTGACGATTACCAACTACAGTTCGAAAGTTGGGCAGACAATTGGAAGTCAGCGATTACTTCGGCTGGCAATACGGGCCCTGATTTCGTGTGCATTGGTACAGGGGATAATCCAGCGGGGCAAAATGATCTGCAGCGATTGGAGCAAGAACTTTCAAATTTAGGAGACGCGACCGCTGAGTTATGGGTGGTCTTAATTGGGCATGGAACTGACGATGGAAAGGTCTCTAAATTTAATCTGCGAGGACCGGATCTCTCTGCGGTGCAATTGCACGAATGGTTGACTGATAAAAAGGCACGCACGATTGTTGTAAACTGTGCATCTTCGAGTGGTGGGTTTGTTGGAAAACTCAAGGATCCTAATCGTGTGGTCATTACGGCGACCAAGTCGAGTGCTCAGCGAAATTTTGCAAGATTTGGGGAATACCTGTCGAAGGCAATTGATGACCCAGCGTACGATCTCGATAAAGATTTGCAAACGTCTTTGTTGGAAGCGGTTGTGGCGGCTTCCTCTCAGACGCAGGAGTTTTACTTACAAGAGACTCGTCTGGCCACAGAGTTGGCGATGATTGATGATAATGGTGACGGGAAGGGGACGCCTTCGGATTGGTTTCAGGGGACTCGGACGGTAAAAAAATCCAAGGCGAACGAGCCAGATGGTTTCGTCTCGAATCAGGTGTTCTTAATCCGCCGCGGCACAGAGGCGGAATTAACCATTGAACAGCGAGAAAATCGTGAACAACTAGAACGAGAGTTGGAATTGTTACGTCAGAAAAAAGATGCACTAGGCGAGGCAAGTTACTATCAGTCGATCGAGCCTGTCTTGCTAAAGTTGGCGAAACTTTACCAATCTGTCCGTTCTGAAAAACCTGCCGAGGTTCAAAACCCCGCCAACATTGAAACGCCTGCCGAGCCGGAAAAGTAATCAAGATTTTTAGGTGAAGCGGATCGGGCGTTGTGTTATTCTGCCCCAAGATGCTGCTTCAAAAACCTTAGCCGTTTTTTAGCGGCCCATGGTGATTCACCCGCACCATGGCCCTTGCCGGGAATCAACACGAACTCAAAATCTTTGTCATGTTCGATTAATTTACCAACCACCTGGGTTGTGCTGGCCGGATCAACATTTTGGTCGAGTTCTCCAAGGGTGAGCATGAGCTTGCCTTTTAGAAGGTGAGCGTTCTCCATGTTGGAGTTTTGTTGATAACTGGCGTCGACGGGCCACCCCATCCACTGCTCGTTCCACCAAATTTTATCCATCCGGTTGTCGTGACATCCACAATCGGCAACCGCGACTTTATAAAAATCGTTATGCCATAGTAAGGCTGCCATCGCATTTTGTCCGCCAGCCGAACCACCATAAATCCCAACACGCGATAAGTCCATCTGAGGAAATTTTTGGGAAGCCGCTTTTAGCCAGGCAATGCGATCCGGGAATCCGGCATCGCGAAGATTTTTAAAGCAAACATCATGGAACGCTTTGGATCGCCAAGCCGTTCCCATTCCATCAATCTGAACGACAATCATTCCTGCATCCGCGATCCTGTGGCGCTGGCCATAGCCAGTACGAAATGATTTTGGGACGTGGTGGTCATGCGGCCCCGCATAGATGTTCTCGACAACGGGGTATTTTTTTGATGGATCAAAATTAATTGGCCAGTGGATGATTCCCCAAATGTCGGTTTTGCCATCTCGCCCTTTGGCAACAAACCGTTCGGTAAGCTTTCTTTTACCAAACTGTTTTTCTGTGTTTTGCCGACCCAGTTGTGCGATGAGCTTGCCAGTTTGGCTGTCTCTCAATTCCTTGACGGGCGCCATGTCGACACGGGAATAGGTGTCGATAAAAGTGTCTTGATTTGGCTGGAACTGGATTTCATGCGTGCCGTCGCCAGCGGTTAAAATGGTTAAATCACTGCCATCGAATTTAACACAACAGAAATGTTCGTGATAAGGATCTTGGTCAGGGTAGATGCCGACTGCATAAAACCAAATTGTTTCTCGCTCCATATCAATTTTATGAATTCTTTTAACATTCCAATCACCTGAGGTGACGGCATTGATTAATGTGCCATCGTCACGGTCGTATCGGTAAAGGTGATTCCAGCCGCTGCGCTCGCTAGCCCAGAGGATTTTGTTATTCGGTAAATCTCGAAAGGTTGACTTTCCCGAGTCTGAGTAGTGAATAAAGGTTTGGCTTGTTTCCTCGATAAGCGTCTTGACTGAGCCATCGTTAGCATTGATTTCCAGCAATTTTAATTTTTGGTGCCCTCGAGCGTTGTAGAGAATCCGGAATCGATCGCCAGAGTTAGACCAACCTAGAAATCGAATCCAAAACGGGTTGTCAAAGAGTTGGTTTGAAACTGGAATTTCTGTTTTAGATTCGATTGAAAACAGTCTTAACCGAGGCGATAAAAGGGTGTCTCCTGGTTTAGGGTATCGATAAGACCTTAGCAGAGGCTGGAGTTGGTTTTTAGGTTTCGATTCGACGTAGTACACGCGATTTTCCGGCGCGACGGGTGTTTGGAATCCAACAAATCGTTTGGAGTCGGGAGACCAGCGGATGTCACATTGATCAGGGTTTCGAGAGGAAGTTGTTAACCATCGCGTCCCTGAGCCAATGTCACGGAACGTATTTTTTTCTGTTCCAGTTTGTGTTAATTGAGATTTTGATGATTCGTCTCCCTTGGGTTGAATCCAAAGATTATGATCTCGAACCAGTACCTCCCATTTTTGATCAGGTGATCGAGGCTCGCGGCGCATAAAAGGACTTGCCAGTTGACGAGAGTTTTGGGTGCGCGGGCGAGAGTTGAATTGGATGTCATCGAGAAACTCTTTGTCGAAGACGACATAGTCATCCGGCCGAACAGTAAAGCACCCAATTGGTTTGCCATTTCGTTTTAAATACCAGACATGTCCAACATACGTCTGTTGTTTGATTTGCTGGCCCGGTGCTAGAACTTCGTACGCCCGTTCTTTGCCAGTTTCGGAAACCCAAAAAGTTTCGACTTTGTAATCCGTTTGGTTATCCATCGTGATGTGGGTCGATGTTCCCCGTGGACCGGATTTGGGTGGAAGGAACAATCGAGGGCGATGCTGCCGAATTAATGCGGGGTCAAGTAACTCACTTGTTTTATTTTGACCATCGATTCGGTAGAGAGTTCGACCGGACTGAATTAAGAAAATGCTTGGTTGTTCAGTGGGGTAAATGTCGGTGACTGTTTTTTTTCCACTCTGTTGCTTGAACCAAGATTGATCCATCACAATCTGCGAAGATTTTTTTTCGGCATCGAGGACGTGGAATTGCATGTTTCCCGAGTCGTCCGGTTGTTGGAACCAACCCTGTTTCCCATCGGCGGACCAGTGAAGATCTTGGCCTCGCGACTGGCCGAAAAGCACTGTTAGGGTGATTGCGAATGCGAGAATGCGGACAGTGATGCAATGACGTTGAATCATAATATTGTTTTGAAATTGGGGGTAATGGTGTGCTTGAGGTTTCGTGAATGGAACCTCAGCACTCCAATTCGAAATTCATTGGTTACCAATCAAAGCCCTGAGACTTCAAAGCCTGCGCGGTAGTTGCGTTTGATTAAATGGTTCGCTTCATCAAGGTTGGTAACTTTCAAATTTTCGGCATCCCAGTTTAGTGTTTGTCCGGGGAATCGATTCGCGACGACACCTAGAAGCAACGCCTCGGTAAGCGGGCCTGCATAGCCAAAATCAGCACTGGTCGTGCCGTTTCCAAGGCAGGCATCAACCCATTGGTGATAATGATTATTATTTCCGATATCCGGTCGCTGGTAGTCTTTGAATTGTTGCAGGGGAAATAGTTGTGCTTCGCCAACGTGTGGCAGTAGCATCTGTCCATTTTCTCCGAGGAAGAGTGCCCCCTGGCCGGGTAGCTTTAGTCCCTGGGGTAAATCAAGATCTTTGGGAGGGGCATAGCCGCCGTCGTACCATTTCCAGGTCATGGAATCCGTCGTAAATTCTGTCCCAGGAAACTCATATTCGACAATGTTTTTTTCTGGGTGCCCAACTCCGGTGGGTTTTCTGCAGGTAGTTTTTGCCCATTTGGGTGCAGTTAATTTTAAGGCAGCGTAAGGGGTGTCAAAAATATGAACGCCCATGTCACCAAGTGTTCCAGTTCCGAAGTCAATCATTTTCCTCCAGCTGCCTGGATGATAAATGTTGTCGCAATAGGGGCGTTTGGCCGTGACGCCCAGCCACAAATCCCAATTTAGTTGAGCAGGTGGTCCACCAGCTCGTTTTTCAATGGGACCGCCGTCATAACCCCAGTTTTTATTTGACCAGGCATGAACTTCGCTGACTTTTCCAATCACACCGCTTTGAATCATCTCAACGGCCCTTCTGTAGGGCGCACTGGAATGGACCTGAATTCCCATTTGCGTAACGAGATTTTTCTGTTCTGCGACTTCTCGTAATTTCCTTGCTTCAAAAACCTCGTGAGTGAGTGGTTTTTGGCAATAGACGGGTTTGCTAAGGTTCAAAGCCGACATCGCTGCGGGGGCATGGGTGTGATCCGGTGTAGAGATCACAACGGCATCAATTTTGTCACCCAGTTTACTAAGCATCTCACGATAGTCAGCAAACGTTTCTGCGCCAGGATGTTTTTGTGAAGCACCTTTGAGTGTGTTTGCATCGACGTCTACAAGTGCAGCGACTTCAACTTGGGAATGGGAGGCAATCGAACCCAAGTCCGCCCCGCCCATCCCGCCGACTCCAATGTGCGCTGTTCGTAATTTCTCATTAAGTCCACAGCCTTGGACACGCCCTGTCGCGAAACCGAGGCTGGAAATAGCGAGACCCGTTTTTAATGCCTGGCGTCGATCAATTTTTTTCAGCATTTGTTCACTCCATGGGTGGTTTGAATTGTCGACGATTAGTTTAGCAGTTTTGTAAGAGGCGGGAAAAGTTATCGGCTAAAACTGAAAATTTAGTAGAACTTGCAGGTCAGCTTCTCTGGTGGTTGGAACATGGCGATCGATGCATTCTAAGTATTTGCTGAATGGACAAGGTAAAATTGGCGAAGCAAGAATTTAAAATTGGCTTTCATTGCGTTCCACCCTACAATGAGGAAGCGGTTTTTTTGTAAAACAAATAACATGTTTGATTAATTATGAAACTAAAATTTGCACTGATTTTTGTAGTGTCCGAGTTGGTCTGTTTGGGAGTGGGAGGCGCTAGCTTAGTCGCCGAAGACGGTCGTCCCGATCGGGAGAAACCGGTCAATGTGTTGGTGCTCATGACCGATGATTTTAGTCGTCATTGCGTAACTGCCACGGGGGGACAGCAATCGCTGACACCTAATATTGATGCCTTGGCGAAACGTGGCACTGTCATGAGCAATACGGTGCATCAAGGTGGTTTTAGTGGTGCGATTTGTACTTGTAGTCGAGCGATGCTATTAACGGGCCGGGCACTCTGGTCGGTTACGCCAAGCGAGTTGAGCTACCAGGGGCCCGCACAATTGAATACGCCCGACACGCTACTGCCAGAGCAATTTCGAAACGAAGGCTGGGATACATTTGCCACTGGTAAATGGCATAACGGCAACGCGGCATTGCTGCGAGGCTTTGATCACGCGGAAGCGGTGACCGGTGGAATGCTGCCCTTTAATCTTCGGGATCGAGGGGGGGCCAGAGATAACGCGATTGAAATTGGAATGATGGATCCGAGTGGTGTTCGGATTAATAGGGAAGGAAAGATTGAAAAGCATCAGTCAAAGGGATGGAGTACGGATGTTTTTTACGATGCGGCCGAGTCGTTTCTGGATCAGACATGGGATCGAAAAAAGCCGTTCATGATGTACATTTCAACCAATGCTCCCCATGATCCAAGGCATGTCCCTGATGAAATTCTAAGTCGTTTTACCGACGTGAAAGAGCCACCGAATTATTTGCGAATTCATCCGTTCGATAACGGTGATATGAAGGTCAGGGATGAGATGGTGTACAAGCCTCCGCACCGTCCCGAAACGGTTCGCCGAGAGCGAGCAATTTACCTTGCCATGTGCGCACAGATTGACGATCGCATTGGGCAGTTGATTGAAAAATTGAAAGCGATGGGTGAGTTAGACAATACGCTAATTCTTTTCACTGCAGATCATGGGTTAGCCGTTGGTGAGCATGGGCTGATGGGAAAACAAAATTTGTATGACGGATCATGGCGGGTGCCAATGATTCTGGCGGGTCCTGGAGTCCCCGAGGGAGAAACGAGGGCTGGGCTTGCCTATCTTCATGGGCTGTATCCCACCCTCGCATCGTTCGCAGGGCTTAATGCTCCGAAGTACACCCAGCCATTTGAATTTGCGAGTGTGATTCGCGGTGACAGTCAGGGATTGGATCGCGTGTTTGGTGCGTACATGCCCAATGTGAAGGTCCCTAAGGGTGTTCGGGCTGTACGAGAAGGTGAGTGGAAATTGTTGTATTACACCCATAGTGGCCGCAAACAATTATTTAATCTGAAAAACGACCCATGGGAAACTAACGATTTGATCGGCAACCCAAAATACACTGACCGGATTGATCAAATGTTCGGATCGCTCCAACAATGGATGTCAAAAAGTGGTGACCCCTTGGGCAAGTGAGTTCTAGCGGCTTGATGACAAGCGGCTAAAACAGGTTCTGCTGGATTGGCTCATTCGAGCGAGCGATGCACTCTTTGGAGTCATTGTTGGGGCGATTGACTAATGTGGAGACTGGGTAGGCCTGCAGTGAGTCGGTGCGGAGTGGAGACATCATTGGTTGGGTGGGTTCTGCGAGAGGGTTTGACTTGTCGAGCCAGCGTTCAAATTGATCTGGTTCAAGGAACACTGGCATGCGGTCATGCATGGGAGCCATAAAGTCATTTGCCGAAGTAGTTAGAACCGTGCAGGTTTGAGTAGGAGCTTGAGTGGGGTGGTTTTCATCCTGCCACGATTCCCATAGTCCGGCGAGGCAAAATGGCTGCTGGTCTTTCCTGCAAATATAAAATGGCTGTTTGGTGGCTCCCGTTTTTTTCCATTCAAAAAAACCATCTGCAATTATTAAGCAACGCCGGTGTTGAAATGCATCTCGAAACGAAGGTTTGCTCGCGGCCGTTTCCGATCTGGCATTTATTAAGCCTGTCCCGATCTTGGGTTCTTTCGTCCACGCTGGGATCAAGCCCCAGCGGAGATCCACGGATTCCAATTGTAGAGAATTCCCTTGGCGAACGCAGAGTAAGGGGTGGGTGGGGCAGATGTTGAAACGAAACGCCCGTTGAGAGAACTGCAAGCCACTAAAGAGGGCCGTCAGTGCTGAGGTTGGGGTTCTAAGTGTTAGGCGTCCACACATATCAGTTTAGTATTTCGTATCCTGCACGGCGGAGTGATAAACGTGCTAAATCAAGATTTGCATTTGCGATCAAGAAGTAGTCGGTATTGTAGGTGGAAACTGATAGGATAGGGATCTCTGATTCTGCGAGAACCTGGCTTATCGCAGCAATAACGCCAATCACGTCGAATTCGAGTTTTCCCGTGACGCGAAAGCAGGCAAAATCATGCTCTGCCTTGACCGTTTTAGGAACCGCATCGGTTGCGGTAATGATCGTTGTTTCATCGTCGGTGCGAATGACCGCCATATACGAATTGGCCCAATCTGGGATGCTCGTGTTGGCAGCGAGCTGGCAAACAGAATAGGTGGTCTCAAGAAACTGTAATTTCATTGCGTTTCATTTGTTTTTAGATATGGAAAGTTAGCAATCGCTATGAATGACGATTTCCTGCCGTCGGCACAGATCGATGTACTGCAGCAGCGGGCTGATGTTTTGCGAAAGCTACGTCGTTTTTTCGATGATCGAGGGTTCTTTGAGGTTGAAACCCCGTTGATCTCCCATGATATCGTGGTTGATCGACATCTTCATCCTGTGGGAATTCCAAAAAACCAGATCACTGGTATTGATTCTAATTCAAATGAGATGCTCTGGCTTCAGACTTCTCCTGAATTTGGGATGAAGCGTTTGGTAGCAAGTGGGGCGACTGCGATTTACCAAATTGGCAAGGCGTTTCGGCAAAGCGAGACGGGTGAGATGCATAATCCTGAATTCACGATGCTCGAATGGTATCGCGTTGGTGACAACCTCGAAACAGGAATGGACCTATTGGCGGAGTTGGTCGAGGAAATCTTGAGGCAACCGAAAACAGAACGTGTCACCTATCGTCAAGTCTTTTTACAGCACGTCGGCGTTGATCCATTTACTTGTGCTGTTAATGATCTTAAGTCCGTTGCTCTCGAGCATGGAATTGAGATTGAAATGCCATGTGAGGCATCGGCCCGCGATGAGTGGTTAAATTTAATTCTGTCTCGGTTAATAGAGCCAAAACTTGGTGATGACGGTGGAGTGATTATTTATGATTGGCCCGCCAGTCAAGCCGCGCTGGCCGTGATTCGCCAGGAAGAGGTGCCGGTCGCCGAACGGTTTGAGATATACGTCAATGGTGTTGAGTTGGCCAATGGCTATCATGAACTATTGTCTGCCGATGAACTTGCTCGAAGAAACTCAGTCGTCAATCAGGAGAGAGTGAAGGATGGCCAGCCGTTGTTGCCAGAGGAGAGTCGGTTACTTCAAGCGATGCGATCGGGTTTGCCTGCCTGTGCAGGCGTGGCAGTCGGAGTCGATCGGCTTGTCATGCTCGCCCTCGGATTAAAGGAAATCAAAGACGTGATTGCTTTTCCCATAGGCCGGGCATGATCGTAATTGAGTCGAAATTCAATGAATCCATTGGCGAAGACGGCTGATTGCAAAGACGGCTGATTGCAAAGACTGTATTTGACAGAATCGCGGGCAACTATCAGATGCGGGTTCCTCGCCCCGCGCATAAAAAAAGCCGAGCTAGGTAGCTCGGCTTTTAATGTTTTTTCGTCTCGGCAAATTCTACTCGTTAGAGGCTTCGCTACCAGTTTGGTAACGTGCGTTCGACTCGTACTTCTGCTGTTCCTTAAGCCATTTGGCTCGTGCTTCCGCACGTTGTGCCGAAGCGACAGTAACGCGTTGAGCGATTACCAAGTGTTGCGGATGGAAGTATCGTTCGTATGAACCGTCCATTCGCTCGATGCGATTCTTGACAAGAAGCTCACGCCAGCTTAACCCGTTAGCAACATTCCAAGCTGCGGCTTGGGCAACTGGTTGTGCAATCTCGTCGTTAGCGAGCATGCGGCACATTTCGAAAATCTTAGGATTTGAATTCAAATCAGTAAGAGGTTGAATTCGGTATTCAATTCGCGAACGCGGATCAGGTTTTCCTTCTTCGAGGCAGAACGTTTTGAGCGAAGTCTTGCCGACGCGTCCGGGAGGGATGTTAAAGAATCCACCGCCACCGCCACCTTGCTGTCCACCGCCACCGAATCCACCGCCGCCGCCGCCGAATCCACCGCCGCCTTGACCGCCACCGAATCCACCGCCAACGCCTTGGTTTCCACCGCCGCCGCCGAATCCACCACCGCCTTGACCGCCGCCGCCAAATCCGCCGCCGCCCATTCCGCCGCCGCCCATTCCAGGTGCTCCAGCGCCGCCTTGACGCATGACAGGAACACAAGAGAAGGCAGGTGGCATTCGGATTGCCAGTGGTTTGTCAGATTTGTTTTCGACAATCAAATTCGCATTGGCTGCGTCTTTGTTGCGTATGATCACTTCGATCTCACCGTGATCCATGGCCTGGAATAAATCAACCGATGAGAATCCCTCGACCGGTGATTGAGTCTTGGCAATTGTGTTCAATCGCTTTTTGGTGACTAGTTTTTGCCGTGGCGATTCTTCTTTCACAGGTTGATCAGTTTGATCCTGTGCAAAAGAAGAGCTTGCAAGCGAAACAGCTGTAACGACAGCTATCGAAAATTTGATCCAGTTACTCATCATTGTTCTCATTAAAGAACTCCTCGTTATTTAGAACCGAAGCTTGCCCGCATCGGTCAGTACTACCAATAAGGTACATCGGTTGCGTGGATACTAACAGTTGCGTTCCGCGGGCCGACTGTTCAAGGATAGTCGTTGATTTACCAAAATCCAAGTAATTTCCCAGTTTTTAAACGGTTTCCGATTATAAAAAGCCTGCTTTCAAACGATTAATCGCTTGGTGTTAGGCTGAAATCGAATCATTCCATTGGTATCACTTATTCTTTTGACATATCGGTCAGATGGGACGCCGAGAGCAGTTTCCTCGGTCGGTGTCTAATTGGAGAGGTTGGTCGGGGTCGCACCGATGGTTCGGTTCAAACGGTCGTAGAGGGCAGCAACGAACAGACCGAAAATACCGCCCCGATAATCGACATGATCCAATCAAGTTTACATGTGGGATAACTGAACCGTTTCCAATTTGGTTCATGGCTGGTTCTATCTGTCTTTAACGGCCTTCTCCAGAACAGCTGGATCGACTTGTCTGCTGGCGCAATGATCTACATCGAAGCCATAAAAAAAAGCGTTCCGCAGCAGATGGCTGCGGAACGCATTTGAGTTAGCTCAAATAATTGGACTTACTAAATCAAGGTGGCGATCACCAATGCGACCACGCTCATTAATTTGAGTAAAATATTCAGCGATGGCCCCGATGTATCTTTAAAGGGGTCGCCAACGGTGTCTCCCACAACCGATGCCTTGTGAGCTTCGCTACCTTTGGCAAGTTTGATGCCGTCGAATTCGAAACCTTCTTCGATCATCTTCTTAGCGTTGTCCCAAGCACCACCTGCGTTCGACTGGAACAAGGCCATGAGAACACCACTAACGGTGACACCGGCAAGAAGCCCGCCAAGCATCATGGCATTGGTGTTGCTGCCCTCACCGAAGTACAGCAAGGGTAGGAATCCAAAGCCAACAGGGACGAGCACAGCGACTAATCCAGGTACGATCATTTCTCGAATCGATGCTTTCGTTGAGATGGCAACACACTTGCCGTACTCTGCTTTTCCGTCGGCCGCATCAAACGTGACTTGATCTTCTTTTGACCAGTCGGCATAGCTCTTGCCTTCGTTGTTGTTCATGACCTTTAAGGCTGCACCGAGTTCAGGAATATCCCGGAACTGGCGACGCACTTCTTCGATCATTGCATTGGCGGCTCGGCCCACTGCATTCATCGACATTGCCGAGAACAGGAAGGGTAACATTGCTCCAATGAATAGGGATGCCATTACAAACGGATTGGTAATGTCGATTCCGACGAGTGGCGTATCGGTGTGCGTCAGGTTGTAGGAAGTCATAAAGGCAGCGAACAAGGCAAGTGCTGTCAACGCAGCTGAGCCGATTGCAAATCCTTTCCCGATCGCAGCCGTCGTGTTTCCAACGGCGTCAAGTTTATCCGTCCGTTCCCGAACTTCCTCGGGTAGTTCCGCCATCTGAGCGATGCCACCGGCATTGTCTGAAATCGGTCCGTAGGCATCGACAGCAAGTTGGATGCCGGTATTGGATAACATTCCAACTGCCGCAATCGCGATCCCGTAAAGGCCAGCAAATTGGAACGCGAAAATGATTGCAAAGGCAATAATGATAATTGGAATTGCGGTCGACATCATTCCGACACCGAGTCCGGCGATGATGTTGGTTGCAGATCCTGTGACCGATTGCTTAACGATCGATTTGACTGGTCCTGTCCCGGTACCTGTGTAATATTCGGTGATCTTTCCGATTGCTAAACCAGCTGACAGTCCAATCAAAATCGCTGCGAAAACACCAAAGCTGGAGTACTCGGTTGTTATTCCATTGGAAACGGCTACCCATTGTGCAGGAAGCATCCATTGGATAACGAGATAAGTAAGAACGAGCAAGATTCCGGCTGAACCGAATTCACCCAAATTCAGTGCGTGATGGGGGTTGCCTCCCTCTTTGACTTTCACAAAAAACGTTCCCACGATGGAAGTGACGATTCCTACTCCGGCGAGCGCAAGAGGTAAGAGGACGGCTGACAAGCCGAGAAGTCCATCGCCTTGATTACCGGTGAATTCCGGTAGGCTGAAGAACGCGGCTCCAAGTACCATCGTGCCGATGATTGAGCCCACATAGGATTCAAAAAGATCGGCGCCCATTCCGGCAACATCACCGACATTGTCGCCCACGTTATCGGCAATCGTTGCCGGGTTGAGAGGGTGGTCTTCGGGAATTCCCGCTTCGACCTTACCGACGAGGTCGGCTCCAACGTCAGCCGCTTTGGTGTAGATGCCGCCACCGACGCGAGCGAATAATGCGATCGAAGATGCTCCGAACGAGAATCCTGTGAGGACGGTAATAACCCGGGTCAGATTTTCGGCTGTCTCGATTCCAAAGAGTTGGCTGTAAATTAGGAACAGCACGCTAAGTCCGAGAACTCCCAGGCCAACCACGCCCATTCCCATGACGCTTCCACCAGCAAATGCGACTTCGAGTGCTTTGCCGAGGCTTCCACGGGCGGCTTGGGTTGTCCGAACGTTAGCTTTGGTCGCGACTCGCATGCCAATAAATCCGGCCAGTGCCGAACAAAAAGCGCCAAGAACAAATGACAACGCGATTAACGGCGAGGACAATTCTCCTTGTTGGCTTCCTGCAAAGCCTAGTATCGCGGCGACCGCGAGTACGAAGATGAACAGAATGCTGTATTCGGCTTTCAAGAAGGACATTGCACCATCGGTGATATTGTCGGCAATTCGAGCCATTCGCTCCGTGCCAACGTCCTGCCTGGCGACCCAACGAGATTTCCACAGCGTGAACAACAGCCCCAAGACTCCCAAGGCTGGCACGATATAGGTGATGAGTTGGAATTTACTACGGCTCTTTACCCCGTTTGTGGCTTGGGATTCACTGACGCTCGAAGAACCGATGTCAGTTGGAGGGGATACTGAACTTAAAGTACCAGTGGGTTCCGTCGAATTAGCCGAGTCGACAAAAATTATGCTCGAGAGGGCAAAAATCGACAAAATAAGCACGGGAATGGTACTCCAGCGGAGTATTTTTGACATTCTAAATCGCCTTTATGGTGTTGTTAGGGGTGAACTATTTGGGCTTAGCACGTTTAGCCCTATTAAACTTGGAAGAGGTGATCTCGAAAAGTCCTCTAACGTAATTAAAAGACAAGAAGTTTCGATAAACTCGGACTAATCATTAGGATCAGAATTACTGGTATTTGTCCCCATTCTTCGCCAAGGATCGAAGCCACCCAATTTACTGCTTCGTGGTTGGGGATTGAACGTTAAAGATTGACGAAAATTGGTCGCTTCGTAACCTCGAAATGATCAAGGTAAAGAAAGCTCCCAGCGTGGCCTGCGCTGGGAATACGTGTCTTCTGATACCGAGCTCCGGTTGGGCTTAGAAAAAAGTTTGAAAAGTGGTCAAGGGATGGACCTTAGGCACGTTTGCTTGTTCACCCGTAGAGCAAAATCCCCTAGAATCCACGGAACACTGTTCACGATACTGCGGACTGTTTTTGTGGTCTGTCACTCTGCTGTTTTTACCAGCTGTTTTTACCTGGGGTTTTTATGTTACCCAATTTGTTATGGGAGCCTGCAATGCGAGCTAATAGTCGGATCTCTGTCCAACGCGTCTTGTTGTTAATCGTTATTCTGCCCGCTGTTTCGATGCTGCTAAACGGCAGTTCCGTGTCCGCTCAGGAAACAGATGGAAGTGCTGAGCTCGAACAGGCTTTTCAACAGAAAATTGACGCCACGTCCTCGCGTGACTTGGACAAAGTTGTCAAGCTCTGTGAAGCTGCAATAAAAAAGGGACTGGACGAAGGGAATCTAGTGCAGGCACAGCAGCTCGCATCGTCTGTTCTCTTCCAGCAGGCCGATCAGTTGGGGAAAAAGATCTTTGCAACCGGTGCTCAAGATCCTCGATGGCGTATTTATCGTTCGCAGGCGTTAGGCAAATTGCAGAAGGCCGTTAAATACTCTCCAAAAATGGGCGACGCGTTCCTGTTGATCGCGAAACTCAATGCTCTGCCCGGTGGCGATAAGAAACAATCAAAAGTAGCTATCGAGAAAGCGGTCGAGTTAGCTGGGGACGATCGAGAAGCATTGTCGGCCGCGTTGTTTTATCGAGCTACGATTGCTGAAGATGACGAAGCCCAATTGTCGGACTTGAATCAAGCTATCAAGATCAATCCAGAAAACATGGATGCCGTTCGAGTCCGAGGACTCTATTACATTCGAAAGCAAGAGCCTCAGAAGGCGTTGAAGGATTTAGGTAAATGGCTCGAATCAGATGAGCCCAATGCAGATAATTATAATCTGGTCGCCCAGCAGTTAATGATGACGGGCGAAAAATTTGACGACGTGATGCAGCAAGAAGCGATTCAAATCCTTGATAAAGCTATTGAAATTGATTCCAAAAATCCAGCGACAATGGTGATGCGTGCACGCGTCAACTTGATGGGTGAAAATCTTGAAGAAGCAGTGAAAGACACCAGTCGGGCCATCGAACTGGATCCAAAAAATATTGAGGCTTTGTTATTAAGAGGCTCAACGTTATCCGAGCTGGAAAGGTATTCCGATGCGCTTTCTGACATCAACAAAGCAATCGGAATCTCGCCAACTTTTGGTGCATTTCAGTTGCGAAGTATGATCTATTCGCAGCAGCAGGATTTTGAAAAAGCGATCGCAGACATTGCCCTGTTGCTTAACAGTGATCCTGAGAATTCGATGTTCCTTCGGCAAATAGCCATTCTTTTCAATGCCAATGACGAACCTTCAAAAGCAATCAAAATTTATGAAAGACTCTTGAAGCAAGATCCTAAAGGTTCTTGGGACAACAAAGGGGGCGCAGAAAAAATTGGAATTATGCAGCGACGTGCAGCTTCGCTGCGTGGACTCGGAGATGCTCATCTTTCTACCGGGGAGCACGGCAAGGCCGTGAAAGATTTCCAAGAGGCGTTGGAACTGGGTGTCAAAATTCAAGGTTTAGAAGTGGAGGGAGATGTCGAAGAACCAAGTCGCTTGGACGATGGAGTCCTGAATAATTTGGCTTGGGTTCTAGCAACTTCCCCTGATGATAACGTCAGAGATGGCAAGCTTGCGGTCGAATATGCAACTCAAGCTGCGGAGCTGACGGAATTCAAAGAAGCACACATTCTCAGTACCCTTGCCTCAGGGTACGCAGAGGTTGGAGATTTTGAGAACGCCATCAAGTACATCCAAGATGCCATTGAACTCAATAAAGTGGCTGGCGAAGAAGCGGTCGATAAAACGCGGACTGACTCTCAGCGAGAGAGTTTAGGAAAAGAATTCGAAAGTTACAAACAGAAAAAACCTTGGCGCGAACTTCAAAACGTAGAGAAGGAAAAAGAAGATAGCAAAGCCGAGTCCGATTCAAAAGATGAAGACAAAGATGAAGACAAAGATGAAGACAAGAAAGGTGGTCTTTAATTGACTTGGCTTTTCGATCGCGCCGCCGCCTATGCGTTAATGTGTGAATACACGCAGCAGGATGGTTTGCGGCGGCACATGCTAAGTGTAGAGATCGCAATGCGAGCCTATGCGGTGAAACTTGGGCTCAGCGATGAGGTTGAGAAATGGGGGATCGTGGGTTTGTTGCACGATTTTGATTATGAACGTTGGCCAACAGTGCCTGATCATCCATTACAAGGCGCTGCGATTCTGACCGAGAAGGGGTATCCGCCAGACGTAATTTATGCGATCAAATCACATGTTGATGACATTCCTGATTGCCCTCGTTTATCGGTTCTCGACAAAACACTCTTTGCCTGTGATGAGCTTTCTGGATTCATTACCGCCGTCGCCCTTGTGCGACCGACTGGGATCGAGGGCATGAAAGCCAAGAGTGTTCGAAAGAAAATGAAACAGAAAAGCTTTGCTGAGAAGGTGATTCGAGAAGATATCACTTCAGGAGCAGAGGCGATCGGCGTCGAACTAAATGAGCATATTCAATTTGTGATCGACGCACTGTCGGAGCATGCTGCGTTGCTGAAATTAGCCCCTGCTGGTGCGTGAAATGACCGCGACGTTCGTTTTGGTTTGCCTCCGCTGGCAGTGAATTTTCAGCATTTCATCACGGTTCTCAACTCGTAGTCTCATTATCTTTATTCTCACTATCTTCATTCCCACTATTTCTCAAAGGCATATCAATGGAAATTCAAGATTCCGAGCAACTAACGGTACGGAAGTGCGTCCCCTGTGAGGGGGGAGTCGACCCTTGTCCCCTACCCTTTGTGACGGAGCAATTGGAAAAACTTCCCGGTTGGTATTTGACTCATGAGAACCAGCGGATCTGCAAGGATTGGGAGGTAAAAGATTTTGTTTCTGGGCTGGCGTTTTTTGAACGCGTCGGTGTGATCGCTGAGGCGGAGGCACATCATCCCGACCTTCACCTGGTCGGATACAAAAATGTATCCATTGAAATTTGGACGCATGCAATCGGTGGTCTCAGCGAAAATGATTTCATCCTTGCGGCAAAAATTGACCAACTTGAGATTTAATGCCCTCAGGCTTGGCCCAGATTGCCTAAACGGAGTGTGGGTTATACGAAATGTACCGGTCGACCTGCCCACAAGGATTGTTCGAATCCTCGGTCTCAATCGGATTGAGGAAGGTCTTTCTCTGTAATCAGAAAGACCGACCGTTTGGGTTGTAACTGTCGATATCTTCATGAAGAAATAGAGTGATCTGCCGGTTAGTACCGCCACAAGGGTTGGTGGGGTGATCGGAGTTGTGTTTTTCATGGGATGAGGCTGAGATGCGATTTCAACACGTAGTCGTTGTCGGACTCGGATGGTTGTTGACCGTCGTCGTCGGTTGCACATCGGGGGAGTCCCCGCGGATTTCCGGGCTTTCGAGTTTTGTTCCCAGTTTTGCCTTCGACTCGCAGGTCGAGACCTCCGAGGTTACCGAGCAGGCAAAGGTGGAAGGGCAGCTGGAGGACAATGGTTCGTCAGTAGTGGGTTCGCCAGAACGCACGAGACCTTCTCTGCAAGAGATCCTGCCGAAATTGCCATGGAAACGTAACCTTTCTGAGCATAACTTGGGCCTTCACGGTCCTGACGCGATGGTGCCGCTTACCGAGAAAGAGAAGGCCGAACTTGGGGTTTCCGATTGGTCCCGCACCAACTCGTTGAAGTCGCGGTTTCGAATTGGCAAGGCGCGGATGTCTAAGGGCAGCAATTTTCGGATGCGACCAGTTCAAGCGAACGAGGAAGAGCTGAATGAGTTTCGCTCGATCGATGCTGAGTTAGAGGGTTTGTATGCAACCAATCAGGGCTCGGCTGCTCGAGGGCTTGATGCATTACTTGCCGATGCTGATGCGATGTCAGCCTTAGAGCTGGACGCGTTTGCCGAAGATTCAACAGAGATGATTGTTCTCCGGGCAATTCCCGACGTGCGTGCCTTTCAACAACCTGACCAGCAATCTCCGGCGTCGTTAAGTTTAATCCGGCCTCGCGATCGTAGTCTTAAGGTTGGCGACGACGTGTCGATTCGTTCGTTGCCTTTCGTCGGAGAAAATCAAGAGGCTCCATCGGTCGAACCAACCAAGGGGTTGCCGGCAAGTTCTCTGAGTTGGCGCGAGCGACTTCAGAAATATCCTGTAACGCAAGATCAAAGATCAAGTTCAGTCGCTACATTGGTTCAGCCAGAGCAAACGGAATTACGCATTTTGCGAATGACAGCGGTAACCCCCGAGGATCGTTCCATTCGTATTGCTCCACAGGTGAGCATCCGCAGTATTGGTGTTCCGACGGTCGTTCGAGGTGTGCATCCAGATGCCCTGCAGATCGAGCATCCGCTCTCCATTGAAGTGGCAGACCAAGCCCAAAGTAACCGTCGCACCAATTCAAGCGGACAGTATTCTCCAGAAAAGACGTTGAGCCGTTAGTGTAGCCGCGAGTTGTAGCCGCGAGTCTTCGATCTTGTGTTAGGCCTACATGGGTCATCGATCCTTCGAAATTTTTCATTCCCAGAATCCCTTTACTTTCGCGAGTTTGATGTGAAACCTTGCCACGCGATTGTATTGTTTGATGCAGTAGGGACGGTGATTGAACCGATCGAGTCTATCGCAAATATTTATCATCGCCTCGGCGCTAAGCATGGTAGCAAGTTAAATCGCTCGGTATTGAAAGAACGAATCACTCTTGCGCGGCAAAACTTTTTCAATGTTGGTGAATCTGCACAGACTCGATTTGCGGATTCAGAGAATTCAGCGCCGCTGCTTGCCGAGCTTGAATCGACTGATGAAATCGAACGCGAGTTGTGGAAACAGTTGGTGTTCGATGTCTTTGAAGATCTCGATTCGCCGGATTCACTGTTTGCTGAGCTATGGGGCTATTTCGAAAAACCAGAACACTGGCGTTTGTTTACCGATGTCGAGGCTTGTTGGTCGGAGTTGCAGTTGCATGGAATTGAAATTGGCCTCGCTTCTAATTTTGATTCTCGCTTGAATTCGATCGTGGATGAACTAGTACCGATTTCCAATGCGGATTATCTATTTTGTTCATCACAAGTCGGGTTTCGAAAGCCAAGTCCTTTGTTTTTCCAGCAAGTCCGGTCGGCAATTGAATGTATCAACCCTCAAACAAAGGAAGACCTGTCAATTTTCATGGTCGGTGACGATTTTCAAAATGACTGCGTTGCTCCCAGGTTGGCAGGGTGGGATGCAGTTTGGTTGAACCGTCGAATGCCGATTGGCTCGGAAACTAATTTCGGTGCCACAAAAAAGCGGGAAGTGACATCGCTTTACGAGTTTACTCAATGGGTTTTGGCCCATCTGGGCTATACGCGGTAGACTCGCCTAGTCCATAAAAAAAACCAACCGGTTAAGCGGTTGGGTTTGGTTAGATTTTCTGGGATGACAGCTGCATCTCCAAATTGTCTTATTGAGCTTTCATGTCGCCGCGACGGTCGATCGGTTCGACTAGCGAGGCTTTCAGGAAATCTGAATTGAGTCTTCCAATGAAGGCGATACTGATTCCCTTCGGGCACTGGGCTTCGCATTCAGCATAGTTTCTACAAGAACCAAAACCTTCTGATTCCATTTGTGAAACCATCGATTTGGCTCGATCGAATCGCTCGGGTTGCCCCTGTGGCAACATCCCAAGGTGAGAGGCTTTCGCGGAGGTAAAGAGCATCGCAGAGCCGTTGGGACAGGCGGCAACGCAAGCACCACACCCAATGCAAGTCGCCGCATCAAGCGCTGTCTCAGCGACGCTGGGTTCGATTGGAATTGAGTTAGGGTCAGGCTTGGGGCCTGAGTGATTACTGACGTAACCGCCCGCTTGAATGATGCGATCGAATGCAGAACGGTCAACGACGAGATCTCGTACGACTGGGAACGCGCTGGCTCTCCAGGGTTCGATGAAAATCTCAGCACCGTCGTCAAAGTGACGCATGTAAAGTTGGCAGGTCGTCGTCTTCGATTTCGGGCCGTGCGCCTCGCCATTGATCACCATCGAACACATGCCGCAAACGCCCTCACGGCAATCGTGATCAAAAGCGACCGGTTCTTTTCCTTCAACGGTTAATTTCTCATTGAGCGTGTCCATCATCTCAAGGAATGACATCTCTGCGACAACATTGTCGAGTTCATATGTTTCCATATGCCCTTTGTCGGAGCGAGAAGATTGGCGCCAAACGTGTAGTTTAATTCTCATGTTTTGTAATTCCTGGCTGCCAACGGCAAGGCGTCGAAGGACAGTGCTTCCTTGTTCAACTCGGGTTCAGTTCCCTCGCCTTTGTATTCAAATACAGAGACGAAAGCGTAGTCTTCATCGTTTCGTTCGGCTTCACCTTCGGGAGTTTGATGTTCCTCCCGAAAATGGCAACCACATGACTCATCTCGCAACAACGCATCGCGACACATTAATTCCCCAAAATCGAGGAAGTCGAGAACACGTCCGGCATGCTCGAGCGATTGGTTGAGTTCTTTTGGATTTCCTGGCAGTTTCAAGTCTCGCCAGAATTCCTCGCGGAGTGCTGGGATCTTCCTGAGCCCTTCTTCAAGTGACTCTCTGTTTCTCGAAATACCACAGTGTTCCCACATGATCTTTCCAAGCTCTCTATGGAAGGACTGTGCGGTCCGCGTCCCTTTAACTGCCAATAGCTTATTAACGCGGTCTTTGACTGCCGCTTCTGTCTCTTTGAATGCTGGGTGGTCTGTCGTGATTTCCCCGGACTCGTGACGGCTGAGGAAGTCACCGATTGTTACGGGAATGATGAAGTAGCCGTCGGCGAGGCACTGCATGAGCGAGCTGGCTCCCAAGCGATTGGCACCGTGGTCTGCGAAATTCGATTCGCCGATCGCATACAAACCGGGAACGTTGGTCATAAGATTGTAATCGACCCAGAGCCCTCCCATCGTATAATGTACCGCCGGATAAATTCTCATTGGAGTCTCGACCGGGTCATCATCGGTAATTCGCTGATACATCTCAAATAGGTTGGCGTATTTCGATTTGACGGCATCGATGCCTTTTTCTTCAATCGCCGCTGCGAAATCGAGATAGACGCCGTAACCAGTTGGTCCGACACCTAGTCCTTGGTCGCAAACATCTTTGGCGTTTCGAGCAGCCACGTCGCGAGGAACGAGATTTCCAAAGCGAGGGTAGCGTTCTTCCAAGTAGTAGTATCTGTCTTCTTCGGGGATATTTCTTGGATCCCGTTTTTCGTCGGCATCACGCGGTACCCAGATTCGCCCGTCATTGCGAAGCGATTCGCTCATCAGGGTGAGCTTTGACTGATAGTCGCCGGAGGCAGGGATGGAGGTCGGATGGATTTGGGTAAAGCAAGGGTTGGCGAAGCCAGCACCCTTGCGGTAGGCCCGGAAGTTCGCGGTGACGTTGCAGCCTTTGGCATTGGTGGAGAGATAGAAGACGTTTCCATAGCCACCAGTGGCGAGGACAACCGCATCGGCGGCATGAGAAGTGATCTCGCCGGTCTCCAAATTACGAACCACGATCCCGCGTGAGCGGCCGTCGACAACGACGAGGTCGAGCATCTCATGGCGGGTGTGCATCTTTACTTTTTTTGCCGCAATTTGCTCTTCCAACGCCGAGTAAGCACCGAGCAGCAATTGTTGTCCCGTTTCGCCTCGGCAATAAAAGGTTCGCTCTACGAGCACGCCACCGAAGGAGCGGTTGGCAAGTTTTCCGCCGTATTCCCGTGCAAAGGGAACGCCCTGAGAAACTGCTTGGTCAATGATGGAGGTGCTTAGCTCAGCCAAGCGGTAGACGTTCTTCTCACGGGCTCGGTAGTCGCCACCTTTCTGCGTGTCGTAAAACAAACGCCAAGTCGAATCACCGTCGTTGCGATAATTTTTCGATGCGTTGATACCACCTTGGGCCGCGATACTGTGGGCGCGACGAGGAGAATCCTGGAAACAGAAACATTCTACATTGTAGCCCATGGCTCCCATCGACGCCGCCGCAGACGCACCCGCGAGGCCGCTTCCAACCACGATGACTTTGTATTTGGGGCGGTTCTTTGGACCAACCAATCTAAGGTTGTTGTTTTTATGAAAAGTCCAGGCATCTTCGATCGGGGCGACCGGAATTTTTGAGTCGAGCGTCAGCATATTATTTAACTTTTAAAAACGGTTTGATTCGGTGTCGGTTTTGGGAACGCGTATCGAAACACTTGAATGGCGGACTTAGTGGCCGGTCAACAACTCGTGGGCGTAATTCGCTGCCTCCGGCATCAGTCCAAACAAGAATGAAGCGGGTACCGCAATGAAGCCGAGGATGATTGCCATGGTCACGGCCGTCGACGCGGTTCGAAGGAATTGGTTGCGGTCTGGATTGTCGATGCCAAGCGTTTGGAACATGCTCCAAACACCGTGGTTCAAGTGAACTCCAATGACGAGCATTACAAAAATGTAGCCGCCGGCGACAAACGGATTGGAGAATGAACTTCTTAGATTGTTGTAAACGTAGCCGTGTTCGAATGCCCCAAGTTGAATGGTTCCTGTGGTAAAATGCAGGATGTGGAACACGATGAAACCGGCGATCAGAGAACCAGAAAACATCATCCACAATGCTGGGAGCGACGCCGCCTTCTTTTTACTTTTAACATAAGAAACCGGACGAGCTTCGGCACTGAGCATTGCAAGTTGGACGACGACCGTAATGTGTAAAATCACAGAGGTCAAAAGGACTAGGCGGGCACCCCAAAGCAAAGCTCCAGCAGGCAACAGGGGTTCCCCGGCAACTTTGAGGAATTGTCCGTACTCATCAATATGGGGGATGCCTTCCGCATTTTTACCGGTAAAGACCTTTAAATTTCCTGCGACGTGTCCTAGCAAGAAGCCAAAAAGGATCAGGCCAGTGACGGCCGCGATGACTTTCTTGCCGATAATACTCTTATACAGCGTTTGAATACGATTCATGTTTTCGGTTCACGCGCGGCCGATGCGATTTTCATGGCCTTGGCTGAAGGTTATGCTTTCGATCAAATATCCGAGGATTCCGAGTTTGATCGACTCAACCCCAAGTATATCTGTAGATAGACTCGGGCTAAATGACGGTATTGAACGTTTTTGAGTAAATATCCAATCTAGGTGGTTTGCAATGAATTGCTCGCCCTATTTTAACTGATTTGCAACTGGATTGTTAACGCTCAAAATATCTCTCTGGAACAGAAGTGATTTTGGGTCTAAACCTTACGAATTGAACGAATTGCGAGGTAAAAATCTGAATTCCTTTAAGGTGGAGCAGGCTTTCGATCACCGGTTCGGCGAATCGAAACCGCAAGCCCGAAAATAGGGTTGAGGTTGCTTTTTCGTTCAAAGGGATTGGCTGCGGCTCAAAACGGCTTGGCAGTCGGGAGTGGTAATCTGATCTGAGAGAGTTAACATCGGGGCACACCGACAAGGAGATATTTAATGGCGAAGTCTGCAATTGTCATTCCGGCAAGATTGGCCTCTACCCGATTATCACGCAAATTATTGCTCAAGGAGACCGGGAAAACGGTTTTGCAGCACACCTATGAATCGGCTGCCAAGAGCACTTTGGCGGAACGAGTTATCGTTGCTGCCGATGATCTTGAGATTGTCGATGAGGTGAATCAATTTGGCGGCGAGGTGATTTTAACCAACCCCAGTCATGTTTGCGGAACCGACCGCGTAGCCGAGGTGGCTGCATCACTCCCTGATTTCGACGTGATTGTCAATGTTCAGGGAGACGAGCCGGAGATTGCAGCTGCCGCAATCGACCAAGCAATTCAACTGCTAGATCGAAATCCTGAGATTCCAATGGCTACCTTAGCGACCCCCATTCGAAGTCGGGAAACGCTTGAGGATCCCAATTGTGTCAAAGTCGTTTTTGATCATCAAATGCATGCGATCTACTTTAGCCGCAGTGTTATCCCGCATCCGAGGGAATGGAGCGATGGCTATTTAACTTCGGAGCCGGCTTTGTTTTTCCAGCATGTGGGGCTTTATTGTTATCGCCGGGGATTTTTGCAGAAGATTCCCAAATTATCACCGACGTCGATCGAAAAGGCGGAGTCACTCGAACAACTGCGGATTTTGTCGAACGGTCATAAAATACTGGTGGGGGTAATAGATCATCCGATTGCGGGAATCGATACGCTCGAGGATTACCAGTCGTTTGTCAGACGGCATTCCAATTGCTAAGATAGCGCCGAACAGCGAGGACGGTTTCTCAAATCTTCATATTGCGCATTTCCCTCGGAAATTGCGCTATTTTTGTTGGCTGGGATTGGATCAATTGCGGGGGCGGGCGTGACGAATCGCCGCAAAATAGAGGAAACTTGATGACGAAACATATTTTTGTGACCGGGGGCGTGGTCAGTTCGCTTGGTAAGGGCCTCACCAGTGCATCGGTCGGCATGGTTCTAGAGCAGCGCGGCCTCAATGTGCGGATGCAGAAATTGGATCCGTACATCAATGTCGATCCTGGGACAATGAGCCCGTATCAGCACGGTGAAGTTTACGTGTTGGACGATGGCAGTGAAACGGATCTTGACCTAGGGCACTACGAGCGATTTACTAACGCGCCCTTGACCCGTGAATCGAATTACACGACCGGCCAGATCTACCTTAGCGTGATCGAAAAAGAACGACGCGGTGAGTTCCTCGGAAAAACTGTGCAGGTCATCCCGCACATTACCAACGAAATTAAGAACTGCATCGGTAAACTCGGCGGTGAAGATGTCGACGTCGTAATTACTGAAATCGGAGGAACTGTAGGCGATATTGAAAGCCAGCCGTTCCTCGAAGCGATTCGACAATTCTCTCTCGACGTTGGAAAAGAGAATTGCCTTTATATTCATTTGACGCTGGTGCCTTACCTCAAGGCAGCCGCGGAATTAAAAACGAAACCAACCCAGCATTCTGTCGGTCAATTGCGACAGATTGGTATCCAGCCGGATATTCTCATCTGTCGCACCGAGCGAGAGATGGCTGCTTCGGATCGAGAAAAAATAGCGTTGTTCTGTAACGTACCGGTCAAAGCCGTTATCGAAGAACGCGATAAAGACTTTTCCATTTACGAGGTTCCGTTGAGCCTGGTCGAGCATGGTCTCGATGAGTTGATCGTAAATAAATTAAGCCTGCCAAAGCAGACGCTGGACCTTGATAACTGGCGAGAGCTGCTTCACCGATTACGGAATCCCGAAACCGAAATCAGTATTGCTGTCGTCGGAAAATATGCTGAGCACAAAGATGCCTACAAATCGATTTATGAATCAATTGACCATGCTGGGATTGATAACCATGCTCAGATTCGCATCGGTCGCATCCAAAGTGAAGATATTGAACACGAGGGTCCCGAGCGGTTGTTGAGCGGATACGATGGGATTTTGGTGCCTGGTGGATTTGGCGAGCGAGGAACCGAAGGAAAAGTAGAAGCCATTCGCTGGGCCCGCGAGCGAAAAATTCCTTTTCTTGGGATCTGCTTGGGAATGCAATGTGCCGCAATTGAATTTGCTCGTAACGTCGTTGGATTAGAAGGAGCGAATTCAACAGAATTTGACAAAGATACACCCTACCCTGTGATTTGTTTGCTTGATGAGCAAAACAATATCACGGACAAAGGGGGCACGATGAGACTCGGAGCTCAGGTTTCAACTGTTAACGACGCGACGAAGTCGCTGGAGTGTTATGGGACCAAGCAAATTTCCGAACGGCATCGCCATCGCTATGAATTCAATAATGTCTTTCGTAAGCAACTCGAAGCACACGGTTTGAAATTTGCCGCCACGAGTGAGAACGATTTGCTGGTTGAAATTGTTGAAGTCGTCGATCACCCGTGGTTCGTTGCGGTTCAATTTCATCCCGAATTTAAATCTAAGCCAACGGCTTCTCATCCGTTATTTTCAGGATTTGTTCAAGCGGCAGTGCGTCGTTCCAGTAACGGAGCAAAGAAAGAAATCGAAGTCTAAACGCGTTTTTAAACAAAACATTAATTCTGAATTAAATCAAAGGAACCATCGATGTCGGAAGAAACCGGTTCGGGTGAAGAGCCCAAAATCATTGTCGATGATGATTGGAAGTCGCAAGTTGAGCGAGAAAAAGAGGAATTGAAGGATTCTGGTAGCGAGCCTGAATCTGAAGGTGAAGCGGAAGAGCATGCCTTGCCTCCAGCTTCATTCATGGTGTTGATGTCCACCTTGGCAACCCAAGCGATGGCGGCGATGGGCTTGATTCCGGATCCAATGACCGGGCAACCGAGTGTTAATCTTCCAATGGCGAAGCATTTCATTGATCTTTTGGGAATGCTTCAGGAAAAAACGCAGGGCAATCTCACTGAGGAAGAAGCGAATCATTTGCGTGATGGCCTGCATCAATTGCGGATGATTTTCGTTTCATCGGAACAAGCCTCAGCGGGCACCGATGGCGAAGCGGCTCCGAAATCTTCCATTGAATTGCCCTGATCCAGTCGATTCTGTTGATTGGAATAAATCCATTTGCGACGAAGACAACGCAAAACAAGTGTTTTTGCGTCGTCTTCGGTGAATGGACGTTGAATCCGCCTTTCGATTTTGATTGAATGTTCCCTGCGTTTTAAGCATACTGAACGCAAAGGTCGCTAAAGATCAACCTCGCGCCGACGGTGTGAGGGTTTGTTGGGTTCGACTTGAGGGTCAATATCGAGATGGCTTGGGAATCAGAATGAAATGGGGCACGCGAGAAGGTCGCTCTAAGAAGAGCAATGCAGGTTTTTCTGATGAAAAAACCGTAGCTGAGGCAGGCGTTTACCTTCCCTCTTTTGTTTTTGGTGTCGTGACCACTATTCTTTTGGGTTTGTTGGTTTTGAGTCAATTGTTCCCCTCGGGGACGCAAGAGATGGTGACCAAACCTTCTGTCGCACCTACCGCCCCGGCCTCCCCTCTGAAAACTGATCGATTTGGCCGTGTGGTGGAATTGAGTTCAATCGAAGACCTGAGCGCGATGCTGGTCGAACTGGGTCGGGCAGATATCCAAGCCCCTTCTAAATTTGAGATTGAAAAGAAATGTCGTCAAAAAATCGCGGTGGCAGATGAGTTGTTGACAAGGAAACTCACCGAGAAAAATCGGGAGTTTGCAATCGAGGCGAAGATCGGAGCGTTGACCGTTATTTATGGCCTGGGGTTTTCCAAAGATTTGAGTGGTCCGGATGCGACTGAAGATCTAAAAGTTTTCGCTAGTACTTTTCTAATTGATTCCAATCCGCGAATTGCGCGAGTCGCCAGTTTAGCACAGTTTAAACAGCTTGCTTTCGAGAGGCTAAAGGTTGGGCAATCGAGCAGTGTAGAAGTCGTTTGTGAAACCATGATGAATTTGATACGCAAGTTTCCCGATGACCCTTTCGTGATTGCGACGATTCAACAAGTTCTTAATTATTATATTGAAAAGGAAATTGACGACGCAGTTTTAATTGTCGGACACCTCGATGAACAGACGCGAGATCTCAATACAAAATCGATCAGAAAAATGCTAAATCTCCTTCAAGGAAATTTGATGATCTCAGTTTCAGGTTATCAGGAGGCTTTCAATAATCGCTGGATTAATGGTGTTGAAGGAAATGGAAATCTCGTTCGATTGTCGCAGCAGTTGTTGCAGGACGATCGATGTAACTCATGGGTGATTGAAGATGTCGATCAAGTTGCTCGTTGGCTCGAGCAGCAGGCGTACTATGAAGCCGCAGCGGCAATCTATCGGTCTCTGTCTGAAGTGAATCAACGGTTAACCGGGGCGGAGGGCGAACTGTTTTCGAAGAACCCCATCCGCTTGGGTCAGGATGGGCTGACTCGATTGAATTTGGTCAATGTAAAAATTGATTTGGATCAAGTTCATTACAATCAAAATCCGGTTGATCTTGCGAGTTTGACCGGTCGTGTTGTCATTCTGTTACTGTGGTCGCAAGAAGATAAGGATTCTATCAGGGGCCTACTTCAAACTTGTGAAAATACGAAATCGTGGCGGCGACGTGGAGGTAAATTGCTGGCAATTTCAGTTGATGAAAAGTTAGACATCGAATTGCTGGCAGACCTGTCTGCGGCCTCTGGAGTAATTTTTGGGAATGGGGACATTCAGAAAAAGGGCGCAAATCGAGTTTGGGAGCAATGCCCCACAGATGTACTTCCGCGAGCGATGTTGATTGATCGAAGCGGCATTGTTGTGGATATCGACGTGCCAATTTCCCAAATTCAAACGCAAGCTAACTTTCTAATCTCCGACGACTAATTCTGAGTTGTCTTTGGAACTCGGGTCGTTTGGGGAATCAAGAATCAGATCGTGGTGGTCTAGACTTTGGCATTCACCAGCGGCTCAACGGGCGCTGTGTCGGCAGAGCTGAATTGATTTCCTGCAAACTCGATGAGAGCCTTAAGGAAATTGGATAGTAATTCACTTTGGTAGCGTTTTGAATTCCAGCACAAAGCTATTTCTCGACGAGGTTGATCGCCACTAAGGGAACGATACACGATTTTATTAGAATCATCCCTGGCAGCCATTTTTGGAACCAGGGAAACACCGTAACCTGAGGTGATCATGGATTGCAGTGTGGCGAGTTGCTGGACGCGGGTGATGGATCCGGGGTGGAATTTTTTGCGGTGGAAAAAGTTATCCAGCGTCGAAGTTAAGCTGTGATTGGCCGGCAACATGAGGAAGTTGTCTAGGGCTAAATCTTTCAAATGAATTCTTGATTTTCTACAAAGGGGATGTTGGGCGGGAATCGCCAGCAAAAGTTCTTCCTCGAGGAGTGTTTCGAATGAGAGATAGTTTGCAGATTGTTTCACCAGGGGAGAGATGGCGAGCACCCCCACATCCAAGTCGCCTTTCAAACAGAGTTGAATTAATGAATCGGAATTAGTTTCAACCAGCGAAAAATCTGCTTTGGGGAATTGAGACGTCACCCCATTGAGAAGCTCTGGGAAAAAATACGGTGCGATGGTTGGCGTGGCTGAAATGCAGATTTGTCCAGATTGGCCGTCGTCGGTTATTTGTCGCTTGGCATCTTCAACAAGTTGGAGAATTTTTTGGGCGTGATTTTGAAGGACCTGGCCCGCCGGCGTCATCCGAATGGTACGGCCCTGTCTTTCAAACAGTGGTTGCCCAAGTTCTTTTTCAAGTTTGGCAATTTGTTGACTAAGCGCGGGTTGGGATACTGAGCAGTCTTTGGCAGCGCGCGTAAAACTGCGGTGTTCGACAATTTTATTAAAATACCGGAGTTGGCCTAAGTCCATGTCGGTCGCCATTAAATCGATAACCCAAAAAATCATTATGGGGACGATTTCAGCGGGATGCAAATTAATGGCAGCGCAATTTTTAATTTTTTGATCTCACCTACGTTGGGCATCGCTTAGCCAGTTAAGTGAGGGAGTGATCGAATCAGGCTAATTGGGGTGAGATCAAATTGTGGAGATTACCTAAGCCGCATAAAAAAATCGCCTACGTTGATTAAACGCAAGCGATTCAGGACGTCGTTTTGTGTGAGGGTATCATTTTTGACTATTCGCCGAAGGAAAACTTCGGTTTGTCCAAAACGCTCTAGAACCCCGTATTATTGTCAATGTCGAAGACGGCTTGCTGAGGATAGATGCTATACACCGTGTTGGTGAGATAGAGCTCAACAAATTCCGATACTCGCTGGATTGGTTTTTTGGGAATCAGGACAATATCTGAATCTCGAAGCCAAATTTCGTCAGACGGATGAGGGCGTTTGCCCAGCAATGCGCCATTGAGATCTAGCTTGGTTGCCGTCAGTCGCCAATCTTGATCGCGACGGAAAACAACCACTTCTCTAACGTTTCCGCCCGGCTTGAATCCGCCTGCGAGAGCGATTGCTTGCATAACCGTGGTTGGTCCCACCATTTCGAATCGTCCGGAGGTTGGGACTTCACCAGCGACATAGATATAACTGGGAGCCCTTTGGGTAAGGATGGGCGTGACTTCGATTCCCCCTTGCCGCCCTTGGTAGCGGGCGTTGATTTCTCTTCCCATTTCCTCGAGGGTCAATCCGATTGCTGGAATGCTTCCAAGTCCTGGAAGCTGGATCGTACCATCTGGAGAGACCGTTGCAGCACGCCCCGTTCCTCCCTGCCCCGCTCTCGCATCGACTGAGTTGATGATGTCCTCTAAGGGAGTTTCACCTTTGATGAGTTGTACGAGCATTTCTGGATTAATGACCCAGGCCTCATACCGTTGGTCGAGTTCTTTTTGAAGCTGTTCAACCGTTTTGCCGGCTACCATCACTTGACCAATTAGGGAAAGTGAAACCATACCATCGGAGCGAATTACCAGGCTTTCCGCGTTTAAGGACGGGTCAATCGCTGATGAAATGCGGATCGTGTCTCCTACAAATAGTTGGTAGGGTCTTAGCGATTTTTGACGGGTGCGTAAATATACTAATTCTAATTCATCATTGACACGCAAACGGTACTCTCCCATTGCTGGGCGACGGTAGGGGCCAATGTATTCACCATACGCCATGGACTCCCACGGTACGCAGGTGCTGTCCTGCCATTTTGCCTCCGCGCCCTGGCGACCGAGGGTAAATTGATCGACGCCTTGAAGCGATCTGGTTGGCATGGTGTGGGTTGTCGCGGGAGCAACGAATCCGAACTGGCCATTGTTAACGCCGGCGACAATGCTCGGGCGAGCTACCTGTCCGGGGTTATTGGTGTCATAACCTTGGCAGAGTTGGATTTGACCGTCTTCGAAAGTGCTCGTGTCCGCGACGGCGGGAGTTAATTGGAAATGGCTAATTTCCAATTCCGAGGGCGTGTCCTGGTTGGTGAAGCTCAACCATGCAGCGGCAACCACTAAACATCCCAGGACGCTTGATTTGATTGATGTCGTGAGTCTCATGATTCACTGATTCCTGTGTGTTTTGAAATTTCGCCAGCGGGATAAAGCAACAGTCGAAGCCCTTGATTAAAAGAACTCTTTAATTCGGTCAGTCAACGTTTTGCCCGGAATGGAGTCACGTTGGTCAGCTGAAACTGCGGCGGGCTGATTTTTGTTGTTGCGGTCAGTTGCATTTCTGGTGGGGTTAACTTGGCTGAATTGGTTGGTTTGGTTTTGGTTAAACCAACCTTGGTCAACCCAGCGGATAGACGATTGATTGTTGCCGAGCGGAGCCTGCATGAGTGCGAGGTACTGGTCTTCTGCGGCTTTTGCCAATTCGAATTCGCCCTTCTGTTGGTGCGTTTTTGCTAAATTTTTCCATGTTTGCGGCGTCTGGTTTTTCATCAAACTTTGTTGGAAAAGAGTTACCGCTGAATCAAGTTGTCCGATTTTAGCCATCAGGACGCCCAGTTCATTTGCGCTTCTTGAATTGTTGGGGTCACTTAACAGTGCTGCTCGGTGAAACGCGATCGCTTTTGCAACGTCCATACCGCGGGGTGAAGCTTCAGATTGCTTCATGGAGGTATGTAATTTCCCCAGACAACAGAAGGCTTCTGCTGAAACTACATTTCGTCCTCCCGCTTGGTCGAGACGATTCTGGGCGAACTGGAAATACTGTTGGACGGCTTGTCGCGGTGAAGTCTGGTCCAACTCAGCTTGATTGATGATTTTGCTTTGGTGGGTTTCAACTGTCGAGGCGACACTTAGGAATGCTTCTGATTCCAATTCGGTTCTAACAAAGTCTTGAGCTTCTTTCATTGCCACGGCGGCTTCGGCGAGGGCCTGACTGTAATGATTTGTGCTGGTTTGTGAATCGTTTGAAATCGCAATAATACGAAGTGCGGCATAAAATTCTTGTTGGGCTGAAAAGAAAGATCCACGTCGTGAGAGTGCCTTTCCATATTCAATATGATGCACGGCTTGGTGAGCGATTTGCTCGGGAAGCGGGAGGCGAATCGGTGCGGCCGTTCGAGGTGCCGGTGCGCTAACTTCATTGCTGGCTTGGCGAACGATAGTTTGTCGTTGGTTGGTGCCATACTTATTAAACGCGGTCTTGTTTTGACGGGAGGGTTGGGTGTTAGCTTCAGTTGCCTTTTGGACCTGTTTTTTCAGGGTTGCTTGAACGACTGGTTCGATGCCGGCCACGTTTTTAATCGTTGACTTCAGTGGTTGGGTAGTCTCAACCAAAGGTGGCGTCGTGGCTGCAGGGATGGCAGTTACATTCGGCAGCGACGAGAAAGTTTCTCTCGGGACCTTCGTCGTCGTTGGTCGCTTGGGCTTGGCTTCTGCGGTTGCTCTGGCCGTTTTTGCTTTTTCCAGCGCCGACGGTTGTTTGCTAGAGGTCTGAGTTGTCTTTTTCAATTCCGCGAGTGGGCTTGCGGTCAGGGGAGGATTTAAGAGTGGACGCGAGTTTTCAAATGAAGAGATCGATTTGAAATCTTCTGCTTCCGTCTGAAACGTAACCGCTGTCTTCATTTCTGGCGAAAACGACTGAATCGCGAAACTCGTCACAACGGCGACGCCGATGCCTATGGCAATGTAATTCTTTAGCTCACGCGACATTTCAAACCTCAAGAGAACAGTTCTTGTTTCGAGCGAATCGTGATAGCGAGGGTCGTAGACCGAACCTCTCAATTCGAATGCACTCAGCGCTGTGTTTCTCTCCAAAGCATCGTCAATTCTCATTCTGCCTCTTGCTCGCGTTGTGCAGATAACACGTTTTTTTGCGAATGTGCGGGCAGATTGATCCTCATATTTGTTACAGCTTAACGGGATCTGAATGAGGCTCTAAGAATTAGCTACCTAGTCGTTAAACTTTGACTTTCCTCCGAATCAAGATTCGGCTTGGCTGTAGGTAACAATCTCAGCCGGAGGTGCTGTGATGATCATTGGAATTGGATGCCAACAACCGATGGTGGTTGGTTAGGAAGCGTCCATTGAGCGGTCATTCTTGGTGTGGTTGATTGATGGTTTCGGTAGAGAGCCATGTTTTCGCGGCTTTACAAAGTCGAGCTTGGTTTGAGCTACTCGGATGGGTGTCTGTTGGAAATACATTGGGCAAAGGGTGGTTAAAACGAATGTTGAGCCGTTTTGTCGCGGCTTGGAGTCTGCAAGGACTCGTTTCTTGTGGGAAATCAGCTGAAACCCGTAGCCCTATGATAAATTAGGGGAATCTGTCATAATCTGCCCCGTGAGACGGTCTAATTTGGCCTCTTTCGTAAATTTGACTTATATAGCTCAATTCCCCACGGACGAGCGGTTCCCGACTTCGGAGGGCGACCGTTTTGTTGTCTTTGGGAGGTTCTCGTTGATTCCGACACATCGAGTGTTCGATGTGGTGGCCTTGCATTGAGTTTTAAAGATACTGAAAAACAAAAGTTAATGACTACGTTGGCTCATTTTTGTCAGCCAGCCCAAGTCCCTAGGGAGAAAATTTGCAAGTGTATAAAATTCTAAACAGTGGTGGTCTCGGTGTTGCTGGAAAACAAAATGAGCTAATTGAATTAGCCTTGACCCACGGTTTCCACGGGGTTGAAGTCGACATGGTTGACCTTGTCGGACGCCATGACACTCTGGGTAAACAATTTGCTTGTCAGTTCTTGCAGAGTGCGAAAATTGATATGGGCACCTTTGAGTTGCCAGTCGATCTTGGTGCATCGGATGACGATTACAACACGGCGATGGAAAAACTGGACACGATTCTTGACTTGGCTACGACGCTTAACGCCAAGGGTTGTTATGTCAGTGTGGCGTCGAGTAACGGTCTATATTCATTCCAGGAATGTTTTGAGAAATATCAGCAACGACTTCAGGAATTGAGTGAGAAGTGCACCGAGTCTTCATTGAACATCGGGTTGTGGCTTCGCGGCACTGATTCGGAAGTGCCTGACGGCGAATTCAAATTTATTCAAACGGCAGAAGAATTGTTGACGCTCGTCAAAGCAGTCGGTCAACCAAACGTAGGCGTTTGCGTTGATGCATTTCAGTGGGCCGCTGGTGGTGGCACCGTTGAGCATCTTGTCGGAGCTGGGTTGTCGGATGTCGTATCGGAAGTCCGTTTGGCAGACATTGCCGAAGGTGCCGACATGGCGGCTTTGAAAGATTCCGATCGCTCAGCGTTACCTGGTGACAGCCTCGATTCCTTCTCGGTAAAGCTTTGCCGGGCACTTTCGGAAGCTGGCGTTGAAGTACCGATGTCTATCTCCACAGACTTAGGAACATTTACTGCGGGTACTCGAGATTCAATCGTTGGAAGCATCACCAAGCAAATTGATTTGCTGGTCGCCGGTGAGCATCCTGCTGAAATCAAAGCGGCAGAAGTCAAAGCGGCTGAGGATGCTGCAGCGGAAGCCGATTCCAAGTCAGGTGATTCAGACGAAGCCGCTCCGTCGGCCCCTGCTGCTACCTCTTAAAACGGTATTCGGCTTAATTTAAAATCCATAACCTCAGGTTTAATCGCTTGAGGTTTTTTTTTATGAGCATTGGGAGACCCGTCGCCATTGGGACGGGTTAAGCGGTGTGTTTATGCCGTTGGGTGGAATCCAATTTTAAAATCCCAAAATAGCTTGTTATTCGATTGAAAACCCGCGCTCATTTGAGATGCTGTTAGCCTTAACAAATCCAATTTCGTTGAAATCATTTATGTCGAGCCAACTTAATAAATACAGTAGTCGAATCACTCAGCCCAAAGTTCAAGGCGCCTCGCAGGCAATGCTCTATGGGACCGGGATGACCTCGGAAGATATGAACAAGCCCCAGATCGGAATTGGGAGCGTTTGGTATGAGGGCAATACTTGCAACATGCATCTCGATAAACTGGCGGCGGAGGTGAAGCAAGGCGTTGTGGAATGTGGCATGGTAGGGATGCGTTTCAATACGATCGGCGTGAGTGACGGCATTTCGATGGGAACCGATGGGATGAGTTATTCCCTGCAGTCCCGCGATATCATTGCCGATTCGATTGAAACGATCATGAGTGCGCAGTGGTACGACGCGTGTATCGCACTCCCTGGGTGTGACAAGAATATGCCCGGGTGTCTGATTGCCATGGGCCGGCTAAACCGTCCCTCTTTAATGGTCTATGGAGGAACCATCCGCGCGGGAATTATGGGGAAACGAAAACTCGATATCGTCTCCGCGTTTCAGTGCTTTGGCGAGTTTGTTGCTGGAAAAATCGACGATGAGACTCGTCAGGAAATTGTAAAAAAATCATGCCCGGGAGCGGGCGCCTGTGGCGGCATGTATACGGCAAACACGATGGCCAGTGCGATTGAGGCACTGGGGATGTCATTGCCATTTAGTGCTTCTATCCCTGCGGAAGATCCAGATAAAATTAGCGAGTGCCATTCTGCCGGGGCGGCGATTTTAAATTTGTTGGAAAAGGATATCAAACCGAAGGACATCATGACGCGGGAAGCATTTGAAAATGCAATGGTCGTCATCATGGCTCTTGGTGGATCGACCAATGCCGTTCTGCATTTGATCGCCATGGCGCGGTCGGTTGACGTTCCGTTGACGCTTGATGATTTTCAAACGATTAGCGATCGAGTCCCATTTTTGGCAGATTTGAAACCGAGTGGTCGTTTTGTGCAGGAAGACTTGCACGCCGTGGGAGGCACTCCTGCGGTTATGAAATTCTTGCTGGGCGAAGGCATGCTCAGCGGAGAATGCCTAACTGTCACTGGAAAAACGTTGGCTGAAAATGTCGCTGAATTGCCTGATCTAGAGTCAGGCCAAGAAGTGATTCGGCCTTTGAGCGATCCCATTAAAGCTACGGGGCACATTCAGATTTTGCGAGGCAACCTGGCTCCCGATGGAGCGGTCGCAAAAATTACCGGGAAAGAAGGATCTGTATTTAAGGGCATCGCTAATGTCTTTGATTCCGAAGAAGAGATGGTCGCGGCACTGGAGGCCAAACAGATCAATCGAGGCGATGTTGTCATCATTCGTTTTGAAGGTCCTAAGGGTGGCCCGGGGATGCCTGAGATGTTGACTCCCACCTCGGCAATTATGGGTGCTGGTTTGGGAGCCGATGTGGCGCTGCTGACCGACGGTCGGTTTTCAGGAGGATCTCACGGATTCATTGTTGGCCATATCACCCCGGAAGCTCAGGACGGCGGTCCGTTAGCGCTCGTCAAAAACGGGGATTCGATTACGATTGACTCCGATCAAAACAGCATTGATGTTGCGATCAGCGATGAGGAAATGGAAGCGCGGCGAGCCCAGTGGTCGGCACCGGCCCTGAAAGCCACCAAAGGGACGCTTTACAAATACATCAAGAACGTCAAGTCAGCATCCGAGGGCTGCGTAACCGACGAGTAGCCTCGGTTATCGGTTGAAACGAACCGTTTGGTCATTCAGGCCGTAAGTGTTAAGGTAGGAATTGGTTGACTCATGGGGTTTGGTTGGATTCTCTGGATTCCAATTTTGCGGCAATGGGTTAACCCACTGAATTATTCGAATTGTTGTGATGATTGAAATCCGGTCGTTCGAATAATATTGGGGAGATACTTTCTTTGGAAAGTCGTAAATAATGTTTGTTTTTTAGGGGGCGAATTGGAATCGACCGGATTGCTTGAAGTTGTGTTGGCGTGTCGTAGCTGGTCAGAGGGCTACGTAAAAATCTGACCAAAACTTTTATTTGCAGAAGATAACTCTTTCGCAATGGCTGCCTAGAAATAGGCTGCCCCGGCTGATAGGTTTTGCTGGAGAGCCTAGACTGCTGGTCACCAATTCCAGATCGCAATCAGTCATGTTTGACACGCGGATTGTTAAATTAAGTTTCAGACTAGTTTGAATTTCAGGGTGTCGTTGCCCGGTGGTTCGAACGAAATTTAAATCGACGACTACACACGTAGAGGATATAGCGGATTCATCGCGGGACGCGGGTTCGATCCCCGCCGCCTCCACTTCAGTTTTTGGTTAGGACTCGCAACCTGACCACGTTTCCAAAAAGCCCGTCAGCGAAAGCTGGCGGACTTTGCTGTTTTCCTGCGGATAACAGGCGAATATTGTTATTTCGAAAATTCGTTAATGAGCTCAACCACGGGACTCACTTGCTCGACTGTGCAGAATTCCTGAGGGGCTCAACTCGGCAAAAGGCTCAAAATCGCGGCACTCGGTTGCGCCGTGAGTCCCGCGATCTCTTTCAATTTCTTCTCTCAAGTTCGCGTCGATTTGCCCGCTGGCTGAGATTTTTGCCTGGCGAGTCTTGGGATGCCTGTTTTTTACTGTGTTTGAGCGTCGGCTGAGTTTTTTCACCCCACGGGCGGTTCTTTCATTTTTTTCAATTTAGCTTTTTTCATTTTTCATAGAAAGAAACCTCTTTGTCGTCATCTTTTTTTATCGTCGTCTTTTGTCACTTTGTCCGCATCAGTGGCGATGGTCGCTCTTGTTGATGGGTGCGTGGATCGATGTGCCCTGTGAAGATGTGCCCTGTGAATTCGTTGACGCTATCAAACTTCCCGAGCTCGCACAGATAGCTATTTCAAATACGGCGGTCGATACGGTTCCACAAATTTTCTAGTATCGATCCAATGCTTCTTCCATTGGCCCGCGAGCTCGGGATCGCCGTAATCAGGGGCCGGCATCTTTTCCAGGATGCGCTCCAAACGCTTCCTCATCGCAATCACTCGCTCGTCGCGCGATTCCGTTATATCCCGATACGCTCCTTCGACCCATTCATTGCGGTTGTCTCCCGTATGATAAAAACGACCGCGGCCGTCGATGAGGTGATGCCTCGTTCGCAAGAAACGAAGGCCAAACCACTGGGAAAAGATCCATTCCCGTCCCTCAAAAGACTCTCCGCGAATCAAAGGCGCAAAACTACGACCATCGAAGAAATCGCCTTTCGGCAAAGCACCGCCTGCCAACTCCACGCATGTAGGAATCACATCCGTAAAGTCTACGAGTTCATCGCATGCGCCCATCGGCCCTAAGATTCCCGGAGCATAAACGACAAAGGGAACCCGCGGGCCTTTTTCAGAGTCGGGATTCGACTTGCCGTAACGGTGCGTCCCGTTGTCGCCCGCGTACATGATGATCGTATTTTCGAGCTGTCCCGTCGCCTTCAGGTGCGCGACGAAACCGCCGATCTTGTAGTCGAGGTACCGCAAACTGGCCTCGAAATCATTCTGCACCATCTTGCCGGTCTTCTGCCAGTTTTCATCCAGCTCCGGCACCACCGGCGGTCCCCACTTAGCCGGGTTGTCCGGATTACGCACCGAGTGCGGCAAATTGAGGGGCATGTAGACGAACCAGGGATCTTCCGCTTCTTCCGCCGTGAAGCGATGCAGGTAATCGAAAAGGGCGTCAGTACTGTGCACATTCGGCTGGACGACCTGCTTCCCGTCCTCGTCGTTATCGGAATGCTTCATGTCGAAGATACGGCCGTGATTCACCGTGCACCAACGTTGAAAGCCGTAGCTCTTCACGTCCCCCGTCTGGAGTTTCCCCACCATCGCCGTTCTGTATCCATTCGCAGTCATCAACGAACCGAGCGTATTGGGAAACCGCTCCCCCATCGGCTTGATGCGATTGTCTTCGCCCCGCGGATTGATTTGATTCTCATACACGCCCGTGCGAAAGGGATACTTGCCGCTCAGCAACATAGCGCGAGTAGGCACGCAGCGCGGCGTGGCCCAAGCCGTTTTGAAGTAAAGGCCCTCCGTAGCCAGTTTTTCCAAAACTGGCGAGACCGTCTTGCCGCCATACAGGGCATAATCCCTCGGCGATACGTCATCCGACAGGATGAAAATGATATTCGGACGCTTCTGCGCCGACGTATTCGCGCCAACGGCATGTGTGGGAGCGGGTAGGTCTTTCCCATGAACCTTATCCGCATCCGCAGGAGGCGGCGGTTCTTTCATTTTTTCATAGAAAGAAAGCTCTTTGTCGTCATCTTTTTTATCGTCGTCTTTTGGATTGTCCTTTGGGGGATACTTCCACGTCGCCAGCGCCTCGGCCACTTCATCGAGCCATTGCGTCTCAGGTTCGTACTCGGGCGACTTGCCCATGGTCGGGCAAATGCCGCCGCCCCCGGAGTGTTCATTCCATGAATACATGATCACAGTCTGCGCCTCGCAGTCCTCGGGGTGGGTTGCCACGAAATCAAGAACGGCTTCGACTCGGGCCTCAAGGTCGCCTTCCTTCGGCCACTGGAAGTGATGCAATTCTTCTATGGCTTGTCCCTTGCGATCGAAGGCGTGGGGCCACCGATAGTGCATGCTGGGACAGGGAGGAAGAAACGGGAGACCACGGTTCAGATACTCTTGCTCGCAGGTCTTGAGGATCTCCTCGGTGGCCGATGCATAGGTTGGCGCTTCGTCTCTTTTGGCAACCGCTCCCCCATAGGCTCCCTCGTAGTCCATGAATGCATCGTAGCCCTCTTCCTTCAGTGTTTCGGCATGCATGAAACTATCTCTCGGCTCCATACAACCAACGATGTAAGGGTTCTTCAAACCTGCGGCGTCCACCCGCGCCCTGATATACTCCACGAATCCGGCGCCGGTCATATGCTCTTTGCCCTGGGCGACCTGCAGGGCCGCTCGGAATCTTTCGGGATGGTAGACGACGATCAAGGGGCGACCGTCCATCACTGTCTGCCAGTTCGGCATCGTGATGTACTCAATCGTCTCATCCATCATGGTGGCCACTTTGCTTCGTGTGTAGCGAATGGCTCGGTGCGCATACAAAGCCCAAGTGAAGTTTACTTTTTTGGCCTCTGGTATCTTGCTGGAGAGGTGGCAATCGAAATTGTTCCTGAGCTCCCAGCCGTTAGCGTAAAGCTTCCGCGCCGGTCCGTGATAGACGAAGAAATCAATTCCCGCGTTGTGAGCATAGCGAAGTTCC
>CALKCK010000015.1 GCA_938083195.1 uncultured Pirellulaceae bacterium | reverse complement strand
GAAGAACCCGGATGGCGAAGGCCAGAACGGCGAGGGCCAGAACGGCGAAGGTCAGAACGGCGAAGGTCAGAATGGCGAGGGTCAGAATGGCGAGGGTCAGAATGGCGAAGGTCAGAATGGCGAGGGTCAGAACGGCGAGGGTCAGAACGGCGAGGGTCAGAACGGCGAGGGTCAGAATGGCGAGGGTCAGAACGGCGAAGGTCAGAATGGCGAAGGTCAGAACGGCGAAGGTGGTCAACCAAGTTCTAGTGGAAGTGAAATGTCCAGCAGCCAAGCTGACGGATCTCCTTCGGGCGAGTCTAGTCCGTCCGCGCCGGGTGGCGGCGGTCAGAATTCAAGTGCGATGGGGACTGGCGCTGGAGGGGGGACTCCTCAAGGCGAGTTGCTTGAGCGTGATAAGACAAACTTCGACCATGCTAAGAAGGCAACTGACATGGTGCTGAAAAAGCTGTCCGATCAGCGGTACGATCCAGATCCTGAGTTACTTGAAAAGATGAATTGGACAAAAGCAGATTTAGAAAATTTCCTTCGTCGATGGGAGGAAATGAAAGATGCTGCCGATACGGGGACGCCCGAGTCGAAGAAGAAGTATGAGAAATCGCTTCGAAGTCTTGGGCTACGTCCAAAAAGTGAAAGCCGAAAAACAAAGACAGTGGATGAATCTGCAGAAGGCTTGGGGCAAGACAGTGCAGTGAATCGCCCTCCTGCGGAGCGTGTGCCCGACTTCAATTCATTCATGCGAGATCTCAACCGTGCTAATGATAATTAGTGTGGTTGGGAATGTCTCGTCGACTAAGAATTGAGATAACTCAATTCTTTGATCCTGTAATGTCGATACCTGGCGGGTCGTTTGGATAGAGATCAATGAAAACGAAAGAGCTGTTGTTTTCCGCTCACCGAGATAAGCCGGACGTGTCGTCTGTGTTGGAAGTTCCCCAAGGAGCGACCGAACTGCTGGTCCTCGCACATGGTGCGGGCGCTGGGATGTACCATCAAAACATGCAGCGAATTGCTGAAGCGATGCATGGGGAGCGGATTGCCACATTGCGATACCAATTTCCTTTTCGGGAACGAGGGGGAGGTCGTGATTCACTGGAAGTCTCGTTGTCAACTGTCGAGCGTGCAGTGGAGTTGGCTGGTATTCTTGAGCCTGAGTTACCGATAATTGCAGGAGGCCATTCTTTCGGGGGTAGAATGACTTCGATCGCGGCATCCCAAGGCCGGCTATGTAATGTTAAAGGGTTCGTTTTTTGTGCATTCCCTCTGCATCCGCGAGGAAAGCCGAGTAATGAGCGAGCTCAGCATTTACCGGAGATAAAAGCGCCGCTTCTCTTTTTCACGGGCTCCAAGGATTCTTTGTTTACCGCTGAGTTATTCAAGCCCATTCATCAGCAGATTCGCCAATCGGCGACAATTCACACTTTGGATTCTGTTGATCATGGATACCGTGTATCGAAGCGATCCCGTCGATCTGAAGAAGATGTTTTTGAGGAAATGGGGCGTTTGACGAGGCAATGGCTGGATAGACTCTGATTCCTTGAATCAGTCAGCTCGATTCTCGACCGTGTCTGTTTTTACGGGAATTGCTCTTTTGAACCGTTTATTTGCCGAAAGCGTAGCAAACAAGGTAGTTGCCTGTCTTTTTTGGTGCGTATTGGGGGCGTTACGTTCGCTACAACCCACCGAAACGTGGTCGGAATTGAACGGTTTTTCAAAGGTGTCCAGAGACGCTCGACAAGCCCGATTGTTCGAACCAAAATAGCCGATTGAAAACAGGTAAGCGGTAATTCGGTATGAGGGATGCTTCTACCGATGTGGGTGTTGGTTAATCGCCCTAAGGTTGTTTTATTTGACGGCCCAATCTTCCAGAATATGCGAATTAAACAGTAGAGCAAAATGATGGCAACGGAAACCGAGACAGTGGTTGAAGAATCTGTTCAGCAGACACCCATGATTGAAGCGGACGGGTTGTCTAAGTTTTACGGGATTTTCGCTGCGACCCGTGAGGTCTCTTTTAAAGTATTCAAGGGAGAGGTGGTCGCGTTTCTTGGCCCCAATGGTGCTGGGAAGAGTACCACAATGAAAATTTTGACTGGTTATTTGTCACCGTCTCAAGGCGTTGCCAGGATCGCTGGTTTCGATATGAACACAGATCGTCTCGCGGGGTCTCGGAAGTTGGGTTATTTGCCTGAAACAGGTCCTTTGTATCCAGAGATGACGCCCTACAGCCTGCTTGATTTTTTTGCCGAAGCTCGCGGGATGAATAAAGCGACCAAGCGTTACCGGATTGAAAAAGCGGTTGATCTTTGTGCGCTCAGCAGTGTGATTTATAAGCCGATTAACAAACTGTCCAAGGGCTATCGGCAGCGAGTTGGGATGGCTCAGGCGTTGATTCATGAACCGGATGTTTTGATTCTGGACGAACCGACCTCTGGATTGGATCCGAATCAGATTCGCGGTGTTCGGCAGACCATGAAACGACTGGGCCAGGAAAAAACGATCTTGCTATCCACTCATATCCTTCAGGAGGTCGAAGCGATGGCTGATCGCGTCGTGATGATCAACGAGGGGCGAAAAGTCTATGATGGGAAATTAGAAGATATTGATCCGACGCACCAAGGGTTGGATGCGGTGTTCGCGAATCTAACTGGTCACGATGCTGAGACCGGCGTGAAACTTGACAATGAGATTGATGAAGATTGAAACGTGTCACGCGTTGAATTTTTGACAACAAACTATTGATGCAATATAGAATAGCGGATTTTTTATGGACACGAGCCTTCATATCGCTCAGGCGAGCCTTCAGCTAACTCAAGTCACTGAGTTTGTTTTCATGTTAATCGTCGACATGATGTTTTTAGTAGTTCTGGTGCTGTTGATGCTGCCCTTAGGGATTTGGCGTCAGGCGGCCTTTGCTGTCATGAAACGAAACTTTATTGGGTATTTTAGCAATCCCACCGGTTACGTATTCCTGTGCCTATTTGTTTTGTTGACATCATTTGCGGCTTTCTGGCCCCATGAGTTTTTTACGACAAACTTGGCAAATTTCGATCAGCTAAATACATATTTGCCTTACATCATGTTGATCTTTATTCCAGCGATCACCATGAGCATCTGGGCTGAAGAAAAACGTCATGGAACTGATGAATTGCTGCTGACGTTGCCCGCTAAGGACTTCGATATTGTGATCGGAAAGTACTTTGCTGCAGTGCTCGTGTTTACAGTGTCCCTGTTGTTTTCCCAACTATCAAATTACGCAGTGTTGTTGGCAATGACTGGAGGTCAGTTGGACAACTTATTGCTGTTCTCAACTTACCTCGGATACTGGTTCATGGGGGTTTCAATGATTGCCCTTGGAATGGTGGCCTCGTTTTTAACCAGTAACCTGACCGTTGGGTTTATTTTTGGCGCTGCACTGAATGCTCCCTTGGCTTTCTTTTCTAACGCTGATGTGATTTTTTCAAATTCAGCTTGGATTCAGCGTTTGTTTGAATGGTCGTTGTTGCAGCGGTTTGAACCTTTTGGTCGCGGGTTAATAAGCGCCCCTTCGATTTGTTATTTCATTGGCATCATTGTCGTTGGTGTTTACCTCAGTTTGATCTTAATTGGCAGGCGGCATTGGCTAGGCGGTCGCGATGGCACGTCCTATTTGTGGCATTATCTTGTGCGGGCGGGTTGCTTGGCAGTCACAGTGGTCGCAGCGGTTATCATTGTTCAATACAGTCCGCTTAATCGACTCCGCGTCGACATTTCTGATGCGAAGGTAAGCACCCTCGCGTCTGTTACCACTGAACTTCTAGAGTCATTATCGGCTGAGGGGAATGAGGATAAGCCTCCGATCAAAATTGAAGCTTATGTTGGGGCGAGCGTGCCAAGTGAGTATGTGAAAATCAAATATGATCTTGTGAATTTGTTACGTGAATTTGATGTCCTTGGGGGAAGTCGCATTCAAGTGAACTTGCATCAAGGCGTCGAACCGTTCAGTGAAGAAGCGATCCTGGCTGAAAAGAAATATGGGATCCGCCCGGTCAAAGTCATGAGTCAATCAAGGGGGGCGTTGCGAGAAGAGGACGTGATTCTCGGAGTGGCTTTTTCCAGTGGACTTGAGCGGATCGTGCTTCCTTTTATGCCGTATGGTATTCCGGTTGAGTATGAGTTGATGCGTTCGATAAATACCGTCTCGCAGACGAAGCGAAAAACGATTGGAATTGTTCAGACGGACGCGATGATCATGGGAGCAACGGTCAATGCGGGCCAGGAGTTAGCGCGTATTCCTCGTTTGCGATTACTGACTGAAATTGAGAAGCAATACAATGTAGAGCAGGTTGACGCGTCTACGCCGATTTCGATGTGGATTGAAGATGAAAAGGGAAATCCAATCAAACGGCGTTACGATGTCTTGCTCTTGGTTCAACCGTCGCAAACAACCCCGGCAGAAATGGATAACATCATCAATGCAATTCAGCTTGGTCAGCCAGTTGCGATTTTTGAAGATCCCCTGCCCTTCCCCGAGAACTTTAATTACATCCCACCGACCTATATGCCGCGGCTTTTTGAACGCAACGGAGGGGGGAAGGCCGTAATACAAGAGCTGTGGGATGCAATCGATCTCGATGTTGATCACAAGCCAATCGCTAGGCCTTCGACAGCGAATCCCAATCAAAGAGTGGCAGAAAAAGATGCGTTTATCGTTTGGCAGATGTCTTCGAATAATCCGTACCCAAGGAATAGCGTTCTTAATCAAAGGGAACGGCTGATTGTCTCCGATGGGCAAGGGTATTTTTCTCCTGAGCATCCGGCAACCAGTGGCGTTAATGAACTTTATTTTCAGTATTCTGGTTACATCCAGCCAACTCCGAATGCCAAATTGGAATTTGAGAAACTGGTTGAAACCAATCTTGCAGGAAGAGTAAAGGTTTCGAATGTCATCCAGCGGCAGAATGATCAGTTTGGTTCTGCGAATCGCCAGTTCACGTTAGCAGCTTACATCCATGGAAACGAAGTGGACAAAGGCATCCCAACCAAGGAGGCGGCCCGTGTCGCCTCAAAGCAAAAAACGGATGTGATTTACGTTGCTGATATTGATACTCTGAGTGATTTCTACGTTTCGATGAGAGAGACACCAATTGTCGATGGCGTTGAGTATCGGTATCAAAATATGAGTTTCGTTTTGAATGTAATCGATGCCCTTGCTGACGAGCAGATTTATCTCGGGCTTAGGAATCGAAGAGTTGATCACGTTACGCTTGCCGTCGTCGAAAAGACCTACGAATCCGCGATGCAACGGGTTTTTGATTTGGACCAGCAGTTGCAAATTGAATACACCACGAACATGAAAAAAGCTGAGAATGATATCAAGGCAAAGCTAAAGCCAACGGAAAACGAAATCCAAAAAGAGCTTCGTAAAAAGAACAGTAATCAATATTACGATGCGGAAAAACTGGCTGCAAAACAACGTCTACTCGAACAACAGGTTCGTGATTTGCAGGAGAAGTATAAGAACAAACAGTTGGAATTTGAAAATGAGAGAAGTGATAAAAAGCGTCGGATCGATCTTGAGGCCGAGCTGGAGATTCAAGAAATTCAACGGCAATTTAAGTTAGCGGCAGTTATTCTCCCTCCGATACCACCCATGTTAGTCGGTTTGATTGTGTTTACGCGACGTCGACTTCGGGAGCGAGAGGGTATTTCCAAAGCCCGTCGTCTCAAGTAGTTCCTTAGTCGTAAAGCGAATTGTTTTTTGATTTTTTGTATAAAGCTTCAATCTGAATTTTTCCTATGAACAATCCCAGTTTTAAAACGCTATTTATGGTCCTCCTTGCGGTTGTCTCGTCCGGCATTGCCGCATCCTTTTACCCTTGGCCAGAGCAAGTGGTCGAGAGTGAAATGGTGGGAGAGCCATTGTTCGAGTCCTACGATACGACGGCAGTGCGATCGATCGAAATTGAAAAATTTAATACCGATAAAAATGAGATTGAGAAAATCCAGCTCGAGAGAGATGGTGAACAATGGGTTTTGTTGCAGAATCGAAAATATGTTGCGTCCAATGCAGGGCAGGTTTCAGCCGCTGCAAATTCACTTACCGAAATTCTCGTTCTCGAGGAAAAGACGGAAGACCAACAGGACCATTTCGAATACGGAGTCGTCGATCCAGAGGATCATCCGACTCAACCCAACCGTTCTGGACTTGGGACCAAAATCGTCTTGGAAGATCGCAACGGAAAGCCATTGGGTAAGCTGATTGTTGGGGCAAAGCTCAAAGATGATCCGAGTGGGAAAAAGCGGTTCGTGCGTGTGCCGGGGCAACCGAGTGTGTATGTTGTCGATTTTGATCCGAATGCTTTGGCAACTGAGTTTGAGAAGTGGGTCGATCCCAATCTGTTTCAATTAGCGAATGTTCCGATCGAAAAAATACAGGTGACAGATTATCGGCTGTTGCCCAACGAAGGTGTCGCGTCTGAGACGCTGAATTACCGAGCAACGTTAAACGTCGGCCAGGCAGGGGGCAGTTTGGTGAAGCTCGAACTCGCGAAGGGGAAAGAGTGGCAGCCCAGTCAAATTTCTACGAAGATGCGGGGGCAGGCTCAATCTGTTTTTCGACAACTGCTAAATATTAATTTTTCTGATGTCCTTAGAAAAAATAATGAAATGCAAAAACTGTTCGAAGCCCCAGCGGCGGATTTGGATACAGCTGTCCTTAAATCATTAGAGAACTTGGGGTTTTATAAAGTCGGTTTTGCCAATGGTGTTTATTTATTCAAGTCATCGGGTGGAGAGGTTTCGGTGACGACGAAAGACGGCCTTAAGGTGACGATGTACATCGGAGGGCTTGCCCGTAGATCTTCGGAAGAAGATTTACGATTAAGCTACCACGTCCTGTTCAGTGCTGAGGTTGATGCCTCCGTCTTTCCGATGCCTAAGAAGCCGACGAGTGACGATGGTTCTGAGGTCGATGCGCAAGTCAACAAGGAATATTTGAAGAAGGTCGCTGATCGCACGAATGCACTCAAGGCCGCTAATCTTCGCGCTTCCGCGTTTAACCGCTTTTACGCAGAGTGGGTTTATGTCGTTCCCGAGTCAGTGATCAACGGCATTCGTCCAGATCTTGATTTTGCATCATTGAGCCCTTCGAATCCTGCAAGTTCGATTGGTGATTTGTTAAAAGTCAAACCAACGACACCTCAAAAGTGAAAAATGAAAAGGGTGAATGAGTCCAGTCGCATTGGTTTGAGTCTAAATTTGTTCTAACAAGTTTGTCCTAAGAAGCCGGACAGCAATTGAGAGAAGAACAATTCCAAAGACTTTTCTTAACACCGATAGGCCTCCGTGCCCTAATCGACGCTCGATCCAACCGCAGGACTTCAGGACGCCGTAAACGATCGCTAAGTTGATGACGATTCCGGCTGTAATGCTCCATTGGCTAAATTCCGATTTCAGGGAGAGGATTGTCGTCAGAGTGCCTGCTCCGGCAATTAAAGGGAATGCAAGAGGTACGATGGAAGTCGTATCTGTCTCATCGGGGTTTTGTTTAAATAAGTGAATGCCGAGTACCATTTCGAGTCCAATGAGCAGGATTACGATTGCGCCTGCGACTGCAAATGAGTTCACATCCGTTCCGAGCAGATGGAGGATTGAGTCTCCGATGACGAGAAATAGCAACATCAGCAGACCGGCTGCGAGTGTTGTTTTGACGGCCTGCAAATTGCCAGCTCGATTTTTGATATCGACGACGACAGGGAGCGACCCAAGGATGTCGATAACCGAAAATAAAACGAGCGAAACGGAGAGTATCTCTTTGAACATGATCGTTGAATCCGCAAAAAGGCAATGAATTGCCAGCCTATAAAAAAAGCCCGTGCTGCCGAGCACGGGCTTTAGAATCGTTCGATTGTGTCGATCTCTAACGCAGCGCGCTCATGAATTGTTGATTTCGTCTAATACGCGAAATATCGCAAATCGATTGGCTTACGTGCAGCATGTGTGCGCAATAGGTCTCCACCTTGAAGCGGTTTTGACCGCTCTCCAAGTCAATTGAGAGATTCGATTTGTGGGACCTGTATAAGCTCATGACGGGGACAGTTTACGGGCAAAGTTTCCGTGGTCAACACCAAATATTTTTAGTTTCTTGGATTTCTAAAATCAGCTTGAGGCTAATTTGGATAGTCAGTGCGTGGTTGGCAATCGAAGTCTTGTGTTTTCCGATCCCAAGTTTGCTAGATGTTGGGCGTGGGGCTTGGTTTTGTTAGACTCGCAGCATGATTCATGAAACCAACTATTCGATACGCACCTTTCACACGGACGGCTTTGGTCACGTCAACAACAGTCGGCACTTGGAACTCTTGGAAGAGGCTCGGTGGCAATACGCGGAGTCCATTGGGTTGGTCAAACAACTCGCCGAACGGAATCTGGGGTTTATCATCGTAGATCTGCGAATTCGGTTTCGAATTCCTGTTTTCGAAGGTGAGCAGGTGAAGGTCACGACCTGTCTGAAAACACTCGGGTCGGCCAGTGGCGAGGTCGAGCAGTTGATGTACAAGAACAGTGAATCAAAAGTAGCGCTGAAATCGCTGTTCCATTTCGTTTTGATCAACCGAGACAGCGGTGATTCAGTCCCAATCGACGGGGGGATTCGAGAGCTGTTGACCAGAGTGATTGAGGTTTGATTGCGAATGCCGATTGCAATTAGCTGGAGCAGCGGAACATCGCGGCGAATTCGATGTTACTTTAATGCTTTTAGTTCGACCTTGTGGATCCAGATTTCACTTAGAGAGGTTCTTGGTTTCTTTTTAGCCTTTTGATCTCCCTTGCGCGGACCGGTGGTAAGCATTCTAATCTGCGAAGACATTGGTCGCTTCCATTTTTGAAAGGCAGGTTTGAGTTTTTCTTTTGTGTCCATGGGGTTTGCAGATACTTGACCATCATTGATTGAATATACTTCGAAGGTGCAATTGGCTTGCCTGGGGGGGCATTTCAATTCAATTTTCACGAATCCGGGATCATTTATGGTGATCTGTGATTCTTCATTTCCTACGACAGAGAATCTCGTTTTCTTATCTGTTAATTTATTTAGGTGAATTGAATATGTCCCATTAGGACTCTCACTGTTATCACGCTTCCAATAGTTTGAATTCGAATCGGGCATCAGCTGAAAACGATAGGAACCTGTGACCAATTTCGCGATGACCGTTAACTTCCAACCGTTCTCGTATAGCCGGTCAAAATCATCCGCCGAAATGACTTGGTGAAAGTCAACTCCATCAAATTCTTTATCTCCAGTCTTCCAGGCGATGGCCTTTGAGTTTTCGGCAGGCACTGGCTCGCTAAAGTCGGTGGGATTCCCTTTATAAGTCCACTTTTGTTCTTCTGGGTCGAGTGCCTCTCGTGACTCGGAGTTGATCCCATCAACCATGGTTGGGTCGGCGTAATAGCTGGCGATTAGGCTACCGCTTGAGGGGGGGGGAATGAGTTTTTGAGCTGAAGTGTTTTTGAAGGCCTTACCCGAGGTCGATTTCTGGGGTGACGTTTGGTTGAGTTTTAATGGGTCACCAAGTGATTTGTCATCATGGGTGGTTTCAATTGCGTTATTGCGGCCGTAGTTAAGTTTGTCAAAATCTTCGCGTAGTTGTGGCGTCACAAAAATGTAGACTCCAATCAGAACTCCAATCCCCATCAGGAGCGGGATGACCATTGCTACTAACGGGAAAACCCATGGCTTTTTCCTTTTGCTAATCCGAGGGATTGGGTTTTCACCAGATTTTCGTTTTTTCGATTCTAGGTCCGTGGAAATTGTCAGGCTAATTGGAGCTGCTGAGGGGACTGGTAACTCTTTTCCCTTCGCGGAATCTTCGGAGGCGGACAGGCGTTCAATTCGGCTGACAGCGGAATCGAAGCCAGCAATTTGTTTTTTGAGCTGAAGGTCGTATTTGGCTCGTTTTCGCGAATCCATCAGGCAGATTCTGGCGGCTGATATTTCGTTCAAGATCTTTTGAGACAGTTCGACCTGCTCGCTACCGGTCGCAATGTCTTGAAGTAATTCGATGCGTTGGACGGAATGCTGGTCAATGAGTTTTTTGGAACTTTCGAAGCGAGGCAATCCAAGCAATGCATAGTGATCCAATGGTCGTTCAATATTCTGAATTCCCAGCCATGTTACGTAAGGATCAAATTCAATTGGCATTTGAGTTTTTATCTGAGTTTTGTCTAGGATAGGCGAGGTGATTCGAACGGCTTAAGTGTGATGGGGGTCGTTAGTCGATGTCCAAGTCGGAAAGAAAGTCATCGAGTTCGGAACCGCCGGCGGAAGGTTGGTTGGTGTCGCTAAGGAAATCAAGTGCCGAGTCTCCGGGGGTGGAGGTTGGTGAAGATTCTTCGAATACAAACATTTCTTCTTCCGAAGGAATGTCGATTTTTCGATTGGGCTTTTGTTTTGTGATTTTTATTTCTGGGATGGTGGGTTTCACTGGATCAGAGAGGCGAATTGCGGGGGCGATAGCGGTCGGTGGTGGTTTCGGGTTGTTGGGTTGTGCGGGTGCGGCAATTGGAGTTGCGGCAATTGGAGTTGCGGCAATTGGAGGTGGCGTTGTTGGAGATTCTACTCCAGAGGATTCCTCCCAATCGAGTAAGTCGGCCCCTGAGGCGAGTTTTTCTTTCCACGAAAGGATGTCTGCACGGGTCATGCCATCGGCGCGGTTGATGGCCGTGTCTGCACTAATGTTGAGTTCAGGTATTTCAGCGACGACATCGATCCTTCCCGAACTAAGGTAGTTAAAAGAGACGACGATTTCGGTTCCTTTTTTTATGTCGGGAGGCAAGTCTTGGACGATGCATTTACCAATCATCGTCGCCCCTTGGCCTGTATCGGTGCCTCCTTCGATGACTCTTACGATGATTTGCGTCTGCCCGTCTTTTGCAGTTCGGAATTTGCGGGAGGCTTTTGTTGGAAGACTATGATTCCGCGGAATGACTATTTGTCGTTTTTTGGTCTGGGTTTTAGATTCAATTCCCAGAACTCCAAGATCGTGGGAGTTGACATTTTTAATTGAGATGCCGCTCCCTGCATCCTGCCCATACTTCAAGAGGATGTCCGCATAGATTGCCGCTCCATGGGCGACACATTCATCTGGAGAGAGAGTGCGATCGACTTTCAAACCAGAAGTTTTTTCGAGCATTTTCCCGACCATGGGCATTCGAGTAGAGCCTCCCACGAGCAAGAGTTTGGTCACGGCCGACCATTTTGTTTTTGCATCGCGAAGCAAGCGTTCGGTCGTCAGTTTGGTTCGTTCGAGGAGGTCTTTGGTTAAGTCCTCGAAGTCCGTTCTGGTTATCTCGATTTTATGACGTTCCCCATTGTGCTCGATTCGAATGATCGTTTGAGAGCGAGCCGAGAGTGAAGCTTTGGCTCTGATGCACTGGTTCATCAGTTTTTCTTTGAGCGAGTTGTTGTTTTCAAAAGATATTTGATGCTTCGTTTCAAATTCTTTCATTGCAAAGTCAAAAATCCGATGATCCCAATCAATTCCGCCAAGGTAGACGTCTCCGGCTGTGCCGATGGTTCTGAAATGGGAATTTTTTATTTCCATTAAGGTGACATCAAAGGTGCCTCCACCAAGGTCATAGACCAAGACTCTCTCGACTTGCTTCGCAGCTCCTTGGTCATTGAGAAAACCTTGCTGCACACCATACGCAAGGGCGGCAGCGGTCGGTTCGTTAATGATGTCAATCACATCAATCCCGGCAAGTTCACCGGCATCTTGTGTGGCTTTGCGGCGGGGTTCATTAAAGTAGGCTGGCACGGTGATCACCGCTTTTTGGAATTCACCTAGTTTTAATTCTGCGTCGCTTTTAAGCCGCTTTAATATGAGAGATTGGATGACCTCGGGTGGAAGAAAACAATCGCCGATTTTTTTCCGATAACGTGCCCCCCCCATGTCTCGTTTAGCATTTCTGGCAAGACGATCAGTGTCGCTTTCGCCAGCAATCGTCGCTTCTGTGCCAACAATCACAGCGTCGTGGTCAAAGAATACAGCGCTTGGCGTGGTGAGTTCCCCTTCACTGTTAATAATCGTGAGAGGTCTGCCTTCACTATCAAGGTGAGCGACAGCTGAAAATGTTGTACCGAGGTCGATGCCAACGGACACTTCAGGATTTTCCATAACTACTTGTTTAGAGAAGGTTTCTTGGTTTGGTTTCGTTCCCCATTGTAAACCCAAAAATTGCAGATTCAAAGCAAAGCCTCAGACTTTATCGTGAGCGAGATGCTGAGCTGCAGAAAATAGGCTGAGTTTTCTACGGAATGGCAGTGAGAATGAACCCTCGATGTAATTTTTAGTTTTTTATGTGTTGAGGTGGCTGGCTTGCGTTTGATTCCTGAGGACTGGTGTGGGTAGTTGGCATTGAGCCAAACCGACCGCAATGATGAAAAAAAGCTACAAATCGGTATCCTCGCCAATGACTTGTTTGGGTCTAATGCAAGCGGTTGGAGTGACTGAGATTGACTGGTGCTTTTCAATTTAAGCGAGGCTTCAATTGCCTTAAGGTTTTCGGAAAGGTCGACGAATTGGGTAACATTCGAACAATACGAAATCGCATTATCGCTGGTTTATTTGTTTTAATGCCGCTGTTTATCACTTTTGCGATTATCAGATGGCTCTACGACACGCTCTATTCCATCGCCTTGGGGCCAATTTCGAGCCACCTTAAATCTAGTTGGTTGCCAAGCGGGGATGAGCCATCGTTTCTGCTGGATTCTTTGTTTTCATTGGCAGCATTCGTTTCAGTTCTTGCCATCTTGTTTGTCGCGGGAATTTTCTTTCGATCCCGCGTACACAGTTCGATTGATTGGATTTTGCTTAACGTCCCCGGGGTGAGTACTATTTATTCCGCGGTAAATAATGTTTTTCAGGCGATTTCAAGTTCACAAAACAATTCCGAGAAATTCAAGCGAGTCGTTTTAGTAGCCTTCCCGCATCCAGGGATGAAAGCCCCCGCGTTTGTAACCGGAGAAAGTGTTGATGTTAGTACTGGACGCACTATCTTGTGTGTTTATGTGCCGACCACGCCGGTGCCAACCTCAGGATATATGTTGATGGTTGAGCAAGAGGATGTGATTGAACTGAATTGGGATCTAGAAGAGACATTGCAAGCGATCGTGTCTGGAGGCATTACGGTTCCCGATACGGTGACTTACCAACCTGAAATGAAGAAACAGGCGAACTCCAACGGAACTGAAGCGAATGAGTAATCAGGAGTATTTTTTTGATGGGTTGATTGGTCCGACGCATAATTATGCGGGTCTTTCGTTTGGCAACGTCGCCTCTGAGTTGCATGGTCACGAAGTGGCAAATCCAAGAGCCGCTGCGCTTCAAGGGCTTGCGAAAATGAAACGAGTGGCTGATTTAACGGGTCGGCAGTGCCTGCTTCCGCCGCTTCGCCGACCGCGTCTAGAATTACTCAGGTCGCTTGGTTTCAGTGGGATGGATGCAGAGGTAATCGACCAAGCGTTTAAATGCCGGCCAGAATTGTTGGCGGTTTGTTATTCAGCTTCAAGTATGTGGACGGCTAATGCCGCGACGGTTTCACCCTCGGCAGATTGCGGTGATGGACGACTTCATTTAACGCCTGCAAATTTACAGAGCACGCTCCATCGATCGATGGAAGCCAATTCGACGGCTCGTAATTTGAAGGCAATCTTTAACTCTGAGGAATTGTTTTGCGTGCATCAACCTCTTCCTGCTCAGTCTTGGTTTGCTGATGAAGGCGCCGCAAATCACACTCGTTTTGTTGCCCCTGGGCAGGATGCGGGGCTTGAGTTTTTCGTGTTTGGCCTTCCGTCAGACGGTGCTGGTGTGGCACCTCAGAAGTTTCCTGCCAGACAAACCCAGATGGCGAGCGAAACAGTTGCCCGCCGACACCAACTGTCACCTGACCAAATTTGTTTTGGGCAGCAAAACCCAAGGGTCATCGATGCTGGTGTTTTTCACAACGATGTCATCGCGGTCGGCCACGAAGATGTATTACTGTGTCATCGTCAGGCGTTTCTCAATCAATCAGATTTGCTTGGTCAATTGAGTAAGCAATTTGAAAGATTGACTGGCACCGCTCTTTGCATAATTGAATTCTCTGAAGCGGAATTGTCTTTGCAAGATGCGGTTTCGAGTTATTTATTCAACAGCCAGTTGGTCACTCGGAAAGATGGAGGTGTGAGTTTGATTTGCCCCGTTGAATGCGAGGAGAACCAAGCTGCGAGGGAGTGCATCGGAAAAGTTGTGGCAAGCAAAAACCGGATCGACGAAGTGATTTTTCTAGATCTGCGACAATCAATGAATAACGGGGGCGGACCGGCTTGTCTCCGTTTGAGAGTTGTCCTCGACGCTCGCCAGCAGGAGGCGATGCATCAGGGAGTAATTTTGACTGAGTTGCTTTACGGCAAGTTAACCGAATGGGTGTGTCGCCACTATCGAGAAAGCCTATCTCAGGAAGACCTTCGAGACCCTGGTTTGGTAGGAGAGACATGGGAAGCGATAGAGGAATTGTCAAAGATTCTTGATTTGCCTTCACAAGTTTTGCTAGATCAGCCATAACGATTTGACTCTGCCCTGCTTATACGTGAAGCTATTCCAAATTAACCGTGCCTGAATTTGTTTGTCATTCTTGTTTTCCAACCTTTTGAAATAAAGTCACCGCTATGAATTCCCAGCCCGACGGATCTCCTCCAGGCAATGGAAGGCAAAACGTTTACTGGACGAAAAGTCTTCAGATTGTGTTGTTTATCCTCACCATCTGGTTTGTCATTTCTCTCGGTTGCGGTGTTCTGTTCCGAGAGAATCTAGATGCGTTTTTGCCACCGATCGGAGGTGCGCCGTTTGGTTTTTGGATGGCACAGCAAGGGGCAATTATTGGTTTTTTGCTTTTGCTGTTTCTCTACATGATCTTGATGAACTCTCTCGATCGCAAATCTGGTTTTGATCAGGAGGGTGAAGAATGAGTCAGGATTTATGGAATTATATTTTCATTGGTGGTTCTTTTGCTCTTTATATTGGGATTGCGGTTCGCTCTCGCGCGGCCACGACTAAGGAATATTATGTAGCGAGTGGCGGTGTCTCCCCGTTTGCCAATGGAATGGCCACGGCAGCAGATTGGATGTCGGCGGCGACCTTTATTTCGATGGCGGGGATTATCGCAGCAAGCGGCTACGACGCCTCTCGATTTCTCATGGGTTGGACTGGCGGATTCGTTCTATTAACGACACTGATTGTGCCTTACCTGCGAAAGTTTAATAAATTTACGGTAACGGATTTCTTAGGAGATCGGTTTTATTCGAATTTTGCGAGGGCGGTCGGCGTCGTCTGCGCAGTGTTTATCTGTATGACCTATATCATGGGGCAAATGCGGGGAGTTGGGCTGGTCTTCTCAAGACTCTTTGACATCGAAATATGGACTGGAGTGATCATCGGCGCGGGGATTGTGTTCTTCTACGCCGGGCTTGGTGGAATGAAGGGAATCACTTATACGCAAGTGGCTCAATACTGCGTGATGGTGTTCGCTTATACGATTCCTGCAGTTTTCATTTCGATGGCATTGACTGGCAACGTGATCCCTCAGTTTGGATTGATCGGTAATTTTACCGAGGCGACCGGTGATACGGTGCCGTTGTTGACTAAACTAAATCAGCTAAACACGGATCTTGGATTTCCTGATTACACCGTTGGTAAATTAGAAACCTTGGACATGTTCTGCATCACGGCCGCGTTGATGTGCGGGACAGCTGGATTGCCGCACGTGATTGTCAGGTTTTTTACTGTTAAGTCAGTCAAGGCTGTTCGGAAATCGGCTTGCTGGACCTTGTTGTTTATCGCCGTGATTTATCTCACCGCACCCGCGATTGGCGCATTTGCGAGAACGAACCTAATCTTGGAAGTTCAAGGGACATCTTACGCTGAAGCTCCAGACTGGTTTAAGAGCTGGGAAGACCGAGGGCTTATTGCATGGGTGGATAAGAATGGCGATGGTGTCATGCAGCATGAAGCTGGTGGCGTATTTGCCGGCAAGAATGAAAAGCCAATTTACGCGGAGGCTACCGAGCGGGCTGCCAATGAGCCTCGCTTGACTACCAATAAATTGAGCGAAAATTCAAACGAAGTTTATTACGATCGAGACATACTCGTAATGGCCAATCCGGAGATGGCGAAGTTGCCGATGTGGGTGATCGCGTTAGTGATGGCGGGTTGTGTTGCGGCAGCACTCTCGACAGCAGCGGGATTGTTATTGGTGTTATCAACCTCAATTTCGCACGACTTAATGAAGAAGATTGTAAGTCCTGGCATGAGTGATTCTCAGGAAGTGATTTGGGCTCGCTCTGCGTCGTTTGGATTCTTAGCGATCGCGGCTTATTTTGGGATCAACCCCCCTGCTGAGTTTGTCGCCAAAACGGTAGCGTTTGCTTTTGGATTAGCTGCGTCTTCTTTCTTTCCGACTATTCTAATGGGAGTTTTTTCCAAGCGTATTAATCGAGAGGGAGCGATTGCGGGCATGATCGCAGGTATTGGTTTGACGCTAGGGTATATCATCTATTTCCAGTTTATCGTCGACCATCAAAATTATTTGTTTGGGATATCGCCTGAAGGAATTGGGTTCATTGGAATGTTGGTCAACTTCTCGGTAGCAACGCTGGTCTCTTGCGTCACACCGCCTCCACCGGCTTCGGTCGTGGAGATGGTGGAAGAAATTCGCCTGCCGCGAAAGGCAGGCTCGGCAACCCATTAAATTTGAGTTGAGAGTTAATTGAGAACAGGCCGTGAAACGCGGCATTGATCCGTCGCGTTTCAGGTTATGTTATTCGTCGCTCTCGCAGATGTATTCCCGCCAGCTCGCGAGTTGTTCGTCTGTGAGGCTGTTGGGGCGTTGGATTTCGTAGCGAAATGCTTTTTGGGTGGAGCCGCCGACCTTGACTTTGATTTTTAATCGTCCATTTTCTTCGTAAGCAAACCGGACTTCGATTAGTGTGCCAACGTCAAGGGTGTCGGGTAAATCCCAGATAGCACAGCGGCCCAATTGAGAGCAATCTTCTGGTGTGCTGTTTTCCCCTTCCACGATTTGCACCAGGATTGATTCCTGGTTTTTACGATGCGTTTTAAAAACACGACGAGCGACAACTGGTAGCGGGGTGTTACGGGGGATCAGTGGTACGACTTTGGCGATCCCAGTCTCAATTTCGTTCGCGACCACTCCGAGAGTGTGCGAGTTGACGTTCTTGATTTCGCTTGGGGTAAAGGCATTGGAGTGGCGATTCGACAGCATCGCTGCTCGCAAGGCTGCTCCATGGGCGACGGCTTCATCGGGGGAGAGTGTGGTATCCGGTTGTTGCCCTGAGAGTGAAGTAAGCATTTCTCGCACGGCTGGCATTCTGGTAGAGCCCCCTACGAGGATGACCTTATCGATATCAGTCCACGCCAATTTCGCTGCTTTTAGTGTTTGTCGAACCGTAAAATCAGTTCGGTCGAGTAGATCCAGTGTCATGTCTTCGAACATTTCACGGGAGATCTCTGTTTTGATTGAAGAGCTCCCAAAAACGCACTCGACGCTGGCTTTTGATCGAGAAGACAATGTTTCTTTGGCGTCCTTGCAGTCTCGCAGCAATTTGCCGAGTGCGGTTGAATCCTCGGTTGGATCGATGCCATAGTTTTCCTTGAAATTTTTCGCGATATGGTCAATCAATCGTTGATCCCAATCCTGCCCGCCCAGACGCATGTCTCCGTCGGTTGCGATGGTGCGAAATCGATTGACTCCAACTTCCATCACGGTGACGTCGAACGTCCCTCCGCCGAGATCGTAGACCAACACATTGATGGGTTCGGCGACTTTGCCTGAAAGGTCAATCCAGCCCGCTTGGTAGCCGTAGGCGACCGCCGCCGCAGTAGGCTCGTTAATAATATCGAGAACTTTGAGTCCGCCGATGAAGCCAGAATCTTGTGTTGATTTCCGGCGAACTTCATCAAAGTAAGCCGGGACTGTGATGACGGCTTCTTCAAAATTACCGGCGACGCGTGCGGCATCACGTTTTAATTTATTAAGGATCCAGCCTTGAAGCGCTTCGGGAGGGTAGCGTCGATCTCCAAAAACTTTGTCGTAAACCTGATTTCCAATTTGACGTTTTGGACAATCGGCAATTTTTTCTAATTCGGTTGCTCTTGCTTTGGCGGCTTCGCGGCCAACGATCACTTCATCTTCGTCAAACAGAATTACACTCGGCGTCAGTAGATCGCCTTCGGCGTTCGGGATGGTCTCCGGTCGCCCGACATCATTCACGTGGGCGATGACGCTAAAGGTGGTGCCAAGGTCGATACCAACGGCGGGTTTAATTGGTGTGTCATTCATCAAGATATTTTCGCTCAATTATATGGTCTTGAGGTATCTTCGCGTTATTTTGATCGACCAAGCCCGACCAGCCAAGCCAGCTAAATCCGATTGAGGTGAGTTGATCGAGTAATAAAGTCTTAAAACAGGCCATTGGAAACAAGTATAGGACGTCAGTGGAAAGGCATGCGGGTTAACTAAACAAATCATGATTTTTGGTTGGTACGGATTGCGAAAGGGCTAACGTCGTCAGGATTTTCTTTAATTTTTCTTTCCTCGAAATTCCGATACCCTTGATACACATGGATGGTGTGTATGTACTCAAGGAGGGATCTTAATTTACCCTGTTGAGGAGAGATCCATGTCACTCGAAAGTCTAAATACAGTTATTGCTCTTGGATTCTTTACCGTCTGGCTTATGGTCGGGCAGTTTTCATTCATTAAGAGTTAGCGGCCAGGCGACCAACCGATTCTGTTCGTTGCATCTTTGCTTAAGTTCCGGATTTTCCGCTGTGCCTCGTCTTGCGCTGTCGAATTGACTGAGGAGGCGTGATCGGAGGTTGCGATCTACTGCGAACTCAGTTTTGCATCGAAGCAGAATGTGAAGGTGGTAACGTTCGGTACAGTCTTTAGTTTTTAGCGTTGCTAAAAACTGATTGAGCGGAGGTGCCCATAGTCGCCGGTCGAGGGTTGGTGTATCCTGAGAGAATGACGGATAATGGCGAAAATCCAGCCGAAGACTCCGCTTGGAGTGATTCAATAGATGAGCAAACTGCAACAGAAATTTTGCAGGCGGGAACTGTTGCGCCAGGATCGGAAAGCGATTTGACCTACCTGCCGATTCCGAGGCAAGCGGGGGAGTATTCGGTTAAACGAAAGACCGTTTTGCCGATTTGTTTGTTCTTTGCAACTTGTCTTTCGACTTTTTGGGTTGGAGTGTCACTCTGGAATCCTAATTTTTTCGAGCCGTTTTATCGGGCGATTTCGGATCCGGCTGCTCAACAAGGTAGCCTTTTAGAGATTCGCCAGATGTTACTGGCTAACTGGGACACGGGGCTGATTTATATGCTTTGTGTCATGCTGATTTTATTGATGCATGAAATGGGGCATTTCATTGCGACGTTAATTTATCGGGTGCCGGCGTCCTATCCATTTTTTCTGCCGTTTCCAGCTAATCCGATTGGAACACTCGGGGCCGTGATTGGAATGCAGGGTGCTCTGGCAGATCGAAAACAGATATTTGATATTGGAATTGCGGGGCCGTTGGCGGGGTTGGTGGCCGCAGTGCCAATCGCTTATTTTGGTGTAAGTCAGCTTGATTTAACGTCTCAACCTTACGGTGGTTTTGGTTTCCGCTTGCCGCTACTCCTCGATTGGTTCGCCAAGGCGACTGAAGTCCCTGGTTACGAAACAGGTGATGTTGTCTGGATGAGTCAGTTGAACCCTCTGTTTGTAGCTGGATGGGTAGGTATGCTGATCACCGGGCTCAATATGATGCCGATCGGCCAATTGGACGGCGGGCACATTACTTACACTTTGTTCGGTAAAAAAGCACATTGGATTGCTCAGGCAACGATTGTGTTTGCGATCGCCTACATGGTTTACCACAATAATTTCATGTTGATCATAATGGTGATCTTGCTGTTGTTGATGGGGCCGAACCATCCGCCCACCCGCGACGACAAAGTTGCGATCGGGCCATTTCGATACGGCTTGGGGATCGCTTCACTGGCGATACCGTTTCTTTGTTTTCCACCGCAGATATTCAAAATTACGTTTTAAGTAATTACGTTCTAAGGTTAAGCGGTTTCGTTCGTTGCAAGCGACGTGGCGGCGGGTTGATTGGGCTGTTATTGGTCGCCTTGCCGCTGAAATTGCGGGGAAGGACCCTCGATCTTTGTTGGAATCCCTGTCTGGAGTTTCGAAGATGTAATCTCCGACTTTTCCGTGAAGGAAATGGTTGCAACGTCCGGTTTGTCTGGCACAATACAGGGGCGATCGATGGTCGATAAACATCTTTCGCTTGTTGCAATTGCTGGTTCGTTTCTGAATCCCTGCAACTCACCATTGAACATGTTCGACTCACCCATTTCAAAGACAATAAACTATGGCAAATCCAGCTTTCCACTCTAGCATTGAAGGTGCTCAGCACGGCCCCAAAGGACTTGATGATTTTCTTGCATTTGCAAAAGAGTCAGGCGCAGCGGGAGCTCAACCCTCCAATTACATGCTCGAAGCTTCTGAGGACGGGACTAGTTTTAAAACCGCTCAAGAGATTAGGGATGCCTTTGAAAAAAATGGCCTGAAGCTTGATGGTATTTCCGCTCATTGCCCTTTCTGGGTTCACACAAGTGCTTGGACGGGAACCAAGTCCGGACATCCGTTCATTCACGGTCCCAATCAGAATTTGTCTCCAGAGGAGTTGGAAGTTTGGTATGAAACTTACTGCTTAAAATTAATGGACCTTTGCGCTGAGCTGGGTGTTAAGATTTTGCCGATGTTCTGGGGCGTTGCTTTTGGGTGGGAACTTTCAACTGGATATCCATGGGGATTTTGGTCAGGACCGGGGTTTGATTTAGTTGAGGCTGGCAAAGAGAGGTTCGTTAATAAGACAGCGAAGTTGCGAGCTCATGCGAATAGCCTCGGGATTTATCTCGCTCATGAGATTCATCCGGGCACCGCTGCGATGTGTGCGGATGAATTTAACATGCTCGTTAATATTTGTGACGGCGATCAATGTCTTGGCGTCAACGCGGATCCTTCGCATTGTTGGGAAGGTGAAGATTGGGAGTCTAGGTTTCTTAAAGTTGGACCTCGGGTTTATGGATGTCATGTCAAAAATTTCACGATTCATAAAGGTGTGCCGCTGAGGAAAATGGAATCTGACTGGCATAATCGCGCGATGCAATTTACAGATCTCGCCACGGGAGATTTGAATATGACTCGCTATGCAGAGGTAATGCTTCGGATTGGCTACGCGAAACGTTACTGTGAGGTCATGGGAACCGAAACAGCACCTTTGGTGGTGGAAGCTGAAAGCAATTACCGAGACGGTGATGCAACGAGTGCGGACGGGATTGCCTGGGTACGGGACAACCTCTGTTTCCCAGTCGCCGAAGGCTCGTTTGAAGATGCAATGGGCGCTTAAGGGATTCAGTCGACAGTCTTTCCCGTGAAGAATCGAATTAAACTGTTGGATACAGAATGCGGCAGGTAGTCTGAGCTACTTGCCGCTTTTTTATTGAAAGGCAAATTATTGAACTGTAAAAGGAAGTTGTATTTCCTTCTTCGTCAAAATCCTGATAATAAGGGGCAGTTCCATGTTGCCGAGTGTCTGTCTAGTAAAGCCAAGTGAATGAATGTAACTTCAGATTTAATCAACGTTCGTCGAGACGGACCTTGTGGGACGATCGTGCTCAATCGGCCGGAACGAAAGAACGCTCTTTCAAGGGAGGCTGTTGAGCAGCTTAGTGAAGCATTGGAAGATTTCCATGGAGAGCGGTCTGTGCGAGCCGTGATCCTGACTGGAAGTGGAGATTCTTTCTGCGCGGGAACCGACCTCAGCCAGTTAAAGGAAACTGCAGAGTCGAAGAATGCGTTAGAACTCTGGCACAAAGATTCTCGGGCATTTCTTGAACTGATTGAGCAGATGCTTCGTTTTCCCAAACCGATTATTGCTTCGGTCAATGGTTGGGTTCTTGGCAGTGGTGTTTCTTTGATGTTGGCTTCTGATATTGTTGTTGGCGGTGCCAATTCGCGTTTGGGAATGCCGGAGGCTCTGCGTGGTCTTAATCCGGGGATCACAACTCCCTTAATGAGTTTTCGAATCGGAACGGCGGCTGCTTCAAAAGTGCTTTATTCGGGGGTGCCGGTGACCGCCAGTGATTCACTGCGTCTTGGGTTATATCAAGAAGTGGTTGAAGATTCTTTGGTGTGGGCAAGGTGTTTTGAAATTGCCAACGCTTGCGCCGCCGGCGCTCGAGAGTCTCATCAAATGACCAAGCAATTACTCAATGAAACGATCGGCGAAAACCTATTCACGCAATTGAGTATTGGAACCGCGAATATGGCAGCTGCGCGTACAACGCCTGCTGCAAGCGAAGGGATTGCTGCGTTCTTGGAAAAGCGTGAGCCCCAATGGGATTAAACAGTAATTAGTGAATGCATTTTTTTCCTAAAACCTGCGGCAGTTGTCAGCACTCGCGCGGATGAAGATGTATGAGTCCCCAAAGCCGTAAATGGGAATCAACTTTCGTTAAGCAGGCATGAGAAAAGAACGATTTCAAGAATTTTAATTCCAGCCGTATTGGTTCTTTCTTGCGGCCTTGAGTCTCTAACCGAAAAACAAACCGCTGAGACTGAAGCCGCTGAGTTGGTGGCTAAGACTAATAGCGACTATGAACGGAGAGGCAGTGCCTACCTAAGGCATTAGGGCATGACTTCGATTAATAAAGACGTTGTCGAAATCCTTCGAACCGAAAGATCTCGTTGCCAGGAAAGAACCGCGACTAAAGAACCGTCGTGTATTGGAGCAGGCTGTTGTCAAAGGAGCCGGAAGCAGGGACTTCTTCGGCACTGCTCAGTCAGGTTTCGAGTCAATGCGGGGATAGCCTCGCTCTTGAGTTCAAAGTTATTCGATCGATTTCAAAAGTTCATACGAGAAAATGCCTGCGCTGTGGCCGTCTGAAAATTGAATGTTGTAGGCGTAGTTTCCGACGGGGCTCATGGCAACGATGTCCAACGGTATAGTTTCCTGAAGTGACAGGACTGGAAGGATGTTGCTCAGCTTTTTTTCGCCAGCAGCCGATTCATGAGCCGGTTCCATTCGTTTTTCGGTGCAGTGCGCGCATCGGCAATTGTCGCGGAGTTTTCGAAACGAAATCGTCTGTACCGATGAATCACTCCATTGGATGAGCAATTCGCGGTTTTCAGTCTTTTCAAGTCGAATTGGTTGCAATTCGTCTGGAGTTTGAGGTGCCATGGAAATGTCGTTGAAGTTAGGTTCGTGGTCGGATCGTTGAGCCTTATGAAGATTCTGCCGAGAGTTGCTTGATGACTTCGATGAGGCGGTCGATTTCCTGAGTGGTGTTGTAGTGAACCAGTCCAATCCGCACCATGCCCTCGGGCTCAAATCCCATTCTTTCGCTAAACTCCAGTGCGTAATAGTTCCCATTCCAAACATAGATTCTGTTTTTGCTGAGTCGGCTCGCCAGTTCGGCTGGTGGGATGTTTCGGTGCCTGATGGAGAAGGTTGGAAACCGCTCGTCCAGTCGGGCTAAATCGGTGATGCCGTAAATCTCAATCTCTTCAATTTCCGAAAGACCTTCGATTAATTTCTTCGAAAGGGTCTGCTCGTATTCGACGATGGCCGAGAACGCTGAGATCAGTGCGTCACGTCGATTTGAATTCTCTGCAGCACCTGTTTTTTTCCCAATGTCAGCAATGTAGTCAATGCAAGCCATTCCGGCAGCGATCGATTCATGTGACTGGGTGCCGGTCATCCAGCGAGTTGGCAGGCGATTGTCTGCCGGGCGGACTTTGAATGGCTGTAACTCTTCAAGGAGTGCGCGCCGCCCCCAGAGCATTCCAAGGTGCGGGCCAAAAAATTTGTAGTCAGAGCAAGCGAGGAAGTCGCAATCCCAGTCAGCCACATCAATTAGGCCGTGCGGTCCGTAATGCACTGCATCGAGATAAACTTTGGCATCGACTTGATGTGCCATTTCTGCGACCCGTTTGACCGGGTTGATGCCTCCCGTTGCATTGGAAGCACAGCCAACAGCGACGAGTTGTGTTTTTTCATTGAGCTTGTTGCCGAGGTCATCCATGTCGAGTGTGTAATCGTGAGGGTTGAAGTCAACGAAATGGACTTTGGCTCCTGCTTCTTCAGCGGCGAGAACCCAGGGAGATATGTTTGCGTCATGGTCGAGAGAGGTGACAATGATTTCGTCTCCCGGTTTCCATGTTTTCGAGAGAGCGCGAGAGAACGAAAAAGTCAGGGAAGTCATGTTTTGTCCAAATGCGACTTCATCACCGTCGGTTGCACCTACGAATTCTGCATGGGCTTGATGGCATTGGTGGAGTAATTCATCACTTTCGATACTGGTTGTAAAGTGTCCGCCGTGATTGGCGTTACAGTGAAGTAAATAGTGAGACATCGCGTCGGCAACGCACTGCGGAACTTGGGTTCCTGCGGGGCCATCGAAGTAAATTACTGATTGGTCATTTTGCTCGCGAAGAAGTGCGGGGAATTGTGCACGGCAAGCGTCGATTAGTTGAGAGTCAAATTTCATCTTTGGTCTATAAACCTTTTACCTTTGGCTTCGAAACGGGGTAACGATCCTGCTGGAACGCATTCAACTTCAACTCGCAATCCAAGTTGGATTTGTAATTCGGCGCGAACTCGTTCCGGGGATTCGAGTTGGTCTTCTATTTCAATTTTTAACTGATCCATCGATTCTTGTTTAAATGTGGTGAGCCGATATTCAACGATCTCAGGGAAGCCGCGAAGAATCTTCTCGACTGAGGTTGGGAAAACATTCACGCCGCGAATGATCATCATATCGTCGGTGCGTCCAAGGACTCCTCCTTGCAGTAGGACAAAGTTGCAGTTTCCGGGCGTGTTCCACTGCGGGCGTACTAAGTCTCCCGTGCGGTAGCGGATCACGGGGCTGCCGATCCGTCCGAGGCAGGTTAGAACTAACTCAGAGAGCTCGCCTTCGGTCGCCGGTTGACCGGTTGCCAGAGAGGTGAATTCGGCGACAAACTCGGCTTCATTGACGTAGATTCCAGCTCCTTCGGCGTCGGCGTAACCCCACGGGCCGACTTCGCTGGCCCCGCTATGGTCGATCACTTTGGCATCCCATGACGATTCGATTCGCTGGCGGATGCTGGGGATGGAGCCTCCAGGTTCACCGGCGACGATGATTTTTTTAACGGCTGAGGAAGTCAAGTCGATTTCATTTTGCTGTGCGACTTCAGCCATGTGGAGCGCGTAGCTGGGAGTGCAAAAAATGATAGTCGCTTCGATTGAGCGAATCAGCTCAATCCTCGCGATCGTTGACAGGGAGCCAGTGGGAGCGATCATCGCACCTCGCTCTACTGCCGCATCGAACGCACTCCAAAAGCCGATGAACGGGCCAAAGCTGAAGGCCATTACGACGCGATCATTGGAATTCAATTCAGCAGAATCGAGAACGTATTGCCATGTTTCCATCCACCAGTCCCAGTCGTTGGCCGTGTCCAAGACGATAAGTGGGCGACCGCGTGTGCCGGAAGTCCGATGGAAGCGGCAGTACTGGTCGATTGGGAAAGTTAAATTAGCCGCAAATCCTGCTTCGTTTTCTGGATCGAGAAGTTCTTCTTTGAGTGTAAAGGGGAGTCGGTCGAGGTCGGCCATCGAGGTGATGGGCAAATTGCTTGCTCGTAATTTCGATTGATAAAATCGGTTCGATGGGAGAATGGATTGAAGAACTTGGTTCAGACGTTTCAACTGATAGTCTCTCAGTTGATCGCGATCCCAAGATTCTATTTCTCGTCGTTGTGCGTGGGTTGTTCGTTGATAGTCGATATTGGACATATAAAAATGATAAACGCGGCGGGGACCAGCGTAAATCGGGCGATCTCAAAATGCTGATTCCCGGGCTCATGGTGGATTGGCACGGTGAATTGGTTAGAGGAAAGAGTTACACTGGGCTCAACTTGCATAAGCAATGGGGGCGGTGCGCCAAACCCAGTTTTTCTAACGGTTGATTGGAGATACATGCCATTTTACGGACAGCACATTAAAGCGGCCCGGTTGCATCTTCAGAAAAGCGATCCCGTCATGAAGCGAATCATTAAATGGGTTGGTCCATTTCATGCGAAAACGAACCGAGATCGATTCGGAACACTTGTCAGCTCAATCGTTTCTCAGCAAATATCGGTGGCGGCAGCAAGGACCGTTAATACCCGCCTCCTAGAAGCCACGTGCGATTTGAATGAAAGTCCTAAGTTCACGCCCGAAGCGATTTTGAAATTCGATGTTGATGGATTGCGGGAATTGGGAGTTTCGCGTCAAAAAGCGTCGTATGTCTTAGACCTTGCCGAGAAAGTCCATTCTGGAGTCGTAAAGCTGGACGACTTGCCGCGCCAGTCTGATGATGCCGTTATTGAAATATTGACCCAAGTAAAGGGAATTGGGATCTGGACGGCTCAAATGTTTTTGATGTTCTCTCTAGGGAGGATGGACATTTTTCCATGGGATGATTTGGGGATAAAGAATGCGATTACCAGGCATTACCAGCTTGGTGAACTTCCCAATAAGTCGAAAATGCTTGAAATCGCAACTGCTTGGCGTCCTTATGCCACTGTCGCCTGTTGGTATTTGTGGCAGAGCTTAGAGCTTGAAGACGATTGATCTCCCGGGGTTTGAAGTTGTCTGAGGAGTTGGTGCGAAGGCTGGGAGGCTCATTTGGGTTGGGGTTATGGAGGCGACGAGTTGATTGGTGGGCTGGAGGGGAGTGGGGGAATGGGCTATTTCGAAGGAAGGGAAAGGCGTGGGCGATCGGTTTTCTGTCGCACAAAGACTTTTTTTGTTCCCGAAACAACTAAAAGACTAAAAACTGGTTCCGAGGGTCAAAACTGTCAACTTGGAGATGTTTGGGCGTCAATATTGAATTTTTACGGGGAAAAGCGTTGATTTGGCCACTGGTTTACAGGATCTGATTGAAGCTGGACTCACCTTCAAGGCGATAAATTGGTGTGACCTAGGAAAATAACGAATTAGGACCAGATTGGCCCTTGTGAAAATTGCCACTAAATTCCTATACTGGTGGGCTTTAAACAAGATGAATAAGAGCGAGTAGAACTTCGATGAAAGTCCGCGCTAGCGTGAAGCGAATTTGCGAGAATTGTAAGGTTGTTCGGCGTAAAGGCCGAGTATACGTAATCTGCACCAACCCGCGCCATAAACAGCGTCAGGGTTAGATTTTTGCAACGCAGCCAAAAATATGGTTGTAAGAGCAACAAGGGTTCCAATGGATGGAACGCTTACTCAATGGATTGAAAATTTAGCCTCGATTGCGCTTTGATGGGCAATGAACAGGCAAAGATCGTTCGGGACGAAACTCCTGATCGACATGGTGAGTCATTGCATACTGATGTGGTGGTCACTTCAGTGAGCACAAGACAGTAAAATTTATTAAATCGAACATTTATGTAGTCGACCTGCGTTCAGGTCCGTTGGAGAAATCGTATGCCGCGTTTGTTGGGTGTTGACATTCCGAATGACAGAAAAGCCGTCATTTCGCTTACCTATTTGTACGGTGTTGGCAATCAGACTGCTCGTGACTTATGTCACAAGGCGGGAATTGATCAGGATAAACGTGCGCGTGATTTAACCGATGAAGAAATCGGTCGAATTGCAACGATTCTCGAGCGTGATTACACGGTTGAGGGTCCCTTGCGGCGTCTAGTGCAGCAAAACATTGGGCGGCTTCGTGACATTCGATGTTACCGAGGAATTCGCCATCGTGTTGGATTGCCGGTTCGCGGGCAACGAACCAAGACGAATGCTCGAACGAGAAAAGGTCCTAAGAAGACTGTTGCAGGAAAGAAGGGTGTCAAGGATCTCAAGTAGTCCTTGGTAACTCGGTTGATGGACTTGGGAGTATTAGGCTCTTGAGTTTGATCACGATCTTTAAATACAGCATAAGAAAAATTCAACATAATCAAACGCGTCGGTTGACGCGTCATGAAAGCGGAGAAAGCAAGCAGTGGCTAAGACTAAAAAACGTCGAGTTCGCCGTAACGTTACGTACGGTATTGCTCACATTCAGGCGACATTTAACAACACGACCGTCACGATTACTGACACAAAAGGCGAGACGCTTTGTTGGGCCAGTGCTGGAACGTGTGGTTTCAAGGGCAGCCGAAAAAGTACTCCTTTTGCCGGGCAGAGTGCTGCTCAGCAGGCAGCCGACAAGGCCCTGAAGTTTGGGGTGAAAGAAGTCGATGTCCGCGTGAAGGGCCCTGGAAGTGGGCGAGAGAGTGCGATCACAGCGCTGCAGGCTGCTGGTTTGAACATTAAATCGATTGAGGATTGCACACCAATTCCTCACAACGGTTGCCGTCCACGGAAGAAGAGACGCGTATAATCTGGCCGATCTCGCCGGCTTTTTTAGTCTGCGAGTGCCTCGGATTGAGTGTTCCGCAAGCGGCGAACATTGGGTCTTGGCAAACAAGCTTTCAGCATATTCAATTCACAGAAATTACAATCTCGAATACGAGTGTTTCAAGATTGACCTTGATTCAAGATTGACCTTTAACGGAGATCCTCAATGCACGTTCGTTGGCGCGGTTTGGAATTACCAAGCGTTGTAGATTGCGATCGTAAGACTCTTACTAACACTTACGGAAAGTTCATGGCTGAACCTTTCGAGCGAGGCTTTGGGACGACGATCGGAAACAGTCTCCGCCGCGTATTGCTCTCGAGTCTCGAAGGCAGTGCGATTACGCAGTTGAAAATACGTGGAGCGAACCACGAATTTTCTTCGATTCCCGGCGTTCTTGAAGACGTTACGGATATTGTGTTGAACGTGAAATCGTTGATTGTCAAAAATCATACCGATCAAATGAAAGTCATCACGATCGAAAAGAGCACTGCGGGCCCGATCACAGGTGCTGATATTCAGACCGGTGGCGATGTTGAAATTATTAACTTTGATCACACTTTGGTGACGCTCACCGATGATGTTCCGTTTATGATGGAAATGGTTGTTGAGAACGGTCGTGGTTATGTTCCAGCGACAGAGCACAGTGGTCGAGATCACGAAGTTGGAATCATTCCAATTGACGCGGTTTACAGTCCAGTGACACGCGTTCGCTACGATGTTGAAGAGACTCGTGTTGGTCAGAAAACTAACTACGACAAGTTGACATTGGAAGTTTGGACCAACGGTTCGATTCATCCTGAGATGGCTGTGGTTGAGGCTGCTAAGATTACGCGTAAGCACCTTAATCCATTCGTTCAATATTCTGAGTTGGGTGCACAAGTCCACTCTCAGCCACGCAGCAAGGGTGGCATTGATGCGGCATTGGAAGCAAAACTGAACATGCCAATTTCAGAATTGAGATTTTCAGTTCGAGCCAGTAACTGTCTTGAGTACGCCGGAATCGGTGTTGTGCGAGATTTGGTTCAACGCAACGAAGATCAGTTGATGGAAATAAGAAATTTTGGTGAAACAACGTTGGTGGAAGTCCGTCAGTTGTTGAGTGAGTTGGGGCTTCATTTAGGAATGAAAGTTCCTCCTGCACCACAGATTTCATAAGTGATACTTAAACGACTTGTCGCACTTTGACGAGTCAAGTTTGGAGCCAGAGCATAGATGTAGCCTCTGGCTGAAAAGCAATAATAAAAAAATTAGATAACAGACCTTTTGGTGTACCAATGAGACATAAGAAAAAGGGAAGACGCTTGGGTCGATCTTCCAGTCATCGCAAAGCAATGCTGCGAAACCTCGCGACTGGCTTGTTTTTAACCGAACGAGACGAGTCGTATTACGATGGTTTGACCATGGCGGATGGTAAATCTGTTGTGAATCCTCCGCGTTTTAAGGGTCGTGTTGTAACGACAATTCAAAAGGCGAAAGAGGTCAAACCGCTCGTTGAGAAGTGCATTACGATTGCAAAGAATTCGATTCCTCACGAAGAGGCGGCTGAAGAATTTGCAACCGATGCCGAGCGAAACACAGAAGCTTGGAAGCAGTGGCGTGAAAGTGAAAACTGGAAAAAGTGGGTTGCTGCAATGGCTCCCGCGGTTACCGCCCGCCGACGCGTATTCGCACTGCTGCGTGACAAAGAAGCCGTTGAAATCCTGTTCGACGACGTCGCCCATCGTTTCGTTGATCGTCCCGGCGGCTACACTCGCGTCATGCGTTTAGCCGAGCCTCGATTAGGTGATGCTGGAACGCAAGCGATTCTTGAGTTCGTGGGCGTACACGATCGCGTTTCTCAAGTCAGTCAAAAACCAGCCTTTGTCGACGAAGGCGAAGACGAGACAACTGCCGAAGCAGAAGCACCGGCCGTTGATGAAGTCGAGGCAGTTGCTGAAGGTGGCGAAGCTGAAGCGACATCCAGCGAAGAAGAGTAAAATAAGCGAGAGCAATTTCAAAGCCCGCTGTGAAAGACACAGCGGGCTTTTTTTATGCCTATCGCGAAACTTGCGGCTCTTGGGGTAAATCCGTTCAGTGGTCAATTTCGCTGGCAAATTTTAAGCTTGATGCGTAATCGTCATGATTAAGAGACTGGGCAAATTCAAAGCCGAAAGCCGAAAGCGAGAAATCTCGTTGGAGGTGGTGAAGAATCAGACCGTGTTGGCAGAGTTGACGGAACCCCTCTAGGAATTTGACGGTCTGCTCTGGATTCTCTTTTTGGAGAAAGAGCAGTCGCTTCTCAAGTTCGGATTCCACGCAGACTGCGAGGAATCGTTCTGCCGAGTTGAATGAGTCTTTGTTGGCGCGAATGTCGATGGTGCCGCGATTAGCGGCGGCGGCAAGGATCGTCTTCGCTTCCAGGGTAAGCTCATGGTTTAGGTCGAATTCCACATCCGCGTGATTAAGCGGAGACGCAATTCTCTGTCGGCACAACTCCGCAAAACCCATAATCGTTGGCGCTCCAAAGGCGAGATCTTCCCAGGAAGTGGCTGATGGGGGGGGATTGTTGAGGTTGCGAAAGAGCATTGAATTCTCGTTTGCTGTTTAGTTAAGCGACAATAGGTTCGGTTTTTAAGGAGATCTAACGGTTTTAGATGAAAAATCAACAAATATCCTAACAAAATTGGGATTCATGCGTGAAACTCAGAGTCAAAAGTTGAATTGATCGTTGAAGGATCTACGTTTTTTAACGATCTACAGGCTTTGTGCATAGAAATAGTTGCGGCCTAACAGTGTGTTAGAAGACCTGGATAAGGTTGGAAACTGGCAAATTTAAGAGAATCAAATGTGGGAGTTCAGCATGCGGCGATGGTTAACTAATAGCGCGTTGGTTTTATCGGTGTTCCTTGGCTTTCAGCAGGTGCCTGATGGCAAGTCATTGTCGGGTCAGGAGATCGGCGTTCTCGAAGAGTTCGTGCTTTCTTCTAATCGAGAATCTGTTCTGAAGAAAATGGTTCCCGGCACAAGTGATTATTATTATTTCCATGCGCTCCACCATCAAAACCTTGAACAGTACGAAAAGGTTGATGAGATTCTGGATAAATGGAAAAAGCGTCTAGGAGAGCAGAAGAATTACCGAGTTATTCGGAATCGTCAAGCTCTTCTGAGATACAGCAGTAATCCTCAGGAGTCGCTAGATTTTCTAATCAAAGAATTGAATCTTTATTTTGCGCATCGGCAAAAACTGCCTCAGGCCGCGCAAAATTTTCCGACTGAGTTTGATCAAAAATTGATCTCCAATGATCGGTTGGTTGAGTCGGCATTGAAGTCATCCAAATTAACTGGTGGTTTTACAGAGCGCGGTTTAAGGCTGTTGTCCCCAAGTCAATTGGACGCGGCCAAGCGGCGCGATTTGCTGAATCGTTTGCAGCATCCAGATTTTCCAAATTTAGTCGAGCTAATTGCTGCGGATTTGACTGCACCGTATAGCAAGGGTTTTGGTTCAATGAAAATTCACCAGCTGATGACGCTGGAACAAATGGATGAACTTGCCAAGCGATATCCAAAATCGAAAACAATTGATCGTTATGTCGACATCTATTTAAAAAAACTCTATCCGTCCGAAGATGTGGAATGGACAGCAAACCATTTAGAGCATCGTAAGTATTTGGAACGGCTGAAGAGATTTGTAACCCCTCTCAATTCGAATTTCAATTCGCTCAAAGCTTGCGTGTTGTATCGCATGCTCGAACTCAATCGAATTCAGGGGATTTACGATTTGGATTTGTTTGTGGAGTACCTCAAACTTCCTAAGAGTGTCGTTTATATAAATCCAGCTCTCTTGAAAAACAAGAAGAGCCAGACCATCGCAAATTTGCAAGCCAATTATTCTGATCGGATTATGTTACCGCCAGTAGCGGATGATCAACTTTTGGTGAAAGATTACTTGCATCATTTTCTGCGTAATGCAGATGGTGTTTCACAGTTTACACCTTACGTGCGAGAGACTTACCTTGGGCAGCAATTTGCCATGGTGAAAATTCTCAATGGAATTGGCGACGCAGAGCAGTGGGCGTCCAAGCTTTCACCTGATCAGTACAAGCAAATACTCGAACGCGTTGATATTGAGTTTGCAGCAGATAACAAAGAGCAATTCTCTGTAAATGACGATGTTGCGTTGTCGTTGAATTTGAAAAACGTTCCGAAGTTGATCGTGAAGATCTTTGAAATTAATACGGGGAACTACTACCGGACGCAAGGCAAAGAAGTAGATACTGACATTAATCTTGATGGATTGGTGCCAAATTATGAGGAGACCTTTTCTTATGAATCTCCCCCTGCCATTCGTCAAAGACATGAATTCAAGTTTCCGCAAATGCAGCAGCGTGGTGTGTATGTGGTTGATTTTATTGCTCAGGGAAAAAGCAGTCGGGCTTTAATCCGAAAGGGGCGGTTGCATTTGTCGTCTTCGGTGACGCCTTTGGGGCAGCAATTCACGGTGATGGATGAGGTTGGCAATGTCGTGAAAGACGCTGATTTGTGGGTGGATGGCTCACTTTATCAACACGATGAAAAAGGGGAGATTACGATCCCGTTTTCGACTCAACCAGGTAGCGTGACGGCGGTGGTGACCCAGGGAGATTTCAGTTCTCTCCGGCCCTTTAGCCACGTTGGAGAGAATTATCAATTTGAAGCAGCGATTTATTTGGACAGAGAGAGTTTGACAAGAAGCAATAAAGCAAAGGTGTTAATTCGACCTTCGCTCAAAATTGCGGGTGGTAACCCTGTTCCTGTCTCAATGCTTGAGTCGCCCAAGTTAGTTGTCACTGCGACAGACCTGGATGGGATTGCAACCAAGAAGGTGATTAACGGCTTGAAGCTTAGCGAGGCATTGGAAACGATCTGTGAATTTGTTGTTCCGCCGCGCTTGAGTTCCGTTTCACTCGAGCTTTCCGCGGATTTAAAAGTTGTTAGCGAGAATAAGACTCGACGAATGACCGCGGTGCGGAATTATCAGTTTAATGGAATCGATAAATCAGACACGATTGAAGATATCCATTTGTTGCCAACCGAGGCCGGGTATTTTTTGGAGGTTCTCGGGAAAAATGGTGAGCGCCGCCCCGGGCAACCAGTGCGAATTAAAGTATTAAAAAGCGAGTTTAAGAATCAGGTAGTGGCGGATCTGCAATCGGATGCTGACGGTCTAGTCGGGCTTGGGCCTCTGGCAGAAGTGGTTGAGCTTACCGTAGAAAACCGCGATGGGAATAAGAGGAAAATCTGGAGTCTTGCGACTCAGGATCAGACTTATGTCCGGACAATGCATGTCCAGGTTGGTAGTGAGGTTAAGGTGCCTGCTCCTGTCGGAGTTGTAAAAACAAATCGGAAGTACATTTCACTAATGGAAACGCGTCGTAATTCTTTTGTAAAGGATTACTTTAAATTGGTGAACGTCGAGGACGGGCTCATCCAAATTTCTGATTTGCCAAGAGGCGATTATGAATTGCGATTGACCTACCCGCGTCAGCGTGCCGGTCAGAAATTTCAGTTGATAAAAATTCGCGTTGTCAAAGGCAACTACGCTGGTGATATGATCGTTGGTGAAAATCGCCATCTTGAAACACGCACTTCCCCTGCCCTCCAGATTTCCAGAATCAGTTCGAATCAAGAAAAGATCCGACTTCAGTTAGAAAATTCGAATAAGTACACGCGAGTTCATGTGTTCGCTAATCGTTATCAAGCTGCCTTTAATGCGTTTGACGAGTTTTCCAAAGTTGGTGATATAGAACCGTGGGGCTATAGGCCCGGAGATCGCAGGTCAGTTTATCGAGAGGGCAGAATCATTGGTGATGAGTACCAGTATATTTTAAATCGGAAATATGCGATGAAGTTCCCTGGCAATATGCTGGAGCGTCCATCTTTGATTCTCAATCCTTGGGAGGTGAAAAGTACAGACAATAACACTCAACTGGCCGAGTTGGGGGAGTCTTTTGGAGGCAGGGGTGGTGGGGCTGGAGGAACGGGCGCTCGCTCATCTCGCAAAGATTCTAAATCTGAAACGGATGCTGACTTTGCTAACCTTGACTATCTTGGCAACGATTCCATCTTGTTGACTAACTTGCGTCCAAACGAAAATGGGATTGTTGCGATTGATCGCGATAAGCTTGGACCAAATCAGCATCTCCGTTTTGTTGCGGTCAATGCTTTTGAGACAATTCAGCGAAATGCTGATTTTCCAGCTCGCGAATTGGCTCCGCGGGATGCCCGGTTAGGGAGAGCGTTGGACCCTACTAAGCATTTTTCACAATCGAAGCAAATGCAAAATCTGTTGGCTGGCGATTCACTCGTCATAGAAGATTTGGTTTCGGCTAAATTTCAACAGTTTGATGATCTCGGAGATGCGTTTCAACTGATGCTCGCACTGAATCCTTCTTCTTCGCTTTCTAAGTTTGAATTTATTTTGAATTGGAAAGACAAAACATCGGCTGAGAAGCGAATTCTCTATTCAAAATTTGCGTGCCACGAACTGAATTTTTTCTTGATGAAGAAAGATTATGAATTTTTTGAAAGCGTCATCTTGCCGTTTTTGAAAAATAAACGAGACCGCACGTTTATGGATCTTTGGTTTCTTAAAGAGAATTTGAATCGATTTGCTCAACCCTGGGAGTATTCGCGGCTCAATGCCTTCGAGAAAATCCTACTCTCACAGCGGCTAGAGCAACGGCGAGATGAAATTGCTCGTAATATTGATGAAACCTATTTCTTGAACCCAACACCGCGATCGGAATTGGATCGATTGTTTGATAGCTCAATTCGCAGTCGTGGTTTGGATGAATCAAAAATTGCGAAGATTGCCAGTGCAAGGGCTCCCAAAGGACGGGCTTTGCCCCCAGCTTCTCAAAAGTCTTTTTCGGATGGTGAATTAGGGGACGGAAGGGCCGGTGGCGGTGGGTTCGGTGGCGGTGGGCTCGGTGGTGGTATGGGGGGAAAGGCGAGTGAACGCAGCCGTAAATTCCTCGGAAGAACAGAGGCGACGGATGGCGCCGCCGCAGACGAGATGAACTCAGGCAATGAAACGGTTCCTTTAAGTTTTAAGGCCGATCAAGAAGCTGATCACATGTTACGAGATCAGGTTAAGAAAAAGCAGAGTTCGAAGGCTGGGGAAAAATCGCAATTCGAAGAAGAGCAGATGGATAAGTATTTTTTCGCTCGACCTGGAAATCTCGCATTTGCCCGAGAGAAGTTAGCGAGGCTTTATACGCGTGTCGCACCGACCATGGAGTGGAGGGAGAATAACTATTATCAGTTACTTCCAGAAGGGCAGAATTCGGTATTGATTACGAGCAATCGATTTTGGCGAGATTATGCAAGTCATCGCGAGGGCGCATTTCTTTCGCCCCATTTTGCAGAATCAAGTCGGAATTTTACGGAGATTATGTTGGCTCTGGCCGTCCTTGACTTGCCTTTCGAGGAGCCCGAACAGAATTTTGAGTTTGTCGATAATACGATGACCTACAAGGCTGCCGGGCCAACCATTGTTCTCCATCAGCAAGTGAAGGATGCTATTTTTGAGCGAGGAAATTCAACGGTTCTCGTCAGTGAGAATTTCTTTCAAAAGAATGATCGCTATCGCTATGAGAATGGAGTGCGTTTTGACAAGTTCGTAAACGACGATTTTCTGGCACATACGCTTTATGGATCTCAAGTTGTTTTAACTAATCCAACCTCGACGCCAATGAGTGTTGAGTTGCTAATGCAGATTCCCAGCGGTTCAATGACCTCCAGTGGTTCGAGGGAAACCAGAACCGTGTTAATGAGCCTCGAAGCGTTTAGCACGGCTACATTTGAGTACGCGTTTTACTTTCCAGAGGCAGGTGGTTTTGAGCACTATCCTGCACATGTCTCAGCCAAAGAAAGAGTCATTGCGGTTGCGGATCCAGTGACGTTCAAAGTGGTGGATCGGCCAGCTGAGGTTGATAAGACGTCCTGGGAATTCGTGTCGCAAAATGGAACGAATGATGATGTAATTGATTTTTTAAATCGAGAAAATGTTTTGCGACTCAAACTGGATGCCATCGCATTCAGAATGAAGGACAAAGCCTTTTTTGAAAGGACTATCGAGACCCTTAGGAGTCGTTGTGCCTACAATAACGTTCTATGGTCTTATGCCGTTAAGCATGATGATCCAGTTGCCATCAATGAGTATTTGTCGCATGCGAACAAATTGATTAGTCAGTGTGGGGCTTATTTACAATCGGATTTACTCTCGATTGATCCAGTGGAGCGAAATTGGTACTCCCATAAAGAATACTCTCCACTGGTCAATGCACGGGCCCACCAATTGGGGGCAACCCGTAAAATTTTGAATCCAGAATTTGCGAGCCAATACGGTCAATTGTTGACGGTCCTGTCAAATCGTCGAAATTTGACAGACGATGACCAGTTGGCTCTGACTTATTATCTTTTACTGCAAGATCGCATTGAAGCTGCAATGTTGCACTTTGGGAAAGTTTCCAAAGCAAATTTAGATTCGAAGCTTCAGTATGATTACTGCGACGCTTATCTTGATATGTATCGTGCTGATCCAAAATCAGCTGCTGAAAAAGCTGCCGTTTGGGCGGATCATCCTGTTCCAAGATGGGCCAACCGGTTTAAGCAGATCCTGGCACAGGTTGATGAAATTAACGGTGCGTCCGCGACAACGGTTAATCCGAAAGATAATGCGGAAGTGCAAACCGAGATGGCCGCACGGGCGCCCAGTTTTGATTTCAAAGTCGAAAGTGGAGTTGCCAAAATTAACTTCCAAAATCTTGACGAATTGACCGTGAATTTGTACGAGATGGACGTCGAATTGCTATTCAGTCGAAGTCCGTTTGCTCAAGATAATCTGGATGGATTTTCGCTAATTCGGCCAAATTCCTCTCAGCAGGTTACTTTGAATAACAAGACGGATAACGGAGAAGTTCAAATGGATGGTGGCAAGAGAATTCATGAATTTGAATTGCCCGCTGAGATGCAGAATAAAAATGTTCTGGTTGAATTAGTGGGCGGTGATCAAACCCGTTCGATCCCTTACTTTGCTCATTCGCTTGATATTCAAATGGTTGAAAAGTTTGGCCAAGTTAAGGTGTCTGAGGCATCCACGGGAAAGCCGATTGCAAAGACATATGTGAAGGTTTATGCCAAGTCGGCAGATGGGACGGTCGCCTTTCACAAAGATGGATACACTGATCTGCGTGGGCGATTCGATTACGTTTCTCAGAGTAATACAAGCCTCGATGGAATCGTTAAGTTTTCAATACTTATGATGAGCGAAAATCAGGGGGCTGTTATCCGGCAGGCGCGACCTCCGATGGAGTAAAGCACTTGTTATTGCAAGCTGGTAAAAGCCCTAAGGACTCAATGAGTACTTAGGGCTTTTTCGTGCGGGTGGATTAGAACTGTCTCCCGGGCGAATCGTTGAGTCCAGTTTATCCTTTACTGGAGTTTAAATACTCGCTCCCAGCAATCAACTCTTAGAACTTGGTGATTGTTTTTCGTTCGGTTAGCGGGTACCAGTTTTCGATTTGCGCCGCCATGGAAGCCACGCGTTCAGGATGATCGGCAGCAACATTCTTTAATTCTCCGGGGTCTGCATCGAGGTCAAATAGCTGTGGTCGTTTCTCGGTTCGAGGGTGAGTCGATTGGTAACGATTAACTTCGCCATCGTACGTTAGTAGCAACTTCCACTTACCTGTGATGCACCACCTAAATAATAGAGATGCTTCCGGGTTATTGATGTCGGCAATGTCATGAGCAAAAGATTCTCCAAAAATCGTCTTTCTCTCGATAGGCGCGGCTGATGTCAAATTTGGAAGCAAGTTGAGGCCCGGCAGGGTGGCGTCCTGAGGAAGTTGGGCAGCTGCCAAAATGGTGGGCGCCAAATCAATGGTGCTGCACAGTTCCTTTCGGATGGCGGGCTTAATTTTGGTTGGCCACGAGAACATGATGGGGGTTCGGATGCCACCTTCGTAGGGAGTTTGTTTTGATCGCGGGGCGTATCGCCGAGAGTCTGGGCTTTGAATCCATCCGTTATCACAAGCGTAAACGATCAGCGTGTTGTCGCGGACGTTGGCTTTGTCGAGGTGGTTGATGAGCTGGCCGCAGGTTTCATCGAACCAATCGCACATGGCATAATATTTTGCGATGGTGACTGGCCTTCCCTGGACTGAGTATTTTTTGAGTAGACGTTTGGGTGGATTATGAGGTGTATGGGGTAAGAATGGAGCGTACCATACGAAAAATGGTTTCTTTTCTTCGATCGACATATCGATGAAATCGGTGACGGCAGACAGTCCCTCGCGCCCAATTTTCAAACCATCATCGCCATGTCTTCCCCCTTTTTCGGGAAATCCCCGAGTCATCCCGTGAGTGAACCCACCGCGTTTGAAACTCCCTTCCCACCACTTTCCAGATTGATGGCAAAGATAGCCGGCCTCGGCAAGTTGGCGGGGAAGCGTGGCGTTTTTGTCTACGTTGGCAATCAGTGCAGCCCGCTGAGTTTCATTGAGTTCGGCGGTAGTGGCATATTTTGGCGATGGGTCGTTTCCCGTGATTCCATGATGATGGGCATAATGCCCTGTGATCATGGTCATGAGAGAAGGTCTGCAAAGAGCGGTCGGGACATAACCTCGACGAAACACGACGCTCTCTCTTGCGAGTTGGTCCAGATTAGGAGTTTTGATCGACTCATGACCCATGAATGAGTAGTCAGTCCATGCCTGATCGTCGGAGATGATCATCACGATGTTGGGTTGTTCCTGCCCCCAAGCCACATTGCCGTTGCTCAGGGTTAGCGTCGTTAAGGTAATCGCAATGGCAGCGATAAAATTAGATGATCTCATAGTTTTAACCAGGTGAAATGGTAAGAATGAAGAGGTCGGCGAAAGTTGATCGCGTCAGACTATTTTAGGATGCAGCAAACGCCTGTTTTATTGCATCATCATTTCGTCGCCTGGTGCTGGAATCATAACGGGGCCCAACTTCTTTTGTTCAAGTTTGGCTTTGAACTCAGTTGCGCTGTCGAGTTCACAGTGAACGAGTGCAATCTTTTTCAAATTACCGTCACGGCCTGTTTGCTCGGCCCAGTCGAGGAGTTCTTGCTGATCAGCGTGTCCGCTACTGCCCTGTAATTTGCAGACTTGAGCCTTCACGTCGTATTCCTGCCCGTAAATCTTAACTTTATCGAGTGAGCGATCGAGCAGGATTCTGCCGAGAGTATGCGGTGCCTGATAGCCCGCAAATAAAATCATAGTATTGCTTTTTTCAATGTTGTTTTTTAAGTGGTGCAAGATTCTCCCAGCTTCACACATTCCTGATGCGCTAATGATGATGCAGGGGTCATTGGACTCGTTAAGCGCTTTGGATTCTTTCACGCTTCGAATGTAGTGTAAATTTCCAAAATCTAACGGATCTTCGTCTTCCTCCGAAAGAATGGCGTTGATCATTTCGTCGTCAAAGCACTCAACATGTTCTCGAAAGATATCTGTTGTATTTACGGCAAGCGGGCTGTCGACATGTACTTTTATTGGCGGCAACTCCCCTGCTTCGGCGAGTAGGTTAAGGCGGTAGACAATCTCTTGAGTCCGCCCTACCGAGAACGCAGGGATAATTAGCTTGCCTTTAGATTCATAAACTGAATGAGCCGCCTCTAGTAGCGTCTTTTTAGCGTCACCTCCGGCGGGGTGAACACGGTTGCCGTAAGTCGCTTCCATGATTAGATAATCGACTCCTGGCACAGAGACGGGTGACTTGAGAATCGGCATGTTGGGGCGGCCAATGTCACCGCTGAATACCAGGCGGGTGGGTTTGGAGTCGGGGTGCTCGGCATCGAGGTTGACTTCTACAATTGCCGCTCCCAGCATGTGGCCAGCAACGTGAAAGCGAACTTCAACCCCCGGCAACGGGTAAAACGATTGATCATATTCAACCGTTCGGAATTGCCGAAGCGTCTGCACTGCGTCAAGTGTTTCGTAGAGCGGGCGAAATAGAGGCTGATTCTTCTTTTTTCTTTTTTTGTTGACGTATTTGACGTCGTTGGTTTGAATTTTGGCACTATCGAGCAGCATGATAGCGGCTAAATCTCGGCTTGCGGACGTCGTATAGATTGGTCCGGTGAAGCCTGATTTTACTAGAGAAGGAAGGTTGCCACTGTGGTCGATATGAGCGTGTGAAAGAATGACGATGTCAATTTCTTTGGCATCAAAAGGCAACTTGCGATTTTTATCAAAAGCAATTTTTCGCCGGCCCTGATAAAGTCCGCAATCGAGCAGAATCTTTTTACCGTCGTGATGGATCAAATGCATTGATCCCGTTACTGTTTGAGCCGCACCCCAAAATTGAACTTTCATAGACCCGCCTGCGCTAAAAGAGGAGTTGGTGTTTCAGGTTGAACGTCGAAAGTTGACCCAACCCTGAACTGCCGCCGAATTTAGTTGCAGTTGTGGGTGTCGGGGTCACTTCTAGGTTAACCTAATCCAACCCGACCGTCAGCAAACAGAGGTTGGGTTTGAGATAATATTTTCCCGCGGCCAGCCCAATGGATAACATCCTTTTGAGGGGGAGTGCCGTGATCCATCCAAAATTCAATTTTGAAGACGAGTCCTTCCGGAAGCATTCTACAGTTCGCTTAGTGCTTAACCCGTTCGACGTATTCGCCGGTTCGTGTGTCGATTTTGATAACGTCGCCTTCATTTACAAAAATAGGAGTTTGGAATTCTCCGCCCGTTTCGACTTTGACCGGTTTTCGGACATTCGTCGATGTATCTCCCTTAGCGCCGGGTTCACAATACTCAACACGTAATTCAACGTGATTCGGTGGAGTCATGATGATTGGATTACCGCTGAAAAACGTCATCTGACAATCCATGTTGTCTTTTAAATAACGCCAATCCTCACCAATCTGTTCTGCAGACAATTCGTACTGCTCGAAATTCACTTTGTCCATGAAGACGTAAGAAGTTCCTTGCTTGTAGAGGTACTGAACGTCGGTCTCGACGATGTCAGCTTCTTCGAGAGAATCGCCTCCCTTGTAGGTTCGGTCAAGCGAGGTGCCACGGAGCAAGTTTTTGAGTTTGCAGATATAAAGCGCACTCCCTTTTCCGGGTTTTTTAAATTCCATGCTGGTCATGATGTACGGCTCACCGTTAATCTGAACACGGAGACCTTTTCGAAAATCACTTGTTTTGTAAGCCACGGCTGAATCCTGAGTTATTCGGCGAAAAATCGGTTTGACATCGGGAGTGTTTTGCACTGGCTACTGGAAGAGGCAGGCGAAACAGTTATCCTTTACACATGACAATTTTAGCGAATAAAACCGATCTTGTCCGCGCCGGTTCCGGCACCTGGCAAGATCAGATGAAATGGGCAATTCGAGACCTTCGGGGGTTGCGAGATGCGCTTGGTTTAGCAGCTGAGGGGGGGCTCCAGCTTGCAGCGGAGGCTGAATTTCCAGTTTTTGCACCTCTGCCGTATTTAGCTCGAATTAACTCCGGTGATTTGGGGGATCCGTTACTCCGGCAAGTGTGGCCCAGTGGGAATGAGATGGAGTCTCCGGGCCATTTTTCGACGGATCCGCTCGGTGAATCTGATGCAACGACTTCCTCGGGAATGCTCCAAAAATACCAGGGTCGGGTACTGCTGGTGACTACCGGAGCGTGTGCAGTTCACTGTCGCTATTGTTTTCGCCGGCATTTCCCTTACGAGCAATCCCCCAAATCAGTGGTTCAATGGGAGCCGACTCTGGCCAAAATTGCTGCGGATGAGTCGGTTGAAGAAGTGATTTTAAGCGGGGGAGATCCGTTGACGATTGTTGATCATTCGCTTGATAGTCTAGTATCGAGAATTGATGAAATAGCACATGTCAAACGCATCCGATTTCATACGCGTTTGCCAATTATGATTCCCCAGCGTGTTACCGATGCCTTTCTCGGAATTTTGGCCAATGCGCGGTCTCAGATGATTGTCGTGATCCACGCTAATCATGCCAATGAACTTGATTTGTTAGTAGAGCAAGCGTTATCAAAGATCGCCAATTCTGGAGCAATGTTACTGAACCAAGCGGTTCTGTTACGAGGTGTCAATGATTCCTTAGGATCGCTGAAAGATTTGAGCGAGCGGCTGCTTAGTTGTCGAGTGCTGCCGTACTATCTGCACCAGCTAGACCCCGTTAACGGAGCTGCGCATTTCGAAGTTGACGTTAAACAGGGCCTGCAGCTGATCACGGAATTGCGTTCTTGTTTGCCGGGCTATGCGGTGCCGCGGTACGTTCAGGAGTTGCGAGGTGAGCCTAATAAAACTGTTTTAGCTTAAGTGGGAAAGCTCGCTTTTGTTTCAGATTGCGATTTGTCCAGTTAGAGATTTGTCCAGTTAGCGAAATAGTTGAGTCAAGTAGTCCATCGCCTGTCCAGTTGCTTCGATGGAATTTTCGCCACCGTCTTTTTCGACCGTTAAGAAGCCGGAGTAGTTATGTTCTTCAAGGGTACCAAGTAGCGTTGGCCAGTCGACGCTCCCCTGCCCTAGGCCAACTTCGACGCTTCTGCCTAAAGAAAGGTCTTGCACGGCATCACGCGCGCGAAAGCTCCGAACGTGAGTTCCGAGTAATTTCATTGCTTCCGTTGCGGAGAAACCGTTGATGATGAAATCACCAGGATCAAAATCTACGACCAGCGAGTGGATGGGTAGTGCATCGATCAAGTTTTTCATTGTGGAGCCTGGTTCTGAGCCAGTTCGGGCAGCTAACCACGCTCCTGATTTTTGACTGTAATTGCCGATGTCAGAAAGCGCTTGAACCAATACGTCAAATTCGGGATGTTCGGCATCCTCTGGGATACGGCCGATTCGATTAACAACGAGATTACAGCCCAACTCATAGGCGAGGGTCATTGCTGATTTAGTTGCTTCTATTCGTCGGTCGAGATCGTCTGAAATCCCGAAGCCCCGTCGAGTGGGAAAATGGATGGCAGATACTTCGAGATTTAAATCGGCCAGAAGCTTCTTGAGGTGGCGAATTGCGGTTCGCGACATGTCCGCGGAACGGATCTCGGTTCGACCGTTGATTTCGACGCCATCGGCTCCCAAATTGGCGGCAGTAAGTAATGCCTTTTTAAAGGGTAGGCGAAGGCTTTCGAGGCGAATTGATTTTTTTAACTTTAACATGGAGCATTGTAGTCTAAGGGTGGTACTCAAAAGGCTGAAACAGTGTCTCGGTTTGTTTTCACACTATCACATGCCTGCTATTCTACTGTTTGAAGTATTTAAAGACACAGCTCTAGAGCGAAAGATCTCAAGTGGCCACGATTAATGATATTTGTCAGTTCATGGAAAAATTTGCTCCGACACAACTGGCGGAAGATTGGGATAATGTTGGGCTTCTCGTTGGTGATCGGGCTCTGCCGATCGAACGCGTGATGACTTGCTTGACGGTGACGCCTGAAACCGTTGCTGAGGCCGTGCAGCGTCGCGCTGATCTAATCGTGACTCATCATCCGATGCCGTTTCGCCCGATGAAGCGGTTGACCACCGACACGATTACGGGGGGCATTGTATGGCAACTCGCACGAGCTGGGATTTCCGTTTATAGTCCGCACACAGGATTTGATTCCGCGGAAAATGGCATCAATCAAAATCTAGGAATCCGTCTTGGTTTAGGGGAATTGGAATCTTTGATTCCCCAAGAAGACGGAGTGCAAACTATTGGAGCTGGTCGCTTGGGCCGATTGCCAGCACCGCAAACATTGGCTGAGTTTGTTAGTGGCGTTAAATTGAATTTGTCGATCGAATCGGTTCGAGTTGTTAACGCACATCGCAGTCCTGTTCAGCGAGTTGCCATTGCGTGTGGTAGCGGAGGGTCCTTTCTGGGAAAAGCAAAAGCCCGTGGTTGCGATACACTTGTGACTGGGGAAGCTACCTTTCATACTTGCCTTGAAGCTCAAGCCAGAGGGATGTCATTGGTTCTACTAGGGCACTTTGCCAGCGAGCGTTTTGCGGTTGAAACGCTCGCAGAATCGCTCGGAGCGTCATTTGAGTCGGTAGAAATTTGGGCCAGTGCTACTGAGCGAGATCCGTTGAGCTGGATGTAATCATTTGGGTCGTGGTCTTCATTGGCTAAGGTGGGATGACTTTTACTGGGTAATTGCGTACTGTCCAGCTGCCGTGATCGAGCTAATCGGAAAATAAACTGCTAAAAATCCGTTGATTCTGGTTGGAAGTGCGAATTGCGTTGACCGTTTTTGCGGTACGCCTAGAATACGAATCTGGAATAAAGAATTCTTGAGGAAACGGACGGAAATGGAACTAACGGATAACGAGCGAACTTTGCGTCAGTGCAAGTTCCTCACGGCTTTACCTGTCTATAACGAAGCGTCAACAGTCGAAGGTGTGTTGGATGAGGTTTCGAGATATTGCGATCAAATATTGGTTGTCGATGACGGATCTTCGGACGGAACAGCGGAAATTCTATCGGCTCGCGAGGATGTTGTTGTGATGACTCATTCGTTGAATCAAGGCTACGGCGCCGCACTTCAGACGGCGTTCCAGTACGCTTCCGATCACGATTACGACATTCTCGTTACAATTGATTGTGATGGTCAGCATGAGCCTCAACGGATTCTCAAATTCGTCGAAACGTGCGTCGAAACGGGTGCGGATATTGTTTCTGGAAGTCGTTATCTTCGTTCCTTTGACGAGGATTCGCCACCGCCTGAACAACGAAGGCTAATCAATCATCAGGTAACCAAAATTTTGAATCAGAGGATGGGATTTGAGATAACCGATGCGTTTTGTGGTTTTAAGGCGTATCGTGTTGAGTCACTTGATGAAATACGACTTTCTGAAAATGGTTACGCAATGCCCTTAGAACTATGGGTTCAGGCAGCCTGCCACGAGTTGTCGGTCGTCGAGGTTGCCGTTCCGAGAATTTACTTAGATGAGAACCGCTCGTTCGGAGATTCACTAGATGATCCAGCGACGCGTTTGAATTACTATTACGATGTTATGAATAGGGCATTTGCATCTTTGCCTAGCGACTGCGAGCGACTTAGGAGCATGCGGGTTGGATAAGGGGATTGGAGTGAATCCGTTGATTCAAGGTAAGGGATTCGAAAAACTGAATGATCTCGGGGGGCTTGTTTACCAAAAACTACGGGCGCCATCTTTGAGTGGTGAGACCCTTCAGATTCCCCTTCTTTCAAAATTGGATGATTTGTGGCAGGCTAATCTTCGGCGGATTGCGAGTGGTCACTCGACGCGATTTGACCGCCCGTTGAAAGAAATCCAAGCATTGGGGCGGGCTGAACTGATAGACAGATCTCTCGCGTACAGCGGGGTTTATCTCGATGATCTGCCATCGGTTACCAGCCAAAATATCATCATGTCTGGGCATCAGCCTGAACTGTTCCATCCGGGCGTTTGGTATAAAAATTTTGTCTTGTCCGAATTGGGGGATCGCCAGAGTGCGTTGGCGGTCAATCTTGTTGTCGACAATGATCTCTGTTCCCACCCGTCGGTGAGTTTTCCCCGCGTGCCTGACCAGGCGTCTAATTGGAAAGAGACTCAGCTAGAGCGTGTTGCGATGGATGCCTTCGCTGAAGAGGTTCCCTACGAATCTCGCCCAGTGATTGACTGGAAACTGTTTGAGAGTTTTGGTGCACGTTTAAGCGAACGTTTTTGCCGGGGTGAATCAGCTTGCCTAATCAATCACTTGTGGAGGCATGTCATTGTCGCGGCCTCGCGGTTGAACAATCAACCGGTTGTCGGATTGGGCCAGTTAGTTGCTGCTGGGCGACATCGTTTAGAAAGTGAATACGGTTTGCGGACTCTCGAAGTTCCCATCAGCCACTTAGCGGAAACCTCTGCTTTTACCTGTTTCTTTAAGTCTATTCTTTCAGCCGCCGATGAGTTTCGGTTGATTCATAATTCCGTCCTAGATGAGTACCGGAATGCGCATCAGATTCGCAGTGAGTCTCATCCAGTGCCTAAGTTGGCAGAGCATGATGGCTGGATTGAGGTTCCCTTCTGGATTTGGAGCGTTGCTGAATGTCGACGTCAGCGATTGTATGTGCGCTATCGAGAGGACCAAGTATTATTATCCAATCTGTCAGGTTGGGAATTCACTTGTTCGTTAGCGGATGTTGATGGACAAGTAAGTGAATTGAAAAAAACAGGTGTTTTAATTAGGCCACGAGCATTGACGACTACGCTTTTTTCTCGGTTGATTTTAAGCGATCTCTTTCTACACGGGATTGGTGGTGCCAAATACGACGAGTTGACCAATTTAATTGCACAACGATTTTTTGAGGTAAGACTTCCCGATTTTCAGACGTTAACCGCAACCATGAAGCTCTCCAATTCATTCGATTTAGTAAGTAGAACTGAATTGACGGAATTGGATCGAGAGCTTCGTGAGATAAGATTTCATCCAGAGCGTTTCATTCAAGAACCAGCGGAGTCGGTTGCGAATTTAATTGCTCAAAAACAAGCATGGGCATTTGGTGAATCGGCCTTTCCGAGGACGCGTGAGCGCCATGTCGCAATTGAAAAATTGAACCGGCAATTAGCGGCCTGTGCTAAACCTCGAGTAGATTCGCTTAAAGAGCGGCGTGCGGACCGTACAGGGAAAAAACGTGCGAGCGAAATTCTCTCATCCCGAGAGTTCAGCTTTTGTCTGTTCGATTCATCTATCATGGACGAATTAAAACAGCTCGCCAGTATCTAAGCCGTTAATCCAAGCAGTCGTGTTTGTTATCGCAGTGCGTTGGAGAGAGATTTGCCATTGGTGGTCAAAATCTGAAAGTGGTGAAAGCTCGAAGGTAGAGCGTTGAACCGCCACACCACTTTTTTGTCTGGTGTGACTTCCGTTAATTTGACCTGTTCCCCTTTGGCGTAGTAGCTCGTGATTACGGTGTTTCCATTGGGTAATCTTTGAACACCACAGGCATCTGAGATTAAATTTTCACCGATATCTGCATTGTCGACACTCCAAATTATTTTCCCATCTGAATTGACTTCAATTACACGGTTACCATTGGTGCAACCGATGACAGTGTTACCGTTTTTGAGACGAATGGCAGTAAAAGGCCAATCACGTTTGTCTCTGCCTCGATCATCGGTCTTAAATACTCGCACGACTTTTCCGCTGATGGGCTGGTATTCTTTGACAGCAAAATCGAGCAAGTGGGGGGCAATGTAATTTCCGTTCGGCAGCATGCGTAACATGCGTGTCTGCATGTGCGCATTTGCTTTTTGGCAGTCGAGCGGTGTTGTACTGAGCAAGTCTCCCTGTTGGTTAATTACAATGGCTCTCGGTTCGTTCCCGAGTTCGGTAACGAGATAGCGGTTGTCCCCAAGCGGTTGGACTGTGCTAATTTCCTTTTGTTGCCCCTGGTATTCCCAAACGATTTCTTTGGTCTGTCGATTGATTTCGGCAACTCCCCCATTGGGGAATTTTTGACAAGGATAGATTGCTGCGAGGATGTTGCCCGATTTGAGCATCCAGCCATCGCTTGCCGGGAGCTTCATTTCCCATTCTACCTTTTCCGCTTCATTGACAATTACGATCCCCGTTGCTTTGCCAAAGCCTATGAAGGAATGTTTTGTTCCTTCGGAAGAGTCAGGCCCGTTGGCAGTTGAGGTTGCCGCAGTCGCGATTATCAAAAACAACGAAAAAAGCTGAAAAGTCAAAGATTTCATGGACATTTTTATCTCGATTCTGATGACGATGGATTCGCAAAAGCGCAGAGGACTAAAATTGAAAAAGAGAGTTAACTGGTTTTCAGAAGTGGCTGATAGTTTGCAATCTGTTGACCGAGCCACTCGACCGATTCAATATATTCTTCGAATTGATGTTCGGGTACAGGGGATCCATGATCTGCCCCGTTTAACACTAGTTTTCGCAGTTCGCCGGAATAGGAATTTGCAATTAAATCTTGAAATCGAGGAGGGACTAAGCCATCGCATTCAGATTGTACTAGCAGGGTTGGGCAATGACTTTGTTGGGCGTTTTCTCGCGGGTCGAGGCAATCTGGGATCTGTTTGGCGATGATTCGAGCCATTCCGAAGTTCCACCAATTATATCTCAATCGTCTCGAAATCAGTTCAACGAGTGGCGGTGGATTTCGCATGTAGAGTCCGGAAGCACCACGACGCGACGAGAGGTAAAGAGCGGAAAGGCATCCAAGGCTATTGCCGTAGAGCACGATTTGATGATCTGGAAACAATCGCGTTGCTGATGACCAAACGGAATCGCAAGTTTCGACAAAGTTTTGGAGTGACGAAGGCCCATCGCTTTGGCCGTACCCGCGATGGTTGATGGTCCACGAAGTACATTTGAGGTTTCCCCAAAACTCGGAGGGATGGGAACTGCTTCGCTCTGCACGCCCTCCGGTTCCTGGGAATTTGAGAAGCAACGTGTTGGTCACGAGGTTCGGATCGTTTTCTGGAAATGCTGCCCAGATCTCAATGTTTCCAGAAGGAGTCTCAATCACGCGACGGGTTAAATCTCCCGCGTCGACTGGGTTTGTCGACGCTTGGAGAATGAAACGATCGGCTATTTTCTGGAGTAAATTCATCGACACCAATCGCTGGTTACGCGGACGGATTTACGCTCAACGAATCTGATTCGATCAGAATCGAGTTTGGGATTAGTGGACTCGTTGTCCTGGTTTAGAACCTTCGTCAGGGGTCAAGAGAAACACCTCTTCTCCGCCCGGGCCCGAGGCGCAAACCATTCCTTCGCTGAGTCCAAATTTCATTTGACGTGGTTTTAAGTTCGCGACCATCACGACCAGGCGACCTACCAATTGATCTGGTTCGTAGGCTGCTTTGATTCCGGCAAATACTTGTTTGCGGTGATCGCCTCCGAGGCTCAACGTCAGCTTCAATAGTTTTCGGGCCCCTTCGACGTGCTCGGCATTCACGATTCTGGCAACGCGGAGGTCAACCTTCATGAAATCTTCGATTGTGCATTCATCGGTCATTGGCTCGTCGATCATCGGCTGTTCGCTGTCCGCGAACTGCTCCGAATGGTTGTCGACTTGCGCAGCCTCTTGCTCAGCTTCAATTTTACTTGCTTCTTCCATTGCTCTTACGTCTTTCTCTTCGATTCGTTTCATCATGTGTTTAAATTTAGCGACTGAACTGCCAGTCAACGGTGTTTGCGATTGGTCCCAGTGGAGCAGCGGGTCGTTTAATAGTTCGCCTGTTTTTTCCGCAAGATCCGGAAGGACTGGGGAGAGGTAAATCACCAATTGGCGGAACAGATTAAGGGCGATGGTGCAAACGTCCTGCAGTTCTTGGGATTTTGCGGGGTCCTTTCGGAGATTCCAAGGTTCGGCGTTTTCGACAAAAGGATTTGCTTTGTCGGCGAGCTCGAGAATTAACCGCATGGCCTTATTATAATCGCAATTCTCATAAGCATTTGCGATTTCATTGCCGGCACTGGCTGCAGATTCAAATAAGCCACCGTCGTCCGGGTAGCTGTTTGAGAGTCCGGTGTCTTTGACGAATTTTGCACTTCTCGAAGCAAGATTGACGACTTTACCTACGAGATCAGAGTTAACCTTGGAAATAAATTCATCGAAGTTCAGATCGATATCGTCAAGTCGCGAGCCCAGTTTGGAAGCGTAATAATATCTTAGTGCTGCTGGAGGAAGGTGATCGAGGTAGGTATTCGCTTTAAAAGCGGTGCCGACACTTTTCGACATTTTCTCACCGTTCACGGTCAGGAATCCGTGAATGTGTACTTTCGTTGGGAGGCTGTATCCAGCTGATTTCAGCATCCCCGGCCAGAATAGAGTATGGAAATAAGTAATGTCCTTGCCGATGAAATGGTGGATTTCAGCAGCATCGTTTTTCCACCAGTTATCAAGTGTGTCGCCGTTGCGTTCGCACCATTGTTGTGTGGAGGCAATGTAGCCAACGGGGGCGTCGAACCAAACGTACCAATAATTATCGGGACAGTCTGGGATTTCAAAACCGAAATAGGGTGCGGGCCGTGAAATGTCCCAATCTCTTAGTGGCTTGGCTCCTTCGGCGCTTTGGGGGTCACCAAGGAAGTGTCCTCTAAGGTAATTGGCAACTTCGGGTTGAAGGTGGTCGCCAGTTTGAGTCCAGTCTTCGAGGAATCCGTGAAGCTGTTCGAGTTCGATAAAGAGATGCTTCGCAGTTCTTATTTCCGGAGTACTGCCCGAAAGTGTACTTACGGGATTCGTCAATTCGGCTGGTGAGTAGGTAGTGCCGCATTTGCTGCAATTGTCACCGGGCTGATCTTCGGCGTTGCATTCTGGGCATGTTCCACGAACGAAGCGATCGGCTAAAAAGGTACCTTGTTCGGTGTCGAAGAGTTGATCGACGTCTTTTTCTTTGACGAGGCCAGCGTCTCGAATCGATTGCCAGACTTCACCACAGAGTTTCTTGTTCTCGTCACTGTGGGTACTGCCGTAGTTGTCATACTGAATTTGAAAACCAGCGAAATCACGTTGGTGCTCTGCGTTCGCTTCGGCAATTACCTCCTCCTCACTTCGCCCCTCTTTGCGGGCACGAATCATAATTGCCGTGCCATGGGTATCGTCGGCCCACATAAATAGGCAATGGTGGCCTCTGAGTTTTTGAAAGCGCACCCAGATGTCAGTTTGGATATACTCGACGAGATGACCGAGGTGGATGGGGCCGTTTGCATAGGGCAAGGCCGCCGTGACGAGAATCTTTCGTTGGTTCATAATAGTATTCCGTAGGTAGCATTCGCCGATGGTGCGTTTGCTCAGAGGATTGTGGAAGTAACGATTTTAGCTCATTCTCCTGTATCACAAAGGGGAGATGGGGCATTAACCGTGTAGGATTAGTTTTCTATCGCCATCAGATGAGGAATAGTATGTATTGGAAGCCCGAAGTTTACAGAATTGAAAATGCTGATTCGATATTTTCACCCGGACTTTTGATTTTTAGTGATTTGGTTGAGCAAAACCTTGTTGAGATGATTCGGGTCGCCGGTGGTCCCGAGCGTCTTCGACCGCATTGTAAGACGCACAAAACACAAGAGGTCGCTAAAATTGCGTTGCAACTTGGAGTGACGCGTCATAAGTGCGCCACGATTGCAGAAGCTGAAATGCTTGCCGACGCGGGCGTGCGAGATATTTTAATTGCCTATCAGTTGGTCGGGCCAAACCTCCAACGCGTCGTACAGTTGGCTCAAAAATATCCGAATGTCGAATTTACGACTCTTGTGGATCATCCCAGAGCTGTGACTCAGTTATCTCGTGTTATTCAGGAGTCCGGCGATTCTGGCATTTCGATAGGTGTGTTGGTGGACTTGAATTCTGGAATGAATCGAACAGGGATCTCAATCGGTCCGCAGGCGATAGAGTTGTATGAGATGGTTTATAGTTCAGACGTAATAATCGCTGGTGGGTTGCATTGGTACGACGGACAGAATCGGCAGAGCGATTTACTTGAGCGTACGGGAGCCGTTAACGCGGGGTGGGGGCAACTAATCCGATTTCGTGATCAGCTGTTATTAAGTGGTCTGCCAGTCCCGCGAATTGTGGCTGCTGGAACTGGTTCCTTTCCAATTTTAGCAGAGCACGGAGAACCCAATTTGGAATTGAGCCCTGGGACAACCGTTTTCCATGATGATGATATGGCGACGCGTTTTCCAGAGATGAAATTTCAACCGGCACTGGCGATTCTAACGCGTGTGATTAGTTGTAACCGAGCAAATGAGTTGACGCTTGATGTTGGTCACAAAGCCTGTGCTGCAGACCAGCCAGCTGGCGAGCGATTGGCATTTCCAGAGTTGAGTTCAGTAACGGAGTTGATGCATTCCGAGGAGCACCTAGTCATCAAAACACCAGATGCAGATCAGTTTAAGATCGGGGATCATTTAATCGCGATTCCCCGGCACGCTTGCCCTGCATCGGCTGTTTATCAATTTGCTAATGTGATTGTCGATGGCAGGGCTGTGGACCGTTGGGAGATTGTTGGACGCGATCGAGTCCTAACGATTTAATCAGGCTACCCGCCCCTCTGTCTACCCGCCCCTCTGTCTAGGCGGCCCGGTTGATGACCTCACTGTTCAGCTTATTGTAAAGTGTTTTCAAGCTAATTCCCAGTTGTTGGGCGGCAGCTGTTTTGTTTCCATTAAAGGAATCGAGCGTGGCGTGAATGGTTGCCATTTCGATTTCTCTTAGCGATTTCCCAGTCGCAGCGACGGATATCGAAGTTGAGGGAGCATGGGAGAAATACTTTGGCAGATCGTTTGCCTTGACTGGTAATCCGTCGCAAAGAATGGAAGCGTGTTCAATGACGTTTGCAAGTTCCCGAATATTACCTGGCCAGCGATGAGATTGAAGTATCTTTAGTGCGGCGGGGTCGAACGCTTGGAGAAGCGAACGGTTTTGGGGAGAAGCTTCCGGGCGATGTCGCCCAAGTAGGTGGTGGGCAAGTTCCGGAATATCTTCGACTCGATCACGCAAAGCGGGAAGCTGGACTTCGAATGTATTGATGCGGTACATCAAATCCTGTCTGAATTCTCCGTCAGCTACCATGTTATGCAAATTTCGGTGAGTTGCGCAAACGATGCGAACATCGACTTGAAATGCCTCGCTATCGCCAACGCGTCGGATTTCGCCGCATTCCAGAACACGTAGCAAGGTAGATTGGGTTGCTTTAGGCAATTCACCGATTTCATCGAGGAATAGCGTGCCACCATTGGCAACTTCGAAAAGGCCTTTCCTTTGTTCGTCTGCGCCAGTGAAAGCACCTTTGCGATGGCCGAACAGTTCACTTTCAATTAAATTTTCAGGAAGTGCCCCACAATTAATTGCTACAAAGGGATAGTCGCTGCGATTACTTTGGTCGTGCACTGCTCGAGCTGCGAGTTCTTTTCCCGTTCCAGTTTCACCAACGACGAGGACCGTTGATTCCGTTGGAGCCACTTTTTCAATGAGTGCTCGCACCCGTTGCATTGATCGGTGGTTGCCAATCATCTTGGGCTCACCTTCGACGCGATCGAGACGCAATTGGAGAGAGTAAATTTTGTTGTTCAGCTCGCGCCGTAGTGCGACTTGCTGCAGCATCGCTTTTAAATCGACCAATTTGCAGGGTTTTTGAAGGTACTCGAACGTCCCCAGTCGAAGAGCGTCGACAGCTGACTCTGTTGAGCCTTTTCCCGTGAGTACAATCGCTTCTGTTGTGGGCGATAGTTCTTTGGTGCGACGGATTACCTCTATTCCATTGAGCCCAGGCATGTCGAGATCGACGATGACGCAATCGAAGGTGTCTTTTTCCAGTGCGCTGACGGCCGTCGTCCCGTCTGGGCAAACGGTGACGCTATGTCCCATTCTCGGGAGTTCCGCCGCAATTAGTTCCTGAAGATGGAGTTCATCATCGGCGAATAGTATTTTTAGTGATTTTTGATTGGCCAAGGTTTTTCTCAATATTATCAAGCTGCAGTTGTTTTATGTTTCGCAGATTCTGATTTTGCCAGTGGCAAGCAGACTCTGAATTCCGAGCCGAAGCCCGGTCCATCGCTGTGAGCAATGATTTTTCCACCATGCTCTTCAATGATTTGGTAGGTAATGGATAGGCCAAGCCCAGTGCCCTGCCCGTTTCGGCGTCGCGTAAAGAAAGGTTCAAAAAGGTGTTTCTGAACTTCGGGGGTCATCCCGCATCCATTGTCAGTCACGATCAGTTCGGCAAAGTTATCTTCTTGCTTCAGCCGGATTTGAACTCTTCCATTTTCTTCTACACAACCGAGCGCATTGGTGATTAAATTTAACGCTACTTGTTTGATTTCCTGCTCATTTCCAAGTGCAAAAATGGAAACGTCAGCGTCCACAACGATTTCTCGGTTTCGATACTTGCTTAGCGGTTTTACAATGTTGACGACAGAATGAATGATTTGGGAAAGGTTGACATCCGATTTTTGTGCATCTCCCATTCTTGAGAAATCGAGAAGCCCCGCTGTGATTCCCTTGCAACGAAATGCTTCGTCTTGAATGCGGCGAAGGTATTTCTTCATGTCTTCGATTTCAGAATCGATATCACTCTGACGGGCATCCTCGGATGGATTTAAAATGTCCTGAATTCTTGTTTCCAGTGATTCTGCAGACCATGCGATGGAGGCGAGAGGGTTGTTTATCTCGTGGGCTACCCCTGCGGCGAGGAAACCTACGCTCGCCATTTTTTCGCTGCGGACAACTTCGCGAGTTCGCTGGCTGACTTGTTGATTCAAGTCAGATTTAATTGATTGAAAACTCTCGGTTGTGGCGTTCATGGCATCGGCCAATTCAGTAATTTCATCATTGGATTTGAGTTTGATTCGAAAATCGTAATTCCCAGCGGTGACATGCCGTGCGCCCTCAACCAACTTTTCTAATGGTTTTATAATGCGACATTGAAATCGCGAAATTAAGAATGCTGTCATTCCAAACGCCGCTAAGCCAGCCAGGCCACTGATCGTCATCCAAGCTCGATACTCGGTGCGAGCGTCTTCTGAAAAAGATTCCATTCGCTGCTGCATGCTGCCTGGGAATTGAATGTATAGATCCTGTAATTCAGTGAGATTCGTTTCGATTACATCGAAGTTGTCGGAGGATTCAAAAACGTCGTTGTGGCTGTTGACATTATCCTTGACGACATCGAGTTTTTCCTTGAATTTTTCGAGGTTGTTTTTCTCTTCTTGCGTTGTCGTAATGCCTTGATCAAACTCCCTGCCGTTATTGAGTTTGTTCTGATAGTTCTTGAAAGCCTCTTCGGTTCTCTGAATTTTTGCCTCAAGGTTGATCTGCCATAGCGGATCTCTCTCTCCTGGTTGAGGCTTAATGTCTAGCCAATATTCTTGAATTTCTTGTTGTTTGCGTTGAGCGTCCCACAATTGAGAGCGCAGGTCACTGACGGCGATGCCTAGTTCAATTGCAAGTGGTATTTCAGTCGACCGCTGATTGATGCTTTTGGTCAAGTTGCGGTATTTGGAGGCGCCTTGAAGACTGACGATCGATAGCAATGTGATAATGACCAGGAGCGTGGTCACACCAAAGTACATTTGATAACGAATTCGCCGTAAAGCAAACAAAACGATCTCCAGAATTTTAAACAGCCGAAGGTGAAATTATTTGAATTTGATTCAAGTTTCGGCCCCAATCTATCGGGGCTTCGAAAATTACAGGGAGGCGGGATTGCAGGCAATGTCAGTTGCGATCCGAATTGCTGGCAAATGCAATTTTTGCGAATTTGGGTAGTTGATTACACCCAGTACCTAGCGTTTTTCTGGCTAATAGCCCCCAATGAATCCTGATGGGAAACTGGGTAGCTAGTGGCCGCCCAAAAAGGCTGTTGCTCAATAGCAGAAGGGGGAGTGTTGGAAGGTGATGGGGGTGTTGGGAAGCGCACCAAGTCATAGACCTAGTAAGTGGCTTGGGGGGCGGATGAAGGAGGAATCTAGATTAGAGTTCAATTGATGAACTGCTGGCATCCTCTTGATTTCTCAGTTGATCCATTAGGAAACTGACGGCGCGGCCATAGTTTGCGATGGCAGTCGAGTGGTCCTCTTGGCTTGTGGCCTGCTCGGCTTTATTGGTCATCGATTTGAGTTGAGGCCAGTCAACTTTCCAGTTTTCTCGCAAAGCACCCTCTTGAAGCTTGCGGAGCATGTCAGCTAATTGTTTGGCAAATTGTCCACTCGAAGCGCATCCCAAGCGGACATAGGGGCCTTTTCCGAAAACCTGTCCTGCGCTGCTGTGTTTGCCTTGAAAGGAATTTTTTATTAGCCGCGAAACTAGGTAGCCGATTGCTGCTACTGAAACCACTCCAGTGAATAGGGCGATCTGCCAAAAACCTAAGAAATACAGGAGTATCGATGCGATAACCGAACCAATAAATACCCCCCAAAATGTTGCGGGTACTAAGGGCTTATCGGAAGAAGATCCGCGGGTGGATTTTCCGGATGAGCCATTGCCTGACGTGGCGAGTTTAGGGTGCCCTATTTTTACGATGACCGCGGTAATATTATCCGGTCCGCCTCGTAGATTAGATAAGTCAACTAAGACCTTTACTGCCTCATCCGGGGACATGTTGGCAAGGATGGAGCCAATTTCAGTATCTGAAATAACCGCAGTGAGTCCGTCGCTACAGAGCAAAAAGGTATCACCTACCTGAATTGGAAATGGCCCTTCGAGATCGACTTTACACTCGGCGTAAGGGCCAAGTGATCTGGTAATGACATTTTTGGGAATCTTTCCAAGTCGCTCTTCTTCTTCTGACAATTGTCCAGCGAATTTCATTTCCCAAACGAGAGAATGGTCAAACGTAAGCTGTTCAATTCTGTTCTGCGTCAGTCGATAAACGCGACTGTCACCAATATGAGCACAGACGGCACCTTCGGGCAGGATGGTTAGGACGCTGCAGGTCGTTCCCATGTTGTGAAATTCTTCGTTAGCTTGGCCACGTCGATGAATTTCACTGTTTGCTCCTTCGACTGCTTTTCGCATTTCCTCTGGAGCAGAACTATCGTTGTATTTGGCGTAAAGATGAGGAATATGGTCGATGGCCAGTTTACTGGCGAGTTCCCCGGCGGCGTGTGCTCCCATGCCATCGGCAACAATAAAGACATGGCCTTTTCTTTGCCATTGCTCCATGCTGCTAGCCAGGGACACAGAAAGATTGTCCTGATTCGTTGCGCGACGCATACCAACATCGCTGAGCGAAGCGACTTGGATATAGTCATCCCAGTTTAAAAGGCTTTCACTCATATTTTTCCGGACCGTGTGTCGAATGCTTGCAAGTGTACCATCTTATCGTGCAATCACTTTTCTAAAAACGGGGATTCTTAAGATTTGACCACCCAAAATGATATTTCTAGTACGGTCATCTGATCTCATTTTCGTTGCAAAACGCTCATTTGTTTTATTCGGTATTCATGGCAACGGTGCTATTGGACGAATTGGTCTGTTCGAACCAGCTTTCGATTTGTAGACTTCGCCTCCGCGTCAGCGAATTTGGCATAGATTGCTAGGTTTATCTGACGTTTGGATGGGCTTCCATGGGAGGCTTGAGGAGTAATTCTTGCTGTTTAACAACTCACATGAACTAATTTGCGAATTTCAGATATGGGTTTGAAAAACAATGAAAACGGTTTCATCGTATTGCTGGTGGTCTCCGGTTTGACCATGGCAAGCCTGACTGGCTGTGTCCAGCGAAGATTTATCGTGCGGAGCCAACCGGAGGGGGCTCTGGTCACAATTGATCGGAAGTCAATTGGTCTGACTCCCCTTTCGGTACCGTTCACTTACAACGGAACGCGGGAAGTTCAACTTGAAAAAGACGGCTACAAAACCATCAAGGTACAGCAGCGGGTGAAGCCTCGATGGTACGAAACTTTTCCAGCTAGTTTTGTGACTGAGAATTTCTGGCCGCGTGAAATACGTGATGAGCGGATCATGGAATTTCAAATGGAACCGAAGACACAGGTGCAGGGAAATATGCTGTTAGATCGTGCGAATGATCTGCGTATGAACGTGCAACGAGGAACGGTTTCGAGTCCTGTACGCTAGGTCTGATTCGCCAAATTAGTTTGGTTGCTTCTGTATTGCGAATCTTCTTTCGCGAAGTCTCAGTTATCATCCTCGCGTTTTGTGGACGTCTTCCAGGCGGTTGATAAAATCGCAAGGCTTAAGAGTTCATTCAGTTCGGCAGTGTTAACCGGGGATTGGTGGAAAACTTGGTGGGCACGTCTGATCGACCATTCGGGATGGGGATTGGTGACGCGTACGATTGGAGTCTCAGGTTTGAATCGACCGTTTTTAACTACTCGGCAATACCATCCGCAGTAGCCTGTTTGGACGACCCGTTTCGGCAGTTCCGATAGTTGCCAATGTTTGGCGAGCTTCCAACAGGGTTGTCGAGGTTGAGAGACTTCGAGCAAGACATCATTGATCGAAAACTGGTCGCCAAGGCAAACGTTAGATTCGTCTAATCCTGAGACAGTGAGGTTCTCTCCGAACGCTCCCGGAGCAATCGCGGGGATGCCAAGTTGATTTTGCCAATATCTGAAATGATCGGCCGAGTAGATCAGCACCGCTTTGTCGATTCCGCCATGGTTCTCTTGATCGGCTTGTTCATCACCGGCAATTCCATCGGCGGTCACGTTCACCCATCGCTTGACGGAAGTCTTGTTGAAGGAAGTTGTCCACTCTTCAATTTTATTTGAGCGAGGATTGGTTTGGGAGTAGCTCCGCGGTTTGCCAATTTGAACACTGTCGAGTTGGTAATGAGCGGTTGGCTTCATTCCTGAAAATACCCGTCCTCTTCCCAGATAACTGTGGGGGAGCTTTTTGGGCCGATGTCATTTCGAGGCCTCAAAGCACCTCTCACAATGGATCCGGGATTCCTTGCAAGTGAATCGCCAAAGAAACGCAAATCGTCAAGTAGCAGGTTAAGTTTTGCCGTTATTCTTAGGATTTCATCTTCATTTACTTTTTCCGCGAGGCTCTCTGCCCTAATAGCAATCTTGGCAAGGCTCCCGCTAAGTGTATCTAAGTCAGTTCCTATTTTTTCGTCCGTGAGAGCTTTTTCTAGCAGTGAATTCGGCTTGGCCTCCAAGCTCTTCACGGTCCGACTCGTATTGCCTATTAACTCAATAACTTTGTCTCTAACCTCTCCCTCCCATTTCTTTGGAATTTCTCCGTAACGCCTAAATGTGTTCCCCGCTATATCAGATGTTGCGTTAATACTGTCAGAAGTTTTCACGATTCTTTCGAGTGCCATCGCGAAATTTAAGTCGTCGTCGGGGTTGCTTTTTTGAAACATCGCTCGGAAGGCCTCGGAGGTGTTGTAAAGGCTATCGAGCGTGTAATAGATGTTTTTCTGATCTTCTCTTTTTTCAAACATGGCATTGATTAAGTCTGAAGTCTTTTGGAAGCTTGCAATTGCGCTAGGGAGATTGTGTGGTTCATCGTCAGAGGATGGAGTCTCAAACATGTTGGTGATTGCCCCGGCAGCCGATTTGATTTCGGCTACGGTGTCTCCAAAATTTGTTTTCACGTCAGGATTAGGTTTTAATAAACTTTCCAATTCTGACATTAAATTCGAGCCTTGTTCTCCGAGTACCGCTTCGATCGGATTACTTTTCGTGATGATGATTTCTGACTCAATTTGGCTTTTGTTTTCATTCTTTTTAGCAGGTTCAATGTTGATAACGACGTCACCAAGAATGGATTCGGATCCGATCACTGCCATTTCAGTTGAAGTATCAATCGTTTGCTTCAATCCGTTACTATCGGTTTCCTGAATGCTCATCCATACGGTAACTTCCTTGCCGTTCGGCGAAGGGGCTACTTTGGTAACGCGTCCGATCGGCAAACCAAATTTCTTGATGGGTGTTCCACTGGAGATACCGGATGCATTTTTAGTTGTTCCGGAGAGTTGGTAGGAAGTGCCAAAGAATGGCTTGCCGCTGATGGTGAGGATCAAAATCCCTAAAATCAGCATCGAGATGACGACAAGAATGCCGACTCGAAATTTTAAGATTCTTTCATCCATATTGTTCACCTTCGGGAGCCGAAGTTTTCGGTTTTGGTTGTCGATAAAATCAGTTGATAAAATTCAATACTATTGGTCGTGTCCATTGGCTCGCATTTCCATCAATCGCTCGCCTGCCTCGCCGTTCACGAATTGCTGGACGCGGCGGTCGCGACAAGTTTCCAGTTCTTTGACGGAACCGTCGAAAATGACTTGGTTTTCACCGGGGTCCAGTCGCTGTCGAGGGATCAGCATCACGACACGGTCTGCCACCTTGCGAGCGGTGTGCATGTCGTGAGTAACGACAATGCTGGTCACAGGGTTTCGAGATCGTGTCCGCAGGATTAATTCATTGATCACATCGCTCATGATGGGATCGAGTCCAGTCGTCGGTTCGTCATACATGATTAATTCGGGATTCATAATTAACGCACGCGCGAGTCCGACTCGTTTTCTCATGCCCCCGGATAGTTCTGCCGGTTTCTTAAATACGACGGAATCGGGCAAGCCGACTTCGGACAAACGGGATAACACCATTTCTCGTATTTGATTGTCTGAGAATCGCCCGTGTTGCCGCAAGGGAAAGGCGACATTTTGCCCGATGGTCATACTGTCAAACAGGGCTGCGTTTTGGAAGATGAATCCATAGCGAAGACGCATGCGACTGAGCTGTCGAGCTGTAAGTTGGTTTATGTTTTCACCATCAAATTCGATTTTACCGACGGTGGGTTTTACCAAGCCGATGATCGACTTCATCAGCACAGTTTTGCCACAACCACTCTCGCCCAGCAAGGCGAGCGTCTGCCCGGGTGGGATCTTAAGTGTGATATCTTTGAGAACCTCTTGGCTGCCAAAAGTTACGGACAGTTTGTCGACATCGACAATCGCTTCCTGTTCTTGATCGAGTAGTTGTTCAATCATCATTTCAATAAGTCCCTCCCGGGTACCACGACTCGTATACCGCCTTGAGAGATAGACCAAGACTCAAGTCGAGAATCAAAATAACGATGAATGCAAATACGAACGATGAAGTTGCTGCTTTACCGACTCCTTCGGCTCCAGGTTTACAGTTAAACCCTTGGTAGCAGCTAATTAAAGAGATTGCAGATCCAAAAAATAGACTTTTCAAGATCCCGGTGAATAAATCAAAGTTGTTGACGAATTTTGCGCTGTTGGTCCAGTAATAATGTTGATCGATATTCAGCCAAATGTTGCTGTAAAAATAGCCACCAGCGACACCCATGAAATCAGCCATGATCGTGAGCGTCGGGATGAATAGGAGACAGGCAAGAAACCGCGGCACGACAAGGTAGTGAATTGGATCTGCCCCCATCGCCGAGAGGGCGTCGATTTGTTCTGTGACACGCATCGTTCCAAGTTCGGCTGCCATTGCGCTACCGACTCGACCGGCCAACATGGTCGCTGCCAGTACCGGGCCAAGCTCGCGTACGAGGGTCAAGTTGATAACACCGCCCAGTTGATTGGTTAGCCCATAGTGTCCAAGCTGCGAGCTACTTTGCAGTGCGAGGACGACACCAATGAATGTACCGGTGAGGGCAACGACGGGTAAACTTGAAACGCCAACTTGATAAAAATTTGGCCAGAGGGTTTCGCCCTTGGGAATGCGACTAAACATCCAGCGAAATGTACTGAAGACAAACAGGCAAAAATCGCCCAGAGCAACACAACTCGAGATTACCAACTCGCCCCAGTCCGACACCCATTCTGTAAACCAGCCCGTGATTCGGGCGGCTAATCGAGGTTTCGGATTGTTGGAGGCAATGGTCGACATGGAATCAGTGCACAATCTGCGCGCACGCCTGTACTGTGGTGCCCCCCACGGATACATACCTTTGTCATCGACGAAACGAAGGTATAGCTTGAGCAACTTTGAGGATTAGGAAAGATTTTCTGTCTGTTGGTCGAGCGATGGAATGATTTTCCTCTCTCAATCTACTTGGCGTTGGTTAGATCCGGTAAAGCAAGCAATTTTCCAAGCAATTTTCATCTCAACGCATGGGTGCTACCGAGCGGGCGCTACAGCGAGTGCTAGCGGTTGCTTGCTCTGGAATGGGCAAGTCTTGAGGCTGCTAGGCCGTCGCCCAGATTTGTGTTGGAATCTGGCGGAAAGGAGCGAGGTGAGCCAGGTGCTTCCAGCAAGTCTATATTCCTTGGCTGGGATCGCTGAATTGGAGGTTGGGGAAAACCAGAAGGCCAATAAAAAAAGCCGGCTAAAAAGCCGGCTTTTCTTGAATACATTCAATGAATGTAGTCTTAATCGACAGGTGTCACGTTTTCAGCGCGAGGACCTTTTGGCCCCATACCTTCGGTGTAAGTTACCGATTGTCCTTCGCGAAGATCGTCGAATCCGACGCCTTCAACGTTTGATGAATGGAAAAACATGTCTTGGCTTGTGCCAGTGTCAATGAATCCAAAACCTTTGTCAGTCAAACGCTTAATTGTACCTTCAGCCATTACTCAAAATCCTAAAAAGAAATCTAACAGTGCCTGCCAGAATCTACATCTACTTAAGGCCGCACTGCCAGTTAAGATACCTATTCTTCCGGGCATCGCAACCGCGAATTCTTAAAAGTCAAAGAATTTCCACGATCGTGGTGTTTTTTTTCGTTGGTTTCGAATCAAACCGGAGTCCTTTCGTGACCGGATCAACCGTTGAATTATGCTTTGCAGTGGGGAAGGAAGTCGCATTCCTTGAATTTAACCCATGAATTATCGAGTTGAAATGATTTTTAGCGTTTTTGGTGGGTGACATTTCAGGTGGTCGACTGCGCCGGGGCGGAGCCGATTGATTTAGGCGAATATTATTTAATATTTGCTTCGAGGGGTGTTATAAAAAGGTCGGAATTTAAACTTGTTGTTTTTATTGGAGAATTCAGAATGGCCCAATCTTGCGTTAGAGCGTCTTTTAGCCCGCGAAACAGCCCTTGCTGGGTGTTTGCTCTAATGGTTGCCATTTTGCTGCTGACGCCCAACCATCGGTGTTTTGGCCAGGAAAAGAAGGCTGAAACGTGGATGGGCATTTTAAAAGTCGGTCCTCAGCAACTGCGGCTCCAGTTAAGGCTAAAGCCTGAAAAAGATGGCTCCTACAGCGGGGCGATGGTCAGCCTGGATCAGGTTGCGACGCCGATTCCGTTTGATAAGGTCGAGCGAACCTCCAAGCGGTTGACCTTTGAAATCAAGAAACTGGGCGCTTCGTTTGTTGGTGATCTGAATGCCAATCAAACCGTGGCGACTGGCGTTTTTACTCAGGGATTAAAATTCGATATTGAGTTTAAGCGAGTGGAGGGGTGGAAACCGTCCAAGCACGTCGCGACGTGGGTGGGCACGATGGAGGCTGGGCCGAAGCGGTTTGATTTTCAGTTTCGAGTTTTCGTGGATTCCAAAGGCAAGAAGTCAATCCAACTAGACAGTCTTACAGAAGGGGTGAACGGGCTAGAGGGCGGTTTCGAACAGGAGGGGAATCGAATCACGATGACCATCCCTGCCACTGCTGCGAAGGTCATCGGCAAGCTTGATGCCTCCGGTGATGTGCTGGACGGAACATGGATTCAAGGAGGGGCGAAAATTCCGTTGGTGCTCAAGCGGATTCCCATTGAGCAAACGAAGTCGCCTGAGTTGAAACGCCCGCAAACGCCGAAGCCCCCTTTCGATTACGGATCCGAAGATTTCAAGGTGCAAGCTAGTACGATTGATTCTAAATACTCAAGCGATGTTTTGCTTGCCGGAACACTCACTGCGCCAACTGGGAAGGGTCCTTTTCCAACAGTTATTTTGACCAGTGGTTCTGGCCCACAGGATCGCGATGAAACAATATTTGAGCATCGTCCGTTTTTAGTCATTGCCGATTATTTAACCAAGCAAGGATTCGCGGTCATACGTTACGACGATCGTGGTATCGGACAATCCAAGGGATATTTTATCGAGGCAACAACCGCTGATCTGGCAGACGACTTGGAGGTAGTTTTCGAGTGGGCGAAAAAGAATTCTAAGGTTGATCCCAGGAAGATTATTCTAGCGGGACATAGTGAAGGAGGAATCATTGGGCCGATTGTGGCGAGTCGCAATGCAGATGTTGCCGGCGTAGTTCTCTTGGCAGGAACTGGAGTGACTGGGCGTGAGATCGTGCTAAACCAGACGAGAAAAATAGCGGCGGTTGCCGGCTTGCCAGAGAACGTCCTTGATTTGCAGGACAAGTTGTTGCGGCTGGTTATTACCCGGTCGAAAAAGGGGCTTCCCATGGATGAAGACTTTGCAGGGGCGCTGAACGGTGTTTTTGCTGATTTAAGTGAGGAAGAGCGATTGAAATACGGTCTCAATGATGTTGCCACCAAAACGATACTGACGTTTAAGTCGAAATGGATGAAGTATTTTCTTGAATTTGATCCGGCGACCACGCTCAGCAAAACGCACTGTCCTGTCCTGTCTTTGCTTGGTGGAAATGATCTTCAAGTTGACCCGCAATTGAACATGCCCGCCATTAAATCAGCGATGAATGAGGCGGGGAACCAGGATTTCACTCAGGTTTTGTTACCGGGGCTTAATCATCTCTTTCAAAAATGTGAGACGGGCTCGCCGAGTAATTACGTGATCATCGAGCAAACGCTTGACGATACATTGTTAAGCGAATTGAGCGGATGGTTGGAAGCACGTTTTAGGTAGAAATCAAGTGTTGGCAATCTGGGGCCGAGGTTAGAAACGAAACAAGCCCCGCTGTTAACAGGCGGGGCTTGCAGTTCGTTATCAAGATCTGACCTTTGGTTTAGTCCTCACTTATTCCAGATTTTTCTGGAGCGTCGTCACCGGAATCGTCGTCAGCAACGCCAACTCCGACGGCTTCTTCTTGGGGAGGTTCCTCGGGAGGTGGCACAAATTCGCTCTCGAATTTGAGCCGCGTGATCTTGCCTTTGTCGTTTTCGACACCATCGACCATGATTCGGTTTTTGCCTTGGAAGTTGCCTTTGAGTAGTTCTTCCGAGAGAGTGTCTTCGACGTAATTTTCCAATGCGCGTCGCAACGGACGTGCACCATATTCTAAATCGGTTCCCTTTTTGATCAGGAAATCTTTCGCCTCGTTGGTCAACGTTAATTCAAAGCCACGCTCAGAAAGTCGCTCCCTGATTTTCGCCAGCTCGAAGTCAATGACCAATTTCAGGTCTTTCCTTTCAAGGTGGCGGAAAATGATCGGCGTTTCAGAAAGACGATTGAGAAATTCTGGACGGAATGCTTTATTGATTTCGTCGTAAACTCGAGCTTTCATGCCTTCAAACGACTGATCTTCGCCGGCGCCGGGAAGCCCAAAGTGTGATTCATTTTTAATCGCATGGGCACCTACGTTGGTGGTCATAATCAGGATTACATTTCGGAAATCGATATTTCTACCGAAGCTATCGGTTAAGCGTCCCTCTTCCATGACTTGAAGAAGCATGTTGAAAATATCGGGATGAGCTTTCTCGATTTCGTCTAGAAGGACCACTGAGTACGGACGACGGCGAATCTTCTCGGTCAGTTGGCCACCCTCTTCGTATCCAACGTATCCCGGAGGCGCTCCGATCAAACGGCTCAGATTGTGTTTTTCCATGTATTCAGACATGTCAATTGCAACCAAAGCATCTTCATCGCCGAACATGAACTCAGCGAGCGCCTTGGAGAGCAATGTTTTACCGACACCCGTTGGGCCGGCAAACATAAAGCAACCAATCGGGCGTCGTGGATCTTTGAGGCCACTTCGACTTCGTCGAACAGCTTTTGAAATTGCGACTACAGCAGCATCCTGGCTAACGACTTTCTTATGAAGTTCGTCTTCCATTTTCATCAACCGCATCGAGTCTTCGGTTGAGAGTCGTGTAAGAGGAACGCCCGTCATTTTCGAAATGACCTCAGCGATGACTTCCTCATCGACTACGCCATCCGTTTCCTGTGACTTCTCACGCCATTCTCGCTTGATTTGGTCTTTCTTTTTACGAAGTTTATCAGCCTGATCTCTCAGGTTGGCTGCTTTCTCAAAATCTTGATTGGCAACCGCGTCTTCTTTCTCTTTATTGAGACGCTCGATATCTTCATCGATTTCTTTTAGATCTGGCGGACGGCTCATTGTTCGTAATCGAACACGAGCACCTGCTTCATCGATCACGTCAATTGCTTTATCCGGAAGGCATCTTCCAGTAATGTAGCGACTGGAAAGGTCGACCGCCGAGGACACGGCATCATCGGTGATTTGTACTCGATGATGTTCTTCGTATCTCTTGCGAAGTCCTTTTAGGATTTCGATGGTTTCATCATTGGACGTCGGTTCCACAATGATCTCTTGGAATCGCCGTGCCAAAGCATTGTCTTTTTCGATGTATTTTCGGTATTCATCAAGCGTCGTTGCACCGATGCACTGAATTTCTCCACGTGCGAGAGCGGGCTTGAGAACGTTGGCGGCATCGATTGCCCCTTCAGCTCCACCGGCACCGACAAGCGTGTGCAATTCGTCGATGAACAGGATTGTGTTTTTTGCGCGACGGACTTCGTTCATTACCGCTTTGATTCGTTCTTCGAATTGCCCGCGGTACTTTGTACCGGCAACCATCATCGCAAGGTCAAGAACAACGATTCGCTTATCAGCCAAGATTTCGGGAACTTCTCCGGAAATCACTAATTGAGCGAAACCCTCAACGATCGCAGTTTTTCCAACTCCCGCTTCGCCGAGAAGGACTGGGTTGTTTTTCGTTCGGCGGCAGAGGACCTGAATGGCACGCTCGATCTCTTCGGAGCGACCGATAACAGGATCCAATTTGCCCTGCTTGGCTAATTCAGTAAGGTCTCGCCCGAAGCTATCGAGAGCAGGTGTCTTTGATTTCCCACCTTGTTTGCGTTCGCTTCCTTCGCTGCCTCCCGAGCTTTCGCGACCTCCTCTTTCCGATCCCTCACCACCTTCAAGACCGTTTCCGAGGAGATTGAGAACTTCCTCGCGGACTTCTTCAAGCTTTAACCCAAGGTTCATTAGTACCTGAGCTGCGACTCCTTCTTGTTCACGAAGAAGTCCCAATAAAATGTGCTCGGTGCCAACGAAGTTGTGATTGAGGTTGCGAGCCTCTTCCATTGAGTACTCGATGACCTTTTTGGCTCGCGGGGTTTGTGGAAGTTTGCCCATCGTGATCATTTCCGGACCACTCTGAACCAATTTTTCGACTTCCAACCGGATTTTCCGAAGGTCAACATCGAGATTTTTCAAAACATTGGCGGCAACACCGGTGCCTTCTTTTACCAGACCGAGCAGCATGTGCTCGGTGCCGATGTACTCGTGGTTAAAACGCTGAGCCTCTTGATTGGCCAGTTGCATGACCTTTCTTGCTCGATCAGTAAAGCGTTCGTACATATTCTTTTCCTCGTCCTAACCTGTCGATTCTTTAGGTTTCAAAGTATGAAAGTCTAAAAGTCGTTTTTATTAGTTGGTAATAGTCTTCGTTGTTCGATTATACGTGATTATCGAGTTTGTATTAAGCGGCGTCTGACCACTCATTCTTATTGTTTGACTCTAACGTTAAAGAATGTTCGAGTTTTTCTTCGTCTTGTGATGAAAGAATCTCTCGAATTAATTCTTCTTCTCGTTTGCATTCAAAGTTCCACTCTACCGCTTCGTCAAAACGCTTGATCTCTTTTAGCTGTTGAAGCGATTGATCTAGCTTACGAGAGTGTCGAAATAACGTGGCTAATAATAGCCTGGACTCGATGTCTCGCGGATGCTGATCAATTTGACGATTCAATAATGTTTGGGCTTCTCCCCAATGTCCCTTTAAGTATTCGTGTTGTGCTTGAATAAACAAGGTGTCGGGTCGCTCTAAGACAGCAACCTTTTCGGTAATCGGCACTGCCACCAAGTCAGTCAACCGGTTATACGAAACTAATGCCGTCGCGGCCCAGATTAAACAAATCACAGGCCAGGCGATGAGCGGGAACGCTTCACCGAGTGACCACTTCCATAAGAAACTGGAAATCAACGCAATGTTCAACAGAATTGAGAATCCAATTGCCGCAAACAGTGAAGACCAATGGCCTTTACACCAGAGACCCGGTAAACCGGGCCAGCTACATAGCAATAATGGACCCCAACGCATGGGTGATCTCCAACTTCCAATTAAAAATACCACCGGAAAACAGCGGTGCGGCAATAAAATTAGCCAGTCGTGGTTCCCCGTACCAAATAAGTATCAATCTGGACGCAAAATAGGTCAATCTCAATCAAAAAACAGGTTTCGGGGGATTCTAAGGGGGACTATCAATGACCGTTTGCTTATGATCTATACGTAAATTCACGGCATTTGGTTTAGTTTTGAACCTGCACACCCTCGTTTTTCAATGCTTTGAAACCGCTATCAAATCAAGATGAGTCAATTTAGGGTGACTAGTTCGAACTAAAAAACTTCATTTCAAGTCTAGATTTTTTCTCAATCACGTTACTGCTCACTGACAAAACGAACTTTCGAGGTGTCAAACTGGCAGATTTTTTTTAAAAAAATGAACGATAAACATTCCGAATTTTCTTTATTCCGCATCTTAGACGCGGCCCTCAACCGGACGAACGAAGGATTGCGCGTTGTCGAAGATTATGCCCGACTAGCGATTGATGACGAGTTTTTATCGACGGAGCTAAAGCGTCTTCGACATGATTTAACCGAAGCAAGCAAGGGCATCGAGCGTTCAAAGAGAATTCATGCGAGGGATACCGTTGGAGATGTTGGTACAGAAATCGAGTTGCCAAGTGAATATGAAAGAGTGCCAGGTCACGAAGATGTTGGCAATTCGGATGTTGCCTCCCGTGGTGAGTGGAATGAAGGCATCGGTGGGACGATCAAAGCAAATTTTTCCCGAGCACAACAAGGGCTTCGAACTATTGAGGAGTTTTCGAAGTTGCTCGACGTCAGTATTGCAAAAAAAATAGAACAGATTCGGTATCGTTGTTATTCACTGGAGAAGTCATTCAACGCGACGCTTTTTGGACGTAGTGAGCTTGTCGATGCAAGTCTGTATGCGTTGATAACCGCTCAAGGCGATTGGGAGTTACGGGTTAAGACGATGGTGGAGGCGGGGGTGGACCTCGTCCAGTTACGCGATAAAGATCGAACGGATCAAGAGATTGTTGCCGTTGGCAGGAAGATTGCGGAATTGACGCGCGGCAGTAACACAGTGTTCATCATGAACGACCGCGCAGATTTAGCGAATGCTGCGAGGGCGGATGGTGTTCATTTGGGGCAGGACGATCTAAAAGTGGGTGATGCTAGGCGGCTTGTTGGCCCTTCGAAAGTAATTGGTGTTTCAACTCATTCGCTCGCACAGGCTAAGCAGGCGGTATCAGACGGAGCCGATTACATCGGAGTTGGGCCAGTCTTTCCCTCGACGACAAAGCATTTTGAAAAACATGTGGGGCTTGAGTTGGTCAAAGAGGTTGCTGCGGAGATCAAACTTCCGATGTTTGCGATTGGTGGAATTACCCTTGGCAACCTTCCGAGCGTCCTCGATTCGGGAGCACGTCGGGTTGCCGTCAGTGGGGCGATTAATCAAGCAGATGACGTCGGGCACGTGGTGCGAGAATTCAGGCGCTGTCTCACTCAATAGATGATTCTGATTTAGTTGGGATGTTGCTGAGGTTTGCGGTTCACGAGGGGCAATTTCGAACTTCTTGTTCGTTAATACCCGTCGCAAGGAGTAAATTTCACTTTTTGCATCGCATCCGCATCGACCTGACGTGTTTTGCACGGCTGTCATCGGCTATGATTGCGAAACGATGGAAGGCTGGATTTAGGCTGGCGATAGGTAGCGCCGGGGGTCCGCAGTTTTGATTGAATTGTCTTTAAGCCATTTGTGGCCAGGGAAACGTGAAGCTAATGGAATTTCTCGACGTTCCAATTTTTGATGACGATATTTATAAGCTGGTAGTTCGGCTCGCGATTAACCTTATTTTTCTTTATCTCGTTGTCGGGGTCTCTTATTGGCTTCACCAGCAAAATCATCGCCAAGTTTTTAACCTGCTGGTTATGAATGTAGTCGTATTCTTCATCTGCTTCACTTTGAAGAAACTTGATTTAGGGCTTGGGATGGCACTCGGCCTGTTCGCAATCTTTGCCATTATTCGATATCGAACCGATGCAATCGACGTCAAAGACATGACGTACCTGTTTGTTGTCATTGGTTTGGCGGTCATCAATTCACTGTCTAATAAGCAAACTTCTTACCTCGAATTACTGCTTACGAATTCTGTAATATTTGGAGCGACGTATCTCCTTGAGTGGAGGGTGGCAGAGCCAAAGAAAGTAAAGCCACCTAAGTTGGCGTCCTATGAAGTCGTTTACGACAACATCGATCTGTTGCATCCTGGTCGTGAAGAAGAGCTCATTGCGGAGCTCAAGCTGAGAACTGGGATTCAGGCTCTGCGTGTCAATATAAAGCAAGTTGACCTGCAAAAATCGAATGCGCTGATCGTCTTAAAGTATCGCGGCTCCGGTAATGGCCTGGCATGATTTCAGAGCCAATGCGGGAACCGAGCTAATGTTTTACATTAATTATTGATGGCTTTGTCGATCGCCGGCTGTGTATCTATGAGTTTTTTATACCGTTGATACACCCCTTCGTAAGCCGTAATTGCGGCAGCTTTGGGCTGGTATTGTTGAGGTGATCCCGTCGCGTGCGTTCCAAGAAATTCGGACCAAGGAAGCTCTGCGCCCTGGAGAACTTGGCTGCGGTATTTCGCCATCAGTGCGGCGCCCCAAGCGGTTCCTTCTTCTGCGCTTTCGAGAAGCGTCACGGGATTGGCAAATACATCAGCCAGCAATTGGGCAAGTTCTGGCGTTTTCGTCAGTCCGCCAGAAAGAACCAATTCCGTTCGAGGGAATCCTTGGCCGTCGAGGATCTCGCAACCCAGGCGAAGATTAAACATAGTGGCCAGCAAGGCGGCTTTTACTACATTACCGGGGGTAGCGTTGTCTGAGTTGAGCCCGACAAGCATCGCAGTTCCACCGCGATGAACATTGATTCCGGGTTCGTCGTCCATGAAGGGAAGTGCCATGATTCCACCGCAGTCAGGAGCTGCATCGAGAAGCATGGGGATGACTTTCTCAAATCCGTCACCACGACTTCCACCGATAGCTTGCCCAAACATTTCGACGACACTATTCATGAAAGTCGTGCCATTGCGAAGCCAAACCATATTGATAGGTTTCCCATCGGGCGCACAAAAGTGGTCAACGGCTTTACTGACACCTGAAAATGAACGATCGCCAACCGAGTTCGCGCAAACCGAAGTTCCAAAGCTACAGGAGATCATTCCAGCCTCGCCAATTAGAGAGCCGGCGAGAGCTGCGGGTTGATCACCTTCGGCGGGAGCGATGGGAATACCTTCGGGAAGTCCGAGTTGGGCTGCGCCTTGGGAACTGAGGATGCCCCCGGATTGTCCAGCCCGCCGAACCTCCGGTAGTAGCGTTCTCAGCGGAGTCGTTGGATTAGCGACACTGTCATATTTTTCAAGAAGTCCCTGATCGTAATCGAGTGTTGCCTGATCAATTGGGAACATGCCTGCAGCGTCGCCAATGCCTAGCACCCATTCTCCAGTCAGTTGAAAAGCTAACCAGCCAGCCGGCGTTGTTAGATGGCGGGTTTGCTGGGCGAGTTCGGGTCGATTTCGTAAGGTCCAGAGCCATCTCGCTGAGGTAATTCTCTTGGGCATTTTCACGCCCATCGCCTCGGTCAGCTCAATCTCTTCGGCTTCGTTTCTCGCATCACACCAAAGCCTTGCCGGCCCCAATGAAACACCATTCTCGTCCGCTAGAACTTCCCCGTGCATTTGGCCCGAAATCCCGATCGCCAAAACCTCGAAATCGTCATTCATTTGATTGCGAAGGTCACGCATTGCGGTTGAGAGCGCTGCGTCCCAGTCGGAAGGAAGTTGTTCGTAACATCCTTCGTCGAGATCGGGAACCATTTCGTAGGAAGCTTCACCAGTGCCGAGCACTTTCAGGTTTTCGTCGGTGAAAACAACGGAAAGTCCTTGCGTACCTGCATCAATACCTAGGTAGCCTTTGATCGCCATCTGTTTACATCCTCAACTTAAAATGTGACTTGGAACCAAGAGCAGTTCGAAACAAAGACCACCCTTCGGTGGTCGAGCTTTTCATTTTTATAATGCCGCTGACGAACTGACTTAAATTTCGCCAGCAAGCCCACGCTCGTAATACTTGTGCGTGATTGATTCTTGATTTTCGAGTAACCAGTCAATGTCAGGTTCGTTACACATCGCCTTGCGGATCGCCTGAGTTGTAGCCTCACGATGAATTTCAAATAACGCCTTGTGATCGAGGTTGTCGTCAGTTGCGACCCCGGGGTTTAACCAGACGGAACAGATGATTCCAAGGTCGTTCGCTTTTTCTTTGGGGATGAACCCTGCGCGAACCGCGTCAAGCACGCCGTTGGCGATTGCTGCCTGAACTGTGCCCATGAGTATATTAGTGTATCGTGAACTTTTGACAGTGACTTTGCTAACCATCAGCGTGACAGGACGAACCTGGATATCCGTGTTGAGGATTGCAAATACTTTCGAGTGTCCGGCAGATTGGTTGCCAGTCAAAGTCGCGATCGCGGTCCCCACCGGGCCATCGAGTTCGCCAATGACGATTTCCGGCTCGGCTGCGGTAAACGGAGGGCCACCTGCAATCAGGCATTCGCCGGTTCTCATTACAATTCGTTCGCTCATTACCAACTCGCTATTCCTGATTAAAAACCTGTTTAAAAGCCTGATTAAAAGCCTAATTAAAAAATAGTAATTTTCTACAAGTAGAAACTGAGTCTAAGACCTGTTCGCTAGTATGTCACGGGTGTCATAATAAAAATGAATCGATCCGGGGCGTTGGTGGATTTATTGATACGTCTACCCAGGGTTGGTTTGATTTCATTTCATCCTCCTTTATTATCTCTGAAAAAAAATATCTCTGGAAAATACATGATCGAAGTAGAATTAAAGTTTCCAGTATCCTCGCTTAACGAGATTCGCCATCAGTTGCGGTTGTTGGGGGCGATCTCCGAGGGTGTATCGGTTCAAACGGATGAGTATTTTAATGACCCGAAACGTAATTACGCAAAACTGGATTTGGCGGTGCGAATTCGGCAAAGTGACGAGAAATTCTGGCTCACTTTCAAAGGGCCGAATTTAGATCCAGCGGCAAAAATTCGAAAAGAGATCGAGATGCCCCTAAAAGATTCGGTGGCCGCGGAGCAAATGCAGGGCGTTCTTGCGGGCATGGGGTTGGTTTCGGTTGCCAAGGTTATTAAGCGGCGCGAAGAATTTATTGGTCGCGCTGAATTGTCTTCTGTCCATTTTTGTTTGGATGAGGTCACTGAAGTCGGTGGGTTTATTGAATTGGAATTGGTTGTCCAGTCTCAGGAGGATGTGGAGGCAGCCAAGTTCCAACTGGTCGCTCTGGCTGATCAACTAGGATTGTCGGGCAGTACACGAATAAGTTACTTGGAGATGTTGCTGAAGGCTCGTGAATCGACATCTGCAGTTCCTCCAACGGGTCCTCGTGAAAATCAGAAGGAATGACTAGACTTGCTGAATGTCATCTGAACTGCCTGACGATCATCCTGGAACACCACCTCAGCGTTCTCCCCTGCCCCAATCTCATGGCGGATCTGGAGAGCGGGAGGAGTTCAATAAAACGGGTGCAGTGAGTGAACCCCCACATCACGCCCACAATTTTCGTCTGGCAGTTCTCTATATGGTTTTCATGAGAACGGGGTGGATCTTTAAAACTGAGAGCATCATCATGCCCGCGGTTTTGGATGTCATCGGTGGTGCGGGTTGGCTAAGGGGTTGTCTGCCGATGTTAAACCGGCTGGGGCAAAGCTTACCCCCCATGCTGGCTTCGGACCGCGTCCGGGGTGCTCGATTAAAAAAGCTGGGTCTGTTTTCTACCACCTCAACGATGGGCGCCTGTTTTCTATTGCTTGCAGCAATTTGGGCGATGACCGAAGGTGCGAAGAGTTGGTGGTTGCCCGTCGTGTTTCTATTGATTTACGCTGTGTTTTTCACAGCGACTGGAATCAATATGATGATTCTAAATACGATCTCCGGGAAGTTGATCCGGGTAGACCGCCGCGGTCGACTTTCGTTATTTGGAACAGTGATTGGGGCGACTGTCGCGGTTGGATGCGGTTGGTATTTTTTAAATCGGTGGTTGGTTGATGGAACCGGGACCGAGGGGCCCCGTGCGAATTTTGAAATGATCTTTTTCTTTACCGGAATGACCTTTTTAGGGGCTGCGCTGGTTGGATTGTTTCTCAAAGAAGCCCCGGATGAAAATCAGGCGCAGCGGCGCGGTGGAAAGGATCTTCTGCTTGCGGCTTATGAGACCTTCAAGAGCGATCGAAACTTTCGAAGGCTCGCGGTTATTGCAGCTTTGTTTGGGATGTATCTGACGCTGTTTCCACATTACCAGAGATTGGGGCGGGATCGGCTTGATCTTGGTTTGAGCGCGCTGATTCCCTGGGTTTTGGCTCAAAATATTGGTGCTGCGCTATTTAGCATTCCAGCCGGCTGGCTGGCGGATCGATATGGGAACCGATTGGTGATTCAATTGACGATGTTAGTGCTGTGCATCGCTCCCGTTCTAGCGTTGGCGATTTCGTGGAGTGCTGAGTTGCAGCCTGGTTGGTTTACTGTCGTGTTTGGACTGTTGGGGCTGACACCGGTGGCAATGCGGATCCTTAATAATTATACGCTGGAGATTTCGAGTCGTGATGAACACCCTCGTTATCTAAGTACCCTGGCCTTTGCGATCGCTGCTCCCCCAATTCTATTGAGCCCGTTAATCGGAGCCCTTATAGACTCCGTCGGTTTTGAGTCGATTTTTGCGATCGTGACTGGTTGTGTGTTTACGGGGTGGATGCTGGCATTCACGTTGGCGGAACCTAGGAAACTGACCGCAGGTTCGGAATAACGTTCATTTTTGGCTGAGTTGCGTCGACTGCCCCTCGAAAGTGTGAGTTGGGTAACAGTCCGTAATAAGTTGAATAATTCTCACGACCGTTGAGTCTGGATTTTGCTGACATCGACCGATAGACTCACCGATAAATTAATGTGTCTTGGTTTTGTTGGAGAAAAACAGGTGAAGCTCAATTTGAAGGCTATTCGGATCTCTTGCTGTGGATTGTTGGCGTTGGCCGCTGTCGTGGTCGCATCTTCGGTTTCAAACGCTCAGGATTTGACAGGCGTAAAGTGTATACTCAATGGCAAGAAGTCTGCGAAGGCAAGTGCATTTGTCGATTATCAAGGCGGCAAGGTTTACTTTTGCTGTGGCAATTGTGTGAAGGCGTTTAAAGCCGACATGCAGCTTAAGGATAAAGCAAAGCACACCGCGAAGGCAAATCACCAGTTGGTCGTGACTGGGCAGTTCACTCAAAAGGGGTGTCCGATTAGTGGCGGTGCGGTTAATGCTTCCAAAGTCGCTGAGATCGGTGGTGCCAAGGTGGCATTTTGTTGCGGCAATTGCTTGGGCAAAGTTAACAGTGCCCAAGGACTTGAGGCAAAGGCTGATTTGGTTTTCTCAAAAGCAGCATTCGCAAAAGGTTTTGAGAAGAAAAAAGCTGAAGTGAATCTAGCGTCTATCAACTGCATGTTGATGAAAAAGCGAAAAGTAGTTGAGACCAAATCTGTTGATTACAAAGATGGAAAAGTATATTTCTGCTGTGGTCGATGCGTGAAGAAGTATTCAGGATCGCCTGCAAAGTTCGAAACGCTTGCAAACCACCAACTGGTTGCCTCGGGGCAGTATCATCAGATTGGCTGTCCTATTTCGGGTGGTGATGTAGATGACGATCAAACCGTTGTGGTTGGTGGTGTTACCGTCAAATTGTGTTGCGAAAAATGCAAAGCAAAAGTTGAGGGCGCTGCATCAGAGGAAGCGAAGATCGAGTTGGTGTTTGGGAAGAAGCGATTCGATAAAGCGTTTTCCAACTAAGAGCAGTTGGGGCGATCAGTCTGAGATATGATTTCTCAAACGAAATAAAAAGCGCGATGGATCGCGTTTTTTTTAATCTAGACAACAATCAAAGGGAGTTACTTATGTCGTCTTCAAATTCACCTGTTGAGCAGGATTACGACCCAGTTAAAAATCCACGACCGGAAGATTTGCATGCCTATGGAATCGGTAGTGCCTTGATTTGGTTTGCAGGTTTGCTGGTTTTGTTGGCGATCGTTTACTGGATTGCGTTTTAGTTTGCCCTGGACAACTGACGAAAGGCCGCAAATCGCGAGCTTTTAATGATCTTTCCGCGTTGGCGTGGCTTTGGCATAATTTCTGATATTCAGAAACTGGCCAGGGACGGACCAATGCGGATTTTTTTTTCAGTAGGCGAGCCAAGCGGAGATTTGCATGGAGCGAATCTTATTCGTCGTTTAAAGTCTCGCGATGCGGCGATTGAATGCGTTGGATTTGGTGGGCCGAAGATGCAGGCTGCCGGTTGTGACCTGCATTTTGATCTGACCTCACTGGCGGTCATGTTTCTGGCTTCTGTGCTCAAAAATATTCGGTTGTTTTTTCGATTGATCGCTCAGGCGAATCATTATTTCGAAAACCACCAAGTGGATGCCGTTGTTTTGATCGACTACGCCGGGTTTAACTGGTGGATTGCTCGGAAAGCAAAAAAACATGGGATCCCTGTTTTCTTTTATGGAGTTCCTCAGGTCTGGGCTTGGGCGCCGTGGCGGATTCGAAAAATTCGCAAGCTGGTCGATCATGTCCTCTGTAAGCTACCCTTCGAGGCGCAATGGTTCACCGAGCGAAACTGTCACGCGACTTACGTTGGGCATCCTTATTTTGATCAACTGGCCAGTCAGGAGTACGACTCCGCCTTGGTTGAACGTATTGCAGGCAAGAATAATAGGTTGATTACTTTGTTGCCGGGTAGTCGAGATCAGGAAGTTAGAAATATTTTGCCGATTCTATTGGACACGGCGAAGTTCACTTTGCAGGAGGACGAGACGTGCCGTTTTGCAGTCGCCTTTTATAATGAACGTCAAAGGCAAATGTCGTCCAAGTTAATCGCGGAATCGAAAGTCCCAATCGAAGTATACGTGGGAAAGACCCCCGAACTGATGCAGGCAGCCTACGCCTGTGTTGCGTGTAGCGGATCCGTTTCGTTGGAGTTGCTCCACTATCGTAAGCCCACTGTCATTGTGTTTAAGGTGCGGAGGTGGGTGATGGTCGCCCAAGCATTCCTGCTGAGGGTTAAATTTATCACCCTGGTCAATTTAATTGCAGCCAAGGACATACGCCGGCGAAAGTTCCGGTTGTACAATCCTGATGATCCGAATGCGGAATCTTGTGTGATGCCTGAATACTTGACCGCCGGTGATCCATCGGTAAAGGTTGCCCGGCGAGTACTGGGGTGGTTAAAAGACGTTCAGTCACATTCAGAAAACGTTGCCGAATTGGATCGTTTGGCAGTTCGCTATACTCAGCCGGGAGCAACTTCGCGAGCGGCCGATTACTTGTTGGGAGTGCTGTGTGATGGGCGTTCTACAGAGGGTGGTCGGGATGACGAAGGATCGCCACCAACTGAACAGGCAGCCGAGGTTGCTGCTTGAGCAACCTTTGGAGAATCGTTGGCATCGGCTAAACTGGTTCAACGGCTGAATGCGATTGGTTTCATTTCAGCCGGCAACAGGTTTGGCGTAATCGTTGGCTCTTGCGAGTTAGTTTAATTGTTGACTTTAAGTCGACGGGAGATCGTAGTGTTTCTGAGTGAACCGGGGCGAACTGGCTATGATCTTAATTTTTCCTGTTTCGGTTTTCCGGTGCGGGTTCATCCGGCATTCTTTATTATGCCGCTATTGTTAGGCAGCGGCCTTATCACTCCCAGCGTCAATCAGGGCGTTGGGCTCTTGGTCGTCACAGGCATCTTTTTTGTCTCGATTTTGGTTCATGAACTTGGCCATGCAATTGCCTTCCGAGCCTTTGGTGTCCCATCGCGAATTGTGCTTTATTGGATGGGAGGCTTGGCGATCCCAGAATCGTCAAATGCTTGGGGAAGTCGCTCCCGCGGTGCCTTGAACTCAAACCAACAAATCATCGTCTCGTTTGCCGGGCCGGCATTTGGACTCGCGCTTGCGGTTGTGACCGTCGGGCTGGTGTATCTCCTGGGTGGCGAAGTGGTTTTAGATCGAAGTACTAAAATCCCATTGTTAATACCGATCTTCACCGAAGGTTCGCAATACGCTGGGCAGGGAATTGTGTTTATGATTTGTTACGGCGGGATCATGCTGAACGTGTTTTTGAATGTGCTGAATCTCGTTCCAATTTATCCTCTTGATGGAGGGCAGATCGCCCGCCAGTTCATGGTCAAGATGGACGAATATAATGGCGTCAAAAACAGTATTTACTTGTCGCTCGGAAGTGCCGTTTTAATCGCGGTTTTCAGCCTCATGATGGGGGATCGCTTCCTTGCCTTCTTTTTTGGGTTCATGGCGTGGACCAATTATCAAATGCTCCAGCAGTACAACGGGGCGCGTTGGTAGTCGTAACGCATCGGTGTGTCATCACTTTCGTCGTTGTCCAAACGTGTTCAGTAACCATGTCGGAATAGCGATTGAGGTAGTTTGCATTCTTAGTTAGCGACTCGTGATCGCCATTGGGCGAGCGCCAGATCCCTTTCGATAGTCGCACGATTGCACTGATGTTTGATTCAGTGAAGTTCAAATCGAATAGCAAAATATTGCCGTCGTCGACTCGGTAAGTGACTTAGGGAGCGAAAACAGAGAAAAAAAACCATTTTTTTTCATTTTTTTTTTCGCAGTGTTTTTCATCTTACCAACGACGTTGGTTTTATTCACTGACGTGTGTCGATTTCGCATTATTTGATTAAGCCAAAATCTTGCAGTGCGTGTTTGCGTTAGATCTCTCTTGAATGCTTGCGGGGGAATCGTTGCGCTGAATATTCATCTAAAGGTTCAGTTGTAAATTGTTTTCTGTTACGGAAAAACTGATTCGTTAACAGTGATGTTTTGTTTTTTGTTCTTTTTTAAGTGTTTTTTGTCTAAAACGCTTTTTTCAAACTGCCGTAATGCAAACACTTGTTTGGGCGACTAGGTAGTTTGTCTCATGTTGAGAAACGGAAACACGATCAAAGTTTCTTCGAAAGATCATTTCAGGCTTTGCATTTGTTGTGAAAACAACTTTAACAACTTAGTGCAGTTGAAAATAAGCGGTATTGGTTTTTAAATGAAGTGTTTACGTTTGTTTTTTAATGTCGATTAGATTGAATGAAAAAAACAGGTTCAATGTTGAGCAAAAAAAATCCGAAAACTTGAAAAACAATATTGAAAAGTTTTTTTTGTTTTTTAAAACTTACGAATCAAAGACGCTCGGTAACTTAAGTTCAGATTTTGATCTCGATGAAAACAGATTGTTTTTTCGAAATTGAAATTTGAAATTAAGCCCTGACCATCGAAGGTTGGAAACGAGCTGACATTCGAGCCATTTCTAGAAGTGGTTTAATTTCGAATGGTGAGCTTGCTTTAAGACTGGCATATGTTTGCTAGGGAGTGGCTCGCCACGGTCTATTAACGGAGGACGTCCTGTGGCCAAAAAGAAAGCAGCAGCAAAGAAGAAGCCTGCAAAGAAAAAAGTAGCTAAGAAAAAAGTAGCTAAGAAGCCTGCTAAGAAAAAAGTAGCCAAGAAGAAGGTTGCTAAGAAGCCTGCTAAGAAAAAAGCTGCTAAGAAAAAAGTTGCTAAGAAAAAAGTTGCAAAGAAGAAGTAACTCGAATTTCGAGTGAAGCAACTGATTGATTGAAACAACGAGAAAGGGCCACTTTATTTAAAAAGTGGCCCTAAGTTTTGCGCTGATGGTAAACTGAGGTTGTGTGACTGCAGTTAGCCAAGCACAGGAAGTTGTGCCTGCACGGGTGTTTCGGCTGCATTTTTTGCCAGCGTTTTGACAAGGTTATGGGCGATCTTAACTAAGTGCGGAGCGACTTCTTCGTCATCGAAGTTGGCCGCCATCTCACCCGCATCGCCGCGTTCGCGAAGTTGGATGTTGATCGGAATGTCCCCGAGAAACTCGATGTTGTCTTCCATGGCATATTTCTTTGCACCGCCCTTGCCAAAGATGTCATACTCTTTGCCATTATCTGGGCAGATAAAACTGCTCATGTTTTCAATTAACCCAAGAACGGGAATTTTTACTTTGCGAAACATTCCGACTGCTTTAATCGCGTCGATCAAAGCAACTTCTTGTGGCGTGCAGACGATGACCGTTCCCGTTAATGGCAGGAGTTGCGAAAGGCTAAGGGCGATGTCGCCTGTCCCCGGCGGCATGTCGATGATGAGGTAATCCAGGTCGCCCCAATCTGTGCCTTGAACGAAAGTCTTGATTGCCGAATGCAGCATAGGGCCCCGCCAGATGACTGCTTGGCCTGGTGGGATCATGAAGCCAATGCTCATCAGGGGGATGCCGTTAAAGTCGAGCGGCTGAATTTTCTCGTCTACTTTTTGAACTTGGCCACGAACGCCAGTGAGTTGTGGCACGCTAGGGCCATAAACATCTGCATCGAGAATCCCAGTTTTGCAGCCGGCATTTTTTAGCGCGAGGGCGAGACTGGTTGCCACGGTGCTCTTGCCGACCCCCCCCTTCCCTGCCGCAACGGCAATTACTGCTTTGGCCGTTAAGCCAACTTGGCCGAGGGGTTGAGCTGGGCGGATGTGTTCGGTGATCTCAACTGAAATTTTTTCAACTTCGCCCGCCAGGTTTTCATGAAGGAGCGTGGTGATTTCTTTTTCGAAGTCTGCCTTTAATGGGGCAGCAAACGTCGTCAAGCCGACTTGAATTCTCAGCTCGTCATTCTCTACGGCGACCGAATGGATCTGTTTTGCGAGTTTACGACCCGTTTCGGGGTCCTTGACCGTGCCGAGTAGTTGACGGGCACGCGTCACGAGGGGATTGGGATCTGTCATGTTTACTTATTCAAGTGGTAAGTTGTTACAAAAGCAGTTCGATTTTACGTCTGCAATCAATTTTAGGGAGTGGGCCAAGGAAGATTTGCCCATACATTTTGCTCAATAGATTTCTCGCCGTTGATCCGATGTTGATGGTGGCGCCGGATTGCCTTTTCAAGTGATGGGAATTCAACCAAAGTTCCGTAATGACCGCAATTGCCAAGCATTCTTAATTCTTGTTCCCACAGTGGGTTAGGTAGTTTGCCAACGGTAAATGTCTTGATTTGAAAAGAATTGTTGTCGAGTCGAGCTAGGTTGGCTGGGAAGAAATCGAAAGATTTGTCAGGAATCTCCATCACCACAGCAGAGGCGGCGATTTTTAGCGCTTCGTCATAAAGCGAATCGTAGCTCAGAACCCACGAAAGCCGGAATTGGCTAAGTTGGCGAGAAATCGCAGAGCACCACGGGGGGGAGTGGGCCCAGACAATGACGGTAGGGTTAGGGTTCATTCGAGTTCCTCGAATGCAGAGGAGTCGATTTCGTCGGTTGGGCTTGTCTGGGGGGCAGCGTGTTGTGAAGGGATGTTAATGGTCTGCAGCCGCCGAAGTAGTTTTGGGCGACTTATCCCAAGCAGCGATGCCGCCTTGGCTTTATTGCCTTTGGATTCTTTCATCGCACGAGCAATGAGTTCTTCTTCGATCTCTCTTAGGAATGCATCGAGGTTGATCTTTGTTTCTTTGGACGTGCCAATTCGCATCGCTTTCAAAGCATGTTGGAATTCGTCGGGCAAGTCTTGGGGGTGGATGAGCGTGGAGTCTGCATTGAGAGCGGCAAGTTGAATGATTCGATTTAGTTGGTCAATGTTTTCAGGCCAGTTGAATTCGATGAATAGTTGAAGTGTCTCGCTGGCAAATCCAGTGAGTTGTTTTTGGCGATGGCTGTTGTCTCGTTCAAGCAATGCTTGCGAAAGCAGCGGGATGTCTTCTGTTCTTTCTGACAGGGGAGCCATTTCAATGACCATGACGCCGAGTTGATTCGTCAATTCGGTTGAGAAATGGGTGGAGTTGGTTAGCTCGTTCTGCGACAGCGTTGAGGTGCCAATGGTTCTCAGGGGAAACCCTGGTAGTTGAAGGAAGCCGAGTAATTCATTCTGAGCTGCTTGTTCAAGGCGGTCGATGTCGAGAAGTAGAAGCCAGGTTTGTAAATTGGGATTTTTTCTTGTACTGGGGAGTTCGTTGGTGATTTCTTTGATGCGTTGCTGGATTAGTTTTTGATCGGCAATCGCACAGTGGATCGGCAGAAGGTCGATGTGACATTCGGGGTCGCGGGCTGTATGGATGACTCTTGCGAAGTGTTCCTTGCCGCTTCCCGGCGGCCCTGTGATGAGTAAATCGGCGTCACACTGAATTGCGGCGGTTACTCGTTTGTGGCATTGTTGCGAGAATGAACTGGAGCCGACCATGCTTTCGAGCGAATGGGTGTGGTCAGATTGTGCGCGGATCGCGGCTAATTGAGTGTGAAGTGTTTCTGGTAAAAGCTCGGATGGCTCTGTATTTGGTTCTGGTGGTGATTGAAGCGTGTGTGGGGCGCAGATAACGAGCAGACCTAATAGTTTTTCATCAGCGTCTTTCAGGGGGTAGGTCCAAGCTGATTTCCAGCTTGTTTTATTTTTCACGTCGATCGCAGAGGCCGTGAAGGATCGGGGGGAAGCGGGTTGGGTGGCGAGTGACTCGAAGTGAGACGGTGGCGGGCAAAGTCCATTAATCTTGTTTGGAGGGGCGTTCGAAGACTGGCTGGAAAAAACACATTTCGCTCCAAGGATCTGATCCAGTTCAATCTCACACCATTGTCCACAGGCCGAGTTAGCATAGGTAATTGCAAAGTCGGCACTCACGAGGTAGACAGGCGAAACCGAGCGGTCAAATGACCGATTCAGAACGCGAGGTGAAGGTTTTGGATTTGCCATAGGATTGATTGATAATCTTAAAATTCGGGGGCCGTGGAGAGCGGTTGGCGGTCGGCATGACCGTCTATAATTTAGCTTAAACCGAGTGGTGGATTCAAATTTCAAGTCGCCCTGCCAACGTTTTTTCGAGAAACCAATGGTTAAATTCGAATGTGCGATTCAGGCAGGCCGATTGAACTATAGAAAACGTCACCTGACCGTTATATTTAGCGTGGCCTGATCTTGTCGAATCGGTAGAGATTAGTCGAACTGTCTTGAAAATTTTACCCAACCGAGATGCATGACCCGAGAACCCATTCTTTCGAACAGCCCAGTACCTGAGGAGGACGACCCTAGCCTGCGCCCTACGCGGATGGCGGATATGGTCGGGCAGCGAGATGTAATTGCAAGATTGCAGATTGCAATTGAAGCAGCGCGGCAGCGGAGTGATGTCCTTGGCCATGTTTTATTCGATGGGCCCCCAGGACTTGGCAAGACTACGTTTGCTCATTGCATTCCCCTAGAGATGGAAGTGCCAGTTGATTTTTTATCAGGTCCCAGTTTAAAAGCACCGAAGGATCTCGTACCTAGTTTGACTAATCTCCAGGCAAAGCAGGTTTTGTTTATTGATGAGATCCATCGGATTCCCAAGTCAGTGGAGGAGTATCTCTATACGGCGATGGAAGACTTTCGAATTGATCTCATTCTTGGAGAGGGGATCAATGCGCGAACCCACAATATGAAATTGCAACCGTTTACTTTGATCGGTGCGACAACGCGGGCTGGAATGTTAACCGGTCCATTGCGAGATCGTTTTCAGATTCGCGAGCATCTGGAGTTTTATAACGACGAAGATTTGACGGAAATCGTACGTCGTAACGCGACCAAATTAAACGTTGGTATTTCGGATGATGCGGCAAGTGAAGTCGCGTTGCGAAGTCGCAGTACGCCGCGGGTTGCCAACAACCGCCTGCGATGGGTGCGTGATTTTGCCCAGAGTCGAGCTGCTGGAGAGATTACGGTGGAAGTGGCGCGTGCAGCGCTGCAGATGGCCGAGATTGATACCCTTGGCTTGGATCGCCAAGACCGGAGATACCTCGATACTTTGATTCGTGTTTGTATGGGAGGGCCGACGGGAATTGGTACGATTGCTGCGACGATGAATACGGTTACCGATACGCTGGCTGATGAAGTGGAGCCATTTTTGTTGCGAAGTGAATTGATTTTGAGAACCCCCCGCGGCAGGGTGGCGACGGCGAAGGCGTTCGCGCACATGAAATATGAAATTCCTCCGGGAAATGAGATTTTTTAGTCAGATGCTGCAATCGTTTGAGGCTCAGGCTAGATCGCGATGATGCGTTTCTCATTGAAACTTGATTTCGTGCATGGTTCTGGAGTCTCTTGGTGGAGATTGGTGGGCAAGATATCGAACAAGCTTGATGCCCTGCGTGTTTTATTCGGAATTTTTTACTGTCAAGCGGCGAAGTTGGGAGATAGGGCGATAAATGAACGCCCGCCCGTCGTTGACACCAAAATCGACGGTTCTTAGATTGACGGATCAACAAAAACTTCAACGAGGTGATGCATTGACCAAGATTGCTTTTTTATTTCCCGGGCAGGGAGCGCAGACCGTCGGGATGGCACGGGAGCTCTGTGACGAGTTGCCTGCTGCCAGTGAGTTGTTCAAACGGGCGGCTGACCTACTAGGCTACGATTTGGCCGATATTTGTTTTAATGGCCCGGCCGAAAAACTAAATTCGACAGTCATCAGCCAGCCTGCCTTGTATGTCAGTAGTATGGCTGTTTTAGAGAAACTAAAACTCGAAAAGCCGGATGTTTATCAGAATTGCGAAGGCGCGGCCGGTTTGAGCCTTGGTGAGTATACGGCGTTAGCATTTGCGGGTGGGATGAGCTTTGAAGAGGGGCTTCAGTTAGTGCAAAGGCGTGGCCAGGCGATGCAGGAGGCAGCCGATGAGACGCCGAGTTCGATGGTTAGCATTTTGGGGCTAGATCGAGAGCAGACGCAAAAAGTATGTGATGAGGCTCGCGTCGAGGGAGAGGTTTTGCAAATTGCGAATCTCTTGTGCAAAGGAAATATTGCCGTCTCCGGTGGCCTTGCCAGTTGCGGGCGAGTACCAGCTGTGGCAGAGGTGGCGGGGGCAATGAAATCAGTCCCATTGGCAGTCGCGGGCGCTTTTCACACCCCGATCATGGAATCGGCGGTTGGAAAAATTTCTGAAGCACTCGTCCAAGTCGAAATACAGCCGACACGTTTACCGGTATATTCTAATGTTGATGCTCGGCCTCACACCGATCCGGTTGAGTTCAAGGAACAGTTGGTAAAGCAAGTTTGTGCTCCCGTTTTATGGCAGGATTCAATTGAACAGATGCTGGAAGACGGGTTCGATGAGTTTTATGAAGTCGGTGTAGGCCGCGTTTTGAGAAGCCTAATGAAACGAATTAACCGAAAGACTAAATGTTACGGCGTGCTGGATTAAGTCGTATAAGTACGTTTGGCAGACACGATAAATTTTTGTAAGAGAAATTTGAGGAACAAATGAGTTTGGAATCGATGAAGGTTGATCTTTCTGGGCAAAACGCCATTGTTACCGGAGCATCTCAGGGTTTAGGCCGTTCTATGGCTATTGCTTTGGCGGGGGCCGGAGCTCGCGTCGCTTTGGTAGCGCGAAATGCTGAAAAACTTGCCGAGACAGCACGTTTGATTGAAGAGGCTGGTGGATCGGCAGAGGTAATGGCTGCCGACGTCAGTCAAAAAGAGGCGATCGAAGAGATCGTCGAAAAAGTCTCGACTGAGTGGGGCAAGCTCGATATTTTGGTCAATAATGCGGGGATTACACGCGATACGCTGATGCCCATGATGACCGACGAGCAATGGGACGACGTGATTGCGGTCAATTTGCGAGGAACTTTTTTGTTTACACGAGCGGCATCCCAGCGGATGATGCGATCTCGTTATGGTCGGATTATCAATATTTCTAGTGTTTCTGGCTTGATTGGAAACGCGGGCCAGACCAATTACTCAGCATCCAAGGCAGGGGTGATCGGGATGACCCGAAGCCTTGCCAAGGAATTGGGAAAACGGAAGGTCACTGTAAACGCTGTCGCCCCAGGTTTTATCGAGAGTGAAATGACCGAAAAACTCGGCGATGTGATTCTGGGAGAGGTAAAAAAGCGGATTCCAGCCAATCGAATTGGGACTCCGGAGGACGTCGCCGCCTGTGTTCTATTTTTAGCGAGTCCTGCCGCATCGTACGTAACTGGGCAAGTTCTGACTGTCGATGGGGGAATGACGGCCTAAACTCGGCGAAAATAACCATTTTTAAGGCGAAAAAAAGTGGGATTCTCGTGATGTTGCCTTGACCCTTTTTGTCGGAATCCTCTATCTTATTGCCGTTGTTCATGTTGCCACCGAGACCTTTTCGCTATCATTGCGAACTGTTGAGGGCTGAGATGAGTAATCAACGTTAACAGTTTTCCGCAAGGTAATTTTTTAGAAGGAGGCCGATATATGTCATCGGTCGAAGAACGCGTCGTCAACATCGTTGCTGAGCAACTTGGCGTCGAGAAAGACAAAATCAAACGAGAGTCAAATTTCGTCAATGACCTCGGAGCAGACTCGCTCGACACCGTCGAGTTAGTAATGGAGCTTGAAGAGGAATTTGATATCAACATTCCTGACGAATCTGCTGAGAAAATTCAGACGGTCGGTGAAGCGATTAGTCATATTGAGAGTTCCTCTGCGACTGCTTAGTCGCGGATGCTGAAATCGAATGGATTCGTTGCGAGACGGTCTTTAAAACAATCCGCAGGATGGCATTTAGTTATCCTGCGGTTATTTTTTAGGTTTTACGTTTCCACATAGCTGTTGTCGGTTTCGATTTGAGTAATCGTCAAGCGAAGATAGTGGCAAGCTCAGCGGAATTACTTTTGAGTTAAATAAACTTGCCAAAACTATGATTTCGCCAAAACTATGATTTCGCCGTAACTATGATTGCTTCATAGCTCAACGGTTGATTTTTTACAACGAAAATAACAGCAGGGAATTTGGGGTTAGTTTCATGGCACGACGTGTGGTCATTACTGGATGGGGATTAGTCAATTCACTCAGTTGTGATGTAGACGATTGTTGGACCAGGATTTTGAACGGTGAGAGTGGAATCCATCGCATCAAACTGTTCGAAGTTGACGACATCAAGGTGCAAATTGGTGGCGACGTCTACGATTGGAACGCGAACGAAATTATTGGCCAAAAAGAGGCCAATAAGATCGATCGGTACTCCCAGTTTGCGATGGTTGCTGCTGCCAGCGCCTTTGAAAATTCCGGGTTTGATCCTGTTGGTAGTGAAAATGCAGCTCGCTATGGCTGTATCCTTGGTTCTGGAATCGGTGGAATGACCACGATTTCGGAACAGATGACTCGCTTGGTTCAGAAGGGGCCAAGCCGTGTTTCTCCGATGACCATTCCAAAGTTGATGCTCAACGCTGGTGGTGGAAACATTGCAATTCGCCACGGCTTGCGGGGCCCAAATTACAGCGTAGCTACGGCTTGCGCTAGTGCCACCAATGCGATGGGAAATGCTTGGGAGTTGGTCAGGTCTAATGTTTGTGACCTCGCCGTTACGGGGGGCACGGAGGCAGCCTTGAGCCGTCTAGCAATGTCGGCGTTCGCCAATATGAAAGCTTTGTCTTATTCAAAGGAAGACCCAGCGACGGTGAGTCGGCCGTTCGATGCCGGTCGAGATGGGTTTGTGTTTTCCGAAGGTGCTGGAGTGCTCATTTTTGAAGAGTTGGAGCATGCGAAGGCACGTGGTGCTAACATTCTCGCAGAGGTTGCAGGTTTCGGAACATCGTGTGACGCTGGCCATATTACCTCTCCTGACGATACGGGCACGGGGGCTGCGATGGCCATGAAGATGGCGTTGCAAGATGCTAAATTGGAGCCAGGGGAGATTGACTACATCAATGCTCATGGAACCAGTACTCCGCTGGGAGACAAGGCAGAGACTCGCGCTGTAAAGACAATTTTCGGAGAGCATGCTTACAACTTGAGTATCAGCAGTACTAAGAGTCAGTTGGGGCATTCCCTTGGGGCTAGTGGCGGAATTGAGTTGATTGTCTCAATCAAGGCGATCCTCGAAGGGATCGTTCCCCCGACCATTAACCTGACTAATCCGGACCCGGATTGCGATCTTGATTACACGCCAAACGTTCCTAAGGACCGTGAAATTACTTATGCAATGAGTAATAGCTTTGGGTTCGGCGGCCACAATGCTTCGATCATTGTCAAGAAATTTAGCGAATAATTTTTTGGCGTTTGCTCCAAAATCGCGACGCAAGATTGTTTCCGAAGCGACTTGCCCTTTGGTGTCAGACGACCCCCCCCTGCCCCCCTTTGGTTTTGGGCTAATTCAGGGTTACTCGTCTTCCGGTTCGCCAACATCTACTTGGTCCCAGTCGATTGCTGCGTTGTCAGCTTTAAATTTCTTAAGGATTTCGGAAGCTGCTGCTTCGTCTCTCTTGAAAATTTGAATCGAGATGTCTCCGGGGGCTTCGGCAATGAAGCCAGCGGTAAACCCGCCGGTCATTGTGGCGGAGATGCCAGCCGCTTTTAAAGCTTCGACAATTGGTCCGGCCTCGGTTTCGGTTGGCACGTGGATTAAGGATGTAAGTTCTTCCGGGCTCTCATTGGGAGACATAGCGATCCTCTTGCAAAACAATAAGTGGGATAGGTTAGTTGCTCACGCGACCTAAGGTCGTCAGTGGTACGTAAATTCGTGTGGTTTGGTTCACTTAAAACATTGCTCTTAGTTTCAAATCAACTAAGTAAATTAGACAAATGTTAGTGGTGAATCGCCACCTCTAATTTCGTGAATTTCCGGTTTTGGCTGACCGGCGGTAGAAATTAGGAGTGGTTAAAACCAAGGCTCACCACCGGATCGCTCAAGTTGTGATTCAACATGGGCTGAGTGAGTCGCCGTGTATCTGTCTCGAATCATTTGCCGCGTGTCTGCCTCGTTCATGAACCCATCGGAATAGCCTGGGCGGGCGAGGTCGATCGTGCCGCGGGCGGCGTGGACAAAATGCCTGATTAGATCGATTGGGTCTTCATCTCCAACAGCACAGCGAACCGTGGTCGGGGTTAAACCTGAATCTTTGAGCGCCTCTTCGTTCAATTCAGAATGCGTTGTCAGCGACGGGCAGCTCACGATAGTGTTAGATTGTCCGAGACTGATCATGTGACCGAAAGTCGGCGACAGGGAGTCAAAGAATCTCTGGAACGCCTCTCTTGGGATATCGCCCATATCGAAAGTGAACAATGGTGCGGGCAGGCCAAGATAGAGATTGTCTTCTCTAAGGCTTGAATTAGCGTTGTTCTGGACACCGTTGCAGTTGACCTGAATATCTGCATGAGAATTCAGGAAGTCCGCAAGAATTTGGGTGTTGATGCACTTTCTCAGCATCCGGACAGTCAGCGTTTTCATACCTTGCATCACTTCAAATGCGGCGTCGGCATTGAGGAAGGCGCCTTTAATGTAGTAGACATTCCAGAACATTGTTTCGTCCCAAGACCGTCCGTCCATCGATTGGCCTTTGGGGATAAACATGTCGTTGTTTTTGCCGATTACGCATCCGGCGATTACAGCGCCACATCCGCTCAGATCTTTGGTGTAGCTGTGAATCACAAAGTCAGGCCGTTCGTCCGGGTCTTTACGATTTAGTGGGCGGTAAAGGAAGGGCGTGCCAACGGTCGCATCAAGAATGACTTTCAGTTCCTGTTGGTGAGCGATTTTTGAAATGCCGGCAACATCGAGCACGTAACCTTGGGGGTTGCTAGGGGATTCCAGGTAGACGTAGATCTTCCTTCCCCCTGCGATACGATCTGCGTACTTTTCTTGGACGGAGGCGAGGAACGGGGCAAATTCGTCTGCTGTGTAGCCGTCGAATGTCTCTACGGAAATTTCAAGATTGCCATCTTTAGCGTACCAGTCGTGGATAAGCTGGTGGGCACCTCCGTAAATATTCCGGCTGGTGATAAGAATGTCATCTCGTCCAAGGAGGTGGGCCAGGGCTGAATCGATTGCAGCCATGCCGCTATTGAAGTTCCAGGCCATGTACTCCGATGCGTAATCTCCGGCTTCAAGATCGACGATGTGATTGGCCAAACAGACACTCGTTGGGTTTAGGAGACGCGAATAAATCTCCAGCATGAGTTCCTTGCCACGAAAGGCATCTTCAATCCACTCGGCACAAGCATAGATGTAAGTTGCCGTGCGGGTGATTACGGGGGTTGCGGAGAAAAGAGCTGTAACATTATCGAAAACTGGATATGGCCCTTTGGCCGCCATGGTTTCCGATTTGTAGCCGAGGGATTGATAACTCTTGCGGAAGGGGTGCTGGAGCGTATCGAGGATTTTTGCGAGTTGGAAGGAAAGGAATTTTTTCGCGTTAAACCGTTGAATTCGGTCATTCTGATCCAGGGAATTCATCGATTCTAGGGTGAGCTTCCAGAGGTGCGAAATATCGCCCTGGGACTCGTACATGCGTTCAACGACCCGTGAAAGAGTCTGTCCATATTCGGTGTCCGGTTCGATATGGAAATGTTTCAGCTGTTCCGCTGTCAGTTCCGCTGCCGTGGTTGCACTAGAAGTGTTTCGTTTAGGCGACAGCGTTTTCATTTGATCGGTTCTTGTGTCTGACGACATTGATTTCTCCAGAAAGCTGAGGTGAATTCCCCGGGATGATTGTCCAGAGCTCTGTGTTGCAACAGCAAGTCGTGGATCTTTCAACGATGTTTAGGCATTGGACTGGCAAAGAATGTTCCGGGCAACCCGAGGGCGTTTTCGCAGATCCAAAAACCTACGTTTAGAACTGTTATCCAATCGCATTGTTCACATAATGAAGTTGATCTGGGAATAAGGGGGCGATCGCTGCGGGGGGAAGTTGGGTCGATTCGTCGATTTTAGCGCCGGCCGCAATCCCGTGCTTGTGTGTAAAAAAGGAGGCGCCGATCAATGAGGTGCCGGTGAAGTTGGCTCCCCTCAGGTCGGCCCCTGAAAAATCCGCTCCTTCCAGATCGGCATCTACCAAGACGGCGTTGGAAAGGTTCGCATTGTGGAAATGGGCGTTTGAAAGATTTGCATTGGAAAAATCAGCACCTGAGAGATCTGTTCCGGAAAAGTCAGCGTCTCTGAGTGAGGCACGGTTTGCGTTAAGCCCGGCGAGGTTGCGTTGAGACGCGTCGATACTGCGGAGTTCGCGATTGGAGAAGTCTCGCGTTTCAATCAGTTTTAAACAGGTGCGTCTGTCAATCGTGGGTGCCATGTAGCGTTGTTCTTGCCAAGGATCTGCTCGGTTGTGGTAGCCCGACTCGGCTTCCCAAAATCCAAGTCGGTCTGCGGTTAGCAATTCAATTCGCTCAAGCCATTTTACGCTTTTGTAGAAGTATCGAGTCTCCACAATATTCCGAATGGGGCCTCCGTGAGTAATGTCGATCGGCTCTCCGTTGACCTCCGTCGCAATTAAAGTGTTTAGGTTGATTGCTGTTTCAAGAGTCAAGGAAGTGGCGTGGTTCCGTTTTGATCTCGCGAGGAATGACACGAATTTGGCATTTGGCTTTACGCCCGTTTCCGTGAGTAGGTCTTTTAGTAGTACGCCCGAAAAAGTCATGTCCAGCATTGACCACCGAGTCACGCAGTGGATGTCTATTGTTTGTTTAGTCTGTGGGAGGGATCGCAATGCTTCGAGGCTTAACGAGATTGGGTTGTCTACTTCGCCATTGATTTGAAGTGACCATGGGCTGTTGGTGTCTGTGGGGAGACGTTCGCCGATGATGGGCCATTTCCCGGGCGCCACTAATTGTTGGCCAGGCGGGATTCTGTTCTCTCGATTATCTCGCGTTATTGTCATGAATTTGCTTGTTTCTGCGATTGCCAAGCTCTGTTTACGGGGCAACTGGATCAAAATTTAAGTCGGTGGTGATAAAACGTTAGAGATGCTTGCTGGATGAACCTTTGATTCTCTTTTAATACAACGAGCCACTGGCGAGAAGTCCCGGCAGTGGCTCAGAGTGTTTAGATGACAAGTGGCGAGGCAGCGCCTACATGTTAAGTTTTATCGTCGTTGGTAATCGGTTCCATGACTTTGGTGTTTCTCTCAACCGCAAGGACGGTCGTTCGCTGGTGAGTGCCATCGCGACTGGAGGCGACCACCGGGAGAACTTGTCTGCGATCGGGAAGTTCCAATCGCAGGGCAAAAGAGCCGTCGGGTTGAAGGCGAATCGGTTCGCCAGCAACGGTTACGGTCGCTCGCGGGTCGGTCGCACCGTGCACAATCATGTGAGCGTCGACCTGAAAGTTGAATCGCTGACCGTTGGCGTTAACGCCTGACCCTAGTCTTTCGAATGCTGGAGCGTGCATTGGTTGAAGGGCTTTCTCTTCAAAAACCTCTTGCAGGTCTGCCGAGACGGTTCTGGGATCGTGGCCTCCGCTCAAGGCATAATATTTTTCTACATCGTTAGTGATGTCCGTCCAGTGCTCACCTTCGGGGGAGCTCCCTGGAGGGGGGCAGACTTGATTGCTTTTTGAAATCAGGTGAAATTTTTCACCCGGTGCGGTATAGCCGATTGCGATGCGGTAGTTCTTGTGCGGTTCGGTAATGTTGACGTACCAGTTGTTTACGCCGCTGTGAATTTCAATCTCTTGGACTACCTTCTCAACAGAGTTGGTGTTGCCATCGCTAGTAATTTCTAGCAGTCGCAGCACAGGTTTCGCGTTGTGCCAGAGTCCTGTCATTGCCACCTTGGCTCGTTGGACGGTCGCGCGGGTGACTTCCCAATAGGCCTGTAGCCAGAATGAATCTCGAACGATCAGGATCACGCGATCCTTTTCGGGCGGGGTGTTGCGTCTGGCCATGCCAATGGCGGAGGACAGGTTTTTTAAGTTTTCTTGTCGCTCGCGTTCGATTCGGATCTTCTTTGCGATCGCAGAATCAGATTGCTTTGGTTTTTTGTTGGCAGCGGCAGATTTCGTCACTCGTGCAGGTTTGGCGGCGACTTTCGCGGTTGTCGCCTTTTTTCGAGCGGATCCGGACTTGGCTTTCGCCTTTTGTTTGGCAACCTTTAAGAGGGCCTTGACCAGCTCGTCTTTTCGCATCGAATGCCATCCAGAAACGCCCTTTTCTTTAGCCATCTGGGCGAGTTCTTTGGATTTTTGAGACTCTAGGTTCGCTGCAGTAATCAAGTTTCGTACTCCTCGACGCGACCCTGGGGGCGTCGAATGTGTGTATTGGAGGTACCCAATACATAATTCCGGCTTTGCGGAGTCCGATCCGAAGAAGGAAGTAAATTGGTAATCGACCGTATCCCTTGCGGTCGCCGGCCCGCGTAAAGCGATTCATATTGAAAAGTTCACGGGTCCTTAGCGTTGGGGCGTTTTTTAACATTGGGAGTGGCAGAACTACTGCGATTAACGCTGAAGTCCTAAAAGCCCCCCCTCGCATCGAAACGTCCACGCTGCCTGTGTTAAGTTTAGTTGAAAAATGACCAAAAAGCAAACGTTTTGGCGGTCCTTCGGTCGTTTTCGTTGCTTTTGAGGTTAGCCTAAGTGGTTTAATCGTAAAGGCTTACGTTTTTGCCACAGCCGTAATGCTGAAATTAAAGGAAGTCTTTGCATGGTGAGGTAAATTACTTTCGCAACTTTGTGGGCGATGGTGTTTGTTGTAACGGCATGTTGTGTAATGGTTTGTGTCGACATTGTGAAAATTTTCTCAATCTTTCTGAGTGCGGGCTTGTAGGGTGAGATATCAGTGATTACATTACCTGAAAAGGGTTTTCGCTCGGAAAAAACAAAGCAATCTTACAGTCGTGGCAGGTCAAAAACGGTGGTTAATACGGTTGATGACCGATCTCCCATGGCGAAGTCTTTTTCTAAGGCTTCGGAGGTAACGTCCATCAGTATCATGATGATCGTGCCCGGTTTGATAGGTTATTGGATTGATCAGAAGGTCGGTTCGGTTTTGGTGTTTACCCTTTTGGGGTTGGTGCTGGGGATGGGGGTTGCTGTGAGGCAACTGATGCTTCTGGTATCGAGTCCTGCCGAGGTAGGGCAAGTCTCGAAAGTCGACTCAGATGAAGATTCTCAACAAAATTAAGGGCCGTTATGTTTCAGCAGTTGGCCTTACAGTCGATGTTTGTTCGGTTGCTTTTCCTGACGGTTGTTGAGTTGCTGGCGGGGGTCGTAGTGATCTCTGGTGGTTGGTTTTTAGGTGCCGACGTTAATACGGGTTTTTTGGCATTAGCGGTTTGTCTTGTTTCGACGCTTGCTGCACATGTTGCGAGTGAGTATCCAAGGGGGCATGAGTTATTGTTGGCTCGGATGGCGATGCAGATGGCCATTAGGGTGAGTGTTCCCGGGTTGGTTGCGGTTTGGGGGATCTATTTGCGGGATCCACCGCTCGATTTGAGTTTGGTTTTTTATATAATTTGCTTTTATTTCGTGGGCATGGTTGCGGACGTTCAGGTTGCTTTGAAGAAACTTGGTTCCGACGGTGCTGGCGAAGATGAGATTTCTGGATAAACTAGTTCCGCGGAAGTCAAAATAGAAATTAATAGGCAGTTGCTGCTCGATGAAAAAAAACAGCTTACGCTCGGTCGTTGCTCCTCAGGATGACGAACAACAAACGACTCAAGAGGGTCTTGAGCACGACAAGGATGGCTCTGGTCACGATGAGGGCCATGGTCATGACGAGGACGGTCACGACGAGGACGGTCACGACGAGGACGGTCACGATGACGAGCATGGCCACGACGAAGGCCACAGTCACGGTGGCGATGCGGCAACGACTGATGATTGGAATGACGATATTGGCCTTGCGATGGGGCATTATCTGAGTCCGGACAAACTGATTGGCCACGTTCAAGACTCGGATCACTTTGAGTTGCCAGCTTTTCCGCCTTGGGGCAAAGGGTATTCAAAGGGCGAGTTGTCCATCCCGCAGATTTCACCGTACACGGACGAAAGTCCAATGATGGGCGAGAACGGTACGGTTTGGGCGTATCAGAAAAATGATTTTGTGGGTCCTGTCACTTTTCAGCCAACCAAGTTTGTGGTGCTGGAGTTGATTGGGGCGCTGATTGTAGCGGCGATCTTTATTCCTTATGCGAAGCGGATCAAAAGCGGCAATCGGCCGGTCGGCCGGTTTTGGAATGTGATTGACGTCATGGTTTGTTATATCCGTGACGAGGTTGCTGTCCCGGGGATTGGTTCTGCGGATGCGAAGCGGTTTTTGCCGTTTATTTGGACAATATTTTTCTTTGTGCTGACCTTGAACCTGTTGGGGATGGTCCCTGGTTTGGGGGCGGCGACGGGTTCGATATCGGTGACGTCCGCGTTGGCTATTTCTGTGTTTTTTGTCGTGATGTCGACTGGCATCAGGAAGATGGGGTTTGCCGGTTTCTTAAAAGCTCAGGCACCCCACCTCGACATCAATCCTGTTTTAAAGATAATCCTCATTCCGATGATTTGGGGTATTGAGGTTTTTGGCTTGTTGATCAAGCATGCTGTATTGGCGGTTCGATTGTTTGCGAACATGTTTGCCGGTCACTTAGTGGTTGGCGTGTTTGTTGCTTTCATTGGCGTAACTTGGCACACCCAGTTGATTTGGGGCGTCGGGCCTGCGGTGATTGTTGCGACGATTGCGGTCAATGTTCTCGAGTTGTTGGTGGCCTTTATTCAGGCTTATGTTTTTGCGTTTTTGACTTCGTTGTTTATCGGTGCGGCCATTCATCCTCACTGATTTGAATATTTTAGAAAAATTTGTTGCTCTTTGAATTTGGAGAACTTTTGAATGTATAGGTTTTTGTTTGCGTTAGTGTTCGTTATGGGGGGTTTCCTCTTCTGTTCGCCAACTTTCGCACAAGAAGGTGGTTTTGCTGGCGATTTGTTTTTAGGACAAGGCGTTGAGTGGAAGCTCAAGGCGATTGGTGCTGGACTAGCTGTTGTCGGTGCTGGTCTCGGTATTGGGAAAATCGGTGGTGCTGCATGTGAGAGCATCGCACGACAGCCTGAGATGGCATCGAGCGTTCAGAGCGCCGGTATTATCTTTGCTGCTCTTATTGAAGGTGCTGCATTTGCTGCCATCCTTCTTTGTCTTGTATTCTAAATCTTGGTTGTTGGCTCAAAAGCACATTGTGTGTTTTTGAGCAAACCTAAGGTGGATTATTCAGTTTGATTTTCTTACTTGGTGAAGAGTGATGATGTTGAACCAAAGTCTAGCAGGCTTGATTGCTTCTGGGGCCGCGAGCCCACCGTTGGAGCTAAGAGTCGATACGCTAATTTTCTCGCTCCTGATCTTTATTGGGCTTCTGGCAGTGCTGTTCAAGTTTGCTTGGACGCCCATTGTTGAGGGTTTGGATGCGCGGGAAAAGCGGATGGTGGATGACATTGATGCAGCCCGTATCGCAAAAGAGCAGGCTGAAGCTCAGCTCACCGCTTATCAAGAAAAGATGGCTGGTGCAGACGGAGAGGCGTCGGCGTTGATCGCCGAGGCAAAGTCAACGGCAAACGGCGTTAAAGAGAAGATCATGGCAGAGGCTGCGGCCGATGCTCAGAAAACTCGAGAGCGTGCGTTGGCTGAGATTGAAGCGGCTAAGACCGCTGCAGTCCGAGACTTGGCGGAATCGAGTGTGGACTCGGCTGTTAGTCTTGCTGGCAGTATCGTCGGGCGATCGCTTGACAAGTCGGATCATGCCGACTTGATCGAGAAGTCACTCGAGCAGTTCACCACCGGGGCATAGTTGCCGTTTAGATCAATCAACGACTGATTAGGTAGTCACTTTCGATGGTAGAAGCGAAACAACCGACGGTTTTTGACAGCGACCAACAACAGTTGGGCGATGTGTATGCTCGGGCGCTGTTGGCGTTTGGGGCGGAGGCTGGGAATGTCGACCAACTGGTCGATGAGCTTGGCGAGGTCGTCGAAGCGATCGACGGCGTAGCAGGGTTGCGGGATGCCTTGGAGTCTCCAAGGATCGGTGCGGGATCTAAAGTGGATTTGCTCGATAAAGCGTTCGCAGGAAAAGTCGAAAAGGGCTTACTTCACTTCCTTAAGGTTGTGGGTAATAAGGGCCGGTTTGACTGTCTTGGGGCAATTTCATCTTCGGCGCATGCTCTGCGTGATGAAATGTCGGGTCGTGTTCAAGCGGTTGTGACATCTGCCTCTCCGATGGACGGCAAAGCGGTTGAGCGGATCACTAGCCAGTTGTCTAAGACGCTGGGCAAAGAAGTCAGTCTTCAGGTTTTAGTCGATCCTGAAATACTTGGCGGGATTGTAGTTCGAGTGGGCGACACGGTTTATGACGGTAGTGTAATAAATCAGTTGTCTCAGGTTCGGTCGCGGGCTGTGAAGCGTGCCTCGGATGCCATTCGGGAAAAATTGGATCGCTTTACGACGTCGGATTAGCGACAGAGTAGATCCAGGGACTTTAAAAATAAAACAAACTTCAATTGGTTGAAGCAAGGATAGCCGAAGGGTTGTCTTTTAAAAATAACGAGGAAATCAATGAAAATCAGTGCTGACGAAATCGCCTCGGTGATTCAACAGGAAATCACTAACTTTGAGAGCGAGATTGATGTTCGCGAAGTAGGAACCGTGCTGGAAGTCGGCGACGGTATTGCCCGTGTTCATGGCCTTACGAACGTTGCCGCAGGCGAGATGGTTGAATTCCCAGGGGGAATCATCGGCCTTGCGTTTAACCTCGAAGAGAACTCAGTCGGTATTATCATTCTGGGTGATTACCTCAAGATCAACGAGGGTGATCAGGTCAAGTCGCTGGGCACGTTACTCTCAGTGCCCGTGGGTGATGCGGTAGTTGGCCGCGTTGTGGATCCGCTTGGGAATCCACTCGACGGAAAAGGGCCTGTTAATTCAGATGCGACACGTCCTGTTGAGATCATTGCTGCTGGTGTTGCCGAGCGAAAGCCAGTGACCGAGTCGATGCCGACGGGGATTAAGGCCGTTGATGCGATGACTCCAGTAGGTCGTGGGCAACGCGAGTTGATCATTGGCGATCGCAAAACCGGAAAAACGGCAGTGGGTATTGATGCGATCCTGAATCAAAAAGGGACTGGCGTTCAATGTTTTTACATTGCCGTTGGTCAAAAGGATTCGTCGGTTGCTGGAGTGATCAAAGAGTTGGAAGAAAACGGAGCCATGGATTACACCACGGTCATCGTTTCTGGTGCAAGTTCACCTGCTCCGATGCAATACATCGCCCCGTATGCTGGAACGGCAATGGCCGAGCATTTCATGTACGCCGGCGGTCACTGTTTAATCGTTTACGATGACCTTTCAAAACAAGCGGTTGCTTACCGCGAACTGTCTTTGTTGATGCGTCGTCCTCCGGGGCGTGAAGCATATCCTGGAGACGTGTTCTACTGTCACTCGCGATTGTTAGAGCGTAGCGTGAAGCTCAGCGACGAATTGGGGGGTGGTTCCATCACATCGCTTCCAATTATTGAAACACAGGAAGGTGAGGTTTCCGCCTACATTCCGACCAACGTGATTTCGATCACCGACGGCCAGATTTATCTTCAGCCCGACTTGTTCTTTTCGGGTGTTCGACCTGCGATGAACGCCGGTATTTCGGTTTCCCGCGTTGGCGGTAATGCTCAAGTTGCAGCGATGAAAAACGTTGCCGGTGGTTTGCGTCTTCAGTTGGCAGCTTTCCGAGCGTTAGAGGCTTTCGCTCAATTGGGTACTGATCTCGATGCGGCGACACAGGCTGACTTGGATCGTGGATACCGCATGGTTGAGTTGCTGAAGCAACCTCAATACAAACCGCTTCACGTCTGTGATCAAATTTTGGTTATTTATTCCGGTACTTCCGGGAAACTGGACGGTGTCGCTGTTGCGGATGTTCGCCGGTGGGAAGAGGAATTCCTCGAGTACATCCACACGAAGAAACAAAACGTTTGGGACAGCCTGGACGAAAACAAAGATGTCAGTGCAGTCATGAAGAAGGCTGACAACGAGGTCACCCAAATGGTGGTCGCGGCCATCGACGAATTTAATCAATCGTTTAAGTAGTGGAGAGAACCTCGAGTCGCTCACAGCGGGTGACTTGAGCTAATCCCTGGTTAATTGAGAAGTAAGGCACGAAGGAAGGACGGAAACTGAAGGTTAGAAATCGAGCTCGATTTTGAGCTGTGGATTACCTGAAAATTTCCCATAAAAAATAAATGGCCAACGCCCGAGCACTTGATAAACGTCGCAAATCCATCCGTAATATTAAAAAGATTACGAGGACGATGGAGTTGATTGCGACTGCAAGATTTAAAAAAGCGATGGATCGTGCGACTTCAGCAAGTGATTACACGAAACGTATCACCTCGGTAGTCGCTGATCTGGCGCGTGCTGGTCTCGAGGTTTCGCATCCGTTATTGGAAGCACCGGAGGAAACGAAGAACGCGACATTGCTCGTGTTGACTGGAAATCGTGGTCTCTGCGGTGGTTATAACGGAAACGCAATTCGTCTCGGTGCGAAGACACTGGAATCGCTTTCGAGTGAGATCGGGAACGTTAGCCTCGAAGTTAGCGGCAAGCGTGGGATTTCGGGGTTTAAGTTCCGTGAAGTGGCAGTGGCTGAATCGTTTACAAATTTTGATGATCAACCGTTGTACGCAGAAGTTGAGATGATTGCTGATCGGTATCTTCGAGCTTATGCAGAGGGGACCTTAGATCGTCTTGACGTCACCTACACCAGGTTTATCTCGGTAGCGAGGCAAGAGATTGTCAATGAGACTTTGCTACCTTTGGGGAAAATCGAAGGTGCTGAAATCGTGGATAGTGAATCCGAGGTTTCCGGTCAGAGCTCAATTTATGAGTTCGTGCCTTCGGCGGAAAGTATTTTAGAAGAAGTCGTTCCTACGAGTTTTAAGATCAAGTTATTTAAGTGCTTTCTTGATGCTGCTGTGAGTGAGCAAGTTGCTCGGATGGTTGCGATGAAGAGTGCAACTGAGAATGCGAATGACATGATCAAGATGCTTTCCAGGACTTACAATCGTGCTCGACAATCTCAGATTACGGGCGAGATCATGGAAGTCATTGGTGGTGTCGAGGCGTTAGAGGGCTAGTTGAAGAGAATGCGAGTCGTTGCTTCGGCTTGCTGAGTATAGAAGATAAATCAAACTGAAAATTGAACACTGTTAACTGAAGATAATTCTATGGCAAATATCGGTAAAATCACCCAGGTGATCGGTTCGACCTTTGATGCTGAATTTAGTGAGTCGGCGATGCCGGCGATCTACAATGCGGTAACCGCTGAGATTGATGCGGGTGGGCAGCAAAGAACCCTGTTCGGCGAAATTTCAAAACACTTAGGCGGCGGACGTGTTCGTTGTGTCGCTTTGGGTTCCACTGAAGGATTGCGACGTGGGGCGGATTGTGTTGATACGGGTGCTCCAGTTTCTGTGCCGGTTGGCGAGGAAACGCTGGGACGCGTATTCAACATGCTTGGAGAAACGGTTGATGGACGCGGGCCGGTTGGAACTGAAGAGCGACGCTCGATCCACCGAGCTGCCCCAGGAATTGATGAATTATCGACTAGTACCGAGTTGTTCGAGACCGGTATCAAAGTGATTGACTTGTTAACCCCGTTTGTGCGTGGTGGTAAAGCGGGATTGTTTGGTGGTGCGGGTCTTGGAAAGACCGTTATTCTTACCGAATTGATTGCTCGTATTGCATCGAATCACGGTGGTTATTCTGTGTTCGCGGGTGTTGGTGAGCGAACGCGTGAAGGTACTGACCTTTGGCTGGAAATGCAGGAAACACCGATCGGCTCGACTGGTCAAATGGTGATTGAGAAAACAGCGATGGTATTCGGCCAGATGAATGAACCGCCGGGTGCTCGACTTCGTGTTGCCCTGTCGGCTTTGACAATGGCGGAGCACTTCCGCGATCAGTCTGGAAAAGACACGTTGTTGTTTGTTGATAACATTTTCCGATTCTCACAAGCAGGATCGGAAGTATCTGCGTTGCTTGGGCGGATGCCTTCTGCGGTGGGTTACCAACCGACGCTGGCTACCGAGATGGGTGCGTTGCAAGAGCGTATTGCCTCGACGAACAAAGGTGCGATTACCTCAGTTCAGGCGGTTTATGTTCCTGCTGATGATCCGACGGATCCCGCTCCGGCGACCGCGTTTGGTCAGTTGGATGCGTTCCTTTATCTCGAGAGGTCGATTTCGGAAAAAGGTATTTACCCGGCGGTTGATCCGTTGGCTTCGTCTTCCCGAATTCTTGATCCCGCATACGTGGGTGATCGCCATTACGCGATTGCACGACGAGTCCAGACAACGTTGCAGCGATACCGTGAGCTTCAGGACATCATTGCGATTTTGGGAGTTGATGAGCTTTCTGAAGAAGACAAGTTGATCGTTCACCGAGCTCGCCGAATTGAAAGATTCCTTTCTCAACCGTTCTTCGTCGCCGAGGTGTTCACCGGTAAGTCGGGTGAATTTACTTCACTCGAAGACACCATTCGCAGCTTCGAGGAACTTTGCGATGGAAAATGGGATCATCTTCCAGAGAACGCGTTTATGTATGTCGGCTCGATTGAGCAGGCAGAAGCGCAAGCAAAGAAAATGGCTAAGTAGTCTCAAGATCTGCCGGTCTTAAGACCCGGCTGCATCTTGGATGAGTGCGTTTGGCGGTAGATTTAGTCCGGCTTTTTAAAAAGTTTTCGCGCGTATTTAGAGCAATGTTATGGCACAGATACAACTTGTAATCGTCACACCTGAAAAAACGACGCTTGATCAGATGGTCGATGCTGTGACACTCACGCTCTTCGATGGCGAAGCTGGTGTTTTGCCGGGGCATGCTCCAATGATTGGTAGACTTGGGCCGGGCGAGCTTCGAGCGCGAGTTGGTTCTGAGGAATCAAGTTACTACGTTGAAGGCGGAAACGTTCAAGTCGAAAATGACGTCGTTTCGGTTTTGACAGGTCAGAGCATGGGCGTGGGTGAGATTGATCTCGCGGCGGCTAAAGCCGCACTCGAGGCAGCAGAGGCGGAATCGGCATCTACCCCCGCGTTAGCTGAGATGAAACAAAAGGCCATCGCACAGGCTCAAGCGAAGATCCGAGTCGCTGCAAAAGCATAAGTCTTGCTTGGGCTGGTCACTTCGATTTTGTTTTCGCATTCTCGAGACAACCGGACTGGCGGAGACTTTCTTTCAGTACTTTATTCCATAAGACGTATCCCGCGACGTTCAAGTGGAGTCCATCTTTGGCAAATAGTTCAGGCCGAGGTTTTTGGTCGGTTCCCAGCATTGGCTTATCAATATCGACGAAAAAAAGTAGCTCGTCGGAATTGCAGTAAGATTCAATGAGCCCGTTAGTCTTTCGCATTTGCGTTACAAGTTGCCATCGCGAGATGCTTGGTTTGATGGCGACGTAGTGGATTTTTGCCGCGGGTAGTTTTTTCCGGACGATGGCTACGAATTCTGCGAAATCGGCGAATACACGTTGAGGAGACTTTCCCGCTTTGATGTCATTGTCGCCAGCATACATGACAATTGATTGAGGATCGTAGTTCAGAATAATCCGATCGATGAATTGAACGGAGTCGGCGAGTTGTGACCCTCCGAATCCGCGATTGATCGTAATTAGGTTAGGAAATGATTTGCTTAAGTTCCAGAGGCGAATGCTGGAACTGCCAACAAAGAGGATGGCATTTTTGGGTGGCATTTTTTCCTTGTCAGCGGCTTCAAATTTCGCGATTGCTGCCAGCCATCGCGATGAATCATGGGAGTCCTGTGGTTCTGACTGGGCGACTGCAGAGTGAACCATTGTCAGACTGAGAATTAAGGCAAAAAAGAGTTTTGTCATTGGTGGTATGAATCCCTAATCAATGGAAACGAGTCGTTTGTGTTTATGCCCGATGTGACCTTGAAGCCAAATTATAAAGCAGAAGCGATAGGGACGGCAAGAAAGAAGTAGTTAGCTCTCGGGCTGTTGGAAATCGGCATACTGTGAAACGATCTCGAGAATTTGTGGATGTAATTTTGAATTGGTTGCCAGAACCGAGCTTTTCTCTAAGGGAAGCGGGCCCCCCTTGCAGTCCGTAACGGTGCCTCCAGCCTCTTCAACAAACAGCCGAGCGGCAGCGAAATCCCAAGGAGAGAGTTCGTATTCGAAGTATCCGCCGAATCGCCCGAGACCCACTTGGACAAGATCCAGTGCGGCGGTTCCGAACCGACGAATTCCATGGATTTTTTTGTGAAAGAGCGATTCAACGGCGTTGAGTGTGGCTTTCATCATTGCGCCGCGATCGTAGTAGAATCCCACGGCAATCATCGTGTTTTCGAGAGATTGGTGTTGGTTGACGGAAACTGGATTGGCATTCCAATACGATCCCTGTCCGTGCTGGGTTGTAAAGAGGTCACCGGTAGTGGGGTTAAGGATCACACCACATTCGGCATTTCCTTCACGGTAGTAGGCAATGGAAATGGCAAAATGAGGAATGCCGTGGGCAAAGTTATTGGTTCCGTCGAGCGGATCGATGACCCAAAGATGTTCGCATTGGAGCGTCCGTGAATGTTCTTCTTCTGCGAGGAAATGATGGTTGGGCAGTGCGCTTTGGATTTCATTTACAATCGCTCTTTCGGCTTCGATGTCAGCTTTGGTGACGATACCTTGAAACTCTTCGTTTGTATATTTAGTGCGAATTTCTGCCGATGCCAGGTCAGAGAAATAAGACGAAAGAATCTGTTCGGCCTTTCTTGCGGCATTGATTGCTACCGTTAATTCGAGCGAGGTTTTCATGTTTGCGGATGTCATGTTTGCGTTACTGTTGGATGTCACGAGTTAAATATGAAATGAGTCAGCTTCGTGAGTGGATTAATGGTCTTGGGCGGCTGGCAGGTTGTTCATGAGTTCAATGATGGCCTGACGGTCTTGCATTGAGGGAACGGTTGATGTGCCTTGTAATTGGAAGCACTCACCAAGGTTTTTTGACTGGAATCCTTCGTTTAGGATTTCAAAGCTATTGGGAGTAATAAGGCCGGGGTGCTCTACTCCGCAGGCATGGCTCAAATACAGGATTTCTTTTCTGAGGGTGAGAATGAAGTTGGCAAGCTTGGCTGATTTATCAGTTGGCTCGAGTCCACGCATGAGCCATGGGTTCTGCGTTGCCACGCCTGTGGGGCATTTTCCTGTGTGGCAAATCTGCGCTTGTATGCAGCCGATAGCGAGCATGGCTTCTCTGGCAATATTAATCATATCGCATCCCATCGCCATTGCAGCGAGGGACTCGTGCGGGAATCCTAGTTTTCCAGCTCCGATAAAGGTGATGTTCTCTTGAAGATTAAGCTCCGAGAATTCACGAAAAACGCGAGAAAATCCGAGCTTAAAAGGCAGGGAAACGTGGTCGGAAAAAGTAAGAGGCGCGGCCCCTGTTCCCCCTTCGCCCCCGTCGATGCAAATGAAGTCGACTCCCCGTGTGCGAGTCTCCATTAGTTTGGCAAGCTCTTGCCAGAAATCGAGTTCCCCGACGGCGGACTTAATCCCAATCGGTAAACCGGATTTTTCAGCGAGTCGTTCAACAAAGTCGAGGAGTTCGTCTGCATTAGAGAATTCAAGGTGCGAGTTGGGTGAGAGGCAGCTTTTTCCAATTTCAATTCCACGAATATTCGCAATCTCAGCGGTGACTTTGCTTGCAGGCAAGACGCCCCCGCGGCCAGGTTTGGCGCCTTGGCTCAGTTTAATTTCAATTGCCTTTACCTGGTATTGATCGCAGGCTTCGGTGAATTTAATTTCATCGAATCCCCCGTCGGCTCGCCTAGCGCCATAGTATCCGGTGCCAAGTTGCCAGATGAGTCCACCGCCCCAATCGTGATGGGGCGAGATACCACCTTCCCCCGTGTTGTGCAGGCATTCGGCCATCGCACATCCTCGGTTAATGGCTTGGACTGCTGGTGCTGAAAGCGATCCATAACTCATCGCTGAGATGTTGATGATAGAATTGGGGCGGAAGGCGAGTTTTCGATTTCGAGGGCCGCCTAAAATCTTGGCGACGGGAATGCGATATTGCGGATCATATTTAGGATCCTCAGGTTGAATGTCGTGGATGGGGAACGTCGTTTGTTTGACGATCATGTAGCCCGAAGTTTGCTCTAGATCGTTGTCGGTTCCAAAGCCGAAGTAGTTATTGCCATTGCAGGCGGAACGATAAATCCAGTGTCGTTGGTCGCGGGTGAAGGGGCGTTCTTCGTTGTTTGCCGCAACAATGTATTGACGTAATTTTGGGCCGAGTTCTTCAAGCAGGTAACGTCCGTGCCCAAGCACGGGGAAGTTGCGGAGAATCGGATGTTTTTTTTGTGTTAGATCGTGCACTGCAATCACAAGTACGACTAACAAAATTGCACCTATAGATATGTAGACAGCCACTCTTCACCTCAATCTCGTAGGAAAGGACTCTCTCCAGTTTTACCCTCGTCGGAGATTGTAATCTACTCCGATCGGTCATCAATTTATCAATTGAAAACTTGTTTTTGTGGATGGAAATCCATGGGGATCAGCACGGAGCGGTTATCTTGGCTCTTGCGAGGGGCTAGGATAGGAGCGTGAATTCTCTTGTGACAAAACTCAAAAATTACTTATTTCAGTTTTGGCCTGCGCTCTTAATTGGTGGGATCTGGCTCTGGTTTTTTGGTCCCATGATGGCTGGGCGAGAAGTCGTTGGGTTTCGTGATTCGAGCTATCTTTATTATCCTCTGTTTGAATGGATTGATGCCCAATGGGCCGCCGGCGAAATTCCGCTTTGGAATCCGTTTTGTAATTTTGGAATGCCAGTGGTGGGCGATGGTTCGTCGAGTGTCTTTTACCCGGGCAAGCTAGTATTCTTCTGCCGTTTCTTGAGTTATCCGTCGCGCTACGGAATTTATCTAGCGATGCACGTTCCACTCGCTGCTGTCGGTGCGTTTGGATTTGCTCGATTAATTGGCGCTCGGAAGACTGGAGCGACGCTTGCAGCTTTCGCTTATCCATTTGGTGGAGTAGTGTTGTTTCAGGTGACCAATGTGATTTATCTGGTGAGCGCGGCTTGGTTTCCATGGGCGATGATCTGTATTCTGCAAATGGTCGAAACGAAACATCTAAAGTGGGCGGTCGGTTTGGCGATGGTTTGCGCGATGATGATTCTGGGTGGGGATCCGCAAATGGTGTATCACGTCGGGCTGATATCGGCGGTGACACTTGGAGTTCGGTGTTTTCAAACACAAAAGAGTCCTGACCTTGAGCGTCGCTTGGGTTGGTGGCGAGCATTGATCTTGATGGCTGTTTTAGTCGCGATTACCAGCGTGCTTTCGGCGATTCAATTGCTGCCGACGATGGAGTGGTCGCGGTTGAGCGAGCGTTCAAACACAACTCAAGCCTTAAGTTTTTATCAGGCAGTTGGAAGTGGATTTAGCCAGACGGCTCCCGAGTTGGAAAGCCAGTCGATTTTTAGTGATCCTCGCGGAGTCGCCGGGCATGCTTATCAATTCAGTCAGCCTCCTTGGTCATTGGTGGAGTTGGTTTGGCCGAATATCTCGGGAAGGCCATTTCCGATCAATCGTCGATGGACTGATAGTCTCCCAGCCGCCGATCGGATGTGGGTTCCGTCGCTCTACGCTGGATTAACAGTATTTATATTAGGGATTCTCAGTTTGCGATTGTGGGGTCCTAGCAAAAAGCAGGTCTGGCTCTCTTGGATTTTTTTCGTATTCACGTTTGGTTCATTTGGCTGGTACGGCCTTGTCTGGCTGATGAACGAATGCCACCCCGATCCCACCTTTCGAAGTTCTCTCGGGCCTCAGGTGGGCGGTGTTTATTGGTGGATGGTAATGACCTTGCCAAAATATTTTTTATTCCGTTATCCCGCTAAGTTGTTTGTGATTGCCAGTTTTGCAATTGTCACCTTGGCCGCGATGAACTTTCACAAATTACGAACACGTGGTGTGGCGGTGGTCAGTTTAGTCTTGGCCTTTGTCAGTTTTGCCGGTTGGATTGTGGTTAATCAGGGGATTGGCGATTGGCTGCCGGTGGCCATTTCAGATCCATTTTTTGGTCCCTTTGATTCTCGGGGATCGCTGGTTGAGATGAAAACGGCTCTGCTCCATACTGGCGTTATCTCGATCGCATTGTTACTGGGGGTATGGGTAGATTCGGTGGAAAGGTTCCGCCGGTATTCAGCTCGCTGGTTTCTCGGAGCGGTGCTTCTGGTTTCGGTTGGCGAAATTTCGGTCGCTAATCATTGGTTAATTTCCACTGTACCTGTTGCGGCGTTTGAGGGGGAAACTCAAATTCTCGCCGGACTTAAAGAGGTGCGGCAACAAGTTGGGGTTGAGCCTCTCAGGATTTATCGAAGCGAAATGGGGGCGTTACCTCCAGGTGAATGGGCGAAAGTCAGTGCGGCGCGACGGCTCGAGGAAGTCGTAAAATGGCAGCGACGCTCCATGTTTCCCAAGCAGCATCTTGGAGAGGGCGTTGTCCTGTTGGGTAGCTTTAGTTCCATCTGGCCGCAATCCTATCAGAGCTTGATCGATCGTTGGGAAACGGTCGTTTCTGGGGATTACGATCTCGACGGAACTGAATGGATGCAGGATTCAAGGGCTCATGGACTAATTGAACGCTTGGACCAGGGGGATGCTGTAATCAAAGCAACTCCTTCCCCTGTGGGTGGTCTATCCGCGTTGCCCATAGCATGGATGTTCGATCTCGAATTTGAGTCGTTGCCTACTCCACCGGTTTCAATGCCGGTCTCGCGAGAGAACTTAAAGTTGATTGATTGGGAAGCCGGTGCAAGTTGCCCTGAGATCGAGATAACTGATTACAGCAGTAATCGTTTTGTCGCCAAAGTAGCAACGGATCGAGCTCGTGTTTTAGGGTTCTACGCTCCCCCGGTTGCAGGCTGGAATGTGACGGTTCGGGATGTTGGTCGGGAGCGAACGACATCTCCCGATTTTCTGGTGGCTGCGGAGTATTTGCCGAATCCAATTGTGGGATTTGAAAATGTATTTTTGTTGCCATTTTACCAAGCGGGCGAATTTGTTGTCGAGTTTCGCTACGAACCAAGATCTTTTTGGGTGGGAGCCGCGTTGAGTTTCCTGGGTTGGGTCACTGTAGTTTTTTATGCGTGCGGTGTTTTTTTTAGGTTGCGTCAGGTTACCGGTATCCCCGATCGCGGTTAGCGTGGGTTGGTGGCATGAAAATAAGAAAAATGGATTGAAAGATGCTATCCGGCAACAGAATCGCTAGACTGGTGTTGGATTTTGTTTCGCTTGATTTACGAATTTGTTTTATTGTCGAGGTGTTTCGATGTTGCGTTTCTCAATTGTTGCGGGAGCTTTGGTTTGTTTGTTGGTCTCTTTGCCGCTCAGTGCGCAGGAAGATTCTTCTAATCGAGAGACATTAGGAAGCATCGAAGTGCTCGATCCTGCATTGAAAGATTTGATTGATCCAGCAAGTCCAATTGAAGTCCTTACGACTGGATATCAATGGTCCGAAGGTCCGGTCTGGATAAAAGACAAAAGCGTTTTACTTTTTTCCGATGTGCCTCAAAATAAAATCCATAGTTGGAGTCCAAAAACGGGACATTCGATTTTTATGGATCCAAGTGGTTACGAGGGTAAAAATGGCGAGAAGGAGCCTGGCTCAAATGGTCTAATGACTGACGCCCAAGGTCGGTTGATTGTTTGCGATCACGGTAATCGCCGGATTTATCGTGTGGAATCGGATGGCTCAAAAACGACTCTAGCTGATAAATTTAAAGGCAAGCGATTTAATAGTCCTAACGATTTGGTCATTCATTCCAGCGGCGCAATTTACTTCACCGATCCGCCGTATGGATTGCGGGATGAAACAAAACGCGAGCTTGATTATTGTGGGGTGTACCGAGTTGGTGTCGATGGCGAGATAGCGTTGTTGATCAAAGAGCTTGAGCGTCCCAATGGGATTGCATTGTCACCAGATGAAAAGACTTTGTATGTCGCCCAGTCGCACCGCCCTGCTCCGATTTATAACGCTTACGCTGTTATGCCAAATGGGATAACGGCTGCAAAAGGAAAGACGATCTTTAACAGTCTGAAGTATGCGAATCAGGGGGATCCGGGAATGCCTGATGGAATGTGTGTTGATGTGCAGGGTAACCTCTGGGCGTCGGGACCAGGCGGGATTCTTGTGATTTCGCCAGCAGGAAAACTATTGGGGCGATTGATGATGGGCAAGCCAACTGCGAACTGCGCGTTCGGGGAAGATGGATCCACTTTGTTCATCACGTCAAGTGATCGGATTTGTCGCGTACAAACGAAAACGAAAGGTTTAGGGTTTTAGCCGATTTCAAGTTTGTTGCGGCAGTCGCTGGCCTTGATTCAGGAGTCTTTATTCAGGCGTCTTTATTCAGTGGGCTGAGTTGGAAGTGTTGCTACGGTTGCCTTGGCTTCGACCTTCTCGTCAGGATGGTTGGGGTCATGCGGTTGCTCTGGTGCCGGTTTTGTCGGTGCCGGAAATTTAGGAATCGTGCCGATGGGCGGAACTGGTTCGCCGGGAGCGACTGGCGGATAAAAATTGTGGAATCGTCGAGCGCACCGATCTTTGAAACTGGCGAGTGCCGAATTGCGAAGGTCTTCGGTAGAGAAAGCCTGGTTAAGTGTCTTGTCGAGGAATTGATTTGCTCTTTCGAAAACCGTATCGTCCATTTTTAGGTAGCGATACGCGAACTCTCGATCTGCTGGAGAGATGTCAGCATCGCGTTTGGAGACGTTAGCCCGAACGTAGGAAAGGTCGGAAAAAACGGTTGGATATAATTGCTCAAGGCAAATGCAGGATTCATCAAATCGTTCGATAGGAAAGACAAACGCTCTTCCGGTGGCGATGGCCCGATCAATGACCTCCATGGAGTCGAACGACTTGCCTCCGTTAAGAAAGTAGATCTGGCTATTGGTTTGAGGGTGCACCTCTTGTTGAACCAATTCAGCGGTCGCAAATTCGCGGAAGCTCATTCGCTGGGCAATACAATTTACTTCTTCGAAATGTCGATGGAAGAAATATCTTGAGATAAATCGATCCACCGGATTGCGGATATAGCTGAGTGCAAAAACTTCGGCGTGTTCGTGTTCGAATGGAAGGTCAAGGGAGAGTTTGTGATCGCTCAGGCACTGAACCCATGGATGACAACGAATGATTTCGCTAACGTCGTCCCGAGTGTACTGCTTCGTTTCCAATAGTGAATTGGAGTTGTAAAATCCCTTCCCGAAGTTTCGATTCATCAATTGTCTTAATGTCGAACCGCCAGCTTTGGGTACATGGACATGCAGCCAGCATTGCCGAAGGCGTTCAGTTGCGGTTGGGGAAATGGCGTCGGTCATTTCAGAATCCAGAGAGATAACAATTAAGTAATTGATTCAAATCGCCCGAATGGCGCTGATAATAATTGCCCGCATTCGGTTGGTAACGATTGTCTCACGACTCTTGCTCGCAGACAATATCAACCTGTTGAAGGGCATAGGACGAGGTTTTGAGAAGTGCCGGGTCTAGCTATCTACCTGATTGCGGATCTTTAGTTTGGGCTTTTCCATGGTGACTGTTGTCGAAGGTGCGACACTTTCGGTAAGCCAAACACTTGAGCCGACGACAGAATCTCGGCCAACGACAGTATTGCCTCCTAAAACTGTCGCATTTGCGTAGATAACGACATTGTCTTCGATGGTGGGGTGACGCTTTGAATCGCGTACTAGTTGCCCCATTTCGTCCTGTGGAAAACTCAAGGCACCCAGCGTAACTCCTTGATAGATCTTGACGTGTTCGCCAATGATGCAGGTTTCGCCAATCACAACCCCGGTACCGTGATCAATGAAAAAGTGATTACCGATGGTAGCGCCTGGGTGAATGTCGACTCCCGTTTCTCCATGGACCCATTCGGCCATCATGCGGGGGATAAATGGGACATTTAATTTGTAAAGTTCGTGTGCGAGTCGGTGGACGGTAATCGCGCTTAATCCTGGGTAGCAGAGGATGACTTCATCATAATTCTTGCAGGCGGGGTCGCCGACGTAGGCTGCCTTCACATCTGTTAATAACGAGGCGCGGATTTGTGGCATTTTAAGAATGTAGTCTGTCGATATTCGTTGACTAAATTTCATGATGTCCTCAGGCATCGAGAGCTTGCCTGGTGAAATGCCGCCACAATCTTGGAGAGTCATGTCCTCGCAAGCTTCAAAATGCCGAGCAATTGCAATGGCGATTTGTCGCGAAATCAGTTGATGAGTTTCGTCGATTTGGGATCTTAATCCAGCCAGTACTTTTTCACTGGAGGATTCGTTTGAGCGAAAACCTGGGTAGACGATTGCTTTTAAGCGAAGAATTAGGTCGACCAAAGAATCAAATTCGGGAATGGGGGCCGCGTGGGACGCTTGCGGAAATACGAGCGATCCGTGGATTTCCGCAGCAACCTTATCAAGGGTTTGCTCAGAGTGATTATTGTCTGATGGAGATTGCGGTTTCATGTAATTCGAAATGAAAAAAGTTTCCGTGGAAGAATTTCGATAAGCAGCGGCGATTCTGGTAGGACCAGTCGTTGGAGTGTGCAATGTTCCAGGTGAAATTCCATAGTTAGCAGGGGAAGGGCTTGGGTTTGCATTCATTGGAATCTGTGTTCGCAAGATAAGTTTAACGGCTGACGGCTAATTTCAAACACAACTCCTCGGTAAATGTACCGGTTGATTGCTTTTCAAATTTATCGTCACTGTCGCCTCTTGGATTTGGTTCGATTCGGAACTAACCCACCAAAACTCGATAAATCGTGGTTTTTGTCTAATATTGCTCGAACGCACGGTGGTTGCCTTAATACTTTGGAATCGAATTCGAGGCAGCACACTGTAGCGATAGCGGTTTCACGCTGGCTTACCTAGGTGATGAAATATATTCCGCTAAGATAGGCATATGCTTTTAGACTGTTGGACAATTTGGGCGAGACTGGCTCCGTGGCTTCTTTTGGGAATGCTAATTTCTGGACTTATGGGGGCTCTGCTGCCCAGTGATTGGATTCGGAGACGTTTTCACGGCTATTCGGGAGTCTTCCGAGCGGTTTTGCTTGGCGTTCCTCTGCCGCTTTGCTCCTGTGGTGTTATCCCTGCCGGCGTTGGCTTGCGGCAACAAGGAGCTAGCAAGGGAGCTGCTCTAGGTTTTCTCATTAGCACGCCGCAGACCGGGGTCGATTCAGTTTTAGTGAGTGTTTCCTTTTTTGGTTGGCCGTTTGCGATTGTAAAGATGCTTGCCGCGGCGATCACTGGCTTGGTCGGTGGTTGTTTATTGGATCTTGTTGAGCCGGAAAGTTGCTCCTCGTTAAAAGCGGTGGACGAAGTGAATTCTCTGCCCCGTGATCACATTGACCATCCAAGCGGAAAGAAGCGATGGTTGGAGCGGTTTGGAGAATCGAGTATCGAAATTCTTCGATCGATTTGGGTTTGGCTAGTGGTTGGCGTTTTAGTTTCGGCCTTGATCAATGAATATCTCCCTGATGTTTGGGTCCAGAACCTTGAATCATTAGGTTGGTTTCCTTCGATCGTAGTCGTATTACTACTCTCGATTCCACTCTATGTTTGTGCAACGGCCTCAGTTCCAATCGCTGCGGCGTTGGTCTCGAGCGGTCTTTCTCCTGCCGCAGCATTAGTTTTTTTGATGGCTGGGCCGGCTACTAATGTTTCGACGATAGGTGTCATTTATGGTCGATTTGGATTGAAATCGGTAGTCGTTTATTTGTCCACCATTTTGGTGGGTAGCGTAGGTGTCGCGTGGCTATTTGATGGGTTTTTGTTATCCGATATCAGTCAGGGTATTGTTGTTACTGACCACGCTTTGTCGAATTGGGAGTTAGCTAGCGGGATTTTTCTTTTGTTTTTGGTGGGTAAATTTGTGGTGACCGACTTGCAAAGGTACTTCACTAAAAATCGACTTGTTGACGGTGATGTGGAGAAGATGATTCTAGATGTCACGGGTATGACGTGCGGTGGATGCGTGCATCGGGTTGAAACTGCATTGCAGCAGGTCGAGGGGGTTGAGGGAGTATCGGTTGATTTAAAGGCGGGAACGGCAGCCATTTTGGGGGATCCAAATTTGAGCGAGGTCGTTGATTGTGTCAAACGGCTGGGGTTTCTAGCAACGCGCCAACATTCAAGGGAAGTGAAATAGAATGGATCAGAGTGAGAGGGATAGGAAACGCATCACTGAACTCGAAAGTTCGATGATGCATCTGCAGAATGATTACGAATCACTGAACGAAGTGGTACTTGAAAATGTTCAGCGGCTAGAAAAAATGAGGCTGATTATCGAGCGTTTGGAGAGTCGTCTTCGTGCTGGCTCGGAGTCTGAGTCGGAGCGAAAGGCGGAGGATGAAGTGCCCCCGCATTATTGAGCCTTGGGGGCGAATTTTGCGCGATGCAATTATTTTTGTTTGATAAAACGTTTTTAGTATTCCGTTCAAGAATAGGGCTTTTGGCAGACGAACAGTTGATAGGAAATCAAGGACATGATTTGTTTTTTTGATCTCAGTAGCATGCGGTAAGTTACGCGATTTCCCCGTCTGTTTCCGTTGCAATTTCGAATTTTCTGGACGCCATCTCGAATGAAGCTCGCGATTATTTCACGCCAGCCAAACTGCTACAGTACGCGAAGATTGGTTGAATCGGCCAAGGCGAGGGCTCACGATGTAGAGATCCTCGATACCCTGAAGTTCTCGATTGATTTAGCTGAATGTAATCCGCAACTGTTTTATCAATCCGAATGCTTAGGCGAATTTGATGCGATAATTCCTCGAATCGCAGCCTCGATTACTCGATTTGGGACAGCGGTGGTTAGGCAGTTCGAGCAGATGGATGTATTTTCGGCGAACAGTTCTCATGGGATTGCCAACTCGAGGGATAAATTAAGAGCATTGCAGATTTTAAGTCGGCATCAAATTGGAATGCCGCAAACGACATTTGTTAAAAACCGTACTGATGTTCTGCCGGCCATTGAACGCATTGGCGGAGCGCCAGTGGTCATTAAATTACTTGAAGGCACTCAGGGGGTCGGAGTAATTCTCGCGGAATCTGAAAAGGTTGCCGAAGCAATCATCGAAACGATGCAGAGTACGCGGCAAAACGTATTGGTTCAAAAGTTTGTTGCTGAAAGCCGGGGACAAGACATTCGGGCATTCGTTGTTGGTGATCGTGTAGTGGCGGCAATGCGTCGGATTGCTTTAGGGAATGAATTTCGCAGTAACGTCCATCGCGGGGGGAGAACCGAAGCTGTCGATTTGACGCCGGAAGAAGAACGGACTGCAGTCCGGGCAGCTCAAATCATGGGGCTGCGTGTTGCTGGGGTGGATATGCTTGAATCGTCACGCGGTCCCCAGATCATGGAGGTGAATTCCTCGCCTGGGTTGGAAGGAATTGAGCGTTGTACTCAGCTGGACATTGCCGGCGCGATCATTGATTATTTGGCAGCTCAAGTCGATTTCCCTGAAATCGATATTCGGCAGCGGTTAACTGTCAGCCAGGGATATGGCGTTACCGAGATTCACGTGCCAGAGGGGTCAGAGTTCGTTGGGAAATCAATTGACGAATCGGGTTTGCTAGAGCAGGACATTAACGTGCTCACACTTTACCGCGGTACAACAGTGATCCCTAACCCGCGACTGAAGCGTCGTCTAGCAGCGGGAGATCGCATGTTGTGTTTTGGGAAGCTGGAGTCGATGCGGTCGATGATTCCTGCCAGGACTCAGCGCCAGCCAACCATTCAGGAGTTGGCCAGCGATGCGGAGGAGAATTATCCCCGCCGATTTGCTGCTTAATGAGGAGTGGGTCGCGGTTAAGGTTCTACCGAGTCCAGCCAATTCCATTGATCCTGAGTGGTTCCGTCAAATAAGCCAAAGAACGCATTCTGAATTGCCTCTGTGATTGGTCCACGGGAACCGCAGCCAATCTCCATACGATCCACGCTTCTCACCGGGGTGACTTCCGCGGCGGTTCCGGTCAAGAAAATCTCATCCGCAACGTAGAGCAATTCTCGAGGGATTTCTTGTTCGATCACTTCAAAACCAAGATGCCTCGCCAGCGTCGTGACTGAGTCGCGAGTGATTCCGTCGAGAATTGCGGCGGAGAGTGGCGGCGTATAAATTTTGCCATCTCGGACGATGAAAATATTCTCAGCTGATCCCTCGCTGACGGTTCCCCTCGCAGTGACAGAGATACCTTCCGCAAAACCATTTCGCCTGGCTTCGCCGCCAATCAGTTGTGCGTTGAGATAATGTCCACCGGCTTTTGATAGGACTGGCAGTGCTGCACTGGTGGTTCTTGCCCAGGAAGACACGCAGACATCGATTCCGTTCTTAAGCCCTTCTTCACCGAGGTAAGTTCCAAATTCCATCGCTGCGATGATGACATCGGTTGGAACGTCTTCGTTGGGAACGACACCCAGGGAACCTGCTCCAAGAAAGGCAAGCGGACGAATGTAAGCGGTCTCAAGATCATTTTTAGTGATGGAGTCGCGGCACCCCGTTTCGATTTCGGCAACAGAAAAAGAGAGTCGGTAACGGTATAATTTTGCAGAATTAAAAAAACGCTTGATGTGAGCGTCGAGTCGAAAGATGCAGCGGCCGTGAGGGGTTGCGTAGCAACGAATTCCCTCAAAAACGCTCGAGCCATAATGGAGGGCGTGTGACATGACATGGACGGTAGCGTTCTCCCACGGAACCATCTCGCCATTCATCCATATGTACTTGCTGTTTTTCATAGTTTTTACCAGGAGTGCGTTTGATTTTTCAGATTGTCGCAATTCCAATCCAGTGGCACAAGTTTCACTTTCGAAAATTCTCGGGGCAATCCCGTTGAACCACGATGTGGATCAACGTTAGATCGGTTCAACGGTTGGTTCTAACTGCCGTCTGTAGCGTTGGTCTTGCTGCTGTTGCCGAAGTCCAAATTTCTTTATCATGGGTTGGGAGCAGATTAGTCTATTGAATCAAAAAAAAGCGAATTGTAGGAATTGCTGTGAGCCTGGAAATGAAACAGTTACTAGCGACGATGCCGCAGGTAGGGAGAGTGGAGTGGATTGGTGTTCGCCCCGGGCGTCGTGAACCAATAAAGGTTCTTCCGTCAGTGAACGTAAGTTTAGAGGGGATTGTCGGAGATCGTTATCGAGGAAAGGCTGGCGGACCAAGGATGGTGACCCTGATTCAACAGGAGCATATCACTACGGTGGCGAGTATTTTGAAACTAGAAGCCATCGATCCGAGCTTGCTGAGACGTAATGTCGTGGTTTCGGGTATCAATTTGCAGGCACTCAAGAAGAGACGAATTCAAATTGGCCATGCGATTCTTGAAGTGACCGGGAATTGCCCGCCCTGCAGTCGAATGGAAGAAAATCTTGGGAGTGGCGGTTACAACGCCATGCGAGGCCACGGAGGAATAACGGCGACTGTTATTCACGATGGCGAAATTAGTTGCGGTGATGCGGTCAAGTGCTTAGCTGAGTAAGCCAGCGATTGTTGCTTACTTTGCTTTTACAATCATTGCCGGCGGCTCTGTGCCTTCCGGGAAAAATTTCAAGGATACCGAGTTCACGCAATGCCGGATGTTTTTCTCGGTTTTCTGTTCACCCTCAAATACATGCCCAAGATGCCCATCGCAATTCTCGCATAAGATTTCGACTCGATAGCCATCGGCATCTATGTTTCTTCTGACGGCTCCTGCAATCTCGTCGTCAAAACTTGGCCACCCGCAGTGAGCTTCGAATTTGTCATTAGATCGATAGAGCTTTGCATTGCATTGGCGGCAGGCGTATACGCCGGATTCGACTGTGCCGTTGTACTCACCCGTGTTAGGACGCTCCGTTCCTTTATCGAGAATTACACTAGCTTCGAAAGCGGTGAGCTGATTGTACTCGGCAGGCATTTCTTTTTTCTTCTCTTTCTCGGGGGCTTCTATTTTGGGAGGCGGTGTGACATCCACGATTTCAACTTTTTCGGTTTGGAACTGTTGTGCAGCAAGGTAAACTCCCAAGCCAAGGATGACGATTAAAGTTCCTGCACTGATGATTTGATTTCGCATCATGGTTTTAAACTCTCAACTACTTGGTTCATTCGCTTGCGGTTGATGCCGAGATCTGAGTGACCGACTCTTGAGGCTGAGCGAAACTGGACGACTGATGATTTATCATCGACGAAGAATTCCACATCGTCAATAAACCGAAAGATTAATGACTTGAATTCGTAATGCAAATAGTAATCCGTTTCACTGACTAACGTGGCTCTTGGCCAATTTAATTCGATAGTTTTCTTGATTTTGGAGATTGTCTCGGCGGGAGGCCCAGTAAACGGAATCGGCTCCATTTTCTTTTCGGGATCCGTTGCTTGGGTGGACACGCAGTTCGGCGTATCGGGACAGGCGGCGAGTTTACCAGAGTTAACACCTAGGTTGGCCGGAAGTTTAGAAGTCATGCTGAGACCAAATAAACCAATCGAGGATAAGATTAGTACGGTGAGTGCATTTCGAGCAATTTTCGAAAAAGAAAACCGAGGGCGAATCTTTTTTTCGACGGAAGGAGTGTCTGGAACTGAGTTCATCTCGGGCTTGTTTCTGATTTGAGAGAAACGAATTGTCAGGTGTTGTCAAAATCGTTTGGATTCCAACGCAGTTACTGAAAACAACTTAATATAACGATCGCTACCGACAAGACGATAAGAATAAAAAGAACGGTTCCAACCAGTTCTCCATTTTGCCCTTTCTTACAAGTTAAAAAATTAGCTGAAATTAAATCAAGTTTTTCTTTTTGTTCAGCGGGTTCCTTGAACAGCCAGACTTGCGTCTTTTTATCTCGTTTTCTTTCACGCTCGTCATCGAGCGCGACGCCGAAAACTTCTTGCCAACCGAGTTGGTCGCTGGACTCCGCTTCACGGCCTTCGTTGTCCAGTGGTCGGCATTTGACCCTTGCGCAGAATTTGAACACCTGAACCCAGCCAGGCCGCTGGATCGCATGAAGTTCCAGTTCATTGAATTTTGCGGACTTTCCAACGAACCCGTTCTTGTTCAGCCAAGTTCGGACATCAGATTCTGTCGTTCGGTTCAAAATGGTTAGAGGCATTTATTTTTAGCTTAGTTTTCTCGCACCGATGTGAGGCGGTTAACGTTGTTTGCTCGCGAAGCTTTTCCAGCAAGAGAAGAACAGTCAACAAGAAAGGCTGGGCGAATTGTGTGAGGGCCGGAACATAATGGATTACCCGAGTTTTAGTACACGAGTTCACACTCATTAAATTGCAAGGTTATCTTTACAGAACTTGGTTTGACTTTTTAAGATGGGGACAGGATTGGGGCGCGTAGGACGCAATAGGGTGGGATCTATGATTGATGTGTGTTTGTCGGTTGCGTTAATTCGCAAAACATATAACGAGAAACTGAGGTGGCTGGCTCGTTTAGACCCAGCAACCAAGCAGTTGAATTTTATAATCGGCGAGAGACTCGAGGACGAGTCATTTCGCGAGACGACGATGCGCGAAGTCGCCTGGTCGCTTTGGTTAGATCGGAAGCGGGATTTTCTTGTGTCCAACATGGCTCAAATGAATCTTGAGTTTGTTGACCGAGTGCCGGGGCACTATCAGAAGAGTCGCGTAGCTGTCTCATTCTTTAACGTCGAAGTGTATCGTAAGGACGTTGTTTCAAAAATCGAACGACAGGGCGATAACTTCTGGGTGACATCGGATGAAATTTGCAATGGCATCAGTCAGTGTGGTCGTCGATTTGATCCAATCGTGCCCTACTTAATTAACCGGTCGAGTGTGATTCAGTATTGGGAATCTTCTCAGTGACATAGTTGGCAAAGCGTGGTGCTGATGCTCCCAACTGTTTCGTCTTGCCCAGTGCGGCGAGGCACGTCGCAGGGCTCGATCGCGAGCTGCGAAGCGCTTCACAGGAGAACGCTGATTGCTTTTTATGCTTTTCTTTATCCTTCAGCGGGCGAATTCACACCATCTTTTGAAGCGAGTACCGGTGTGCTTGTGATTTGATCGAGGTGGGTCATTTCACGTTGGAGAATCTTGAGAAGAGTTTGGAGGAACGCAACGACCATTGGCCCAATAACGATCCCGATAGGCCCGAGAGTGGAAACGCCACCGAGAACACTTAGCAGGGCGAAGAGTGGGTGGATGTTAGATTGACCGTGAAGAATGTATGGTTTTATCACGTTGTCAGCCATCGAAATGATCGCGATCCCATAGATTCCCAGGCCAATGGCGGCCGTTACATTGCTGTCGAAAAAGAGCAGATAGAGGCAGCAGGGAATCCAGACAGCGGCAGCACCTACGAAGGGAACCATTGCTAACATCGCGGAGAGAACGGTGAGCAAGAAAACTGAATCGAATCCTGTGAAGTAAAAACCGATTCCCGCCAGTAATCCTTGAGCCAACGCGGAGGCGAGTGTTGCGACGACGACTGCTCGACTGACTGTGCCAAACTCGGCGACGAGTTCTTGTTCGTGTTCGTCATCGATTGGGGAAAGGCCTTTGAAGGCTTCGATCAGCCGCGGGCCGTCCAGCAGAAAAAAGTAGAGACCGATTACCATAATGGCTGCACCGACAAGCAGGTTACCAGCGTAGCTAACACCGGCTCCCGTTAATGCGAATAATTTGTCTTGCAAAAATCCGACCACTGAGTTGGCGTAGGATTCTGATTCCTCATCGGATGGATTGACTAGTTTGATTAGCCATGCCTTCGCCTTGCCGCCGAGCAGTTCGGATTCAAACAGATTAAAATGGTTAACCGTTTGATTGATTTTCTCGTTGTAGTTATAGATTGCTTGGTTGCGACTTTGTCCAGCTTCCGTCGAAGTCACTGGGATTGCTCCGTGCAGGGTTCGTGCTTCGGTGAGGTCTGCCGCGAACAAGTCCCAGGTCGAACGAGACTCGAGAGGCGTATCGTCAAGTTCCCCACGGGTCGGCCAGTTTCGCCCAGTCACGCGAGCCAGTGTTTTTCCAGCCTCTTCAATTTCGAAGAGGCCAATTTGGAAGCGATCTTCCTCTGTGGGAGAGAACGATGTGGATGCTTGTAAAGTCGCTAATTCTGCTCCGATTTTTCGGAGCTGGTTTTTGCAAGGCATGTCCAGTTTTAAGTCGGAACGAATTTGGTAGAAGCCATCGGTGATTTTTGTTGCGTTGAAGTCATTGTAGACCTGCTTCCCTTCTATCGCTGCCATGAAAAATATAATGGCCAAAGGGGCCAGCACTGTGAGTAATACGCAGAGCGTCGTCAGGGCAGCGGCTAGTTTTTCCCGTCCGCCTGATTTCTTAATAATCCAGCGATGCATGGGGCGAAAAACGACCACGAGAATCGCCGAAAGGAACAATGGGATCAGGAAATGGGCCATGACCTCATAAAACAGCAGGCCAACAATCGCGATTACCCCGAGTAACAGCCCAAAAGAGATGTACCTCGAGACATTGGATTCGGAACGCTTCGCTGACTTAAAGGTCGTCTGTTTGACGGTGTTCGATTTCTGCTTTGGACTGACGGGGGGGCTTTTCGTTTTTCGTTTTTTTTTGCTCATCAGTTGTTTTCGAGTTGCGTGTGTTTTGGCAGCAAGGGAGTCTTCGTGTTGCCGAAGCACTTCACTTGAGCTTTGATGAAAAAGCCATGTTCAAAAACTGTGTCCAAAATTCAGTAGTATCATTCCTCGATTGTTGATTTTCCATTGGTGGAACGCAAGCTCGAGGGGTCTTTATTGCCGTGAGCCGGGAGTGATTTTTAATTCAACCCGTTTGCCATTTCGGAGGACGGTAACGGAAGTTTCTTCTCCAATTTTTATGGCGTCGATGATCGCGGTGTAGTCGTAGATGTTCTCAATACTTTTTCCTGCGAGTTCGACGAGGATATCGCCTCCCTTGATCCCTGCTTTATCCGCTGGCGCACCTTTGGTCACGTCTGAGAGTTTGACGCCGACGACGTCCTCGCCGTAAGCCGGGACGCTTCCGAGATAGGCGCGAAGCCCACCTTTGGGGGCGTCTTGTGAGGCTGAGGATTGTTCGATGTAGTCGGGAGCCTCATCCGTGGTCGCAAGTGATCTGGTGATCAATCCCATCAATCGAGCGATTCTTGCAGTATCGGGATAGTTGAGTTTTTCCGGGGTGTCGCGAGGCGTGTGATAATCGGTATGTGAGCCTGTGAAGGCAGACAGGATAGGAATGCCACCGCGATAAAATGAGCTGGCATCTGTGGGGAGATCCGTTTCATTACTGAGTGTGATGGGAAGTCCAACGACTGCATTCTTAGATTCGATAACAGACGGCCAGAAACTACTGCTGCTGACGCCTTGCAGGACAAGCTGGTCAGTTAGTCGACCGACCATATCCATATTGAGGGCAGCTATGATTCCAGTGTTCGGGCGTGAAGGACTTTTTTGGGGGTCCTTCTTGTTGAGGGTGACTTTTTTGACTCCGTGACTTTGAACCATTTTTATTAGTTCGTTAACGACTTCTGATTTTGCATCAGGATGGGCCGCGACTTCAATTTCAAAATCAGGATAGTGTTTAGCAATGAACTTCAAGGACTCGCTGATTTCGTCCGTTTTTGCCGATTCTCCGTTGAGCAAAATTTGGCCTTTAGAATCAACTCCGAGCACGAAGTCATGGGAGGCATCTTGGGTGGCGGGAGCTTCGGTGGGTTGGAGCGATTTGACGTAATTGGCAGACCCATAAAGTCCGAGTTCTTCACCAGACCAGCCAGCAAAGATTACGTCGCGTTTAAGTTTCAGTTTTCCAGCACGCTGTTGTGAGACTAAATACTCGGCAATTTCGATCATCGCTGCGACCCCAGAGGCGTTGTCATCCGCGCCAAAGTGAATGTTGTTTTGTTCGTCTTGTTTCGCAAGGCTACTGCCTGATTTTCCAGCACCGAGATGGTCAATGTGTGCCCCAACGATAACCGCGTCTTTGCTTGGAGAATCCCCGGCGAGCAGTCGACCTACTACGTTGCGTCCCTTCCCAGTAATTTTTTCAATGTCGATTTCTGTCTTGAGCTTGCTGCCTTGGAGGTTGAAGCCCATTACTGGTGATCCATCGTCCAGTTGGTTTTGGAGCTTCTGGAGATCTTTGCCGGCCGCTTGGAGAATTTTTTGCCCGACTTCATCGGTGACGCTGATCGCTGCAATGCTTGATCCGCTTGGGGAGAAGTCGTTTCGCAAAGGGACAAGCTGCTCGCGCACCTGCGAATTGGGGCCACTGACAACGATTACACCTTTAGCGCCTTGTTGCCTTGCATGAAAAATTTTCTTGTGAAGCTCTGCGTGTTTTTTGAAAAAACGTCGCCGCTCTGGCGAGACATTTTCAGGAAGGAATCGATAAACAAAAACCCATTTGTCTTTTACATCAAGGTGGACGTAGGAGTCGTATTCTTCCTCTGAGCCTTGCTGCGGAGCAACGATTCCGTAGCCGGCAAAAACGATTTCAGTTGGATCGATCTGGAGATTGCCGGAAAAGGAAAGCGGTCTCCAGTCCTTGTTGACTTCGAGTGCTTCGGGAGTTTCGTCGATTGTTAGTGAAAGTTGGTTTTTGGGCCCCATTTTTACACCGTTGGGGAAGTCGAATTTTTGAAACCAGGTGCCATTGTCACCGGCGGGTTTTAGCCCAAGGTGATCGAGATAGGCTGCGACATAGGCGGTTGCTTTACGTTCTCCGGTTGAACCGGTCATGCGGCCCCCCAATTCTTTGCGACAGAGATAGTCAACATGTCTCATGATATCGCGTGGATCAAATCCAGCACTTGCTTGTTGTGCGGCATTGAGTCCTGTGTCGAAAGCTGATTTTTCTTCCGGTGACCATTGGTTGTCCGAGGTTCGGTTAGCCGAAAGTGCCTCGGATGCCTTTTCGTGATTCCAGTCGGCTAGATAAATTTGAGATTCTTTTTTCGGGTTTCGAGTTGAAGTCCAAGTCAGCTGATTTCCGTCGGGGGTGAAACTTGCAAGTCCGTCGAAACCGTCGGTGTCCGTTACGCGGACGGGGGGCGAATTGCCGTCTGTGGCCACCAAGTACAGCTCGAAATTCCCAAATCCATGTCGGTTAGTCGTGAAGATCAGGTACTCTCCGGAGGGGTGATAAAAAGGCGCCCAGCTCATCGCTCCGATGTTAGTGAGTTGTTTTTGATCACTCCCGTCGATATTCATAGTCATGATCTCAGCGGTCGCGCCCGATTCAGAAAATCTTCTCCAACAAATACGTTTCCCATCGGGAGAGAAGAACGGACCGCCATCGTAGCCAGGGACATCCGTGAGTTGCCGCACGTCTGAGCCGTCGGCATTCATGATGAAGATCTCCATCATGTAGGCTGGGTCAGTTTCAAAATTTTTCTTTTGTTCTGCGGTAAGCGGTTTGGAGTAGCCGTTGCGGTTGGACGCAAAGGCAATTAGTTTCCCGTCCGGAGAGTAGGAACCCTCTGCATCGTAACCAAGCTCATTGGTTAGTTGTTGATACTTTTTTGAATTGCGATCATAAGAGAAGATTTCATAAGTCTCGTCGTAATCCCAAGAGTAACGCCGCGCCTGACCAGATTCGCGAAATTCGATTTCTTCTTTCTGTTTTGCTTTGGCTTTTGGGTCAGCTTGCGTCGAGGCGTAGAGCACTAGGTTGTTGTCGGGGTGAACCCATGCGCAGGTTGTTTTCCCGAAACCAGGTGAGATCGATTCCACATCGCCCGATTCGAAATCGAGCAAATAAATTTGGAAAAATGGATTATCGATTCGTCGCTCACTTTGAAAAGCCAGCAACGAGCCATCGGGGCTAAAATAACCTTCACCGGCCCGTTTTCCCTCGAAAGTCAGTTGCCGTGCATTCGAGATGAAATTACTTTCCTGAGAGCCCTTTGCTTCCGAGCGGTCGGAACCAATGTTTTGCGCTGACACGGGGGCATGGAATGAAAAACTGAGGCTAAACAGCCCGGTGAGGATGAAAGCGAGAACGGAACGTTGATTCGCGATGGGGCGAATGAAAGTGATCATTTACAGTTTCCGGTAGTAAAGATTAATAAGCGGTGATCCCCTGGAGGCTTTGGTTCAGCCAGCCAGAACTTGATTGGACGGCTCAAAAAAACGCAATCCAACGCCGAGACAGATTGTATTTCAGTTTGTTTTAATCAATAAGACGCAGAGCTGATAATCTTGGATTTGATTGAAGTTTTGTTGATTATCACACCTTATAAAACGTCCAGATGGAAGGGTTGCGTCGTATTTGATTGGGAATTTGGTGTGAAACGGTTACACGATTTCACTGAATGTCGGTTTCTGGAGTCTGGAGATACGAAACCGGCGATTGCTAACTGCTGGAGTGGGATCCGAGGCGAAAAGCTTGGCTTATCTCCGGTCAAATCCTTAAATGTTGGGTGTTCAGTCTAGTCTCAACGTTTTGGATGACGATAATTGACTTTGGGGAATGGGCGATTGGAAACCGCGAAAGAGTGAGGGGGCTGGATCAATTGGTCCCCTTGCCTTTGCTGGAACTGCTTGAAAAATGGGAATTTTACGATGATTGCGAATCGAAGCTATGACTGCGTTGTACTTGGAGCCGGACCAGGAGGCTCGTCCGCGGCGACTATCGTAGCGGAGCAAGGATTGTCGGTATTACTTGTAGAACGCGACAAAATGCCTCGCTTTCACGTCGGCGAATCGCTCATGCCGGAGACCTATTGGGTTTTTGAAAGGTTAGGCATCGTTAATGAACTCGACAGAATTGGGTTCACGAAAAAGTATGGCGTTCAGTTTGTCAGTAGCAACGACCGTGAGACCAAGCCATTTGTGTTTGCCGATCACGATACGAGACCCTGTAACGAGACTTGGCATGTCGATCGAGCGAAATTTGATCACTTGCTCTTTGAGACCGCATTCAACCGAGGGGCGACCTGCGTTGACGGCACCCGCGTTCTAGACATAGATATCCGGAAGAAATCACCCCACTTGGTGACTTTGCAGGGAGAGAACGGCAAGCAGCAGGAAGTTTCGGCCAAGGTCATCATTGATGCCTCTGGCCAGTCGTCTTTAGTTGCCAATCGTTTGCAGACGAAAGAATATTACGAAGACCTTCGAAAAGCCGCGATCTGGGGTTATTACGATGGCGCCGTCCGAGCGGGAGGCGGGAACCCCGAAGTAACCTGTATTCTCCACACCAAGAGCAAAGACGCTTGGTTTTGGTATATCCCTCTGAGTGATGGCACGGTCAGTGTTGGTTTAGTAGGAGACAATGATTTCTTACTAAAGCGTGGGGGATCGCCTGCCAAGACGTTTGAAACCGAGATTAACAACTGCCCTGGAGTGAAGCGTCGTTTATTAGACGCGAAACTTCGTGGGAAATTTGCGGTGGCCAAAGAATTCTCATACACCGTTAAAGAACAGTCTGGAGATGGTTGGGTGTTAGTTGGTGATGCGGGTGGGTTCATCGATCCCTGCTATTCATCGGGCGTATTCCTCGCATTGAAGTCTGGCGTGATGGCAGGCGAGGCAGTGGCGGAGGGTCTCCATGGGGGCGATACATCGGCAAAACAACTTGGGAAGTGGACACGAGAATACGAATCCGGCGTGAAATGGATCCGAAAACTTGTTCGCGCTTTCTACACAAAAGAGTTTAGCTTTGGTGCGTTCATGAAAGCTCATCCCGAGCACGCGAAGAATGTGACTAATCTCTTGATCGGTCGCGTTTTCGAAGGGAACCCCGGCAAGGTCTTCGAAGATATGGATCCTTGGATTGAGAAGGCGAAGCGTGGTGAAGACATGGAGATGGCGGCAAGCAATTGATGGTTACTGCGGGGAAGTTGCCAGAGAGTCCAGTCTGAGACCCCCGACAGTTTCGTATTTTTGGCCTGATCAACCTAGTCTGAAAACTGTTGAAGCATTTCAACGCTGCCGCCGATACAACTTTTGTCAGAGGCAAAAACGCCGTTGCCCGCTCCGTTGGTAATTCACTGGGGCAATTAATGTCGTTTTATTTGGTATGAAACCACCTTTGATTTGTTGGATTAGGAGTTTTGCGTCCAGTTTGCGTCACTCAATCCGTCGCTTCGCAGAAAAAAAACTACAGTTTTGTGTCGGTTAATGGTTTGGATATCTTCTTTAAAGCCCTTCCACGCTGGATATTCTCACTGTGGAATGAGTTTATTGGTACCATTAACGCCGATCACTTGGCTTGTCGGTTCACGAAAAACTGGTTTGAGTGCCGATTTGCAGTGTTCGATACTTGACAATCGGAGGCTTCGCACACTATGATGACGACTTAGAAATTAAGTTTTCTTAGTAAGATGAACAATCGACGCCGTTTAATAAGGTCATTTTTAACGACGGCATCGTTCAAAAATTTGGTAATTTTTCTTTTTTATGTTTTATGGAGTGATTTATGAAAAATCGAAGAAACTCTGGTTTCACCTTGGTGGAACTTCTTGTTGTGATTGCCATTATCGGCATTCTCATCGGGATGCTGCTTCCTGCTGTCCAGCAGGTACGTGAAGCAGCTCGTCGTACAACTTGTATGAACAATTTGCGACAGATTTCATTGGCAACGCTCAACTACGAGTCGGCCTACCAGCGATTTCCAAAGGCTTGGAACGGTAGCGACGATTACGATGCGAATGTTGACGCTTTGTTCACATCGACCACTGGTCACCAGTGGGGCGGAATGTTAGTTGCTGTTCTTCCTTTCATGGAGCAGAACAACGTTTCTCGTTACTTCGAAGAGTACAGGACTCCCGATGTTTACTGGACTTCAGCCAACATCAACGAGTTTGCTGCCTCACAGAAGATTCCAACATTCGAATGCCCTTCTGACCAAGCTGAAACTCGACGTAAAGTCGGTGGAAGCGGTGACTTCTCGACGTTCTTCTTGTTGAGCGGTCGTGGTAACGGTTGGTGGATGAATGATGCTGGTGGCGATCCTATTGCGAGCCATCACCAAATCACTAACTACACCGGTTGCTCAGGCCGATTGGATTACGATCCAGTAGCCGGAACTGATCCTCGTTGGTCACCTTACTACGGTGTCTTCGGTGAGTGGAACCGTGGCGTCAAAATGGGTTCTATGACTGACGGTACTTCGAACACTATCTCTTACGGTGAAGTTACTGGATTTGGTACAGACGCATGCTTCGCATGGACAACTACTCCTCAGTGCGTTCACTGGAACACCCTGAACTTAGGCGGAACACCTTACCCTGACTACAATGGTCGTTGGTACGTATTCGGTTCACGTCACGCTGGTGCCTTTATCAACTGGGCGTTCGCTGACGGTTCAGCTCACTCAATCTCTGAGGCGATCAACCCACAGCTGTTGATTCAGTTGGCTGGTCGTGCAGACGGCGAAGTTCTTACCAGCACTGATTTCTAAAAACTTGAAAACCATGAAAGGTTTTACGATGCAGAAGTGTTTTTTATTGTTGACTTGTTTCTTCTTGGCAATCGCATGTGGCTGTGAGAACGGCCCCAAAGAGGACCCAGCGTTTAAGAAGCAGAAGGCCACCGATGTTGAAGCCGAAAGTAAAGTCGGTAAAAAGGCTGGCGAAAAGGGACAAGCTATGGAAGCTCCGGCAATGTAAAACTGGAGTGTAGAGAGTTTTGATTAGTAAGAACTAATTAATGATAAACAGAAGCCTCGCGGTTCACCGCGAGGCTTTTTTTATTATCCTAACCCTTCGATTCGAGATTTTATCACTTTCCGTTTTCTGTTCTTGGCTGTTTCATGCCAGCTGGTGAAACGCAAACGCAACAGAAATATTCAACTTAAATTCTGACTGCGGCGATATTGTGATTGCCCTGGTTGTAATTGAGTCTGAAAATTGAGTCTGAAAATTGAGTGACGCTAATCAATGAGTAGGTCAATCCAGACTAAGCGATGGTCCGTCGCGTCAATTAGGTTTGCCCCAATTTCGCCTGGCTTAGGCCAAAACACTCCGCTAGATCTCACATCTAGATTTTCCGAGGGAAGGCAGTAGTCGAGGCGCAGGTTGCCGACGTTGCTATCTCCAAAGTCGCTCGTATCAAATTCTGCGTTTCCTTTTTGATTGAAGTTAACGCCTCCTTGGGTCTGGGAATAATATTTTCCTCCAGAACTTTTTGGGGGGGCAGAGTCGTTGATTCGGGGATTGTCTGTGAGTAGGCTTGCAGCGTTGTCGGTGCTGTCCCCGTCGTTTTCATCTGCGTTTAGGTCACCGGCGATGACGAATTGCTCAGTTTGGGGCAGCCCTCCGATGCGACCCTTGTCGTCGTAAATGTAGTGAGACTTTCCCTCGGTGACGTAGTCAGCGAAGAACCTGATCTCATCGTGGTTTCGGCAACCGTTCCGATCTTCGGGTCCATCGAATACTGGAGGAGTGGGATGGGATACTAAGAAATGGATCGTTCTCCCGTTGGTACGGATGGGGATATCCCAGTGGCTTTTCGATGACAGTCTAAACTGCTTCATTACCATGGGAGAATAAAAGGGTTGCTTATCTTTGTTTCGTGGAACAAGCCGCGAGGGCATGTCCTTCCAAAGGAAATTCTTAAAGGTCCTGATTTCAGGCTTGGCAATTTCAAATTTGGAAAGCACGACCATCCCGTACTGTCCTGGGAATTTCCCAAAGCCAAACGCATCATTTGCGGTTCCTTTGGATCCGTCGCCGTCGAGATCCAGTTTGGAGTCGACCCCGGTGTTCACTGCATCTGAAAATGTATAACGGTAATGGATGGGCGCATTTCCATTTTGTGATATCCCCAGATAGTTAGCTTGAAAACCCTCTACTCCTTTTCCAGCCGAATCATAGTCAAACTCATTGAGAAGGATTACGTCAGGTCGAACACGTTGAATAATTTCAGCAATCTTTTTAGGTTTTGCGGACGTCCCATCGGACAGTTCCCGTTTAAGTTCACCGGCCTCGGAGCGATAGAATGAAGTGTTGAATGAAGCGAATCGGATCGTTTCGCTATTTGAATTGATAGGGTCTTCAGGATCTTGAGCGGCAACTCGATTGAGCGCAGGTTGGGAGACTGCTAACGCAATGAAGGAGAAAAAGATCAGTAGTAAATCTCGTTTAGTAAATTGCATAGAAGTGACCAATACAGGGGAACGCAGGTTGCAAATTGGTTGGACGAATGGCTCGTTGGAAGTTGATCGGTACAAAGCTAGGGGCACCGCAGGATTTTCCGCAGATTTTACGCAGATTTTACGCAGATTTTACGCAAAAGGACGTGCTATCTCCAAGGCGAAAACGGATGGGAATTTGCCGCTGGGTGTGGGGACGCGTGGGGTGAAATTAGGCGAATTGTTGAAGGATATTCATGCAAGGCTCAAAATAGGAGTGCCCAAAGAGGTTGAGATGGTTTATGAGGTGGTAGAGTTGGTAAATTTTAACCCTCTCTTGCCAGCCATCCATCAGGGGCCAGCATTCGTTATAGGCTTCGTAAAATTCAGGTCCGAATTCACCGAACAACGTTGTCATTCCAAATTCTGATTCTCGCTCCGAATAGGAAACTGCTGGATCAATCAGTACGGGCTGTCCGTCCGTTGAGACGATAACGTTGCCTGCCCAGAGATCGCCGTGGATAAGTACCGGCGATGAGGAATCGTTAAGGAGATCTCCCATTCGAGAAAGCAGTTGGTCCGCGTATTGGTCGAACAGGCGCGTGGTGAGGGCTTGGTTTTGGGCCATTTTTATTTGTGGGCGTAATCGGTTTTCGACAAAGAAAGTTTGCCAATCATTGCCCCAAGTGTTTAGCTGAACCGTGCTGCCGATAAAATTGGATTGAGAGTAGCCAAAACGGTTTGTTTGCGTTTTGCGATGCATCTGCGCAAGGGATCGACCGAATTCAGCATTCGAGTTCGCGGTGGTACACCCCACTTTAATCGCTTCGAGAACTAAGAATGAGTAGCCGCATTTAGTTCTCCCCATTCCTATAACTTTGGGGACAGTCAGAGTCTGCGTGGCTCGAATGGCATCGAGGCCATTATGTTCGGCTTCATATATCTCCAAATCGTTGTGGCTTGATTTGACAAAATATTGTCGTCCATCTACCAGTGTCACTCGAGCGGCGGTACTGATGCATCCACCAGGGACGCGTTGAAATGAACCAATGGTGCTTGGAGACGAATTGGAGTGAGGTTCCTCGCTTAGAGCGATTGTATCTTCAACTGCCTTGCGAAGCAGGGGCCGATTTTCAAAATTGGTCATGGTAACCCGCCGTGCCAATTTTCTTGAATCGTCTCATGTAGAAATAGAATCGATAATAGACGGACACGCAGCTTCAATCATGTCCAAGACATACTCGAATCCTTCATCCCCGCCATAGTAGGGGTCTGGGACATCAGATGGCCAATTATCTCCCAGGAAATCGCTCAACAGTTTTAGTTCTGCAGTTGGCTCGGGAGTCATTCGCTGAATGTCCGCTAAGTTTTCCCGATCCATCGCTATGACAAGGTCGAATGAGTGAAGGTCTTTGACCGTGATTTTTCTTGATTGGCTGAGTAATTCAACCCCGCGATTGAGTGCCGCAATGCGCATGCGATGATCCGCAGGTTTGCCGGTGTGGTACCCAATTGTACCGGCGGAGTCGATTTCTATATCGCCCTGTAGTTGGCGGGTGTCAATCGAGTGTTGCAGCAGGCCTTCACCGGCAGGAGAACGGCAGATATTACCGAGGCATACGAACAATACCGAGCAGGTCTTAGAGTGAGACACCGAAATTATCCTCAGTTCTATCGCGAGATGATCCGCTAGTTATTGGAATTACCAATGATAATGGAAAACTGAGGTAGTCGTCTATTGGGATCGTTTGGTCGTTTTTCAGTTGGAACCGCGACGATCGAACACAAATCAAGATCCCTGAAATCTAGTTTGAGGGAATTTCTATTATTTGCTTTTGGGGAGTCTGCGAGTGGAGTCGGGAAAGAAACCTACTCGATCACTTGCATTTCAACGGCAGTGTCTTCCCAGAGAATTTTTTGTATTTGTCCAGTTCCGAGAATAGCCCCAATTCCGAATAGAATAATTAGGGCAAGAAGTACTGCATACTCGGTGGTTGCGGCACCTTCTTCCTCCCTGATGGGGCGATAGAAGATTCGTTTAATTTTTTTTAACATATTTCGATTGGGGATTGGGGTTTCTTTCCTTGCTTCCCCAAGCGTACGTTCAGCGCTGTTGTTAGCAGCCAAAAAAACTGAAAGCGATCCAAAATTCAATTCTTGAAAAATTCAAAAAACGAACTTTAACGATTGTTTGGATCGTATTGATTGATCTGTTTACAGAATCTTAATAATCGGAAGGGCTTAATTTAGAGTGTCGATTTGATTTGAGTTTTTGCCTGATCTCATCTTTCAAGTGGTTCACAACAGAACTTTTGTCTGTCGTCGCCAGGATTTCTTTCACAACACTTTTAGCGGATCCCGCCCCCCAGGTTCCTCCGTGTTCAAAATAGTGTTTCGCTGATTTGCCAATAATGTAAGAACCAAATCCGACCGCGGCTCCTTGGGGAATCAGGGTCAATGCGGTGCCCAGGGTGCCGGTCACCAGCTTGAAAAAACTTGCTCCGTAATTAGCAAGCTCTCCAAGTGCGTAAATTCCCCCGGCGGCACTGATGGTTTTTGCGAGTCCACGTGCTTGGCTCATTGTGAACGTCAGTCCGTACACCTTGGAGAGGGTCGCAATCATAACCGCATCGACAGCAAGGCCCCCGAGAAGATCGACTACTGGGATGGGATTTGCAGCTACGACAACTGCTTTGGTGGCGGCCATCGTCCAAATGACCTGATCGGCTTGTCGATTTCGCAATTCGACTCGGAGACTGGAAATTCGATCACTCTTATCCGCTGCGTACATGGCGGCATTTAATGCGATTAACCCCAGACCCTCATTTTCAAGTGTTTGCAAAATGAGCAGCTTCAATTCGCTGATTTCCGGTTCAGGTTTTTTCCAAACCGATTGCGTACTGCCATTGGGTTGTTCCGTCGCATATTCAATTTCACGGGGATCGGCTGCAGTCAAAACGAGGTGATCGGGTGGGATTATACCGTCGATCCGATGTTTCAAAGTTTCGATCAGCGAGGCTTTGACGTTTGGTAGGTAGAGGTCTGTTTTATTAAATACACAGATGATCGGTTTCTGGATCGCAGCGAGTTCGACCAGTGCTGCGTACTCAGTGTCATTTAGGTCGGAGTCGGTGACAAACAAGATGAGGTCAGCTTGCCGCGCGGTTACCTCGGCTAATTGTGCTCGATCCGCGCCACCAACTTCGTTAATTCCCGGTGTATCAATGATCACGATTTCAGATTTTTCAAGGCTGGGTAGTCGATAACCAGCACCATTCCAAACAGTTCCCCAGACTTGCTGTGTCCACCCACCTTGCACATCGACATCGGCTACTTGGCGTCCAATGAGCGCATTGACCAGCGCGGACTTGCCCGTACTGATCTCACCGAAAATCACAATTTCGATTCGCCCCGAGGTTAACTTCTCATGCATTTCATTGAGTTGAGCGATGTCGGCTTGCAGTTGCTCGCGCTCTTTGGCTGGGCAGCCACGAAGGTCGGCAAGCGTTTTTTCAACGGCTTTGACTGCATCCTGATAGTTCAGGTCCTGAGTGGATGGGTTGTCGTTCAAGGTTACTTAGATCCTGTACTTAGTTGAGCCAAAGCGATCAATCACTGAGTTTTTCTCTTGCGGTTTGAACGAGTTTTCGCAACTCATCGACGGTTGTCACGTGTTCCCATTTTCGTCGAGCGAGTCCGGCAAGGCCACCCTCAGGCGCTTTCATTTCATTACTGAAATATTCGATAAATACAGCACCAATCCATTTGGTAATTAATGCCTGAGTGGCACCCTGGAGGGCTCCCCCAGCAATTGTCCCAGCGAATGGGACAGTCTTTATGAGGGATGCAACGACGGCACTAATGGCAACGGTCGCTCCCTGGGCTCCCAAGACTCCAATTAGATTTTTACCCATCTCGCCAAGCCATTTGGAAGCTGTCTCAAGATCTACTTTTTGTTGATAGACTTCGGCGAGATCAATGATCATCTTGGTAGAAATTGCTGAGCCGGCGATTAAATCGATGACTGGGAACGGGCTGATCGCTGCGACGCCTCCAGCGCCCCACATGTATTTATCAACAACTCTCCAAGCTTTCTGATCAATTGCTTCCTGAACGCTGTCTCGTGCTTTTTCGACGAGCCCGCGGGATCTAAGAAGCAGGTTAGCGACCAAGAGGTCTTTGCCATCTTCTTTGACGATCTGTAGCATTCGAGATGCAAGTGGTTCAATGTTTGGTTCGACTTCGATGGTCTCGTCTACTTCAGTGCCATTGGCGAGAATTTTTCGACGAGTGCGATGGCCTGTCTGAGCTTGAATACAGACGATATCTTTTTGATTTACGAAATTTCCAGTTTGTTGGAAAATCTGATTCACGAGTTTTTCTTGATCGGAGGGGGAATACCAATCGGACTTGTTGAGGCAAACAATAACCCGTTTTTCCATTTCCCCCAGTTTGGTGAGAAGTTGGTGTTCACTCTGTCTTACCGGTCCATCCACTACAACGATGACTAGATCAGCATCTTTGGCTGATTCAGCAGCGATGTTGACGTGAGCAGCTCCATCAATTTCGCCGAGCCCGGGCGTGTCCACTAAGGTGACTTGGTCAATGCCCGGCCAAGGGATCTCATTACGGGTAATCGTTGTCCCTCCACGGGAACCGGTGGCAAAAACGTCACGTCCGGCCAGGAGATTCATGACGGATGATTTTCCACTTGAAATGGTTCCGAAGGATACAATCTCTAATGTCTGTGCTTCCCGCTTCTGTTCGATTTCTTTGACAAGTGGGGCGAGTTGAGTTCTCAGTTGAGCTTCCGTGTCGACCTCCTGGGAAAGTCGTTCGACTTGCTCAAGGTTTTCTTCGATCTCGGACTCTTGTTGTCCTTTTGTAAGTTGACTTGGGTTTTTATTCCTGCGCAATTTGCGTTTCTTTTTAGCAATGGATGCCCCCCAAAGTTTCCAAAAGGTCCACCCTGCACTGCCAATGAGTAGACATGCTCCGAGAAGGACGACGGAAAGGTAGAGCCAGCCAAGGCCAAGCTTGGTGGCTCTTTCGTAATTGAGAAGGACCCATCCTGGAAGGTAGACCAGCGCCAAGCCGAGGAACGCCGCGACGACGATGAGCAATGCTCCTGAAATAGATTGGCTAAGTTTCATAGGAAGTGGGGTTGTTGCGGCGAATTTGGCGACTAACACCTATTAGAATCGGCGATTATCTCTTTATTCAATGAAATGCTCGTAATATTGACGATTTTAACTGCTTGAAGTACGAAATGTTCGATGTGCACACAAATTTACGTGTTCAAACATCGAGTTTGGTAGGGTTATTAATTGAACATTCGTTAAATGAAGCGTTATTGAATTGGAACCTCCGTTTTCCCGTTTCACTTGCCAGTTTGATTTGTTTTAATAAAAGGCAATTATAAGTATCTGGTCGTAGAATTCCAAAATGAAAAAACTCTTTAACACGCTTGCCGCCGTTGTCATCTTTGTTTCACTGGTGGTGGTAGTGGTTTTTCTTTATTCGTTAGCCTTTGGTCCTGCCGATGATGGTAGCGTCAAAAATGCTCAGCAGGCAGCGGAGGTAACTGCATCTGAAATTGGTGTTCCTTTTGTTTCGGCATGGATTAGCCGCGACGTGCCCGCGTTAAAAAATCTTCTTCGAGGGGAGTTTGAAGGAGCGATTCCCGAACTCATTCCTTGGGAGCGCGATGAATTCCCGCCTTTTAAAACGCAGCAACGTATTTCGACCGAAGTGGAGCACCGAGAAGATACCGATGATTTCGATATCTTTTTTGGCGGGCTACTCGACGAGTTAGCAGGGGTCGATGTTGTCAGTACTGAGTTCAGTATCGTCCGCTCAATGAAGTTTTCAGAGAAACGAGAAAGTTTTTGGTCAATCCGATTGTTGCTGGCAGCGACTGGGTTTAACGAAGAGGGTGGCATTACTCAGTACCGGTCGGAGAATGAGTTAGTCAGCTCTATCCCGCCAAAATCCTCAGGCGTGCCGGCATCAATTAGGTTGTGGCATATCGAAGCCGAGTTGGAGAGGAAAAGTCAGGCACCGGTGAAGGAGCAATTGCAAATCCTGCTTGCTGAGGAGGGAGTAGACATTGCTGATCGTTCGTTTTACTCAATGGATCTTGAGGACATCGATCAAGATCAAGATTTGGATATTGCCGTGACCACCCAAGATGGCCGTCGATTTCTGTTTTTGTTTAAAGATGGGGCGTACGAGAACGCGACGGTACCGATGGGGCTGGCAGCTCAAAAGGTTCCAGGTTCACAAGTGACGCGGCCGATCACTGCATTTTTTGATTATAACGCAGATGGTTTTATGGACTTATTGTCAAACCGCCAGGTGTTCGAAAACCAAGGTGGAGAAAAGTTTGTTGATGTCACTGAGCAGTCGGGGATCGCTGAGATTTTGGGAGACCCCGCGATCAATACCCTCGGTGAGTTGCGACGCCAATTTCAAAGCGGCCTGTGAGTACCGGCCAGTGAGCACTGAAGGCTCAGCTCAAGTTTGAATTAGATAAGACTTGCGCTAGAAAAGAACGAAGGCGAGTAAGCATTGAAAAAGCCCAGCCCTAAAAAAGGATACTGAGCCTAATTTCTTTTGACCGCGAAACTTGCGGTCTCAATTTTACAGCTGAAAAATATTCATTTTTGTGTTAGCCAATCAAGCCATGTTAGTCAATCAAGCCAGGGATGACATTTCCATCACGCACAATTGAGATCGGTCGGCCAATGGATGTGTCGTATTCTTTTCTGTGGTTGATGCCTAGCGTTCTAAAAAATGACGCTGCTGCATCCTCCGGATTGATTCCTTCGTGTTTCGGCCCTGCTGCGGTTGCATCACTTTCGCCAATCACTTGGCCGCCATTGACAGGGCCGCCGCCCATCAACATGAACATGCATCGAGGATAGTGGTCGCGACCACCGTCGGCTGAACGTGCGTTGATTTTCGGCGTCCTTCCAAATTCCCCTGAGACAAACACGGTAGTTGATTCAAGTAGACCTTTGGCTGCTAAGCCGTTGAACAGGCCTGAAAGGCCAGCGTCCAGTTTTGGCAAAAGGTTGTTTTGAAGTTTCGAAAAGTTGTCTGAATGTGTGTCCCAGCCGCCAAGAGAAACGGTGACGAATTTGACTCCAGACTCGACCAATCGAGAGGCCAGCATGCAACTTTGACTGAAGTCATCTTCCCCGAATAATTTGGTGTAATTTGGCGCTTCTTTACTCAAGTTGAATGCATCCCTGGCCCGGTTGGAGGTGATCATCGAAAAAGCTTTTTGGCTAAATTTATCCAGTCCACTGAGCAGATCATCGCGGTCTTTGATGGAGTCGAAGGTGCGATCTAGATCTTTTAAAAGACTCGAGCGTCGCTGCATTTCTTCCATGGTGACGCCGTTTCCGAGCGTGATTCCACGGACGCTAAAGGGCAAGCCAAATTTGGGAGTTGCATTCGTTTGAAGCGACGCGTATTTGACACCAAGATGTCCCGGTCCCTGTTTCGCTTTTGGGATTGCAACGTAAGCGGGCAAATCATCGTCACTTTGGATTTCTTTCGCAACGACGCTTCCGTATCCAGGATAGTCGAGCGAAGGATTGGGGCGGTTTCCTGTAAAGACAAACTGTTGCCCGAGTGGATGTGCTCCAAGGGAATGAGAAACTCCACGAAGGATAGCAAATTTATCAGCACACTTGGCTAATTTGGGAAGGTGTTCGCAGATCTCAACACCCGATGCGTTTGTTTTAATTGGATTAAACTTCCCGCGAAATTCTGACGGCGCGTTTGGTTTAAGGTCAAAGGTGTCCATGTGTGATGGGCCACCAGGCAGTTCGATGAAAATCGCCGCTTTGGAGGTTGCCTTTGAATTGACTTGCCCCGCATCGGCCATTCTCAAGAAATTGCCCATGCTCAGTCCAGTGGCAGAACCGAGGACGCCGACCTTGATTGCATCGCGACGCGTCACGCCGTCACATTGTCGATGGAAACCCATTTTTGAACCTGCTTTTTTATCGGTGGAAATCAAATAGAAATTATTTTTAGTGATTTACAATGAATTCTTTAGTGTTTACCAATGCCCAGAGCACACCGGTGACGCCTTGGACGAGATCTTTTTCTTCCGAGATGTGCTGCTTGCAACGCGCCAATTCCTCTTCGGTTGGAAAACGGCTCAGCGTCCTTAGGTAGGCCTCTTCTACAACTTGTTGAATGTCTAATTCGCCCGTTAACTTCTGAGCGGTCGCAAGTTTTTCTTCCCAGTCGCGTTTGGTTTTATTCAAGTTTTTTATTTGTTTACTCAAATTCTGAATTTGTTTTTTATTCTTCGCTGGTTGAAAGTTTGCTTTCTGAATCTCCATTTTTGAAATTCGATCATTCAATGCTTTGAGTGATTTTTCAGCATTCACTGCTTGAATGTTGGCAGTGTTCTGTTGAGCCATTCGATTTAGCCAACTATCTTTTCGAGTGAGCATCAGATGAATGTCGCGATCATTTTGCATGTAAACGGTTTGAATGAGGCTGGTTTCATCCGACCGGTCACAATCACAACTACTGGCTCGTTCGGATCGTCCAAATACCTGCAAAGCGAACGAAGCGTCTGTCGAGTTTTTGGTGCGTTTGACATTTGCCACGGTTCCAGGGATCGAGATCGCCCGGTCTTGAACGGCATTTCTAAATGTCCGATTGGTTTCGGCGTTAGAGGCTGCAAATGTAATCGAATCGAAAATCACTTCAGCCGGTAAGCGTCTAGGGATCGCTCGGCTAAAGTTTCGACGATCACCTTCGTTAGTTGAATTAGGAACCCAGCTTAATTGATAGGTTCGGCTGTTAGCGATTTCTCGATGCAACCATTTTAGGTCGAAGTCATGATCGATGAACTCTTGGGTAAGGTGATTGAGTAGTGCAGCATTGCTTGGCGGGTTAGCAAGGTTTAAATCGTCGACGGGATCAACAATGCCGACGCCGAAATATCGAGCCCAAACGCGATTGACCAAAGCTTTGGCGAAGAATGGATTGTCCCGTTGTTTCATCCAGTCCATTACCGGTTTTCGGACGTCCTCGTGATTAGTGAGGTCGATCGTATCGTTTCCAAGTAAGGTCGCCTCTGTAATCGTTGGTTTTTTATTTGTCTTGCTCTTCTTTTTTTTCTTCGACTTCGCTTCGGCTTGTAATTGCTTTTGTAGCTCGCGAAGCTCTTCTCTTGTGAGTTTTGGGGAGTCGATTGCGAGAAACCCAAAAGGAGTTGTCTCACCTTTGCGGTAGGCATCTCGAAGTTGCCGTTGAAGGTTGGGGTTCTTTTTCCGATCGGGATCGATGTCCAGGTTTTTCAAGATGGAGATGTAATCTTTCTTGTCTTCTGGGGTGGATCCACCGGAGTACGGTCGTACGTTAATGCCACTGAAGAATTTAGAGAAGTCTTTGAAGTCTTTTTGGCTCCAACGATCGAACGGGTGTTTGTGGCATTGAGCGCATTGTATTCTCAAGCCTAAAAAGGCATGGGCAAAACTAATGGCAATGGTCTCGCGATCTCTGAACTCTCTACGCATCCAATAGTACGGCATCGTTTCATTTTCGCTGAACGATTCGTTCGCGGAGTCTTCCTTCATTCGTTCGCAGAAGTCGATGTAGCTTTCCCCGCTGTTTCGACTGACTCCAAGAACAATCCCTTCAATCATTTCATCGTAGGGAGTGTTGGCGGCAACGCGTTTGTGAATCCAGTCATACCATTGCTGGCTTGGAAGATTGTTGTCAAAGGCAATGTTTCTTAACTGATTTGTGTTGTTCTCAGTCATGTCACAGAAGAAAGTGGTCCACCATGACGCATAAGCTGGTGACTGTAAAAGTTCATCGATCTTCTTTTTTCGTTTTTGTGAATCTGTGTTGGCGACGAATTTTCGGATTTCATCGGACGTTGGAAGCGTTCCGGTAATGTCAATGCTGACACGCCTTAGGAACATTGTGTCGTCGGACAATTGCGAAGGTTGCAGGTTAAGTTTTTTCCATTTCTCTGCCGCGAGAAAGTCGATTTTTGACGCACCTTGAAAAGCGGAATCGGATGCCAGCGATTTGCCCGCATAGGGGTGGATGACAGGTACGGGAACGACCGCCTTGTCATAAGAAACAACGACGTGGGTATCTCCCGAGATTGATTTGGTGGAGACAGTGCCAGATTCATTGATCATTGCAATGGAATCGTTGTTGGAGTGGAACCGACACAATGGGGTTACATCTTCGACGGTGCCGTCTTTCCAGTGTGCGATTGCTTTGAGTTCAAATTTCTTGGATGGCGAATCAAACAGTAGCTCGCTTGGCTCGATTACCAGTCGATCGAGCTTGTGAATCGATTTGGGATTAGTTCCTCCGCCCGCAATCCAGGATTGCAGGAGATTGTATTGCCAACTGTCTTTCTCGTATCGAAGGCCACCTTCGTGTTCGTCCTCGTCGGTTGGCTTTACGAGGATCAGGCTTTCCAATGGGTTGGTCAGGTTGACCCTTTCGGTTCCCTCTTCTAGCAAGGCTTTGTGGTCGGAATTAAAGTCGTATCCGAAAAGAGAAAGCTGAAACCCACCTTGTCCCTGAAACGATCCATGGCAGGACCGTCCATTGCAGCCTAAGCGTCCAAGGAGGGGCGCAACGTGCTTTTGGAAGTCGGGCTTTTCGTCATTGCCAGATTCTTTAAATCGGACATCCACGCTTTTAATGGGTTGCGAGTCGACCGGTTGCGAGTCGACCGGTTGCGAAAGACCCGGATGCGAAAGACCCGGATGCGAAAGGTTGTCGGTCGAAACCGAGACTCCGGAAGGTTGGTCCGGGATTGCTGCAGCGCCATTGGCTCGATCAATCGTAACGATCGCGACTGCGGAGCAGCCAAAGATAATCGTTGCTGGAAGAATAATTTTAAGCAAGTGTCTTTTGCGGTTTGTTAGCACAGTGTGTCTCCCATGTGCGCTGCACCAATTCACCCGTGAATCAATCTTTTTTGTTGCCGGGTTTTTTGGTCTGGTTCTTCTTGGCTTGATTTTTCTTGAGCTGTTCTTGTTTCGTGCCGGGTTGTTTGCCGTTCTGGTTCAACTTGTTTTTACCGGCAACTTTGGCCTTTTGTGCGGCTTGTAGTCGTTCCGCATTCTTGGTGAAGGCATCCATTTGCTTTTTAATTTCAGCATTGCGATTGGATCGAAGTTGGTCAATTTGCGTTCCAACCTTGTTCATCCGGTTTTGCAATGCCTGACGCTCTTCACTTAGGTGTTTGATTCTCAAGTCCTGGAGTTGGCCAATCAATTTGCTAAGACTCGTCGCAGTCTTGGCTCGCTGTTCCTTAGAGGATCGCACTGCCAATCTCGCCGAGAGAAGTTTTATTCTCGAACGCAAAACCCATTGGGCTAGAAGTTTCTCATACCGCTCTATTGATTTTATTTTAATCGCTTGGAGTTGGTTGATTTCGCGGTCGAGTGTCTTCAATGCTCTTTCGAATTCTGCTGGGCGTTTTTTTCGCAGTGATTCAAGTAGCGGGAGAAGCTCTTTGTGATGCTCTTCGCAGAATTTCAGCAACTCAGCACGTCTAGCTGTAGAAACATTCCCAGTTTTCTTTTTGTCGGGTAAAGCTGTTTGGCCGGTTGTGGCTGTTTTAGCTTTTGGGGACGTTTGCTGAACTGAGCTTTTGGAAGCGACTGGCGGTTTTGCTTTGCCCGGCAGAGTCTTGTTGGGGGAGGCTTTGGCGGTGGTTTGCGCGAACCCAGTACCGATTGCAATCAGCGGCAACAGAATAGAAAGAACCAGAGTAGTTAGGGCGGTTTTAATGTGCTTCCCCCTCAACGCCCTCTTTGGAATCGGCCTCTGAAAGGGCTACGAACATCCAGTCATCTAATTCATCGGTGACCACTTCTGTTTGTGGGAATTCCTCGTTGATGAATTCATCAAGCTCTGCGTCACTCATCGTAATAAGTGTTTCAACCCAGGCAGCAGCAAGGCCGTCAGAATCAGCAGCAACTACCGGAGTGTTGGGAGGGAAGATGAAGGACCAGCTATTCACTGCAAGTAATACGGCAGCTGCGGTTGCAACAAGCGTTGCAGTCCAGCGGAGTGTTTGGGTTGCTCGTTTAGGGGCAGCCAAGTTCACCCCGTGGGCAAGCGGTTGAGATTCTGATTGCAATGTGCCGTATAGAGTCTGTGAGTCTCTCACGGCATCGACCACTGCTTCGCGGGCATCTTCGCATTCCAACAGTCGGGATTCAAATGCCATTCGCTCAGTCTGGTCCAGTTCATCTGCTATATAGCAGAACGCAAGCCAATTCAGATCTTTGGATTCCGAATCGAACGATAGTGGCTCTGGTTTTTTGTTGTTAGGTTGGTTCATTTCAATAAGCCGTCAGTGATCGTTAATTTGATCGTTTCTAATTTTATGTCGGGTCGTCGGTTGGTTTTAAAATTGGTTTGAGTTTTTTCAAACCTGCTTGCATTCTCGCAAGAACAGTGCCTAATGGGACGTTCAGTTCGTCTGCAATTTCTCGAAACTTCAAGCCCTCGTAGATCCTTTTTTTCACAACTTCTCTTTGCGGAGGAGGAAGTTGATCCAGAGCAGCTCTTACTCGTTTTATATCTTCTTGTTGTATAGCGTGGTGAACCGATTGACTGAGTCGATGGTCGACTCCACGGTCCGCCCCTAATTGCCCCCGGAATTTCCAAGCAACATTCTCTGCGTGTTTCTTACTTGTCGTTTCTTTTCGACGGATCAACATTGCCTCGTTAAAGGCAACTCGAAACAGCCATGATTTCATCGAATCCTGTTGCTGAACCAAATGGCCTTTCTCAATCAATCGCGTAAACGTCGTTTGCAAAGCATCTGCGGCGGCTGTTTCGTCCCGGAGCACTCCAATGAGGAACCGTTGAAGTGCTAGGCAGTGCTCTGAGTAGACTGCCTGGACTCTTTCGGTGTCCAACAGGGGAGGTTCAGGTTTTGAGGAATCTAGATTCAAAAGTTCACCAAAACCGGAGCCACCTTGCTCAATTAGATGTACGAAGCCGCGAAATTATTGAGTTTTCGCGTACGTCGACGCAAATTAAGCCCTTTTTTAATCGAGTTGTGTCGAGATGTCTACGTTTTGGGCATTCTGACACGCCTGGAGACTCAAAAAAAGGGCTCTTGTTGTCTGCGAATATTGTGATTTTTGGGGGAGAGTCGGGGGTTTCGCCACATTTTTCGAAGTCTTCGCGTTGGCGTCTGAAGGTCGCTGTGAAGGTTGACCGGATTTGATTGGAATGGAAATTCCGAAAATTCCACCCGCTTGAGACGCGATCTTGTCAGAAAACCGTCAGAATTGTGCTGTATTTTTTAGCTCGTCTACGTACTACAGATGCTTCACGTTATAATCCAATCACGGTTTCACACTCACCGAACTTAATTTTTCGCACGTCATTGAAAGTCCATTTTGTTAGTCGGTCCTGTATTTACCCGTGAAGCTGTTGTGGCTCCCCGTCGCCCTCGCCACCATGTTATGCGAACGGTTTACGCAGTCGCATTGCTGCTGTTGATTTGTACTGCCTGGATGATCTTGAAGGGAACTCAGATCATTCAGAACGTCGGGGATATGGCGCGGTTTGGGGCTATTTTGTTCCAGATCCTTGCGCCCCTTCAGTTGGCTTTGGTAATGTTTCTCTCTGCGATACAAGCTGCGAGTAACATTGCAATTGAGAAAGATCGTCAAACTCTGATTTTGCTTTTGATGAGTCGGCTGACCAATAGTGAACTTGTGCTTGGGAAATTGTTTGCAAGTCTCTTAAGCATTGGGGTGATGCTAATCACGAGTCTACCGATTTTCATGTTGATCGTCCTTTTTGGTGGAACCTCATTTGAGCAAGTGGGTTGGACTTTTGCGGTGACGCTGATGACCTCAATCGCGGCGGGCTCTCTTGGTGCGATCGTTGCTTTATGGCGCGAGAAGACATTTCAAACGCTGGCCCTTGTGGCGATGTGCATTGTTTTTTGGCTGGGTCTATGCGAAGGGATTGGTCTGGCAGGGCCAGTTATTGCTGGATTTACAGGGGCAGAGATTGCCGGTGCGATGAGTCCCATCCGAACAATTATGGCGGCAAGCCATCCGACGGTTTCGTCGACTTGGAGTTTTTCAGTTCTACCATTTCTAGTTTTATCTTCTTTGATCTCGACGTTGCTTTGCGGCGTGGCTATTTGGAAGGTCAGGCACTGGAATCCCAGCCGCGACGTCCGCAGTGGCCAGCCTTCAATCGAAGAGGCAGAGGCGTCGGTCAATCACGGATTGAACATGGTCGATGGACAGCATGGAGCCGAGGTGAGTTCATCTCTCACCGGTCGAGAGGTCGTCGAGCAGTCGGAAGGTCTGCGTACGGGGCATGTGGATGATCGTGCTCGATTGGCAAATCAAAACAGTCGGCGGGTTTGGGATAACCCTGTCCTTTGGCGGGAAATGAAGACGTGGGCTTATGGTCGGAAAATAATATTCATTCGTGGAGCTTACTGGTTACTTGCTGCCTTTGTGTTTTTTGCCGTCTTCTCGTTGGTAGATTCAGGCGTGGCGACACGTGTCACGGCGGACGCTGGAGTTACGATTCCCCCGGCAGCGCGTCCGTTGGCCCCTTTTATTTTGGTGAGCATTGTGATGGTCAACGCCTTGGCGGTAACTTCGATTACTACTGAGCGTGACGGCCGCGCTCTTGATTTGTTGATGGTGACTGATATTTCTCCCCGAGAATTTTTGTTTGGGAAAATTGGGGGCGTATTGTATGTCGTCTCCGATATGATCGTATTGCCAATCTTAATTAGCGCATACCTGTGGTTTAATGGTGCTTTATCGGGTGAAAACTTGATTTATTTATCGATCGGGCTGTGTGTGTTGTTCTTTTTTGTGACCATGTTGGGAGTCCATTGCGGAATGTCTTATGGAGGGAGTCGCCAGGCGATTGGTGTGAGTTTGGGAACGGTGTTCTTCCTCTTTCTTGGCGTCGTGACCGTGATGGTGATGATGGTGTCTTTCACGGGGAATGTGGAGGCGCAGCTGAGTCCGTTCTTGGCATGTATTGTTGGCGGGGCCATCGGATTGTATGTAGCACTTGGGTGGCATACGCCCTCCCCTGCACTGGTTCTCGCGTGCGGTGTTCTTCCGATTGCGATGTTTTATTCAATTACCAGCTTGTTGTTGGGGAATTTCTTGTCGGTTCTATTGGTTGTCAGTTTTACTTATGGATTTGCAACCACCGCGATGATGATTCCGCGATTAAGCGAATTCCTCGTGTCTACAGGACGTTCGAAGACGGCGGAGAATGGATAGCATTTTTCAATTGTTGCCATGGCTGATTACCATGGTGGTGTTGATGGCTTGTTCTGGTTTTTTTTCAGCCAGTGAAGCGGCGCTTTTTTATATCCAGGCACGTGACCGCCGGCATTTAAGAAATGGTACCCTTGCCGAGCAGGCAGCGGCCGCCCTGTTGTCGAATCCAGATCGATTATTGTCTGCGGTTTTGTTTTGGAATTTGGTAATCAATATTGCCTTTTTCTCAATCGCGTCGATTTGCACAATCAGAATCGAGGAAAGCCCGAATTTGGGGCAGACGTCGGCAATTACTTTCGCGGCGATCTCGCTGCTGTCGATTATTTTTTTCAGTGAGATGTTGCCCAAGAGCGTCGCGGTATTAAAGCCGAGGGAATTGGCGACGCTCGTCAGTGTGCCATTGACGTTTGCCGTTCGCGTGGTGGATCCATTGATGCCACTTTTGCGGTCGGTCAATTTGATTTCACGCCGTCTGATTTGGCCTGGTTTCAAGACGGAGCCGTTCATGGAGGTCAGTGATCTTGAGCGGGCGATCGAACATTCGGGGAAAGACGCGGCTGTAATTAAGCAAGAGCAGGCGGTATTAAAAAATATTGTGCAATTGTCGACGATTCGCGTGGAGGAATGGATGCGTCCTCGCACTCAATTCGTTTCATTTTCACCTCCGGTAAAACTGTCTGATTTGAGGGGGGAAATTCCCGCGAGTGGATATTTATTAGTGACGGAGCCTGATAGTCGTGAAATAGAGAAAGCGATTCGGCTGGATAATCAATATCATCTGGACCAAGAAAACTTGGAGCGTTTTGCTGAGCCAGTGTTGTACCTTCCATGGTGTGCGACTGTTGCGGATGCGTTGGAGAAAATGTCTCACCGGGATCGCGAGGTTACCGTGGTCGTTAATGAATTTGGAGATACGATTGGTGTGCTGACGATCGAGGATATTCTCGAAACCGTCTTTGTGTATTCACCAAGTAGAAGTGAGCGGCTGTTGGATATGCCGCCTCTGGAAAAAATCTCCAAAGATACTTGGAGAGTTGCGGGGATCATGAGTTTAAGACAGTTGGCGAGAAGGTTGGAGGTTTCGATTCCTGAGACCGTCAGCGTGACTGTCGGTGGAGTAATCCAAGAGTCGATGCAGCGACTGGCGGAAACAGGCGATCAATGTAAATGGGGGCCGTTCGCATTTTTGGTAGTTGAGGCGAAGGAGCGTGGTGTCCTGCAGGTTGAGGTTCGTGTCTTAGAGGAGGAGGGAGAGGCACGATGATTTTGCTAATTACAATTTTATTATTGTTGCTTGGGATTTTCCTCAGTGCATTTTTCAGTGGCTGTGAAACGGGTTTTTACCGAGCTAGTCGCGTTCGCTTCGTGATTGCCGGGCTCGACGGTGACCTGATATCTCAGTATCTAATCAAGTTGTTTAACAACCCTACTTTGTTTGTGGCGACGACGTTGATTGGCAACAATGTCGCGAATTATCTAACGAGTCTGGCGATAGTCTTACTGGCTCAGCAAATGACTGGCTCCAATGCTGCCGAAATGTTAGCGCCGATCCTGTTGTCGCCGTTACTGTTTGTTTATGGTGAGTTACTACCCAAGAACCTGTTTTATCGCGCCCCGAATTTCCTGCTCCGTTTTTCAGCACCGTTGGTTTTGTTTTTTACTGTGTTGTTTTCGCCAATCGCGGCTTTGCTGTGGGGGATGGGGAGAATGCTTGAGGGGGTGCTGGGGCAATCACCTGACAAAGTGCGATTAACTCTGGCGAGAAAAGAGCTACAGCAGGTACTCGAAGATGGACTGGAGGCAGGTCTTTTACATCCAACTCAACGGCATCTCGGGCAAAGTTTCTTTCTTGTGGCGTCCAAGCCAATTAGCGAAATCTGCACACCGCTTAGCCGGATTCAGGCAATCTCAATAAAGGCAACCCGCGATCGGGCATTAAAGTTTGCCCGGCAGCGGCGGATGGCGGATATTCCAGTTTTTAAAACGCAAAAAAATGAGCCCATTGGCTACCTGCGAACTGTGGAGTTAATGGTGTCCGATAGGAACGCTCAGATCGCAGAGATGATCCATCCATTTTCAGATGTTAATGCGACCGATTTATTTGGTGAGATTATTTTGCAGATGGAGTCGACGCGTCAGACATTGGCCAGAGTGGTCAGTGATGAAGGGAAAATCGTTGGTCTACTCTCCGAGGATCAGCTTACCGATCCTTTGTTGAGAGGACCGTTAGGATCTTTAAAGCGTTAGTTTGTGCTTCAATTTGTGCTTCAATGTTTACAAAAAAAAAGAACGAGCTTGAGCTCGTTCTGTGTGTGGTAAGTCAAAATGAATCCCGTTCTCGGGTCATCCGTCAAGTGTTGCGTTGATCTTGAGAATGGCGATGAGAGGAGGCGGCTCCCGCGAAAACGTTGAAGGAGCTAGAGCCGACACATCTTACTTAGGGTTTCGCTTAGGATTTAGCGTAACCAATTGACTTGATGACTTGGATCATCTCTTCGTGGGTAATGTATCTTCGGCTGTTTGTTAGTTTGTACTGATCGATTGCAATGCCCAGTTCAGCAGCTTCGGGTGAAAGTCCTTGATGTCCATCTGAGAATTGGCGTCGTTCAAAGCCACCTGCGTTATCTTGTTTTCTCGCTGCTCGACGATCTACAAATGTGGAGTTTTCAATTTCGTTTTCGACGGTAGTTTTTTCAAAAGACATAAGGTGCTCCGCTGGCATTTGGATTGGATTGGATTTCAGTGAAGTGATCTGTAGGAACAAGGGAAACATAAGTCGCAAACTTGCGTTTTGGGAGTTCCAGCATGAATTCCTCGCCTAGAATCAGTTGCGAGCGTTCAATCGGGTAACAAATTATCAATTAATCCGATTGTGGGGGCGCGGTGGGGTTCTTTTGGGGGAAGAAATAGAGCCCAGTGTCGCCATTTAGAGGCAAGTTAAAAGAATAGGGAATGCTATTTCTTTTGCGCGACTTGCTCTTTTACGGCTGAGATTTCGATCTCACTGCGAATTTCCAAGAATTGAACCCGGTAACTTGGGAAGGCTTTCGCGCCGGCGGCAAGCGTATTTCTTGCATCGCTATAGGACTGCATTCTTTTTTGAGCTGCGGCGAGTAAGTAAACCATGGTTGGAGTGAAATTTTCTCTCGTCTGACGCTCGAGGAGAAAGTTCTCAGCGGCGGAGGGCTGGTTCATTTCAATCAAGCCTTCTGCTTTGGCAATGACCAGATTTTCTGGATAGTTTTCCACTGGAAAGTCTAGCAATATACTATCAATCGTATGGTTGGCGAGCCTCCACTCTCCGTTGAGTTGGTACGCTTCTGCGATTTTCAGCCGAATGCCCGGAGGGGGAGGATTGCAGGCGGCAGCACGTTGAAATAGGTGTAACGCTTTTTTGGGTTCTTGGTCGACCAGGGCAATGCGACCCAAAAGTAGCAACGCAGGTCCACAGCGATGTTCGCTTTCTAGTGCCTGTTTGGCTTGATCCGATGCTGTGTGCTTGTCGCCACGGTCAAAATAAAGGTTCCCCAACTCCACGATCAAACGGGGATCACCGTCAGAAAGTTCAACAGCACGGCCCATCTGCTCAATCGCCAACCCCGGTTGACCACGCTTGCTGAGTGTCTGGGCCAACCGCTCGTAGAGCCATGGATCAAAAGGGTTTTTCTTAATGGCTTCACGCTGATTAATCTCAGCATTAGCAAGCTCACCAGTTTGGCAATCAAGGTTGCCTGCTCGCGTTAGAGATCTCGCCTCTAAGGCGTCATTTTTGAGTGAAAGTTGCGGGGAATTGTTGGTTAACCCCCTGAAGGTCGAGCAGCCATTTTGGAACGAAAGGATCCCCAGCCCTAAAACTATTGCGATGATTCGACATCGTTTCAGCATTCGTTGAACGGGGCTCGTGGGCTGCAATTGAGTATCTTTCTTCTGCCTTGGTTTCCGCAAATGTTTTCGTCATCAACAGCGAACGCGGACTCTACAAAAATTGCCGATTGTTTACCATATCGGAACATTCGGGCGGTTGTGATTATTCGATTCGACGCGTAAAGTCAAACATGTGAAGGATTAAACGCGTACAGCTATCACAAGGTTGCTAGCAGTGCGGCGGTTTAGAGGTGTTTCGAAGGGGTTAAGTTTGGATGTGGTGTGTTGTTTTAGGGCGTGATTTTTTGTTTGCATGTGGTTTTTCGGAGTGTTTGATCGATGACGGCGAAGTATGACAAACTGGGGCTTGAGTTTTTGTACCCTGAAAATTGGAAACTGATCGATGACGTTTCCGGATCACCGCAAGTTATCACTCTTGAGACTCCAGACGGTAGCACGACTTGGTCCGTTCATCTTTATCCTCGAGAAACCGACGTGGACTTGATCCTCAAAGAGGCAATCGACTCGTTGCAACAGACTTATGAGGACATCGAAATCTCACCTTGTGAGAATTCTTTTGGTGACACAGCGAATCGTGGTGTTGAAGCTTTGTTTTATTGTCTCGATTTTTTAATTCGCGCCGAATTGCAAATCGTAAACACAGAGGAAAGGTGTTTAATGTTTTGGACTCAGGCTGAGGATCGAGACTATGACAAGCAAAAGTTAGTTTTTAAAGCCATTGCCATTAGTTTGTTGCAGTCGCTGAAGCCTGATTCTTGTTAGGAAATTCAGGCTCTATTTGCAGAATTTGCTTTGTGGTTTTGTAAGACTTACCTGAGGTCTGTACTTTTGGTTAGAGCGTGGTCGAGTTGTGGTTGGTGTTTGCCTGCAAATATCCAAGATTGGGCTAGTGAGTTTGCTTGGCATGACAATTGCAACGTAGTTCTTTTGATATAACTTTGTTTTGACCAATCAAGTTTTAGATGCTCGGAGGTGTCGGGCTGTCTAGCAAACTGGTCTGTCCAGAGCGAGCGAACCCAATCTGAATCCGTTGCGTAAAGGAGAAAAGAAATCCTCTGGAGAAAAGAAATCTTCATTACGTCTAACTTTGAATCTAAGGCAATCCCATCCAAAACGATGAACTTTGGGGCTGACTCAGTACGTAGCACCCGCCATTTTTTCAAAGTTTAATCGCCTTCCATTTCAGCCGAGATGAGAAGGCTTTTTGATTTGAGGGTTGAAGGAGGAGTTGGGAACGCGTCGTTGAAAGAAGTCACTCAATTTGAGCGACAAGTACAGAGTCGTGGACTCCTGGAAGCAGGTCGGTGTCTGTGACAACGACGAAATGATCTCCCGACTGAAGGTCCTGATTGGATGACGCCCATTGATTTACAAAACCCAGCAGTTCGTCTTGTTGAAACGGCGTTGAGCAGAGCACTGGGGTAACGCCCCAGAAAAGTGACATTCTTCGGTAGCAGCTTGCGTGGTCGGTGATGCAAATCGTGGGAATGAGGTCACGTTGTTTCGATTTGATGAGGGCGATTTCAGATTCGCGACTTGCGATTACGACCATTTTTGCATGAATTCTCTTGGCAACGTGAGCTGCGCCAAAAATGACTGCATCAGAGATTTCCCAAGCCGAGGCATAGTCTTCGCTTCTCATTCGGGCTCGCTGCTGAGATAGTGATTTTTCAGTTTCGGTCATGATCTTGTTCATCATTTGCACCGCTTCGACCGGGTATTCTCCAATGGCTGTTTCGCCGGAGAGCATGCAGGCATCTGCGCCATCGTGAATGGCATTGGCAACATCGGTAACTTCGGCTCGTGTCGGTTGTTTGGAGGCGTGCATGCTCTCAAGCATTTGGGTGGCGACAATCACCGGTTTGCGAAAGCGGAGGCAGGTTTTGATGATTCGTTTTTGAGCGGCCGGAGTTTTTTCAATGTCAATTTCAACACCTAAGTCACCTCTTGCGACCATAACACCGTCAGTCGCTTCGACAATGGAATCTAGGGCATCGAGCGCTTCTCTTTTTTCGATTTTCGCGATCACCATGGCGAGGCTGTTCTCTGCCGCTAGAAGGCTCTGGAGTTCCTTGATTTCTTCGGCGTTGCGGACAAAGCTGAGGCTTACAAATTCAACCCCCTGCCCTGCTGCCCATTTTGCGTTGTCGCGATCGACGGGGCCAAGCGCGGGCACGCTTAAGTGGGTGCCGGGGAGATTCACCCCTTGTCTCGAACGGATCGCTCCGCCATCGTTCACTCGGCACACCAGATGGTCTTTTTCTTTGGTAATAACCGCCAGCCGTGCCAGGCCGTCTGCCAAGACGATAGCGTCACCAATTTTGACCTCGTCAATAAGAGGTTCGTAGATACTCGTCAGCTCGTCGTCCGATTGGGATTCTGTCCCGCGGACGAACTTGATCTCATCCCCGTTGTTGAGCACCAATGGATTTTTAGTTAATTGGCCCAGACGAATTTTCGGGCCAGCCAGGTCAACGAGGATTCCTGCGGGAAGTCCTGTCGTTTCCGAGGCGGATCTAATGTTCGCGACGGCCAGTTCATGGGATTCCCGAGAGCCGTGAGCCATGTTTATTCGAAAGACGTCGACGCCCGCATGGAGGAGTTTTTTTAAAATGTCGGGTGTAATCGATGCTGGACCTACCGTCGCGACGGTTTTCGTTCGTGCGTTGCTCAAAGATTGGACGCTCAATTTGCATTCCTTGTTAGAATTCTTAGGGCAAAACAAAGCGACGTAGGCGGGAGTCGTGTTTAGCCCGAGGTTGGCTTCGAATTGTATGGCATGTTGATTATCGGCTCTATCCGCGAATTAAAGGACAATTACCCGTTTGTATTCGATGCAAAACACAGGAAGTCGTTAACGGGCGAATGTCGACCCTTGCGGGGCGTTTGGGTAGAGACCTAACGATTGTTACAAATTGTTAATCTTTAGAGATTAGGAGGTTTAGTCCTTGAATTCTAAATTTGATGTGATTAGACTACGCAGCAACAACTTAGATTTTCAGCACTTTGATGCCTCACACTTGGATTTATTAATGAATAATAAGTTATTTGCCATCGCGGCTTCCGCCGTCATCGCTATCGGAGCGTTATCGAGCGTTCTCCAAGCTGATGTTTATTTCACCGAAGGCTTTGATTACGCGGACGGTTCTTTGACGACTGTTTCATCGGATTGGACGAGACACAGCGGAACCGAAGGTCAGATCCAAGTGTCTGGTGGAAAAATCACTCTAACCGATTCCCAAACCGAAGACGTCAATCGCTTGATCGGCACCACGGTCACGACTGGAACTGTCTTCGCTGGATTTGATTTTTCTGTTTCGGCATCTAACCCCGGCGGAACTGATTTTGAGTACTTCGCTCACTTTGGAAATGGCACTTCAGATTTCACCGCTAGAATGGACATCAACACTGCCGATGCCAATGGTTTTTTAGTCGGGATCAGTCACACAAGCACCGCTCAAGCCAGTTGGGGTTCAACTTTGGATTACGACACGGTTTACAGGGCAATCATCGGTTACGACCGAGACTCAGGGCTTGCGAATCTGTGGATTGATGCTTCACTTGAATCGGATACATCGATTGTCACGACAACTTCGGACGACAACGACGTAGAGGGTTTCTATTTCCGAGAATCAAGTTCATCGGTCAACGAAACAACTGTCGTGGACGACTTGATTGTTGGTTCGACTTTTGCTGATGTCGTTACTTTCAGTGCGGTTCCAGAGCCGAGCAGTCTTTTCGTTCTTGGAATGGTTGGCTTTGCTGGTCTAGCACGTCGCCGAAGAAGCTAAGGTACCATCGTTAAAAATACACATGAAGCGGTCATCCATTGGATGGTCGCTTTTTTTTATGCGCTCTCTTTAGATTTGTTAGTTGAGATTTAGATTGGTAAATGACTATTTGATTTTGATTGACGGATACAATCTGATTTTCCAGTGTGGGCTGGAAGGCAGGTCACGGACACCGGCGTCACTGCAACGGGCGAGGCGCCGGCTGGCTGGGGAGTTGAAGGTCAACTTGGCTGGGCCGGTACTGCAACGCACAGCAATCATCTTTGATGCGACTCGGTTGCCTGTCGGAGAGTCTCAGGCGATACGAATTGAGGATGGTTTGACAATAATTTATGCGCTCGACCATGAAGATGCGGATACGCTGATTGAATTGTTGATTCAAAAGAATTCCACGCCTAAAAAATTGACGGTTGTTTCAAGTGACCATCGGCTTCACAAGGCGGCGATTCGAAGGAAATCAACTCCGGTTGATAGCGACCAATGGTTCGATCAAATTACCAGTGAATCGCCAAAGCAACGGGCGAACAGGCCAGTCGAGGTAGAGGGCAAGCCGCCAGTGGAGGGTCTCGATGACGTCGATTGGATGGCGGAATTCGGATTAGCGCAAGAATCGTCCGGCGAAAATCAAAGTTCTGATGGACGACCTGAGTCAGAAACGCCGTCTAATTATGATCCTTTTCCACCGGGTTACGCGGATGATTTGCTGGACGGTGACCAGTCGTAGCGGGAGTTGTGTTGCAACGGAGGTTCAGTTGGAGCGTGGTTTTTCGATGTAGCAAATTGGGGAGTAGCAATGGCTGATTTTGATATTGCGTATGGAGAGACCGAGTTGCGGGAGGGCGGGTACGTCAATGATCCCGTCGACCGCGGTGGTGAAACCCATCGTGGAGTAGCGAGAAAGTTTAATCCAGACTGGGAGGGGTGGGCGTTGGTGGATCGCCTTAAGCGGGAGAATCCTCGGGATTTTAAGTCAGTGATCAACGAAAATGGAGAGCTCAATTTATTGGCAAAGGAGCTGTTTCGCGTTAGGTATTGGCTGCCCATTCGCGGGGATGAGATTCCGGATCAGCACATCGCCAACAAGGTGTTTGATACAGGGGTGAACCAGGGGGTCGCGCGATCCGTACGCTATCTTCAGGTTGGGTTAAATCGTCTCAATCGGAATGAGAAAGATTATGCAGATATTGAAGTCGATGGAAAATTTGGAGATCGTACGTTAGCGACAATTGGGGCGTTTCTCGAATTGGAGAAAGGGCGCCCTGACTATTTATTAAAGCTTTTGAATTTGATGCAGGCCGCTCATTATCTCGACGTGATGAATCGAGATTCGACCCAAGAGCGGTTCGCCCGTGGGTGGCTCAATCGTGTTGATCTGTGTTGATCCCGCTCGTCTAAGTTGGGTGGGTAGATTTTCTAGCCGGAACACGAAACGCTGAGGGTGATCGCTTAGCGACTGAGGGTGATCGCTTTGTCTGAAATATCCTTGCGGCACCAAGCTCCATCCCAGCGGATACACTTAATTGCTTTGTAGGCTTGGAGTTTTGCCGTGGCTACGGAATCTCCAAGTGCGGTGACGCCGAGGACTCTACCGCCACTGGTGACTACATTTTGATTTTCGTCCAGTCGCGTGCCGGCGTGGAAGACTTTGACGTCTTCGATCGCTGCAGCATCTTCGAGTCCGCGGATGACTTTACCCGTTTCGTATTTTCCCGGATAGCCATCGGATGCCATTACGACACAGACACTAGGGCGTTCATCCCATTGCAGTGGTCCAATTTCCCCAAGTCTGCGATCGACGGTTGCTTCGATTAGGTCTAAGAAGTCAGTTTTAAGACGTAGGAGTAAGGGTTGGCATTCGGGGTCACCAAATCGAACGTTGTATTCTAAAACTTTAGGTCCCTGGGGGGTCATCATCATTCCGGCATATAAGATGCCGCGGAATGGATTGCGTTTTCGTTTCATGACGTGAACGGTTTGAACCAGCACATTTGATTCAACCCAGCGAAGTGTTTTGTCGTCAATTGATGGCGTTGGGCAGTAGGCTCCCATGCCGCCAGTGTTGGGGCCTGTGTCTCCATCGTGGGCTCGTTTGTGGTCTTCGGCGGGAGGGAGTGTCAAGATCGTCTGTCCGTCAGTGATTGCCAAAATACTGGCTTCGATCCCTTGAAGCCGGTCTTCGATAATCATCTTATCGCCGGCGTCGCCAAATTGTTTCTGCCGGGCGATAATGTCGATCGCTTCAAGTGCTTCATCGCGAGTGCTGCAGACGATGGCGCCTTTGCCGGCAGCCAATCCATCTGCTTTGATAACGACGGGGCAGTCATCGGGTGTTTCGCTGTATCTTTCGTTGATGAACCGCTCGGCGGGTTCAGCGCTATGGAATTCTTGGAAATCGGCGGTGGGTACGTCCGCGGCTCTGAGAACGTTTTTGCAAAACACTTTGCTACCTTCGAGTTGGGCAGCGGCCCGCGAGGGGCCAAAGACTTTCAGCCCAGCGTCTTCAAAAGCGTCCACGATTCCATTGCAGAGTGGAATTTCAGGGCCAACGACGGTGAGTCCAATTTCATTTTGTTTGGCAAAAGCAATTAGCTCAGTGATGTTGTCGGCCGCAATTTCGATGTTTTCGACATCTTTTGCAGTACCGGCATTACCTGGGGCGACGAAAACACGATCTGCTCGAGGGCTTTGCGATATTTTCCATGCAATGGCGTGTTCACGCCCTCCATTACCAACAACGAGAACTTTCATGATGTTACGATTTTCTTGAAATGATTGACTTCAAACAGGCGTCATTTAGCTGAAGAACGATTTTAAGGGATTGAAAGATGAATGACAGGGGCAACAATGGAGTTCCATGCTTAGTTCAGGAAACCAACGGCCAATTTTGTTACAATAGCCGCGGTTCCTTAAGCGTCTTAGTAGTAAATGAGAGTCCTAATTAACATTCAGGAATAGATAATGAAGCGAGTTTTTTTCTGCACACTGTTGTTTGTTTTATGCGTTTCGATGAGTTCTGTGTCGTCGGCACAGGATGGTTGGGGCAATCTAACCGGTCAGATCGTAATTTCGGGGGATGTACCGGAGAATCAGCCTGAGGCTGTCAAGGATAATCCAGACAAAGCGGTTTGCTTGGTGGATGGAAAGGTTCCGCTTGACGACGGAGTTGTGGTCAATGACAAAAACCAACTCCGGGACGTTTACGTAATGATGTACACCGGACGGGGCGCAGACACGCCGGATACTTATCACCCCTCTTATGAGGCTCAAAAAGCAGTCAAGTTGACGCTGGACAACGACAAGTGTCGGTTTGTTCCCAAAGCGAGCTTTGCGAGGCCGGGTCAAACTTTGATTCTCAAGAATAGTGATAATGTCGGGCACAACTGTCGTATTGCGACCATGGAGCATGAGCATAACGTCAACATTGTAAAAAATGCGGCGTCTGAAATTGTTCTGGGTGAAGAGAGCGACAAGATTCCAGGCGAAGTAAAATGCGACATCCATCAGTGGATGGATGCGATTATTTTAATCCGAGACAATCCTTACGTGTCCATTTCTGATAAAGACGGAAAGTTTAAGATTGAGAATATTCCTGCAGGCGACTGGAAGTTTCAGTTTTGGCATAAAAAAGGTGGTTACCTGAAAACGATTGAGGTGAAGGGTTATGAGCCAGATCGCCGCGGTACAATCGAAGCGACCATTAAATCTGGCGAAACCCTTGACCTTGGTACGCTCTCCTTGCCAGGGGCGGCGTTGACTAAATAGTTCAGCGACGGTTCACCCGTGGTGAGGCTGTCCAATTGATTGGTCCTTCAATTGATTCGTCCTTCAGTTGACGAGTCGAATTTGAATTTAGGAATAGTTGGATCCACACCCTTTTGCCTTGATACGGCAAGGGGGTGTTTTTGTTGCTGTGGTAACCGAGCACACTGCCCTGTTCGGTCCGATTCGTAGAAACGACCGATTTTAAGAGGGGATGGATTTTCTGATGGTAATCCGCAGTTCGTGGTTTCTGATCGTATTGATCGTTTTAACGGGTAGTTTTGTTGGTTGTTATCAGCGTACGGTGGCACCAGCGTTGACTTTTGATCAAAAAAACGCCGAAACTCTCGATAGTGAAATTAAAAAAATGGAGTGGGACTAGTTGTTCTGTCGCTGTTTTGTACGAATCCGGTTGCTTAGGTTAAGGAAATGGGCTGAGAACGGGTTTTATAATGGTGTTGTGACAATTTGTCCGGTCGACAAATTGCCAAAATCAGACAAAATACAGTGTTATTCGACCGTCAATTTCACGACGTTACGCTCAAAACTGCCAGGCCAATCTTAAAGGGTTGGAAATCTCGTGCCTCGACTGTTTTATCAACTCATATTTATCGGTACCGCCTTGCTGGGAATGGCCGGTTGCGAGAGATCTGAACCACCGGTCTTTCGGTTCAACTCCGTCGAATGGGTGAAGCAGGAAAAAACTCATCTCTCTGACGACGAGCATTTTCCTGAGGCTTATAAGACTGAAATCGGAACCATCATGACGGCGCTTTTCGGGACGCCCGACGATCCGAAGTTTCCGTTCTTTCTTGGTGATGACGACCCCGCTCACGATATCATTTCAATCGAAAACTTGAGAATGGCGGCGGGGCCGACGCGAGTGGATAAGCGGGAGCGTGCATCAGGTTTGTATCGGGAGCACTGTGCCCATTGTCATGGGATTACTGGCAACGGAGCCGGGGACACCGCGGCATCCCTCGAACCCTACCCTCGCGATTTCCGTTTGGGAAAGTTTAAATTTAAATCAACGCCGTTGAGGTCACCTCCTACCGATCATGATTTGACAGAAATTTTAGTCAATGGAATTCCTGGATCAGCGATGCCTTCGTTTCGGACATTACCTGAAGATCAAATTCAGTCGTTAGTCGAGTATGTCAAGTATCTGACAATGCGAGGACAATTCGAGCGTTTCTTGTTAGGTGAACTGGCGGCTTTGGACGGCGAACCGTTGATTGATCTCAGTTTGGTGGACAAGCCCAGCGGTGAAGAGCCGTCGGAAGACGACATCGAAGAATTCGAAGACCAGATGTACACCGTGATTGGCGAAGGTCTGCAGGAGCGGATCATTGCTCGTTGGCTAAGGCCTGAACGAAAAGTGACCAAGATTGAGGCAGCACCTCCTGAGTTCGACATGCAGCACCAGGAGCACGCACAGTTTGTCCAACAGGGGCGAGAGCTGTTTTTTGCAAAAGGTAATTGTATGCAGTGTCACGGAGACACTGGAATTGGCGATGGTCAATTGAACAACTTCGATGACTGGACGAATGATTGGATAAAGTCGGCGGATGTCGATCCGGGGGATCCAGCGAGCTATTCTGATTTTTCGGCGGTCGGTGCGCTGCCACCACGTCCGGTAAAGCCGAGGAATTTGACACGTCATTATTATCGGGGCGGTGATCACCCGGATGATCTTTATCTGCGATTGCGGAATGGCATTGAAGGAACTCCTATGCCTGCATCCACGGCGATGACATCCGATGAAATTTGGGCGGTCGTGGCTTATGTCCGGGCGATGCCTTATCTCGACTCAAAAAAGAATGGGTCAGTGAAACCTGTGAATAAAAAGCAGGTGATGCGATAATGAACCGTTTCTGGAGCGTTTTGTTTTTATTGGTACCTATTCTGGGAATCGCCTCCGTTCTGATGGCGATGTATGGGGTTACGCCTTTAGAGTCAGCGTGGTTGCCTAAATCATTGAGCCAAGCCGGCGATACGATTGATCAGCTGTTTAACGGGATTCATCTCCTTGCGGCGTTCATTCTTGCAGGGACTGTGTTCACCATCGGTTGGGCACTTTGGCGGTTTGGCGATCGCGGGAATTCCAATGAAAAGGCACGCTACGTTACGCACAACACCAAGTTGGAGATAACATGGACAGTGATACCTGCCCTGATTCTCGTCTTTCTTGCTTTTTTTCAAATGAAGTCTTGGGCTGAAAACAAGATGGATCGTCCGACCGTGACGGTCGATGGAGTCTCAACGTTCAAGGCACCAATGGTCATGGTCAAAGCCAAGCGGTTTGGGTGGGAGTTTTACTATGCAGGCGATGATGGGATTGTCGAGACTCAGGATGATATTTTCGTCGAGAACCTACTTGTCTTGCCGGCGGGTGAGGAAATTGTCTTGCAACTAGAGAGTCGCGATGTCATTCATAGCTTTTATGTTCCTGAACTAAGGCTAAAGCAGGATATCGTGCCGGGAATGACTCAGTTTGTTTGGTTCAATGCTCGCGAGGAAAAAGAGATTGAAATCATGTGCACCGAGCTATGCGGTTGGGGGCATTACATGATGAAGGCTGATTTGAATTTTGTTTCACGGGCTCAGTTTGACGCGTGGATTGAAGAGCAAAAAGCTGCCTACTCACCGGAGTTCAAAAATGTGGTGGAGCCATCGGCGTCTCTAGGAGAATTAAAAAAATTGCACTCTCCTCAATTGTCGAAGGTTTCTAAGTCGCTGTTGGAAATCAACAATTAGTTAAGATCATAATAGGGTTGGATCTGTAAATGGCAGAAGTTTCCGTTGAAAATTCGATTGAACCAGGCCGAAAGGGGAATGCTGTTTCACGGTTTGTCTGGACCTACGTATTTGCAACGGACCATAAGGTCATTGGTCTACAGTTTTTATTTTCCTCATTGATTTGGTTTTTTGTCGGTGGCTTCTTGGCTCTAGCCGTTCGTTGGCAATTGGCTTGGCCTTGGTCGGACATGCCAATTTTTGGGCACATGCTTTTTGCTGAATCGGGTGGGCAAATGTCGCCTGGTTTTTACAACATGCTGTTTACCATGCATGCGACAATTATGATCTTTTTTGTGATCATTCCTATTCTGGCGGGCGCGTTTGGGAACTACTTGATCCCGTTGATGGTCGGTGCGGAGGATATGGCATTCCCGCGATTAAATATGATGAGTTATTGGTTCATGTGGCCAGCGTTTGGTTGCATCATTCTTAGCTTTTTCATGCCTGAATATGGTGCCTCTGCCGGCTGGACTTCCTATCCTCCGCTGAGCGTTTTTCAGGGGGATGCTCAGTCGCTATGGCTCTTGGCGATGGTTTTTGTCGGGATTTCATCCATGATGGGATCCATTAATTACTTGACAACGATTATACAAATGCGGGCACCAGGCATGACGATGTTTCGATTGCCAATGACCGTATGGGGCATGTTTATTACAGCAATTATGCAAGCCTTCGCATTGCCTGTTTTGACCGCAGCGCTTCTCATGCAATTGTCGGATCGAATGCTAATGACTGGTTTTTTTCTCCCGGAGAACATTGCAGTTAACAACGGAGTTGCGACCAGCGGTGGCGGGCAAGTTTTGCTTTGGCAACATTTGTTCTGGTTTTATTCGCATCCCGCGGTCTACATCATGATTTTGCCGGCCATGGGAATGGTTTCCGACATTATTTCTTGCTTTTCAAGAAAGCCGCTCTTTGGGTATCGTCCGATGGTTTATTCCATTACCTCAATTGCTGGACTTGGGTTTATCGTCTGGGGTCATCATATGTTTATCTCTGGCATGAACCACACGTTAGCGATGAGTTTTATGGTTTCGACGATGCTGATTGCGTTGCCAAGTGGGATCAAAGTTTTTAACTGGATCGGAACCTTGTGGGGCGGGAAGTTGCAACTGACGACTCCGATGTTGTTTTGTGTTGGGTTTGTTTCGATGTTCGTCATCGGAGGTTTGTCCGGGATTGTGATGTCGGCGCCTCCGGTGGATATCGTTATTCACGATACGTACTACATCGTGGCTCATCTCCACTATGTGCTGTTCGCCAGTAGCGTTCTCGGTGTCCTCGGAGCGATCTACTTTTGGTTCCCAAAGATGTTTGGCCGAATGATGAATGAAAAATTAGGGAAGATTCACTTCTTGCTTACTTTTATTTTCTTGAACGGCACATTTTTTCCAATGCATTTCTTGAGTCGAATGCCTCGGCGTGTTGCTGATCCTTACATTTACGAAGGCCTCAAAGACCTACTGCCGCTCAACCAATTTATGACGATCTGCGCGATCGGGATGGGTCTGACCCAGCTGATTTTCGTGGCTAACTTTTTCGGAAGTATGTTTTTTGGGCCTAAGGCTGGTCGAAATCCCTGGAATGCAAATACGCTTGAATGGACGACTGTTAGTCCACCGCCTCATGGGAATTTTGACGTCCAGCCAATCGTTCGCCGCGGTCCTTACGAATACAGTCATCCGGAAACGGAACGCGATTTTTTCCCACAAACCGAATCGAGTTGAGTGAACTCAATTCACCCTTCATTCCTTCAATACCTGAAAAGACGAGTTAGCTCGCATGTCAGCAATGTCAACGAACCCAGAAATTACGACGGCTAAAGAAACCACTAGGTTGCAAACCTATGTCGCGCTGACGAAATTGCGAATTTCTGTGATGGTGTTAATCACTTTCGCGGTCGCAGCGGTTTTGGCAGCACATGCGGCGGGTCAGGGCATGGGCATCGGAGTGATGTTCGGTGCCTTGATAGGAATGTTGATGATTGCCTCGAGTGGCAATGCCATGAATATGTATCTTGAGCGATACACTGATTTTCTGATGCCGAGAACTGCTTCGCGTCCGCTTCCCTCGCAACGATTGTCATCAACAGAGGTTGCGATGTTTGTGGCTGTGACCTTTGGCGTCGGGGTTGCGTTTCTTTATGGAATGGTCAACTGGCAGACGGCGGTATGTGGTGTTGCGAATTGGGTGCTTTACGTACTTATTTACACGCCACTCAAACTAAAGACGCCGTTGAATACGGAGGTTGGAGCCATTGCTGGCGCGATGCCAATCATTATGGGTTCATTGGCTGCTACTGAAACCGTTGGATTGGTATGTTGGGCATTCTTTGGTGTTTTAGTGCTCTGGCAGTTCCCGCATTTTATGGCCATCGCTTGGATGTACCGCGATCAGTACCGCAAGGGCGGTTTGAAAATGATCACAGTCACCGAACCAACCGGTCGAGTTGCAGGTCAGAAATCGGTGGTCACAGCGGCCATGCTGATTGCCGTTAGTCTGCTTCCCGTTTTGGTTTTGAGATCGCAGGTTCATATTTGGATTTTCGTAATCGCCTCATTGTTCCTCGGTGCTTATTATTTTAAAGCTGCCTGGGCGTTTCGTCTCGATCGCAATGATCAAGTGGCGAGGCAGTTGCTGCGTGCCTCTCTGTTATATCTGCCCGCTTACATGCTGGTCCTGATTCTCGCGTGTTTGACTTAGTCACATGAATTGTTTTGATAAGCGTTAGGTTGATACAATTTGCCCCTAGATCTTTTTAAGAGAAAAATGAATTCAAAAGCGAACCCTTCCGAATCAGCAGACATCGCCAAAGGTGGTGAGGATAAGGGTTCGCATGGCCATATTGAATTGAAGTACCAGCCAGCGGTGCCCGTCCCCAAAGGCAAACTAGCGGTTTGGCTATTTCTGTCCACAGAAATTATGTTTTTCACGGCCTTGATCGGCACTTACATTGTGCTGCGATTTGGCGCCCCCGAGGGCAGCTGGCCGACACCAGAAGATGTCCGAGTTCTCGAATGGCTAGGCGCTGTGAATACCTTCGTATTGATCTGTTCGAGTGTAACGATTGTGTTTGGAATGGAGGCAGCCAAGCAAGATCAACCCGGTAGGGCGAAGAAGTGGTTGCTTGCGACATTTGTGCTGGGTTGCGTGTTTTTGGGCATTAAGGCGTATGAATATAATTCTAAGTTTGAGCACGGAATTCATCCGGGGTCGCCGCGAAGCTTACTTTATGATCGTGCTGATTTGAATTATCTTTCGGCCGTGAAGTCGAATTTAGATGCTGAGATCCTGAGAATTGAAAAAAAGAAAACGGCGCTGGTGTCCGAATCAGGGACGGGGCACGATCATGGCGGCGGTGAAAAGGACTTGATTTTGATTCGGGCAGGCTTGGTTCAATGGACCCAGAAGGCAGTCGGAGAGACTGAGAGCCCAATGGTTAGAGAGTTAGCCCTTGAAAGTTTGGCGCACCAGATCAACCCTCGCGGTTCCAATCCAAGAGTCGAAACGTATCTGGCCAATGAAGCTGCCGATGTGAGAAATCGGATTGCTGAATTGATGGGGCAGCAAGAAATCGTAGACGAAGACGTCCGCGAAATGCAGGAGCGAGTCAAGGGATTATCGGCAGAACTCAAAGGGGAGCAGGATGCGACAAAGAAATCCGACATCGAAAGCCGACTGGCTGCCGCGACCGAGGAATCCAAGACGGCTGCGATTAAGTCAACCGAGGTTGTCGACCTCCTTACGCCCTTGAAAAGCCGGATTGCGGCCTATGAGCAGTTTGGTGAAATCCATGACGGGCTTAATGAGCATTTTCATCTGAGGCTTCCGATGGTGATTCCTAGTGGTAACACTTGGGCGAACACCTATTTTCTAATGACCGGTTTTCATGCTTTGCACGTTCTAGGGGGGCTTGTCGCTTTCATCGTTTTGTTGACGTTTCGGTTGGATCGCTCTCGGGCTGGTTTGATGGAGAATGTTGGTTTGTACTGGCATTTCGTCGATATCGTGTGGATATTTTTGTTCCCTCTGCTTTATTTATTTTAAATTCATGATTGAAACAGACTCCATTGATCAGGGTTCATCCGAGAAATCAAACACGAAGGTTTTTGTGTTGGTGTTTCTGATGTTGTGTGTGTTGACGGGGCTTTCGTTCTGGGTTGCCAATTCCTATTTGATGGAAAACAAGGTTGTTGGTTGGGCGGCAATGATGTTGGTTTCAGTAGCCAAGGCCTTGTTAGTCATTTTGTTTTTTATGCATTTATGGTGGGAGCGGGCATGGAAATATGTACTCACGATACCGGCTTTGTTTATGGGGGTGTTGTTAGTGCTGTTGTTGGTTCCGGATGTTGGCTACCGTTATTTGACTTATTCAAAAGATCGTCGTGAAAATGCTCCCGAACCTGTTGTCAGTGAACCGGCGGAAGTCAGTGATGCGACTCCGAAATTAGACTAAGACGTACCATGGTGGTTAAGAGAAATATGTTTGCACGAGTTAGAGTTTTCCTGTGGGTGTTGGTAGTCCTATCTGCCGCGGGGGTAATGTATTTGCGGTCGGGTGGCCGTCGTGTCGTGGAACTGCCGCTGGTAGCGTCCATCGACAAAGATGAAAACGACAGCACCAAACTCCAGCTTGACAGTACTGGGAGAGCCTTTGCTGAGGTTCCCTGGGAGTACTTGCCTAATGTCGATCGTTTTGAACTCATAGATCAGGATGGAAACAAGTTTGACTCTGCAGATTTAGCGGGTCAGGCTTATGTCGTCAGTTTCTTTTTTGCAAGTTGTCCAACCTTTTGTTTGGATCTGAATAAAGAAATTGACCGTGTGAATTCGGCATTGCGGGGGACCGACATTCGTTTTCTGACAATGACGGTTGATCCTAAAAATGATTCGCCTGAAGTATTGAACAAGTATGCGGCTGGGTTTGGTGCGAAGCCAGATCGTTGGGCGTTTCTGACTGGCCAAAATTACCAATTGGTAGAGATCGGTGAGAATATGTTTAATGTTCCAGTTAATCCAGAGACACACACTGATAACATTCTCTTGGTTGATAAATGGGGACGTTATCGGGATCGGTTCAAGTGGGATCAGCCTTATGATATGAAGCGGTTTATCAAAGTTGCGAAAGAAGTTGCTGCCGAAACGAAGCCTCCACTTGGAGAAACCGTAGAAACTAGAAATGTTTTGGCGGGAGTAGAACGAGAAGAGTTAAATGATATTCGTTGGGTTCGCGATTTTTTTCTGACTGAGCGGACGGGAGAAAAGTTTTTTTCACGCGATTTGACTGGGGAGGTTTGGATTGCAAACTTCTTTTTCAGTAACTGCCCCGGCGTGTGCAAGGCGCAGAATCAGTACCTTCGTAATTTGCAAAAACGGCTTGGAGATGAGTGTCCTCGTATCGTTAGTATTACAACGGATCCTGCACGAGACACTGTCGAGCACTTGCGAGAATTTGCCGATACTCTTGAAGCCGATCCTGAAAACTGGCTGTTTTTGACGGGGAATCCTGTGTTGATCAAGAGGATTGGAAGTGAGTTTTTCAAGGCAGATTCGGGGGCGGAGCACCACTCTTCCTTGCTATATGTTGTTGACCGATGGGGTCAAGTTCGCGGGAAGTTTGATTGGGAAAAAGCTGCGGACGAGGTGGAGATGATAAAGTTGGTCAAAGTGCTTGAAGGTGAAGATCGGCCAAACCCTAGGGGTGGCGATTCAAAAGAAACAGTGAAAACCGAGGAACGAGAATGAGCGGAGAAGAGTTTTATAAGCTTGAATCGAACCCAGCATTGGGCAAGAAGCTAACGATTGCCAGTTGGGTTGTGACTGTCGCGGTTTGGGGATTGGTTGGCCTGATGAGAGGTCCAACGAAAATTCCATTACCTGAAGGTGTGACTCTGGAGTTTTTGCCAACAGTCCATGCCGGATTAAACTGCCTGGTTGCTCTGTTTTTGATTATGGCGTTAATTTTTGTAAAACAGAGGAAGATCAAACTGCATCGTTTGTCAATTTCAGCAGCAATGGTTTGTTCGGCGTTGTTTCTATTGTGCTACGTGGCTTACCATTTTACCAACGAAGAGACGAAATTTGGCGGCGAAGGGTTCGCGAGGACGGCGTATTTTGTTTTGCTGATCAGCCATATCGTACTGGCGGCATTGAGCCTTCCGTTTATTCTACAAACCTGGATTTATGGATTCACCAATCAGTTTGACAAGCATCGTAAAATGGCGAAAATCGTATTTCCGGTTTGGCTATATGTCGCGTTGACGGGACCAATTTGCTATCTCATGCTGCAGCCTTATTATGGGCAGTAGGGGAATGTTGGTCGAGATTCTTTATTGAGTGGTTGGGGCAGATGAAATGGTCGAATTAAATCTTGGACGCCTCTCTCGAATGGCTATCTGTGGTCTTCAGGTTTTGATCCTGCAGCTAGTCTTTTCTGGCAGTCTAATTGCTTGTCCAACTTGTAAGGATGGCCTGCATGCCGATGGCACTGCGGCTGCTTATGCGATGAGCATTCTGTTCATGATGGGGATGCCTTTTGTTATTTTGTCTTGTTGGGTAACGACCATTGTCCGATTAAGGCACAATGTTTCTGAAGTTGGGCATCCTTCCTTGGATGATGCGACTGATGAAGAAGTAAATCAATAAAAGTAACTCGTTCGAGGCGATACGGATGGTCATCCCCTGCCCCGCCCGCATTTTTTGATTTAGCGTGCGCTGTTGTTTACGCCAACCAGCGGACGATGTTTTCGCCTACCTCACTGAATCTTGAAGTATAAAAGTGATCGGCATCTTCAATTTCGTGAATCGTTAATGGGTTCCATCTGGATTCTAAAAGGGCGAGGTCGTCGCGGAGGCCCTCAAAAGCAACGTTTTCATTGAGTTCTTTCTCGCCGAACAACATCAAAGTGGGGATTTCAATCCGATCGATGAAATCAAGCCAATTGAAAGACTCCCCCGGCCCATATTTATCGAGGTAACCTTGGGGGCTCATCCAGGTAGGAAAGGGAAAGGGTACTTGAATTGGATTCTGTCCTTTATTCAGTTCGACCAGTGATTCACATTTTTGAATTGTCTCTCGAAACAGTTCGCCACGAGGGGAGTCGCATAACTTGGCATAACTCAGTCTTGTCGCCGATAACGCAATAATGTTCTTAATATTCGGGTGAGCTGCGAAAGCCTGGGAGTAAATTGATTTAATAGCCCCGAGTGAATGCCCGACTGCGGCGATGTTGTTATGTCCTCGTTTCACCAGAAAGTCTGCCCAGGCACTTATATCCATTTTAGAGTCGGCGACGTCTTCAAAAGCCGCTCCTACGGAACGCGTTTTCCCTGCCCATGTGGAGGAGTTGATCATGTCATGGCCGCGTGTGTTGGCGATTACTACGTGGATTCCTAGGGACTCAAGAACTTTGGCTAGGTGAAGTAGAAGCCTCGAAGAATAGAAGTTGCCTCCGAGGCCATGTGTCAAAATGGCAGCGGTAATGGCGCCGGTTTCTGCATTGGTTATCAGCGTGTCTTTGGACTCGCGATAAAATCCATGTAGCCTTACGAAATCAGAAGTGATGGTGTGAACCAGTTCGCCGTGCATTAAAATCCTCGGCTCAAAAAATGAAAAAGCTGGATTCGAAAATGTAATTCTTGAATTTGTGGAAACAGATGGAGGCTGCCGTCAAAGGGTTTTCCATCTTTGCATTGGTAATTTTTGGACTGCCAATTGTCTGCTACACAAAAAAAGCCCCAGCCAGTTTGGCAGAGGCGTGATTTGCATTGGAGCGGCTACGCTGCGGTTATCGGTTTCTAGTGGTTTTCACCCGGATGGAGGCTTAATTGCGAAAGCAATTGTAGAACGCCGTTGAGGTGAGCGAGACGTGGCCCATAACGATCGACGAATTCGTTTAATACGAATTCACTGTCCATCATTTCTTCATGGTTATCGTTGACGTCGATGGTCAGCGTTTGCAGGAATTCCGTTTGAACTTGTGACAAAGCCTCGGCAGCTGCCCGACAGCGTCGTGCCAATAATGGATTTGCGTCTTTCCATTGAGACAATTCATTGGAGCGTTGACGCTGGCCAGCGTGCATTTGCTCGATCATTTCTTCCATTAATTCATTCTGGCGATCCTGGCCAGCGACAAGTTGCTGGAGGATAGCCGCGACCTCATTTTGACCTGTCCCCGAATGAGGAGCCGTAGATTCGCTAGCACTTTGAGCGACGTCAATCCGGAAAACTGGGGAAATGTCTTGTGAATCGTGAGGCATATTATCAACGCTCCGAGAAGTTTTTTATGAATACCTAGACAGTATAAACCGCGCTATGGAAAGTGTCGAGCTTTTGCTTGAGTATTCATTCTTTTTGAAAAATCACTTGAGTGAAAAAATAGACTGACCCGAAAAGTTTTTCATCCGGCTGTTAAGAGATTCCATGTGTGCCATTAATTCGGTTTGGAGCAAGCCCTCGGTAAGTCGTTGGTAATCTAAAGTGAAAAACCCGAATTCGCCGATGTCACTTGAACGCTCCCGCGTCGACCAGAGATTTGAAAACAGCTTTTTGATGAAAAAAAATATTTTGGTTGTTGACAAAAAAACAAATTCTGTATGCCTTGGATTTTGATTTAAATCCGGCATTGCAGCATGAATGTTGATAATACATAAGGACAGAGCTTTTGACCCAAGCGACTACCCATTCACTCCAATCATTCGGTTTCATGACCGTTGTTGAATTGCCTTCATTAGGGCATTGCGGCGGGCTATTGGTTGTTTCAAGAATTGGAAGGCCGATTGAATTTCATTGCACCGCTCCGGTGGCAACCAATCGCGCTCAACAAATCATGTACGGTGAGACCTATAGCGGTTTTCTGTTTTCAGATCAAATTGGGATGGCGTTAATTGATAAAACGCGGGAACGACCGTCGGTGTTCATCACGGATTGTGCGGAGATGCTGCCGCTTACGGAGTTGATTGACAATCCGTTGGTTTTTGCAGAACCGGTTGATTCTAAGAAGGACTTTGATGGTTCGGGGTTGGAGTGTTTTGATCTCTCAGGGCAGTCAGTTTACTGTGTCAATCATCGTGGAGCCCAAGCGACTGCGATTTCTCAGGGCGTACACGAATTTGCTCGTCGCCTGCCACTGGACGAACCCTTCGAGAGAATTCGGCAGGCGATTGAGGAGGCTCACTCCGTGCTTCGTGCGGCGTGAGGAGGTTTCTTTCAAATCTTAAGAATCGGTCTCGATGGATCAATATTTCAAATTAACCGAATCGCTCGAAACCCAGAGTCCGTTAGAGAGTCCTGTGGGTCAAGTTATTCGACCAGATGCGCGGTTGCCTAAGATTCATCCAATCGTCGTGGATACGACTGCGTGGAATCAGGCCATAGAAACCCAGTTGCCTGATCTTTTAAGCAGTTGGAAGGCGGAATCACCTGACAGACCCCCCGTCGTTTCGGCTCGATTCAAAGGGCGACGGATTAAAACCAGTAGCTATTTTTTTTCGGAGACTGGGCCAGCCAAGAGTGGCAGACGATCGTCTATCGGTGCTGATCTGTTTGACCCCTATGCCCCAGAGCAGCCAGCAGACTCAACCGTTGACGAAAGTAAGTCGAACTCGAAGTCGAAAGAAAATAAAGCGACCACGAGAACCCGCATGAAGGCACCTGCGGACGTTATCAAGCTGGAAGATCGTTTGTTTTATCTTTTGCAGCCTCCATTGGAGAATCTCCTCGACGGTAAGACGATGGAGTTTCCGTTTGAACCGTTTCCATTTCAGTATGCGGGAATTGCTTTCTTGTTCCCTCGCAACAGTGCGATTCTGGCCGACGAAATGGGGCTTGGCAAAACAATGCAGACGATCGCGACGGTTCGGATGTTACTTCGTGCCGGGTTCATTAAGAGCGTCTTGATCATTTGCCCGAAGCCACTAGTGACCAATTGGCAGCGAGAATTTGAATCGTGGGCACCTGAGATCACCGTTGCAGCCATCAAAGGGAATCAGCATCAGCGTGCTTGGCATTGGAAAACTGAGTCGGCGATGGTCAAACTTGCCAATTATGAACTTTTGACACGGGACGAGGCATTGGTCACCGCTCCGGAAAATGAATTCGATTTGGTTATTCTTGACGAAGCTCAACGGATCAAGAATAAGGCGAATGCGACCAGTCAGGTTGTGCATCGAATCAATCGAAAAAGAAGCTGGGCCCTAACGGGGACTCCGATTGAAAACGGTGTGGAGGATCTCGTTGGAATTTGCGAATTCGCGGCCAAGGGGACGGTCTCGAGTGGGATGACGGCTCGAGAGATGCGAGTGCGAGTGAAGGACTTAATTCTTCGCCGCACAAAAGACGTGGTCATGAAAGACATGCCGCCGCGATTGATGCGTGACGCGGAATTAGAGCTTTCGCCGGAGCAGCAGATTAGTTACGACGGCGCCGAGAAAGATGGCGTCCTAAGGCTCAATGACATGGGCGATGAATTAACGATTAAGCATGTGTTCGAATTGGTTCTGAGATTGAAGCAGATCTGTAATTTTGATCCCGCCACTGGCATGAGCAGCAAAATTGAGCGTCTTAAGGCGGACATGGAAGAGGTGGCGGCAAGTGGACAGAAAGCAATCGTGTTTAGTCAGTGGGTGGATTCGCTAGAAGTCATCGGAAAGCAATTGACTGTCCATCGTCCGTTAGAATATCACGGTCGGATTCCTTCTAAGCAACGGGACCCAATTCTAAAAGAGTTCAAAGAAAACCCAGATCGAAATGTTCTTCTGATGAGTTACGGAGCGGGTGCAGTTGGTTTAAATCTCCAGTTTTGCCGTTACGTGTTTTTATTTGACCGTTGGTGGAATCCGGCTATTGAAGATCAAGCGATTAATCGAGCACACCGAATTGGGGCGGCGGGAAGCGTGACGATTACCAGAATGATCATGGCGGGCACGATTGAGCAGCGGATCCATCAGATTTTGGAAGAGAAGCGAGAGCTGTTCCGAGAGATATTGTCGGACGGTGATGCACCTGCGCGGCGAGGTCTATCTCGCAATGAAATTTTCGGGCTGTTTGATCTTACGACACCTAAGGGTAAGATTACGCCAATCAATGAGGTCGAAGACGAGTTGGGAAAAGCAGCTTGATGGTGGAATAAAGAGAGGTTTGCTTACGTCGGTTTTGCTTTTCTGAGCTGTCGAGTGGGTTGTGATGAGAGTTTGGTAAAGGGTTAAGCACGGCACTGCCATGTCAAATGTATCTACAAAAAAGAAACCGAAACCGAATTGGTATCCACCTTGGGCGCCAAGGTTTTGGAACGGGATGCGTTTAGGCGACTATCTTCGGTTGATGAAAGAAAACCGATTTAAAATCCATCCGATAAGGTATCCAATGTTTGCACTCGGTGGTGGGTGTGCATTGATGAATTCGATACTAGCTCAGGTTCAGGATGTGACTCATGGGAGTATGATTGAGGCGGCTCAACTCAAAAAGCCTCCAATTTTCATTGTGGGGCATTGGCGATCAGGCACGACGTTGATGCATGAATTAATGTCAATGGATTCACGACTAGCGTTTCCGACAAATTTCGATGCGTTTATTCCCAATCATTTCCTTGCCTCTCGATTCTTTTTTTATCCATTTTTGAAATTGTTGATGCCGCGTCAGCGGCCGATGGACAATATGTCGATGGGAGTCGGTTCGCCGCAAGAGGATGATTTTGCGTTATGCGCCTATGGCGCCCCAACGCCTTACCGCAGAATTGCATTTCCTAATCAACCGAGTCGTGAGCATCTGAATCTCAAACTATCCGATGCTGACCACGAGGTGCAGGAGCGATTGCACGGGGCCATGGATTACTTTCTGAAGGCTCTAACCGTTCGATATGATTCGCAACTGGTGCTTAAGTCGCCACCCCACACCGGACGTTTGGAGCAGTTGGCCGAATGGTTTCCAGGGGCGAAGTTTGTGCACATGGCGCGGCACCCGCACAAACTGGTGCCTTCGACGATGAGACTGTGGAAGTTGTTGGATTCGCTCCAGGGATTTCAGATTCCAAAGTACGATGATACCTGGCTGAAAAATTATATTTTCGAGTGTAAGGATCTGATGTATTCGGCGTACTTTAATCAACGTGAACGACTTCCAAAAAATCAATTGGTTGAAGTCAACTTTGAAAATCTCACAGCCAGCCCAATTGTCGAAATGCAGCGAGTTTACGAACAACTGGAAATCGATGGATTTGAGGAATTAGAACCAGCGCTCGTTGAGTACTTTGAGCGTAAAAAGAACCATCAAAAGAATCCATTTACTCTTGAGCCTTCACTTGAACTTGAAATTGATAACAATTGGCATCGCTACATGGATGTGTTTGGTTATTCAAATCAGTCTGTGTGAAGCATGGCCTGAGCGGCCGTTGTCTCAGTTAGATAGGTGAACCATTGCAGGCCTATCTTAATCGGCTCAATTCTTGGCGACGTCGGTGAATCTGGGGGTCGCCATTTTGCATTCTCATTTCGTCCCGTAGTTGTTGGTCGGTCATTTTGAGGCGATTCTCATGATTTACAAATTTCATCAAGAAATCAAAAGTAGATGCAAACAAAAGTGTGATGGCGACGTGCAACGAGACACTAAGCACCAGACCGAGCATTTTGGAGGCCATTAAGTCGATCGGGTAATTTGCCAACTGAAAGAAACTATCTTGTTGAATCCAAATGCTCGTCCCGGCCGCGATACCTGCGAGTATTGTTTTGGGGACTCCGGTAATGATCGTGAAGAGGCCACTGATTGAAAAAATATTCTTCCACGTACCAGAAGCCAGTCGCGTTGGGTCAAGGGAAACTCGTTTTGGTAGAAAGAGTGGCCCCGATTGAAGCCAGTGAGAAATCACTCCGACGACAACTAATAGTCCCATCAAAGGCGCAAGGTGAGTAAGTGCGCCAACGATTGTCATTTGAATCTGTTCGGTGAAATCTTGACTGGACAGGTTGAGGTTTTCAGGCGCTGATGTCCAAGTTTCAGTGGTCCAAGTACGAATCCATTGACTTACATTGCCAAGTAAATAATAGGTGGCTGCAATCGCACCAAGCATCTGCACAGCGGCCGCCAGTTCATGACTCTTAACGACATCGCCGTCTTGTCTTGCTTGTTGGCGTCGGCTTGGTGTCGCTACGTGAATGCGATCTTCCATTGACTCACTCATTTTTCGCCACCTCTTTGATCGAAGATCGCATGGAATCTGTGATCATCGAAACGAAGTGATCCAAATCGTCTACGAACAACCAAACGCTTCCTCCTAAAGTCAAAAACACCGCGAGAAACATCACGATTAGATTCGAACTGAGGCCCATGCCCAGAAGATTCATTTGCGGATAAGTTCGGCTGACGAACCCAATCACGATGGTGGCAATTAGCATTGCGGCAACCGCGGGCGCGACCCCGCGAAGTGTCAGAATGAAGCTCTGTTGCAAGAGGGTGACTAAAATTTCGCTTGCTCGATTGGGGGCTAATTCAGTCCCAATCGGCAAATAGATAAATGTATCGAGAAGAGCGGAAACCACTAATTCAGGCCCGCCAGCCAAAGCAAATGCAGCCAACGAGAGAATGCCAAACATCTGACTGATGGTAGAGGAGTTTTCGCCGGTTTGCGGGTCAAGGGTGTTAGAAATCTGTATGCCTGCCATTTGGCCAATTACGGTTCCAGCAAATTGTGCGGCTGAAAACATAATCATGACTCCCAATCCTAAAAGTGATCCAATGACAACTTCACTAAAGATTGCAGAAAAAAGACTTTCAAGGTTTGTAGGTTCGAAGTTGGGGGGCGTTATCAAAGGAAATGCAGTCAGGCTTAAGAGCACTGCAATTCCGATTCGGATTTTTAAAGGTACGGATCGACTGCCAAATATTGGAGCGGTCAGCACCAACGATGTTACCCGAGAAAACGCAAGGAAGAAGATCAATGCCGAATCCATAGTTACCCGCCTTTTTCGGTCCGGGGTACCTTGGAGACGCGATAATGAGGAAGCGAGAAGGGGTTGTTAGAGGCTGCCGGAGCGCTCTCGAGAGAGTCGCCACCCTTCTTCTGCTTTGTCGATTGTTCGATTTTTTGAAATTGACCGATCAGAGAAAAGATCGAATTGTCTTGGCCTGAGATTGAAACGCTATTGGCTGTTTGGTTGGAATCCGAGTCTGTTTCTAGTGTCGCATCAGTGGCAAAAAGCGAGGGCGGTGGCGTATTCGACCAGTGTGTCATTGGTTTTTCAAATGAAAGCCGAGCGAAATCCGTCATGCGTTCAGTGAGCCAAGGAAGACAGATTCCGATTAAGGCAACGAGGACGAGAATTTTGGGAACGAACGACACAGTTTGATCCTGAACCTGAGTCATCGTTTGTATGATGCCAATAATCAAGCCGACGAGTAGGCTTGTTACAAGGATTGGACCTCCAACTAGCATGCACGTTTTCATGGCTTCGCGACTGAAGTCGATTGCATCTTCGGGGTTCATCGGGTGATCCAGCGAGATCGGGTAATTAAAAGTTTAGCGTTTTGTGAGCCAGCGATTTGTTAGCCAGCGATTTCTTGGCAACCGCCGGTCAGGTTATTGGAATGAAGCTCTGGAGTAGCATCCCAACTACCAAATTCCAGCCATCAACCAAGACGAACAATATCAATTTCAGAGGAAAGCTAACCATGGTGGGAGGCAGCATCAACATTCCGGTTGAGACTGTGACAGAGGATACAACTAAGTCGAGAACTAAAAAGGGAAGAAAGATTTGGAATCCAAGTAAGAACGCGACTTTGAGTTCGCTCACCATAAAAGCGGGTAACAATACATTGATGGGAACATCTTGTGCGCTGGTGGGGGCTGCCTCCGAATATTCGGGGACGTATTTATAGAACACCGCAATCGATTCTGCATTTCCAGCCGCTTCGATTTGCTTGGCCATGAAAGTTTTTACCGGAGCAATACCACGAGTCCATGCTTCTTCCCAGCTAATTCCATTCTCAGCTTGGGTATAAGGATCGATTGCTTCTTGTTTTACTTCCGTCCATACCGGTGTCATGATCAATAGCGTCACGAACAGAGAGAGCGCGGTTAAGACTTGTGTTGGGGGAAGTTGTTGTGCTCCAAATGCCTGTTTGAGCAAAGTCAGAACCACAATCACTCTTACATAACAAGTTGTCATCAAGACAATCGCAGGTGCTAGACTCAAGGTGGCTAGAATCAAGGCGACTTTGATTGATGAAGTCAGGCCCTCGGGGGAGGTTAGTTGGTCAGTCGGTGAAGATAAAAATGATGTGAGCGAAGGTTGAGTGGCTGAAGGTGCCGTATTAGTAACAGGGATTTCTGGGGACGTGTTGGCGGATTCTGTGTCTGCCAGGCCAAGTTGATTTCTTACTTCACTGGGCAGTGGATTGGAGGCAGTTAACGATTGCGATTCAAGGTTGGTAAGCGAATCTGCGCCGACTGAATCAGTGTTAGGAGTGGGGGAGTCCAGATTAGATTGCGGAGGCGATTCTATGATTGGCAATTGCGCTAAAGCGGATCGGTTGCTAATCAGCATCCCGACGCTAAACAGAGCCAGTGCGCAATGCCGTAATAAAACAGTACCTGAAATCGTGTTGGAATTAAGTGTATGCAATGTCTGAAACTAAAAAATGGATTACGGTTTAGGCTTCGAATACCGAGTTGTTTGAGTTGGTAGATAAGTCAAGGGTTCGGAGGATGTTGGCCAGGTTGTTTTGTTGTTGTGCCTGCGATTGTGTCGGTGGAGCTTGAGGTGTTGGAGGAGCGGCAGCGGTCGTGGGAGCGGATCTCATTTTTGGTTGGAACGGATGCCTGCGACCACTGCATAACGACACCAAGTACTCAACTTCATTGGGATCTGTGATTTCTCCAATTGCCTGTGAGCCCTCTGCACTGTTGATAATTAACAAGAGTTTGCTGCCTAACCGAATAAGCTGTAAATTCCGCTTTGGCCCAAAGGGAATTTGGCCCATGAGCTCAAGGACTTCTCGTGGTACATTTTGATTGCCAGATGGACTCAGTTTTCGCATGATCCAAACGAATCCGAAGTAAAGACCGAGCACTAGGGCGAGACTGCCTAACATCCTCCCGATGTCAGAAGAGGCAGCGAATGTTTTTAATTTTTCGATCCAGGATTCCGCCCCCGAGAGTGCGCTTCCAAAACTGGCCAGTTTAGTTGCAGGCGAATTTTCAAAATTCCCAAAATTTGGATCTTCAGTGGGTGGTTGCAAGGAGTCCCGAACGGGGTTTGCCGGCAGTGTGGGCACTGTATGATTTGTTTTCTTTCCAATGGGGGCATCGGTGTCCCAATCTTCAGCAAAATCAGGGAAGGTGATGTCAGGTTTATTTACCTCTGCAGGAATCTTGACCACTCCATCTTGAAAGCTGCTTTGAGCGAAGATGCAATTGGCAGGTAGTAACCAAATGGATAATGAGAACAGGAGACAGGTAATCAGGCTACATTGCCTAGCAAATCTACCGAGAGGCAAAATTGTCTTAGTGAAATTGAAAATTTGTCTCATCTCAGGCGCCTTGTAGGACGATAACGATAATGGGGCGGTGTGAAATAATATTTTAACTACGCACGTAAAAAGTAAGAGCGATCTGCTCGACTTGCTTCAGCCTCGGAGAACAACTTGGGCAAGACTTTTCGCGGAATTTACCGCTACTCGCAAGGTCAATTGACGCTAGCATTTGCCAAACTTCGGGAAGCTTTCTTCGATTCGTGAGTGCTCCAATGAGTTTCGGAGTGATGCGTTTCGAGGTTGGGCCTCTCGATTAAGCGGCGTCTCGTATCCACGACTCGATAACTCTCGCTGCCGCATCTGGATCTTTTTCAATCAGTTGGGTCAGTCTCGCTTCTGAGTCGGATGAAGATTCTGAATCGCTCACGGGAACCGTGCTGGAATGCCGGTTGTTACCTGAGTATTGATCGTTCGTGGCATGGGGATGCGGATCCGAACCTCGAGAAATCGAAACCAAAAGAACCAGACCGACAAGTAAGACGATTCCCGATGGCCAGTTTTCGGCGGCGATATTTTTAATTCGCACCTCCCAAGGCTCTGGAGAAATTGTGGTTCCTGGAATTAAATTAAACGCAATCGAATCTTGGCATTTAAGATTTGGTGTGGACGAGAGAGTTGATTCAACCTTTTTGGATATTTCAGACTTGAGTTTACTGAATTGAGTGTCAAATTCTTTTTGATCTAAGTCACGAGCTGGTTGATCACTTGGAGCCCAATGAGTGTGCAGAGGTTCGGTTCGGTCGCTTACTAGTTTTTCTGGAACATCAATGGTGATGGAAACGACCTTGTTCAATATCGTATTTGTGAAATCCTCTTTGACCTCGGTCGTTGACTTGGACCAGGCGGCGGAGTCGATTTTTACCGCGCTATTGGCACCAGCCTGAAGAAATGAGGGATTGCGGTTTTTTAAACCCTGCGGCTTTACTTTTTCCGCTTGTCGTTTTGAACCAGCATTGGAAATTGCTTGTTCAATCGTGACGGCTACGGTTGCTTTCATTTGGGGATACATGGCAAGCGCCTCATTGATTCGAGTTTCACAATCACGTTGTGTCTCGGAAATATCGGAGGCGATGGATGTTGGATTGTCATTAAATGGCGATTGTGGCTCGTCGTGAATTAGCCCCGTTCTGAGATCAATCATGACAATGTCTTTTAAATCGATTCCCGCTGATACTTGGATGATCGCCTTGATTGCCTTAACGCGTTGGCTCGTCAGTGGAAGGTTGTCTTTGGTGGCAAGTGAAATGGAGGCTCGGTTCTGTTGCTTTTGAAAGGTAGAAAATCCGATTGGTTTGTCCATTTCAAAGCTTGCCTCGACGATATATGGCAATCTTAAGATGGTTTTTTCAATTTTTTTCTTTTTGGTTGCGAGCGTCATTGCATCGCGGGCCGACTTTGGGAGGAAGATGTTGGGTGCAACATCTCCGTTATCCTCTGGTTTTCGGTAATCGACGGGTTCTTCGTTTTGTCTTGCAATCGCCTTGATGTACTCAAGTCGCTTGTTGGTTGGAACCAGCAGTTTGCCCTCGGTATTTGTTTCGAACTCCTCAAGACCTTCTCGGATCAACGCGAATTCAAGTCGATACAATTCCCCTTCGCTCAATTTAGCGTTGGGGTAAAGTTCGGATAAACGTGCCTCACTGTTTTTTTGTTTTACCTGAAAGGCCGCCAAAACAGCAAGCATCGTAATGCCAACAAGCAGGGCCCGGACGCGCCGCTGTTTGGCAAATCTGATTACGGTTTCGATTGTGATTGGCTGGGTGTCCATCAGATTGTCACGGTGTTGGGGGATCTCAAGTGCGTTGGAAAATTTTTAGTTTAGATTTTCGAAAACTGGTTGTTGGGTTTTTGATTTTTGTGCAGTCGCGGCACGGTGAGAACGTGGGCGGTTCCGCCTTGCGGGCAATTCCAAGTTTCGATTTGAGCTCCTTGCGAAATTGCGGCGCGGTGAGCGTTTCTAAGCTGGTCTGATTCAGGGAAGGGAATGATCAGGGGTAACATTTCATCAGTATTGTGAGCGGTCGACTCGACACCGCTAAAGGCCATTCCAAAAGAATCAGCGACTTCAAGTTCCCATTGGTACTTTCCGTCAATGAGCGTGACCGAAATCTCGCCCCCTTGGGTCATTGGCTGGAGGGCATTTTCTATCAAGGCTGCCACAATGGAATGAATTTGTGTGGTGGCAACGAATGCCTCAACTGGATCAAAGTCCGTTTCAAGTAATATATTTTTGTCCGCCATTTGAGGGCGGTAATGCTCAAGTACATCGTGGATTAACTGCCCAACATTTTGAGCTTGGGTTTTGTCACCCTCAGGCAAGACTCGGCTGCGATTCAATTGCATGGACGTTCAATCAGTTGATGATTATTTGTGCAAAAAAGCGTCATTAGAAACGCAATTCGTCGGAAACATCAGAGACGACTTTTAGCTGAAACGCAGCGAGAGAGTCAAGGCATGTTTTTACTCGATGCAGCGAGTTGCTACGAAGTAAATCGGTGGAGAGGAGCGTACGTTTCAACGCGCGGTAGGCGTTAAGTCTAGCTCAACGAATAGGTGGGCTACCGATGGCAAAAGAATGGAGACTTAAGGGTTTCTAAACCACTGTTGAGTCGATCGTTTCCATGACCCAGCGATTCATGTCCGATAGCGTTTTTTCGTTTGTGCAAACTTCGGTTGGATACTGTCGCAGCGTTACTGAAAAACCAGCGATGTGGAGTAAGCGAAGTTGCTGGCACAATTGACTTTGCTCGAAAGCCTTGTTGTTTCGGCCATGTGCCCAGAAAACCGGTAATTGTCGGCTTTCCGCCCAGCAGCCAAGTGGTTTTTCGCGTTCAGGAAGCGGTCCGTTAATGGAAATTACTCCGGCGAAAAGCTCTGGCCTTTCAAAAGCAATTCGGAATGCCATGGTTCCACCGGTGCCTGCACCCCCGATGAAAATTCGATTCGATGCGATGTTGTAACGCATGGAAGCGGCATCGATTGCGGCAAGAATTGAATCGTGAGCTAGGTCAATCGTGTCGACTTCTTGTTCCCAGAAATAGCCAGCTTCGAAATTTCCAATTGGAGATTGCGGTGCGATTCCAACAAAATTCCGGACGCTGGCCTGAGGCATGATGCGTTGAATTTCAGTGGACTGCGATCCATCCGAGTGGAGCCAGACAATGAGCGGGTAAGCGTAATTTTTTTCGTAATGAAGAGGCACAAACAAAGAGTACTGATCGGAACGATTGGTTATTTTATCGAACTGATCGAGCGAGTTTGGGGTTGAATCTTTTGTCGAGATTTCGTCCGCACTGACTGAGGCCAGAGGGCTGATTTTGATTCTATTCATGCGTCTGTCGTATTTCCTTGACTGACGAGTGTTTGTGCTTTCCAAGGTGTCAGTTTGTAAATAACTTAGAAATGAAAGTCAACTGCATACGCCGCAAAAGACGGTTCGGAACACTTGAGGCTAGGTATATGAGCATGCCCTTTGAAATTATGATTGCTAATAAGACGAGCTAGCAGAGTAGGTAGCCGGTCGAATAAAAAAGCCAGCCATGATCTTCACCGATCGTGACTGGCAGTAGCCGGTTTTTTTTAGCTCAGTAAGATCTCGCTTTACAGCAGATCTTTGACTTCATCGCGTTCTTCTTTGAGTTCTGCCAGAGTGGCATCCATTTTTTCACGACTAAATTCGTCAATTTCTAAACCTTGTACGATTTTGTATTGACCATCGCTACAGGTACAAGGGAAGGAGTAAATTAAGCCTTCATCAATTCCGTAGCTTCCATCACTCGGAATGGCCATGCTTACCCAGTCCCCCTCGTCGGTGCCTGTTTCCCAGGTTCGAATATGATCGATCGCTGCGTTGGCGGCCGAAGCTGCACTTGAAGCTCCACGGGCTTCAATGATTGCGGCACCTCGTTTTTGAACGGTGGGGATGAAAGTGTCCCGATACCAATCCTGCTCAATTTGTTGGGAAGCTGATTCACCAGAAATGGTGGCGTGGCTAATGTCTGGATATTGTGTGGAGGAGTGGTTTCCCCAGATTGTCAATTTTTTTACGTCAGTGGAGTGTTTTCCGGTTTTTGAGGCCAGTTGGCTTAGGGCGCGGTTGTGATCCAGACGCGTCATCGCCGTAATGTTGCCGTGCTTAATCGAGGGAGCATTTGCCATGGTGATCAAGGCGTTCGTGTTGGCTGGGTTCCCTACGACCAAGACTTTGATGTCTTTATTGGCGTGGTCGTTAATTGCTTTCCCTTGGACTGAGAAAATCTTGGAATTTGCAGTTAAAAGATCCTTTCTTTCCATTCCTTTTCGTCGGGGCATTGCACCCACGAGTAAGGCATAGTCTGCATCGGCAAAGCCAACATTTGGATCATCGGTCGCGACGATGCCGTGAAGCAGTGGAAATGCACAGTCATCCAGTTCCATGACGACACCCTGGAGCGCGTTCATTGCGGGTGTAATTTCAAGTAACTGCAGAATAACCGGCTGGTCAGGGCCTAGCATTTCACCGGCGGCAATACGAAACAGCAAGCCGTAACTGATTTGGCCTGCGGCGCCTGTGACCGTAACTCGAACCGGACTTTTCATTAAATTTTCCTTGATTTAAGTGGCGAATGAATTGAGGTAAAATCGGGGGCGAGTAACCATGATTTGATAATGGCCAAATCTCTTGCGAGACGGGAATTTTCTAATTTCAAAAATTCGCTATTCTTGCAGTCCCCAGATTTCTGGATGGTCTAATGTATTGGTAGTCGGCTGTTCTGTCTGGCCGACAATAAGAGTTGAATTCTGATTGTTGGCAACGTCTCTTTCAAGGGGAGAGCCTCTGTTTGCCGCTTGGGATTGTGGAATTTCGCAGGATTAAATCCAGTCGAAGCGGCAATCAGCCATCGAAACCAGAGATGTCAATCTTTTCAGGTAGGTTTTCGAGCATGTTCTCCAGCGGTGGTTTTTGATTTCGATCAACAAAGCGAAAATAGCTAATAAGGAAAATGATCAATGCCGCTGTGCCGAGAACGAAAAATAGTAGTCCTCGATCGAGCACGTCGATTCCGGTTTCGACCAAGACAGGTTGCTTCGCAATAATCAAGGGGCTTAACTGGCCAGTTGAGTCGACTAAATCAGTTCTAGCGGATTGGTATTTCCAAAACCGAAAGAAGTAACCGTGGATGACGCATTGTTTCCTTTCAACTTCTTGAGCCGACATCCCATTAGGGAGTTCGGTACAACAAACGGTGATAGGGAATCGCTGGTAGTCGAGTTCGCTCCCATCTTTTCCACGAATGATGATTTTTGCACCGCCTAAATCTGGAAAGATCATGAGTTGGTAGTATTGCGATATTTCCAAGCGATCCTGAATATCTTGATGGGGGATACTGACTGTTGAGCAGGATCGAATTACGCCTTGCAAGCGGACTGCTTCGCCACAGTGATCGGTTGACGATGAAAAAAGGTCACTGAAGCTAAGCACCGACGATGATTCTTTAAAAAGATCCGCCGGCATTCCATCGAGGCGATTCATGGCGGCGAGCATTTGGAAAAACGCCTCAGCGTCTCGTCCATTTAGTGAGCGGGCATTGTTTTCTCGAATCAAATCAATCAGTCCTAAGTCGAATCCGAGTTTAGAGAGTTCGGCTTGGTTGGCTGAAATTTCGTTTGTTTTTTCTTGGGGATACCATTCGATCCGATCAGTAATGAATACTAACCGAGGCCCCGCAGCATCAAGGGTTCGCGAATAGAGGAAACCAGAAATGCGAATCGGTTGATTGATTTCTGTGTCGATAGGGAGTGCCTTGGGAACCGTACGGGACAAGACGATCAATTTTTGCGGAGGTGTGGCGCTGTCCTCCGTCGAGGGGGAGATTGATTCGTGCGGGATTGATTCGCAATGGCAAACATAGACGCCTTTGATTTCGTCATCAGATGAGCTTTGTTTAAAAGCGTGTTTTTCAATTTTGGTTAATCTTGCTGGACGACTAAATGTCCAAAAACGAAAATCTTCGGTATGAGATGCCATTTCTTGCCAAGTTGTAGTTTGGGAGAATTGGCTGTACTGAGCGCGACTTTTGGGAGATGTTTGTCTCACTCGATATAAGAGTTGCTTGAGGATTGGCGATTCCAAGTCCGCGGGTTGATCGTCGTCGACTTGATAGGATTCGCTGAGCGAATAGCCAGAGAGCTCGAGTGGTGTTTCATCGTGGTCTTGTTTTGCGCTGGCGGTAAGCGGCAGGGCAAGTAATAGGCTGAGGGTGGCCCACGAATACGACCAGCTTAATGTTGGTTTCAATTTTCTGTGCGGGGCGTTATTCATCGGGGTTCGTTTCGTAAAGTGTCATGATTTTTTCCCGATCAGTTTGAACCTCAGGGCTTTTGACTAAGGCATCCAACGAGTCATGAATACGTTTCTTTGTTGATTTCCCAGGCGTCTGTCGCTTGGTTCGTGAGGTCTGGAATGCGAACCAAGCGATTAATGTTGCTCCCAAGGGGATAACAGCGAATGCTGTTATCAATGTCGTCGGCGATGGTTGCCACTTATCCAGTAACGGCATTGGTGTCGATTCGATGACCTCTAGATTGGGTGCAATGATAACCGGGCATTCTTGAACCGAAGAGTCGGCAGCGACATAGTTTCGGATTTTAAAAAAGTAGCCCTGGATTTGAACCAGTTGGTTCACGTCGGTGAATTCATTGCTGAGTTTTGGAAAGGTTGCCGGTATGTTTTGGCAATAAATACAATAGGGGCCGAGTTTGGATTCACGCGGTCGAACCCACAGAATGTAATAGTGATCGATTCCGAGTGCCGTGTCTGCGGGCAGTTTCTTTTTTCGGGCTGACCGCACCCAACCCTCAACAGCAATCGGTTTGCCACGGTAAATGTCGGGTTGTCCCATGAGTTCAATCCGATTGGCAGGGGCCGCGTTGGCTAATTCAGAAACGGTAGCAGGGTCTGAGGTGACTTTCTCCCAGATGCGAATCCAGGTGCCCGAGTCGCCGGTCCAACCGAGCGAGGTGTGATCTTGTACTTGTTGAAGTAATAGACCGTCGATGACTGCCTGTAGTCGAATGATTGCGTTTTGTTGAGCCAGTGTTGTGTCTCTGCCCGAAGAAGATTCTGACAATGCCGGGAAAATCTTGTCCGCCCAAATGGCCTGCGACTCATTAAGCTGATTCAAGAGCTCAATTTTTTCGGGGGTTCCATCGGTTGCAACGGCAAGTTTGTCAAACAAGGATTGCTCAAAAGAGTCATGCTCTCGTTTAATGATTTGCACGACGCGTTTGGCTTCGGCTTGTTGTTCCGTTGGCGTGGTGATTCCATTTCGAATTCGAGTGGTTAGTCGTAAAAAGCAATTTTGCGGATCGGGAGGGAGAGTCTGGAACAATTTTTCCCAAAATCCAACTGCGGCGACTGGGTAGTCCCCTTGGTAGGTTCCAACGAGGACGGGAGAAGCTTTGTTCGCGGAGGGACTAACTGAAAATGTCGAATTTGATTTTTCTGTTTTTCCATTTCGCTGGGGAGCTGTGTTTCGATCTCCGGTGTTGTTTTCAGATTTGAATTTGGCCGCGGGTGTGTCTGATTCGTTTCCCAGTTCGATCGTTTTGACTGAAGTAGGTGGTTGATCAAACCCCATCCACTCCCATCGTTCAGGTTTGCCAGCTTCATTCATTGCGACAATGATCAAGATTAACATCGAGAAAAGCATAAATAGCTTTATCCGAATTGCCTTTGAGGTTCTATCAATAGGCGGCACAATCGATTCGGGAAGAGCCGCGGGGTTGTCCTCGCCGGAGGATTTGTCGAATCTCATCGATTTGCCTTGTTGGGTGAGAGTTTTACAATATCTATTGAATCGGCAGGGAGAGCCGCCGCTTGGCGATACTGTAGATTGAATTATTGCAAAAATTCGAGGTCCGAGAAGGTGGACATGGGATAGATGTGGTTTTTGGTAAACGAATCTTTAGGGGGAATCGGTAAGGATTGAGAACGATAAACCCGTAGCGACCCCATTCTTTGGATCAGCATTGTTGAAAAAATTCAAATCTGACTGCTGATTTGTTTGATTTTGCCCGTGAATTGTCGACGATTAGGGTTGGAAGCCAATGGAGTTGTGTTTGGGAGTGTTTCTGGTGTTTGTTTCTGGTGTTTGTTTCTGGTGTTTGTCTAACGCAATTATTGTTGTTTGCAGAATAGCCATTTCGTATGATTGCTTCGAGACGTTAAGTAGTGGAGACTAGAGAATCCTCTCCGTGGCATTGGGGATTTGTCGGGCTTTTCGATTTGTAACTGGCTGAATGATAGCCAACTCATTTTAAGGATTTCGGGCTGTGAAGAGCATTGCGTTAACCGTGAAGAGCATTGCGTTAATTGTCGTAATTGTGATGGGATTCTTTAGTTCGGCGGTGCGTGCGGATGAACCCGCGCAAGCATTTCTTGATGCTCTTCGCGATAATAATTATTATGATGTCGCGATTGATTACCTCGAGGGGCTAAAAAACAGCAATTCTATCTCTAAAGAATTTAAAGACGGGTTGCCGTTTGAGATGGCTCAAACATTGATTGGAAGTACTGCTCGGATGCGGGATCTTGCTTCGGTCGAATCGCGGCTTGATCAGGCACAGCAGTTGCTGACCAATTATGCCGCCAACAATCAATCACTCGAAGTCTCCGCGAAAACCTTGCATTATCAGGGTAATCTTCTCTATCGGCGATCTAATATTTATTTGAAACAATCGGAATCGGATCGTTTAACCGTCGCTGAGCGCGAAGTGTTGTTTGGTAAAGCGAGGGAAAATCTAAAGGGAGCTCTTACTAGTTACCAAAAAGCCAAAAAACAAGTCCGTCGATTGATCGATCCTCAGAGTGACGATTCGATTCAGATTGACCCCGAGGATCCGTCTACGCTTCGCCGGCGGGATCAGTTTCAGGCGACTTATACTCAGGTGCGTGTTAGCATTCCCAAAGTAACCGAACAATTGGCCGACACCTATCTGGAAAGTGACGACGAGCAGAAGAAACTTTTAACGGAAGCTCGGGACGAATATGAAAAGGTATGGGAGGCATATCCTAAATTCATTGCGGGTCTTAAGTCTTGCGTTTATGCTGCCCGGTGCAGTCACAAATTGGGGGAAAACAAAAAAGCATTAGATTTGTTGAGTGAGGTATTCATTCTTGGCGATAACAGCATTCTTAAGCCGATCAAATTGGAATCGTTTCTGTTGGCATCGGATTGTTGGGCGGCGTCCAAGAAATATCCATATAAGCAAGTCATCGAGGTCTTGGAGCCCGCGGTCAATTCTTTGAATAAAGTCGAAGTGCGGCAGGCGGATTGGTTGAGAGTCCAGCTCGAGTACTCGATTGCGAAACATAAAAAAGCCGAAGAAGTCAAGGCTGCCGGTGGTCCTCGAGCGACGAGTGATTCGAACCGGATTGATCGAGCGGCGGCCAAAGTCCTGCGTAACGTCGCTCGCGTCGCGAGCCCCTATCGCGACCGTGCCAAACAGTTGCTCTCAGAGTGGAATGTCAACTTCTCTGAGGTTGCCGAGGGAGATGCGAAGCCTCCAGGTTCATTTGACGACGCTCGCCAAAAGGGGAAAGACTTTGTGACAGACCTTGAGTCTGCCGTTGGTGAGGCGAGCTTAGCTAGAAAACAAGCTGCTGCCGCCAAAGGTGTTGAAAAGGTTGAACTCGATGCGAAATACAAGGAGGCTGCGGAGGCAGCATTGCAGCAAAGTGGCGAGGCGCTTGGTATGTTTGACTTGGCATTGCAGTTAGCTGAAAAGTCAACGCTGCGAGCTGATATTAATAACGTGCGCTATCTTCAGTGTTATTGTTACTTTGCAACCCAGCGGTACATTGAATCTTCTTTGATTGGCGAGTTCCTACTCAAAAAGTATCCGAATGTCGATGGCACGCGATCGGCTATGACTTTGTTGATTCAGAGCTATTCGATAATGCTAGATCGAGCCCTTGAAAACGACAAAGAGTTTGAGCGATCGAGGCTAAACACGGCGTGTGATGCAGTGTTGCGGCGTTGGCCTGGTACAACCGAAGCGGGAGTCGCTGCCAGCACCATGACGCGGTTGGCGCTTAACGACAAAGACTTTGATAGCGCTAGGAAATATTTTAGTCAAATTCCTAAGGACGCGGTGTACCAGCCGATCATGAGTGTCAAACTTGGGCAGCGGCTTTGGTTTGACTACAAAGCAAAAGCAAGGGTGGCGGGGGCAGATCCAAAGCAGCTAAAGCCGCTGATGGACGAAGCGACGCAATTGATGGCGGACGGAGTTAATCAGACGTTATTTGATGAGTTGAATTATGAAGTCGCCTTGGGAGCTTTGTTGTTGGTCGACGCAAGACTCAAGTCAGGCGAGGTTGATAAAGCGATTGCCCGACTGGAATCAAAAGAAATCGCACCGTTGGATCTTCTAAAGCAACAGCACCCAGTTATCACCGGAACCGAGACGGGTGAGATTTATCGTCGCGAGGTGTATAAAACGGCGATCAAGGCATACCTTGCCGCAATGAAGGGGGCGGATGATCAGCAACAATGGATTGAAAAGTCTCGTGGTGTAATCGACGCAATGAAAGCTGATATCAAGGGTAGCAATGACCCAAAAGATGCGGCGCGGGTGGCGTCGATTTATCAGCTAATTGCAATTCAACTAAAAGAACAGTTTCAATTGCTGGACGAACCTGAAAAGAAACAGAAATTCGCTAATTCACTGTCGGGTTTTTTGAGCGGCATTCAGTCAGAATCGAATGATGCAAAAACTATTTTGTGGGCTGGTTCGACATTGCTTTCCGTTGCCGATTCATTAGCAAAGTCAGGGTTAGACGATTCCTCGAAAGAGATGGCGAAGGCAGCCCAGGTTGCACTTACGCGAGCTCAGGAAATGGGATTTGCCGGTGATCCAAAAGAGTCGGTGATGGTTGCGGAACTGAAGCGACAACGGGCGCTTGCCTCGCGCCGCAGTGGTAACTTTGAATCTGCAATGAATGAGTTTTTAGAAATTCTCAAGGGTTCTCCAAATTCCCTGAATGTCCAGATTGATTCAGCAGATACGTTGCAAATGTGGGCGAAGGTGGGCAAGAATCAAAAGCGCTACATTGAGGCAGTTAAAGGGCGGGACTCTTACAAGGATCCCAAGACGAAGCGTACGCAGAAACGTGTTTGGGGGTGGGAGAAAATCGCCTTAGCGACGCGTAGTAATGAGAAGTTTCGTAGCACTTTTTATAACGCGCTTTATCACGTTGTCGAATGTCGACTTGAGTATGGCATTTTGGCCGGGAATCAATCTGCCATCAAAGCGGCGGGCAGTGAGATTGCAAAGGAAAAAAAACGAGATGCCACATTCAGTGGTAGCGAGTTGTGGAAGCAGAAGTTTTCCGAACTGGAAGCAAGAGTGCAGCAGAATATCAACTAGTGTTTTTAGAGTGTGACCTGCGGTTTCCGCGGGTAAAAAGAACGATAGGAAAATCGAGGTCAGAGTTTTTCAATGAAGCATATTAAAAAGACGATCGTTGATCGAATAAAAGTGATCCTTCTTGTCTCCCTATTTGTGGGAGTCGCGAACCTTACCAATAGTCATCGACTGTTGGCTCAGGATGGCGTGTATCAATTCAAAGCGTCTGGTGGCAACACAAAAACCAGTGGAAAGATCACCGAGATATCTCCTGATGGTGTGACGATTGCGGGCAAACTCGTTCCCGCGGGTAAACTCGTTCCCGCGAGTAAAATCGATCGGGTTTATTTTTTAGGAGAACCTAGCGATATTAATCGGGCCAGAGATCAAATGGAGACCGGGCGATATTCCGATGCAATTGAGTCGCTGGGTAAGATCGACGTGACGAAGTTGACGCCACAAATGAAGCCAGAAGTTGACTTCATACGTGCGTTTTCCATGGCTCAGAACTCATTGCGAGGGGGTAGTACCACACCGCAAGAGGCGGGAGGGGTCGTTGCCACTTTCATCGATGATCATCCGACGAGTTGGCATCTATATCCCGCGGTTGAGCAGTTAGGGAAATTGTACTTTGCGATTGATCGGACGGATTTAGCGATAGGGCAGTTTGCCAAACTAAGTCAATGCTCGTGGCCGAAGTACCAGCTTAATGGGTCGCTTCAGTTGGGGACGTTGACGATGGACAAGGCCGCTGATGCGAACGCGGCGTTCGATTCGATTCTCAATAACAATTCCAATGATGACGTGACGCAACTTTACAAACTGCTCGCCAAATGCGAAAAGGCGCGGCTTGCAGGGATCGGTGGAGACCCGACCACCAGCCTTTCGAAACTTAACGAAATGATCGCGACGGAGAACTCGGACAACAAGCTGTTGTTTGCCCATCTTTACAATGCGTTAGGTGCCGTTCATCAAAAGAATTCTAATTGGAAGGAGGCAAGAACAGCCTATCTTCACACGGATTTACTGTTTGCAACGGAAGCGGAGCTTCATGCAGAGGCTTTGTTTCATCTGTCCAAAATTTGGGCTCAGTTGGATGAAACCGATCGAGCGGCGACGGCGCGAGACACACTTAAGTCTCGGTATCGTAATTCTTATTGGGCGGGAAAATTATAAAGCCCCAATTGGCGAGGGCTTGGCTCATTTTGTGTGATATACTTAGCACAACTGAGTTTTAAACATCAGACCTTTCATTGACATGATTTTTGGAGACAGGACGCTATGCAGTTTATTAAGGGGTCGAAAGCCAGCCGCGGTGTCTTAGCATGGGCACCTCAGATATTACTTTTTTCGATCGTATTTTCGGTATTTGCGTTCCAACCGCTATTTTCCGATTCGTCGACACGAGTGTTTGCTCAAGACGCCGCGGAGCCAGCAGCCGCGGAACCAGCAGCCGCGGAACCTGCAGCAGCGGAGCCAGCTCCAGCCGCCGCGGCCAAGCCGGCACCCAAGGAGGAGTCTCTCTTGGGTTGGTTAACCGATTCTCTCGGTTGGACTTACATTCTTGTGTTTCTCTCCCTCTCATTTATTTTGGTTGCTTTGTTCATCATGAACTTGCTGTCGGCGAGACGAGAATATGTTTGTCCTCAACATTTGATTGATGGATTTGAAGCGCATCTAGAAGAGAAGCAATATCAAGAAGCCTACGAGTTAGCCAAAACGGATGAGTCGTTTCTTGGAAATGTTCTCTCCGCTGGCCTGGCAAAATTGTCAAGTAGTTATTCGGCATCGGTTGCAGCAATGCAGGAAGTGGGTGCCGATGAAAACATGAAACTTGATCACCGCTTGAGTTATTTAGCCTTGATCGGAACGATCAGCCCCATGATTGGTCTTTTTGGAACGGTTCATGGAATGATTAATTCGTTTTATGTAATTGCCAACGGTGGCGGCACACCCGATCCGAACAAGCTCGCCGAGGGTATTTCAACTGCTTTGTTGACCACATTAATTGGATTGGCAATCGCGATTCCAGCGATTGCTGCCTACAATATTTTGCGAAATAGAGTTCAGCGACTTGTGCTTGAGGTTGGAATCACTAGTGAGAATCTGATGGGGCGATTTGAAAAAGTTGGAAAGAAAAAAGACTAGGTTGTTTCCTTTCTGTTTTTTTCGGTGGTGCCATGAGATTATTTAAGAAAAAAAGTACTGAGATTCTCGAAGGCGATTTGACGCCTATGATCGATATGACTTTTCAGTTGATCGCATTTTTCATGCTTCTGATTAACTTTTCGGAAGTGGATCGAGCCGAGGAGATCTTGTTGCCAAGCAGTGCGCTTGCCGTTCCTCCAGTGGTTCGCCCGGATTATCAAATTATTTTAAATTTGGAACCGAGTGGCGATGTGGTGTTTGAGGGGCAAAAGAACGGGATTGACGTGCTGAATCCATTGTTGTCGCGTCAGGTTGATGCGGCGGCACGAGAAGGCATTCGTGACCCTTCCGATATTGCCGTGATCATTCGATCGCACAAGGACACACCGACAGGGATTGTCCAGGAATTGATCGCTAAGTGTCAGGAATCGGAACTGCAGAGCTTTAGCCTTCGCGTCAAAGATAGAATTAACCAGTAGAGTACGTCCATGCAGATGTCAATTTCGGAACCAGAAGAAATCAAAATCAACATGACCGCGATGATTGATATCGTGTTTCAGTTGCTTGTTTTCTTTATCATGACATTCAAAGTGGTAGCGATGGAAGGTGACTTCAATATCAAGATGCCACTCGCTTCCGAATCCGCCGATTCACTTGATGAAGAATTGCCTGACTTAATCACGGTACGCCTTGAAGCTGGCGAAAATGGAAACATTTCAAGCATCATTGTTGACGACAGCGAGACGCTCCGCGAAGCGACGATGTTTCCTGACCTTACGAATATCGTTGAAGAGCGGTTGGCGGCTGATGGGGATCCCGAACAAGGTTCCGAAACCGAAGTTGAGTTCGATATCGCTTACAACTTGAAGTATTCGTACACGGTTAAAGCGATTGGAGCGGTGTCGGGAAAAGTCTTGAAAAATGGTGATATTAAAACGCTTGTCAAAAAAGTCAAATTCAAAGACGTTGGGAATGGGTTTTGATTTGGGTTAGGCTAATCCCGTCTCGGGTTTCAGTTGGGCTTGCGGTTATTTCGTTTGGGTAACCTGTGCCTCCGCAGAATCGCTCTTTTTTATTCCACTCCGATGTTTGTCGGAAGCAAAGCCGAAAATACCTCTAGGTGTTTTCGGCTTTGTTTTTGTTTGTGAAATGAAAAAACTAAAAAAGGGTAAACTTCGTCGGTTGATCAACGCAGAGGCTCCTGATGCCAATGCCACGGTTCGTCATGCGGAAGCATTCACGCTTTACCTAAGAACCGAATGCCATTTAGCGGAAAATACAGTCGCGGCGTATTCACGGGATATGCGGCGGTTTATTGGTTGGCTTGAAGATCGCAAGGTAGCTGATTTGACGATCACGGAGTTATCTGATTTTGTGGGTTTTTTGAATGCCCAACAATTAGCCCCAGCTTCGATTGCGAGGCATATCGTCGCCGTTAAGATGTTCTTCCGATATCTCCAGCTCGAAGGTTTGTTAGTCGACAACAAAGTCGAGTTGTTGGGCAGTCAGAAATTGTGGCACCGAGTTCCTTCGGTTTTGTCACCTAGGGAGGTAGAGCGATTTCTGAATGGGCCGCGACGGATCGAAATCTATTATTTCCGTGACCGCGCGCTTTTGGAGATGTTATACGCCACAGGTTGTCGAGCTTCGGAAGTCTCCAATTTACGACTCCGTGATTTACATCTTGATGAGCGGTATTGCAAGTGCGAGGGGAAAGGCAATAAGCAGCGGATGGTACCTCTTGGAGATGCAGCAATTGAGGCAGTGACAGATTACCTTAATAGGCAGCGGCCACGGTTGGAGGCGGTTCGGTCGAATGAAGTAGACTGGTTGTTTCTTTCTCGCGGTGGTCGCAGGTTAAGACGAGAGGCAATTTGGGAATTGGTCAAGAAATACGCGTTGATCGCGGACGTATCCGTTTCTATTAGTCCCCATACGTTACGGCATAGTTTTGCGACACACCTTCTTGCGGGGGGGGCGGATTTGCGACAGGTTCAGGAAATGCTGGGGCATGCAAGTATTGCAACAACGCAAATTTATACGCATGTCGACCAATCTCGCCTAAAGAAAGTGCATCAGCAATACCATCCGCGAGCCTAGGGATATAAAATATCGGCGTATAAATTTACGGTAGAGTACGCTGTCGGATTAACAACCTGAGACTAAGTTCTCGGCTATTTTCCATTTCTTGTTGCCACGACGATTCGATCGTGGCCACTGTAGTCTTTAATGACACGCACGTCGGCATAAGCCTGGTTGTTCCGCACGAAAGCAACGCAGCGGTCCATGATGATAGGGCTGGTCTCAAACATTAATGCGCCGTCGGGGAGTAAGAATTGGGCGGCATCGTCGATTAGCCTCTGGATGACTTCAGTCCCATGATCTCCAGAAAAAAGCGCAATGTCAGGTTCGTGATTTTTGACTTGATCGTCCACGGTGGATATTTCAAGTTTGCCGATATAGGGAGGGTTGCTGACAATCAGGTGGACCGGGCTACTGCCTTGAGGCAGCGCATCCAAAAGGTCTCCCGCGAAGAAATGTACTTTAGAATCGACCGCGTGGTGGGCGGCGTTTGATTTCGCAATTTCGAGTGCGGGTTCGGAGATGTCAGTCGCGGCAATTTTGCAATTTTCGATCAGGGTCGCAAGGGTCACGGCGATGCAACCACTGCCGGTACCTACGTCAATGATACGAATAGGGTCGCTTTTTAGATTGGTTGCGAATTCCACGGCGGCGACAACGAGGTGTTCGGTTTCTGGCCTTGGGATCAGTACATTGGAATCAACTTGAAAACGGAGGGAGTAAAATTCACGGTATCCAGCCAGATAAGCAACGGGCTCTCCAGCGGCGCGACGTTTGACCCAAGCGCGGAATTCAGTCAATTGTTGGGCTGGAGGTTGTTCATCGAAACGCGTGTATAGTTCGATTCTCTGACAGTCTAACGCCTCGGCCAGTAAAACTTCAGCTTCCAGGCGAGCGTTTCCCATCGTCGATTTTGAGAAAAAATCGGTCGTCCAGTCTAGCAGTTGTTTAATTGTCCAAGTTTGTTCAGGTGTTTCGGGCATGCGTAATTCATTTTAAAAATGTGATCGCCGTAACGATGGTTCGGCTGCCGGAATTATTCCAAGGACATCGACGATCGTAAGGTTTGGCGATCGTGGTCGATCAACGCGTCCGTCAAAAATTGCACGGAACCTGAGATGATCTGGTCAAGTTTGTAGAGGGTTAAATTAATCCGATGGTCACTTACTCTGTTCTCGGGAAAGTTGTAAGTGCGGATTCGCTGGCTACGATCTCCAGAGCCGACAAGACTTTTGCGTTGATCGGCCCGCTGTTGGTTTTCCTGTCGTTGGAGATGGTCGTATAGTTTTGATTTCAAAATACGCATCCCCTTGGCAAGGTTTTTATGTTGCGAACGTTCTTCAAAACACTTAACGACTACGCCAGTTTCGTGGTGTGTAATTCTGACCGCGGAAGCAGTTTTATTAACATGCTGTCCGCCGGGGCCACTACTAGCAGCATATCTTTCTACGGTGTAGTCGTCTGGTTTTAGTTCGATTTCAACATCTTCGGGTTCTGGAAGCACGGCGACGGTAGCCGCTGAAGTGTGAACACGTCCTTTAGTTTCCGTGTCAGGCACGCGTTGAACGCGGTGGCCACCACTTTCATATTGGAGTTCTCGGTAGCAACCATCCCCTTCAATTGAAATGGTGACTTCTTTAAAACCTCCTAGTTCGGTGGTGCTTGATTCAAGCGCGGAGAATTTCCAGCCCTTCACTTCGCAATGCTTGCTGTACATCTCGTAGAGATTGCGGGCGAACAATGCAGCTTCATCACCACCAGTTCCAGCTCGAATTTCCATGACACAACGGGAGCGGTTGGCATCCTCCCCACCAATCGTCATTTCAAGCAATTCATCCCAATAGGTTTCGCGGGTCTCAAGTGTAGTCTTGAGTTCGTCTTCAGCCATTTCTCGCTCTTCGAGATCGCTGGAATTCGCCATCTCCCGAAGTTCGTCAATTTCATTAAGTAGGTCGGTGAACCGTCGATACTTTGTTGCTAATTTTGCAAGTGACCCGTGCTCGCGGGCCACCGCAGCCATTTTGGAGGAATTTGATTGGACTTCGGGGTCGCTCAGTTGTTGTTCGAGTTCTTCAAATCGCTTTAATTTCTCATCGAGCATTTCGCGCATTTTGTTTGCCTTGTTAGAGGGTGCTTTCCGAAACCGAAGCGGTTGGTTCGGAGTGCCAGTGGGTAGGTCAACGACGGTGCAACTTGCTCGCCGGCTAAGACTCGAAAAGCGATTCAACAGCAGGGGCGGATGAACGACGGAAGGATTTAGATTTGTTACGTGGCATATTTCTGACCGTTTAAGACAGTAAAAATATATCAATCGGGAAAAATAAGAACAAGCCGAGGGGAGGCGAGATTGCCCCTATCTTGGGAATTCAAAGCTCTGGAGAATCATTTCCCTTCAACCTTTCTGCGAATACTGCGTCTACGATCAGTTGTAAGGAGTGATACATCACAATGGGGATAATATTGAATCCTAAATTGACCGCGGTGGAGAGTCCGATCATGAGCGTCTTTTGGCTGCCTGAGAAGCCAACTGCGATTTGTTTGGGACGGGGAAGACCGATTGTTTTGGCAATGAAAATGCCCAGCCAGAAAACAGTTATGTGTACCGAAATTAGGATAACGGCGGTGGTTAAAAAGTCTCCAATCGAAATCGGCGAGTCGGTTTGCTTTTCAAATCGAAGCCCCATTTTTACCGCCCCAAGAAAAACCATTGCCAGAACGCCAATTAGTGCAAGTTTGCTAAGTAATGGCTTTGCCTGGGTGGCCCAGGCCGCCGAGGGTCGATGGCGGCGGGCGATCTGCGCGAGGGCAATCGGAACGACAACATAAAAAAACAGTTTGTAAATTGTGCTTACGAGTTGGGACGCATCAATTTGGTCACCAGTTTGCAGGAAGATCCAGAAGGGCATCACAAAAAAACAGGTCGCATTGGTCAAGATGGTAACCATCACAGCAACGCTGTCGTCTCCACCTGCATAACGGGTAAGAACGGCTGCGGAGGCGAGAGTGCTTGGGGTCGCCGCCGTAATGATAATACCGGGCCCCAGTTCTGCTCCAGCTAATGCGGCGAGTGGCCAGACCAGCAATGGAATTAAAATCAGGTTTAATGCGGCTCCCAGTAACGGTGCAGCGGGACGCGCAATTGACTGTTGTAGTTTTCCAAATTCCAACGGCCAGGCCATCAGAAACATGGTTACTGAGACAACTGACCATTTTAGCCATTCGATCTCTGCGAGTGTTTCAAACGGGTTGGCAAATTGAAATCCCATCGCCATTAATAGAAGAAGGGAAGCTAAAAACCAATGTTTTTGAATAAACTTCATGGGTGAATCGGAATTAGTGTTTGTGACAGCGATTCTATTCGAACGGTTGTAATCCCTGCTGCCAACCACACTTGATTGGTTTAGAATGGCAGTGACTCAAGAATCGTGAGATTCGGGCGAAATCATTTCCCTCCTAAGAAACGCAAACAAGATCATGCTTCGATACTGGACTGCCGGCGAATCCCATGGAAAGTGCCTCCTAGCTTTAATTGATGGATTTCCTGCCGGATTTGAGATAGACACCGACAAAATCGATGAATTGCTGGTTATGAGACAGGGCGGCTATGGGCGAGGGAAACGTCAAACCCTTGAGCAGGATCATGTCGATATTTTAACCGGGGTATGGAATAAAGTTACCTTGGGGGCCCCCATTACGCTGCAGGTGCCTAACAATGATTACAAGCTGGAGCGGCTCAAGGAATTGCCTCGCCCGCGCCCGGGACATGGTGACCTGAGCGGTTCGTTAAAATATCTCAGTTCGATGCGGGGAATATTGGAGCGAGCGAGTGCGAGGGAAACTTGCGTTCGGGTTGCCGCCGGCGCCCTCTGCCAACAGCTATTGGAGTCTTTCGGAATTCAAACACTTGGCTATGTCGTGCAGCTTGGTGGATTGAAAATTCCGGCGAAAACAGGAACCCTTGCTCAGAGAAAGGCATGGCGTAACGAAAGTGAGATTTATTCGCTAGATCCCGCTCTCGATGGTGAGGCTAAGTCGCTGGTTGATGAAACAAAAAAGGCGGGTGACACACTTGGGGGGATCGTTGAAGTCGTAGTCGAGGGGTTGCCGTTTGGGCTTGGAACTCATGCGCAATGGGATCGAAAACTTGATGGAAAACTCGCCCAAGCCGTGATGGCTGTTCAGGCAATCAAAGGTGTTGAAATTGGGATGGGATTTGAGGCGGCGGGGTTACCGGGGAGCCATGTCCATGATGGAATTCAATACGAGGCGAGTGAGAAGTCCACTGCAAATTTGGGTTATGTTAGGCCGACCAACAATGCTGGAGGGCTGGAAGCTGGCATGACCAATGGCCAGCCGTTGGTCATTCGGGCTGCTAAAAAACCGATCAGCACACTGCAAACACCACTTGAGTCCATCGATATGGAAACCAAGGAGCCGAGTAAGGCGAGCTACGAGCGAAGCGATGTTTGTGCTCTTTCTGCTGCCAGCATCATTATTGAGAGCGTGGTTGCATTTGAGATTGCGGCGGCGATGGTCGATAAGTTCGGGGGTGATAGCATTCAGGAAATGAAGGCACGATGGGACCTTTTTCATGAAATGGCTGGGGAAAAGTGACAAATCGTTATTGGTGTTTTCAGTGAAAAACATCAAGATTATGAAGGCGGAGGGTTTGTGCGGTTGTGAGGCACGGGATCCCGTTCTAAAGTCACGGAAGATGGAGCTGTTTTTCACGCAAGCCGTCGTTAATCAACTATCAATTAGCTGGCAAGGAAGTCAGGAAAATGAGCGACAATCAGCGCAGAGCTGTGTGCCGAATTCTCTTTCTGATTCTATGCGCGTTTCCAACTGCCTCCGTCGGTTATTGGATTTTTCACCCACAAACGGCAGTGACGTGGGAGCGTGAGATCCAGGCCAATTTAGGGCTAACGACTCGGATTGATTCGGTAGAAACTCCTGGCCCGTACACTGTCATTCTTCGAGGCGTAGAATTTCTAAATGTCGACGGTGAGTCAATTTTAGAAACCGTTGAAACTAGAATCGAATTTGGCAAACAATTTGATCGTGTTGTGATTCCAAACAAGGTGACGGGAGTTTCCGATAAGGGGATCGCATTGTTCATTGAAAATATTCGTCAGAACATCGTTCGAAAACGTTCGATTAGGAAACGCCTGTTAATTGAGTTTAAGCAGGACCTCGTAATCAAAAAACAATTAGCGGTTGAAGCTGATCGGCTGTTCGCGAGGACAAATTCATTTCAATTAAATCCCGCAGTCCGATTGGGAGAACAGATTGTGCTGTCCGATTTTCGGGTCGAATTTGGCAATTCGGATGCTAATCATTCTGAAGCCTTTGCGGCAGCAACCTTTAAGATTGGTAAGGAAAGCGACGTCAACGGGTTTGTCGAGTTGGAAATTAATCGAAAGGATGCGGATGGCCTTGGCTTTAATTTAAACACCAATGGATCTGCAATTCCTTGTTGGTTGTTGAAAAACACTTTTGTCGACCTGCCAGCGACTCTCGGGCCGGATGCTCTATTCAAAGGAGAGGTGCTTTCTCAACCCAAAGCGAGCATTTCGAATGTGTCTCTGCAAGGTTGGTTCGAACAAGTTAGCTTGGCGGCATCGGTGTCGCAGGACGCCGCCGAATCAGCGTCGGTTCAATTGGTTGAATGTGAATTCGAAGGAGGCCTTTTGTCTCGCTGGCAAGCTAATCTCTATCCCAATTCTGAATCCGCTCCACGACCGATTGATGGTGAATATTTGTTTACCTATACCCGCAATCTTGACATCGCAGGTGCAATCAACAAAGCATGGAGTGATTACGCTGCTGAGGTTGAGCAGTAAGTCGCAGTGTTTTTTCGTTTGGGCCGAGAGCTTTTAGCTGAGAATTTTCTTGTCGGCAGCTTCGCGCGCGTAGCTCATCCAGAATTTCACGGGAATGAAAACAAACGCGGCAACAACGACGTGTGCCCCCGCAACCATGATGATTTTCTGCATGGTGTCATCCTCGGTGCCGGCATATGCGTGAAGTCCGACTCCCATCGAGTTGACTCCCTTCCAGGACCACAGGACGACCACATTGCCGAGTATCGCCAGAGCAGCAATTCCACGATCTTTCACGAGGCCTCCCCAACGAGCGTGAAGGACAACTGCATTCCACAGCACGATCATCAATGCGCCATTTTCTTTAGGATCCCAGCCCCAGAATCGGCCCCACGAATCGTCGCCCCAAAGACCACCTAAAACCGTTCCAAAAAAGCTGCAAAACAGGCCAAAACAGACGATGCCATAAATCAAGTTGACGAATGACCGACGTCTTTGAACTGTTGCAAATGCAGGCGTTACCAAGAGACCAATTAGGTAGGCGAAGCCGAGCATGCCTGCCGCAAAGGTCGCACTGTATCCCAATGAAATGCAGATCACGTGGGTGGAGAGCCAGAACTGAGTGTCCAGGACGGCGACCATCACAGTGAACGTATCTCCATCAACAATCGTCATTGTCCAAGCCCAAATCAAAGCCAGTAATGCGCCGAGGGAGGCAACTACATTTCCGATTCCAAGTTTTGTGATTCGCTCCACAATCAACATCAGAATGACTAACCCCATCGAGACAAATAGGGCGGAAGAATAGAGGTTGGTAACTGGAGGTCGACCGGAAATAATTACCCGGAAAATCAAGCCCGTAATTTGCCAGCCTAGTCCCAGAATGATTAACGAACTTGAAACGCGATTCCAGAGTTGGTGTAGTCCAATCCAGCCAAAACAAGCAGTAATAAACGCCAATAAGTAAATCGCAGTGGCAAGGTAAAACGGTGAATAACTGTTGTAAATTTTTTCGACGCTAAATTTTCGGCTGCTGTAACCGGTTGGCTGTGTTGCTTTAATTTCTGCCAAATAGTCTTCCACGGCCGTGTTAAACGCTGTCGAATCCTGAGAGAGATAAGCTGGACTAAGTTTCGTTAGCAGTTCGTAGAACTTGCTATTGTCTTGTTTAATCTCGGTTTCGCCGTTGTTTATTTCTAAAATATTCGCGGCCAGATTTTTCTCGGCGACGGCGACGTTTTGGGCAACAAGAGAGTCAACAAGTGGATTGTCACTGCTTTCAATCGCAGCCTGAGTCGCGGCTGGGATTTGGTCCCAGTTATCTAAAAGAAACTTTGCAATTTGCTCTCTGTCAGTTGTTCCAATTGATGTTTCAAGTTGCTGACGAATGATGGGATCTTCGAGTAGGAAACCGATGCTTGCCGCACGCACAACCTGCGGCTTAATAATTGGAAGGATCTCTAATTCTACGATGACCTTGCTCAATTCTGTTGTCGTTTTGCAGTCGAATTTCGCAGCGACCGTGGCTAACCACGCCTTGGATCGACCGGAAAAAAAAGACGCCCATGGAAGCTCTTCCCCAGAAGTGGGAAGGATCAGTGGGATCAAGGGTGACTCAATATTACGGCTTGCTTCCTCAAGACCTTCGAGAATTGGGAGATTGTTTAAGTCGGTTGAATTCACTGGGCCGAGCATCAGTTTTAAGCCATAGACTTTTTGCAAAGCGTCCCGAACACTCAGAAGACGTTTCTGGAAAACAGTCCAATCTTCGTCCCTCGCCTGTCGATTGGGCAACAGTTTCTTGAGTTCGTTGTCTGCAGCCAATATTTCCGCAAAAGTGTATTTAAATTTCCTTGCTCTCGATTCGGTCAAAGTTGACGGAAGGCTTAACGCATTGATGATGCTTAAATCTTCGATCCGAAAGACGCGATACTGATCGAATCCTTCTGCCTCAAAAAGATTGTCTGCAAGCCAGCGGATTGCAGGCTGATTTTGATTATTGCCGTCTGCAACGGCTTCTCGTTTACTTAGCTGTCTCGCTGTATTTCGAGCAAACGAATCGAGTGGTTGGACTCGACCATTGATTGTGATTGGAATCTCGCCAAATCGGTCGAGTCGCATGTCTTTGACGATAGCCTTTTTGGAATCAGAGGCTCCCTCTTTCAGGCTCCATCCTGCCATCAATAAACAGAAAGCAATGGGAATGACCCACTTTCGTTTTCCCGAGGTATAGGCTGAGAAGCGACCAGTACCATGCTCATTTGAGGCAATGTCGCTCGTGAGGTCCGGGGATTTAGTCGACCGAGGTGATTTTCTGCTTTTTTCTAAAAAACCTAGGAGTGAGCTACCGAATTGAGCAAGTAGGCCGACGACTGAGAACATGCAGCAAACGTAGGGAATCATCCAGCCTTTGTTTTTTACAATCTGCAGAATAGAGATTTGGTCCCCGTTGGCAAGCTCGCTCATTTGACTTTGGTAAAAAGTCTCACCCGAATAGCGGAGTGGGTTGTTCATCCAAATAAGTTGTTCGCTTGAAATTCCCGATTCAAAATCCTCCAGTTGGATTTCCGAACCATAAAAGCGAGGCGTCGTTGTCCCGATATAGTTTTCCCGTTGGGCATCATTGAGAGTGATTGCGTAGGGTTTGTACTCGGTTTTAAATCGTAATGCTATTTGGTAAGTTTTGTCGCCCACCGTCACCGAGTTGTCTTGACTAGGGTCATTGAGTTGAGTGATTAAATAGACGCCAAGCGATTTTTCATCTTTAAATAACTCAACGTAAGCAGAAGCAAAATCGACCGCTTGATCGGTGTCAGTACCCGTCGAAATGGGAATCGAAGTCGCTTTCCATTCCAAACCGATACCGGCATTGCTGACGAGGTCGCTGGTGTTGATTCTGGTGATGTCGGAGTTTGGAATGTACTGCAGGCATTTCACGTCAAAAGGCAGTTCTTCAGAAACGATTAATTTCTGCTTTTCAAGTTCCTTTCCCGGAATAGCAATAATACTGTCGAATTCTGGATCCGAGACATCAATGATGGCCATCTCGGTGGCACGGATGTCCATCGCATGGCTGATTGTTTGTCCTTCAACGATTGACATTCGCTGTTCTTCGTTTGTTGTCGTAACGTAAATTTCATTGAGCATCAAACCGGCAACACCAAGGTGAAGAAGGACAATTCCGGCCTTGCGACGGAACAGAATGACGCAGGCGGCGTAAGCAACCAAGGCAGCGACAGTGGCCTGGATGAGTTGCCATAAAATGCGCATGGCAGAATCTCCAATGAACGCATCTTCACCCAGCAGCATCGTACCGCCAAAAACAGCGATTAAAATCAGCGAAGAAAGACCCAGTAAGATCCGTTCAATTTTGCGATCTTTTTCCATCTTAACGCAGGCATAAATGGAACCAATTCCAAGCAGTAAAATTCCAATCTGCATGATTGTCCAAAGTTGTTGCCATGAGAGCGGGGGACTGTTTTGCATGCCCTGGCCACCCTGACCGCTAAAAATAATAGCCCACGTCAGAAATGCAGAGAAAGCTGTCGCAAGTAGCCCAACCAGCAATGTTTTGCCTTTGGCATGAAGACGGAATCGAAGCAGGTGTGCTGCGGAAAGATTCATCAGCATCAGGACGAGCACGGTCAATCCGCTGGGTAGGTAAAAGCTGCCAGGGATGTTCTGGCGATCGGGAAACCAGCGAGGCACGAAAAATGTTTGGAAAGGAACTTCGACAAAGAAGTTGTCAAAATGTTTCATTTTGACGATATAGACGTCACTCCGTGTTTGGTCCAAGGTGGCCACGAACGTGATGAAGACCGCGAGCACCAACAGAAACACCGTTAGTTTCAATGAAGCCAGCGGCATGATGACGGCCTTGGCAACGTCGATGAAAGTAATCGGTTGGGTTCGGGCGGATGCCTTGTTGCTAACGGTACTCGTAGCCATGGGGACGCTCTATTTCTGATTCAGGATTTTCAAGACTGAATTTTAAAAAATTATTTGAACTGTAGCGTATTGAGGAATGCTTTGAATGATTCGCGGTTGGCATCAACTAAGTTTTTTTCGCCAGACAATTTTAGAAACCAAGCTGAATCTCCCTGCTTGACCATCGCAGCGATGCCGCCACTATCTGAATCAGAATTCATGTCGATGAGGTCGACGATTTTTCCTGCAACACCACCAACGGTTATGTCTGATACGCGGTCGCTGACTTCAGATGCAGAGAGTCCGCCTAGGCCAAATTGTTGCTGCCATCGTTGAACATTGGGTTCCCATGTATTGGCAGATGCCGGCATTTCGATGACAGTGATCTGAGCTTTTCCGTCATCGGTTTCTTTGGTTAGTCTGACTTTTACCATCGAATTGGTCGGCCCAGCATTCCAGCCTGATGGAGTTTCAAAACTAACGTTTGGCTTGGGAGCCCGTGCGGGAGGTTGGACAGGTTGCCGTGGCGGTTGTGCCCCTCCAGCAAAGGGAGGAGTCATTTTACCAGAGCCCTGCCCCGTTTTATCAAACAAGAGAAATTCGACATTTTCAGTTTTTATTGGTTCGATCGTCGTCTTCAAATTCTCGGAGTTGGTTGGCGGTAATCCAATTTGGCCAAGCCAACGGTTTGCATTGAGTAGCAGATCTTGCTTTGGGCCCAAACTCGAGATTGCCATTTCCAGTGGAGGTGAAAATGAGCCAATCTTGAGCGTCGCGTATCGCATCGGTTTTTCAGTACCAGTAACCCAGTCGCTGGGCATATCCCAAGAGGGCTTATTGCCATCGAAAGAGATCGTGTCCAGGAAAGGTCTCCAGGATTTTTCGGTAGCCGCGACTTGCTCTGCCGGCCCCGAAACTTTGAAAAACCAAGTTGCCTCGGGGTTCTGAAACACTGCGACGACCATCCGAGTCGATTGGTTTGTACTCGCCAAGGAGGAATTAATGGGAGGCAGTGTAGCTTGCCGAAGCTTTGCTAAGTCGGATCGCCCTTTGGGAATTGTTTGAACTCTAATTTCGTCTTCCTTGGAACATCCCAGATGGAGCGAAAGGAGGAGGACTGTTATGGAGCCTAAAGCGATGGTTCTGTTTAATTTATTCACGCGCTAACCGATTGTTCCTTGGGCATTTCCCAGTTGTGCAATATTAAATGTGGACAAGTTTTGTCCGACTGGATGTCCTGTTTATGTCCCCAGTTAAGATGTCTAAATCACAGTTTTAATTGGTTAAAAAACGCGATCTGTGAATTATATTAACCGAGCAAGTGTCGCTCTATATCACGAGTTTCGCAAAATGTGGTTGTGGCCAATTTGTCACAGCGATCCGTGGTGTCTGCCCAAGTTATTCAGGCTTCGTAAACTTCTGCATTGGATTAACCAATGGAAAGTCCCTTGCAAGTCTACAACTCGAATCTCCTATGCGATTATCTTAGCCAGTTTTAACTGGCATGTTTTGAAAAACTGGCTCCCGCCATCCAGTTGTCAGTCGTCTTATTCTATCTTATTTCTCCAACGGGAACGCGGTGAAGCCAGTTTGAAATGGCTTTGAACGATTTGCAGATGCAATTTGTGGAATGTTTTACTCTGTTTGAGCAGCCGGTAGGACTTGTCCCATGCAAACCCCAAATCCGATCCGCCGATGGTCACTGGTTTCACAGAATCCCCGGAAAATCACGCTGTCACCGTCGGCGAGGAATTTCCGCTCCTCACCCGTTGGAAGTTTAATTGGTGTTCTCTGGCTTCCGGGTAAAGCGTTTTGTTGATCGCCGTCCCAGGTTAGTTCAAGCATGCATCCTCTGGAGTCGCGCGTCAGGCCGCTGACCGTACCGCTTCCCAGCATATCTCCGGGGCGTAGATTGCACCCATTGCTACTGTGATGGGTCAACATTTGAGCGAAGGTCCAGTAGAGGTTTGTGAAACTTCCTCGCGTCAGGAGTTTGGGCTCGAATCCCTGTTGTTGCATTTGTTCGGTTAAAAGGTAGACCTCGAGTTGCAGGTCGATTCCTCCAAATTGCGAATTGGAGTCGCTCGCAAGGTAATCCAGCGGACGAGGATCTCCGGAGTCCCTTTGGAATTCGGGGCATCGGAAAGGTGCGAGTGCTTCCATCGTTACGACCCACGGAGAGATCGTACTGGCGAATGATTTTGCCAGGAATGGGCCGAGGGGTTGGTATTCCCATTTTTGGATGTCGCGGGCAGACCAATCGTTGAGCAAAGTCAGTCCAAATATATGTGATTCGGCATCATCAATTGAGACCGAGTCGCCCAGCTGGTTTCCTTGTCCAACAAGACAGCCAACCTCTAATTCGTAGTCGAACAATTTGCATGCGTCACGGGTAGGTGCAGATCCAGGTTCAGCAGGAGAGAGTTGACCAACCGGGCGGCGAATAGGCGTGCCACTAACGACAATACTTGAGGCTCTGCCGTGATAGCCAATTGGAATATGTTTGTAATTGGGTAGCAGCGGATTGTCTGGTCGGAACATGCTACCGACGTTGGTAGCATGATAGACCGAGGCGTAAAAGTCCGAGTAGTCACCAATGTTACAGGGTAATAAAAAATCAGCGTTTGCTTGCGAGACAAGTGCATCGCTTGCAATTCTATCGGCGTCTGGGGAGCCTTCGCTAAGTAACTCAACGATTCTGGCCCGTAGTTGAGTCTGTTGCGTGGGGGGAAGAGCCATCAGTGAGTTGAGCGTGGTTTGTTGGCTGACTAAGGCAAACTCAGAGCTCAGCAAGCCTGCCTCGCCACACGCCCGCAAGTTGAGGATTTGGTCACCAATCCCAATTCCAATCGACGCAGGATTGTCGGGAGTTTGAAAGACGCAATAAGGAAGATTTTGAATTGGGAAATCAGTTCCGGGTTGATTGGCGCTTTCAACCCAGGAAACTAAATCGCGAGAGTGGGTTGCATTGAGGGCGTACATGGGAGTTGCTCTTTCCGGTAAGTTGGGCAAATCGGTTTGGTTTTAGGCAGGGAAGAGAGACTTGTGGCTCTGCCCCGGGATGTCTTGGAGTTCGGTCGTTGGCTCAAGGAATGAACATGAGCCGAAGGAAATGATGGATTGGCTTCGTAGCGTTTTAACTCGGTCGGCTTGAACCATGCGGTCTCCCCAGAGAATCTCATTCTCGGTGGCTCTGAATTGAGTTGGTTCTGTTGCCGACAGAATTTCTGTCAGCTCATCGATACTAATTGCATGTTCCCAGCTCATCATGGTGGCATAGAAGACATTTAGAAAACCAAACATCGTTGCGGTTTTTGAATCGGATTCGTAAGTTAATCGATAATCGCTACGAATAGGATGATGAAGGCCTGCGGTTGCTTTAAACGCCACTCGTGAGCTCGCGCAATTCCAAATGAATCTAGCCACTTGTTCTGGAGTGGGGATTAAATGAGCCGCCGTGCCTCCGGTGCGAATTTTTGCAAATAGATTTTTCCCCGAGGGTTCGCTTGCAATTCGATTAATTAAATCACTGGGGTCCTCGGTGTGTGGGAGTTCCAGGAATGAATGAATGTCCGACGGGAGTCGGGCGATTGTGGCTTCGACGGTAGTAAGGTTAGGTGTTTTTACTTCAATCGCATCAACCAAGTCGTTGGCGGTATTCTCTTGGTTGTTGGGCGTGTTAAATTTTTGAATGAGTTCTATCGCAGACTCAAATTTTTGAAATCTATCTGTTGCATCTAAGCCTTCTATTGGTGGCACGAGTGCACTGATCTGCCAGGGGCGATTGGGTGCCGAGACATCGCTCACTTGAGATTGCCTGATCTCGCTGTATTCACTTAGTCGCGATGCGGGGATAATCAACCGGCCCAGCATCGAATGTTCGTTAGAATTGACGTACTGGTGGTAATTAGCAACTACAGCGTCCAGTGTCAGGGATGCTGGTGGAAATAGCCCGGCATAGTCAACCGATTCACGCATCAACTCAGACATCAGGCTCATGAGGGGCTACCCGTTTCGGAATGAAATTTAACAGTCGAAATCGTACTATTGATGGCGCGGTTGGACAACGACCGGCAGGCTTTTGTCGCGACAAAACGGTGGCCTAAAACGATCAGCAAAGATGAAGGGTCTCGTTTTTCAAATACTGCATGAAAAAACCCCCGGAAATAGCCGGGGGTCATTTGAGTTGCTTCATAAGAGCCCACGATATGGACTCGTAATGGTTAGCCGTTTTGGCCAACTAGTCCGAGGAAGAAGTTCATTACACTTCCGTTAACGACTTCGTCATTGGGAAGTCCAAGGTTCTGGATCAGGCCATAGGCGATCATTCCACCCGTTAAAAGCAAAAAGGCAACTAGGCCAAGGCTTAGAACTTGCCAGATGGTATACGGAGCTTCTGGAAGGGCCGCAGGTCCAACGGCCGCGGGCATCATGCCGCCGTCGTATTGCATTCCATCGTCAAACCCACCTTCAGGCATCATCATTGGCGAAGCAGCGAATGCTTCGCTGTCTTCCAGGCCAGTCGAAGCCGATTCTTCAGCGTAAATTTCTGAGTCTTCTAGAGCAATAACTTGTGATCCGCTTGAATCATCTTCGTCCATGGACGCTTCGAGAGGAGTCAGGTTGAAATCGTCTTCCTGCATCATCGTCGCTGCTTCTGAGTCGGCAGCACTATCGAGGACGATCATGTCGTCATCTTCTGGTAGTTCTAAAGAGTCAATGTCAGACCCTCCGAGTTCCAGAGGTTCGTCACCGAGACCAATTCCACTGGCGCTGGAATCAAGCATGATTTCTGAATTTGAATCGCTGTCGTCGAGAATCAAATCACTTTCTTCAAAGTCGCTATCTAATTCGGCACTCTCTTCGAAGGACGTGCTATCGGCCAGAGAAAGTTCGTCAGAGAATAGATCGTCTTGTGATAAAAGAAGGTCTTCCTCATTTTCAGCGCCTAGCATTTTCCCCGTGTCTGAAGGGCTATCTGCTTTCTCGGGATCGTCATCAAGAAAGTTGGCTGAATCCCCCGCATTCTTACTGCTTTCCGAAGCGAGGCTGAGACTGCTGCTGCCAAATGACAGTTCGTCATCCAAAACCTCACCGCTGTCCTCAAGCTTGATTGAGCCACTCAATTCGCTTGCTGGCAAATCAAGTTCGACTGAAGAGTCTTCCTCATAAGCGGCACCGGCTGGCTTGAGGGTGATATTCATCTCACCGGCAACACGCTCGAGTTCTGCTTGCTTGAACTTCCAATTCGCACCGTCTTTATATCCGAAAATTTCGTTATTCGAACGAAGTTCGGTAAGCTGCTCGACAGTCATTCCAAGCATGCTTGCGGCTTCGTCCATCGGAATAAGATTTGACATGTGGTTACAGCTCCATTAGTTGGCAATGCCAATCAATTTTCGGGGTCTATCTCTAAGTTGTATCTTGCCCAGTTTTCGTAACCGGGATGATTTATTGTCCCAAGTATAACTTGGTTAAACGGTCGGCGGTCGAATCTCATCAACCGAAACCCATAAATTTTAATATTTTTGGGTGAATCCACCGGTGAGTGCTGGAATTGGGAAACGTCGCTACGTTTTAAAAGTAGATCCATGCAAATCCGAATACGAACCCTTTTGTTCTTCGGCATTGCGGATAAATAAGATTGAGAAATGATAGACTGCCGCGTTATTCGGCACAGACGGCGGATTGATTTACTCTTAAGAACTGAATCATTGTGGCAGTCGATATAATCAGTAGGCTTAGTGAATTTGGCAGACTGATCCTAATCGCTGCAAGCTGACCTTTGTTCGTGGATGAACGGGGTGAGCGTGTGTAGAATTGGAGATTTAATTTAGCTACTGGCGCTTCGGTAACTTTTTAAAGCCCGCTTAAATACCCAACGACTTGCCATCAGGCTCCAGATAGAGCCGATAATGGCATAGGCTGCCAATCCCCATTCCCATGGTTTCCATGGTGTTCCCAAGGGTTGAGCCAAAATTCGAGCCGGAATATTGGACACAACCAAGATGGGTACGACGAATGTGAATGTCCCCCAGAGAGCCATGCCGACGCCACTTCGCTGATAAATTTCCATCGGGTAGCGGTAGAAATTAGTGATGTAGAACCAAAAGTTGTAGAGATTTTGGTTCCTGCCAAACCAAATGCTCGTTGAGGCAAGGCAGATCATCACGCTGTACATCACGACAGCACCGCAACCAATGAAAAAGAGAAATGCGGGAATGCTAAAGACGGAGAAATAGATCTCTCGTTCTCCCATCAGTTCGCGTAGTGAGTGCGCGATTAGCACGACGCCCAGAATTCCATTGGGTAGTTGGGACCAATTGATTCTTGGAAAGGAGATTAAGAACTGAGTATCAATCGGTTTGAGTAGCGCGAAATCGAGATTGCCAGTGCGGATTAACTCGCTGAATTCTGCGGCATTCGCCATGAATAGAGTTTGGATCAGACTGTTGATAATCCAAATGGTACCGAGGAATATAAAGAACTCATGCTCATGCCAACCGGAGTCCAATCCAATTTCACCCGTGTGCCGGTAAATGATTTTAAACAAACCCCAGTTCATTCCGGCCCATGCCATGGATGAAAGACACTGCAAGATGAAATTCAATCGAAACGACATGTCTCGCACAAGCGAGTTTCTCGCGAACGTCAAAAATACTTTTAGGTAAGAGGGGTGCACTATTTGTTTTTAACTAAGTTAATTCGGAGGTTTAATTCGGAGGTCGATGAAATGGTGATCGATCAAGATTTGAAATTGAATAAACAAGGGAGGCTGCTGCGTGTTCGATTTACCCACCGTAACCACTGTATCGCTTGATGCCGCGGTGCCACAAAACACGTGAGAGCACGATAAAGAAAACGACCCAGCCAATCTCTGCCAGCAGGCCCCGATAGAGTTCAGCGCCTTCTATTTTTCCAAGAAACACAGCTGCTGGGAAATAGGCTAAATATTTGAATGGGAGGTATTCCACAAGCTGTCGAATGTTAAATGGTTCGGCTGGTAACAACTCCAGAGGAAACATGTGCCCGGACAATAAAAAGTTCATCAGCATATAAATAAAAGTCAGTGAAGTGACTTCTAAAAACCAAAAACCGATAAGGCCAATACAACACTCTAGGTAAAACCCGAGAAGGAAAGAGAGGAATAGTGAGGCGAAAAACACGGCAAGTACATTTGGCGGCGGCCAACCTTCGATGAAAAAGTCGCGGCAAAGGAAAAAGACAAGCGCGAATGGCAATATCGCGATCAAGTAATAAACCAGTTTGTGAGCGATCCGCTGCATCAATAAACAGCCCTGCATATCGACCGGCTGGATCAAAAACTTTTTGACTTCTCCGTTGCGAATTTGATTCGCAATACCTCCAGTAAGGCCTGGCATACTGGAAAAAGCACGGCTAATAATGACGAGTAGGTAATAGGCGACCATGTCTCCGTATTTATAGCCTGCGATATTCCCATCAGGCCCAGCCGCGGAGTCAGCGGTGTCAGCGTTGGAAATTACATCGTAAATCGCCCACCACAAGAAGATCTGCGTGAGGGTCGGAAGGAACCGCATCAGAGTTCCAAGCATAAAATCTGCGCGGTAAATCAAACGCTCGTTAATCGAGATTTTGAAAAACGTCCACCAGGTTAATGCGGATTCGAGCATTCGTGCCGTGTTCAAATAAAGACGATGAATTTAAATAAAAAGAAGTAAGTTCTGGATGGGGTGGTCTTCATTAAAGCTGTCGGTCGGCGAGCAGCAAATTCTTCTGGAACATGCTTCGCATGGATCGATCAGTCGCTACCTTGATTTAGAGAGTGGTTCTGCCTCGCGCCGACCTTTTGCTTCCGCTTGCGAAAATACATTTGAAATCACTTCTTCGAGAGGTGGGTCTTCGACCACGATGTCGTCAACGGCATGTTCTGACAGAATCTGGCTGAGCACCCGCCCTACCTCGTCGCGGTTCACTCGAAATTTTATTTTAGGCGCGTCGATCTCAATTAGATTAGGGATGTTTGAGATGGCTTCGAGTGAGCGATCATCGTGAAACTGGAGCGTTACTATTTTGTCTCCACTGAACTGATCCACGATGTCTTCGAGTGAACCATCGTGATAAATCGAGCCGTTAGCGATAATGACAACGCGTTTGCACAGTGCTTCAATATCCTTCATGTAATGACTGGTTAGCAAAATCGTGTTGTTTTGCTCTTGTTGATACGCTTTTAAAAATTCCTGAATTTTGTGTTGCGCGACGACATCCAAACCAATGGTCGGTTCGTCTAAAAAAAGTACATCTGGTTTATGGATCAGCGCGGCTATCAACTCCATCTTCATCCGTTCGCCGAGCGATAATTCGCGAACGGGCCGACCCAGTAAGTTGGTGACGTTGAGCATTTCGCATAACTCGTCACGCGTCCGCTCGAATTCCTCTTTGGGGACACAGTAGATGTGTTGATTGAGCCGGAAGGATTCCATGGCAGGCAGGTCCCACCACAGTTGGTTTTTTTGCCCCATCACCAAGGCAAATTTGCGACGATATTCGTTCTCGCGTTCCCAAGGAACGTGGCCTAACACCTTGACGGAGCCTTGGTCGGGATTGATCACTCCCGATAGTAGTTTAAGTGTTGTTGTTTTGCCCGCTCCGTTTGGACCGAGGAAAGCGACGAATTCGCCCTCTTCGACGGTCAGGTTAATGTCGTTGACCGCGTGAACTTCACGGTATTCACGGTGGAAAAGCCCGCGAACCGAAGCGATCAAGCCTTCCTGTTTTTGGTAGACCCGATAGGTTTTTGACAAGTTTTTTATTTCAATGGTTGGCATGGCTGGATTATAAAACGGTTTGTCGGCAACCAAAAGGCGACTAGAATTCGGCTTGGATGTTTTCCAGATGACCACGAATCATGGATCCGCCACTCAGAGATGCCATGCCAAGCCCGTCTGGGGGCGATAAATGGCCTAATACAGCACTTTTGGTTTTCCGTATTTAGAATTTCAAGCAAGCTGCTGGAAAACGATGGATTTAAATTAACCAATTAGATTGAGGTTTTCGTTTATCCAACGGCGGGTTACATTTTTAGCGACGAGACTTTACTGAGGGATAGACAGCGTGAATCAAGATACCCTTCGAATTGGAATCGGTCACGATACGCATCGCTTGAAACTGGGCGGGCCATTGCGAATTGGTGGAATCGATATTGATCATAGTCACTCTCTTGAGGGGCATAGTGATGCCGATGTACTCCTGCATGCGGTGACCGATGCCATTCTCGGTGCAGCGGCGATGGGCGACATCGGTGAATTGTTCCCCGATACTGATCCTCAGAATAAGATGAGGGATTCGGGTGAAATGCTAAAAACCGCATTGGCAAAAGTGACGGGTGCCGGTTTTCGAATCAATAACATCGATTGTATTATTTTCGCTCAGAAACCAAAGTTGTCGCCCGTGAAAAGGGAGATCGCAAAACGGATCGCAGAGATTTTAGAGATTGCCCCCGATCAAGTGGGAGTCAAAGCAAAAACAGGCGAAGGCGTGGGAACCGTTGGACTACATGAGGTAATCATGGCGGAATGTGTTGTGCTTTTGTGTAAGACGGTGTAATCGATGACGGCCTCTCAGGAAATACGCGTTCTCGGAATTGATCCGGGGTTAAATATCACCGGTTACGGTGTGATTTCGGTTCGCGATAAAGAGATTTCGGTCGTGGAAGCGGGCGTGATTCGAAGCAAGCGAACCGATAGTTTTCCAATCCGTTTGAATAGTATTCATCAGGGGATTACTGATGTGATTGAATCACTCAAACCCGACTGCGTAGGATTAGAGAACTTGTATAGTCACTACGAACGTCCCCAAACGGCTATCATTATGGGGCATGCGCGGGGAGTGATCAGTTTGGCTGTCGGGCAAAATGAATTACCTTTGCACGGGTATGCTGCGACACAAATAAAAAAAGTACTCACTGGGAACGGTCGTGCTCCCAAAGTGCAAGTTCAACATGCAGTTGCACGACAGTTGAATCTGCGAGAAATTCCCGAACCGGCTGATGTTGCCGACGCGTTGGCGATTGCGCTTTGTCATTATTTTTTATCGTTGCGAACAGCCACTCTTACTTAAAGTCTAAGCTATGAAAGCGACCTCTTGATTACCAAATTAACTGGCCAACTCTTGGCACTTCAGGAAACTACAGTTTCGATCGGGATCGATCCCTTTGAATACGAAGTTGCCGTTCCCGATTTTACTCGCAGGCATCTTCAATTGAGTGTCGGTGAAAAGGTCAGCCTCTACACGATTCAATATATCGACGGCAATCCGCAAAAAGGAGGCCGGATGACGCCTCGGTTGATTGGATTTAATAGTCAGATTGAGCGTCAGTTTTTTGAGCTGTTTTGTTCGGTGCCCGGACTTGGTGTGAAAAAAGCGCTCAAGGCTATGGTTCGGCCAGTTCAGGATATTGCGAAATCGATCGAAGAACAGGATGTTAAATCACTCACGACGCTACCTGGGATTGGGCCGGCGATGGCAGAAAAAATAGTCGCTCAACTACGTCGCAAAATGGCCAAGTTTGCGTTGCTGGTGCAGCAGGATCCGACTCAGCATGAGAGTGATGTCGAACGCAGTATCGTGGATGAAACATTCCAAGTTCTACTGGCGCTGGGGCACAGCGAGTCGGACGCGCGCAAATTGCTAGAGGAGCCACTTGCAGGCAAACAGAATTTCAAGGATGTCGAAGCGTTGCTGCAGGCAGTTTATGAACAAGCAAATCGTGCAGGCAGTAATTAATGGTTCAACACAGCACCCCTTGAGTTTGCCAATGCAATTCGCCTTTATTAAGGCGGTTGGAGTTCACAGTTGGTTTAACCAGCAAAAAAGCCATCGATGTTCTTCGATGGCTTTTGAGGTTTTGCTTGGTCAAACTGTGTTAAAGCAATTGGCTTAAAACACATCTGTTAGGAAGTGGTGACCGAAATGGTAACGTCGAGGTGACGGATAGTAGTTGTGCCACTGCTTGTTGTATACCGGAACTCGCATTTCTGCGGGGTAGCGATGGTACAGGCTGTCAGCACTTCGGAAGTACTCATTCCCGTAATAGTTCTGAGGGTAGGTAACATACGGGTAGTGATAGAACCGGTCCATGTTACGTGAGCCTTGTTGGCCCCAACTGGCACCGTAGGCGGGTTGTTGAGCTTGTGCGGTTGACTGACCGATGACTGCGAAAGCACATACGCAAATTGCAACGGCGAATAGACGACGGATCATGGAGTTTTTCCTCCTCAATGGCACTGTCAACGAACAGTGCAAATGGACGGGTTTTGGGCTGACTGAGGTTTTACGGTAATTTGGTTGTCGTGTTGGTTCGAAAGCGGCTAGTCATTCGAATCAAGAACCTGTTTCCAGCGGAGCAAACCCGTTGTGAAACTGATACCAGCTATAAAAGCTGCATTAACCGTATGTTCGACATTATCAATACATGAATGCCAGCAAGAAATGATTAGCCCGTAAAGTTTACCTAGGTTGGTGCTGCCATTTTGGAATCCCCTCCTTTTGGCGGCTGAGTTGGCTGCCGACGGGCTAATCGTCGCAGCTTTGGACTGACCTGAAGCCGAAGTGGCGGGTTACGCTTCGGTTTTTTGCTTGGCCTTCGTCCGTTTTTTACCGGGGAATGTTTTAAGGATTGCCGGTAAGAAAACGAGATCCCCAAAGAGAGCCGAAGCGACGGTGATCGCACCCATCGAAGCAAAAATGCGATGCTCTCTCGCTTCACTTATCATTACCGTCATAAAACCGCAGACGAGGACTAGCGTGGTCATGATCAGAGCCGTGCCGACAGAGGTGAATGCTTTTCGGATCGCTTCAGACTCATCACTGGTCTCCTTTTTCTCTTCGACGTAACGTGTCAGAAAGTGAATCGTATCATCCACGGCAATGCCCAGGCAGCAAGTAAACGCGCAAACGGTGACAATTTCCAATGCTTGACCCGTGAGTGCTAAATAAGTTCCTGCAACGCAGAGCGGAAATAGGTTGGGGAGAATCGAAATGATTCCAATTCTCAGGGATCGGTAGACACAGGCAAGAATGAAGAAAATGATGATCGCCGCGGTCCCGAGACTAGTGACGAGATCGACGACGATTTGATAAATATTCTCCCATCGCCAAATTGGTGCCCCGTCGAGACTCATTGAAAAGTCGGGATAATTGGCAATGATTTCATTTGTTCCCTCTTGGATTCGTTGAAAGACTGGGCCGTAGGTAGCGATTCCTAAATCTTGTACTCGGAATTTGACTTGGGCCATTCTGTTTTCCGGAGTGTAATAACTCCTTTTTAACGACGGCGGTAAGAGATCGAGCATGGAAATTCGCGTTGCTGCGGGGCCAGACCCCGGCAAGGCTTCGAGAAGGTTGTAGATTGAAATCGGGTGGCCAATCAATTCTTCTTTCGCCAGCAGTTCGTCAATGTCCTGAAGGATCTGGAATAGTTGAATATTCTTCGCCTGTTCATCATCATTTCCCTCCCATTCAATCGCGATTGTGGCTTGACTGAGCCCTCCCATAGCGACGTCCATCTTTTGGTTGGCGATCGCTGGTTCGGTATAGTTCGGCAGCAGGTCCCCCAGTCGGTCGTCTGGCCGCAAGGTCAGGGAAATCGAAAACAGAACAAGCGATAATAGAATGCCGACAGCGCTCATCCGACGAGGGTATCGCAGAACTAAATCAACAATTCCACCGATTCGATTGATATTGCGATCGACGTACCCTTTCCCATAGCCAATGTGAATTCTTTGGCCAAGCCATGTGGAGCAAGCAAGTGGAATCGCTAGAACGACTGAAAGGAATGCGAGGGCGACACCAAAAACGCAACAGTATCCGAAATCGCGAACCAGTTCATGATTTGCTAATGCTAGTGAACCAAACCCAACGGCGGTCGTGAGTGATGTTAAAAAGCAAGCAAGGCCAACTTTTCGGACGCCCTCACGGGCGGCGTCCAGGCCACTTAAACCCGTGGCTCTTTCATGTCGAATTTGAACCATGAGATGAACCCCATCGGTAAATGCCACCAATGCAACCAAAATTGGCAGAACGACGTCAATGAAGGGATTCATTTGTAAATCGAGGTAGCGGACAATTCCAAGCGTCCAGAAAACTCCAAGGAATGGCGCTGCAGCAACGATGCCGACGGCGACAATACCTCGGAATAGCACCATGCTCATGAGAATGATCATCCCGTAGGCAATTGACTGATACTTCAGCTGGTTGTCTTGTTGAGAACTTTGTGCCGTTATGCGAAACGGAACCCGACCCGTTACGAAAAAGTCCATTTCGACACCGGGGTGGTTCGCCAATTCTTGTTCGGCGGAGGTACGGATGCCGGAGATGAAAATACTTTCGTCTTCGACGAATAAGTAATTGAAGCTGACCATTAAAAGTAAGGTTTGGCAATCATCAGAGAGAAACTGTCCGTTGATCAGCGGATGCTCACGGGCATTTTGTTTTGATTTCTCGAATCGTTCCGGGGCAGCTTCTTTGTTAGGAAGCAGTGGTTCGTTGAGTCCGAAAATGTTGAGGCTGGGGATTTCGTCCATCCAGAGAATGTCGTCGACATAATCTTGTTCCTCAAGGTTCTGAACGATGGAGCGAATTGCGTCCGCACCCTGACTTGTGAAAAATTGCTCGGATTCCACAACTATGACGACGTCGAATCCTGAGGTCGGGATAGTCTCGACCTCTGGCGGTTTCTCGGATTCAGAATCCTCGGTGTCTACGTCCGGGCTTTCAGTTGAAGTCTTAAGTGAGCGATTTGCTGGGATCCCGAGAAAGCTCTTGATTCTCTCTGGGGCGACGTAACCGCCTATGGAAATCAGGCTGAGCGCTACTACCAAAAGCAAAGATAGCCATCGCCGGTCGACAATCCAGGAGGTTGCTAAACTAAATCTCGTAGACAAAACTAGGCGCTCTTTTGTAGGCTGGCAGTGGAATGGGGATTGGCAATCTGGTGGGCGAAGTTGACTTAGTTAGTGATTAACCGTTCGCTTCTTCCTAAAATGGTTTAATGCCCGCCGTCGAATTTCCTCCTTCGAAAGCTCGCCGTTTCTGTTGAGGTCAAGAGTCCAAAAACCGTTTTCACGGACGGCGGGAGGTAACTCATCGCGAGAGACAACTCCGTTCTCGTCCGTGTCGTGTTTTCTGAAATATTCATCAACAAAGACTTGAGCTTTGCTTAGTAGTTCGGGAGTGTCACGGCGAGTCTGGGGACTTTCACTTGCTTGTGGCTTTCGGGGAATCGATACGAATGCGAAGGCGACGGCCATTTCTTCGTCGGTTTGGTCGCCCCACATGACCGGTTTGCTAGGGTCAGGGTTTGCAAGGTTCGCACTCGAATTGTCGAAGGTAACTTTAAAGTCGAGAGAGTCTATGTCCTCGAGGGGGATTGGATCTTTGAGTTCATAGATATGCTGCCAATTAAAATCGTAATTGGGAACGCTCAGCAAAACCGGGTCCCGCTCAGATGTGTTCGATGGTGAGAACTCTGCGTTGAGGGTAAACGACTTTCCACGAAAGTGCATGTGTGGTGAAATTCCGAGAAACTCTCCCACTTTAGGGAGCTGTTTGAATTTCCCCGAAACTTTGGAGTTTGCGTCGCCCGCCTTAATTACAAAACTTTGGTCCATGGCAATGATTGTCAGAAGCTGCCGTTCAATTTGTTTTTCATCTCCAAAAACAAGACCGATGCGTGTAATGTCCTCTGTAGCTCGACCGTTGGTGGTGTAGTGTTGTTGGAAAACCAGCTTAGAGCCGGCGGGAATTAGCCTCCCTTGGCGGGGGTCGTAAGTGGGCGGCTTTTGCCCTGGCACGTAGGCCGCCAGCCAACCCCCTGTTCTCATGTCAGCCCCGTCAGGAGGTCGGACGAAACAAATTGAGTGATGAACGACGCCGCGATCCCCAGGAATGATTTCTGCTGCCGTGACCCACGTGTCTTTTTCAAATCCCGGATCCGCTACGAAGTAATGATAATCGATGACTCCAAGAGAAGGCACCTTAAGGGCGTCTTGGGACATGTTGATGATACGGTCGGGTTCTCGAGGAAGTCTCCATTCACTTGCGATGCCGTAGTTTTTTGCCTTTGGGAGGTCTGCGGGATTACCTTCAGGAGCTCCGGCGGCAACCCAGTCTCGAATCATTTGCTTTTCATCGCTCGTCATGCCCCGTTCGTTATTAAACTCTCCGTGGGCAGGATCGGCGTGCCACGGGGGCATCCGCTGGTCCTCGATCACTTCCAAGATCATATCTGACCAACCAACGACCTCTTCGAAGCTCGACAACTCCATTGGTGCGAGCTCACCTTGGCGATGGCACTCCATGCAGTGGTTTTGTAAAATTCGCGATATTTGGTTTGAGAAGTTGACGGCTGATTTGTTTTTGTTTTTTTTAATTCGTCCAATCAGGCAGCCATCCACTTCGGTCTTCGAGACTGAAATCGTTTTGTTGGATAATCGCTCGGTCAGAGCGATCATCAGATCTTCACGCGTAGGGTCTGCTTTGGCAATTCCCGGTTGGTATTGATCGTCAATTCGTCCGCGGTAGAGAATCTGCAGGTTCTCGTCCACGAGAAAGACCTCAGGGGTTCGTTCGGCGTTGAATTGGTCGGCAACAACGTTGTCCGTGTCCTTCACGATTGGAATAGTGACCCTGAAACGCTTACGGAAATGTTTCAGATCGTCGGTCGAATCCTGTTGATTGCTTGAGACAGCAATGAAATCGACGTCGGTGAAACTCGCAGCGAGTCTTTCCAGCCTACCAGAGTACAATTTGGCCAATGGGCACTCCGTACCAATGAAGCACACCACCGTGAGGTGTGGTTGGGCTTTTTTTTCTAACGAGATTGAATTCCCGTCTAGGTCGTCAAGGCGAAAATTGAGTTCGTCGCAGTCCGCCGTTGGAAGGAGGCCGAAAGTCGTCAAATATGCAATCAACAACAAAAGACGAAGTGCATTCATCGGGAATTGTCCACAGTTAGGTTGAAAATTACGGATCCAAACAACTAGCTCCCGCCTCTACCGGACAGTCGCCGCTAATTAACAGGGGAAAATTAATTCGCCGATTCAGTTTACCGAGAAGGGCTGTAAGTTTTCACAGAAACTTTAAAAAACTGAAAATGCAAGAGATCAACAAGCAATCGTAATAAACAAGCCCTGCCATCGCTGCGACTTGGTCTCAGTTGTCCTGTAAAGGCATTTTACCGGCGGCGATTTCATCTTCAAATTCGTCCATCATTGGCCAGTCTACAGCGCACGTTCCAAAGTCGGCCATGTGGCAGTATTCACCGACACGTTTGATTGCTGCATCGATTAGGGCGTTGTCTTTTTGGAAAATCGGACCATGGCTTGGCAGTAGCCATTTAACATCACTTTCACGGATTCTCTGGAGTGACTTTTGAAATGCGATCAAATCACTACCGTGGTGGGCGTCGATGGCTCCGATACAGCCATCTCGGTAGATGTTATCGCCGCTGAAAAGGTAATCTCCCATTCGAAAAGAAAGTTGGCTGTCGGTGTGTCCAGGTGTCAGCCAGACTTCTAACTCCAAACTGCCGACTTTGATTTTGTCACCCTCGTTGATCAGGTGTTCAACTTCGACTGGGGGCATCGTCATGTCGATACCTTGTGGTTCAATAAGTGCGAATGTTTTGATCCGATCACCGCTTTCTAGCGACGAGGCAGCTAATGGATGGGCGGAGACTGATGTTCTAAGGATTTGTTTTGCTTTTGCGAGGCCTTGGATGTGGTCGACATCTGCGTGAGTTGCAATCAGGCTTTGGCAGCCCGAAAACGGGAGGTCGATTTCACGTATCATATTAATGATCTCATCGACCGTATCTTCATAGCCGATATCGATGATCACCCACTGTTCACCGTCGAATACAACGTAAACATTGCAGCCGAGTACTTGTCCAAGTTGGTGGTTGACTTCAATAATGTTTGGGAAAACAGGTTTACGTTCAAGCATGAAAAGCATTCCGGGGGTTTAAAAACAGCCCCTTGTGTCTAGGTTATTGCGAACTCCTATTTTATGGGTTTTTTAATTTGGGTTCAACAAGGAGAGTCAGCTGTTCTTGGGTTACTCTACGGATGTTAAAGCCTGTTGAAGGCCCATTCGGAAGTTTTCGTACTGAAATAGGTTTCCGAGTTGTCCGACCAACTTTTTGTTGGAGATTCGTTTGTTACTTCCCGAACGCGTGTTTTCATTTACGGAGTTGGTTTCTTCCCATGGGATTTCTGAGAGTCCAAGTTGCTCGGCAATGAATTGATAGTACTCTTTTCGTTTTGGTGGGTTTCCATCGCTGACGTTAAACGTTTCTTGAACGATTGCTTGATCGGCCACTTTTTGAATGATGTTCGCCCCATCGTCGACATGGATCAGATTAAGGAACCCGTCAGAAGAGATTTTTTTCCACTGTTCTGATTGAATCAGAGCTTTTGTGGGAACACGTTGGGGACCGTAGATTCCAGCAAATCGAAGAATACAAGATTGGGCTGCGAAGCGGCTCTTTCGCAGGGTTTCTTCGGCGGCAAGGCAAGCTTTGCCGCCCTCTCTCGCTGGATCGGTCGGTGAATTCTCATCGATCCAAGCTCCATCAAAATTTCCGTAAACTCCTGTGGAGCTGACGTAGATCAATTGTGATGGAACTATGGAAATCCCAGAAAGAACGTTTTTCAGACCGTCGACGTAAACGGAGTGGACACTGTCATATTTTTTTCGATCCATGCCGACGGCGAACAGAATTGTGTCGGCTTGAGGTAGTCCTTGGACACTGTCGGGCTCGGTAATATCCGCAATCACAGGAATTATGCCCTCCTGTTTCATGCGTTGGGCGTTGTTTTGGCAGCGTGTAACAGCGTACACGCTGTCTCCTTGAGATCTCCACAATCGAGCGACACGCAAGCCTAGATAGCCGCATCCCAAAACAAGACGATTCACGATTTTTCCTTCCAGTTATTCCGAATGTCGGGTTCATCCATTCGAAAAAAAACGGTTTTATAGAATCCGAAAGCCCGAAAGCTGCGTATTTTATGGAGGAACGTTTTTCCTCGGTCGCGCCTCGCGCTAATTTGAATGGTACAATGTTAAACGGTTCCTGTTGAGCGGCTTTGCGAAAGTTCGTCAAGTTTCAGTTTTTTATCACAACCTGACACTTGTTGCGGAGTTTATTTAGGTATTCCGCCGTTCAAACGGAGTTAAGAAATAATTTTTCAGGATGAGTTGAAATGCTTGATGTTAATAGATTCGTGGCCTGTTTCGTTCTGTGCTGTACTGGTTGGGCGATTTTCCCAGTCGAGTATTCTTTTGGCCAGGAGAGCGAAGTTCAGAGTAATGTCAAATCCGAGACAGTAGACACTGATTTTTTGTTTTCTGGCGAGGCTCCCAAGACCATTGAGGAACTCAGGCAGATGGAAAGCCGATTCGCGGAGATTTCCGAAAAGGTAAAGGCTGCCACTGTCAATATTCAAATGAGCCAATCACAAGGTTCGGGCGTCGTTGTCTCCAGTGACGGCTACATATTAACTGCTGCCCATGTGATCGGTGATCCGAATCAGAATGCGAAAATTACGTTTCTCAATGATTTAGACGAGAACGGCAAACCAAAGGTTGTGTTTGCTCGGGCCAAGACGCTTGGGATTGATCGCAGTATCGATTCGGGGATGCTTAAGATTCAAGAAAAAGAGGGCGAGGAGAATGATTTTCCTTACCTCGACATCGCCATCTCAGAGGACTTGAACGAAGGACAGTGGGTCATGGCGGTTGGGCATCCCGGTGGATTGGATCAAGCGAGGGGAATGGTTACCCGAATTGGTCGGATTCTTTCGAGCAGCAAGCGAGTGATTCGCACAGATTGCACTCTCGTCGGTGGAGATTCGGGCGGTCCCTTGATTGATATGAATGGCGACCTGATTGGGATTCACAGTCGAATCGGTTCTGACTTGGTTGACAACTTGCATGTTCCAGCGGATGTCTATTCGGAAAACTGGGATTCGTTAGCGAAAGCCTTGATCCTCGATGGTGCGCCAAGTTTGGGTATCAACGTAGTAGAGGATAGCAACGTCATAAAAGAAGTCACTGAGGGACGAGCCGCTGATAAAGCAGGGCTCAAGGTTGGAGATGTTATCCTGAAAATTGATTCGGTCGAAATTACAAACAGAGCTTCTTTAGGCAAAGCGATTAAAGAACTGGATTTGAAACCGAACGCGAAGATTGAGATCGTCGTCCTACGGGATGCGAAAGAAAAAGAGCTTGAGTTGAAAGTCGGCGAAAAAGGGAAAGGTTAATTCGAGAGTCTGATTTTTTAGTCTCATCCTTAGCCTCGCATTAGAACTCCCTGTTTGATAAGTCAGTACCTAGAAGAAACCAGTCATGAAAAAATATATCAAATTGACATCCGTGGCCTCACTTTTGTTTTTGTTTTTCGTTGCGACAGTAGGAGCTCAGGAAGCCGTCGAAGGCCAGAGTCAAGCGAAGCCTCAGCAAAAAGGTGACGCCGAAGCGGTCGAGCCATTGGGGAAATCAACCCCAGAGAAAACTAGCGGGAAAGAATCGGAGCAAGAGGAGGATGGCGATACTGATGCAAAGCCATCTGAGGAGCAGCCTGATTCGAAGAAGGATCAAAAAGATGAAAAGGACGATTCTGATACAAAGAGCCTTGCCGAGAAAGCACGAACATCCTTTCAAAACAGATTCAACTCTAAGAAATCGCAATCGGTCAGCAAATTTTCAAAGCAATCCGACAAATTCGTTTCGATTTTCGATCCTATTTTAGGTTCAGTCGACGCGTCCACCCTACAGGTCGTTTCTGGTGAGAGACAAGTTGCATTGGGGACTGTGGTTGACGCGAATGGGTTGATACTTACCAAGGCGAGCGAGTTGCGAGGTAAGTTAGGCATTCAACTGGCGGATGGAAAAGTGTTGGCTGCGAAAGTCATTGGCATAGATAAACCAACCGATCTTGCTCTCCTTCAAATCGAGGCAACTGGTTTGCCGGTTGGACAATGGAGTGACGATCCGACGCCTCAAACGGGGCGTTGGCTGGCAACACCCAAGGCAGGCGACAAAGGGAAAGCGACAATTGGAGTTGTCAGCGTAGATGCGCGAGAGATTCCACCGTCGAAACCATTCATCGGAATTGTGATGGAGAATGTGCCGGATGACAAAGGAGTTCGGATCAAGGAAGTGATTTCGCCCTCGCCCGCTGATTTTGCTGACGTGTGGGTGAATGACATTATTCTCAAGATTGACGATATTGAAATTAAAGACAGTCGGGGCGTTCGCGACGCGATTGGTCAATACGACGTGAATGACCGTGTTACGCTCGGGATTCTCCGCGGCGAAAAGAAGATGGAGTTGCGTTTGAGTTTCGGGGAACGTGAGAAGATTTCACCGGATAGCAAGCGTAGTAACATGCAGAATAGTATGGGAAGTAAGTTGAGCCGTCGACGGAAAGAGTTTCCAATGGCGTTTCAGCACGATTCAATGTTAACCTCCAAGACGTGCGGAGGCCCAATCGTTGATCTCTCAGGAAAGATCGTTGGAATTAACATTGCGAGAGCGGGCCGCGTTTCTAGTTTGGCGTTGCCGGTCAGCGAGATACGAGATGTCATCGAAGAACTCAAGACCGGAGACAAAGCACCAGAGAAAGTGAATAAAGCTAAAATTGCGAGTATCTCTCTTGAGCTCACTGAGATGGATGAAAAGTATTCGCATCTACCAAACAAAAAGACAGTACTCGATCAGAAATACAACCAGGAAAGAGCTCGGGTTGAAGAATTAAATAAGTCAATTTCTGATCTGAAAAAACGCCTGAAGGTTATTGAAGAGAAGAAGTCCAGTTATTCAACTGAGCTAAAGAATTTGAAAAGTCAAATTTCGACCATCGAAAAGACACGGCAACGATTGGAAGCAGATCGAGAGCAATTGCGAATTGGCAGTCGGTAACCCACGGTCGGCATCTCCAATTGGCTGCCGTTAATTGTTTAGCCGATTTTATAGTGACCGGATATTAATTAACTTTCGTGTGATCAGTTGTTGAGCGTCTTTCTCTATGGCCATTTCCTGGAATCGCTGGTCTCGTAAACTGCATCGTTGGGGTGCGTTGTTAACTTGTTTGCCGCTACTGTTAGTCATTGGTTCAGGGTTGCTGCTTCAGGTCAAAAAACAGTCCTCGTGGGTACAGCCAGCGACGGTTAAAGGGGTGGGTAAAGTACCTGAAGTGCAATGGGAGCAATTGCTTCAGTCGATTGTTGCGGTTCCCCAATCCGAAGTTTTCAGCTGGGATGATGTTGACCGGGTTGATGTCCGGCCAGGCAAAGGGATTGCGAAGGTTCAGTGTAAAAATCGCTGGGAGGTCCAGATAGACCTGCAAACATCCGAGGTGCGAGCGGTGAATTACCGTCGTTCCGATTTCATCGAAAGCCTTCACGACGGATCTTTCTTTAGCGACTCGGCGAAACTGTGGGTGTTTTTCCCTAACGGACTTGTTCTGCTGGGACTGTGGTTCACAGGTGCTTATTTGTGGTGGCTACCGATTGGGGTCAAGCGTAAGAAGAGAAAAAAACGGCAGGCTTCTCAAAAAGCCAATTCTCTTTCTTGAATCCACCGATGAGATTAATTCAGGATTAACTCATTCAGGTTTATCTGAGTTCGAGAGTCTGTAATTTTTGTAAAGCAATTCGATGCTTTGCTTTTTGGTCGGTTTTCTCATAGTAGGTGGCGATGTTGGCTAAACATTGCGATGCATCTTCATAGCTCTGTAGTTTTAGAAATTCATTGTAAACGTAATTTAGCAAGCCAATCCCCTGCTCTTCCCGTCCACGCATTAAATAGGCCAATCCGTAATCAGCTTGAGCACGTAATCGTTCATGGGTTGGCCATTGGCTGGAAGTTTTAATAGCTGACTGAAGTAGGTTCATGCCCTGGGCGAGACTACCATTTTGCAGTTTAAGCGTAGCGAGAATTGCCTTGGCTCGATCTCCTAAGAGCGACGGTTGAGAGCCGAGTCGTAAAAGAATTGCCGATGCAGGTCCTTGTTGACCTCCATCAATCATGGCAAGTGCTTGTTGCATTTGAAGTTCTTCTCGAAGCGAAACTCCATTGACGAGAGCCTCTGATTTTTTAAAGGCCAGAATCGAGTTTTGGGATTCATGACGTTTCAGGCTTTGGATGCCAATGGTAGCCCAGACAACTGCCTCATCGATCGAAGATTCGCTAAAACCAAATTCAAGATTTTCATTTCGTAGAGAATGTTCTAGTCGTCCGATCACTTCGGATGGCCACTGGGATGAGACGGGCCTTAGGAATGCCGCTTTGCTCCAGAAAGCTGGGTCTTTGAGGCCACTCTCAACGGCGTATTGGCTTTGGAGCGAGATTGCTTTGAGCCAACTTTCTTCCCATTGTTCTAATTGGTTGGCATGGCGAAAAGCTTCGCCCAGTAGAAGGCCAGTATGGCTGGCCTGAATTGGTTGTGACTGTTCTTGTAAAGTTCTAGCTCGACTCAATGATTTTATACTGTTGTCGTAATCTTCGTTCATCAAGTGAGCGATTCCCTCAAGACGCAACGATTCTGCTTCCGCGATTTTTGAGTTGCTTTTTGCTGCGCTCTTGGACAATTGAATTGAAAAGGCAGACTTCGTGTCATTCACTTGCAGGAACGCAAGGAAACGGTTTCTGTTTTCTAAGTAGTTTCCCGCTTTTCCCTGATTGTATTGCCGCTTAGCAAATGCTTGCCAAGTATCCAGGTCCCCTTTGGTCCATTTCAGATCCATCGCCCGCGCGAGGACTTCGCGTTGACTGGAGGAGAGTTGGTTTGAGCCCTCACCCCACATGATTTTCGTGGCGACGCCGGGGTAAAGAGCGACAATGTTGCGAAGTGAATTCCATCGCTCTGATTCAACCAATTCCTCCACCACGACGCTGAGGGAGTCTGCGGTGAAGGCGAGGTTTCCGGTATCTCCGAGGGTGAGTCCTCCGGCAAGACGAATTTTTTCAGGGATTGCATTGCCGGATGAATCGTACTGCTTGTCGGGGGATGGAACCTCGGTTGCGTCTAGAATTGATTTCTTTAAAAGGTCGGTGTCAGGTTTTTCTGAATCAATGTTGAATAGCGAGCATCCGCTCAATCCAATTCCGATGAAAAGGCATAGAATACTTCCGAATCGCAATGCGAAAGCTTTTCCCGGCGAGTCTTTTCGGTTGTATGTATGGGCGTTGTTCAAGGATTGAGCAATCAAAATTGATGGAACTAGTCGAGGATTGAAAAACCTTAGTAGGCTTGCGGCACGATGTTATGGAATTTGAAAAATTTATGGAGTCCACAGTCGTCAAGTTCTGTCTGTAGAACTTCATTGGGTAAGAATGTTGAAAGCGTTGGTTCTCCGCTCAAAGCGCTGGGGTGTACACTTAGTTGCTGCAACAAATCTTGACTGATGGCCGCAGACTCGGTGGGTGTGTTAAACACATAGGGTCGGATCATGACGATTAGTTCACGCCGAATGCGACTTGTGTTTTGCTTTCGAAAAAAGAAACCGAGGACTGGCAGTTTTCCCAAGCCGGGCACTTTCTGTCGTTGATCAGAGATCTCATCCTCAATTAGCCCGCCCATGACGACAGCTAAACCGTCTTTTGCGACTACCGTTCCACTAACTGTACTGCGAGTTACTGTGTCGACTACAAACTCCTGTGTGGAGTTGGTGAGACTCAGCACAGGTATTTTCCCGCCGTCGACGACCCGTTGGGCATTTTCTTGAACGACCCGCAAGGTGACAGTTCGGTCTGCGTTAATGCTAGGGGTGATCAACAGTGATTGCCCAATGTCGCGTAATTCTGTAATGGGAGTCCCGGCAATAGTGTTGGAGCTAGTGGCGGAGGTGCCAACAATTTGTGTCGGACTGAATCCGATGGTCAATGGGATTGTCTCGCCAATGAAAATGCGACTGACCTCGTTATTGGCGGTCAAAAGTAACGGAGAGTTTAGGATGGTGACTCGGTTGTCGTCTTCGAGTAACTGCATTCTGGCGCGAAAGTTGTTGCTGACGACCTGGAATGTGAAATCACCCTGGTTCAAAACAGATCCGCCCGGGATCATCGAAGCAAGTTTTCTAACGTCACCGGAGAATTTATCTGATGGAGTTGGTAAGATATCGCCCGTTGTAAAACTACCGGCAGTTGTTGATCCGTCGGAATACTGATAATCAAATACGCTGCGGAATTCATCATCGAGAAGAATTCTCATGACCTTAAGTTCGAGCAAAACTAAGGGAGTGGGGACGTCGAGGCTCTGAATCAAAGTTTCGATTTGTTTCATCGTCGTGTCGTCACCGGTTCGAACAACGACTTGGTTGTTTCTTCGAACGACCGTTACATAAATCGTTGCTTGGCGTTCTTTAAGCAATTTCGAAATGGGGCCATCGGGGTTCTCAGGAAGCTCATTCAGCGTCGATCGTTCATTGATTGCGTCGATGAGTTGCTGGATTTCATCCGAAGATAAATTACTCAAGGGTTCGGTCTCATCAATCGCTCGATTGCGACTGTTGCGATACGCTGGGTTCGTGCTGAATCCCCCCATTCCATTAAGAGAATTGAATGAGCGGCCACCATAGGTCTGCCCTTGGAATGAACCGAGGCCGAGGTTGCGACTGTCAACTAAATCAAACCGATTGAGTCGATGAACGAGATCAAGTACTGAATCTTGGTCGCCGACACCAAAGCTGAGGACGACGCGATCGCCAAACAGGTCGCGAATCGCCACCGCTGCATCCACCGGATTGGGGTAGAGTAAAGTAAATACTTGTGTTTGCTCATCGCGAAAACTAGCCAAATTTTCTTCATACTCTTCGGTTGTGTGGATTCGGATGACCCCAGATTTTTCATCAATGCGGTAATATAAATCGTGGGTTTTCGTCAGGTTTTCTAGGACGTCCATCGCTTTGACATCGCGGAGAAACAGGTTGATCTTAACCTTGTTGGCCTCTGTCGATGGAACAATGTTAATCCCAGACTGTTCAGAGAAAAGCCGCATGGCTTCGCCCAGCGCTTGATCCCGAAAGTCGATCATCTCGATGGTTTCGTCCGGAATGACTAGGCGATCCGAAAACGACATTAAAAGTGGGTCGTCGGTATCAATGAGTGGATCGAGATTGGACGGATCGAATGCCGGTGTTGCCGGCGGTGCGTCTTGAATGATGGGTGTGGGGGCGTTAGATGTCGGATTGACAACTTGCGCACGCACATCATGACTGTCTGCTTGGACAGCGAAAAATAAGAATGCGGTAATTAGCAGGAGCCAGCCGCGAATTGCAAGCGCCCATGCGTTTGGTAACATCCGTGTCATGGTTTTTTCAAATTCACTCAGGCCAACAATGGCTGTTACGTGAATTGGACAGATTGGGGGGGGTTAATCGTACAAATAAACGGTACGTTCCAGTTCTGGAAAGTACAACTCGATCATTTCTTTAGAGATATTCTTGACTTGCATCAAGACCCAAACCCCATCGGATACTGGTACCGACAGCTGTGTGTTGTTCCGAATTCTAATTATTGTGTTTTTCGACTTAAGAATTGCAGCGCTGCGGTTCCCATTGATAATCTTGGATTGGACGTTAAACGTAGGCATTTGCAGTAATTGCTTCCGTAAATTGACCGTCTGTAATTCCAAGTCTTTGGATAGCTTAGCGATTTGCTTTTGAATGCTAGCAATTTCAGCTTTTAGTTTTTTGTTTTCTTGAACGAGAGTAGCGTTCTGTTGAACGAAGGTGTCAAGTTTTTCGACGTCTCGAATTTTTGAAAGCGTTTGTTCAATAACCGTCGATGGAGCGGTGGGGTCCTGTTTCTCCTGGGCGTCGGTAGTGGACGTGATTAGGAGAAGGCTCATCAAACCGATCGTGGAAAGCACGGCGAACATCGTTTTTGAATTATTCATGATGTGCTTTCAGGTAAAGTATCGGATTAGTGAGTTGATATTTTAAATTCTAACAGATGCCGGAACTAATTGCCGGCGGCAAGCAGAGCAACGAAAAATGAGATGTAGACATAGCCAACAACGCCACCGATTCCAATCGTCAGCAACGGAGTCAAAATAGAGTTGAGCCTTTTGACTGACGTATGAAATTGGGCTTCGTGAAAATCGGCCACTTCTTCCAGGACACCTTTCAGGTCTCCTGATTGCTGCCCAACCGAAACCATCTTTTTTAACATCGGCGCAAATGCGTTACCTACATCGATTGCATCGGCGAAATTTCCGCCTTGAATGATTGATGCCCGAGTGTTGTTGACGGTTTTGGCAGTAAAACGATTGTATAAAAGTTTTTCAACCGTTCCCAGCCCGTCAATCAGTGTGATCCCGCTCTCAAGCATAACACTCAAACTTCTCGCAAACGTTGAAGTTTCACATAATTTGAAGAGTGTTCCCACAATCGGAATTCGCAAGGCGTTTCGGTCGATCCACATCCGCCCTTCCTTGGAGCGGTAGGCCGTGATCGAAAAAACCGCACCGCCGATGAGAATGATTCCGACCAGCGGATAATACTGTCTCATGAAACTGGACGTGTCGACTAATCGCTGAGTCATCGCTGGCATGTTTTTCCCGAGGCTTTGGAGGTAGATCTCCAGTCGCGGAATTAAGTAGACGACCATGTAGGCAGTCACGCCAACGGCGATGAGGAGAACCAGTAGTGGGTAGACTAGGGCTGAGGAAAATTCTTGAATTCCGCGTCTTCGCGAGCGCATGGTAGCGACTGCTCTTTCAAGAACGGGTGGAAGTTCACCGGTTCGTTCTCCAACCCGAATCAGTTGAATCGTAAATTCAGGAAAACAGCGGTGCTTACTCATTGCTTGTGAGAGGCTGTCGCCGGCTTGAATATTGTTAACAATCAGCTGCCATATCTTTCCGAGAGATTTGCGAGGTGCCTCGTCAGTCAGAGCGATGAGTCCGGAGAGTAGCGGCATGCCCCCTTTGAGCATCATCGAGAGTTGCTGGAGGCTGAGTTCGACGTCGACTGCCCGCGGACGAAGGTATTGAGAAAAGTCAAATCTAAGGCTTGATTGGACCGGTGCATTGACTGGGGTCACACCGATCACAATTAGTCCGCGACTGCGAAGGAGTGATGCTGCTGCAGAACGACTGGTTGCATCGACCACGCCCACACGTGGTCCGCCAGTCGCGTCTCTTGCTTTGTATCGAAATTCTGGCATGGGACTAGTAAGGGCTAATGACGGTGGCGATTTGTTGGACGGAGGTCAAGCCTTGGGTAAGTTTTGTGATGCTGTCGTCCATCAAATCCGGTAACTGTCTTTCGTTTAAAAGTTGTTGGATATAGGTTTCGTCTGGCCGGCTGGCGACAACGCGGGCCATTTCTTGATCAAAGACGATGAATTCAAACAGTCCGATGCGTCCCATGAATCCGGTGCCCGCACAATAACGACAGCCCCCGGCACGGTAGACGGTGGTGCCGGCTAACTCGGGGCGGGCGAGTGAAATGGCTTCGGCCTCTGGCATGGCGTAATCCAGCTTGCATTTTTGACATAGCTTTCTCACCAGTCTTTGGGCCGCAAACATTCGGGAAACAGCTCCAATCAGGAATGGTTTGATTCCCATGTCGGCAAGCCGTGTGATGGCGCCAACCGCAGAATTGGCGTGAAGTGTTGTAAAAACGAGATGTCCAGTTAGCGCTGCGCGGATGGCAGTTTCTGCCGTTTCTTCATCTCGAATCTCACCGATCATTAATACATCGGGGTCGTGGCGCAAAGAGCTCCGCAATGCTTTGTGAAAACTGACCTTATCATTAGCGTCGACTTCGACTTGTGAGATTCCATCAATGACGTATTCAACGGGATCTTCGATCGTAATGACATTCAGCGATTTTCGATTTATCAGAGATCGAATTGCTCCATAAAGGGTTGTACTTTTTCCACAGCCAGTTGGGCCTGTTATTAAGATTAGCCCATTGGGTCGGTCAATTACCCGTTCGAACTGAGCAAGATCCGGCGAAGACATTCCCAATCGACCGAGAGTGAGGTCCTGGGTTTGAGTCGCGAGTAGACGTAGCGTCATGCGCTCCCCATGTTTGGTAGGGATCGTTGCGGTGCGAATATCGATTTCGCTGTTATGGTCAGAGCTGAGTGTGAACCGTCCGTCTTGCGGTGCCCGCCGTTCCGCAATGTCCATTCCCGACATTACTTTTAATCGAGATAGCAGCGGTTGATGGACGGCGAGTGGGAATTGTCGGTAGTCATCGAGTAACCCATCAGCCCGGAGTCGGACCCTGAGGTCAATTGACGAGGGTTCAATGTGAATGTCGGTCGCCTGTCGGATGAGTGCGGCGTGAAAAATTTCGTCCCCAACGGCAACGATATTCTCTGATTCTGGATCGACTTGGGTGCCGGTAAATTGAATTCTGACCGGTTCACTTTGATTGCCGTTCCACCTGACGGTATCCTGAAAGATTCGTTGGATCGCTTCAAATAACGTCTCGGGGTCGGCGGCGACGACATCAACTGGGTGAGAGATGTAGCGTCGAACTGCCTGTATGCTCTGTTCATCGTTAAGGTCTTTGCACGCAATCAAGACGCGATCATTTTGTAAGGTAAAGGGTAGAACTTGTCGTCGCGTTGCAAGATTGGCAGGAATGCGCAACGCCCAAACGGGATCGATTTTGACTTGATCCATGTTGAGTAGTTCAGTGTTGTTACCAATGTCGGACATAAGTGTTCGTTCAAGCTCGAGTGCGAAGTGAGATCTGTGACAAGATTTCTGGATTTCGTGCGAGGCCGAAGGCGGTCTGTTCCGAAATCAAGCGTTGCCGCCACAACCTTGCAAGGCTGTCGTCGAGAGTCCACATCCCTTCGTCGCCGCTATTTTGGATGATTGAGGAGAGCTGATTCAAATTGGCGTTGGCAATCAAATTCGAAACAGCCTGATTGGCATGCATGACCTCGCTTGCGAGCACTCGTTGGGAAACCGCTAAGGGATCGGGGTCCTGGTCTTTGAGGGCAAGTCGAGGCAAGAGGTGCTGCACAACGATTGTTCTCAAAACGGTGGCAACCAGTCTTTGAGCGAGTTCTTGTTCCTCCGCTGGGTAGGCGCTAATTAAGCGTTCGATGGCAGTTTTGCAATCGCCAGCGTGGAGGGAGGCAAACACAAGATGCCCAGTTTCGGCAGCTGTTATTGCCGTTCGGATCGTCTCCACGTCCCTTAGTTCGCCCACTAAGATGATGTCGGGATCTTGACGAACTGCGTCGATCAGTGCCTGATGAAAGTTCTCGACATCAACCCCGATTTGTCGCTGGTTTACCAATGACTGTTGCGAAGGGTGAATGAACTCTATCGGATCTTCGAGTGTGATAATGTGACTTGACCGTTGAGAATTAATTCGATCGATCAAGGAAGCAATGGTCGTGCTTTTTCCGGACCCGGTTGGCCCAACTACGAGGACTAGGCCGTCTTGAAGTGAACACTTCTCGTACAGTCTTGCGTTTAATCCAAGTTGCTCAAGTGTGGGGATGTCGTTGGACAGCCTGCGAAATGAAAATGAGATCTGTCCTTGTCGACGGTAGATGTTAAATCGAAATCGATGATCGCTGCTGACGGAAAATGCACCATCAACCGATCCGCGAGAAGCAAGTTGCTCTTGTTGCAGGGAGGTGAGGATCGAGTTTGAAAACTCCTCGGCCAATTGTGAAGAGAATTGATTTTGATCAAGCCGTGGGAAGTTTATTTTATTAAGTTTTCCATCGATCCGGAAATGGATCGGTTCCCCTACCGAGCAGTGGATGTCCGACGCACTAGAATCAATCGAACGCGTTAAGAGAACGTTCATGAATTCAGGGAATGAGTTATCGGGGTTCATTGTTCTCTTCCGACGCTGAGCAGGCAGGCCGCTTCTGGATTGAAGTCTCGATCGCTAAATTACGAAAACGATCGTCCACATTTTTTGGGTCTTGTTTTCCGGGTCCGGTTTCATTGTAATCGAAACCGGGATGATGCTTTTGGCCACTGTGTTGACGTCTGTTAGAAACTTCAGCACGTCAAAAAATGCTCCCTTGACTTCCACTGGCCAGAATTCAACCGGCTCTTGTGCAGCTTGCTCATTCATCATTTCAAATAAATCACGCATGTAAGAGGAGACAGTCATGCTCTCTGTGCCGCCTTGAGAGACGATTGAGAGATTGTAGTCCCGCATTAATTCGGTGATTTTTTCGAAGGTGTCGAGACGGGATTTGCGGCTTCTCCAGCTCTGGCTTAATTCTCGGATCTGTTCTTTCGAATTCGACTCACGAGTTCTCAGCCTTTCGAGGCTTTCTTTTTCGTTTTCAAGATATCGTTTTGATAGCTGGGCGGCATCTTCAGAAACGCTTGTCTGCATCGCTGTATTATACTCGGCTTCAATTTTTGATTTTTCTTGACGCAAGGGAATGGCAAATACGACCGAATAAACCGCCAGTATCAAAGCAGCCGGGAACAGCATCAACAGAAACCGTTCTCGTTTTGAGTTATCTTTGAGTGGAGTAATCGCCATGAATTTTATTTAGAATTAGGAAATTAAGTTTTGAGTGGTTGCTGTTTTCAAGGGTTGGCACCGCAGTGCGTCAATAATGGAGAGGCTGACTGCGAGATTTGTAAGTTCGTTGTTGTTCAGTTCTTTTTTCGAGGTTGGACTGCAGACTCGAATGGGCCTGTTTCAGCTAATAAGATCTTGTAATCCCAAGGGCCACCAGTGGTCAGTTTTTGTTGGCCTTCCTGACGTGCGGGGTTTACCGCCCAACCAAGTTTGACAGAACGTTCTCGAAGACTTTTTGCGAGTCCCTGAGCAGCTTCGCCATTTAGAGAGACGCCTGAAATCAGGATGCCATCTTCCGTTCCCTCGACTTGTTCAATTACAAGGTCTTCGGTTCGCATTTCGATAAGCAGCTCGAGCAACGTGGCATAGCGATTGTTTTGACTCTCAAGAAAAAACGTAATGCGTTTAAGATCATCTCCGAGGGCAGTGACGGCCGTTTCAACCTCAACACGTTTCTCCAAAATTTGAATCAGTTGGGAGTCGTTCTTCTTTTTCTGAACAGCTGGCGCTTCTATCTCAGAGATTTTGATTTGCAAGTTCTTATTGTACTGTTGCACGTACTGTCCGTGCCAAAAACAAAATCCGATAACAAGTAAACCGATGATCCCAGAAAAAATATGTCGGATTGGACGCGTGGGAACGCGATCGAAATGTCTAAGCCGAGGGGCCAGGATCGCATCAAGGCGTTTGCGGTAGTTGCCAGCAACGATTCCGGCCCACCGTTTTGCGGTGGCGTCGTCTATCAGATGTTCAAAAGTTGCGTGCTCTTCGTCCCACTCGAGGTTTTGGCTACCCGTGAGGACAGGTTCGTTTGAAACGAGTGGGGTAGTCGATAATTGTTTGACTTGTTCAAGCCGCGTTGAATTTTCAGTGAGGTGGAAAACCAAGTCTTCCCACACCTCGATTGTTTGGCGATTATTCTTTACTGCATTGTTGGCTGCAAAACCTGAGGGATGAGCGATGAGAATGTCGCGGCACCCGAGAGACTCTAGGTGCTCGTTAATTGCATCCAAATCCGCGCTTCTTATCGCGCTAACCCAGAACTTTTGATAGTCATCTTCTATGCCAAGACTGGTCGAAGCGAGCGAGATTTCGTCGATGTCGATGCCCGACAATGTTTCTGCTTCAAACTTAAGGACTTCCTCTAAATCGCTGGGTTCGATTCCACTTACGCTTAGTTTAGGAAGTAAAACAATCTGGGACCAAACGTCGGCGGAGAGCACCAGTGTTCGACTGCCAAGTCTCGGTTGATTTTGGGTGACCTGAATGATGGCTTCGTATAAAGTCGACTCGACATCTACTGTTTCCTGTAGATAAAAGTTCGGCTTGGAGATGTCTTTGCCAAAATCGGCGCGCACCATCTGTCGATCAAAAAAAAGAAGAATCGAAATGTCAGATCGTTTGGCCATTGCAGTGCGAGAAAATACAGCGAGTTTCGGTTAAGTTTGGGTTGGTCGAATTCGATTTACCCACTCGGTTCACGAGCGGGAAAGGTCTCAAAGGGTAGTTCAATTTTGGGTTTATTATTCGTTGATGGCCGCCGCACGCGATTGGAAATCGAAAACGACAGGTGCCCCGTTCGGAGTGACTTGCAGGTATTTGATTTGCCTTTTTCCATTGACGTCAGCGACGAGTGCTCGAAAACCGATTGGAACCCGGCTAAATAGAAATGACTCAGGCTGTTTATCTTCATCGTCCAATACGGCGAGCGACGTCAAGGAGGAATTGGGCTCGGGAGTCAACAATGCAATGCGAACGGTAGCACTTTCGGGTCGATCGAGGAGGACTTTGCCGGTTACCTCAACTTTTCCGCCTGATAAATTTGCTTTGAGAACCTGTGGTTCGATTTGATTGTTAGATAACGGAATCGTAATTTGCAGCATTCCAAGCGTTCCCATTTCGTCGACAAGCGTTTCGGGAGGGCGCCCCCATGGATCGACCAGCTTTTGGGTTCCGATTGGGAGTTGCAGGTAGGGGCCTCGCCATCCGCAGGGGAGTCGAATGGTGGAGTAATCAACGGGTTGTTCGGGACCAGGGCGAAATTGAAATGGGAATTGCATTGCCAGTTGGTTTTCGTTGGACCATAACTCGGATAGCGATGAAATTTCTTCGGTATCGCCATCGTTTGTTTCAACGCGGGGAAACCGTCCAATGTCGGCGACGAATCCAGAAACAATCGGTGTGCCATCGAGTTGGAATTTTCGGGCAGGGCCGAGGGTTGCTGCACGGACTTCTTCGAGCAATCTTGCGGCAGATTCAAATCTCTGACTGTCAACCTGAGGCTGGAGGGACTGAACGGCAACGGTGGCTACAATGGCCAAAATTACGAGAACAACCATTAACTCGAGGAGAGTCAAACCGGATCGAAATCGTCGGTGCGGAAAGAGCCGAGTAAGTTTGGCTGAGCAAATGCATGCCATCTTATTGGTCCTCGGTTTTGTTAGGCCAACGTCGATAAAGCCGGCGTCAAAGAACCGGACGTGGCGGCACGGTGTTACTTGCGATTGTCAGGATAGCGAAGGAACATAACTAAATCGTCGCCACATTCCGAAAGAGTAAGTTCATTGACTTCATTCTCTCCCGGTTTCATATTCGCAATGTCGTCGGGCGTTTCAATTTCTCCGTTGGGCCCAGCGGAAACCACGCGAATAAATTTGGATTCCATTTGATTGATCGTTCCGTCTTGGTCGAAGTCGACTTGTAACTCAAGTTCATTTCCCCAGCCGTCTACGATCGTTGGCTCGCCAGTTTCGTTTCGACCCGTCGCATGCACGTAGGGACCATGCCAGCCAATTTTGTTGACCGGGTCGTAGTTCTTAAGTTCGGGGGCTGCCTCTTCCATGTGTGCGGGTGCATCTTCTCTGAGAAGATCGTTAATTTCTCGAGGGAGTGCATTTGTCTTATGCGATAGCGACTCAATGACACCATCCTCACCGGCCATTGCTTCGCGAACGGTATTAAGCGTGGCCTGTGTCGCAATTTCGATCGGGCTATTCGACTCCCCTGTCGGCGAGGTGATATCGATGTTGGTGAACGTGGGGAAAATAATCAAGGCGGTGGCAATTAAGATTACCAAAACGACTAACAATTCGAGGAGAGTCAAACCGCGTTGATTCAATTGACGGTGCGATCCGCGCTGATTGCTATCCCTGCCCTGAGCAGTTGGCGAAGCTACGTGATTTTTGTGTGTGTTGGTGTAGACCATAATTTGTTACCGCCACGAAAAACTAGTAAAAGTTAATCCGTGTAATAATCCTCCAGTTCCTTGGAGACACTGTGAATTCCATCTCGACCTGGGATCGCTGCTCCGACGTAGCGGGCAACAGATTTCAACTCGTCAACTGATCTGATTTCGACTAGCAATAAATAGCGGGAGTACATTTCGTCTGGACTTTGTTCGCGGCTATCTGAAAAGTGGACAGGGCTTTCAGAGAAGGCGGCCTTCGCTCCGGCACCTACCATTGAGCACTGTTCCCCTAATCCAATTACGATGTATTTCGCGTTTTCAGCGGGTTCCAGATTCCAATCCTGTGGCAGAATCGTGGTTGCGGAATCGTTACTCAGGCTACAAACGTTGGAGTCCGATCCGATTTCTACAGGAGTTTGATCATGGGAATTGTAAGTGGCATTGATTGTTTCCACGGCAGCCGGCACTAGTTCAGTAATGCCGATTTCTCGAAGTGCACCAACGTCGGCAACGCTCAAGTTTGTAGTTTCAAAGATCTCTGCCCCGCCGATGTAGCTCGGGATGTTTCCGTCGAGGGAATCCGAGCCGGCAACCAAAGCATCAAATCGGTTCCCAATTTTTCCTTGGGAAAGCATTGAGGTGCGTCGAATGGTTGCGTCAATCTCAGGAATGTTCGAGGCGGCAGTAGCGACCTGAGTCCTCTTCAGCATGCCGGGCAGTGTTGAGACAACGATTCCGCCCAGAGCAATTAGAATGGTGAGAACCACCAATAGCTCCAACAGCGACAGCCCGGTTCGAACGGTTGGTCGTGCTAAATAATTTAAGCGTTGTGTGTTGCTGAACATCAAAATCGTGATCCGCTATTTCGGAAAATTTTGTCGTCATAGTCTTAAATGGGGAGGAGAGTCGGAAGGACCGTCCCTGCCCTTATTATCTTTTCGGCTCGAAATAAGCAGAGATGGAACCTATAGCATTTTACCTTATTTATCCGAGTAATAACGATTTTACGATTGACCGCTACAAACTTTACGACTGCGGATGTTGAAATACCCCCCGATTGGCTTGGTTTTTCCCCTTGACGGTAAACCGGCGCATAACGATGCTAGCAACCAAGCAATTAAGGGATTGGTGAGCAAACTCACGTAGAAAGAAAATACTCGCTTTGGTTAGTGTGAAATCGCTTTCTCGAAGGCAGCGGAGCCGCCGACGACTGGGATTTCCAGCGTTGTGTTACCCAGATCGACCGTCAGTTCGGTACCGGGATCGGGCCAGAGGGTAAAGTCCCGGTCGCTTGAGAAAATCATTAATCCGATCTTCTGTCCAGCGGGAATGATTTGATCGTCGGGCTCTAGTTCAAAACTGAGCTCGTAGAATTTTTGAGGAACCAACGGGGCACTTTCGGTCAATGAGACATTGTTTTGAGGATCGGCCCATCCTCTGGTGATGATATTCTCGTTGAGCTTTGATGAATCACTGAAAGGAAGTGAGACCAACCAAACCGACAGATTGGCGGCTGGTTTATTCGAAGCGAGTTTAATTTTGAGGGTCGAGGTTCCCGAAAGATGGACGGGGTGTTTTAGCGAAGCGGTAGCGTAGAGCAAGCGGTTTTCTGAATCAGCCAATTGCGCAAGTTTTTTACCACTTAGTTGGACATCGTCGATGAGTGTTTCTTTACCCTGAGATTTTTTCTGGCCAGCGATTTTCAGTGAACCAGTTGTGTTTCCACCTTTTCCAAGGGTAAGTACAACGGGGGTTGCCTCGGGATTGGGATAGTCAGCATAGGGCGTAGGGTTTTGCGGTCGAGCGTCTTCGCGAACGACCCAAGCTTTCGCGTCTTTTTCTACTTCATTTTCAATTCCATGCAGGTAGCGAGTGAACCAGCGATTCATCAGTTTCATCGGGACGTAACCGCGATGTCCTCCCTGGTGCAAATAGGTCTGAAGCGGCACGCCTTTCTCTTTTAGTTTTTCATGGATGCGGAGAGTGTGGCTCGGCATAACATTCCAGTCGTTAAAACCGTGTGCCATCAGAGTTGCCGCTTTGTAATGATCGAGGGCATTGGCGTAGTCGCGGCCGGCCCAAAAATCGTTGTAGTCTCCCGTTAGTCGGTCTTGATTGTCTGCCATTTCTTTATCGCGAACCTCGCAGTCACAATGTTCGCGTTTCTCAGGATCACCACTATGAATGAAATTGTATAAAACGTCGATGTCTTCCCCCATATAACCGCCGGGGTGCCGGACAAGTCCATTCGCTCGGTAATAGTGGTAGTACGAAGTGTTGGGTGCGATTGGAATAATGGCTTCGAGTCCTTCGACCCCAGTCGTGGCCGCGGCAATGGGCAGCGTGCCATTGTAGGAGGTTCCCGTCATTCCGACTTTCCCAGTACACCAGTCAGCGAGTACTTCGTCTTGACCGTCCGGCGTGGTATATCCTTTCGCACGACCGCACAGCCAATCGACTACGGCTTTGGGTGCCAGTGATTCATTGATTCCACCAACCGTTGGACATCCCTGTGAAAGTCCCGTCCCTGGTGAGCAGGAGTGAACTACAGCGAAGCCACGGGGAACCCAAGCTCGATGGTGAGATTGACTGATAAAGGGACGTTGAGTTTTGGTTGTAATCTGCGGTGGGTTGTTGCGTTCAGGTGGCACCTCTCCAAGTTCATGACTTGGATTCCACATGAATTCTTTGGAGGTAGAACTGACGCCCGCAAAATATGGACTAGTCACGTACACCACAGGAACTTTTAAGCCTTCGGTGTCAGTTTGTTTCTGGCGAGTCACCGAGACATGCATGCGATCTGGTGAACCATCTTGGTCCGAGTCGAAATCAGTTTGAACCCACAAGTCGTGAGTAATCCAGTCTTTTGGGTTTTTAAATCCCTCGACCTCTTGGGCCTCACCATCCTGAAATTGGGGAACTGATTTCTCCTGAGCATTAACTAGCGATACGTGGGTCGCGATCAGAAAAAATGCTGATAGAGAAATGCTGAGGGCACGGCTCGGTCGGTGTTGGAATCTGGAATTCATCAAATAGTGCTTTCTGGCCAGTGTTTTTGTTAGGTCGTTAATTTATCACTCTCCGTCCTGCACCTCAACTGATTTAGAGTCGAACTGAAAGATCATTAACATTCAGTTAAAAAAATAAGACGCGTTTACAATGAAACTATTAATTTACCCGAGTGACTGTTTGTTTTTTTAAAAGAAAAAGCCAGTCCGAATTCGGACTGGCTAATGGCAGGAAACATAAACGGCGGTGGCCAAGGAGTTTTGTTGTCCTTTGCTGTACTTTAGAAATCGAAGGTCTGCTTTGACTTCTTTGGTTTTTTACCTGTCTTTTTCTCTTCTTTGAGCTGTTTTAAAAAGGTCTGGAGTTGTTCCTTTTGCGGGCCACCGTTGGCGACGGCTTTCTGTTGAACTTCGATCGCCTTATCGAGATTACCATCGACGACGTAAATGAAATGTGCCAGCGTGTCGAGGATCGCTCCGTTATTTGGGTCAGCTTTCACGGCTGCCTCGGCTGTCTTTTTTGCCTGCTTCAGGATGCCTGAACTGACGTCGCTTCTCTTCTCGTGTTTTTCGTAAATCCCCCAGGCCATGCTGTTGAGCGCCCCCGCATCATTTTTATTTTGATTCGTAAATTTTTCCAACTCCCGCGGCGCTTCGTCTAGATTTCCTGAAATCAGAATGCCCATGCGTGACATTGACAGTTGTTTTTTCATTGGCTTGAATTGAGCATCATCGATCAGGTCATCAATCAGTTGGAGTGCTTTCTCAGGGTTGCCGCTTCTCATCTGTTCGCCAATTCCCCGCATCGCACGATTTAATTTTTGGCTTAGCATTGCCTTGCGTTTATTTTCTGCTTCCATTTTCTTGAATTGGACTGCAAATGCGTCGCGATCCCATTCCCCGGAGACAACTTTTTCAAGGGGTTTGTCAAGCTGTTGGGGGTGCCCAATCCACTCCACTAAACCAGTTTTTCCAATTAGAAAAGCACAGGGTATTCCAGTTCGTTGAGCGGCGGCGAAGTAGTCTTTGAAAACGGACTTGTCAGGATCGATTGTCAGGGAGTAATTGCTGGTGAGTTCCTCATAGGTTGTACCAACGGGATCGCCCGCCACGGGACGCTCGAGGAATTTTGTAACGGTGTCTAAATCCTCATCGCTGACGCTGATGATTTGAACATTGTCAGCTGAGTATTTTTCTTGCAATTCTGAGATGTGAGGCATCGCCGCAATGCACGGACCACACCATGTGGCCCAGAATTCAATAACGTAAATATTTCCTTTTTCAATTTTTGTTGTGTGGGGCAGTAAGCCAAAATTATCACTAATCCAGAATTCGATATCGAGATCGGGTGCTTTCGATCCAATTGTGAATTTGGGAGCAGCGCTGTCTTCTTGAGCCAGGCTGTGCCGGATTCCAATTGGGATCACGAAAATGGCAGTGGCCAAAAATGCAGTGATTGATTTATTAAAAATATTCACGGTTGTCTTTCAGGAAATAGTGTGTTCGTTTTTGGAGGTTTGTTTTTAGGAAACGGGTTTCGACGCGATGCGAATTTTAAAAAGCGAAGTTTCGGGAGTTTGGTGTGAAGTTTTTGAGATGTTGCTAGGTTAAAAACGCCACTGTTTTGATTTTTAAGGAAGATCTGCCCATCAGAGATCGCAAACTCTTCTAACCTTCAATACGGTGTCGGTGGTCATTTGAGCTGAAGAGCTTCTGGATTTTACACGATATAATGAGGGGGCGGGTAAAATTTGTGGTGATTGTTACGAGGTAAAGAGTGCTTAATTAACTTGTCTATTCGATTTTGTTTTAAGCGAAGCACGTCTTTCTGGATGATTTTATTAATTTAACGCGGTGTGGCCCAATGACGGAAAATCGTGAAACGTTAAGAATTCGCAATGCCTGTGGATTGTTGAATCAAGCATCGCGGTCGGTGAGGATTTTGACGCATCTCTCGTGGCCGGTTCAAGTCCGTGAACGATTTTTCGCCGACCAAGAAAAAGAGCTGCCGCGGGTTGTCTATTCTGAGTTTGATCCAAGTGACGCACTGGAACGGGTGGTCCTTGCACGGGCATCTTTTAAGTGTGAGCAGATCGTTAACGAGTGGCTCCATATCTCAGCTTTTAATATCGAGACTGCGGCAAAGATGTTGGCCGCTCGTGGAACTCCCGACTTCTTTCGGTACTCATCGGAGTTGTACGGGCTGCCGCATGATTTACTTTCGGACCATGAGAATTCAACGTTGCAATTAGCGATGCAGTTTGATGCAACATTTGAGAAATTTGACGGGATGGATCTGGCGGGGCTTGATGATTCACATGTGGCTGCCAGTGAGGTCGTTTCGGCGATTCGTCTCGAGGTTCAAAAAGCGTTTGGTGAAAAAGCTCCGAAAGTTTCGTTAGTCGACGATTTGTCGGCTAACGCTCTCGCTGGCCCTTCGAGGATTCGCATTCGACGCGGTGCTAAATTTACTGACCGAGACGTTCGGCAGCTCATCCATCACGAGGCTCATGTGCACGTGGGGACGTGGTTGAATGGTTTGGCTCAGCCTAATGTTTCGATCCTCGCAGCAAGTCGCCCTGGGACAACGGCGACTCAAGAGGGATTGGCCGTGTTTTCAGAATTCATCACCGGCTCGATGGATCTCAATCGATTTCGACGGCTGGCTGATCGTGTGATTGCAATTCAGATGGCAATTGACGGAGCTGATTTCTTGGAAGTCTACCGATTTTATTTAGAGAGGATTGGTGATCGAGAGCAAGCGTTCGAAAATGCGAGGAGAGTATTTCGGGGCGGGTTGCTTGCCGGGGGGGCGCCATTCACTAAAGATATCCTCTATCTCGAGGGTTTATTGAAAGTTCACAATTTTCTGCGAACGATGGTTTCAGCGGGCAGAGCAGATTGCCTGCGATTATTGTTTTGTGGGAAATTAGATCTTGAAGATTTGCCTGTTATCGGCATTCTGGCAAGTCGCGGGATTTGCCACCCACCCAAGTTTCTTCCACCTTGGGCGAAGGATATGAGATTTCTTCTGTGCTATTTGACCTATTCTAGCTTTTTGAATCAAATCGATTTAGCGCAGGTCAAAGTTCATTACGAGCAAATGTTGCAGTCGATTCCTCGTCAAGTCGATCCCGTTCCCTCCTAGAAAATGGCAGCCAAATGGATGACGTTTCCAAGGGGCGTACTGGGTCCGAGGATCGGGACAACGCTCTTTGCAAAGCTAGGTTTGAGTTTGGCTGGAGTGAGTAGTTTTGGTTGTCGCTTGATCCAGGAATTGCAAAGGCTTTTCACGGTGAGGCGTTACCGCAGAGCACGTTTAAAAGTACACATTTCTGCAGAATGTGTGGCCCAAGGTATTGCATTATGAAAATTACGGAGGACATTCGTAAGTTGGAGACGGAAAGTGGACCTTAAGGTTCCGTTGCAATCCAAGCCTGCTGAGTCAACCAAATAGTTTTGAACCGAAAAGTGATTTGATGGAAGCGAATATTCCCGAGTTAATTTACAAGGTAACGAGCCAAACTGAATGGGACACGGCCCAAAGTGTCGGGGTCTTTGCCGGAGCCCCGATCGATTTTCAGGACGGTTACATTCACTTTTCGACGGAAAAGCAAGTTCGCGAAACGGTGGAAAAACACTTTCAAGGACAAGTGGAATTGCTGTTGTTGAGTGTGGAAATTGGTCGCCTTGGACATGAGATAAAGTGGGAAGAGTCTCGAGGCGGTCAGTTGTTTCCTCACCTTTATGCGCCACTTGCGATCGAGGCTGTTGTTGAGGTGACGGAATTGCCTATCGGAAAAGACGGTCGTTTTATTTTTCCGGAAAAGTTTTAGCGATTCCGTAGATGTGGATTTATTTAATTCGTATGTGCGAAAAATAAATCACTCAGACGTAACGTCCGGGCTTGGCATTGAAGTCGCTCGATTTTTGAATTTTTCGATAGCCTCGGGGAGCGGGAACTCCAAGATAGAGACCTCTCCGAGGCTGCGTATTTCTTTTAGTCGGTTCCAGCCACGAGTGATCAGGGATTCCCGTTGGCGAACGTGAGCTTGGTCGAGTTGCGATTTATCAAAGTCGCCCTCGACGTGGATTGCTTCGAAGTCTTCAGCAACAATGAACTGAGCGAGTGTCGGATTGCAGCGAATGTGTCGCTCTGGCTCGGCGTGGAGCAATTCTGGGTCGATCATTCCCGTGACATACCTTAAGTAAAGATCACTCTGAGTGATATTTTCAACATCACCTCCGCAAATACTACACAGATAGCCCTCGTCACACTTTGCCATTTGGTTTCACCGAAATCCTGATCTAACTGAGGCCGAGTACGTCAAACATGTTGTAAAGTCCCGGTGGCTTACTGGCGACAAATTTTGCCGCAGCAAGGGCACCAATCGCGTAGCAGTCTCGATTACTTGCAGAAACATTGAGCTCGATTGCTTCGCCCAACATTCCAAAATGAATGGTGTGAGCACCAGGGTTGTCACCAGTACGTACCGCGTGATATCCAATCTCGTTTTTAGGACGTTCGCCGACAAGGCCTTCGCGTCCATGTTGGTGATGGGTTTGTCCCATCGCTTGGGCAACGATCTCCCCAAACTTGAGGGCTGTTCCACTGGGGGCATCAGCCTTGAATCGATGGTGTTTTTCAATAATCTCGACATCAACACCAGTGACATGGTCCTTCAACGCTTGACCTGCGGTTTCCACAAGTTTCATGGTTAAATTCACAGCGAGACTCATGCTTGGCGCCCAAACGACAGCAATTTGTTCAGCGGCATTGTGAATTTCCTCGATGATCGAAACGTCGAGGCCGGTAGTCGCCATGACGAGTGGTTTGTTATGAGACAGGCAGTAGCTGACGGCTGCGGCGGCCCCTTGAGAGTGCGAAAAATCAATCACGACGTCGACTTCGGCAGGATAATCACCAGTGAATGCAACGTCGATGGTCTCAATTCCGGCTTGGAGTCCGGCGTCTAGTCCAATGGAGGGGTGGTCCGTCGATTCGACTGCTGCCGTTATTTTAAAGGCGTCATCTTCGTGAGCGAGTGCAATGAGTCGTTTTCCCATCCTTCCAGCAGCGCCACTGATTGCCAGGTTCACTGGTTGATTACTCATTGGAGTCCTCAAATTTAAAGTTAAATATGTTTTTCATCGCACTTCGGGGCTAACCGCGGCAAAAGAACTGCGGTTAGCTATCTAAGGAGTTGATAAGGGGCGAAAAATCCCCAAACCATTCCCCTCTTTGTTTCGTATAAGAGACCAGTCTAGAGCCTAATTAAGGTGTTTGAAACGCCCCCAAAGCTAAGGTTTTTTTGTTGGCTTGCGTGGTCGTTGAGACTTTTGTGGGAGCGTAACGTGTTTGATGCCAGTCGTTTGCGTTAATTTGATTCGCTAATTAATGCATTTTTAATTGACTCAACACGGTGCCCTTCTTACAATTCCACCTCGATTCGGAGGTTGGTGCAAACCGAACCGGAACAAACTCGCCGGAACCAACGGATTTAACGGAGAACTAGGATGAAAATGAAAAAAGCGGACGTTAAGCCTTTTAAAGAGATGCTGCTGGTGCTTCGCGCCCGATTGCGTGGTGATGTTTTGACGCTGGCCGACGCGGCACTGTCCAACGCTGGAGGCGGAACAAGTGGAAATTCTTCGGTTCCCAGTCATATTGCTGATATGGGAAGCGATACGTTCGAGCAAGATAACACGATTTTATTGATGAACAACGAGGGCGAGACCCTGGTTCAGATTGAAGGTGCTCTTGAACGTGTTGAGAGCGGCGTTTATGGTACTTGTCTTGAGTGTTCGGGAAAGATCCCGAAAATGCGTCTCAAAGCAATTCCCTACACACCGTATTGCGTCAAATGTGCCAGTGAGCTCGAAAGTACAAAATACTAACGCAGAAGCTTCATTGACAGACCGAACCGAGGGCGGACGATTGCCATGGCATCGTCACGCCCTGTTTTTTTTGCCTTGTCTGATTGGTTTATCTCTAGATTTGGTAACCAAGTGGTACATGTTTCATTACCATTTCGATCCTTTGCGAGCTGATCCAAAATCAGAGGAGTATGCTGCTCAGATTCCACATTGGTGGATCTCTGACATCTTTGGCATTCAGACTGCCACGAATCCGGGTGCACTTTTTGGTCTCGGCCAGGGCTATCAATGGATGTTCGCTTTGGTCAGTATCCTGTTAATTTTGGGATTCATTGTCTGGCTGTATCTTTTCGAAGGAATTCGCGACCGTTGGCTTACCTTAACGCTCGGAATTATTTGTGGCGGTGCGATGGGGAATTTCTACGATCGGGTCGGGTTCGGATCGCTGCCGAATTACCCGGTTGAGATTCAGTACAACGTGCGGGATTGGATACTATTTAATCTCGACGGAGTTTCGGGGTTTAACCCGTGGCCTAATTTTAATATCGCTGATGTATGCTGTGTTTGCGGAGCGATCATGATGGTGATTTATGCCTACCGCGCCGAGCATCCCCCAGCGTCGAGTTCCACTGAAACTGGTTCGGATCAATCCTAAATATTGCGATTGGCTCAGTTGTTCCTTTTTAAAATATTAGGTGGTTGAAACGTGTCTAAAATAGAACTTGAAGCACGCCTAACGTTTGCCAATCAGATTGCAAAAGCAGCGGGGAGGCGGACGTTAAAATATTTTCAAACCAACCTTTTTGATGTGCAGAAAAAAGAGGATGGATCTCCGTTAACGATTGCTGATCAAGACGCTGAGCAGTATTTAAGAAACAAGATTCAAGAGAGCTACCCTGCTGACTCAATTGTCGGTGAAGAGTTTGAATCGGTCGAAGGCAATTCGCCTTATCGTTGGATTCTTGATCCAATCGATGGAACCAAATCGTTTATAAGCGGTGTGCCGTTGTATGGAACGATGGTCGCTGTTGAGAAGGTCGCGGCAGAAGCAACGACAAGGAAGTCGGTAATTGGTTCGGTTTATTTTCCCGGACTTGATGTTGGAGTTTACGCTGCCGAAGGGTCGGGAGCTTGGGCTTTTCAAGGAGAACAGCCAGTCGTCCGAGCACAGGTTTCAAAAAAATCACGCTTGGCAGATTCTGTTTTGACTACCACATCGGTCGATTCTTTTGGAGCTCAGGGGGCTGGTGATTGCTATCGAGAGTTAGCCAGTCGCGTCTATTTTTGCAGAACTTGGGGCGATGTTTATGGGTATTTCCTTGTCGCTACCGGTCGCGTAGAAGTCATGATTGATCCTGAGCTAAACATCTGGGATGCCGCAGCGGCTCAGCCAATCATCCAAGAGGCTGGCGGGAAATTCACAGATTGGCAAGGTAATGAGCGGATCGATTCCGGGAATGCTGTTGGGTCCAACGGTTTGATTCACGAGGCGGTTATTGAAATGCTGAGCACCGGGGAATAAACAGTTGCTAGAACCCTTGTGTCCCACTTGGCGAATTACCAAATTGTTGTCTCGTAGATAGTTGTTGCCTCATCGAAACCAGGGAATTGACGGCCATTCTTGATTATTTCTTCCAGGAGCTGTTTAGAGGCAGGCCGATTTTTATTCATCAGTATCCTCGCTGCGAAATAGCTGCATTCCGAACTGATCTTTCCTGCCATCAACACGTTTTGGAGAATCTCCTCAGCCTCCGCTTGTCCGCCGAATCGATAGAGTAACCAAGCGAGGGACATAGCAGCATTGCGGCCAGCAGGCTGACGTAAATCGGGTTGCAGTTTGGCCGCCAATTGAGCGTACTGTAGACCGCGGTTTTCTTCGCCTTTGATGTTACTTAATGCAATGGCAAGTTCTAAGACGATTCCGAGGTTGGCTGGTGATTCGAGATGTGCCGATTCAAGGATTGACTTTGCAGTTCCATAATCTTTTCGGTAACGGGCAACGAGTGCCGATAGCAATTTAGTTTCAAGATTCGATTGAACTTTGGATGCTCGATCAATACATTTTTTGGCAAGTTCTAGTTTGCCGTTTTCCAGTGCCCAGCGAGTAACCATGATTTGATTAATGGCATTCTCGGACTCAAGCTCTGAAGCGGCGACCATCAGTTCTTCCGCTTTCTTCAAATCGTTTGCTTCTTGATAGAGAATGGCCATTGTGATTTCCGGTCTTTGCGTGGTGGTTTGATTCTCACGCCAATACATTTTGAGTAGCTCTTGGGCTTCCTCCGGTTTGCCAGATTTAAATAGACTTCGCGATAGACGCGATATTAGATTTGAATCATTCGGATCTTGGGCAGATAAGGGCCTGAGTAGGTCGGCAGCTTCAGTCCACGATTTTCTAGACTCGGCAATGGTAGCGGAGTTAATCGCGATTCGGTTTTGAATGTTTTGTTTTCGGTAGTCATTGTTGGTGAGTTTGATTGCGATCTGATCTGCGCGATCAAAAAGAATCTCAGCTTCTGAGTAGCGTCCATTTTGGAGAGCGGACTCAGCAAAGATTAGTAGTGCGCCGGGGTCAGTTGGTCTGTTTCGAATTGCATTTTCGAGTTCTGCTCTGGCGAGAATAGGCCGATTGGCTGCTTGAAACATCGTCGCAAGCAAAAGTTCGGACGGTGGTAGTGAGGTATCTGCCTCGCAAACTGAATTAAGTAATTGTTTGGCTTGAATGAAATCGCCAGTTTTGAAGATTTCAATCGCTTGCGTGACATCATCATGTTTGGCATTTAAGTTTTCGATGTAGGGTCGCAGCAACATGCCTGCAGTTAATTCTTGGGCGGTTGCGGACCGGTGAGTTGTGATGGCGATGGCAAGACTGAGAATTAGGACTGCCATTGTCCAGCGACAGGGAACGTAATTGATCCGGATGCTACTTTGACTGTTCACGATAACGGCTCTGGAATAATGATATTTTAGGTTTGTGAACGAACATGATTGAATTTGATCGCGAAATCAAATTCGAATTTGACTGTTTTTATCTTACTATAAATTTTGATTTTCATATCACCGAATAGGAGGGATGTTTCGATTGTGATGCAAATGAACCCAACTAAGAGATTTTAGTCAGCGAGGTGCCTTAGGGTTGATTCTGAAACTGATATCGTGAATAGGACGATTTTGCTTAAAAGGAGTTGGGGGGAGACTTTCGGACTTTGTGTTTTGCTGTCGGACGGTGATCAGTTGTACTGTTAATCGTGTCATAAGATGGTAAATTCATCGCAGATGTTTATCTGGATTAAGTATCCGAACGAACGACGAAGTGATATTGGATTTGAAAGAGAGTTTATGAATTCTGTCGTCAAGAAATGTTTTGTGTTTGCTTTGTTAGTAAATTTAATTGGGCTGGTGGGTTGTGAAATCAGCGACTACAGCGAGCTCCGTCAGAAAAAGGCTGAGAGTTCAGATGCGACCACAGGAGATGGAGTCGCTGTTGCTACGCTGAACTCCGATGCCGCTGGTGAGGACTCAGTTCGCCCTGCTGTTGAGCCCAAGATTGAAATGAAGGTGCCAGTTGCGCCTGAGCCTGTGAAGATTGTTGGATTTTCAAAAGCCGAGGAAGAAGCGGTTCGCGAAGAGCTTGAAGACCGAGATGTGTTCTTCTCGATGGATAACGATGGTTTTGCCGTCGAAGTCGATCTGGCCGAGTGTTCGTTAGGAAACGATGGGCTTAAGCAATTAGGTAAATTCACCAAGCTAACGAAAGTGATTCTCGATGGAACCAAAGTTGATTCTGATTCCTTTGACCAGTTGGCTAAGATTCTTAATCTTGAATATCTGGATATCAGTCGAAGCACACCCTCGGCTGAGGATTTTGAGAAACTCAAACCATTAAAGCGGCTGAAGTTTTTGCAGTTACTGAAAGCCACGCTGTCGGCTGAAGGGATGAAAGTCCTCTCAGAGTATCCGGCGCTGGAACAAATTCGGTGTGGGCAAACGAGGGTTGGTGATGAGGAATTGCAGTACCTTTCTGAATTGAAAACTCTGAAAGCAATTGACTTGAGTGATTGCAATCGCGTCACAATTGTTGGTCTCGAAGCGCTGTCTCACTGCCCAAATCTTTCGTTCTTGAAAGTCTGGGGCGACTCGATTAATGATGAAGCGATGGGGTTTGTGGCCAAGATGAAGAAACTCAAAGTGCTTGGACTCAATGACTCAAATGTCACCGATGAAGGGTTTAAGACGCTGGCTGGTTTAGACTTGCGAGAAATTCATTTGTTTCGCACATCCATTGGCGATGAAACGCTCCGAGTCATTGCGGGGATGCCTAATATCGCCAAACTCAATTTGCGGGATACGCGACTATCGGATCAGGGGATCGAGTATTTGACTCGACTTAAAAAACTTGAAAAGCTAGATCTGAGCGAATGCAATTCGCCCGGTATTACGGATGCTGCAGGTGAAAGCCTGGCCAAGTTTTCCGGTCTAAAAGAGCTCAATTTGTGGAGCACTAAATTTTCGGACATTGGTCTTAAGCCAGTGACTTCGCTGCAGGGGCTTACCTCATTGAATTTGGATAACACCGAAGTAACTGACGCGGGTATTAAAATGCTCGAAAGCATGCCGCAATTGACTTTCTTGCATCTTGGTAAAACAAAGATTACCGATGCTTCTAAGGACTCATTGATGGGGTTGAGCAATTTGCGATATCTTAATATTTCCTTTACCGGAATTACGGAGGATGTTGCCTATGATTTGGACGACCACTTTGCAGAAACAGATTGCACCGTAATTCTGCCTTAGTCGAAAAGCTTGGAAGTAGGCATGCCTAACTTATAAGGCTATTAGCTTGTTGGGCAGTTAAATCGAGGGTGATGATGTAGGCTAAGTGCCTTTTAATAGGCGTTCGAGATAGCTTTTGAATTGCGTCATTTTTTCCGGTGGTTCACCGGGGCCGATCACTAGAGGTCCCTCGTTGGCGGTGGGGGTCAGGCCGTGGCTTCCTTTGACGAGGGAGGCGTCGAGTGGGACAACATCCATCGCATAACGCATGCCGATTTTTTTACGAATCAGTTTTCGGATTGCACGAACCTTCGACGTCATAAATAGTTCACAGGGGTCGTATCCAGGTTTTCGATGGATGTCGACTGTGGCAGCAAAGTCGGGAGCGTGGCGGTCTTCAAGCCAATAGTAATAAGTGAACCACGCGTTCGGCTCCGCGAGCGCAATGAGCTCACCACTTCTTGGGTGATCAAGTTCTAGATCGCCAGGATCAACCACTGCGGCAACCCCCGGCACTGCGTCGAGAGTTTTTCGGACGATGGGAATGTCTGATGGATTGGCGACGTAGATATGTGCGAGTTGATGATCGGCAACTGCAAATGCCTTGGATTCACCTGGAATTAGTATTTCTCCGAATGGGCCCGAGCGAATCTTTAGCAGGCCCGCGTTTCTTAAAATACGGTTTAAGTGCACAGGCTGATTGACTGGGACAAGGCCGTATTCGGAGACAACGACAACCTTTGCGCCGATTTCCTCAGCGGCTTGAATGATCTGCCCTGCACAATTATCGACTTCTTTCACACGCTCTGGAGCGTGTGAGGTGAATCTTTGGAAGTCGTAGTCGAGGTGAGGCAGGTAAGCCAGCGTCAATTGGGGTTTTTTGCGTCGCATCACCAAAGACGTTGCCTCAGCGATCCACTGCGTACTAGGAAGTCCAGCATGGGGGCCCCAGAAACTAAAGAATGGAAAGCGGCCGAGCGATTGAGTTAAGTCGCACTCGGTGAAATCTAGGATGTCAAATACTTTTGAACCGTCACATCCGTAGTGAGGCTTAGGGGTGCAGCTGTAGCGGACGCCCGACCCTTGATTGAACCACCAAAACATTTTTGCTGTTTCAATGTTGTCATAAAATTTTTGTCCTTGAATCAGTGAATTCGCTTGTTGCCAAAATCGAATTTCCTGAGTGTCGCGATAGTACCATCCATTGGCGACGATCCCGTGGTCTCGCGGAGACAATCCGGTGAGTAAGGTGGCCTGAGATGTGGATGTGACAGAGGGCAACGGACTTTTCCAGGCAGCAGAATTACCGACGGCCGCCAAGTTGGGGGCGTGTGCAAGTAATTTTGGAGTCAGACCGACCACATTGATGACACAAACGCGAGTCACTTTATCTCTCGATTCTAAGGGGAATGGGGTTTTGATTGTGAGTTGGATGGCTCAGAGGCAAGCGTTGCTAAAGAGGAGTTTCATTGGCGAGTACGTCTTGGATGATGGGATTTAAAAAGTCGTAGGATTGTTGAACCACATTGGCGGCATTATGGCTGTGGCGACTAAGCTCGACGTGGAGTCCTCCACGGTAGCCGCAATGATTCAAAGATTCGATTACTGGTGGGAAGTGAATTTGGCCATCTCCAAACATTAGATGTTCATGAACGCCGGACTTCATGTCTTCAATGTGAACATTCACTACGCGGTCGGCCCATTTTTCAATGTAATTTGCCATTGGTATTTCACTTAAACAGAAGAGGTGCCCAATGTCGAGAGTCATTTTCATTCGAGGAGAGTCGAGCAAATGTGTGAGACGCTCGTACCGCCCGGTCGTGTCGATTAGCATTCCTGGTTCGGGTTCAAATCCAATGTCAATTCCACGTGACTCAGCGTAGCGGAGAACGATTTCAAGATTTTTCACCAGACGGTCAATCGCTGAATTAAACGGCAACTCTTCTGGTTTAATGCCTGACCAGATTGACACGCAATCGCTTCCGAGTTCGACGCCAACGTCGATGCAGTATTTGATGAAGTCGATCCTTCTTTGTGATTGATTAGGATCAGGATCCAAAAGCGTTGGCGAATGCTTTGATTCTGGATTGAGTAGGAATCGCGCGCCAGTTTCGATCACGCTCGCAATTTCATGTTGTTTTAAGAAATGTTTGAATTGCTGGACCTGTATATCTGCAGCGGGGTCTCGCGGGCTGAGCCAACCGTGGTCGATTGTAATAGCCACACTTTGGTAGCCTGTCTTTGCAAGCAACTCCAAACCATCTTTGGCGTTGTGGTTTGAAAGGCCGTTTGTGTTGTAGCCGATTATCATAGAAATGCCGTGTGTTGTTTCAACGAACTAATGGCGTTTGTCGTGATTGAAAATGTTGAAAAGACAGCGATCGATTGATCTAGGTCGTTGAAATGTAGCGACTCAAGAGAATGTTAGGAATCAAAAGGCTCAGTACGATTAGTGCGTAATGCTGGGATCCGGGGGCGGCAAGGAAACAAATCACTGCGTCGAGAATGATTAAGCTACGCAACACCGAAATTACTCCCGTCTGGATAGCCGAAGGCGTAGCAACGACCGCCGCGCCGACGACGCGACGAATAATTGTCAACGAGATGACCGCAACGATAAGCGGATAAAATTGCTTGATTACTGTAGGTAACTTTAAGTCCATTGGGCAGTAAACAACGCTGCCGATACCAGTGATCCCAGCAATGATGAACCCGCAGGCGATAAAAAGGGGTAGGCGTTTCTGTGATTCAACGGCCTCGTTGCGGCCTAATAATGTGACGCCACAAATTAATGTTCCAATGGAAATTGAAACCCACCATGCGATTAAGGGGATACTCAAAAAAGTCGGAGGCGAAGCAGAAGTCGTCATACCGGTCGCAAGCGGAATAAGTGTACTTGTACCAAGAAGCACGTTGAGCCCGCGGCAGCTTCCCATTAGAAAGGGAGCAAAAAGTGTGCGTTTCAATGCACCATTGTAAAGCAGGATGCACGCTGCAAGAAGAATCGCAATAAGGGTGGCGCGAGTAAAGGGGCTGGTGGGTAGATAGGGATTACTTCCACTTCCGATCCACCCGGCGAGGGATGCTACGAGGACGCCAAGGAAGAGTAGCAAGTAACCCACAGTTTTTGCCGTTTGATGGGAGATTTTTCCTGAAGGAAGTGGTCGACTGGGCCGCTGAATTCGATCGATCTCAATGTCAAAGACATCGTTTAGCACCATGCCCGACGAATACAACAGCGAGGATGCCAGGACGAGAAGGCAAAGTTCTAAAGTAGGTGTCCAAGTTTGGTGGACCAGTAGAAACGCCATCAAAATATTGGAGATTGCTGTTGGTAAGGCAGAGAGACGCAACAACCGAAGCCAAGGGATGATTTTGGAGTCTTGGGGGGCTGTTTGTGATGGATCCTCGTTTTCAAATTTCATAATAGGAGCAACTAAATTGGTCGAAGGAGCAACCGCTTGAACAGAGGCAAGTGATTAGCAAGCACATCAATGCTTGCGCACGCTAGCGATTCTAAGTTGTTTTCGGACGCATGCCCACTAATGGACGGAATTCACTGGAATGGTGCCACGGGGCGAGTCTCTTGGCTGTTTTACAGCTAAAGCGGCAAAAACGCTCGTGAATCAGGTCGATTCGTTCTTTGAATTTGGGGAATTGAAGAGGGGTAAGGCTTAGCGCAAAAAAGAAACCCGGTCGGATTTTACCGAACCGGGTTTCACCCCCCTGGGTATACGTTCTGAAGCGCAGCGGTTCAGTAGAGGGAAGTATCGACGGATCGGCCCAAACTCTTTGGTAAAAAGCGTCAACTTTATCAGTTCTTTTAATTCCGTCATCCATTTTGATAATTCATGTAATTCGGGCAACATAAAGTTTACGCGATAGGTAACGATTACCGATTAAATAGAGAACGCGCCGTCGCATTGACGGATAATTGCGAGCGGCGTGTTGCATTAGCGACCGCAAAACGAATTTAAGAAATAGTTGTCAAGGAAACCAAGTGAAACGATCGTCAAGTTGGATCGCCGTGCTACCCTCGCTTGTAATCCCGATCTGCATCGGGCTGATGTTGTATTTGGGGCTCTCCTATTTAATTAATGAGGGGCAGATTTCTAATGAGACCGTTTTAAGATACTTGACGGGGCATCCGGTTTCCAAAGTAACGGTGGGGATGTTTTTCATCGGAATCGCTTCTCTTGGCTTAATTGCGAACAACATTTTTGAGCAATTCAGCGGCGAAAAAAAAATCTCGATTAGTGTTCCTCAAGGAGCGGTAGGAAGCAGTCCTGTGCAATCCTCCGAGGCGTCTGAGGGAGGGAAGCCTCGCGGCGTTATCGAAGAGAGAACTGTGGTACTCGGAAAGCACTTATTGGATTTGCCCAAATGGATGCATGACCATTATTTGTGGCAGCGATTGGTGAATGCCCTGCATTGTATTTACCGAACCAATTCAACCGCTTCTGTGGAAGACGAGCTTAAGTATTTGGCTGATTTAGATCTTGATCGTCAGCAGCAACGGTATTCGCTTGTGAGGATCTTGATTTGGGCGACTCCGATGCTTGGTTTCCTAGGAACTGTTCTGGGGATTTCTCAAGCTCTTGGAGGAATCAATGTCGGACCCGATAATGATTTCCAGCAAATGATGGATGGGTTGCGGGGTAGTCTTTATGTTGCATTTGATACAACGGCGTTGGCTTTGACGCTATCAATGGTTTTGATGTTCGGCCAGTTTTTAGTGGAGCGATTCGAAACTCAATTGTTGGAATTAGTGGATCAGCGGGCAAAACAGGAAATAAATGCGAATTTTGATATGACGGTGGCACCAGTTCAGCCAACCTATGAAAACGTAGCTCACAATTTCTTAAATGCTTCTCAACAGTCGATTGAGCAGCAAACGACCAATTGGCAAAAAACGATTCAGGCCGCCCATGCGACTTGGTTGGAGTCTCAAGAAAATCTGAAGGATCGCCTCAGCCAGCAATTGATGGATTCAATTGAGCATAGTGTTGAGAAGTTGACTTTAGGTTTGACAAGCTCAATTGACAAAGCGGATGAGTCGATGTCGCATCGTTGGAGTCAGTGGCAGGTTACGCTTTCTGACAACGCCCGTCTGATGTCTGATTATCAGGGTAAGTTGGCTCAGCAGGCGGAGTTAATGGGGGAGTTGTTGGCTCAAGATCGAAGTCAGCAGAGTTTAGAACCGATTCTGGCACAAAATCGAATGGCTGCTGAAGCAACTGAGAAGTTGAAGGATGCAGTTGAGGCAATGGTGGTTCGTCTTACTGAGAATCGTCATGAAATGCTGGATGCTGCTACTCCATCGTCGGAAACCATCAATGAGGCACACCGCGAAGAGTTAGAGTTAGCACAATCTTGGGTTGGTAAGACTGAGATAAAGAAACAGATTGCCGAAATTACCCAGCATGGAATGGGATCTCGAATCGACCTTGAGAAAGCTCATGTACCCCGTGAGCCAGCGTTTGCAAATTCAGTGTCCAGCACTGCGGAAGTCATTTTGCCTGTCCGCAATCAGGAACGTCGGTTTGTCACGGTTAACATTGACCGGAGTTCAAAAAGAACTGCATGAGACGGCGAAAAAAAAATCGAACTCAACTCAGCGTTTCGTTGTTTCCATTTTTAGCAGTATTAATCTGCACTCTTGGTGTTCTGATTGTAATGCTCGTCATGGCGGTTAAATCAGCAGATGTTCAATCAGCCAAGAAACAGGCAGAAGATAATTCTGAGAAACTGGCACAGATTGCTGAGTTAAATGACGCTGTCTCGTTGGATCAGATCCGTATCAACGGGATGTCTTCGGTTCGCCCAGATGCTCTAGAAAAATTGCAACAGTCTCGTTCCCACCGAAGTTATCTTGAGGCGGAGGTCCGAAAGACAAATCGCGAGCTTGAGCAAGTTGTGAAACAGTGGAATAGCCTTCAGAGTGAAGCTGAGCCAGTTTTTTCTGCTGAGAAGTTTTCAGAAAGCGATGGGAATCAGGTGTTGGCCGAGTTGGAGAAAGCGATCCTTCAGGTGCGTGCGGGAATCGACGCAAAGCGTCAGAGTAACGCCGTAATTAAGCCGACGACGTACGTTATCGAACCTTATAAGGGAAGTGGCGGGACGTTTCGAAGACCCATTTTCATCGAATGTTTTAAAGATGAAATCGTCTTGCAACCCTCGGGAATTCGACTGCGGAAAGATGAATTCGTGCTCCCGCTGCAACCCGGCAATATGCTCGACTCGGCATTACTCGCCAACCGAGAGTATTGGCAGCGTTACGATTTGGTGGGTAAGGAAGGAAGTCCCTATCCGTTGGTGATCGTTCGCCCAGATGGTGCTGAAACTTTCGTGCTGGTTCGACGCGCGATGCAGAGCTGGGATGATGAATTTGGATATGAGTTGGTCGATGGTAGTAAGGCATTAAGTTTTGGAAAAAAAGACCCTCAGCTCATCGAAGAAGTAGAGCTTGCTATCGAAGAAGCTAGGGGGCGGCAGCAATCTAGGATCGCCGTGATTGAATCTCAACGTGCCCGCGATGCAATGTTTTCAAGTGAGCGTTCCCGTCCAGGCCTTCGAGTTTCTGGAGGACAGGGTGGGTTTGTTTCGACGGCGAGGGGGTTGGGAGATCGTCTGGATGAATCTGATGCCCGGGGATCGGTTAGCCAGTCGAGTTCAGGTTCTTCAGCTGACTTAGCTTCTTCAATCAATTCGAAACGGGGAGATCTCAAAACCCAACGGACAAATTCGAAAAGCGAATCTAATTCCTCGACTGGATCCCCGGGGTCTCGTTCGAAGGCTAGTGCAGGTGGAGCAGGTGGAGAGGTTGCTGGTCAAAGTGTTCAGTCCGAATTGAGTGTTGCTAATCAGCGTGGCAGTAATTGGGCATTGCCAGCGAAAACGCTGGGGGCGACTGGATACGTCCGGCCGATTCGTTTGTTTTGCGGAGCTGATTATTTAGAGCTTAAATCTGGTGGAGTTCTCGGCGGGCGAATTTCAACAACAAGAGGTACTGCAGGGGCTATTGATCCGTTGGTCGAACAGATTTGGGGTCAAATTAAATCATGGGGTGTTGCCGGTAAGAATGGTTATTGGAAGCCACAGCTCCGCGTAACGGTATTGCCCGGAGGAGAGCGTCGGTTTTCAGAATTAAATGGATTGCTCTACAACAGCGGTCTGTTGATTGAGGAGTCGCGTCAATGAGCCTCAAGCAGATTACGACCGGGCAAGATTCTTTTTTGGATATTGTCGCGAACCTTGTTGGAATTCTCATCATTTTAGTGGTGGTGGTTGGCGCACAGGCGTCAGCCTCTTGGGTTCATCCGGCGCCTAGTGAAGAGCTGGAGGCCGAAATTGTCGACCTCAAAGAATCTGAGACGCGTTTGGCCGATACGATCAACAAACTTCAGTTGGACAACGAGGCCTTAGGCCAGCAGCAGGCCAAAGAAAACAGACTGGCCGCAGCCTTGACTGATCAGAGACACGCAAACTTGATCCGGCTTGAAGTGCTTAAGCAGAAGTTAGATGAGGCAAAGAAAACGCGAATTGAAAAAATCGCAGTGATTGATGCCGCGGCGGCGATTGAGTTTGAAAAGAAAGAAGCTTTTGAGGTTCAGCAGCGGCAGTTGGCTGACGAACTGGCAGAGCTAAACCGAGAGTCAAAAGCTATCTCTTACAGCAATGAGCCTCAAGCGAAAGTCATAAAACATTTCCCCAATCCAATCGCCAAGACTGTCTTTTCGGATGAGATTCATTTTTGTTTAAATAATGGCCGTCTTTCCTACGTTCCTATGAGTGAGTTGATTTCACTCATGAGATCTGAGTGGAAGTTGAATGCAGAGCGGTTGAGCAGAGCGGACCAGACGATTGAACTCGTTGGTCCAGTGCACGATTATCGAATGCAATATGAATTGGTGGTTCAGACAGATTACGATCGAATGGGAGGGGGGGCGATGGCACAGAAGAACGTCAGTTTCAAAGGTTTCAGGTTACTGCCGTCGAGTCCACTCATTGGCGAAACGATAGAGGTCGCTCTTCGGGCGGATTCAGATTTTCAAAAAAGATTAGCTGTTCTCGAGCCGCGAAAAACGACGGTTTCGATTTGGGTCTATCCTAATGATTTTGAGTCGCATGCAGTACTCAAGAAATGGATTTACGAAAACGGTTTTCAGATGGCAAGTTGGCCGCTTGACCACGGCAAGAGAATTTCTGGTGGACCAACGGGCTTTAAAACCTCAGCGCAGTAAGCGAAGGGGGAGTGCAACGAATCTTCGTTTGCACTTAGGTCTTCGTTAAAGTATTTTAATAGCTCACGTCTTGGTTCGTGTTTCCTGCTTTGGATTAAGTGCTGACGCATTTCTGTTCTTGCAAAGTGATGGAAGCAGGTGAGTGTGAAGAATCGGGCGATCCGTTGTCCCGTTAGTTAGAACCCAATTTATGGCACGAAAAAATCCTCGGCGAAATATTGCGAGAATCGAAGTGCCGGGTGAAGGTCGAAAGATTTATGGTGGCTGGGAGGTCCGGATCCAACGGCGAGGCGAGCGTTTTTCTAAATATTTCTCAGATCTAAGTCACGGTGGGAAACGTTTGGCATTACAGTCAGCCAAGGTTTTTCGAGACGAAATTGACCAGCGGTATAAACGCTATTCCGTGAAAGATTTAGCGACCAACCCGTCGTCTCGAAACCGTTCTGGCCAAGTTGGGATTCGGCTTCATGAGCAAACGGACCGACGGGGTGAGTTTGACTATTCCTATTGGTATTGGATTGCTCAGTGGACTGATGGCCACGGGCGAAGGCGGACTCGATCTTTTTCAATACACCGGCATGGGGAAGAAGAGGCCTACCGTCTGGCTTGCGAAGCCCGTAATCAAGGGATAAAGCAAGCCAAGCGGTGATTTATAGGCGTTTGCATTCAGATTAAGCGGGGTGAGGCGTGGGGTCGTTACCACTCAATCTTGACTGATTCTCCCACGCTGATTCCTAACATTGCATTCAGGCTAATGCCGACAATTTCAACTTCGAGAAAACCCGAGCTGCTTAGCTTGGCGACCATCGTCGCCGGCGGTTGGTCATGTGGGTCAGGGTGCAAGCCAACGGTTTCATGTCCCCCGAATTTAATTCGGACTGATTCGTCTCTGGGAACATGTTTGATTTGTTCGATTGAGATATCGGTCACCAGGTCTCCTTGTGAGTTCACCGAAGCGACGTGTCCTTCAATCATATTTGACAATGTTATTCTCCAGAGCAGTTGAGATCGAATTGGCTCGCCCTGATTTTTTCACAAAAGCAGCAGGGTTCGCGACGCGGTTGGGTAAGTAAGATGACAGCAGAATCACAACTGATTCGACCGTAAAAAACTGAGGGGGTTACGAGGAGATCATTTCTGAGAGCATCGCCTTGATCAGTCCCGGGTTGGCATTGGGATTTATTTTTCTAGCTTTACCGATCAGCATTCCAATTGCTTTTTGATTTCCAGCTTGGATTTGTTCAACCACTTCTTGGTTTTCGTCAATTAGTTTTTCGCAGAGAGTGACAAGCTCATTGTTGTCGACAGGTTTGATGCCTAATTGTTGAATTGCTTGTTGGGACGAAATTGAGTGTTCAACCATTTCATTGAGTACTTCTTTTCCTCGCGTCTGATCGAGCGTGCCAGCGATGACTAGTTTTAATAATTCAGTGAATTGTTGGGGAGACACCGGGTACTGTTGGATCGTTTGGTTAGATTCATTGAGTTGGCGAAGGACTTCCTGGCCGATCCAGTTGTTTGCAATTCTGCTGTCTTGGCAACCATCTGCGACTTCTAAAAAGTAATCCACTACCCCCCTGCCCTGAGAAACAATCACGGCGGCATCCTCTGGTTTCAAATTGTATTGCTCGACAAGTGACTTTCGTAATTCTGAAGGTAATTGCACCAGTTGCGATTGGATTTGTTGAATTTTCGATTCTTCGATTTTGACCGCGATTAGGTCCGGGTCAGGGAAATAACGATAGTCGGCGGAATCTTCTTTTTCTCGTGAAAGAGTAGTTGTTTGGGTAGGGTCGTTCCAACCACGAGTTTGTTTGGGAGCGTCAGCGATGGTGAGGCCGTGTTCTTGCCAGACTTCAAATTGCCGTTGAGCTTCGTAAGTGATTGATCGCTCTACGGCACGGAAGCTGTTAAGGTTTTTGATTTCTACAATTGGTGTTGCAATTTGTTCTTCACCAAGAGGAATATGCAGGTTGATGTTCGCATCGCATCGCAAATTGCCTTGCTGCATGTTGCAGTCAGATACGTCAATGTAATTTAAGATAAGTTTGAGTTCGGAAAGAAATGCTTTCGCCTCGGCAGCAGTTCGGATGTCGGGGTGGGTGACGATCTCCAGAAGTGGAGTGCCGGTTCGGTTGAGGTCAATTTTAGAGTCTTGTCTACGACTAGATTCGTCGTGAATACTCTTGCCGGCGTCTTCCTCAAGGTGGGCGCGTTCGATTCGAATTCGTCTTGATTTGCTGGGAGATTCGGAGGCGTCAATCTCGAGATGACCTGGGCCGCATATTGGTTGGTCGAACTGGCTTATTTGATAGCCTTTGGGGAGGTCTGGGTAGAAGTAGTTTTTTCGATCCCATTTTGTGGAGCGAGCGATTTGACAGTTAAGCGAGAGCCCTGCTCGGATTGAGAGTTCCAAAGCTCGTTGATTAATCACTGGCAGGGATCCGGGCATTCCGGTGCAAACAACGCAGGTTTGCGAATTGGCATCTTCACCGAAACGGGTAGAACATCCGCAGAATAACTTGGAATCCGTGTCGAGCTGGACATGGACTTCGAGGCCAATAATGATTTTGGCGTCGTTGAATTTTACGGCGTGACGATCGTTTGGTTGTGAGCTGGAAGTGGGGTTCAAGTCTGAGTCCTCCACGGTTCTGAGGGACTCGTGGTATGCCAAAGTGTTGTGTTTTGGAATTGGTGAGCGGCACGCAGTAGGGTGTTTTCCTCGAATGCCCGTCCCTGCAGTTGAAGTCCAATTGGTAATCCAGTGCTCGAGGGGCTGACCGGAATTGAAATGGCGGGAATCCCAGCTAAATTGGCGGAGACAGTGTAAATGTCTGCGAGATACATCGCGAGCGGATCCTGAGTGTGCTGTCCCAGTTTAAATGCTGGCGTTGGCGTGGTGGGGCCTAGGATTAGGTCGACGTTTTGAAAGGCTTCTTCGTAGTCTTGTTTGATCATACGACGGACTTTAGAAGCCTTTAGATAATAGGCTTCGTAGTAGCCGGAGCTGAGGGCATAGGTTCCTAACATGATCCGTTGTTTGACCTCGTCGCCAAATCCTTGACCTCGCGTGTTGCGGTACATCTCTTCAAGGTCTTCACCTTGAGCCCGGAAGGTGTAGCGGACGCCATCGTAGCGTGCCAGATTGCTCGAGGCTTCGCAGGGCGCGATGACGTAATAGGCTGCCACAGCCGACTGCGTATGCGGCAATTCGATTTCTTTAATGTCTGCTCCGAGTTGCTTAAAAACGGAAATGGCATCGTTGATTTTTGTTTTAACTTCTAAATCGAGTCCCTCGTCAAAATGGTCACGACAGACTCCAATTCGAATGCCCTTTAGCGGAGTTTCGAGAGTCGTCAGGAAATCTGAGACTTGTTCTTTGGAGGATGTTGAGTCGCGTGGATCGAACCCTGCGATGACCGACATCAATAGCGCCGATTCTTTTGCGGTTCGTGTCATGGGGCCAATTTGATCGAGGCTACTCGCGAAGGCGATCAATCCATAACGACTGACTCTGCCATAGGTTGGTTTAAGTCCAGTGATTCCACAAAAAGAAGCAGGTTGGCGAATTGATCCGCCCGTATCAGAACCAATCGCGACGGGTGCTAAGCGGCCGGCAATACAGGCCGCTGATCCTCCGCTAGACCCCCCGGGGACTCGATCCGTTGCCCAAGGGTTGTTGGTCGGTCCAAAAAAAGAATTTTCGGTCGAGCTGCCCATCGCGAACTCGTCCATATTAGTTTTGCCGATGATGATTGCATCCGCTGATTTTAGCCGTTGGACGATGGTCGCATCGTAAGGAGGCGTGAAATTCTCAAGCATCCTCGAGCCCGCGGTGGTCGGTTGCCCGGCAACGCAAATTCCATCCTTGATGGCAATCGGCAGACCGGCGAGGCAGCCTAGAGTTTGTCCTGCCTTTCTCCGCTGGTCGATCGATTCAGCCTGTTCAAGCGCCGATTGAGAGACGCTGATAAAGGCGTTTAGATCAGGATTGTGGGATTCGATGCGATTGAGGAAATGCTGGACACAATCAGTGGCTGTTAATTCTCCAGCGTTCAGTTGGTCGACGATTACGTCAGCGTCCAATGCCGAGAGAGTCATGTGTTGGTCCAGTTAAATGGAGAATCCAGGTCTTCAATTAGGAATCAGTGTCTTAAAAAACGGGAGGAACTAAGTAGAACTCTCCATCCGATTCAGGCGCGTTATCTAAGATTTTTTCGCGGGGAACACTGGTTTGCAATTGATCTTCTCGAATTGCATTGACCGATTCGATGGCCCCAAAAAAGGGAGTGACGTCCTCTGGTAATTTAACCTGCTCCAGCTGGCTTACGAATCCGAGAATTTGTTCCAGCTTTTTACCTGACGATTCTGCTTGCTGCTCATCGAGGTGTATTCGAGCAAGTTTCGCAACTTGATTAACGATTGTTTGCTCAGGAGTATTGGGCATAAGAGATTCCACAGGATCGAGCTTGCTCAAAGTGTGTGGGGAGTCTTCCTTGGTTAAAAACAACGAGAAAGACGCCCTGGACGATTTTAGCATAGCGTTTTGATCTGAGGAACAAAACTAGGTTTGAGGACGGGTGCTCGCGCTAAACTAGACAGAATTGGGCTAGAACGGCTTAAACCATAGAGTAATTACGAGGGTAATTTGAATGGCTTTTGCTTAACTGCTTTTCGAATCGCTCCACTGCGGATGCACTGAACGCAAACTTTTTGAGTTTTTGTTCCGCCACCGGGAATCGCAGTTCGGACTTTTTGGAGGTTCGGGCGAAACTGTCGACGGGTAATACCAGTCTTTTTCGTACCGACACCACCGAGATACTTGGCTTTACCACGCGTTTCGACACGATTGCCCATTTGAGGGCCTTTTCCACATATTTCACAAACGCGAGCCATGACTTTGTCCGTTTAAAATCGATCAAATTTTCAGATTTAGATACTAAAAGTTAGCTACGCAGTATAGCAATTCGCTTCGAATGTTCAACGGCATAAATACCAGTATTTTAGCGTTAAAACCCTTCTTTTTGGGTTTTTCCCCGTTCAACGGAGCGAACTTAGCTGGTTTGGGCTGCGTGTCAGGCGGTCGGTAAAAATCCGCCATCTAACCACTTTTCACAAATATCGACCGCATCGCCGAAGGGAATCAGTGAATTTTTGAGTTTGGGGTGTTTGCGGAACCATGCGATCAAAATGAGTTGGAGATTCATTTCCATTAAATTTTCAGGCATGGGTTTCTCATGAAGGGAGACCTCGGTGAGTCGTTTGATTGTTGCAATCGCCCGTTCCTCGGAGTCTGGCGCAATTGTGCTTCCAATAAGTTGTCCGCCTTTCAAGATCAGCCATGCGGCGCGTTTTTTCCGAGCCTTTATGGGGAGAACGCCATTGAATGATTTTTGAGCATTCCGAAGTGCCGACATCCGCCGATTCAGCCAGTTGAGGTTCTTGATATGGTCCCTCAGGATTGCTGCTTTTTCGAAAGATTGCCTACCGGCGGCATTCTGCATTTCTTGATCTAATCTCGAAAGGATAGCAAGATCATTACCGAGAATAAATTCACGTGCTTCGGTTACGTTAGATTGGTAAGCGTGGGAGCTGCACTGCGCGGCGCATGGTGCAGGACAGGTTCCCAGTTCGAAACGAATACATTGTGCGGTTTGCGGATTCTCAAAAAGCGTTAGCTGGTTATTGAATTTAAATTTGATTTTATCTGCACAATCCCGGAGTTGAAAACACTGATTGATTGTATCCACTGCCGAGCGAAGACGTCCGGTGCCTGCGATCGGTCCGAAGGAAAATTCGGACTTGTCTGTGACGCGTCTTGTGAAAAAAGCGTTGGGAGCAAGTCCTCCCCCAAGACATATAAAAGCGGGTTGCCGTTTGGTAGGTTGCCCTTGCGTATTAAATTCGGGACGCCAACGATAAATGAGCTCTTGTTCTCGGAGCAGTGCGAGAAGTTCGTTGGAGATAGGTTCCCAGACAAGTGTTTGGCTGTGCTGTCGGATGCGTGCAGTTTTTTTATCGGCTGGAGTTTTCGCGAAATACGATAACAACCGTTTTCGAAGCGATTTTGATTTCCCAACGTAGCAAAGTTGATTGCGGTCATCGAGCCATCCGTAGACCCCAGGTGTCAGTGGACAGTGGTCGTGCAAAAGTTCTCTTGCCTGCATTCGGTCAGTGGGAATTTGATGCCGTTTAATACGGCCTCTGGTTTGCTGAACCAAGATCGAAGCCCCAAATCCATTAAAGCTGGGCATTTGATATTCTATTAGTTTTGGCACGAATCCATTCTCTCCCTGGCAATTTGCACACTCCTAGGTGCGTCCGGATTAACTCCGTTTTCAGGATAAAGGATCGGATAGCCGAAATAAATGCCTTACCGATGCGTGGCAGTGTTTTGAACGGACCGATTTGGGCACCTGGACGTTTTAGAGCCGCAGCTTGTTTGACGTTTTGGGTCAGGCCGATTCCAAACCAATTTGGAGGTAATTGAGAGGGTTGAATTGAATTGAAAATCGTTCGTCTCCGCTAACCCGAAGAAAAAAACGTGGGGAAGGAAGGTGATCTAAGCATGGTTTGCAGTGATTTGTTAAGCGACAGGCTAGAAATGGGCTTCCCCTGCAAGCATTAATCTTTTCGTAGTCCTTAGATCCAGAACTGAAATGTTAACTTGTATCGGCGACGCGGATTAACCACTGACTTTACTGCAAATTTTTTACGGTTTGCGATTTGACAAGTCGATAAACACTTTAGATCAAGACGCCGGGAGGGCGAGACACGGACTGTTTCGCAACCAGGATAGAGTCATAGCATGACGATGGAGCGACATGCTGTGACTTTTTTTATGCGCTTTGCGTGAGCTCGATCTTTCTTAACCAACGAGCGAGAATACCGGTCACGATCAGGCTGTGAGCAAAAAACGTTGTTGGTTTTTACGAGAGTTTGCTCTGAAGCCAAAAATGAACCATTGCCTTTGCTCTAGCGTTAGTCAGTTTGAAGTCGGCTTTTACTGGTAGATGCGTTGCGTTTTTGGGAACGCTCGGTTTGTTGGAGCTTTGCAGAACGGTAAAAATTAGCTGCGTGCAAGCATTGTTTCGCCAGTTCGCTACGGATCTGGTATTCTAAAATCTCGTAATGAGTTCGGAAACAAGAGTTGGATGTCCTCGGTGGAGTTGGCATGTGCTCGTCAGATCCCGATAAAATCGAATCCGCGGCCATTCGATCCCGGCCGTCTTACCAGCCAATGCTACTCGTGGTGGTTGCATTTGCGGCTGGTATCTTTATTGACCGAGAGTGGGACATTGACTGGCGTTTCTCTTTTTTTTCAGCTTGGTTGTGTTTGGTCGGTTGGCTGCTCGCGCGGAGATGCACAATAAACTCTCGAGAGGATTGGCTGCACCGTCGTTCTGATTCGGCGTTTAAGCGTGAGAGAATCGCTTCAACCATTCTTCTTGTTGGATTCGTATTAGCCGGTTCGTTTTGGCATCATGGTCGTTGGAATTGGTATTCACAGAATGAAATTGGCCAATTCGCCACGGAGTTGTCGAGGCCGTGTTGTCTAGAAGCCACGGTGATCTCAGAGCCGTTATGGATGGTCTCGGAAACAGGTTTTGATTCCCATCACGAAACGGAAATGAAGACGCGTTTGGTTTTGAAGGTGAATCGTCTGAGAGATGGTTTGGATTGGACAAGTGTAGGTGGGATTTGTGATCTTGTGATTCACCAATCTGTTAGCGGTATTCATTCGGGGGATCAGATTGAAGTATTTGGATACTTGATCAAAAGTTCGCCATCGAGTAACCCCGGAGGCTTTGATTTCCAGGAGTATTATCGCGGTAAATCCAAGCGGGCATTTCTCCACGCTTATCAAGCCGAGAGTGTCAGCGTGGTTGAAACAGCGAATTGGTTAACCGCGCGTTGGATCTCAAGTTTGAGGCGACGACTAAACGAATTGACTTGGCAGTATATTCCAAGCCCGGAGTCAGGGTTTGCGTCCGCGATTTTACTCGGTAATCGAGAGCAACTGTCACGTGGTCGACGTCAGCAATTTCTGGAAACAGGGACTGCTCACCTGTTGGCGATCTCTGGTCTTCATGTTGGCATTTTAGCTGGATCGTTCTTTTGTTTTTTTCGTGTCGGAGTTCTTAGCCGACGGAAAAGTCTATGGTTAACGATCATGTTCGTCCTGTTTTATGCGTGGCTCGTTGAGTTTCGTCCACCGGCGTTAAGAGCGTCTATTCTGGTGACCTTGTACTGTCTTGGCCGGCTTTTGGGGGAGGGGGATTTTTCTTTTAATTTGCTCGCGATTGCGGGGTTTATCGTATTAGTTCTCAACCCCAGTGACCTTTTTGGAATTGGTCCACAGCTTTCATTTCTTGCCGTCGCCTCGTTGACCGTCAGTGCTGAGTGGATTTTTGGGAAACCTGAGGTCGACCCAATTCAGAGGTTAATTTCTGGTACTCGGTCTCCTTGTGTTCGGATTAGAAATTGGGCGGTTCGACAGTGTCGCATGGCTGTTTTAGTAAGTTTCGTGATTTGGCTGATCGCTTTGCCGTTGGTTGCTTATCATTTTCATTTGATAGCGCCGGTGGCGCTGGTAGCTAATCCGCTTCTCCTCATTCCAATCGCCGTCAGTTTGTACGGTGGGTTGGCAGTACTAGTGTTGGGGGCGTTCTTGCCGTCGCTGGCGACAGTGTTCGGAGAGCTTTGTAGATTTAGTTTAGGGTTGATCGAATGGGGGGTCGCAGTTTTTCAATCGGTGCCTCTCGGGCATTTCTGGACCGCTGGCCCGCCAGGTTGGTCGGTGGTGCTGTTTTATACTGGTGTGTTTTTGTTGGTTATCTACCCTGAAACAAAAATAAGAAGTAAATGGCTGCCATTCTGCTTGATGGCTTGGTTGATATTTGCGTGGATGATTCCAGCGAGATGGAGTAGCAAGGGAAGTGTTCAGCGCAGCGAAGAATTCGTTTGTACTTTTCTCGATGTCGGACATGGTTCTAGTGTATTGCTTCAGTTGCCTGACGGGAAAAATGTCCTTTATGATTCCGGTTCACTCGGTTCACCAGATTACGGTGCCAGAAGCATTGCCGGTGCTTTATGGTATGAGGGGATTGAGCATGTTGATGCAGTGGTAATTTCACATGCTGATGTCGATCATTTTAATGCGTTACCCCAATTGGTGAGGCAGTTTTCGATCGATCAAGTATTTGTCTCATTTGTGATGCTGAAGGACCAATCTTCGCAAGTGCAGGAGTTATTAGCTGTTCTGGAAAAGAAGGGCGTCGAGGTCGTTGCAGTCTCAATCGGAGATCAACCTTTTTCATCGTCAAAGATTCGGTTTGATATTCTCAATCCGCCCCGCGAGGGGATTCGTGGGAATGACAACGCCAATAGTGTTATAGAGACAGCCTTGAATCCCTGTGTTTACGCCTTTCGTCGGGTTATTTGCTCTTAATGTCACACTGATTCAGGCCGTTGCACCTATGGTGAGGTGACAGTGTGTGTGACAAATTTAGCTGCCGATCTTCTTAGCTTCCTCGAACGATGAAGGCGATATTTGTAGGTAATGTTTCGCGGCCACGATGGGGGAATTGCCTAACCAAGTAGCCACTGTATGAAGCGGGAATCCTTCCGATACGAGGTGACTTTCGGCACTGGATCGCAGGTTGATCCACACCTTAGGAATCTTCAGTCCTGTTAGCCTTTTCATTCTCTCGATGAGGGTGTGCTGTGTTACGAGCTTCGGGAAGATTAAGCCTTCTTTAGGTTGTCCCTGCTCTTTGTGCCATGCCTTGAGATACTTCGTGGTGTCGGCGAACAGGGGCGTTATCCGGCTCTTCGTTTTAGCTGCTGGTATGTTTATTGTACCACCCTCGAAGGAGACATGCTGCCACTCAAGCACAGATGGCTCAGAGCGTACTCTACAGCCTTGTAAGCCTCCTAAAGCTAAGACAGCGGCAAACTCCTTGTCTGTGCATTTATCGCACCACTGGCGAATGGTGGCCCTGTCGATCAGTCTACGCTTCGAGGTGTCAGGAGCCGGACGCTTCGTATTTATGCGGTTAAAAGGGTTCTCGACTATCTCAGACGAAGCAGCTAGGGCGTGCTTGATGTTTCGAAGTGTCGTGGCCTTTGTGTCTGGTGCAACCGTTAGGGAGTTGGCAAAGGCTAGACAGTCAGCCTCGGTAACGTCTTTAACTAGCTTATCGTTTAGAAAGCCTGTAAACCTCTCGAATTGCTTCGTGTAGTTCTCGATTGTGCCAGGCTTCAAGTCTCTTAAGGCTAGTACCTCATTGAATAGTTGTGAGAGGCTCTGCTGTCGTCTCTGTGGTACTAGGCCGGCGTTGACTAGCTTGGTGTAGAGTTTGTCGTCTATCGCTGTTAGCCAAGCGATCACGGCGGGGTTATCGCATTG
>CALKCK010000014.1 GCA_938083195.1 uncultured Pirellulaceae bacterium | reverse complement strand
GGCTGGTCCAAACTGCAGCCCATCGCGGGCGGGTTTGTTGACCGGCCGGACACCAACACGATTTGGGTACGAATTCAATCCAATCGGTGCTCGCAATGAAGATCCTGAGATTGGATTACCTATTAAAGAGGTGACGATTGCGGAGACGCTTCAAGATGCTGGTTACACGACGGGGTTAATCGGCAAATGGCATCAGGGTGGAGGTGCTGCCTACCATCCTTTTCGGCATGGTTTTGATGAATTTTTTGGGTTCACTCATGAGGGGCATTATTTTGTACCGCCGCCATGGAAGGGTGTGACCACCATGCTCAGGCGAAAAAGTCTTCCCAACGGAAGTAAAGGCCGTTGGGTTGGTGAAAAGGAATTGATCTATTCCACTCATATGAAAAGTAATGAACCGGACTACGACGCGAATAATCCGATCATTCGCGGTGGCCAACCGGTGGTTGAAACTGAATACCTAACCGATGCGTTTACTCGAGAAGCTGTCGACTTTATTGATCGTCATGATGATAAGCCATTTTTTCTATATTTGGCTTACAACGCGGTTCACAGTCCTCTCCAGGGAGCGGACAAATACATGAAGAAATTCGCTCACATCGAAGATGTGCATCGTCGAATATTTGCGGCGATGTTGGCCAATATGGACGACAGCGTTGGGGCGGTTATGAATCAGCTACGGAAGTCCGGCCTCGAGGAAAATACGCTTGTCTTTTTTCTTAGCGATAACGGCGGACCGACACGTGAGTTGACCTCAAGCAATCTTCCCTTGCGTGGTGAGAAAGGGCAAATGTATGAAGGAGCAATACGTGTGCCCTACATGGTGCAGTGGAAGGGGAAAATACCAGCGGGAAAAGTTTACCATCAACCCGTTTCCTCCTTCGATATTTATGCCACCGCGGTTGCTAATAGCGATGGAGTTTCGATTCCGGAGCAGGTGGAGGGTGTCAATTTGGTGCCGTTTTTGACTGGCGAGAATCGTGGGCGTCCACATGAAACTTTGTTTTGGCGTCAAGGTGGAAAGGCTGCGATGCGGCATGGCGATTGGAAGATTGTCAGAATGGGAAAACGATTGCAGGTCGGTCGCGCGCAATGGGAGCTTTATGATTTGTCCAAAGATCTTTCTGAAACGACAAATCTCGCAGATGCTCAGCCTGAAATTCTTTCAGGACTAATTTCTCGTTGGAACGAGATGAACTCAGAAATGGCTGATCCACTTTTTTAGTTTCGTCCGCCCGGACTGAGTTGTTTGGTGAACGCTTCTATTTCTGCGCTATCGAGTGCTCCATCGAGATTCGTGTCAGCGCGGTCGATAATCCGCTGCATCATGCCCGGAATTTCGTTTTTGGTTAAAAGCCCATCTCCGTTGGCATCCATTGACTTCAGACGCGAAAGAACTCCCGAAGCCATTCCCGAGCGGCCTCCGCCCATGCCACCCATTGGTGCCTGGCGGGTTGGATTAAGTCCCATCTCAGATTGAGTTAGCTGGCCATCTTGATTTTTATCGAGGGACTTCAGGGCGAGTGAAGCTTTGCTTAATTCTGCTGTTGATAGCTTTCCATCTTGATTGGAGTCGAGAGTCTGCATGACTCGATTGTCAGGAATTCCTGACGACCCTCCAGGAGTGGTTCCTGCTAAAATAGCCGCTCCTTTTTTCTGCAGGGATTGGAAATCTTTAATTGCTAAACGCCACAAGCCTTGTCGGTTAACGGCGGCGTAAATGAATTGGTCGTCGATCGCCATCGCCCAAACCCCAATGCCACCTCGGGGGAGATTGGCACTGGCATCGAACCAGTTTTCTCCATTGTCGGGGCTAATGTAAACCGATCCGCTGCCTCGAAAGGCGCCAGCGGCGATGAGGCCATTTCCGGTTGCAAAAGAACGCGCGTTTGCTGATCCTAAAGTCGCACTCCACGTTTTCCCTTGATCGGTACTTCGATAAGTGCCAAGATTTGTGCCGGCAAAAAGAGCTTGATCAGTCGCGATAATGGCTCGTGAATGAACGTTGGCTGGAATGCCATTGTTGGCGGCAGACCAATTATTGCCAGCATCAGTCGAAGTGTAGATTCCAGCACCGTCGGTTGAAGCAACCAGTGTCTTTTCCATACATGCCAACGCACGCACGTCGGGATTGGATAAACCCTTACTGGAATTGACCCACGTTTTCCCTTGGTCGGTTGTTTTGAAAACACCCGCTGGTGTACCGCAAAAAATAGTGCTACCGAGAGAGGTCAATCCATTTGAGCTTTTCTTTGAGGTTTGACGAACGACGGGAAGCCCATCCGATCTTTTCTCCCAACTCTGTGCATTGTCTCTTGAAAAATAAACACCATCGGCGCTACCCGCTACGAGTAGACCATCGACGCTGATGATTGATCGAAACAGGCGGTCAAATCGAGTGTTGAGTAGTCCGTTGCTACGCTGCGCGATGTTATCACCGTGGTCTTTCGACCACAGAATGCCCATGGCATTGGTGTTGGAATTCGGTAATCCACCGGTGCCGATTACGAGTTGATTATTATTGTGGATGGCTAACGCGAATACCTCTGGGTGTTCGTTTGGCAATGGGACTGGTGTCCATTGCGCGGATAGGAAATCCAATGGCAGGAAAGTGAAGGTGGAAAAAATAAGCAGCGACTGGAAATATTTTTGCATTGGTCTTCTTGATCCTGGCGACGACGGAGGTACACACTTAAGGATATAGCTGCGTTTTTAAAACTGGTTTTTGTATTACTTTGGCATCATATTTTTATTGGTTTTGGGCATGCTGTTGATTGCTGCTTGGAGTTTGGCCCGTGCGGCTTCAGCGATCGGGGCGCCTTTGCCGACAGCAATATTGTTGGTCTCGTGCCGATCATCCACCGCAATAAATTTACCGTGCGAGTAGAGCTTGAATTTTTGATCTTGCGCCCAAATGATAAACGGTTTTCCCTCGCCATATTGTTTGGCAGCATCTTTTTTCTTTGGGTAGTAGTACTGGAAGACCCATTCTCTTGGGTTGCCTGGCTTGCCGGTGCATTGCGGCCAAAAACTTCGACCATCGAGAGTCACATCAGGTAATTGTGCATTTCCGATTTCGGCTAAGGTCGGCATGAAGTCGGAGAAATCGACGAGGTCATTCGTTTCAGATCCCGACGTGACCGTTCCCGGGCAGTTGATAATTAATGGAGCGTGGCACCCGCCATCGGTCGGGTAGGCTTTCTCACCTTTACGATTTTTTCCCTGATAGGGGTAGGTCAAACTGGTATGTGTGCCATTGTCGGTTGTGAAAATGACGATGGTGTTTTCGCGCAGGCCATTTTTCTCCAATGTGTCGACCAGTCTTTGGACGCATTTGTCCATGTAGCTGACCATGTCGCGATAGTTATCCGCAGCATTTTTATGGTTGCGGTTTTTGCTGTCGGGCGTGGGGAGAAACGGAGAGTGAACGGAGAGCATTGGATAGTAAGCAAAAAAAGGTTTGTCACGTTCTTGCTCAATAAACTCGATGAGAAAGTCGGTACAGATTTTAGGGCCGTAAGAGTCCTTGTCGATTGAGACTTTTTTACCATCACGGAGCAAACTGGGATTCCAGTAGCGAGCACGTTCTGTGCCGGGGTAATTCCAAAGGCAGAAGGTGTCAAATCCACAATCAGGAGCCAGGGCGCCTTGGTTTCCATGCAGTTGCCACTTTCCAGCGATCGCCGTGTCATAGCCTGCCTCTTGCATCATCGTGCCGAAGGTCTGCTCCTTTGGGTCAAGTTTTCCAAATACAGTGTAGTTTCGAATATTGTCCCGTCCCGTCATGATTTTGACGCGACTCGAAGTGCAAACAGGTTCGGAGTAGCAGAAGTTAAACTTGACGCCAGTTTTAGCCAACTTGTCGAGGCAAGGCGTTTTGAAATGTGTGCTGCCGTAGCAACCAATGTTATCGTAAGCGATATCATCCGCCATGATTAAGATGATATTCGGTTGCGCTCGTTTCGTAGGCAATTCATCGGCTTGCAATTGCGTGAGCGAAAATGCGATAACGGTTGTTGATAAAACCACCAACCAAAGTCTAGCTATCATGAGAGCTTTCTAGGTTTCGAAGAGAGAGTAATTAATCGATCAGTCGAATTTGTTTT
>CALKCK010000013.1 GCA_938083195.1 uncultured Pirellulaceae bacterium | reverse complement strand
ATCCGATCAAAGAGTTGAATCCTCGACTTCGATCCGCTTTCCAAATGATCTTTGCCTTGTATTTGAGTGCTCGGTCAGGGCTTTCAGTAAAGGTCTTCTTGATGGTTTTGACAAAGGGAAAGTCCGCAACTACTGTGAGGTCTAATTTTTCAGTGGATTGCACATCAAACTTGCCTTTTCGTTTCGTCCTGAACTCTGCAACAGCGTCCGTTTTAAGTTTTTTCAATTCGGCAATTACCTTGATTGTGTTTCCCGACGTCGGTTCTTTGTCGCTGGCCAATTGGGCGAAGATGAGAGCATTGGTGGAAATGTTCGCTTTGGCTGAGATAAATCCTTTTTTCAGAAGGGTTTCGAAATCTGTTTTGCTTATTCGGAGATCGTCAAGAATGATTGCATTCGCTTTTGAGATGATTGGGTCGAACGGGTGGATTTCCATATCCGAGTAAGTGTTACCAAAGGTGGCGGTGTAATTAGACAATATGGTTTTGGTCGAAACGTTTGTGTCATTGATCTCTGACGTTGCACTTCCAACGAATACGATCGCAGTTGTGGAAGCCTGCTTGATCTTTTCAGCAATAATATTCAGATCGATTGCAGCGGAAAGGTCAACCGAATCGACAATCGATAGTGTGTCTAAAAGGTGGGTGTCGATAATGGATGATGCTTTCCTGAACGCCAATGGGGTCTTGGCTCGGGCCTTGCTATAGGCATCGGCGGTAAAAAGTGTCTCGCTATCGAAGTCAATGTCCCCGCCAGCAACGATCGTGGATTGAATCGTTGACGGTTGTGTCTCAGCCCGGGTTGAGATCCATACGTCTGCATGAGCGAATGCTTTGGAGACTCCTGCCAAACCGATCAGTTTTGTCGTTGCGTCTAGGTCAAGAATGTTATTTGACCGCGCTGATAACTCAAAATCATAAAGTGCCTCAAGCTCAACGCCGCCTCCAATTTGGGCATGGACGACGGGGCGAAGGTCGACATTGGATCGGGCCACCCGTCCTCCAAAGAGTGCGCCGCCCTGAGAGGTTGTGTCGGCAATGACTTTTCTATCCGTGTCAGCATTTCCGTTATCGAGGTAATTGCTATAGGCTTTGATCGATAGGTCTCCACCCGAATTAATGGGTGTGTCGTTGCCCACGGTAGTCTTCGCGGTGGGTTCCCAGTTAGCGTTGGCTTTAACACTGCCAGTGTTGAACCCTATTGCTACCCCGGTTTCTTTCGCGGCAGAGGTGACGTCGCCGGAGACATTGGAGACGATGTTGACGTCAAAGGTTCGTTCTGTCGTTATAGGGTTGCGGGAGTCGACATGGGTTAGCACGACCGGTGCGGATGTTGCGGTTGATGTGGCCGCATTGGCACCGACTACAGCAGCACCTCCGCCGACCTTTGCGTTCGCATCAGCATTGCTACGACTCTCGGCGACAATGTTGATATCACCATCGTTGGCGATAGCGGAATCTATATCGTTTAGTGTGGATTTCGTTGAACCATCTGAGGTTGCTTCGGAACGGATACTCCCCACTGCTGCGACCAGTCCGAAGACATAACCATCGGCGTCAGTCTTTGAGTCACTAAACGAATTTGACGTGACGTCGATTCCCGATCCAGCATTGAGGCTTGCTGAATTGTCTACCACTGAATTAAGAATTGGTTTTGAATTGGCAATTGCTTTGGTGTTTTGAAAGCTCAGCCCGACTGCGACGTTCGCTGATTCGGCCTTTGAGTCAGCACCATAATTTAAGCGGTTTCCGAAGTCATCAACGTTGTGGCGAGATTCAACTGTGATGTCACCTGCCGAATGGACGTTCGTGCGGGGGCCAATTTTCGATTCGACGGAAGGGGCTACCCCAGAAGTTGCCGAAGTATTTCCAACCCCTGCAAGGCCGCCAACGGTAACCGCTTTTGAATTTGAATTGGCATCGCCAATGGATTCGGCGACAACGGTGACGTCGCCCGTGGCGAAGACGTCTGAATTAAGCCTGGAAGCCACTTGATGATTGACGGACGTATTTGTGTTTGCTCCACCGAGGCCAATGCCTAGAGAGTAGCTGCCTGCTGTGGATTCGGCATTCGATATTCCAGTGGCACTGGCAGAGATGGTTACGTCATCGACCTTTCCAATGGCTCCATTCACAGCACTGGTGACGACGCCGCCGCTCTGGACGTTCGATTTGCTTTTTCCACCACTCAGCAGTCCGCCGATACTATAAGACTCGTCTAGTGCGGAGAGCTGATTAACTGATGATGAAGTGACCGTGAGATCTTGTACATCGACGACGGAAGCTCCCGATTGGATTTTTGCGGTCACCAGAGGGGCGGCTGAGGCATCTAGGTTAAGTGCTAAGCCACTCAAGCCGATTCCAATTTGTCCACCTTCGCCAGTCACTGAGGCTGCTCCACCGGTGAGGGTATTTAGCGATTGATCCGCGGAAATGTTCAGATCGCCAAACGCGGTTACACTGGCGTTGGCACCGAGCCTCGACGTTACATTTGGTGTAGCATCGACAGTAGATTCGGTTCGTCCAGCACCCGCTCCGCTGACGCCAAGTGTTTGGGCATGAGCCTGGACTTTAGAGTCTGAGTTTGAGCTGATTGCGATATTGCCGGCGGAATTGACAGAAGAGGAGAGTTCGGATTTTACTATTGGATTGACGTGTACCTTCGACTTGACACCCGCTCCTGAAATTAGGCCAATTTCAGTCGACTTTGCTCGGGATGTGGTAATGTTTTTGTCATTTGCGTTGATCATTAAATCATTGGTTTGATTGATCTTGCCCGTGACACTGGCGATCGTTTTACCTTCGGAATACGCGTTTGCCTTCGTTGCTCCTATGGCAGCACCCACCGATAAATTGAAGGCGTCGATTTCTGCATTAGATTTTCGATTGGAAATTGCCTCCACAAGCGTGTCTCCGCCGACATCTAGATTGGACACGGATGAGATCATCGAGTTGGAATCGAATGAGGCGTGCGAATTAGCACGCGTTCCAAAGAAGTTAAAGATTCCACCGCCGGGAGCTGTGGCAAAGGCATCAGCATCGCCATCGACGGTTGAAATTACGGAGAGATTGTTTCCAACCACAAGATCGACACTGCGGCCCACCTCGGTTGAGATGTAGCCCGAGGCGTCAGCGAGACTTCGAATTACCCCGCCGCCCACCAAAGCGACCGTGAGTCCATGTGCGTCTGTTTCTGCATTCTGTGTGACGTTGGAGGCAACCAAGACGTCCCTCCCGACTTCTAGCTGAGTCGTTCGGTCCCCTAGCCATGTTCGGGCATCGGGTTTAGCAAAGGCATTCGCAATCAATCCATTGCCGTTGACGACTGCGATGGTGACTGCCTGTCCTTCGGATGTGGCATTGGAAAAATTATTTGATTGGATCGCGACATCGGTTCCGACACAGGCATTGACTTCGCCTAGGTGCGTTCGGATGATCGGTTGAACGGTCGCTTTTGAGATTGCAACGCCATAGCTTACACCATTGAGAGGAGAGACTCCCAGTGCATCCGTGGTTCCGTCAATCAATGTATTGCTTTTGACTAATAGATTTTCTGCAATTTGCAGGTGAGATCCGTCTCCAACCCATGTCAAAAACTGTGGAGTTGCATTGACCTTTGCGATCGTTCCGGCACCAGAGACAATACCGGCGTCGATCGCGGTTGCTTTGCTTTCTAAATTAATGTTGGCGTTGGTTTTAACTTGAACATTGTTAACCGTGGCCATTCCGGTATCACACGGATTGTCTCCGCCCGCCGGGGTTTTGCCGTGCCCAATGGTCGAATCTGAAATGTAGGCCTCGGTGGTGCCATCTGCGTTGATTTTTGAAACAGAGGCTCCTACCGTTCCCAATCCGAGAACAGCTTGGTTGGACTTTGTTTCAAGCGACTGGATAACGTCGGATTTGATTTTTAATTGATCCGCTTTGACAACCGTCGCGTCATGTGTGACGCGAGCAGTTTGGTCACTCGATTCATTGACGACTGCGACGGAGGCGCCGATTGCCCCCAACCCTCCTTGACCGGCCCAGGCGCGGGTACTGTTGGTTTCCTCAAGACTGGCCTGAACAAAAATATCGTCTTCCGCGCTGACGGTGCCATATACATTTGCTTCAGTGTCGCTATGGACGTTCACCAGAGCCACCGATGCTCCAACGCCAGCAATCCCAACTCCTACCCCGCCGGCCGAATTATCAATCAGCATCCATTCTCTGGCTCTGACATCGACGTCATCTCCAGCGATAACCTCAGCCGTTTGTTTGACTGTCGCGATGACTCCAGAAGGGCCGTCTTTGGAATGAAGGTCATCCTTCAGCGTTTTAGGTTTTGAATCTTCTGTATTATTGAAAGTGTCTCTGCGTGACGTGGTAACACTGGCAGCATCGCTGGCGAAGACATCAATTGTCGTGCCATCGGCGTCAATCGCACTCGATTTGACCCCTTCGATCCAGTAGTCGGTATCAAATTCGGAACCGATATTCCAAACCGAGACTGACCCCGAAAGTCCAGCCACGCCCGCACCGACGGCTCCAACTTCCGATTTTACGTCGATCTGAGAAAGACCATGAAGGTCGACGTCGTGGTAGGCGGATACTTTCGCGTCGGCATCAATATGAGCCCACACGAAATGATCGATCTTGCCGACGTCCACGGCCCCAGCAATACCTGCCGCACCCACCGCACCAGCACCGTCAGTTGAATTCACGGTAAGATTGCTGACCGCGGAGACATTCACGTTTATTGATTGTTTTTCATGATTTGGATCGTTCGGATCGATGTCAATTCCAGCATGGTTCGCATCCACAACCGAGTTCTTGCCAATCCACGCTTCTACATGTGGGCTAATAACCTCGACAGTTACTGCTCCGGCGACCCCGGCGTACAAGCCAACCCCACCGGTCGCACTAAGATTTGTGATTTCTTCATTGGAAGTCGCCTGGACGGCTACACCAAAAATCTGTTCAGATAAAAAGTCTCCGGCAGAATTGTACTCTCCGTCGTAAACCGTTGTTGGTCGCAGCATGTCGGTTGCAGCTGAGACATTCGAATTCTCTCCGATGAAGGCGAGCGTGTTTTTGTGAACCTGAACGGTGCTCACGCTTGCTCCCACACCAGCTGCGGCAATTCCAACGGCTCCTGTGCCTGCTAGAGAGTCGACCGTTGTGGTGTCAACTGACTCGACGACGACATTTTGTCCCGCGTCGATAGTGACTGCATCGCCTATACGGGAGGTGACCTCAGAGTCGACATGCACGGTAGCGATTGAGCCGGCGAGTGAAAATCCGTTCGATCCAGCACCGGAGACGACGTTGGTGTTGAGCGAATTGTCTACGTGAGCTTGGACAACGACATCGTCCCCCGCGGTGACGTGAGAACCGTTCGCGATAGAAGAACCAATGGTTTGGTCAACACGATTGCTGACGCTTGAGCCTGCGATGGCAACCGCGGAAGCAAGTGCTCCACCGATTCCAATACCGGTTTGAAGGCTTTTTACGTCCACAGTGGTGGTAACGTCTCCACCGGCGGTGGCAGTTGAACCTGAGATTGTGGCTTCAATTTCACGATTGATGTCGTTATCGACCACGGCAATGCCGACCGCTGCGGTTCCGGATACTCCCAGTCCTGGCGCGAGCGCTTTGATGGAAGAATCATCAACGGCCGAGACCGTAATATCTCCCCCTGCGGTGACGGTTGAATCACCCATGATGCAGGCTCGATTATCAACATCGATCTGATTTACGGAGACAGAGCCACCTAAGGCAAAGGTGCCAGCGTACGCTCCTCCGATGGATAAACTTTCTATTTCAGATTGATTTAGTGTCGAAACGTCGACATCGCCGGCGACGGTGACTACTGAGTCAACGATACAGGCACGGAGGTTTGAGTCAATTTTGTTGACTCCGACTGCAGCTCCGACGGCTGCAGTTGATGCTGCGGCAATACCGCCAGTGAGCGCTTTAATCGTGTCCTGATTGCTGGCAGTAACTGAAGTGTCACTTCCAGCTGTAACAGAAGAGCTTGTGATGTGTGCGTCGGTACTAGAATTGATATTATTGGTCGAAACGCTTCCACCTAGGGCGAAAACCTCAGCGTAGGCTCCCCCGACTGCGAGCGATCGAACGATTGATTCGGTATCTGCTGAGACGTTGACGGAGCCCTCTTCTGCTTGAATATCGGACTCAACAATCGATGATTCGACGTTGTTTGTTTGGTTATTAATGCTAACTGCAGCACCCACCGCTGCAGATCCTACGCCAGCAAAATTTCCCGAGAAGGCATTGATTGTTCCGTCGGAGGCGGCTTGAACATTGATTTGGCCCCCCGCCTCCACATCACTTTGATTGATTTTGGCGATTGTGTCCGATTGAATATTATTGATCGCCATCGAACCCGCGAATGCAAACTGGTCTTGGATTGAGACTCCAGCGGTGAAGCTTTGGATTCGACCTTTGGATTCCGCTTTGACGGAGCTACTCCCGGTCGTGTCGGTCGTGGATTGGTCAATTTCAGCGTGAACGGATTGTTGTACGTTGTTTCCTGCGAAGCCACCGACAAATCCGCTTCCTTTCGCGACGGTAGCGGCGCCGGATACGGCAAGGATATCGGAGTCGTCAGTTGCGGTAATATTCACAGTGGTTGCAGTGACGTCGGAACCTCCTGCGACGCGAGCGCTGACAGTACTGTTAACTTCATTGAGTGCGATCGTTCCCGCGACGGCCAACTTCTTTCCGTTGGAAAAACCGCCCGCCACGGAAGTGATTTTAGCTCGATTGACGGCACTGAGGGAAAGGTCACGCTCTAATTCCAATTGAGATCCCTCGACGAGAGCGTTCGTTGTCGTGGTCAGGTCATTTTTGGAAAAGGAAGAGCTGAAACCAAGTTTTCCGGAAAAATCAACCGCTCCAGCAAAACTCCAGACCTTTGAATTATCCTGAGCCGAGAGGGTTGCTCCAGCAGCGGAGTGAACGTCAGCGAGAAGCAAAGCCGATTCTGTAATCCAATTGGTCTTATTGAGCGAAACGTTTCCAGCGACTTCAACATTGCCTGCTGAAGCAGACGAAGCGTTGATGGACCAGAGGCTTCCGCCCTTTTCCCGCTCTGCGATAATTGAAAGTCCTCCGGAAGTTGTCTGGATTGTTGAGTTTTCAATCCAGGCTTTTGCGGAACCAGTCAGAATATTATGGGTGTAAGTCCCAGCCAGTCCGACGGAGTCTTCCTTGCCATTGATGGCGGCCGATCCGGCGACAGCAATCAAGGGCGCTTTACTTTTTGCTGACACCGATACGTCTTTTGCCATAAACGTTCCACCGTCGTTGATGTAGGCTTGGGTATCGTCTTTCACATTGTTGATGGCAACGTCCGCGGAAACACTTAAGCCGAATTTTCCGGTCTTCCCTTTACTTACAAAGTTAGCCGGAATGGGAATGGAAGCTGGAGGTGTTGTGCTGGGTGCTACGTTGGACGCAGTTCCTTTTGAGGGAACAACACCTGACAATGCATTGGCATAGAACCCCCCTCCGGAAGTGGCTTTAACCGACAAACCACCGGGGGCGACGAACGCAGATTCATACAAAAGTTCGCCCGGTGATCCGATATAGGCGAGGTTTGTTCGATTGATTTTGTTGGTGGCGATGGAAGCGCCGAATCCATAATTTGAGCTTCGAATTGCTGATCCCGCGAAGGCAAAATTACTGGCGTCACTGTTGCTCGCAACAGATATTTTACCGGCGGTTACCTGCGAGCCCTGCGCGATAAATGCGCGAGTGTTCGTGATTTGGCGATTGTGAGCAAAGCTACCTGCAATTCCCGTTTTTTCTGATTTACCGCCGGATGCGGCGAATGAAAGATGTTTTAATTTTGAGGTTGCCGTTACCGTGACACTTCCATCGAGCCCTGCACGCACATTTGAATTTTCTCCGATACTAGCTTCGGTATCATCAAAAATATCCGTAAATGACCAGGCACCACCAACCGCTGTGTTTTTCGCATCGGTACCGAGTCCAATATCCGAAGTTTTATAGTCCTTTTTGACGGCCTTCCAAAGAGCCTTCGTGAATTCGATGAAACCATCGTTATTAAGGGTGGCAAAAAAACTACTGCTATTCAATACTTCGGCTAAGACGATATCAAGCTCGAATACGCCGGTTATGTCAACCAATATAAAGTTGGTCGCCGCATTCACTTTGACAGATTGATCGATATCCCACGCGGCGGGCAACTGATTAATGTTTGCCTCCGCACCGATCTTGGCGTGAGTCGTCGTGTTGTAATCTTGGTAGTTAAGAGAACCGGCAATGGTGGACTTTCCATTGAGGCTATGACTTCGCGCCCAGGAATTGCCTTTCAATTTCAATACCCGAGTTGATCCTTTTTCGATTAGGCTGACTGGCTCCTTGAAGGGATAGGTGGTAGTTGCGTCGACTTTGATTTCTCTTTTTGCATCCGCAGTTGCACCATTATCCAGGATTGCACGAGAACTGTTGTTGTAAAGGCCAACAACAACCGCTGTGCTGATCATATTTTCTTTGCCTGCATCGGAAGTTTTATTTTCGATGGCACTTTCTGCTAATGTTCGCGTTAGCGATTCTAATCGAGATTTAACTAAGATATCTTGATTGGAATAGAGGTTTGATTCGCTCCCCACCCGTGCGAGGACATCGTTATTAGCTTCGTTTAAGGCCAAAGCACTGGCAAAGTCAATTGGCACATTGGTGCCATTGGTCAAATTATTGAGTTTTAAGGCAACCAGTATTGGTTTTATTTTTTTAGTAAAGAACGTTTTTACATTGGCTACAGTAGTATTTGGCTTAAAAGGTTTTGCTTTTCCACCGAGGCCTGAAAGCGCTACGGATTCTTCCTCCGTGTCTAGCTCCGCCTTAATTGTAATCCCTTGATCATCTTCAAAACCGGGTGTCCCGGTGAAGGCGGTTACGTTTCCCTCAACCTCCGCGGCGACATTAGAAGTTGGAAATGAGAAAGCCAGAACTAAGCCGATTCCACCTTCTGTGTAGACGCTACTTGAGGCTTTGCTCTTCGCTTTTTGCTTTCCCTTCGCATGGATGGTGACATCAGTGCCTGCCGAAATGTTTGAATTGGGTGCGATATAGATCGTTGAGCTCAAATCAGTTTTGGCCAAGGCAAGCGCGAATGAGAGTCGTTCTTCGGTGTCTGCAGGATCTTTGTTTTTTTCGGTGGTCGCTTCGGCTTTTGAGGATAGATCAACATCCGCTTTTATCTCGACTTGATTTTGGGCGTCGATTTGAACCCCTTCTTCGATTGTGACCTCGGCATTGGACTCAGAGAGCATGACGGCAATTGCCTGGTATTTACTTTTTACCTTAACGGTTTCATGACTATCTGTTTTTGCCGATATCTTTACTTCACTTGCCGCATCGATGATTGAACCCTCTCCGATGGTGACGGTGGCAGACGTTTTTTCTTTAGCGAAGAACGCGGGCAAGTCAGTCGCCGATGTAATAAAATCGTCAAGTTGACCGTCGAGGAAGTCAGCGGTTGTTTCGAGGAATGAAATATTTGGGTCGGAGATCGCCTGAATGATTTTTTTAATTGAGGGGATCTCTGAAGTTCCACCCGCAAACGCCTTGATGGTTATGTCTCGGCCTCGAATTTCAACCGTGCCTAAATCGACAAAGGCTGTAGCTTCTTGGTTGAGAAATTTTAGGGCGTCACCAACACTGACGGTGCCCGCAGCTAAATCATCAATGAGTGAAACGAATTCAAGAAAACTTGCGAGTTGATCTTGGGCGTCAAGCGTAACGTCCGCCGGCGTATTGATTGAGCCAGCTTCGACATCGGCAAGGAATGAAGTTCCATCGCCTACACTGATTTCTTTAGATTGCAGGGAAATATTGGCTGAGTCTTCGATTGATGGATCAGTAAAGTGATCACCACCGGGAGCAATTGCCCTCGTGGAGATGGTGACGTTGTCACCAATGGCGATGTTCCCGTCGAAACCAGGATCTTTAATGGTGAATCCAAGGGGCGCTGCGATAAACGAATTGTCAGCAACGGTGTTTTGCTCAACTTTTACATTGAGCTTTCCGCCGGTGGGTAGAAGATTAAGGTCGCTTTGAATGGTGAGCGAATCAATATTTGCACCACCATCAACTGTGACATTTTTAAGGCCAATATTTGGCCCAATATCAAATTCTACCGTGTCCTGTCCACCTTTTCCCTCGATGGTCACTGAAATGGGAGTAGCGGGATTGCCCATTTCATAAAACTGTACGCCTGGAGCCGTGTTATCTAAGTCATCCGAAGGGGTGCCACCGTTTTCGCTCCAAGTTAGGCGATTATTGGAGTCAACTTGAATGACAAAATCGTCTGCTCCAATGTCACCGGTGAGCGTGAATTCACCTCCGGTAAATGTAGCGGTGGTCGCCAGAAGTTGCCTTGGTTCGAGTGGGCCGTAGGCGAGATTCGATTTGTTTCGTGAATTGGGCTTGTTTGATTTGGAATTCTGCGCGTAGATCCATTTGAACATGAGGCACCGGCGGGAGTGAGAGGTAGGTGGGAAGTGTTAACCCGCTACTATGCAACGGGCGTGCCAATGGGGAACGATATATCTGAAAAATACGGAATCCCATATTTTATACGAGTGGTTTTTGACTTATTGATTTCGCATATCTTTTTATCGCACGGTTAAACGTCTCAATCTGCGACTTCGTTTCTTAATTCGAGACAATCTCAAGTGGTAGGAGTTCGGACGAAGTAACTAATAAGAATTTGTGGCGTAGTGCCAATGCCGTTTGGGAATTCAAATTTTAATTTGGAAGGTCCCTGTCTTGGTAATTGGCTGACTGGTTTGTTTGTTTTGATGGGTTCAAATAAGGCAGTCGTCAATGCTTGGTCTGATTTGCGATCCGAATCCTCGGGTCGATATTAGCTGATCGCTGCGATCGTTTAGCGGATGAAATTGGGTAGGCGAAATTGAAAAGCCGTCAGCTAAGTATTAGACTTGCAGCTTGAACTATTGGTCGCCTGGGAAAACTATGAAAAATTGGATGCTGATTATTTGCCCTGTGGCAGCATTTGTTATCGGTGCCGTGCTATACGCTTTTGGTTCTCCGAGTGAAATCTGTATCACCGCGGCGATTACAATCTGGGTGGCGGCGTGGTGGATTACTGAGCCAATTTCTATTCCGGCTACGTCGTTGATACCTTTGGCTTTGTTTCCGTTGTTCGGAATTTTGTCGCCCGACGATGTCGCTCGAGCTTACGGACACAAACTAGTCTTGCTGATGCTTGGTGGTTTCATGTTATCGGCCGCGATGGAAAAGAGTGGGGCTCATAAACGAATCGCACTTGGAATGGTTAACTTCTTTGGTAGCGGCAGTGGTCGACGGTTGGTCTTTGGATTCATGGCTGCATCAGCCGTATTAAGTATGTGGATTTCCAATGCAGCCACGACATTGATGTTATTACCAATAGCGATGGCGGTCGTATCTCAGTCGAGTAATCGTAAGTTCCAAATTGCTTTGCTGCTTGGAATTGCGTATGGAGCGAGTGTCGGTGGCGTTGCAACCCCCATTGGAACTCCGCCCAACTTAGTATTCATGGGTGTCTACCAAGAGGCGACCGGTGTGGAGATAGGGTTTTTGGATTGGATGAAGATGGCGCTCCCGGTCGTCTTGATTATGCTCCCCTTTGTTGGCTTTTGGTTAACGCGTGGAATTGGCACCATCGATCCGATAAAATTGCCGAGTGTTGGGACTTGGCGCAAAGAAGAAATTCGGACCTTGCTTGTATTCGGGCTAACTGCTTTATTTTGGGTGACCCGCCAACAGCCATTTGGCGGCTGGGTGGGTTTTGCAGAAGGGCAGGGGATATCTCTGCCCTATGCCAATGATGCATCGGTCGCCTTGATTGGCGTCCTGTTCTTGTTTGTGCTTCCCTGTGGCCAAGGGGGTAAACTTTTAGATTGGGAAACAGCTGCCAAGATTCCGTGGGGTGTTTTGGTGTTATTCGCAGGTGGGTTATGCCTGGCCGGTGCATTTAAATCATCGGGTTTGAGCGAAATGCTAGGAAACTCAATTTCTTCACTTGGGACGCTCCCGGTTCTCTTAAGCATTGCTTCGATTTGTCTGGCGGTGACTTTTTTAACAGAGGTCACCAGCAACACTGCGACGACAACCATCCTTTTGCCGATATTGGTAACGGGGGCAATCGCGGCGGGGGTTGAACCGAAGCTGTTCATGATTCCAGCCACGATCAGTGCAAGTTTTGCATTCATGCTACCTGTGGCGACGCCCCCCAATGCAATTGTGTTCGGTTCAGAAAAGTTTTCTGTTAGCGAAATGGCGCGCGAGGGCTTGGTGCTGAATCTCGTCGGTATTTTGATTGTGACGCTGGTCTGCTATGCGATGATTTAGTTTCCAACAGGATGGCGAACACCGTTCCTGTGCGATTGCTGATGGCAGGCAAATTGTTGTTTGAGTTCAATAAGTCGGTTAGGAAAATCGACCCAGCTTCAATTTCAAAAATTGAGCGACCTTTCGTCTGCGTCAATTGTGCAATTTGGCAATGCTGTCCGGAGAGCATGAAGCGAGCTGGGTGAAATGTTTGTGCCTCTTAGATTGAGACGGGATAAGTTTTCAAGCTTTTCAAGCGGACGAAAATCTATGACGTTTGTGTTGGAGAGATCTAAATTGTTTAGTTCAATTAAATGTTGCAAAATCTGGATGTCCGCTACCTGCGTGTTGCGTAAATCAAGAGAACTTAAATTTGAACAATTTGTGATGCCTTGGATGTCGGCGAGCTGACAGTTGTTGATTGTGAGATTGGTAAGGTTCGACAATTGGATGAGATCGTTAAGGTGAATGGCTTTTGATTTTAAGATTCGTAATTGTTCGAGGCGATAAAGGTTACAGATGGGGGACAAGTCAGTGCCGGTGAATTCGGTTATCGTTATTTGAAAGACGGCATTGGCCTGACTCAATGCAGATATATCCGATACGGGAGCTGTGAGATGGATGGTTGAAAGGTGGTCAATGAAATCAACGCCCGGCCAGTAGCCAAGCAGGCCGTATTCGGCACGTGAATAGAATTCCGCAGCATGATCTTCAGCGCTGTAAGAAATGTAACCGCCATTTTCAACAATCCACTGTGCTAGTTTCTTCTGTTTCAAGGAAGGTGATATCCAAAATGCAAGAACGGCACAGAGGAACAGGATCGCAATCGAAACAGAGAGAAGAGAAAATCTTAGAAAGGACGTTGATTTACTTTGATTGGATTTGGGCATGATTTTTTAGGAAGGAAGTCTTTTCAGGCGTATATTTGCCGGTAGGGGCCAACACAGACTTTCATTCGCCGGGGCTTTGTTTGGTGGCTATCGACCCTGAACGAGATCATGAAAATGATCGAACATAACATGAGACCGGACGTGAAACGGCTCGTTGTTAAGATCCGAATTACAAACCATCCATGCTACATTGATCAGAGCGAGCGTAAATATCAAAACGACGGCTATGCTGGCAGATCCATTTGCGATGTTTACAAGTTGTTTTCGCATTTTTAAGACCTTGGCAAGGTAATTTGAAACAAACGCTGTGTATACCTTAACAGGTTTGAATTCAACGTTGATATGAATTGTAAAAGCGGACTTACGGTAAGCCTGGCCAATGTCAGTAGGCGGAAGGCCATAAGTTGTCAGGAACCTGTAATAAAGTGCGATTTTATGCCTTTAAATTGGACACGAAATCTTTTGATTTTTCAAAACTTTTATCTGTATTTTTTCGATGGCGAAAACCTGGCACTTGGTTCGTTTAATTCTGTCCCCACGCTTTTAAATTCGTTATAGTTTGAGTTCTTACCTGTATCGAATTGACGCTTTTTTGGTTGAAGCGTTTCAAAATTGTTGGAGATCTAATGACAAGAAAAAAAACACGGCGTGACTTTATTAAAAATTCAGCCGCTGCCAGTGGCGCAGTTGCTGTGACTCCTTATTTTAATTGGAGTGAAAAAGCCTTCGCCAATCAGGATAAAAACGATCGGCCAAGCATTGGGTGTATTGGTGTTGGCAGCATGGGAACGGGTGACGCGAGAGGACACGCCAATTTTGGTGACATTGTTGCGGTTTGTGATGTTGACCAGAGGCATGCAGCGCGTGCCAAAAACGATGCAAAAATCGGTAAAGGAAAAGCCGATCAATACGAGGATTATCGAAAGGTGCTTGATCGAAACGACATCGACGTCGTCAGTATCGTCACGCCCGATCATTGGCATATAAAAATTGCGGTTGAGGCTTTGGAAGCTGGGAAACACGTCTTCGTTCAAAAGCCTCTGACGCTGACTCTGGAAGAAAATCAGCTGATTCGCCGCGCCTGTGAGAAGCACAGCGACAAAGCATTCTTAGTCGGGACCCAACAGAGGAGTGACCGAAATAAGTTCATGCGTGCTGTGAATATGGTCCAGCAAGGACTGTTGGGAGATATTAAACATGTGACCGTTGGTATTAACGGGTCACCGACGGGCGGACCGTTTCCAGTTGCGGAAGTTCCGGAAGAACTGAATTGGGAAATGTGGCAGGGACAAGCACCAGCTAAAGACTATCGAGAAAAACGAGGGCATTATCAATTCCGTTGGTGGTACGAGTATTCAGGCGGTAAATTTACTGACTGGGGCGCTCATCACGTTGATATTGCGATGTGGGCATTAAATAAGAATGGTTCAAAGCAGGGGCCACTTGAAATTGACGGCACCAATTGCACCCACCCTGTTGCCTACAAGGACGGGTTTGCGACGGTAGATGACTGCTATAACACGTCTCATGATTTTTCAGTCATCCATAAATTTGGTGACGGAATCACGATGGATGTGACCAGTCACGGCGACAACGGAATTACATTCGAGGGTTCCAAAGGCCGAATATTTGTTAACCGCGGGAAAATTGTTGGGAAGCCCATTGAAGAGAATTGGGATAAAGATGTGTACACCGATGAGGCAGTAACTGCGTTGTACAAAGGTAAGCCTCACGAAGGACATAAAAATAATTTTTATCGATGTATTCGAGAAGGCGGTTTAACCGTTTCGGATCCATTTAGTCATGTTCAAGCGATGTCGGTTTGCCATCTCAGCAGTATTGCCGCTCGACTGAAGCGGAAAATTAAATGGGATCCCGTTACCGAGCAAATTGTCGGTGACGATCAGGCGGCAACTTTCCAAGCACGGAAACGTCGCGAAGGTTATGAGATTCTAAAGGTCTGAGCTTCGATCCGATTTCGGTAAAGTTAAATTAGAAACCACTTGATCCATTCAAGTGGTTTTTTTTTGCCATTGGTGGATGGGTTGGAAATAATGGCCTCGGTGAATTTCCAAATCTAAATCGAAACTTGATTTCTCGCCATTTGGTTTTCGAAGAACAAACTGGTGTTTAATTCAAACTGGACTTGAATGGAGTCAGTAAGGAGCATTGGCTGCTAATATAGCCATGAGTTAATTAGGAATCCAAACGCAATAATTGAAACGAGCCAGCCAAGAATGAAGGCCATACAGCCTTGTTCTGCAATGGTGCGGATTCTTTGTTTTTTGTTTCGTGACCCCATCGTTACTCCAGGACTCGTTTCGCTGACTGAACGTGAAATGGCGAACTTCCTACTTTTGCTATCGAAGGGTACGACAAAAGGTTGTCGCGATTTCTAAATTAACTTGAAATGCTCTCGCCGATACTGGGGAACGGTGCCTGATGTAGGTGCTGGAACAGAAGTAGCATCCCCATTGAGCTGCTGAAGCCCTAATCCTTGATTGAGGCAGTATTCTGTTGGGTGGAAACTAGTTGGGGCTTTCCCCAGTCTTGGGCAAAAACCGTTGTTCGTTATGTTTCAACGTCGCCACGAATAGACTTTTTATCGGATTGGGAAGTGTCGCTTCACTGCTAGCGGTTTTGAGGCGTTTGAAGGTAACTATTGGCTTCAAGGGACACCTAAGAATTTGCTGTTCGCGATTACTCATTAGTCGATTACGATTCCAATATTCATTAATACCTTTTAACTTTATCACTGTAATTATATCTCTGCTTATTTTACCTCCGTGAACGCGTTGTTGGAAATTCCACGTTTTAGGTGAAAAGATGAAACACGTCCGAGTCATACTCTATCTGGGATTGGCCAGCGTATGTTTAGTCGCTAATGGATGTTGGTCAGATCGAGCCTCGACCGAGTTAGAAGACGGGCTCAAGGCATCCAATGCAGGAGACTATCAAAACGCGATTACCAGTTTTACTACGGTGATTCGATTAGAGCCGGGACACGCAGAAGCCCACTACTACCGAGGGCTCGCGCGTTATCAGATTGGTTTGCATGAAGAAGCGATTAAAGATTATTCCAAGGCGATCCTGATCCAGCCAACCTTCCCTGAAGCGTATTTGAATCGCGGGCTAGCGCGTCATCGTTTGGGTGACTATCAATCTGCGATTGAGGACATGGAAAAAGCAATTCAACTAAATCCGCGTGACGGAAATGCCTATCTTAGTCGTGAGCAAATGGAAGCTGATGGACGTGAGCAAGGGATCGGCCCGGAACCAAATGAGGATTAGCAATACACGTTGTTCTAGTAAATCGTATTTATAATCGTGTTGCGACAATACTATTATTAACTATGAGTTAGTGAGGGGTCTCGATGAGTGGAAATCCGTTTGAAGGTCTTCAGAATTTAGGCATTGTCAGTTTTTGGTTTGTTGCCCTGATCGTAGTGATGGTGTTTAAGCCCGAGCGAATCTACAGACCGATTTTGTTTCGTTTGTCCGTTGGCTGTTTCTTGGTTCAATTTCTAGTGGCATCGATCGGCTTGGTGTTGTTTGCCTTTGCAGCCGGCATGGGAAGCATGTCTTCATTTTCTATGCGCAATGGCATGTCTCCGTGGTTTTCGAATATGCAAATTTTTGCAATTGTCGAGGATTTGACAATTGCGTGCGGAATTCTTGCCTTATTCGGTAGTTTGGGTCGAGGGCGTCCTAAAAAAGCGAAACCACCTGCGCCTCCGAAAAAGCACCCACTCGACGATTGATAAATATTGGTTTTCAATTCTACCATTATGGCCATTGATTTTGAACTTGGGCTCAACATGGACTGCTCAAAGCTGACCAAACAAGGTAAACTGTAATCAGTACGAGTTTGTTCAAAACGTCGTTTGAAGAACCAAGCGGCAAACTTCGATTGAGACTAAATGATAATTTCATCTAAAACGACCGACGGTCGTCCGCATCGTTGTCACCTCTGCAAGTCCGATGTGTCGGTTCTCCATTTACAGGACGATGGCGATACTCCCTGTCCGAATTGCGGCGAAGTTCAAGCGTTCGGCGAGGACATGATCACGACCGTTAGAGAAATCGACTCAGACGGAATTGAGAGTTTATTGAAAATCGAGGATGCGGAGTTTCCAAGAAAATTGCTGTTGGACTTTTCTCGGGTCAACACTATCAATTCTGGAACCATTGCCAATTTGGTTAAAATTCAAAAGGCTCAGGAATTGCGTTCGGGCAAGGTGGTTTTTTGCCAAGTTGAACCGATTGTTATTGAAGTATTTGAGTTGATGCATCTTGATACGGTTTTCAAGATCTGTGGTGATGAAGTACAAGGTACGGCTTTGTTGGTTTAACGACCTCTGGGATGCTAATTCGAAGATCAAGGATTCGACGTCCCGATTCGGTTTCTCCGACAGCCAATGGAAATTTGTTCCTAGCTAACCTTGGTGAAACTCGCGCTGCTCTCTGGGGAGACTTCTTTGAGGCTATTCATTAAACGACCTGTTGTTCGTTGCGCAAGAAGCCTCGCGGTGGTTGCCGTATCGTTGATAATGATAATTGGCCTCATTTTATTCGAGCGAATTAATTTTTCGTACGGAGACGACGTAGTCGGTAATGCGACGCTGGCATGGTTCCAAGATTTATACGTCAAGAAACCGAAGCTCGATAAAGCCGACTCCGATAAGTCCATCGCAATTACTGGGCATCGCGGTTCCGCCGTCGCTGGTCAGATCATGAAAAATGGGGAGCTAACTGATGTGAAAATTGGAAATACTCGCCGGGGAATTAGCGCAGCACTTGCGGCCAGGATTGAATTTATCGAAATCGATCTGCGGTCGTTCACTGGGAATGAAAATGATCTTATTTTGTACCATGATACGGATTTAGACAAATTGAATGTCCCGAATCGCTTCCGGGCATCGGGGATTGAACGTATCGAAGATCTGACGTTGAGTAGGATTCGCGAGCTGAGTTATCGAACTGAAAGTCCAAGGTTGGATCGTGTTGTCTTGTTGTCTGAGTTTTTAGACCTCGTTTCTGGTTCCAACCAAAAAATAATTTTGGATCTGAAATTTGCCAGTTTATTAGATGGATTTAAATTAACAGCCGCCTTCGAAAAGATTGCTTTCCAATTAAGCCAACATCAAATTGGTTCAGATAGGGTTACGATTTTCGGTGATTTTAATATCCTCAATCAATGGATTACGTTTCTGCGAAATCGTAAACCGGTGGACGGTTTTGGTGGGCGAGATTTTCAATTAGGTTACACCGTCTTGGCAAAGCATTTCGATAATCGACTAGATGTATTACTTTTTCCGTCACGGATATTTGAAAAACTGTCCCAGCTTGAAACATCGCATGGCGGGACTCCGATACTCGTGCTTCCAGTGACCTTTGCGAGTAAGGCAATGTTGACGCGGGCGATAGAGCGTCGCGTCGAAGTCTGGGTGTATGGCACGGAAGATGCGAACGACCAGAACAAACTCAAACAGTGCGGAGTGGATGGATTTATTGTTGATTTGCCGATGGACTTTGTGTATTAATTGCCTTCGTTCTGCTGGCGAACTCTGGATTCACTGACTCTTGTTAAGATGTCTCCGGCAAGACCACACAGTTTGCCGAACCGCTCGTTTGTTTGTCCGGAGACAAGTAATTTGTTGTGCGTTGGACCTGAGTTTGCGGCTTTCCCTTCTTCGGATTCCCCTGATTAAATCAATTGTTTGTACCAATGAGTGGGAGTTACACCGGCTAGGACTGGGGAAACAAATGATTCGTTGCGATAAATGGTGATAAGCCACTACAAAGACCTCCCGAATCAAAAGTGTGGTTTATTTTTGTTTCGAATCGGATGGTTTCTAAATTTCGGAACCTTCTAATTTGTAGCTCAATCGAAACTTGAATTCGCTAGTCTCAAAATTAAAACATCATTTTGCTTCCATTGAGAACGTGCTTTTGAATTGTGGGTGAATCGGCGAAACTCCGACGGATCTCTGTGAAACTCCCTTTCAAGCAACGCCGATTTGGGCGCGTACAAAACAATTACATTGATCGATTGTTTTGATACGCGCCCAACTAGGCGTCCTTTTGGTTATCTCGTGCCGGACGGGAAATTCAGCTCGTCCTGATAGAATCATGCGTTCAGATTGCCCCGTGCTTTTCGGGGGCAGGGACCTTCCCAATGGGTGGTCGATTGCAAACTCTTATTTGCGTCAGTCGTTTTTCTCAACGCAATCGGTAGTCGGTTTCGAACAGATGCCGCAACTCGTTTCTCCGTCATCGTTGGTTTGGTTGGCTAAGCCGCCGCATGAACCTGTGATTGGTTTTTTCGCAAAAATTGCTCCCACGGACATTGAAATGATCACCAGCCCAAAGATGACCACTGCCCCTATGAAAACAGGTAGGATCTGTTGGAGAATTGTCGGCGAGTTGTTTGGTTGGGGAGCGTCCAGCAGTGGGAACGATTTGGATTTGAACTCGGTTAGTTCGTCTCCAAAGTCCGACTCTCGTTCAACCAATAAATATTCTGCGCCTAATTCCTGACAAAGTTGTTCGCCTCTGTTTTTCCCCATGACCATCATTGCTGTGGCCAATGCATCTGCGGTCATGCAATCTTTGAAAATGATACATGCAGAGGCAAGCGTATGTTTAACGGGACGGCAAGTCTTCGGGTCGATCGTGTGCGAGTATCGAATTCCACCAAGTTCATGGAAATTTCGATAGTCTCCCGAGGTTGCCATCGCTTCATCTGAAATCTCAGCGATATTACCTAGGGTGACTCCAGCGTCATCGGGGCGTTCCACACCGATTCTCCAGTTGCCTCCGGAAAAACGTTCGCCACTTGCAAACACTTCACCGCCAACTTCGACCAGAAAGTTTTTGCATCCCAAGTCGTCCATCGCGGTTGCGACTTGATCAACTGCATAGCCTTTGGCGATGGCAGAGAGGTCAATGTTCACTGCTGCCACACTCTTGCTGATTGCAGGAGGATTAAGTTGAACCTCGAGATACTGATATCCAATCGACGATTTAATTGCATCGGTTTGCGATACCGTCGGAATCTTAAAATCTAAATTTTTGGGGCCGAAATCCCACAAGTTAACCGCCGGACCGACCGTTATGTCGAATGCCCCTTCAGTCAGTTTGCTAATTTCGATTGCTCGAGCGACGACTGCCGCCGTTTTTGGATCAACGGTTTGAAATTCTGTCGACTGGGATCGATTAAAACGACTCACGTCTGATTCGGGTTGATAGGTGGACATCAACTGATTGATGTTTTCAAGAACCTCGGCAACACGTTCCTGCAGTTCAATGGGTGTGACGGAATCGGGGTGATCCGCAATGACGACTTTGTAGGCAATCGGTCCCATCGTTTTGCCAGAAATTTCGAACGGCACGCTTACATCGTCCTGGGAATGAACGAGCGAAGAAAGCAGCCAGACCGAGCAAGTAAATGCTAGGGTGGCGTAAAGTCGTCGTAAGCCGAGGTTCGATGATTTCATTTCGATTTCTCGTCGTTCACTGAGATCTTAGCCGGACATGAATTAAGAAACCGCATGTCGGCGATGCGAAGAGCCAATCAAGATTTGGAGACCTCGTTACTTTTCGGCTTGTTTGGCTGCTTCGATGGCTTTGGTGTCGAGCCGAGCTCCATTAAACAAACCCTGTTTGATGATCTGATCAATGGTCATCGTTTGTTGGGCAACTTTTACGAAAGCTTTATCGAAATCCTTTGCCGCTAATTTCTCGAATTCATAGACTGCCCCTTTTTCTTTGCCGACCGATTCAGGATCCTTCGCTTTGGCTGCTTCATCAATAGCTGTCGCCTCGGCAAACTTTTTTGAAAGACCCAAATCTTTCATCTGTTGATAAATACGCTCAGCGAACGGTGTGCGGAGCTTTCGGTCGTCACTGTCTGGGTGACATGTTTTGCAGGAGAAAGATTTTAAAGTGTATTTTTCTTTGAGTACATCTTGAAAGATATCATGGGCTTCAACTGGTTGGTTGCTGCCTACGAATAAAACAAACAATATGGTCGTGATGGACAATCTTACGATCATGAATTAATTCCCCGAATAAAGCAGGTTTGAGCCAATGAACACAACGCGCGGAAGAACCGCTTTCCTATTGTACCATTTCGGCACGGGATGCAAATTCAGTTGAGTAAGTACTCGAAAATTTTGCATCCAATCGTACCGGCCCAGTCAAGCAGAGCACAAATTGGGTGTAGGAATCTCAACGGTCAGCAAATGCAGAATGAATGTCTTAAGATTGTCTGCACTAGCCACCGAAATCGTCGAAGGAGATGTTTTCTGGTTCAACGCCAAAATCATCACACATTTTCATGACGCAGTTGTTCATCATTGGCGGGCCACAGAAGTAAAATTCGATATCTTCTGGTGACGGGTGATCCTGAAGGTAATTGTCTATCACGACCTGGTGGATAAACCCTGTGTATCCCGTCCAGTTGTCTTCAGGAAGCGGTTCGGAAAGTGCCAAGTTAAACTGGAAATTAGGAAATTCTTCTTCGAGAGCACGGAATTCATCGATGTAGAACAACTCACGCAGGCTTCGTCCGCCGTACCAGTATGAAACCTTTCGGCCAGTCTTCAAACTCTTGAACAATTCAAAGATGTGACTTCGCAGGGGCGCCATGCCGGCTCCACCGCCAACGTAGAGCATTTCGGATTCAGTTTCTTTGATGAAAAACTCACCGTAGGGACCAGAAATGGTCACCTTATCGCCTGGTTTGAGGTTGAAAATAAACGAGGACATTTTTCCCGGGGGTACGTTGTCCATCCGTGGCGGAGGAGAAGCAACGCGGACGTTGAGCATGATGATGCCCTTTTCTCCCGGGTAATTTGCCATCGAATAGGCCCGAATGACTTCTTCCTCAACAACCGACTTATAACGCCAGACATCGTATTTGTCCCAGTCGGATTGGTATTCGTCTTCGATAGCGAAGTCCTTGTACTCGACGACATGGGGAGGTGCTTCGATTTGAATATAGCCGCCCGCCTTGAAGTTGACGTCTTCGCCTTCGGGCAATTCGAGCACCAACTCTTTGATGAAGGTAGCAACGTTGTGGTTTGACCGAACGGTGCACTCCCACTTCTTGGTATCGAACGCTTCATCTGGAACCTCGACGACCATATCCTGCTTGACAGCAACCTGACATGAGAGGCGACAGCCTTCACGAGCTTCTCGCTTACTAATGTGCCCTGTTTCTGTCGGCAGGATATCTCCGCCGCCGGAGAGAACCTTGACTTCACATTGAGCACAGGTTCCACCACCTCCGCAGGCTGAGGAAACAAAGATTCCTTCTTCTGCGAGGGCACTCATTAATTTTCCGCCAGCAGGAACGCTAATTTCCTTCTGATCGTTGACAAGAATCTTGATGTTTCCACTCGAAACCAAAAAGCTCTTCGCCAGCAGAATTAGTCCTACCAAAGCGAGAACAACAACGGTAAAGGTGGCAACGCCGAATATAATTTCCATAGCAACAGTTCAAATTCTTAAGATGAAAAGTAAGCAGATGTTGGGACGTGACAGTCCGACGACTTCAAAGTATTCAATTAGATTCCAAGGAACGCTTGGAATCCTAAAGCCATAAGGCCAACGATGATGAACGTAATACCTAACCCGCGAAGCCCGTGGGGAATATCACTGTATTTCAATTTCTCTCGGATGCCGGCGAGGCCGATAATGGCCAACGCCCAGCCAAACCCGCCGCCAACGCCAAACACAACGCTCTCGACGAAAGCGTAATCTCGTTGCTGCATGAACAGGGTTCCCCCCAGAATCGCACAGTTAACTGTGATCAAAGGCAGAAAGATGCCAAGCGTGTTGTAAAGCGAGGGGAAAAATTTATCGAGAGTCATTTCGAGAATCTGAACCATCGCCGCAATCACGCCAATGAAACAAATTAGACTCAGAAATTCCAAGTTGTATTTTGGTAGGAAGAACGAGCCCTCTTTTAGAAAGAGATTCAAAATCAATTGATTGACTGGAACGGTGATCGCCTGAACGACGATTACGGCGATTCCGAGCCCAATCGCTGTTTTGACATTCTTGGAAACTGCGAGAAACGTACACATCCCTAAGAAATAGGCGAGTGCAAGATTGTCGACGAAAGCCGACCGCAGGAATAGTTCAATGAGATCTGTCATGGTTATGCTTCCTCCACCTGTTCTGGCTTCCAGGTTCTAAGCACCCAGATGAATATGCCGATAATGAAAAATGCACTTGGTGAAAGTAGCATTAAACCATTGGGCTCGTACCAACCGCCTGCAGACTGTTTTGCGAAGACGGTGAAACCAAATAGTGTTCCACTTCCAAATAGTTCTCGGAAGAAACCAACGACCATCAAGATGATGCTATACCCAAGTCCGTTTCCAATTCCATCGAAGAAACTGTCTGAAACAGAGTTCTTCATGGCAAAGCCTTCGGCACGTCCCATCACGATGCAGTTCGTAATAATGAGGCCGACGAATACCGAAAGTTCCTTACTCAGTTGGAATGCATACGCTTTGAGGACTTGGTCCACCAAAATTACAAAGGACGCAATGATCGTCATTTGAACAATGATTCGAATGCTGCTTGGAATCCTATCTTTGATTAGGGAGACGGCAGCACTTGAGCAGGCAGTAACTGCAATTACCGCAAACGACATCGTCAGGGATGTAGAAAGTTTGGTGGTAACCGCTAGGGCGGAGCAGATTCCAAGAATTTGCAGTGCAATTGGATTGTTGTTGAAGATCGGGTCAAGCACCAGATCCTTAGCAGATGTTTTACTTGACATTGTTACCTCCGGCAGCTTCCGTTTTGATTTGGCTGCTGTCCTGTTTTTTCATTTCATTTATGTAGGGGCCGAATCCTTTGTCACCCATCCAAAAGTCGATCATGTTAGTTACGCCATTGGACGTGATCGTTGCACCCGAGAGGGCATCGACGCCATACGCGTTACCGGCTTTGTTGCCCTTAATCACAGCCAACTTGACCTCACCGTCGTCGTAGATTTTTTTATCTTTCCAAAGCGCTTTCCAATCGGGGTTTTGAACCTCGCCGCCAAGACCAGGTGTCTCAGCTTGTTGGTAGAACGTAAGGCCCACGACGGTTTGGAAATCCGGCTTGACTGCAAGATAGCCCTGCATCAATGACCAAAGACCGTTTCCACGGACTGGAAAGACGTACAGTTCAGGTTCCCCAGCGGAGGACTTCATGATGAAAACCTCTGAAAACTTTTCGCGACTTTTGATTCCGCAGACATCCGTCTTTTTGTCCAGTTTTTCACTAAGGCCTTTGTCAGGATTTAGCTTGGAAGCCCAGAGTTGGTCGTACTCTTCGCCAAGATTAACTTCTTTGTCTTTGGCCTTGTTCATGGCCGCTTGGCAATCTGCTTCGGCGTCTTGGCCTGTGTCGAGGTCAATGATTTCTACATCGAACCGACTTTCAAAAACCTTTTTGATGCCGCCACTTTCTTCGATTTCTTCAGGAGTGAAACCACTCACCTGAAGAATGTTATTGCGACGGTCCTTCTGGGCGTTTTCAAGCTGCAAAGGTCGCAGCGTCACCGAGGCTGCCGAAACAACGAAGGCACAAAACAAGCAGAGAACTGTCGCAACGAGAAAGGTGTTCGGTAGTGAATCCTTGTTAAGCGGCATAACGAGCGGCCCTCCTCTTAATGTTTAGCTGAACCACACACCAGTCAATAAACGGTGCGAAGACGTTGGCGAATAAGATTGCCAGCATGATTCCCTCGGGGAATGCAGGGTTAATTGATCGAACTAAGACGGTCATGAAACCAATTAAAGCTCCGTAGACCCACTTGCCTTGGCGTGTCATCGAGGCGGAAACCGGATCGGTCGACATGAAGACGGTTCCGAAGGCGAATCCACCAATAACCATATGCCACCACGGCAGGATATTAGAAACTTCGCCCCAAGATTCGGTCGTTGGGAGTAGCCAGAGCAAGAACGAGAATCCACTCATTCCTAAGACCACGCCAGACATGATCCGCCATGAGCCGATTTTGGTGAATATCAAAAAGGCCGCACCGATCAAACAGGCGAGTGCAGAAGTTTCACCCATCGAACCGTGGATGTCGCCGATGAAAAATTGAAACCACGATGAATTCATGTTCGTGACGGTTTCTCCGATCTTGGCAGCACCTGGTAATGCCACTTCGCCAAGAACCGTTGCACCGGAATAGCCATCGACGGCGGTCCAGACTGAGTCGCCACTGATTTTTAACGGATAAGCGAAGTAAAGGAACGCCCGACCCGTGAGTGCGGGGTTCAAAAAGTTTCGGCCAGTTCCGCCGAATATTTCCTTACCCACGATCACACCGAAGGCAATGCCAACAGCGACTTGCCAAAGTGGAATGGTTGGAGGAAGCGTGAGTGGGAATAGCATCCCCGTGACCAAAAATCCTTCGTTAATTTCGTGCTTTCTGATCACGCTGAAGATGACTTCGCAATTACCGCCAACCGCCATGCAGACGATGTAAACAGGTAGAAAGTAAAGGGCACCATGAAGCGTACAACCAAACAGGCTGCCGAAGCTTAAGAAGCCGCCCGGGTTGGGACACGTGAAACTGGAATTGAGAATTCCAAACCACTGGAGAACATCAAATCTCCAGTTGCCACTCCAGATTGCATCGAAGAGCGTTGCACTCGTCGGTACGGCTTGGCCCCCGGCGATCAAAACCTGAGCCTGATAACCGGTGTTGTACATCGCCATAAAGATACAAGGAATCAGCGCGACAATGACCATGGTCATCATCCGCTTCAAATCAATTGCATCGCGCACCTGAGTTTGGCCGTGGGTGACCTCACCGGGTGTGTAGAGGAAAGTGTCGTTAGCTTCATAAAGCGGGTAAAGCTTTTCCAGCTTCCCACCTTTGTGAAACAGTGGTTCGACCTTGTCTAGTAATTTTCTCAACATCGTGCGTCTATCCCTCTTTCTCGATAAGGGTCAGGTTCTCACGCAAAACAGAACCATATTCATACTTGCCAGGACAAACGAAGGTGCAAAGTGCGAGGTCTTCTTCGTCCAACTCTAAACAGCCCAACTGTTGTGATTCTTCTGTGTCTCCGCTGAGCAAAGCCCGAAGTAGCTGTGTCGGTAAAATGTCTAGCGGCATCACCCGCTCGTAGGCGCCCACTGGAACCATGGCGCGTTTGCTGCCACCGGTGCTCGTCGTAAACGGAAACAATTTGCCTTTTAACCAAGAGCCGCCGTAAATATTGGTGACCGAAAATTTGTCAAAACCCGGTTTTTGCCAACCAAGAAATTCCCGGTGGTTGCCCTCTTCGAGAATAGAAATTTGGTTATGGAATCTGCCCAAGTAGTTTTTTGATGGCTCCGATGCTCGCCCCGAAAGAACCGAACCGGAAACAACACGGGAGTTGTCGAGTTCGGGCGCCGCGGCTGGAATGCAATCGTCAAGACACGCACCGAGTCTGACTTTGTACAAGCCCGGTGAGGAAGTTCGCGGTCCACCAATGGCGACAACCCTCTCAGTCATCAGTTGCCCGGTCGTGAACAAGTGTCCGATCGCAATCACGTCTTGATAGCCAATTTGCCAAACAGTTTTGTTTTCATTAACCGGGTCGACCAGATGGATATGAGTGCCGGCTAAACCCGCTGGGTGGGGACCATTGAATTGTTTGAACTCAACATCCGGTATGTCGCTGCCGGGCACACGCGAGTCGTCACGTGTGCAAACATAGGTTTTTCCGAGGGTGAGTTGGTTGATGACGGTCAGCCCACTCACAAACAATTCTGCGTTTTCAGAAATTACCAATTCAGGTTCGGCAGAAAGTGGATTGGTGTCAGTCGCCGTTACGAAAATGGAATGAGCTTCACTGCCCAAAGCAGGAGTCCGACTGAACGGGCGAGTTCGGAAAGACTGCCACATCCCGGAGTCGACCAATTGCTTCTCAATTGCCTCTTTCGGGATCGACTGAAGGTCTTGAAAGCTTTCGAAGATCTCTTGATCATCACCATCAAGGTCGATTTCAATGGATTCGAACTTTCGCTTGGCTCCCCGATTGATCGCTTTGACGGTTCCACACCCTGGAGAAGTAAACATAACTCCGGGTGTCTTTTTGTCTGCGAAAACCGGTTGTCCGAGTTTGACTCGGTCACCAACAGCCACCAACATCGTTGGTCTCATTCCGACGTAGTCGTCAGCGATGATTCCTACCGACTTAATGTCTGCACTAACGCCAATGTCTTGGACTGGCTTGCCTTCAATTGGAAGATCCAATCCGTTTTTGATTTGATAAACCATTATTTTGCTTTGCACGCGTAAGGTCACTGCAGGTGATTTGAAACCTGCAAAATTAGGTTGGCCGCGAGGTCTATGACATCGTGAAATTTTTCACAGGGTTTTCTCGAGAAAATGCCTACTACAAGAACCATTTGCCGGACTTGAAGTTAACAGGAACTCGCGAATTTTTCGCGATAATCAACAGTAAGAACGAAATGGTATTGAAATTACGAAAAACCGCAATCGCAGAATCGCTCAATTTGCCTTTAAATTTTGACACTGTCGAACGATTTTGTAAATCTCAGATGGAAATGGGAACTCCGTTTATCCCTCGCGTTCGTGCCCGTTTTTAATGGCAACCTAGCTTGACTGATTTGGCAACGCCGAAGGAGCTTTTTCCGCCACCCATGGCATAATAATGTTGAACATCTTTCCGCACGCCAATTTTCGATCCAGACGTTCAAAATAGGGGGCTTGGCCGGTTTTGGTTGAGTGTTGAAACGTAGCTTTGGAGAGCTGTGTTATCGAGATTTTTGGAAATGGCCGTGAGTTCCTTGATTTACCGGTTATTCGGTTTTCAGGGGTGATTGGCCTCTATCCCGGGAGCCTTGCGTTTGCAAGTCAGTGTTGTTTGCCGGAGTGATAAATCTAGTCGCCTTTGGTGAACGGAGATGGGGGGGTAGGGATCTCGATTGCATTGTAGTGAACAAATGTATAAAATCCGGATCCCATCCAAGGAGAAGGAAATGTTACAAGAGAAGTTAACGAAACGTCAGCAAACCATTTTCGATTTCATTAGGACCTGTATTGAGGAACGTGGTTACGGGCCAACGATTCGAGATATTGCTGATGAAATGGGTTTCCGATCTCCTAACGGTGTCATTTGCCATTTAACGGCACTTCAGAAGAAGGGGCTGATTAATCGAACCAACAATCAGTCACGTTCAATTGTGTTGACAGACGAAGTCAATGAGGAGCTAAAGGGATTCCCGCTAGCAGGTCGCGTTGCCGCTGGATCGTTAATGGAAGCCGTTGAGCAGACAGAGCGGATTGATGTCGGCGCGATGTGGCCTAAGAAGGGGACGTATGTCCTCGAAGTAGAAGGCGATTCGATGATTGATGCCCAGATTGCTCCAGGCGATTACGTGATTGTCAAACGTCGGCAAACGGCAAACAAGGGTGACATCGTGGTGGCTCGGACTTCGGAAGGGGACGCGACTCTTAAATACTGGTTTCCCGAGAAGAACCGAATTCGTTTGCAACCCGCCAATAAAACCATGAAACCGATTTATTCGCGCGATGTCAAAGTCATTGGAGTCGTCATTGGTGTGGTTCGGAATCTTCGCTGAATCAAGTCGTTAATCGCTAGAAATTTTGATTTTAGACTCACTCAGCAGTTTTGGACTCTTCCATCACGCGGCCTGGGATTTTTTGGTTGATTGAGGTTTGTAAAAGAACAGGAGAGCTGCGGCGATTAACGAGGCAACGGCTCCCACCAGAATGGGATATTGGGGAGAGAGTCCCGCTAAGATGCCTCCGCAGAAGCAGAGCAGGGCAGAACCGAGTACGCGTACGGAATGAGAGACTCCGAGCATTCGTCCCTGAGCATCAGCAGGAGCTGTGTCAGAGAGCAGCGCTGACATGTTAGTGGTTGCTAGAGCCATTGCTGCTCCGACGCATGGAAGGATCAGGCACAACCACCACCATTGGTTGGGAAGAATTTCTAAAATCAATAATCCTGATAGCAAAACAGCACAAACAGCGGTAATGGCTCGAGGCGTTCTACCCTTGCCGACCGGTTTAATTAACAACCACTGGGTCATCACCATAGAAACGCTGGTATACGAGAGCAGCCATCCGACGTGCGAAGAGGTAAATTCCCATTTTTGAACAAAGTAGACGGGATTGAATTGAAAAACGAAGTCAATTCCAAGATACAAAAAGAAATTGACGATTAACAACGCTCGAAAAGGAGCCAGCTGAAAGGCCTCACCCATTTCCAGAAATCCACGCGTTAGCTGGATTCCCCCTGCTTCTGATTTTGAGGGTGCAGAGTCGGGGAACCGCCAAAGAATTAACGCGGTGCATAACAAGCAAACGGCCGCGGCGACGTAAAATGGAAGCGAATAGGAAGCCCAGGAAAAGTAGTTCTGATCGGCCAAATGGCCACCTATCACTGGAGCAAAGACATAGGCGAGACTGCTGGCCATATAAATCAATCCAAATCGTTGGGATTTTTCAGATCCAACTGAAAAGTGTGCGACTTCGGCTTGGGCTAAAACGAGCAAGACTCCGACGAAGCCCAGAAAAAATTGCCCAGCAACAATGATCCAGAACTGGTCAACCGAAATCGACCAAGCGATTGCGAGGTTTCCAAGAGCCGTGATGCCCATCGCGGCCGCGAGAACCTTTTTTCGGCCAAATTTGTCTGACATCTGACCGAGGATGGGAGAACCAAAAAACTCACCAATTCGAAAAACGGCCATCGCGACACCTAACAAAAAGGCACGGGTAGCCGGCGAGGTATCGGCGGAAAGTACGCCGTGGTCTTGCGGATGGAGAAACATCGGTGAGAGAACGGGGGAAACCAGAGCTCCAGCAAAAAAGCCTAAAAACACTAGGACATAAATTAGGCCCATTAGTTTCGTCCCTCAAATATTCGGAATTATATTACAAAAGTGCATTACGGAAGTGAATTAGCTACTCAACGCCCCTCAGTGCGGGCATCTTAAGGAATAACGATGGCGACGGCTATCAACGGACGCGGTTCCCCGAAAAAACATTGAAAAATTACTGCGGAACCGTTTATCTCAGACAGTCGCCGTCGCAAATATCTTTAGATGGGAACTTAAAGAAAGGGGAGAGAAGGGCAAACGAATGCCTCGATCCGTCGCTAAGTTTGAGATCAAAGATCTCGAAAAACTTATCTCAGCGCAAAAAAAACGAAGGGTTTCAGCTCGCCGCTACTGAAACCCTTCTAAAATTGGCTGTCCGATTATGGAATAAATCCCTATCGGAGACCCACAGCCATTAAACTCATCGACAATCGAGCAACGATTTCTAAGAAAAAAGAAAAATGGATGCTTAATCCGCTACAACTAGAAAAGTCTATCGTTAAATTATAAGTATCTCGTATTAAAACTCAGTTTAAACTCATCAATCAATGTTGGAGCGTTGAATGATCTCGGACGGATCGTCACAGGAAGACGTATTGGACACGCCTAATTCAGTAAACTACCCCTTTTCTCAACGCAAGCCGGCGAAACTGGCTCTAGAAGACGGCACCGTTTTCGATGGCTTTGCGTTTGGTGCGACGGGGACTTGCGATGGGGAAGTCGTTTTTAATACCTCGATGACGGGGTATCAGGAAATATTGACAGATCCCAGTTACCGCGGCCAAATCATTACCATGACCTACCCGGAAATGGGTAATTACGGGATCAACGAAGAGGATGTTGAGAGCCGTTGTCCTCATCTGTCGGGTTTTATCGTACGGAATGTAAGTCGGGTGGCGAGCAACTTCCGTTCCTCTTCGAGCCTCCAAGATTATCTGGATAAGCACGGCATCGTGGGAATTTCCGACATCGACACGAGGGCGCTCGTTCGGAAAATTCGAAGCGTTGGTGCACTCAAAGGTGTAATTTCGTCGGTGGAGTTAGACAACGATAAACTCGTTGAAATGGCGAAAGCCAGCCCCGGTTTGGTTGGGCGGGACCTGGTGAGTGAAGTTCTCCCAGATCAGCCGGTAAATTGGGAAACCCACTTAAGTAAGTGGTGGGATACCAGAACCAACGCGCCGGCGCCTGAGGTTCCAAAGGCAGATGCTCCGCATGTCGTCGCCCTCGATTTTGGAATGAAGTGGAACATTGCTCGGCATTTATTTAATCAGGGATGTCGCGTGACTGTTCTCCCGGGAACAGCGACCGCGGACGAAGTGATGGCACTGAATCCAGATGGAATTTTTCTATCCAACGGACCGGGCGATCCGGAACCGCTTCAGTACGCCATTGATACCATCGCAAACTTGATCGGCAAGGCGCCGCTTTTTGGGATCTGCCTTGGGCATCAGCTTTTCGCACTCGCTTGCGGTGCTAAGACGGTGAAAATGAAATTCGGTCATCGCGGTGCCAACCAACCCGTCATTGACAAGAAAACTGGCAAGGTTGAGATCACCTCACAAAATCACGGGTTCGTTGTCTCCAAAGACAATTTTCCTGCTGACCTTGAAGTCACGCATCTAAATTTGAATGACGATACGATTGCCGGACTTAAACACAGTGTGCATCCTGCTTTTAGTGTGCAGTATCACCCTGAAGCGTCAGCTGGTCCTCACGATAGTCAATATCTGTTTGGACAGTTCAAAGAAATGATCGATTCGAATCGTGTCGCGACTTAGGTTTTAGAAATTCGCATGGTCGAGTGTCCCAGCGGAATTGGAGTGGCGGTTTAATTGACCGCCCATTTCGATGAACGCTCTTTCTGCTTCCTCATTGAATGCAGTCGAAAATCGAATGTTAAGCACAGCTTTGTTTCAGTTGTGCTCAATCTAAATTGTCGTAAAACCATTTCGTCGGACGGTAAATGCCTAGTCGATCCGCCGTCGGCTTTCGCCGACGAGCGATCGATTCCGTTACCTAAAAGAACTCTTGACGTATGGGTCGTTTAATACAACTAATCCCCAGATTCCAAACGGAATTCCCAATAAACAGCAGGGTGAAATACAGGGGATCATCGCAAGAATGGCGGTTGTAAACGCGAAACCGTAGGACTGAAGTTTCATCATCTTGATGCATCCAAAGATAATCACGCCACCACCAATGAGTCCGATTAAGCTTTGGGCGATTGCAAAAACGCCTTGCCCAAGCAGAGAAGCAAACGCTGGATCGGCGGGTTGGTCCACCGACGCCATCAAACCTAATCCCAAAATGTTCAACGCAAGACCGAGGAGTGCGAAAAGAACGCCGATAATTGTGGAAATTAGCATTCCCAAGGCAGGTCCTTTTATCTGTTAGATGCGGAGGCTCCACCCCCTTGAGGTGGCATTCCTCCGGGAGATTTTGGTTGCGATGCATAAGGATTTTGGGACATTGACTTGTCTTCGAAAAGGTTAAAAATGTTCGATTAGTTAAGC
>CALKCK010000012.1 GCA_938083195.1 uncultured Pirellulaceae bacterium | reverse complement strand
CAGACCTTCCCAACAAATCCGCCAGGCGATCATGACACTGGTGCGGCAGAACTGACATCGGGTTCTGCTAATGCACCCACTTCCCAAACCAAGCCATCACCAAAATGCAAAGTTCAAAACTTGTGTAGGCCAGAGCAGAGTCGGTGAGACAGTTCAGAATCAGGATGACGCCTAAATTCTTAATTTTAAAAACGCAACTTGAGCACACAAAAGCACTTGCCACAGATTGCAACAGCATGATGGGAAGATGGGTCAATCCTGCTGCTCCAGCATTGCCTGAAGCGAATAGCAACATCATGAGATAAAGCATTTCAGTAATACACTCGATGCTCATGCACCCGGCTCAAACCGCACTACACTCCCACCCCAGTCCACATCAAACTCGCCGCGAGCACCGCCTAATACCGCGTATTCGAAGCCAACAGCGCCGCGCGAGTTCCAGTTGGTCCTCGACCCCGAGTTTCTGTATACGGTAAATTATTTTCATTTCAGCCCGGACGCGTAATCGGTACCCGCCGCAGGCGCCCTAACAGCACCCAAATCTTAGAATCCGTTCAAGATCGCAAAGCTCGATAGCGATTTGAAATTCGCCACATGAAACTTGAACCGCTCGAAGTACGGACAAAATGCAGGTCCGCAGTGGATCAAAATCCCTATCAGTCAATTCTTCTTGCAGTTTTTTATTCACGAAAAATATCGTCGGGTGTGTTCTCAGTGAAAGAAGCGAAAAAATCATAAAGATAGCTTCCACTTGAGATGAAGATCCCTCCACCCAGATTCGATGCATTGTTCTCAGTCAGCGTAGAACTATTTAATGCCAAAGTTGAATTGTTATCTAGAAAGATACCCCCACCTTTTGCCGCTTTGTTGTTGCTAAAAAGCGAATTTATAACAACGTTTTTCCCTCCATTTGAAAAAATCCCACCGCCGGATCCATCAAACACATTGTTGCTTAAAAAACTTGCGTCACTGACGTAAAGATTGGCTGACAAATTTGAGATACTCGCTCCTCGACTCGAGCCAAAGTCCAACGACCAAGCCTTGTTTCCCCGGAACTCAGTTCCTGAATTTATGAAGAGAGTGCAGCTTTCCCGGATTTCAATTGCACCTCCATAACCCGCGCTGTTACCCATCAGGCTTCCACCTTGCAAAACTATCGATGCACCATTTTCTGCATAAATCGCACCGCCTGAGCCACCGCTAACTACGTCACCGACCACTATTCTTGATGTGTTGGATTTAAGCTCCAATCCTACTGAGTAAAAACTTCCCCCATTAATTGAGATCGCGCCCCCATTACTCGCAGAAACATTGGAATTCATAGAGCCATTTTGAACGAATATACTCCCTGATTCTTGGTGAATTGCTCCACCACTTGAAGTACTCGCAGACGGCTCAAAACCTACTGCTTGCACTCTACCATTACCTGTAAAGATCGAATCGATAACAAATAAATTCCCATTTGCAAAGTAGACCGCTCCGCCACGTGAGTAAACTGCCGGCATCGTGTTATTGTTTTGGAAGGTTGATTTGTATAGCAGTGTTTTACCTGTTCCCGTCAACCTCATCGCTCCGCCACCGTCGGCATTTCCATTCACAAATTTCAGTTTGCCGAAGCCAACTTTTTCGCTCGAATTAACATCAAAAATTCGAGAATTATCGCCACCTGAAATAGCAATGTTGCCCGTCCCGCCTTGAATCAGAAGATCATCGTTAATCTCTAATTTGTCGTGAACCAAAGTCAGTGTGGCCCCATTCAATGTGGGTGAGAATCGAATGATATCACCGCTTTCCTCTCCAGCAAAAGCATCTCCAAAACTAGCATTTGTATTAGCAGCGATAACAGCCTCACGTAGACTTACCAATCCATCCGCCACATCTGTATTTGTATCCTCCGCAGTCGTTACCGTAAAAGTCGCGAGTAAACTGCGTGCCTCAAGCGACTCATAGGTTAAATTAACTCCATATCGTAACTTTCGCCGTGAATTTCTAGGTGGCCGTAAACACAACAGTGTTTGCCTACTAAATTGCATTTTAGAATTCCTTTTCTTCTCAGTCACAATCATGCGATTTCGCCCAAAACAGTTTTCAGGCAGCAAGCAACAATGCGTTCCTTACTCCCCAATCTATCAAGATTGAATTTTGAACCTTCTCGTATCTACCCAAGGAAGATGAGCGAATATTGAATATAGTCAGGTGCGACGCAAGCCTGATTTCGGTGTTGATTTTAATTTGTTCTGTAGCTTTGGCGGCTTTTTCTAAGTCATCCTCCTCCTGAGATGATCGATACACGGTTCTTTAGTCGCGTGCGAAAGAGAACAAAGATGTCAGGATTCATTGTTTTGCATACCTTATGACTCTTGGCGAATTCGTGGCCTTCCACGTTTTCGCAAAGTTGACTCGATTTCCAATCGTTTCGCTTCTTTTGTGACCCACTTCTCGTCCCCAATTGGAGCCCCTCTTTTCGCTGATTTTCTAACGCTTCCAACTTACCCTTGGTCAGCGCTGCGTTGACTCGGTCCTTCCATCTAGGGAGGCGTCGTGTTGGCCTGGTTCGAATGGATCATCGGCTTCGCTGACGGCATCATCAGTGGTATCTCAGGCTGGTTCTGGACGCACCACCTCGGGACATGGTCCGAAAACATCGGCGACCGCGGCGCTTCAGCCCTCTGGCTGCTCGTCGGCATCCCCACCTACATTTGCGGATGCCTGATGGCACTGCGCATCATTCCCGTGTTGTAAGGGTTGTCACCAGTAGAAGTAGGGTGTGACGAGCTGTCGGGCCAAATCAGTCGGCGAAAATTGAGGCTGAATGTTTGACAACCGCTCAAAGTACGCCCAAAATGCTGGTCCGCAGTGGATCAAAACACCTATAAGTCAACCAAACGCCTGATTGGTAGCCAATGGGCGGATCTGGAAAAGGCGCTGCAACCTAACTTGTCAGCTGGAAAGATGACTCCCCGATTATAAAGGAACGGGAAGGGCAGCCCCTCTTTCCAAAACGTAAAACGTATGAGATGGTCAGGAAGGACTTGGAGGCAGTGGGAATTCCGTATACGACGAAAGACGGCGACGCTGACTTTCATGCTGCCGGTCGGCATAGCCACATCACAGAACTGCTCCTCAACGGTGCGACTCTGGTCGAAGCCAAAGAGTTGGCCCGCCACAAAGATGTACGGATGACGATGCGTTACATTCACATCGGCCTGAAGGATCAGGCAAAGGCGATAAAGAATTTACCGACAGATCCGAGTTGGCAAACTCGCGTGCCCGCAACCGAAAAGTCGCAGCATATACGCAGCAAATCAGGCGTCTCTGAGGGGCAATCCGAGTCGTCCGAAGACACCGGTTGTCACCCAAAAGGCGAAAGCAAGATTGACGCAAGTTCCTGCAAAGATTCACCTTATGGCATGCAGAGACAAAAAAAGGCACCGCCGATCACGGCGGTGCCTGTAGCGGAGGACACGGGGGTCGAACCCGCGTATGGATCTTCGCAATGGCAGGCACTGCAAGAACTTACAAAAACCCCCGATCCAGTTGCAGCATATCTGCAGTTGTTCGGCGGCACCGATAGTCACTCGCTGTCAAAAATTGAACGTGATTTGAGTGATGTTCTTCTTAGATGGCCACAACTACCAGATCACATCCGGCAAGTGATCATGACACTGGTGCGGCAGAGCTGACATCGGGTTGTGCTAATGCGTCCACTTCCCAAGCCATCACATAAAAAGCAAAATTCAAAACGTGTGTAGGCCAGAGCAGAGTAGGTGAGACAGATCAGAATCAGGATGACGCCTAAATTCTTGATTTTAAAAACGCGCCTTAGGCACACAAAAGCAATTGCCACAGATGGCAACAGCCTGATGGGAAGGTGGATCAATCCTGCTGCTCCAGCATTGCCTGAAGCGAATAGCAACATCCTGAGATAAAGCATTTCAGTAATACACTCGCTGCTCATGCACCCGGCTCAAACCTCACCACACTCTCACCCCAATCCACATCAAACTCGCCGCGAGCACCGCAAAAAGCCGCGCCCCTTCACCTTCACTCCGACCTTCAAAGCCGACCGCCCGTTCCTGATGATGATCCGCAACAACACTACCGGAAGTATCCTGTTCATGGGACGGGTGATGTATCCGGCGGGAAAATAAGCAGATTTAACAAGGGCACTCGCAGGGCTAACATCGGATAGTGTCAGGATAGTTTTTTTAATTCACACTATCACCACCTTACTCGGAGCTCTTGATAGCACGCCGCATCGCCCGGATACGGTCGTATTGGAAATGGTATTTCCCATCTTTTTTTGTATCCGACTTGTTTCGAATATGACCAATCAATGAGTCCTGACTCCTTTGCTTCCCTCAACAACCGCTGCCAACAGCGCCGCGCGAATTTGAGTCGGTTCCCGAAGGCGAGTACTTTAAAGTCCAAGTCCCCCGGAGTGAGTCGGATGAAAAGCTTCACCGTAGTATCCATCGCTAAATGCCTCGGGGTCAGTTCTTGGTCGAGTTGCGCGGTTCGGGCGTGACAAGATAAGCAATGTGTAATATGGTTAAAACATGCCCTGTTGAGTTTTAGCATGGTTCCGGCGTCGACGATTGATGTGATGCTTCGAGTAGCTGATTATTGCGATTCGCTGGCGCGGTTCTTTTACGAATCGAGGAATTACGTTGGAGGCAATTAGTCGTTGCCTGACTATTAACGAGAAAGCAGATTATGAAACAGGTTAGATTTACAGAAATCCTCTTCCGCGGTTCGCGCAATAAGAGAACAGATCGGCGCTTTCTGGTTTTTCAACGAATATGCTGTCCTGATATGCTGACCATTGATATTTCACCACTCCGGAGCATCATTTTCGTCGGTCTTACTATCCTTTCAGTGTTCTTCGGACTTGATTCTCCCAAGGGATTTGGACAAATCCCAATTACTGGACCTGAAACGTCGTGCTCAACGGTTTTTGATCTTGAAATGATCAAAATACTCGAAGAGACGGGATACAAGTCGGCGACGTTAGCCGTGACCAACAATGGCAAGCTCGTCGTAGCAAGAGGCTATGGCTGGCAAGACGCCAAGAAATCAAAACCAATCAATCCGTTTACGCGAATGAAGATCGCCAGCATCGAAAAGGCATTTATTAAGGTCGCAATTAAAAAGTTGATGGCTGACGAGCGAATTCAGCCGTCAACTTTGGTTTTCGAATTCTTGAATATCAAGCCCTTGAATGGCCAGTTCGCTGATCGCCGAGTTTACCAAATTACCGTGCAAAACCTGATCGACCACAAGCTCGGTTGGGATGCAAACCACGATGGTTTGTCCTCGAAAAATGAACGCAACGTGAAAATGTTATTTCAAACAGAAGAACCGACATTCGATCAGCTCAACTCTTTTATGGCGTCACAGTTACTGCAGCATGATCCTGGAAGCAAGAGTCAGTATTCTAATTACGGGCACACGTTGCTCACACGAGTAGTGGCAAAGGCAAGCCAAAAGCCGTATTTGGATTATGTGAAACAAATCTGCGAAGAAGTGAATGTAGAAATTTCCCCGTGGTTACCGCCAGCCCACAGGGGAACTGAAGAAATCTTCTATAGTCCAGAGTTGCCACCACATCTTGACTGTTTCTCGATCTCCGCGCCGGATCTATGCAAGTTTTTCCAGCACTACTGGGTAAACGGTAAACTCCGAAACAGCAATGGCTATATCTTCAAGGCCCACGGGTCCTGGCCCGGCACCACTTCTGTACTTCATCAACGGCCCGACGGCATCAACTTTGCGGTGATTTTCAATGAACGAGGCAAAGTGGATAACGGAGATGTCGACAAACGAATCGATGCCGTTGTAGACCGGATTGTCGAATGGCCCGATGTCGATCTGTTTGTTGAGCACAATCGAACGCGAGCTCAAGTAAAACGCAGATCCGGCAACCAGGCCTACCTTTTGGTTCAACCGAGCATTTTTGGCCCGATGCCTTTCCGAATTTGGACCGATTCGTCGGGGCATCGAAAAATAGAGGCTCGATTGGTAAGTGCGGAGAAAGATCGTGTTCAATTGGAGCAACGCAATGGAACCAAGATTGAAGTGCCAACCAAACGTTTAGGTCGAGTTGATCGGAACTGGGTTAAGCCCTGGATCCACCGCGTCCGAGATTAAAGAATGTCGATTTATGATGCGTCGCCGTTTCGATCTGGATCAAAATACGAGCTAGTTCATTCGGTTGAGTCCGGCCTGAGTGGAGGCGAGGTGATGGACTCGCAACGGGGCTAAAAGTTTCGGACCCCTTATTTTCCAATGTTTCATGAGCAACAGCTGGCCAGAAAACTGTGCTTCCCAAGCGATGCGTGCTCCAAAATTGTTGGCGAATGGTTCGTTTCAGTTTATTTACTCCATGGGATCCTTGGCCGTACAGGTTTCCTCTCTTTACGATTTGAGTAATCCCATTTCCTGGCGACTAACATTCGATGCCAACGCAGGATCGTATCCGGCGTAAATAGGGTGCCAAATTCTTCAAGTCGTTTGCGGCCGAGAATCTTTCCTTTGACGGCCAGACGTCGTCGTTGGTCAGTTCGCGGGCCACCTGTTTCACCCAGGTTTCGTGGGGACTTGTCGTGTATCCGGCGAAATGAACACGACGTACCGGTTCCGGTGCGAATGATTGGGAGGATTGTACCGGCGTTGAGTGACCCGCGATTTCGGCTGAAATGTTGGTTACCAACGCAATCAAAACATCGATTTTTACTGGTTCAAAGCGTCGGCTGAGTTTTTTGACCCCACGCGATTCACATTTGGTCTCAAAGAAATTCATTGTAAGCTTCTTATTGGTAGTCGTTTTTAACCTGCATCAAAAGCAATAAGCGATAAAAGAAAGAAGCTTAAGGTTTCCGGAAACCTTAATATTTTATAGGTGGTTTCCCTTCCATCCTTCGAATCAAGTTCTCGGAGTGTCTCCCCATCGCTTCTGCTTCTTCACGAAGACCCTCGCTGTAACTCTTCGCTGCCCAAAAACCACCAAACATCACAATAACAACAAGGAACAAAGCCGCAAAAGCGGCCTGCTGACTAGCGATCTCTTGTTTAGATTTCGTGCTGCCGCCGCAATGCTTACATTTAATTGCTACCAGCTTGACTTCTTCGCCGCACAACGGGCACGTCTTAAAGGTAGACGGCAAGGGTGATTGGGCAGTGGGTGAGGTGTTGATAGAGAAAGCCTCAACCCCCTCGTTTGCATCATTCTTTGATTTCACTGATAAGGATTTTGCTAATGGAATGGGCTTTATTTGTATGTTGTTAGAAAACTCTAATTTAAGTTTGTTTATTTCTACGCGAAATATTTTGCCACACTTTTTGCACTTAACTTTCTTGCCATTAAAATCTGAAGGTAAACTGTATGCCTTTGAGCAATTGGGGCAAGCGATTTGAATCTGCATTTGTCACACTCCTTGAGGCTTTTGCCAATGTCAAGCGTAGCCGACTCACATTTTGTCTCAAAAAAATAGAAACTCTTGAAATAATTTCAACTCTATCGGTTTTGTCATGAACTCATCTCCCTCTCATCATTCGAATCAACTCTTCGTTGTGTCTTCGAGCTTGAATCAGTCTTAATATACAAGATTACGGGGTAGAAGTGAGGTGCTTTTAAACGTAAATTTCCCCCGATTCTGTGTCATTATTACATGAGTGGACGCTTAGCATTTGCTAAGCCCCAAATCCGCTCACGGCCCCGTCTTCCAGTCATCTCCATCGCGAGGTGATTGGGAGGCGGGGCTTTTTTCGTAGCGTCTTCGCACTGTGCGGAGGCGGTTGTGTCTTTTCATGACCGCATCCTCAGGGGAGCGGTCTGTCCTTAACAAGGAGACGTTTCATGGCGAACTTATTGATGCACTGCGGCGGACGAGAAGTGACGCGGGATGACATTGCTAACGCTCCGACACCGGAGCGTACCAACACCTGGGTTCCAGTGGCTCACAATCGACTGCTTAAACTTGCTCAATCTACTATCGA
>CALKCK010000011.1 GCA_938083195.1 uncultured Pirellulaceae bacterium | reverse complement strand
TTCAGCTGAGTCTTTCTCGGCCGAACGTGAGCGAAACATGCCTGCAATTTTACCTCCGCTGTCTGATCCATCTACATCGACTCAAATTCGAGGAGTCGACGTTCATGCGGTTCACAAAAGCGCGACGATGTTTTTGTATCAATTCTTTAAACATCTTTCTGAAAAGCACGGCTTTCAATATTTTTCCGAGAACAATGAACCGGCGAATGACGGAGAACTACCCGCCAGTAACCAGGGAAATTTTTGCCGCTGCCCCATTCGAAATTTCGAACCGCTACAGTCGACATTTGATTACCCTACAAATTGTCACCGCATTTTTCACATTCGTGATCCTCGCGACATTTTAGTTTCTGAATATTTTTCATTCGGTTGGATTCACCCAACCCAAGATTCAGATTTGGATCAAGTTCGAAAATCGCTTCAGAAGATGTCCATCGACGACTATGTCCTTCACCATTGCACTCAGCGAGAATTCCCCTTGGAAAAAAGATACTCATCGCTCGTTGAGAGAACGCTTGACCCTGAACTTGAAACGGTTGTCACCTATGAAAGCATGGTCACCAACTTCCCCAAATGGCTGTCTCAAGTCGTTCCTGTTTTCGGGATTAAGCATCCGAAATTGGCAATCATGCAATTGGGTTGGCGTTATCGCAATGAATTTCGGATCCAACAAGAGACCATGACACACAAACGGTGCATTACACCGGGTGACCACCGAAGAAAATTAAAACCAGCGACGATTGACGCACTCAACCTCCGCTTTGAATCAATCCTCACCAAATTTGGTTACGATTCTTAGCACGAACTGTTGTTGGCAAAGTGCTTCCTCTGAAGACAAAGTCACGACGCCTCGCAGGTTCGCCATCAACCCAACGAGAGCAGGGGTTGGGCGATTCAAAGAAAAGAGTAGGGCTGGCAGGACTCGAACCCGCGACAAAGGGATTATGAGTCCCCTGCTCTAACCAACTGAGCTACAGCCCCTCTTATGGCCTAAAGCCTAATAGATGTTTGAAATCGGTTCAATCGGCAGGAAAATTTAATTTCTGTGCTGAATTCCCGTCAACTAATTTTCGTCTTGAAATGGACTCAAATGATTTCAATCGCCATCCGCCCCTTATTCAACTGTAACGCTCTTGGCTAGATTCCTAGGCTTATCTACATCACAACCCCTTAATAATGCGATGTGATAGGAGAGCAATTGCAGCGGAATAGCCGATACAATTGGCTGTAAGTACTCCACCGTTTGCGGAATATAAATTACGTCATCTGCGACTTCCGCAATTCGCTCATCCCCTTCAGCCGCGATTGCAATCACCGGTCCTCCACGAGCTTTAATCTCTTCGAGATTCGACATCACCTTTTCGTAGATAAATCCTTGCGGCATCACAAACACGCTGGGGGTTTGTTCGTCCACCAACGCAATTGGCCCGTGTTTCATTTCAGCCGCCGGATACCCTTCTGCGTGTATGTAACTAATTTCCTTTAACTTTAGCGCACCTTCAAGAGCGGTGGGAAAATTGTAGTGCCGACCAAGATAAAGAAAGTTATTGCAATGCTGGTACTTTTTAGCGATTGAGGCGATGTGATCATTTTGCTTCAGAGCCATTTCGACTTTATCAGGAATTTCCTGAATTCTGCTGATCATCTTACGTCCGCGGTTGTAACTTAAATGACGCAAACGACCAAGGTACAACGCTAACATCACCAATGCCATGCATTGCGACGTGTAGGCCTTCGTCGAGGCGACTCCAATCTCCGGGCCAGCGTGTAAATAAATTCCTCCATCGGCTTCTTGTGCGATACTACTTCCAACGACATTACAAATTGCCATCGTCATGTGCCCTTTTCGCTTCATCTCCCGCAAGGCGCCAAGCGTATCTGCCGTTTCTCCACTTTGCGTGATCGCAAATAGTAGAGTTCCCTCATCCATCGGAGGATTTCGATAACGCAATTCACTCGCATATTCGACTTCGACAGGAATTTGAGCGATATCCTCAAGCAAGTACTCCCCGACCAAGGACGAGTGCCAACTTGTTCCACAGGCGGTGAAAACGACTCGTTTCACTTTTAATAAATCTTGGGGCGTCAAATTGAGTCCACCAAAAACTGCCGTCGCATCGTCCTCGTTCAAGCGACCGCGCATCGTGTTCCGTAACGATTCTGGCTGTTCAAATATTTCCTTTAGCATGTAGTGGTCGTAATCGCCCATTTCTACCTGATTGGATTCAACATCCAACACACGAACATGATGAGAAACGAGACCGGCATCTCGATGCGAAACCTCCAAAGAATTGGCCGTCAAAATCGCGACCTGATTGTCGGCAAGATAGACAATTCGATCCGTAAATCCAATCAAAGGTTGTGCGTCACTGGCAAGAAAGTGCTCACCATCGCCAACTCCAATAACCAGTGGACTTCCAAGACGGGCGGCAAAGATTGAATCTGGCCACTGCTTAAAAATTATCGCTAAACCAAAAGTACCACGTAACTGGCCGATCGCTTTTTTAATTGCATCGACAGCGATTTCCGGTGTTGGAGAAACTTCAGAACCATCCGAGATTTGACTAAGGCACTCTGCGATGAGGTGAGCGACGACTTCGGTATCTGTTTCTGAATGAAATTCATACCCTTTCGATTTAAGACTCGTCCGAAGTTCAGCAAAATTTTCGATCACACCATTGTGTGCAATCGCGAGGGTCTCTGCTCCTCCCAAGTGCGGATGAGCATTATCAACTGTCGCCGCTCCGTGCGTTGCCCAGCGTGTATGGCCAATTCCAATTCCAGAGTCGCAAGGCGCTGCGGCGACCTCCTGAGCTAACCGGGCGATCCTCCCAACTGACTTAGTGACATTCAGCTTCCGCTCGGAGTTAATCGTAGCCGTACCCGCGCTGTCATAGCCTCGATACTCTAATCGCCGAAGACCTTCTAGAAGAAAATCTTGAGCCACTCGAGGCCCAACATATCCAACGATACCACACATAATGTTCACCCTAATTTATTCGAAACGAGCCGCCACAACCTAAGTAAACGGCTGCGGCAACCTCACGGACGTGTCGTTAATTTCAACTCAGCTTAACAACCGGCCGCCCTCCAATGAAGAGAAGAACCACCGCAGGTATTTGAATTTCAATGTAAATTAACACAACCGAGTTCGGATTAAGCCGCCAAACCCTATTGCGCCAACAGACAAACAATTTCGATTCTTTGCAGGGCCTGTTAAAACAGGTAAGATCAACAACTGGGATTCTGTTCCCCATAGTTTTTTTTGGCAAAACCATCTTACCTTTTCGCTCAACACCAATGTGACCATGACAACAACCCAAAATTCAGCGGCTTCGACTATAGCGCTCATCGCCAGCGGCGACCTCAGAACCTCTGCCAATGAAGTTTGCTGGGCCGCTCAATTAGCAATGGAAAAGGAATTAGCCACTGCAGTCAAAAGTTGCGGTTTCAAATTAAAGAGAGCTCACCACCCACAGCGTGGTGCCAAGCATGGGTTTATTGATTCTCAAAAAAAAGGCATGGAAGTTTTCGCCAATATTGATCCCGACATGCCGATCATTGTTGCCGAAGCGGTCTGGCAATATTCTCACCACGTTCTCCCCGGATTACTAACCCACCAAGGCCCCATCCTCACTGTCGCGAACTGGTCAGGCCAATGGCCCGGACTCGTAGGGATGCTGAACCTCAATGGTTCACTAACAAAAGCCGGCGTTAATTACAGTACGCTCTGGGCAGAAGATTTTTCAGATAAAAAATTCATAAAGAAGCTGAAAACGTGGCTAGAAACGGGAAAGGTTAGGCATGCGACCAGCCACGCAACTCCAATTCGAAAAATCAGTATGCCTTCGTCTTGCGAAGCAGTGGGCCAAAAACTTGCAACAGAATTACAAACTCAAAAAGCAATCATGGGAGTATTTGACGAAGGCTGCATGGGCATGTTCAATGCGATCATTCCAGATCATTTATTGAACCCAACTGGCGTTTTCAAGGAACGGCTCAGTCAATCTGCTTTGTACTATGAATCCACTCAGGTCACCAACGAAGAAGCCGATGATGTAAGAGGTTGGATGGCTAAAAAAGGAATGAAGTTTGATATTGGAAAACAACACGCAAAACATCTCACCGATAAACAAGTTCGTCTTCAATGCAAGATGTACATTGCCGCTGTTCGAATCGCTGATGACTTTGGTTGCGATACAATTGGCATTCAATACCAGCAAGGATTAAAAGACCTGATGCCCGCGAGCGACCTTGTCGAAGGCACTCTCAATAATCAACAAAGACCACCAGTAAAAAGTCGCGATGGAAAAAGAACCCTCTACCGTGGCCAACCGCTACCGCACTTTAACGAAGTCGATGAATGTGCAGGCCTCGATGGGCTAATGACCTACCGCATTCACAAGACACTTAAACAACCCGTTGAAAATACGCTTCACGATCTTCGCTGGGGTGATTGGGATAAGTCGGGGACGACAGACCAGTACGTCTGGGTTTTTCTCATCAGTGGGAGTGTTCCTCCCGCCCATTTAATCGGGGGCTGGAAGGGCGCGACTAGCTACCGCCAGCCAGCGATGTATTTCCCTAACGGCGGAGGAACGATTCAGGGAGTTTCCAAACCGGGGGAAATTGTCTGGTCGCGAATCTTCGTTGCCAACAATCGGCTCCACATGGACATCGGTCGCGCCGGCGTTGTTCAACTTCCTGAATCTGAAACCCAACGACGACTCGAAGCAACAACACCGCAATGGCCAATCATGCATGCGGTCACGTATGGAGTTAGTCGTGATCAAATGATGGCGAGACACCAAAGTAATCACATCCAAGTAGCCTATGCACATTCCGCTCAGGACGCGGACAACGCTGCCCTGACCAAAGCATCCATGGCCAAACATCTTGGCATGGTAGTTAACTTGTGCGGGCAAAAGGCGGATGGAACTGGGTGGGCCGATTAGTTTTCACGGCGTATTCCAAACGGATCCTCTATGAATCGGGGCAGTTTAAGCACTCCAATCAAGTCGGCCCCGATTTTATTTCCCCTTAAGCAGTCTCTGAAATAACGATCATGTCTTCACTCCGCGCTGAAGTTATCTCCATCGGCGATGAAATGACCAGCGGCGTTCGCCTCGATACCAATTCACAATGGCTCAGTAGTCGACTGGGGGAACTTGGCATCGAAGTCGCTTTCCATTCAACCGTCGGCGACAACCTTGCAGACAACATTGATGTATTTCAACACGCCGTAAATCGTGTCGAAATCGTAATTGTCACCGGTGGCCTCGGCCCGACTGCCGATGACTTAACGCGCTTGGCGATTTCCAAAATGGCTGATGTCCCCTTAGTTACTCGCCCAGAAATCTTGGCACACATTCGATCGATGTTTGAATCACGGGGACGCGAAATGCCCGAAAACAATTCGATTCAAGCAGAATTTCCCGCAGGTGCTGCTGCGATTCCCAATCCGGAAGGAACAGCGCCTGGAATCGATTTTCCAACCCAAGCCCCCAACGGCAAAGCCTGCCGTATCATCGCACTACCGGGAGTCCCAGTTGAAATGAAGCAAATGTGGTTTCAATCCGTGGAAGCGAGCCTGAAAAAACAAACAGGAAATCTCTCCATTATTCACCACCACACCCTCCATTGTTTTGGTTCCGGCGAAAGCCATATTGAATCACTACTCCCCAATCTAATTCAGCGAGGACGGGATCCTCAAGTTGGAATCACGGCTAGCTCGGCAACTATTTCTCTTCGCGTCTCAACCAACGGTTCGACCAAAGCCGATTGCATGGACAAGATGCAACCAACCATCGACACGATTCGTCAGACTCTTGGCCCGCTCGTCTTCGGTGAAAACGGCACAGAACTACAGCAAGTGGTTCACAACCTCTTGACCACTCAAAAACAAAAACTAGCCGTAATCGACGCTGGGCTACTCGGTGTCGTAGGGCAACGGCTTAGCCAAATCCCCGGCTCGAAGAAATTAATCTGCGCAAACGAAACTCTCGAACAAATGCCAGAACCCGATGAGATCGAGAACATTATTGAATCTAGCGGTGCAACATTAGGGATTGCGATCGGTCCCATTAACCGTGACTCTGATTTAATCCGTGATGGGCAATCATTTTATGAAGTCATGATCATTGAAAAACCAACATCCCAACAGACTCAATTTCGATACAGTGGCCATTCGGGCTGGCGTGAAGAACGTGCCGTTAAGGAGGTCCTTAATTATTTAAGGCTTTACCTTGCTTCCCAGCTTACCGAGTAATGGGCCCCTCTATTCCCAAGGCTGAAAGTGCGTTGGTTATTCCTCAATTTCACCACACTCGGTCTGCCCAGATTCAAGCCCGATGCCAAGAATAGCGGCGATGGCAATCGCTGCGGTTTCCACCCTGAGGATGGATGGACCGAGTCGCACCGGTTGGAATCCTAACTCTTGAGACATCACATTTTCCCCATCATCCAATCCCCCCTCAGGGCCAATGGCTACGACAATTTCAACCGGCATTTCAGCAAGACATTGGGCGGACACATCCAAGATCGTCTGTCCCTGATAAGGATCGGCAACGAGCTTAAGTGCCGAGGGATCAAGCAGACCGGGCAAGCCGTCAATCGTACATTCGCTCTCAATCTTCATTAATCGATTCCGACCACACTGCTTCGAAGCTTCCACTACCTGTTTTTGCAATCTCTGGACGACCTTTTCATTTGCTACCGCTACAGAGCGGTTGGATTTCAATGGGATTAGACGCTCGATGCCTAATTCAACCAACTTCTCTACCAATACTTTCTGACGATCTCCTTTAGGAAGTGCTACAGCAAGCGTGATGTTTGCCCTGATCCCACGTGGAACGACACGCTGATTTTCAATACTGAGCCATAATCGTTTTTTCTCCACCTGGTCGATTAGCGCTTCATATTCCGTTCCCGTGCCATCAAAAAGCACGATCTGATCCCCCACATTAAAACGCATGACCTGGATCGCATGCCGCGCTTGCTCCCCCTCCAGCACCATCTTGCCGTGATTCGGGGTGGATTGCGTAAAAAAACGGTAAGACATCTACTAAGCCCGCTAGTTTGATCTGGTGTAGTGTTCTCAAATAGTTAGACTATTCCAAGAGCGACATTGTAGCGACCGACGCAAGTTCCGATTCCACAAACCGATCGGTTCTCAATTTTTTATTCCGATTTCACAAGCGAATGTTATGCCTGAAATAGTTTATCCTCAGGAATCCGGCGAGCCAGTCGTCGTCGACCTCAAAGATCCCTATTGGGCGGCTTTTTTCGCCTGGGCCTGGCCCGGCGCTGGTCACTTTTACCAACGCAGGTATGCCAAAGGCTTCCTGTTTATGATCTGCATCCTGAGCACCTACTTTTTTGGTCTTGGAATCGGACAAGGTCGCGTCGTATATGCCTCATTCAAACCAGGTGATTTGCGGTGGCAATTTGTCTGTCAATTAGGTGTCGGCGCCCCCGCTTTGCCAGCGATCATCCAGTCGATGAAAACCAAAAAAGGCGGAGACCCTTACTGGGTCCTTTGCGAAAGATTCCCTGCTGACTATCCCAATTCGAGTTTGGCCTTTCACAAAATCACACCCGAAAACAACAACGACTATACAGGCAAGACAATCAAAGATGGCTTCATGGCGCCCCCGGGAGGCATGAACAAACCCCAAGTTCGATCTCGCGTCCAAACGGACACACTCGGTCGCTGGCATTTTGAGGGGAAACACTATTTTGAAATGGGAACCCTGTTCACCGTCATCGCCGGCTTACTAAATTTGCTTGCCGTATACGATGCCTTTTGCGGGCCCGCGATCATCACACCGGCGCAGCAAGAGATGCTTGAATCAAAGAAAAAGAAGAACAAGAAAAAATCTAAACAGTAACTTCCCCCAAGTCTAAACGGGCAAGTAATTTCGATTAACAATTTGCTGGTAAACCGATGAACGTTTTTTCAAGTGTAGTTTTTGACCACCTCCTGTTGGCAGCAATCCCTCAGATTTGGTACGCGCTTCCATTGATCGTTGTGGTCAGTCTCGTCTACGGTGCCACCCGTCACGAGAATCTACGTGAAATCTTTACCCATTCATTGCGAAATGCAATTTGGTGCGTCGGCTTTATGTCAATCATTTTCTTTTTAATCTGGATCGCTGGCTTCTGGAATTAGAACCAACCGTCGTTACTTCCACGATCCGCTCAGATTATTATTTTCGGAAATCTCGTCGAAAGCAGTTGATTTCTCACGCCAACATCGCAATCATTGCGTCGGGCTGTGGTTGGGAGAATCTCATGCGTTCAGAAATTTGTAAAGATCGTTTCGAATCGAGTTCGACACTCAATCGGATTCAATGGATTTTAAATCGAATCCTTTTTGGCGGTCTACTGCTTGCCATTCCATGTCTTTTCGGAAATCCGGCGACGGCACAAACGGCAACGCCCTCTGAAATTAATGCCCACTTGCAAGCGGGTGAATTTTCAGTCGCGCTCAAACTCGCAGATTCTCTGCCGAGCAACTCTCGCGATAATTGGCTCTCAAAAATCTCAGCGCATCAGTTCGACTCGGGCGCCTACCAAACAGCCTGCCAAACTGCGGGAATGATCGACGGCGAACTACCCCGATCTGATTCACTTTCGGGACTTTACGCGAATCACAACCGTCCCCCCGCAACCCCTCGCGGAGGAATCACGGAATCAGATTTCCTCCCGTTAATCGATCTAATTACAGGAACAATTCAGCCCGATTCTTGGCTGGACACTGGCCAAGGACTTGGAACGATCCAAGCCTTTCCAGCAGGTGTCTTCGTGAATTCGTCAGGTGTCCTATCAAAAATAAGGGCACGGAAAGCCAACGGCTCTGCAGAAGTCTTGCGTCAGGCCGCGGCAAAAACCGGCAGAGGTATACTCACTTGGTCGAGCCCCCTTCGGAAAATCTCACTCACCCGTTTGGAAAGAGCAGCGCAACTACTTACCGCCCAGGGCCATACGCTCGATGAATCAATGCGGAATCTCGCTGGCCTTTACGCCATTACTCATCTAATTTTTTACCCAGAGACGGGGGAGATCGTAATTGCTGGACCTGCCGGCCCTTGGGAATTTGATGAACACCAACGCGCTATCAACCTTCGCTCTGGAAAGCCTATTTTGCAACTTGATGACCTCGTAAATTGTCTTCGAAACGCCCACAGTCACGATGGGAAATTTGGTTGCTCCATTACGCCACGTCAAGAAAACCTAGTTGCCACCAAAAATTTCTTAGCGTCGACAACTCTAACGGGACGCCAGTGGTCTGAGAAAGCTCAATCCACGCTCGGTGAACAAGACATTGAGGTCTTTGGCATTCCGCGCGGCACCCACACCGCACGTGTTCTCGTAGAAGCTGATTATCGAATGAAATTATTGGGCATGGGTTTGGAAAAAAGTATCCCAGAAATCCCCAGTTACATGGATAGACTGAAACTAAAACCTGACGGCACCCTTCCCGCTTTCTCAGTCGTTCGCTGGTGGTTCACACTAAATGATCAGCCTGTTTCAGCCAGTCCCGATGAAACTGTTTTTACTTTTAACGGGTCAACTGTCAAAGTGCTCAGTGAAAATGAATTTGTCAATCAAGATGGAGACCGTATTCACACGGGAAAATCTGATATTCCAACACGCGGGTTTGCACGAGATTTCACCGCTCATTTTAATGAGATCTCAGATAAATACCCAGTTTACAATCAGCTAAAGAACATTTTTGATCTCGCACTTGTTGCCGAAATTGTTCGTCAAAAACAGGCAACTGGAAAAGCATCTTGGGAGCAAACCTTTTTTGGCTTACCCAAAGAACCAACGAGTTCTAATCCAATTGAAACACAATTGGCTTATCCAATGAAAAATGCCCATATCGCTACCAAAGTCAAGTCCGTGATCAGTGAGAAACACCTCCGCTCACGCCAACCAGACTCGCGTCGCGATTTCCATATCCTTGGGGTCAGCGGTGGTGTTTCGGTATCTTCGGCAGACCAACTTACAAAATCGATCATTCAAAACTCAAGTTCTGAACTCGATGACCGCCTAAAGAACCAAACTCCAGATTTACAAGTGCAACGCTGGTGGTGGGATTAGACGACGCCGCCCCCCTGAATTCCAGACACTGATCACAAGTAAAATCGTCCCCTATCGAAATAGATTGTCATCGGCAAACGGATGAATTGGGGCATCGAATTTTGGCTTCGGTTGCGAATCCAAACAGGCTCTCGCAAACGCAAGATCCTGTTTCGATGTAATTTTGATATTAAAAATGGAGCCCTTCACGATTGTGATGGGATGCCCCATTTCTTCCGCCAGTTGTGACTCATCAGTTGGCTTCAACTCACCGCGGTTAGCAAACATCGAGATCAGTAATTCTCGTTCGAAAACTTGCGGAGTCTGAGCTTCATAGAGATGAGTGCGATCGACGGTCTTATCTACTGAACTGCCATTTTTAGATAATTTTAAAGTGCTGGTTACCGGAACTGCAGGAATCACCGACGGGTTCGTTTGAGAGGCCACAAAAACTGACTCAATCAAATCTGCATTGAGACAAGGGCGTGCGGCATCATGAATCACGACGTGAGTCGAATCAGGGCTGACCTTGTCCAACGCGTTTTGGACTGAGTCTGAACGCTCGGCGCCGCCGAGGGCAACCTCAACACCGAGCACCGCAAGATTGGGGCCATACTTTGCCAGAAACTCGTCTTTATCTGCGGGCGAAATAACGATAATGACCTGCTTTACGTCGTTTCGTTTCAGAAACAACTCAGCTGAATATAACCAAACAGCCTTGCGATTTAGCAACGCAAATGGCTTCTTGTAATTTGGATCCCGAAACCGACTACTTTTACCCGCCGCAGCGAGAATCACTGAAAACTTTGGCATGATAACCTTCGGTTTCATTCTAGGTTCTAAAAAATAAACGTTCCTTGTGAGACTAAAGGAGCATTCCCGAGCTATCAAGTCCCAAACAATATAGAAATGGCAGTTTTCATCCGCGTTCGATATTCATCAACACTCACCGTCTGGCCTGAGTTGATTGGGACATCCAAAAAGTCCCCATTGCTTACGATACTCGATATCCGCACGACCCCGTCAATTTGCAAATCGCGATGCGAAGTCTCAAGGTTTCGACAACTTGTAGACTTTCCCCAAAAGGATCAATTTCTCTGGACCCGATAAGTTAAGCACGCCGCGGTAACTGCAATTGCCTTTTACCTTACGTATTCCCATTTAATAACCGAAGCGACTGTGCACCCCTAAGCTTCGTATCTATTATCAGCCTGGAGTTCAGCAAAACGATGGCACAGATCTCTCCCAAAGCATGTCTATTAATGCTTTTTATAATATTCCAGCTTTCTGGCACCTCAGAAACGGCTTCCGCCGATCAATCACCGCTCGCGATTTCCGCGGCAGTCCTATTGGGCCGGAGCACCTCCAATTCGGCCCAACTAGCACGGCTTGCCGATCAAGCCATAAATTCAAACCGTATCCCCATGGGAAGCAATCGCCTAATGGACTTACCCAATCCATTGCGAGAGAATGCGGAGCCGTTAAAAGCTGAGGAAACTTGTCCGGAGAGCTTAACTGGCAATCTGTTGGATAAGAAATACCAGGCGATTCAACAGCGATTGAAAAACACTAATCAGCGAATCCAGTCAGCCTTAAAGCCGATTGAAAAATTGGTGCAGCAGAAATTTGAGGAAGCAATTTGCGATTTTTGCACGCAGAAAATCGTCCCTCACATTAATTCCATTGATATTCAATTTCGATCTACGCTTTCTAACGCGTGGGAACAGGCAGCGGCACCAGACATCGCAGATCTTCCTCCTTCTCGCTCAATAAAATCTTCCCCCGAAATTCGCTACTCGGCAAAGCTCGAGAATGTGCAACTGGTCCTGCTCCCCGCTGCGAGTTGTGACGACTACTGGCAGTACTACCAAGATTGTGACCGCTGGGGGGTGACGTTTTCTGAGTTAGAAATAGCGACTCAAAGAGCAAATGAACTTAAAATTGCAAGCAAGCCAATGAAAGTAAAAACAATTCAAGTCGGTCACCAGGTTCTCAAAAAAGCCACGGAGTTAGAACCATCTGTTCTCCAGCAAAATAAATTCCTCGTGAAAGAAATGTCGCGTTTAGCCAACGACTTCATAGTCGACTCAAAGAAGTTTGCTAGAGCAACCGCCGCCACTGCTGACAGGCTTAGTAGTTCAGTCCATCAATGGGCAGCAGTCCTTGAATTTCAAGCTGTGGAAACCTTAGCGACTGATTACCTGTTGCTCCAACCCTCGAACACTCCAAAAACAAGAGTTGCGAATCAATTCGACTTAATCGCATTAGGTGTCGGATGTATTTCCAGGGCAATAAAACACTCGGAAGGGATAGACGAGAGTGATTCGAAGGACTCAGCTTCGAACCCTCTACTTAACTCTCCTGCTCTCGAGATCTCTGAATAAGCAGAGTTTGGGTTCAGATAATCGGAGGCGATAACTCTCCCTCCGATTCCCCCTGGAGAAGCCTGACGATCAACAAACCATTGATTAAGTCCGGTTTGGAGGCTTTTGTTTGCGATATCTTTGTTTGCGATATCTTTGTTTGCTATTTAAAAGCAACGAGCCCCAACTCAATCGGGATCGATACTGCTGCGAAAAACTAAGTTTCCTTGCCCTTTAAATAAATTGGCCACATTCTCGGTGAGACATATCCCGCGAATCTAAGCGAGTTACATCGGTTCCGTTTGGCCTAGAGCAACCTCCTCAAACAGCTGAGGGAAAAAATCTCAGGGGTTACGGCAGCCCACACAGCACCGAAACATGGTTTTCAACGATTTTCCTTCTACGAGCTTGCCGTTTGCGGTGTCAATGTAACCGCTAAACAGAATTGAGAACCTAATCGTTAGATTCTACCCAATCGTCATTTACCGTCTTTTGCTGACGAAAGCTGTTGGATGGAATCAGATTTTCTACCTTCAAGGGCCTCAGACTCCGATACCAACCAATGGAGCACGTTTGATCGGATCAAACGGCAGGAATACTATCATGGAAGATAGATTTTCCAGTATTTCCTCGCTCATCGTCGGTTTTTGCAATACTAATGACTATTAGAGGCCACTCTTTAAGAGTGAACTGGACTATCAATACAAGGATTTTTTGACTCAGCTAGGTTTGATTCAACGTGCGAGAGCGCGCGGGTCACATCGGTGCATCAGGTAGTAATGATATTTAGGACTACGTTGAGGCCGTAAATGGGGCAAAATCGAGGGTTTTTGGTAGCGTATCACCAGTTCTCAAAATACAATAGTGTTGGAGGTCAGTGATGACCAAGTTAACCATTACAGGGCAAGGCAGGGCTGTGCGATTCCGGAACGCACATTCCTTCGAAATCTTTTCGGTGTTGGAGTTCGTTATGTCCAAGTGCTCGACCAAAGTCGCGCTTAGAGGAATGTTTGTCGCTTTGCTGGCCATTGGCCTGCAGACGACTGGTGCCAATACATCGTTCGCAGACGATTCGGAAGAATCCAAGTCATCGACGAACCAAGTCAAAATGGCGACTTTTGACAACGCGGGGGAAACTCACTTCGCGTTGAGTCTGAAGCCTCAGATCTCAAACGAGATCGAGCGGGCCAGCAACGTGGTCGTTTACATTGACACCTCTGCCAGCCAGTCTGGGGAGTTTAAGCGGGATTCAATTGCCACGCTTAAGCACATCATCAAGAATTTGAATGCCGATGATCTAATCCAGATTGTTGCAGTCGATCTTGACCCCGTCCCAATGACAAAAGGTTTTGTCAGCCCGGATTCAGAAGACCTTAACGTCGCCTTAGGCAATCTAAGCGAACGCGTCCCATTGGGGTCAACGGACATGGAAGCAATGCTGGTTTCAGCATCCAAGGCTTTCCCTAAAGACACACAGAAAAACAACAACGTCATCTACATTGGTGACGGAGTGAGCCGAGGCAGTTTGCTTCATTCTGAAATTTTTGGTGAACTCATTTCCGGATTAACCAAAAACAAAATTTCAGTTTCAAGCTTTGCCATTGGTCCCGCAAGAAACAATGAGATTATGGCTGCGTTGGCGAATAACACCGGCGGCAACCTCTTCATCGACAGCGACGAGCAAGATGTTCGAGAATCAGCAGTTGGCTTGATTCGTACCATTCATGGCTCAGTCCTCTGGCCAGTTTCTGGCCAATGGGGTGATTCTGTTTTGGAAAGTTTCCCAAGCCAGTTCCCACCGCTTCGAACTGACAGAGACAATATCATTCTTGGAAGCATTGCTGATCGGAACAGCGTAGCCCTCCAGCTAACTGGTATCGCTAACGGCAGTGAAGAAAATATCACTTGGCAAATCAACCCGGAAACTGCCAACACTGACTTTTCATTCCTTCCAGGCATGATCGAAGATGCCCGCAAAGACTTTGGATTGACGTTACCCACGATTGGCTCTGAAGGCCTTCGCGAGTACGCACGTGTCCGCATGGTAGAAGCCAACCGATTGAGTGACCTAGGTGAGACAGCTTTGGCCGCAGGCGATCGGGAAACTGCTCGAAAACTAGCATCCGCTGCCATTAACTTAAGTGCTGATCCAGCTAACACTCAAGCTGATCTATTAGCCATGGCTGCAACCTACAAAGTCCAAGACGATGACGATCCATTTGGAACTTCAACGAAGGCCAAACCTGCCCCAAAAGCAGCGACGCCAGCTGTTGCAGAAACCCCAAAAGCAACTCCAGTTGCAGAAACTCCAGCAGCGACCCCCGCTGTAACAACTCCAGCTGCAAAGCCAGCCGGCGGAGCAATCACACTTCCGATGGCAGTCGAGACTCCCGATGGCGGATTAAGAATGATCCAAGAGGGTGGTGATGAGATTGGACAACTACTGCAAGATGCAAAAGGTGGATCGACTGATCTTCTTTTAACCGAAGAGCAGCGTGTTGCGATCATCAACCAGAAAATCACTCAGCAGGTTCAATACGAATCAAAGCGAGCACGACAAGAGCTAAGAACCAACCCGGACATTGCGATTGAGCGTCTTAAGAACATGCTTGAAATCATTGACCAAACAACAGATCTTTACCCGGACACACGGTCGACACTGCGACATTCAATCGAATCTAGCCTACTGTCTTCACGACAGGAAAAAATTGCGTTCGATGATCGCCAGGCACTGGCGGACATCAACATTGCAACCGCTGGGCAGTTGAAAATGGAAGCTGACCGCATTGCCCGGAGTCAAGAAGAAGTATCTGAGCTAATCAATCGATACAACTCACTGCTCAGCGAAGGCGAATACAGTGAATCGTTAGCCGTCACCGAGACAGCTTTCAAACTGGCTCCTTATGATCCTGCAGTCATTGTCTCCAACGCCAATGCTCACTTTGCTAAGAACTATGCCGAAGTAATTGAACTACGTCGGCAAAAGGAATACGCTTTTCAATCAGCGATGTTCTCGATTGAACAAGCGACTATCCCATTCCCGGGCGACCCAAAGAACATGATGATTTGGCCGGATGCGGACGAATGGCGAAAGAAAGTGATTCGACGTAAGAAGTATCAAAACATTCGTTTGACAGGAAGCGCGACGGAAGAAGCGATTCTTGACGCTCTCAACGAAACAGCGGACTTGAATTATGACGAGAGGCCGTGGAGTGAAGTTGAAGAGGAACTTGAGATTAAGTACGGAATCAACATCGTTCTTACGAGTTCGGCATCGGACGATTCTCTTACTGAAGATGAATTGATCACTGAAAACTTAAGCGGCATCCGCTTCAAAAATGCTCTTCGAATTATGCTCGAAAAGTACAATGCAACATTCGTTGTCAAAGACGAAGTACTTAAAATCATCTCACTTGACGATGCAGAAGACGTGAAGTGGTTTGTAACCAACGTTTACAACGTCGGAGACCTAGTTGCCCCTAAGACTTCAGGTGGTGGAGGATTCGGCGGCGGCGGCGGTGGATTCGGTGGCGGCCAAGGTGGCGGTCAAGGCGGATTCGGCGGCGGTGGTGGTAACTTCGGCGGCGGCGGCGGTGGCGGAATGTTCTGTGTCCAAGACACCGAAAAAGTCAGCCTCGTTACTGACAAGCCAGTTTCAGTCGATCGAAAGCCTCAGGTAATCGTTTTGGCGGACATCAATGATCCACAAATCGCTTGGAGCAATTACTTCGGCGAGACTTTTGCTAACCAAGCAGATGTCCGAGCAACTGCCCGTAAACTAATGAAAGAGCGGAATGCTGACCAAGCAGTAACCATGATTCTTGCTGCTATCCAGCACGATCAGTTTCAGCCTTGGATGCACGAAGCATTGGTACTGGCGATGCAAATCTCCGGCCGCCCTCAGTCTGATATCGAGCGGGCACTTATGTCTGCCGTTGACATGTCAGAGGATGATAACGACATCTTGATCGCAGCACAGTACATGGCTCGCAACGGCATGGAAAAACGAGCGATTCGCCTTCTTAAGGGCTACGCACTGAACAACCCAACACGAACCGAACCGTTCGTGATTGGTCTACGTGCCGCCCAAGCGATTGGTGATGTTGAAGCCACAAAATGGGCGACAACCGGTGTGCTCAGCCAAGAATGGCCTGACCATCCTGAGATTGTTAGACAAGCTCAATTTGCTGCGACAGCAATTTTGAATGACTACCGAGCAAACGGGCAGACGGATGAATTGACAGCTTTCGAAACGCAATTGCAAGCTGCTAAAGAACGCGATTGCCATATCGAAGTCAGCTGGACTGGCGATGCCGATCTTGATCTTTATGTTGTTGAACCAGGTGGAACCACCTGCTCACGACTAGCGAAACGAACTCGTGGCGGTGGAATTTTGATGAGAGACAGTTTCTCTCCAAAGGCCGGAGCCTCGGGTGTTGTCTCCGAGAAGTACATTCTTCCAAAAGGTTTTGCTGGGGACTACCGTTTAGTCATCAAGCGTGTTTGGGGAACCGTAACTTCTGGTAAAGCAACCGTTTCCATCCAAAACCATTACAATTCGCCTCGAGCTGCTTCGATGACGAAACAGGTAGAAATCGACGACAAAGGAGCAATGGTACTATTCGCCCTCGATCAGGGCCGACGGACCGAATCCCTTGAAGATCACGAAATTGAAACCGTTGTTCGAAACCAAATGATTGCAAATCGCAATGTTCTTGCTCAAGAGCTTTCCGAAGGTTACTCATCGGGTGCGGCAAGCGACTACTTCGGCGGTTTACTCTCTGGAGTGGATAACGGAAATCTTGCTGGCCCACTTAACGGCCAACTCGACAACCGAGGCGTCGTGGGTTACCAGCCAATCATTACCCAGGTTCCAGAAGGAACGTTTTTCACCGTGAACCATGCCACAACGGCAGATCGTCTTCACGTGCTAATCAGCGTTTCACCTAACTTCAACGCAATCCAGTCGGTCACCACCTTTAACATCCTCGGTGACGCCAACACAGCCGAAGGGCTATCCAACAGCGGCGGTGGTCAAGGTGGCGGCGGTCAAGGCGGTGGCGGTGGAGGCTTCGGCGGCGGTGGCGGTGGCGGTGGCGGATTCCAGTAAACACTTGCTGCTTTTAAAATTAGAAAAACCAAAAGCCGCTCTATTCTTTAGAGCGGCTTTTTTATTGAGCCACCTTCTTTTCGTCTGCCACCAAGCCCGTTTACTATCCGACTGCTTTCAACCCAACGGCTAAACGTCCAGCAAAGCCTGAACCGGCTTTCCCTCGCAGATCTTCATAGGACGCCCGACTGGGGTATCCAGCTCGTTTTTAAACTCAATTCCCATCGCCGAAAACACGGTCGCATGCACATCTTCAATTGGATGGGGGTGTTTGAGTGAGGCCTTGGGCGCTGAATCACGGGCTGGATTAGGATCTGTTTCGCCAATGACACGCCCACCCTGAATCCCGCCTCCCGCCAAAGCGATACTAAACCCATGAGGCCAATGATCACGACCACCAAGCGGATTGATCCATGGCGTCCGACCAAACTCTCCTCCACAGACAACCATGGTCGAGTCCAACAAATCTCGCTTCTTTAACTCTTTGATTAAGGAAGCGTAAGCTGGGTCAAGAATATTGATGCGTCCCGCCTGAATTTCATGGTTGTTTACATGCGAATCCCAGCCAGTCAACGTAACCTCGACGCACCTTACTCCTGTCTCGATCAACCTAAGTGCGGCGAGACAACCTCGCCCAAAAGGAGTGTCTCCAAATTGAGATCTCTCCGACTCAGAAACCTGACTAACATCAAATGCGTTTAATTGTTCCGAAGACATCAACCGAATCGCTGCATCGAGGTTAGAATTTTTCAGCGATTCGCCAACAATCAAATTGTTGCCGCGATTCTTCAGAAACTGGCGGTCAGCAAACTTCAACTTTTCCAGCCGGCTTAACTGACGATCAGTCTCAACGCGTGCTTTCACATCGGGAATTGGCTGAACTGGATCGAACACCTTGAAAGCGTCAAACTGATCCCCGAGGTAACCACCGCGTCCAGGCGTATTGCTTGGCAAAATCGAGATGTGGCGCGGAATATCGACCTGACGATCTTGTTCATGATTCAGTTGATGACAAATAACACTTCCGATGGACGGATGAATCAATGTCGGATCCGGCCGAAAACCAGTCTTAACATTGTAGATCGCCCGCTCGTGGTCGCCCTCTTTACTGGTCACAGATCGTATTAGCGAGATGTGTTCCATTTGCTCGGCAACTTGCTGAAGCCCATCCCCTAACCTAATACTATTAACATTCGTCTTTCGAGCTTTACTGCCACCAGCGATCGCGGTGCCTTCGTGTGGATCAAACGTCTCAAGCTGACTTGGAGCTCCCTCAAGCCACAAAACAATCAAGGACTTAGCCTTCCCTTTTCGATCCGCTTCCGCCGTTCTGGCAAGCCGTTCAGCCATCGGGGTCAGCCACGAAAGCCCACTCAGCCCTGCCATTTTCAATAACGACCGACGGTGAAAATGTAATTGCTGTTTGTGAATATTGCTGTTTGGATTCATCATCTAATCACCATGCGTTACATCTTATAAAACTCACGGCTATCAACCGTAACTGTCCGCTTGGCATCCACAAAGGCTTGTGAACGCACAGGATGGATTCTAACTAATGATTCCATCGGAATTCAGCACTATTCATTAACGACCAGTATAGGTCAATGACTTCCTCACCACGTTGGTCAAGGGCTGTCTCATTGAGCCCATTCACTGCTTTGTCTAACTCTTCCGCGTTCGGATGCCGCGTCAAAGTTGTCAAGTAAATAACATCTACAGCGGTATCGACATCCGGCGATAGACTCGCAAGGTGAGATGGGGCGTTGAGAATATTCTCTAATCGCTCGCCCACCATTTCGCCGTTCAACATTAACAACCGCTGGGTCACAGTTTCACCCCGATCTCTAAACTCATCTTCCCCAGGATCACCAAATCGACTCACAAATTCAATTTGTTGACCGAACTTCATCAGTCGCGTCATGATATGAGAACTGGAGTTAATTGTCGTCAGACTCGTCGATTGACCAATTGCTCCAGCTACTTGCTCCGGCCGCAATCGAATCGTAGGAAAAACAGCGACTGAATCTTCATGACTTTGGGTAATCGCAAAACCAACAGCACTATTTAGTCTCAACGCATTGGTCGCTCCAATCACCCGAATTAAACGATGTAAATCAAAACCATGACTAATGAAATCATCCGTCAATATCTCCAGCACCTCTGGGAACGGCCCGCCTAGTGGAATTTCATCAATTGGATTGACCAGCCCGCGCCCAAACATAATTGCCCAAATTCGATTAACAGCAGCCCGTGCGAATGGACGGTTATCTTTGTGAGTTACCCAATTAGCAAGCCTCCTTCTCTGGTTACCTTCTTTTCCGTCTAGCTCTTCAAGAAAGGGCACAGTTGGAACAACCACCGAAACTTTATTCTCGTCAAGCAATTGGTATTGATAGGGCTGGTGCTCCTCTACATCCCGAATGCCAAGTAACGAGCTCTCCACGTCACTGAAAAATGCTGCCAAAGAGTGAAAGTCTAATTGAGTTCCACTTCGCAAATCGCTGGGTTCTCCCAACTCAACCGAATCTAAAAAGTCATCGTGGCATTGCAAGCAGTCAATTCGCATACCAAGAAAGGCTCGAGAAGTCCGTCCTGCCAACAGCACAGGATCAGGCTTATTGCTTTCCTCTTCTTGAATGATTGTTCGCGTATAAAAATTGACGGCCGGGGTATCCGTCCAAAGACCTTCCTCCGTCAATATCTCGGAAACTAATTCGTCGTAGGGTCGATTCAAATACAACTGATTCGAAAGCCAACTAACGAAACGCCGCCTACGAAAAATCAAGAAAGGGCCGTCCTCGACACCAACCAAGGCTCGCGTGAACCGCTCCGCAAGATAATTACTGGTCCTTCGATCCTCCAAAAGGCGAGCAACCCACCAGCTAACCTGATCCGCTTCGGGCTGAGATTCAAACTCCCGGATTTCTGCTAACGAGGGAATCGTTCCTGCGATCCCAAGCGAAATCCGCCGAGCGACCAAAAGATTATCCACTTGATCTGCGTGAACCAGATGGCGTGATGCCCAATCCTCTGCAAATGCAGAGTCAATCGCCTCCGCTACCCCTACAACACCTGTTAAAGCAAGTTCGTTATTCTTAAGTGACCTAGGGGCAGCAATCTTCTCTACACGCAACAAGGCAAACGTGAGTGCGGCGATTCCGCCGAGCACCAAGCTCAAAAAAAATAAATCTTTCGTGATCGTCAATGAACGCATTCGCGATCCCTAACAGGATTTAGTTATTAGCTCTAAGATCTAAGGCAAACAAAACAAATCGAAATTCTCCGGCAGCTCGGATTATATCTGAATTTCCCATCCAGATTTTACCCTTATTCGAAACAAATTGCCTCAGCAACGGGTTTAGTTATCTACCAACCGATAATTAGTTATACTCAACGAACGTGGTGATAGTTTTACACTCCTCAGAGAATATCAAATCCATTTCCTTTTAATCGTTCATTTCAAATGACCAATTCAGGTGATTTTGAGAATCAAGACTCCAAAAGTCAGCAACTGGGGACAAGTCCTCCGCCCCCGACGGATCCATTGAGTCCCAATTATTCAGTTTCCGACGCTTGCGAATCTACCAACCACTTAATTAGTGCTGACGCTCCTTGCGATCCCCCCATTCGCGACACTACAAACTCACCCAGGAAGAGTTGGCCTTTTCGTTTACTGAATGCGTTATCGATATTCGCATCACGCATTTTTGGAATCGCCAGTATTGTCATCTTACTTGCCATCACGGCAAGTATCCCTATCTTGCAGTTCATTAGCTTCGGATACCTGATCGAAGTCTCTGGAAGACTTGCGCGACAGCGAACTTTCCGCGATGCAATGATTGGACTTTCAAAAGCCTCAAAGCTAGGAGGGGTCATTATTGGTTGTTGGCTAACGTTTTTACCCGTCAGAATCCTGTCCAGTGTTTGGGAGGAAGCCTACCTGATTGACCCAAGCAGTTCCGCAACCTTGATTTCAAAAAATTGCTTGATCCTATTAATCGTTTTGTCAGTATGCCATATCTTTACCGCACTCATTTGCGGTGCTCGGTTTCGATATTTTTTTTGGCCACTCATCGCACCTGTTTCGCTCGCCATTTGGTTAGCCCGGCGACTAACAGGCATTAAGCCAATCCGATTCGCCATTAAGTACACACTTGGAATACTTGCTCCAAACATTGAAAAGGACATCAGTAACGCAAAACCCATCGGAGACTGGTTTCTACCAATTATTCTGCTTTCTCGGCTTCGCACTCAAAACATCTATACTACCGCCAGAGACGATGCCTGGAGTTTCTTAGTAAGTTTAAATCTTAAATACTACATGTTGCTAGGTCTCAAAGGCTTTGCTGGATCCTTCGCTTGGCTCCTTATCCCCACTCTGCTGTTGGTGTCCGCCAGCTACGAGGAGAGCGGACTCTCAATTTTGTTTGGGATTCTCGGAGTGTTGTTTGCGATCCCAATCTTCGGAACCCTCTTGTTTTTACAAACCCATTTCGCACTCGATGGAAGACTAATTCGATTTATCGAAGTGGGGCAAGTTTGGAAAAATTTTGGCCGCGCACCCATTGCTCATCTCTTTGCATTAACAATTAGCCTGGTCCTCGCGCTACCATTGTTTTTATTAAAAATCGAAACAATTCCAAACGAACTTCTTTGGACGCTTAGTCTCGTCTTTATCATTTTCTCTTGGCCCGCGCGTCTAACTCTCGGGTGGGCTTATCGTCGTGGAAAATCTGCACCACGCTCACGTCGCTGGTGGCTCAGATACCCGATGTTATTCGCCTCTGTTCCCATCGCCTTCGCATTTGCAATCATCCTTACTCTCACACGCTATGTAAGCTGGAATGGTGCGCTAAGCCTTTTCGAAAACCACGTTTTTCTTTTACCGGCTCCTTTCTGGCTGTGAAGCAATGCAGTCATCTGAATTGCTGTTTTTGGGGTTTGCTAATTCGCTAAGCGAAAAAAAGAGCGAATCACAGAAACAAACAGAAACTTCCACCAATACACAAAATTATGCTGGAGACGGCTAGGACTTAAATCCGACCGAAAGAAAGAGCGTAACCGTTACATTTTAACATAGTGCTAGCGGATATCGGATTAACCTCAGCGTCCGACGGAGCTGCTATGCCGCCCTATATGACAAATCTAATACTCGTGTTTGCCGGTCTTTTGACTGGGTTTTTACTTTGGCACCGAGACCGACGCAATGAAGACTCATTGCAACGGTCGCTTAAGAAAGACAATCATGATCTTCATGCCAGTCTAACTCTTGCCCATGCAACCCACCGTCAACTTAGCGATCGTTTCAAACGCCAAACATCTCAACTCAATGTTTTGCAACGACTTTGTGATGAGCTAAACGAAGCCTCCCAGAACCCCGCACCGGTTCCCAACGGCGACATCCAGACAACGCTGGCCCAAAACCAGCTTCCTGAGCAACTCAAATCACCGACCAGCGAATCGGATGACCCGTCAGTCGACAACAAGCAGATCAAATTACAGGCTACTCTCGACGGAGCGATTGCTGAAAACCTGGCACTCCACAAGCGTCTTGAAAACCAAGAATCTACGATCAACAAAATCAATGAACAAAATAAAGACGCACTGAACGACCAGGAATTAAACCACGCTGACCAGATTAGTCATTTGGAGCATCGAATTTGCAACCAAGCAGAATCGATAAAGAAAACCGACCAACACATTCAAGATCTAGCTTTAAAACTTGACACCTCGGAAAAAAAACAGATAAGTGCCGAGTCTGCCTTAATTGATTCAAATTCTCAAACGTCAAGGCTCTACAAAAAAATAGAAAATCTAAAAGCTACTTGTTTGAGGATCTCTCAGTTTGAAACTCATACACAGAGTATAGAATCAGAAAACCAAAAGCTAAAATTAGAGAATCAAAATCTTCAAACCCAACAAGAACAACACATCCTAAGTCAAAACAAATTATCGGTCGAATTCAACGATTTAAAACGGGAGAGCAGTCAATCAAAGGAAAGATTGAATTTGCAAAAAACTAAGGAATCTGAATTATCCAAAACGATCGATAGCCTAACAATCTCAAATGATCAATTACGGCATGAACGGGCGGAACTTTTAGCCCGGCTTGCCAATCACCAATCCATGTCGGAGTCTGATTCCGCGATTCTTTCTTTCGCCAAAGCGATGGAGCAAAGGAAATCGCAATCTCAACAATATGACGCGGAACACCAAGGGCACCTTATAGAACACGCCCAGCGAGGGATGCTTTTCGCTTCACCTCCAAAGAAACCGGACAATTTGAAATTCATTTCCGGCATCACTGAAATCCTCGAGGCCCGTTTAAACGACTGCGGCATCTACACCTACAAACAGATTCTGGCTTGGTCCGACGGGGAAGTCGTCGAATTCTCAAGTCTTCTTGGGATCAGCGAATCACTAATTACGAAAACCTGGCAGCAACAGGCTGACTTCTTAGCCCAACCTAAAGATGGCCAAATAGCCGCTTAAAAAAAATTGCAACCAAATCCTGATTCGTGATCAATCAACACTGCACAACGGATCGCGAAGCAACTCGCTAACGTAGCTATCCAGCAAATCACCTGCTCGATTGCTAGAGAACACACCTGCATCGTAATGAAGTGAAACTCGAATCCGTTCACCATGTCGGGCGACCGTATAATTCAATGGAGTTCCTTCACGAACGGGGCCAACAAGATCAAATTGATGCATCGCACTGCCACTGAACTCCGCTCGATGCGACTGCGACTTAATCAGCTTCCGAAAAGGCTCCCCAAGATTTGTAAAAACGACTGTCCCTCGCGACTTTCGACTACCAACTATGTGACGCAACACCGGATCGACGATCGAAAGTAATCGAATACAAATCAAAAATATCTTATCCAGTTGCCATCCTCGTATTATCCGAATCTCGCGATCGAGATTCGAATAAAAATCATCTGATAACGCCTTCTCATCCAGGCGGCGATCCAATTGGACGATCGTCGTTCGATTGGTTGCGGGCATCCGTCGATCTGACATCCCCCGAATACTAATTGGCAAAATAACACGTACCCAGTCCCTCCGACAAATCACCCCATCCCTCGCCAGAAATTTGGTTAGGGACTCAAATAGCCGTCCTAGCATTATCGAATTGAGCGTCACCCCCAAACGGCAACTCTCTCGATTAAGACCTCTTACCGCATCGGCATCAACCCAGCGCCCGACGATAGCCGGATAAAGTCTCGCCATCCCTTCGGCAGCATCTTTTTGGGCACTTAGGTCGACTGAATTTCGAAAGAGAAATTTCGTCGCTCCAAACAATGCCACAGGCTGCTTAAAGAGGTGCTTCAAATAGCTCCAGCGAAGGATCCCGAGATGGTTACGCCCTCTTAGACGTTCCGGCTCCAACCTCTGAAGCCCCGCGGTCGCCGCTCGTCCAGCTTCGAGATTCGAATAAATAGCAAGCCATTCATTTACTACCAAAATAGCACCCGCACCGTCACTAATCGCATGATGGACGGCGAAATAAACCGAAGTTAAACATCCAGCTGGGGCTCCACAAGTATCGCTGGGTGATGCCTCTGCACCACTAACACGTATTTCTAAATGGCTAGAAATCGTTAACTGCGATTCACACTCCTCAAAGCACCAAGGATCAGGAGACGACGCAGACTCCTGGTAATTAAAACTCCCTTTCGCCGAACCGTTGCCCACAACTTTGTCATCGACGCTGGGCTTCCAATACCATCGGCGCTTTATCTTCACAGGCTGAACACCGGCAAGCGGCTGCCGATCCAAAGCAAGCTTCCAAGCTGTTTCGGCCAGAGAAGGATCAATTCGTTTCGTAAACTCTAGTCGACCAAAGATAAAATTTGGGTAATTTGGAAGACTGTCATACCAATGGAACTTCTCGATACTCGACATGAGCAACGGAAATAATTCCTTGGTCGAATCTTTAGGTTTGTTTTCCATATAAGACGAACGCCCGGCAAAAACCGGGCGTTTGTTTACCACATTCTGTGAAAGTGGATCTCGAATTCAACCTCGACAAGACTAGATTAAAGACCTCCACTGAAAAGTTCTTCTCAGAGCTTAGCGGGGCCGGCTGGACCACTGCTACTCTTTTTCGAACTTGATTTTGATTTTTCACTCCCCTGCGATTCTTTCGAAGTTGATTTCTTAGAATCACCTTGAGCGGGGCGATCTGCTGAACTTCGGTTGCCACCACGATCAGATCCGCCGCCGGTGTCTAATGAGTTTTGCATTCCAGAGAACTTTGAATTTCGTGGGCTACGGCCTGAATTACGATCGGTCGTATTTCCACCGGTCGTATTTCCACCAGTTGTACCCCGTGTGCCGCCACGATTCATGCTAGAAGGACGCCCACTCGAATCAAACTCAGGGGGCAACCCTGCTCCACCTTGCTGATCACGTGGAACACTGCGTCCAGTATCCCCGCCTGCATTCAATGAATTCCGCATTCCTTCGATTTTAGAATTTCTCGGGCTTCGTCTTGTTCCAGCAGCATCGCCGCCTTGCGCGTATCCACCGTCTGGAGTCCCGTTATCTAAACGCTTAATTCGAATATTTCGAAACCAGACTTCATTTCCATGATCTTGAAACGCGATGTGTCCACCGCGGTTTTTTGCGAACTTTTCCCAGTCTTTGAATTTGCTCTTCCCTAACTGCTCGTTCCATTCGGGACTGCCGATCTCAGTTTCGAGTACCTTTTTCAAATTCAAGTAGTAGGTCACACGATTACCGACGACGGTAATTCGAGTTTTATTCCAAGTCCCAACATCCCGAAGAGTTTTGTTTCCATCCCGATCTTTTGCTGGGAACATACCGTACAAAGAACCAGCGGAGGTTAGTTCATTGGCCCCATCAGCGTGCTCACTATCATCTAAGATTTGATATTCAGGCCCGGACATGTAAGGGGCGCTGTCACCGAGTGAAACACGCCACATGATCCCGCTGTTAGCTCCATTGGCAACTTTCCACTCTACTTGCAGATCAAAATCACCATAGGTTTGCCGAGTGATTAGATCGCCACCCCCAGAGCCGTCAAAATAAAGATCACGACCATCCAATGACCAACCTTCACCAACTTGTTCCGACTCATATCCTCGAAACTGGCTCAAATCTCGTGAGTCGAGTAGATTGACAAATCTTGCTTTGCCCGTCGTTCCACCAGTAAAACCGTCCGAATCGCCATCACGGTCTCCGTTAGGTTTCCCTTGCTTCATCTGACCGCCACCGTTAGCAAATTTGCCTTGAGCATTCGCTTCCTGTAGCACACCCAAAGCCAAAAGAGTTGCACACGCAAGCGAGCATAATGGCGATCGTAAAATCAAATGGAATGACATTTTATTCTCCTGGAACACTGAGACTGCTTAAATAATCGCAGTCAAATAAGTTGTATCTGAATCATGCTTTGGTCCGGCAGACAACCGACCGTTCATCGAATCTCTGATAAGTCTCGAAGCTGACAATTTCGGATTATCAATCCAACTCGGACGATGCGAAACTACCTCCTCGAATTCTAGTGTTTCATGCATCTATTGTCGAATCGCTGCCCCGCTTTCAGCGTATTTTAACGCGAAAACCGACACCAGCGACGAATCGTTGGAAAAACCCTAAAAACCAAGCTCACGGGCAAAGTTAAAATGGGGGGAAATTCCCTCCAGCAGCGATTCTCAACACCATTTCACTCCACCTGCTTACGGAGTAGCCAAAGGATTGAAATTCCACATTTCCAACGTCAACAAAATCGACAAAATCACGAACCCAATCAACCAATAGCGTGGCCAAATTTGCGCTGGTCGCCCTTCAGTAATTCGGGTGCTGATTCCGACGCACCAAAAAGTAATGGCGGTTCCCAAAACGATGGCAACGATATTGGTAAAAAACAACAGCGATGCGCCTCCGGCGAGCGTTAGATCTCCCATGGTTAACGCCAAGCCAGAGGTGGCCACCGGTGGAACCAACGCGGCGGCAATCGCAACCCCGGGCAACGCCGAAATCAAATTAGGTCGCCCCATGGCATACGCCGCAGCAACGCCACTTGCCAAAGCCACTACTAAATCAAGAAAATTAGGCGATCCCCGATCTGCCATCTGCCCGCTGATCTCAAGACCTGGCGCAAACAGTCGTAACATAAGTCCAATCGAAGCGCCAATTAACAATGCGATAGCAAACCCCCAAGCCACTGACCTCAAAGCCGAACGAATGAGTTTTAGATTCCCCTGCACTAACGCAAACCCCATTGCGACAAGCGGCGTCATCAACGGAGCAACTAACATCGCACCAATGACAACAGCGCCGGAATCCCTTACTAAACCGAGTGCGGCAATAAGCGTTGAAAGAGAAATCAACGCACCAAAATCGAAATTTAATTGTGAGTTGACTTGCAAGTCATCCACTAGTTTGACCCGCCGCTCTCGATCGATTTGCGGAACTTTACTTCGAATCCATAAAGTCACTCCTCCCCAAACACGCACCGTCAAAGGTACCGCTGCTCGAACCACAACAATGGACGGAGCAACCTCCTGAGTTCCCAGATCCAAATCTAAAAACAAGGAACGGATGACTTTTTCTTTCCGCGTGCCAACGAACAAAACATCAAAACTCGACTCTGGGATTTGACGAATCCCATCACAGAGCGAATCTGCGAGAATCGACCGGGGCACAATGTCCAACAACTTGTCCTGTTTTGTTTTCGCAAGTTGGCTGAGGTGTTTATCCGCAATCTCCGCTGCAACTTCGTCATCGTCCGGACGAACGTACAACAGCGAGACCTCTTCGACTTCGACCGACTTAGCAAGCTGCAAACTTCTTGCGACAGCTAACTTTTGGTCCGGATCGGTCTCCCCCTCACTCGCGACAAGTATTCGACTCGCTTCCTCCGCTGCTGGAACGTTGCCTTTGACCACGGCAACCTGACAAGGCGCCGCTCGAAAAACCTTTTGGTGCCAGCGCATGTCTATCTCATTCGAACCCTTCACTGGAGCAAATGCGGGAAGCAATACCAAACGCACATCGAGATTACCAATTTCTTCTACAAATGCATCCTCCGGCGCAGTCGCAACGAGTTCACGTGTTTCAATTGCAACGCGATCCATATCGGTAGACTCTCCACCATCGGCGATCGCTTCCTTCATAACCACGCGTCTTGGATCGATTTTTTCCAGTTCCGAAAAAACAGATTGATACAACGAACGACCATCTTTTTCTGAAACTTCTAATTTTTCCCAAGCCCGTTTGCCCTTTGATTTTCTTGGGCAAACAATCAACAAATCAGTGTGATCAGCTAACGCAAAGTGAACGCCCCATGGGATGAGGCAGGATGCATCAGACTCACTGGTAATGAAAACGGCTACAGTCATGCTGAAATCGTCCGGAGGGGATCAGATTTGGCGTTCGTGGAAAACAAATGAGCACAAGACAAGAGCAAAGTAATGCACCCAGCAATCGCGATGGAGAGTTATCGATTATAGCCAAGAGTCAGCGAAAAACCACGCAAGCCAAAGTCAGAATTGGAAGCAGTCGTATTGTCCGCCCCAAGCCAAGCCTGATAATCCAGACCAGACCGAAGGTAGAAACATCGATTTCCACCACGGGAAATCACGTACTGAACGCCCATGAACAGATTTAGGTTAGTTAAAAACTCGTCATCACCTCCGTTTTGGAAAACGACATCTGGCGTCTCGTTAACGACAACGTTCACGACCTTATCTCTGTGCCCAAAACTCAATCCACAGTCGCCGCTTGCGAGAAACTCAATCTTTGTGTGACCAATTGGGCGAAAGTAATCAAAGCCAAAAGTTGGCCCGGCACCCTGAAATTGATCCGCTCCCGCCCACGTGATTGTCTCGCCCCCCGCGAAAAAGGTTTCAGCATAAAGAGCGCTCGTCTGACGATTTATCTCAATCCACTGAAATCCAAACCGTCCACTCATCCGAGAGACCTTGAATTTTATATCTTTATAAAAACTAGCTTCAATTCGCTGAATATCGAGAGCGTCGGTGACCGTGACAGTGTCACCTTCTCCACGTGTTGAAATCTGCCTGCCGCCCAAAAGCCCACCGAAATCGATAGTTTGCAAGTTGTTATTCACGTCAGGATTTGTCCAACTCGCAGTCTCAGACGCACCATCGAACTCCCAATAACTGACGTTAATCCCCGGCCCAGCCTGTGACTCGAATCCAAGACTGAATTGACTTGCCGAGTTGTAATCATATTCAAAGTTTTCATGAATTTGACCCGCCGAACCCGAAGTATTAAATGCAACATCTCCTTGCAAAACTGGCTTAAGAAATGAGACATTCGCAGAACTTAAGAACCGCCCCGTCCGAATGATTTCTTCCAATCCTGGTGAATTGGATTTACCCCCGTCACACTCTGCTGCTGGGTAACCTGCCGGTGGCGAAAAATCCACTGACGGACGCTTAGTAATTTCCGAACGTCGAAATCCAAGATCCAACGGAATTGAACCACTTAAACGAGAACCACTTCCGCTTGAAACCGAATGTTGAGAATCGAATACTTGGACTTGCTCTTGGCGGCCCTGCCCCAGGTCTACTTCATTGACTCGATTCAGTTCATTGACTCGATTCGGCGAGCCAACAAACGGCATAGCCAACGAGAGACTCTTAATGGGTTCTGGAGTTTTTTGCACTTTTGAAACTGGTAAGGGATACTCTGAATTCGGAAGGGGATTCCGTTCTGCTGGACCTCGCCCCTCTGGCTTCAGTGGAATATCAATCCCAGCTTGTGACCAATAAGAAGCGGCGGGCTTACTGGATGGAGCCTTTAGTTCCGCGTCTCTAAACTTGGCTGGCACCTTAAATTTATTGGTTAGCTTCGGAGCCGTTCGCGATTTCGATTCCTCCGGTTGATTGACTACCGTCGGGCGTGACCCGAGGGGTGGCAGGCTCCACCGATCAGGAGACATTGCTTGAAATCCACCCTTCGATTCAAAATTCTGCTGGCTATTGGTGTCGTAAACTTGGCGTTCTTCAAGCAATTGTTGGCCGCGATATCGGCTTGTCGAATAAGACTTTTGAGCTTGGGAATTGCCTGCGAAACAGATCAGGAGACTGCAACCTAAGGCTGTCCTCGCGAAAACATTATTGATTCGTGGAGCCATGAAACGATGCGACCAGTTACCGGGATTAATATTGGGAAGACTCGCGCAGGACCACCACTGCAACTGCCTATTAATACAATCGGAAGAATCTGCAAACCTAACAAGCAAAACCAGAAAGACCAGTACGAACGCAACAATGGTTACTTGTTCACTAATCGTTAAAGTCAAATGAGACGCTTAGCCACCTTCAGAAATGCCAGGCTGGACAGCTATCGTCGGATTTGTCCGCAAAAACAGCCGAAATCTTCGCTAGTTATCTGTGTCCAACCGCTGACGAGCCTCTTCGGCCCAAGGGCTCTTGGGAGCGAGGTCGAGAAAAGTCTGCCAATGCGGTTCGGCTTCATGTGCGCGATCCATTTCATCCAGCAACCTTGCCAGATAAAAATGGACGTCCGGATACTCTGCATGATGCAACAGAGCTCCATGAAAGGTCGCAAGCGCCAATTCTTGATTGCCCAATTCGACAAGCACACAACCCAAACTCGCTCGCGCTTCCACAAACGACTCGTCTAACTCGATAGCTAAAAAGTACCGCTCTCGTGCTCCCGCCAAATCGCCCTGCTGATAAAGTAATTCAGCCAAACGAAAAGATGAATCCGAGGATGGACCAAACGCAAGTGACATCGCCCGGTATACTTCAATCGCTCCTTCGACGTCATCATCATCTTCAAAATCAATGGCAGCCCTGAGAAACTCATCGGGCGTCACCAATTCTTCCAAAGGAACAGGATCCGTTGGCTCGCTAATTGGATACGAAACCTCTTGATCGTCGATTGCTCCCTGAGGACTAAGCGAATCAAAATCGATTCGCATCTGGCCCCCTGGCTCAATCAACCCTCCCCCCTGCCGAAGTAAAAGTTGACGTCCTTCGACGATGACGGAAAGTTGAGACAATGGTCGCCGGAGGTTGGGGTAAAGTCCAGCGAGACGTGATAGCTTTGTTTCAATCGATTGAGCAGTCGCGCCAGACGCAATCAATCGTGCGATTCGCCGTGCCGATGCAACTTCTTGAAAATCAAAATACGCTAACTTATTTACCTGCCGAGTCGGAGTGATCAAGCCTCGACGGTGCCATCGTCGAATTGTTGACAACGGCAAACCCAATAAACCAGCAAGCATCGCTGGGGTATAGTAACGCCCAATGTCTAGCTCAGGCTCCACAATCCCCAATTCCTGCCAAAACTGAGTCTCGTTAATTACGCTGAGTTGCCCTTGGGCACTCGCCTCGATTACCCAATCATCGAGTAACTCAGCCTGATCTCCCAACGGTAAAACATCGGCGCCAATCACTACCAAATCGACCGTGGGATCAATTCGATCAACCATAATCCCTTGATGACGACGCACCAACTCTCGCGCTTCGCGGCGATTCATACTTCCCAACTTACCGACAAAAGCGATTCGGCGACCCGAAATCGGTGAGTCAGCGTTCAACAATTCATCCGAAGACGATTCGCTAAATTCTGGGTTTTCCACTGTCAATTTCATCTAAGTGAGAATTCTAAGCAAGGCAATAATTGAGCTGTATACTTCCATCAACAAACCAAAGCATTGCCTATCGGCAAGCGGAATGGAACGATCTTTAATGACACAACCGTGCAACGCAGACCGTTCAACTAGGCAAGTTGGTTAAGTTAAAGTGTTAAGCAAGCGTCGATCAGTGTCAATGATTCAATCTCGAACTCAACAATCAACAGACAAGCAGCAACTGAAGGGAGTCTTAAGAAAAGCGAGGTGCCTATTTTTCGCCACCCAAGCCATGGTTTACCACTAAAACCATCACCAATTACCAACGAATCGCTGGCCAGAGTCAAATTATTAGGGTCAGGGAATTTATAACAAATCCCCCTGTACACAATCAAAATTGTGGAATAGCTGTTCAAAAACTTTGGGAACGCTCATCAAACCGAGGGGCTGTAAAAAAGCGATACCGAACTGGACTATTCTACCGGTCACTCGAGGGACTGCAAAAACGAAATCATCTCTGCCTTCGCATGATCATTCCCTTGCAAGCCTGCCTGCTCTACGCCCTGCTTAAGAATTTCCACCGCTTCGTCTGTCCGCTCAAGATCGGCAAGCTGTTGTCCGCTCATGAAAAACGAAGGAACATAAGGAGGGTGATCCTCAATCAGTCCCCGGTGAAGCAAAAGACTCCGCTCGTTCTCTCCCTCACTCTCAAGCTCCATCGCAAGAGCATACCGAAGAAATGTATCTTCAGGTGAATCCGCCAACATTGATTCTAATTGCTCTCGCCGCGTCATATTGAATTCTCTCCGTTGAATACTGAAACCAGTGGGCCAATTGTAACACGGCTTGGCATCGCCACAAAGTTCCTAAGCAATCCAAATTTCAAAGTCAACAAATGTCAATCGATTGCTCACTATATATTTTCTCATAAGAGAAAAACCAAGCACGAAACAAAAACGAAAACTGATCTCTTCCAATGCAAAGCCCGTGAGTTTCAATTCCAAATCGATCAATTCAATTTAAAAATCAAAAATAAATATATTTACCGACAGGCTACAATCCAACCCACCAATCGAAGAGGATGCCCAAAAGGTAACCGATCCACTGGCTGGTTTTGATGGGGGCTAACTCCAAACCAATCGAACTCACGGAAACCTGCCAGCGACAATGCCTTGGTTAATTCTTTACGTCTGAAACTATGAATGAACATATTATTAATGCCGCGATAATTGGACTCGCGATCACCAAATTCTGACTTACCACGAATCGCCTGAATTCCATTTCCCAACGCCCAACGAATACCGCCGGGATGCCTCAGTTGATACCAAACGTTATGAGCGTGGAGAATAAACCAACCTCCGGGTTGAATGGTCCTTCGCGCGTGTTTCAAAAACAACTGCCTGTTTTCTTTGCCGCGTATCATTCCCAGCGTACTGAACAAACTAATGCCGTGATCAAACGCCGCGTCAACAATCCCGTCCAATTCAACGAGATTGGCCTGGATCCAAAAACACCCGTTTTCGCTTGAATCCGAAACAACCTTCGCTCTATCCGACTCGATCCCGATTTTTTTTTGAAAAGCGTTCAACATTGGAATTGATAAATCAATGCCAACCCCCGCGTACCCTCGATTCAACAAGGGAATCAGCGTTCGGCCGTTTCCGCAGCCAAAATCTGCAACGAGTGGCTTGCTTCCATTAGGTGATTTTTCACCCCCGTTAGTCAGATCTGGCAGGTAACGGGCGAGGATCTGCCTGTCGACCATGGTTAATGGATCGTCTAAGAGGAATTTATCGTATCCCGTCGATATGTGATTCGCCTGGGCGTACTCCCAATTCGAGGCGGTAACCCCCTGGGGAATCTGCCAATTCGCCTGGTGAGAGACACCGGATGTCGATTTTCCGCGATCATTTTCCATGAGTTTGGGCTATCCAAAGCAGGTTTAACAGCGGTTCCGATTATATCGCCCACTTGCCGTAGTTTACGAGAATTTGTTATCGTCTCCGCAGAAGCAGCGATCGTTATGTTTGATTGGTGGTCTCTGTTTTATCCTACACCAAAAAAATTTGATTTTGAATTACTGACCAATATTGGAGAAATGTCGTGGCGATTCGAGTTGCAATTAATGGTTTCGGTCGTATCGGACGTTTGACGTTCCGTAACTTGATGAGTCGAAGCGACGAGTTTGAAGTCGTCGCAGTCAACGACCTCACAAATAACAAGTCGTTAGCAAACATGCTTAAGTACGACAGTATCCACGGTCGATTTCCGGGAACTGTCGATTTTGACGACGATAACCTCATCGTCAACGGCGACAAGATCCGTGTGTTTGAAGAACGTGACCCCGCCAAGCTGCCTTGGGGAGAAATGAACGTCGACGTCGTCGTTGAGAGTACTGGAGTATTCTGCAATCGTGCGACTGAGTCGCGTGGCGGTTATGATTCCCACCTAGCCGCTGGTGCTCGCAAGGTAGTCATTAGCGCTCCAGCAAAAGACGCTCCTGATCTTACGTGCGTCCTTGGTGTGAATGACGATCAAATCACCGACGAAATGAAATGCATCTCCAATGCGAGCTGCACTACCAACTGCCTTGCCCCCGTCGCTAAAGTTCTTAACGACACGTTTGGAATCACCGCAGGATTGATGACCACGATTCATGGTTACACCAACGACCAAAATGTTCTCGACGCTCCTCACAAAGATCTCTACCGAGCACGGGCAGCTGCGTTGAACATCATTCCTACATCAACCGGTGCTGCCGAAGCTGTTGCGTTGGTCATTCCTGACCTCAAGGGCAAGCTTACTGGAATGGCAATGCGTGTTCCTGTTCCAACTGGAAGCGTTGTTGACCTGACTGTAAACTTGGGGAAAACCGCGTCTGCAGAAGAAATCAATGCGGCAATCAAAGCTGCTGCTGACGGGCCAATGAAAGGTGTTCTTGAATACACCGAAGATCCCATTGTCTCGACCGACATCATTGATAACCCTCACAGCTCAATTTTTGCAGCTGACATGACGAAAGTCTTGCCGGGTGAATCCAACATGGTGAAGGTCATCAGTTGGTACGACAACGAGTGGGGCTACAGCTCGCGAACAGCAGATCTTATCGCTCGTATCGGAAAATAATAATTTTTCCAGATAAATCACGTCCTCAAACTCGGTTCTCCGAGTAGGGTAAAAGCACGGTTAACCCCGTGCTTTTTTTATTTCCAAGTGGTGCCCAACGCCGCTTAACCAAAATCAAATGGCAACGCCAATTGACGAGAACACCGTTAGGGATCCTAGGTTGAAACCTAAATTTGAAAATTCTAACTCCTCAATTCCATTCTCCTGGGATTCAAGTGATTTGGGTGACGGGGTTTCAAGCGTGCAAATTGCACACAGTGAGTTGAAGCAGCCTACAAAGTTTGGCGTTTTCCTTTGGTGGACCGAGCAAACGCCAAGTTGGGTTCACTCCGATGATGTAAAAACTGCGGACAGCCTCATTCCGAGCGATCGTGTCTTCTTACGGACCGACTGCTCAAACGCTTCCGATCGAGAACTTGGGTTTTCAAAGTTTCAGTATGGTGGGCAGTACTTTCGCGGAAAACCAGCACTTTGGCTCGAAGTTCCCGATCAAGCTATCGAAATTGGGGATCGGGTCGAAATCAAATCCCAAAATGGCAAACTGAAACCGCAAATCGCCTGCGTGATTGACATTCTCTGGAATCGAACCAAACGAACGGTCGAATTCCTTCTATCGGTCAATGAGATTCCTATTCGGCGTCGTTTTCTTGTTAGCGACCTTCGCCCCACAGTTCGCTTAGGGGAGCACCTTACGACGCGAGAACTAAGACGGGAGTCCAACAGGAGTATGGCTTAAGCCGGTCATTGCCTGTTCTCCTTGACCGCACCCGTTCCGCACCCGTTCCACAAAGCCCTTACTAAAGTCTCTTTGGTGTCGTTCGCTGAGTGCGCCGAAGATCCTCGATTAACGACTTCAGTTAATAACGATCCTCAATTGGTGGTTATCAAGGAGGAACCGCTCTGCAATGGGCATTCACGCCTTCCCCCCGTCAATCGCGAGGGGAACCCTGAAGGTGAACGATTTCCGCAGATTTAGACTTGAAAATTGGCCGTTTTGGGAAAGGCTGACGAATTTTCGGACTATGTCGAAAACGGAAAATCAACAAGATTTACCGAAAAAAAGTAGCCCTGAACATGAGATGGGAAACTGCTATAATGAGCGAAAAGTGTTTGCAAGAAATCTCTGTCCGTCGCGTCTTGCGACGACTTGATTTCTACCGCTTGGGGGCAACAGAAACCTTAGTTCGCACGTTCATTTTGGCGGGCTCTCAGATCTCTTACTGCCTCGGGCAATCCACGATGGAACTCGGAGTTGAATCCCTGTGAAACTTGAAGAACTATTTGCACCATACTCGCCGCCAGAAACCAACTTTCTGGATCGGCTACGATACTGGGCCGCTGCGCAGCCAGAGAAAATTGCCTACCGTTTTATCGGTGGTGACGGCGAAATCAAAACCTTAACTTTTGCAGAACTAGACCTCCAAGCAAAAGCGGTTGCGGCGATGCTCGTCTCCAAAGGCTATGCCGGCAAAAGAGCATTGATGATGTACCCTCCGGGGCTCGAATTCATTGTCGCATTTTTTGGTTGTCACTACGCCGCCGTCACACCCATCCCCGCTTTTCCACCTCGTCGCAATCGCAACATGGCACGGATCGGCGCCATCTCAGACGACGCACAAGCGTCCGTCGCAATTTCAATATCTTCGGTCATCAAGAGTTGTGAGAAGTGGATAAAAGACTCTCCAGGCTTGCAGCGAATTGCATGGTTATCAACCGAGTCGGTCGCCGCGGAATTCGCCAACGACTGGGTAAAGCCGAAAGCTTCACTCGATGACCTTGGTTTGATTCAGTACACGTCGGGGTCAACCGGTTCTCCCAAAGGAGTCATGTTAAGCCATCGCAATTTGATTGCGAACTGCCGAATGATCACCCGAGCATTCCAAACAGGTCGATTTAAAGGTTCCATCTGCAGCTGGCTTCCAACCTACCACGACATGGGGCTTGTGGGGGGAATTCTCAATCCAATGTATTGCGGAACTGAAGATAACTTAATGTCACCCGTGGCATTTCTTACTCGACCGATCCGTTGGTTGCGGGCCATTTCAGAATACAAATCGATCGCTAGCGGTGGGCCAAACTTTGCCTATGCGTGGTGTACGATGAAAATCAACGAGGAAGATTGCGAGGGACTTGATCTCTCGCATTGGAAAGTTGCGTTCAACGGTGCCGAACCGGTAAGTGCTGCGGTTATGGAACGTTTTACGGAGAAATTTGCCCCCTATGGATTTAGCCCCGAAGCTTTCTATCCCTGCTATGGGATGGCCGAAACAACATTGATCGTTACCGGTGGATCGGACGAGGAAGCACCTATTGTAAGACCTTTCGACAAATACGAACTGGTTGAGCATCGCGTTCTGCCGATTGATGAAAATCATGAAAACGCTCGAAAATTAGTTGGTTGCGGCAAGGTGCTCGAAGAGGAAGAAGTTCTGATCGTTCACCCAGAAAATCACACACCGCTCCCCGACGACAAAATTGGGGAAATCTGGATCAACAGTCCAAGCTGCGGTCAGGGGTACTGGCAAAGAGAACAAGAAACTCAAGAAACATTTCGGGCTCGACTGAAACCGGACAATGGAAAACACTACGTGCGCTCCGGAGACCTTGGCTTCATGGATCGTGGCGAATTATTTGTCACCGGTCGACTAAAGGACATGATCATTGTCCGCGGTGCAAATCGATACCCGCAGGACATCGAGAATACGGTTGAACTTTGTCATCCGCTAACACGTTCAGGTGGAGCGGCGGCGTTTTCGGTGACCCGTTGGGATCGCGAGCACCTAGTGATTGTTTGCGAGATCGAACGCAGCCCGGCTAAGGACAAATGGGAGAGCGTCATCAAAAGCATCCGCACGTCGGTTGCCCTCGAGCACGATCTACCTCCAGACGCAATCGTCCTTGTCCGAGCCCATAGTGTTCCCAAAACTTCATCCGGCAAGGTCCAGCGACACGCTTGCAAGCGGAACTTTGAAAACGGAGAGGACATCCATGTCATTGCACGTTGGTGCCTTTGGGAAGAATCTCAAAACACAGAAACGAATCAGGAATATGCTCCGGCAGAGATCGATGGCGAGACTCTCGCTGACTCCGAGCTCGCCCCCGAAGTCGTCCAGGCTGTGATCGAACAGGTGCATGCCGCACTAACCGACAAAGCCCAAACGGTTGAAATTGACACGAATATTCTTGAACTGGGGCTTGATTCGCTTGCTCGACTCGATGTCGCGCAATCCCTTGAGCGGGCCTTCGGTGGAAAAATACCGGAACACGTTCTCCAGGACATCGAAACTGTCCGCGAGGTTGCCACCGCTATCCAAAAGTATGCGGGAACTAAAAAGACGAATGGGGAGGTTCCTGAATCATTTTACAAACTTGAAAAGATGCCTGAATTCATGCGTCTTCAAAGTTTGAGAAAAAGAATTGAAGATTCCGGAATTCGAAATCCATTCTTTAGCGTTCATGAAGGACGCATCAGTGACACCACGGAAATCGATGGGAAACAACTAATTTCCTACGCCAGTTACAATTATCTTGGATTATCTGGTGACCCCGAGGTAAATCTTTCTGCGAAAAATGCAATTGATGATTTTGGCACCAGCGTCTCTGCCAGTCGAATCGTTTCAGGTGAAAAGACGATTCACAAGCATCTCGAGAAAGAGCTTTCCGAATTCCTTGGAGTCGAAGATGTAATCACATTCCCTGGAGGTCACGGATGCAATGAGTCCGTCATTGGCCATCTAGTGGGACGCGGCGATTTGATTCTTCACGACAGTTTCGCCCACAACAGTTTGATTCAAGGGGCAATGCTCTCAGGGGCGCAACGCCGACCATTCGAACATAACAACTGGGAAGATTTAGAAAATATTTTGCGGAGCTGTCGCGGGGAGTATCGACGCGTCCTGATCATCATCGAAGGGCTTTACAGCATGGATGGTGATTACCCCGACCTTCCAAAATTCGTTGAAATCAAGAAACGGTACAAAGCCTGGCTCTATCTAGATGAAGCCCACTCCATCGGCACACTTGGGGAAACTGGGCGAGGACTGGGAGAAGTTTACGACGTAAAACGGGACGACATCGAATGCTGGATGGGAACTCTCAGTAAATCATTCGGTAGCTGCGGCGGATTCGTAGGTGGTTCTCGCTCTTTAATCGAGTACCTGCGCTACACAACTCCTGGTTATGTTTTTGCTGCCGGCATGCCTCCTGCCAATGCCGGTGCAGCCCTCGGTTCGCTTCGCTCGCTAAAAAAACGACCAGAGCTGGTCGCGAAGTTACAATCCAACGCACGACTGTTCTTGAGCCTCGCGAAAGAAGCTGGTCTCGACACCGGGATGGCACAGGGAACGGCGATTATTCCAATCATAACCGGTCACTCGCTCAAAGCATTGCGTCTTTCGGAAGGCCTGTACGATCATGGAATTAATGCTCAGCCGATTCTTTATCCGGCAGTTCCGGAAAAAGAAACCCGTGTCAGAATCTTCATGACAGCGGCACACACGGAAAAACAAATCCGTGACTCAGTAGAAATCTTGGCTCGTGAATGGGAAAAAATCACCAATGAGGACGCGGCGATCGTTTAACCGCTTTAGTTAAATTTTTGGTTTACCAATCGATTAAATTACTTGCTTTTGCTAAATCTATTTGAGGCTGATCTCGCTCCTTGAAACCCAGCGCTCGTGATTTGAATAACCAACCAACGGTTAGCTTGCACCCATGCATCGTAGGTTCTAGGATGGCAAGCTTTCCCGTTTCCCAAATCTTCTCCGCAAGCCACCAACTAGACCCTCAAAAGAAACGAACAACGTGGAACAGGCAATTCAAAAGGCGAACACTCTAATCGAAGCACTCGGCTGGATTCGAATGTTTCGTGACAAAACCACGGTCATTAAACTTGGCGGAAGCATGCTCGACGATATCGACGCGCTTCACCACATCTTGCTCGACATTCATTTCATGGAAACCGTAGGGATGCGCCCTGTCATCGTCCATGGAGCAGGTAGTCGAATTTCGGCCGCCATGAAAGACGCTGGTATCGAACCGCGTTTTGTTGAAGGACGAAGATATACAGATGCACCTACCCTAGACATTGTCGAGCGTGTACTTGCGCAAGAGACGAATCAATTTCTTGCCGAAGAATTCGAGAAAATTGGTGGTCGGGCGATGACATTGAACTTTGATTCTACCCCTGTCTTAACAGGCAAAAAACTTGAACTCAATGGGAGTGATGGGCAACCGGTTGATCTTGGTTTCGTGGGTGAAATCACAAAGGTTGACCGCTTAGTCATTGATAACTTGTGTTACGCAGGACAGACTCCATTCATCCCCTCGATGTGTGTCGACGAAGACGGGCAAAAACTGAATGTCAACGCCGATACGGTCGCGACCAAACTTGCTCAAGAACTTAATGCAGACAAACTCGTAATCCTTTCGGATGTTCCCGGCGTCCTTCGAGACCCCGCGGATCCCGATTCTATCATTTCAAGCCTGACAAAATCCGAAGCTTTGGAATTAATCGCCGATGGTACGATCTCCGAGGGAATGATCCCCAAAGTCGAAGCTTGCCTCGAAACAATTGATCGCGGAGTGCGAAAAGTACACATCGTCAATGGCTCGCTGAGACACGGCCTGTTGCTTGAAGTCTACACAAGTAACGGGATCGGAACCGTCATTTCCAACCAGACTTGAATCCTCCAACCATCTCTTTGAGATACGCAAAAGGACATCGCATGCGACACGTGCTTTCACTGTTTGACCTTTCCAGCGAAGAAATTCGTCGGGTTCTGGAAATTTCATCTGACCTAAAATCCAAGCTCAACGCCGGAAATCGACCGGGTCTATTAGAACACCAAGTCATGGGACTGCTGTTTGAAAAACCTTCACTCCGCACACGCGTCAGCTTTGAGACATTGATTCGACAATTGGGCGGTTCGGCGCTTTTCCTTGGGGAAGATGTTGGATGGGGCAAGCGGGAACCCCTTTGTGACTTCATGCCAATTCTTACTAGTTACCTCGACGTGCTCGTCATTCGTGCCAAAAGTCACCAGCAAGTCGTCGAATCCACCGAGTTCAGCAAATGCCCCATTATTAACGGGCTGACCGATGTTTCTCACCCCTGCCAAGCTCTCGCCGATATTTTGACAATTCAAGAACTAGCCGGCGGGCTAAGCGATGTGAGTATTGCTTACCTCGGGGATGCCAACAACGTGACCTACAGTCTCGCGGTCGCCTGCAGTAAGCTAAACATTCCACTTCGAATTGGGGCACCCGAGAAATACCAATTCGACCCGTCGTTTATTAATCAACTCAACGAGGCCGCCGGTTCGACAATCATCTCTCAAACTAGCGATGCAGTCGCCGCTGCGACTAACGCTGCCTTCGTCTACACCGATGTTTGGACAAGCATGGGGCAAGAAACTGAATCGAAACAACGACTTTCCGATTTGGCTGATTACCAAGTCAACCAAGACATCATGAACGCTACACGCGACGGCGCTAAATTCCTACACTGCCTGCCCGCGAGGCGCGGCGAGGAAGTTACCTCAGAGGTTATCGACAGTCCCCAAAGCGCAATCATTCAACAAGCCAACAACCGACTTCACGCACAAAAGGGACTGGTTGTCTGGCTTCTCAACGAAGCGTCGAAAGACAACGAGTAGCCGACCTAGCGGCAAACAAGATTCTTCTATCTCAACACTTATTACCACCCAATTCAAAATACCATGACCCGAAAAGCCAACGAAATTCGCCCCGTCAAAGTAAAACGTAAATTTACAAACCAGACCCCCGGCAGTGTCCTATACCAAAGTGGTGGGACGGTTGTCCTTTGCACCGCAAGTGTTTCGGAGGATGTTCCACCCTGGATGCGGAACTCAGAAAAAGGGTGGATTACAGCTGAATACAATATGCTTCCAGGAAGTACGAGCCCGAGAAAACGAAGGGATCGATCCAAAGTTGACGGGCGGACGACAGAGATCCAACGACTCATCGGGCGAAGCCTTCGCGCGGTTGCGAATCTCGAAGCACTTGGTGCTCGCCAAATCACAGTAGACTGTGACGTCCTACAAGCCGACGGCGGTACTCGCACCGCCAGCATCACGGGAGGGATGATTGCCTTAGTAGATGCCATCAATTCAATCAAAAAAGATCTACCCGATCCCAAGGTATACCCCCTCCGCGACTCCATAGCGGCCATCAGCGTTGGAATCGTTGATGGCAAACCAGTAACCGACCTTGACTACCCTATGGATTTTGCCGCCAGCGTCGATATGAACGTCGTCATGACCGGACGCGGGCAATTTGTCGAAATCCAAGGCACTGGCGAAGAGGCTACTTTCAGTGAGGCGGAGTTAGCAGATCTAATTAAGTTGGCTAAGAAAAGCATTAAACAGCTTACTCAAATCCAACAAAAAGCAATCGGGAAACAATGGCCTAAATTTTAGAACCCAGCATATTCCAATAGAACATTCCCCATTAGAACATTTCCCGATGTGATCGATAGCCCGACTACGGCTTGAGTAAATCGTCGGGTTTGTTTTTTTCGCGGATGTATTCCATGATTAGCACTACACCAGCAACTGCCATCGCGACTCCCAAAAGTCCACTGACAATCGTTTCGATTGGCGTGGACACGGATTCGAATTCGATTTCCTTGATGACACGTGCTATTTCTTGAGCAGTTTGGACTGCGGAATGATATCGTTCCCAAGCAATTAAGAAACAGATAACTGCGCAACCCAGTAGGAAAACGCCAATGGTTCGGTGCTGTTTCATTCTTTAGTTACCTAAGCATCAAGAGATTTTACTGGCTGTTTTTGAAAGAAAAATTCAACTTAATTTTTTCTCTTGGCCAAGACTCTCCATTGACTTCAACGTAGGGGTAGACGAAATAGTTGAGCGGGACGTGATCCGTTTCTGGGACGAGTTCTATATCACGGCCCGTCGAAAACGTAACCCTGTCGGCTGACAGCTTACCAAAATAATAATCCCTCATTGCCGGATTCTTGTCCGCCTCTGAAATATCAACTGGGGTCCAGCCAATTCCATCCGCGTGGAACCATGCCCAACAGTGGTAGCCTCCAACTTTTCCCTCTTGTTTATCAGTAGGAATTGGAAAACCAATTTCAAATTTTGCTGGAATCTGCTGACTACGCGCTAAAGAGATAAACAAGCTATGGAAATCAGTGCAGTTCCCTGTTTGACTATTACATGCCCAAACAGCATCGCCTTTGCCATAACCGGGTTTTGACTTGTCGTAAGTCATGTGGCTTTCCACCGTGTCGTAGAGCAACAATCCGGCTTCCACCGGATCTTTGGGAAGCTGTTTCTCGGCCAGGAGACTCTGTGGCTTACCCTCAATGGGAACCATGGCATTCGCACTTAAAAACAGGTTCTTCTGCTTTTGGCTCAATGACAATTCGGAATCGTCAGTGGTCGCCTCTCCTCGGCTAATTTTATATTTAACTCCGAAGTGAATCGTCCCAGCACCAGACTTGTCCATCTGCTGTTCAAGATAGCCAATCTGATTCTGATATTTTTGATCACGATGTAGGGTCAATTCTCCAGGGACATCTGAGCTCAACATCTCCACGGTTTGCTGCGGATTAGATTCGGCTACCGGAAACCAAACTCGAACCATTGCCTTCTCAGGCAAACCCTGAATATCGGCAGCATAGTCAAATTCAAATTGACGGGATTCGGCAACTGGCACCTCACCGAGAGCCTGCGTCGATGGTTTGTCCGTATCCGAAACCTCTTTTTCACCCCCGTCACAACCGAGGGAAGTCAGTAATGCGATACCTACTAAGCACACACCATATCGAACTGAAAACGCAAACTTCATTTTTTCACTCTGAAATACAATCTAGAACGATTAGTCCGTAGAGGTGGGCACCATGTTCAATTGTGGTAACACACCCTTTACAAAATTGGCTGAGACAATTGCCAATCCCCGATAAAAAGACGAATGAGTTTGAGAAACAATCTTTTCAAACATTGGCAATGACCAACTCAAGTGGTCATCAACAAAACACTGAATGACCTCGCGCACGACCTCACCTTGTTCAGGATCCCTAACTAGTCGCATCAATTCACTCAAGTAATCAAATTGAACGCCTAGGTGATCTTGCAACGAAGACTGCGGACAATAGCCAGGTAAAACGTCAAAGAACCGGCTCATAGAAGCAGCGGTTGCAGCTTGATACTGATCGTCAGCCCAAATCGATTGGACTGGTGAAATGTGGCCTTTTGGCCCAATCAAAAGCTCGCAGTATTCAATGGCAAGTTGTTCCACCAGTTCTGGTGAAACGACATCAGGCAATTCACCCCCTAGAGATTCGTAGGGCTCTCGGAATACCGGGCCACACATAGAGTCAAGGGTTGATTGATTGACTTCGAACAGCCAAAGCCTGCCGAGTAATTTTACGATTTCAGCCAATTGGGCAGTCGCGTTAGGCATCCCACTCACTTACACATAACTCCGTCAAAAACATAGCTCCGTCAAAGGGGTGAAGTTTAACTCCGATCACAGAAATAACCTAGCGGAGTGAACCGCACTTTCGACTCAATTCAGCAATCTCTACCACCGCATTGGAAATTGGGCCTAGCACCTGCCTGTAAAATAGTTGCCTGTAAAATAGCTGACGAAAGAGCCAGCATTGTTTGTCACATCGGCTTAAATGCATTGATCCGTCGCATAAAAGGCTCAACGACAGCTTTGACGAATTCATCCTCTTTCAGACGATCGAATTGAATTTTCAGTAACTCTCTTTGATCCTTCTTATAATCCTCTACGTCTATTAATATTTTACGGGCCCCTCGGGAGCTCGTCACAGTCGCTTCGTCGAGAGCATTAAACGCTTCCGCTAGTCTCTGATGGCTCGACTCTAAGTCAGGCAAAATTCGCTCCGCGGAAGCCTTGTCTGTGATTTCAACCATATTCTGATGAAACTCAGTCGTAGCATTTTTAACTTCATCAAAACGAACTTGGATTTTATCGGTCGGTGTTTGCGTATCACAACCAACGATGCAAACGACAGCAACAAGCAACATAAAAACCCGACAGCGGTGCACGAACAACATCAATTCCCCTCGTATTTGGCGAAACGCGAAGGTTCAATCCTACCAAATTAATAAGACAAAATGAATCCAAAATTGGATTCGAATACAAACCAAATTCGCAAAAAAGAGAGCGCGTCACTTGAACGAAGGCAACCCCCATCCCTTAGTACGCGTTCCCTTCGACAAACTGCTGTAGAATCTCAAAATATTTTGCGAAAACATTTACTTCACGCATACCTGACTATGAATTCCGGAGACTGTAGAATAGGGCACAATCGGATGGGATCGCCATCGACAAATCGCCGGCCGAATTTGATTACCATGAATTCAACAATCGACGTTTCCACGCCAGAACAACACGAACAACGATTGCGCGAAAACACCAGTGAGCAAGCGAAGAATTTATTTCTTGAGCATGGAGCATTGTGGTTAAAAAACGCCATACCTCCCTCGTTTGTTGACGAATTAGCCAGTGCCTATCGACAAAAATACACTGACCAACCTCTAAAGAAATTAAAAAAGAAACACGCAGTCGTTGGTGACCAGCGATTCATGATTTCCATCAAACTCAAACCACCGTTTAATGACCCACGTCTTTACGCCAACACAATCCTGCTTCCACTTGTACAATCCCTGTTAGGACATCAGTGTGTCATCTCAAGCTTTGGTTCGGTGCTCAGCTACCCAGGTGCGAAACACCAACCCATCCATTTTGATCATCCACCCTTGTTTGAGTCCCCCGAAGCATGCGGAAAAACCCCTCCCTATGCACTAACAGTCGTCATTCCCTTGGTCGATATCAGACAGGAAACAGGCTCCACGGCGATATGGGAAGGTAGTCATCGACGAGTGACTGCACGGCAGGAACTTCAAGCATTGTCCGAAAATCCTCAGTGGCCCCAAGCGAGCATTCCGCTGCCCAATCGTGGTGACGTTTACCTGATGGACTACCGTGTGATTCACGGCGGGATGGCGAACGAGGCTGATTATGCTCGGCCTATCCTGTATCTCGTTTACAGTCGCCCATGGTTTCAAGATACGTTCAATTTTATCGACCAAAAACCGGTGCGATTCGCTTCCGGTGAACGAAAGAAAATCCCCAAGGAATTTCGGCATCTATTCGCCAATCATTAACTTACCCAATTCGCAAACCACTACGGACAATCCCCGTGAAACCCGTCATCAAAATATTTCCCGACAACCCTCAAGTCGCTCGATCATTTGCGAACGAATTTGTCACCAAACTTCAGTCCTTATCTACCGCTCAAGATGTGATCACTGTCTCGCTTTCGGGCGGCAGCACCCCCAAGCTACTGTTTCAAGTGCTTGCTGAGGAACACGCCGAATCGGTCGACTGGACAAAAATTCACTTCTTCTGGGGAGACGAAAGGTGCGTCGCCCCCGATGATGCGGATAGCAATTACGGCGAAGCCTATCGTTTGTTACTGTCGAAAATTCATATCCCCTCCACAAACATCCACCGTGTTCTTGGAGAAAACGAACCAGCTATCGAGGCCGAACGCTACGAGCGAGAAATCTCTGGCGTCCTCACCCATAACGGAAACGACATCCCTTCGTTCGATATTATGATCCTAGGAATGGGCGCCGACGGTCATACGGCATCCATTTTCCCACATCAAATTAGCTTCCTCGAATCGGAACGGATTTGTGAAGTTGCAACTCACCCGGAGAGCGGACAGAAACGGATTACGATCACTGGGAAGATCATCAACGCCAGTGCTTCCGTTTATTTCTTAATCACCGGTGAAAGCAAAGCCCCAATCCTTGCTGAAATCATGCAGGAATCGGGGCGCTATCGCGACTACCCCACCTCTCATATTGCCCCCGCGGGTGAGTTATTCTTGTTTGTCGACCAATCCGCAGCGGCACAACTGGATTAGCAACTCAAACTTACATTCCTTAATTGCAATCCCTGCGTCTTCCATCAAACGGATTCTGTGGCCGCATCTCGATCATCAATTGCCACGAAATCGAGCTGCTCTGGGCCAATGTACTCTGCTCCAGGCCGGATTAATCGGTTGTTGGAACGTTGCTCAAACACATGGGCGGCCCAACCCGAGACTCTTGAAAGGACGAAAATCGGGGTAAACATTTCGGTGGGAATTCCAAGAAAATGGTAAACCGAAGCACTATAAAAATCGAGATTGGGAAACAGTTTTTTCTCCCGCCACATCACCTGCTCGATGCGCTCGGAAACTGGATACAACACGGTATCTCCATTGGCTTCGGAAAGCTGTTTCGCCCAGCCTTTAATTACTTCATTACGAGGATCTGCAATCGAGTAAACACGATGTCCGAACCCCATGATCAGGGCTTTGCTCGACAACATTTCCATGATGCCAGCTTCTGCTTCATCCGGCGTTTGAAACTGCTCAATCAACTCCATCGCCGCTTCATTGGCTCCACCGTGCAGAGGACCTCGCAACGTCCCAATCGCTCCGGTGATTGCGGAAAACAAATCAGAAAGTGTTGCGGTGCATACTCGCGCAGTAAAAGTCGACGCATTAAATTCATGCTCAGCATACAAAACGAGCGATACATCCATCACGCGGCGATGAAGATCCGATGGCGTAGCATCGTGCATTTTCTCCAAAAAATATCCTGCAATCGAAGACTCGCTCGAATCAAAATCGATTTCAGTTCCGTCTTGAGCAAAGCGGTACCAGTACACCAACATGGAAGGAAGGCAAGCCAGCAGACGTTCTGCCTTTTCCTCTTGTTGGTCAAACGAAGTCTCAGGCTCCAGGACACCAAGCATCGAGCATCCCGTTCGCAGGACGTCCATCGGATGAGCGTCGGCTGGAATCGCCCGTAACGTTTGGCACAGCGATTCGGGCAATTGGCGTCCGTTTACTAACTTTGCAGTGAAGCTATCGAGCTCCTTTCTCAAGGGAAGGTGACCGTAAAGAAGTAGAAATGCAACTTCTTCGAATGTCGCTTCGGCTGCCAGATCATGAATCGAGTAGCCACGATAATTCAAACCCTTGCCTTCTTTGCCTACCGTTGCGATGGCAGTCTCGCCAGCAACAACACCAGCAAGTCCGCCTGTTTTTTTCTTAACTGTCATTCTGCATCAGCCTTTTTTAATAGGTCGTCTATTTTTTGCTCGTACGCGTGGTAATCAAGCACTTCGTAAAGTTCTTTTCTGGTTTGCATTCGATCGACAATACTACTCTGGGTGCCCGTTTTCCGAATGGTCTCATAAGCTGCCCCGGCGGCCTGACTCATCACTCGAAACGCAGTCAGCGGGTAGAGTACCAGCTCCACCCCCACCTCTGAAAGATGCTCGACCGTCATTAGTGGGCTCATTCCAAATTCGGTCATGTTCGCCAGCACAGGCACACTGAGCGATTGAGTGAAAAACCGATAATGCTCAGCGTCGGTGATCGCTTCCGCAAATATTACATCAGCTCCTGCTTCAACATATTTTTGACAGCGTTCGATTGATTGCTCCAGTCCCTCCTCGGCCAGTGCGTCGGTACGTGCCATAATCACAAACGACTCGTCCGTTCGCGCATCAACCGCCGCATGCAAACGATCAACCATCTCGCCGGTGCTCACCATCGCTTTGTTAGGTCGGTGACCACAGCGTTTGGCAGCCTGTTGGTCTTCGATGTGGACCGCGGCAGCTCCCGCTTTGATGAACGCTTTGATGGTTCTAGCGATACACAAAGAGTGCCCCCAGCCTGTATCCGCATCAACCAATAACGGTGCTGAGCAGGCAGAAGTAATTCTTTCAATATCAACTAAAACATCCGACATGGATGTCATACCCAAATCCGGCATTCCGTAGGAAGCGTTCGCGACGCCGGCTCCCGAAAGATAAATTGCGCGGTAACCTTCGCGCTGAGCAAGTAACGCCGTGTAGGCGTTAATTGTGCCGGGAATTTGCAGCGGCTTTTCTTCAGCCATCGCCGTTCGAAACCGCTCACCTGGTGTTAAGGACATACCGTTCTTCTTCCTTCTCTAAAATTCGAAACTGCCAAGCGTCTAGGTTAAAAACGTCCTCTTTAGTTAGGCTAATCTTACAGTGAAACGCCGGACTGCGGGAAAAATCATTCAATATATGGAAGTCCGCCCTCGAACTCCGAGGATTGCTTTGGCTTCAGCAAAATATGAAGAATCGGCTCGCGAGTTGGCTTTGACAGAATCGATAAGGTAGTTAACCTAAAACAACTACCCAGAAACATTAACTGAAATCGACTCATTTAGGGAGCTTCCGAAAGAACATTCTGCTCGCTTTTGTGCAGCAGCAACATTGTTTCCTCTCGCAGAATCTCCCGTTTCCGGTCCACGCAGGAACGATCACATGGCCACACCGAACCAATCAAGAATTGCTTCACTAAGTCTACCTAAATTCCCAGAGGGAATTTTACGAAATGCAGCCCCAGCTCGTCTTTACGAAGAGGCCATCAAATTCGACAAGGGTATTGTCACCAGCACTGGAGGTCTGTCCTCGAATTCAGGTGAGAAAACCGGACGTAGTCCTAAAGACAAACGAATCGTCCAGCAAGAGAGCATTAACGACGATGTTTGGTGGGGTGAAATTAACATTCCCCTGCCGGAGGATTCTTTCACACAAGTAAAACAACAGGCGACCGAATTCCTGGACGAGTGCCCTCAATTTTATGTTCTTGATGCCTTCGCAGGCTGGGACCCCAGCTGCCGCCTGAAAATACGTGTAATCTGCTCGCGGGCCTACCATGCACTGTTTATGCATAACATGTTGATTCGACCAACCGCTGAGGAATTGGCGGATTTTGGCGAACCCGATTACGTCATCTACAACGCTGGACAAGCCTCTGCTGACACTTCCATTGAAGGGGTCGATTCACCGACCTCTGTTTCGATCAATTTTGATCGCGGTGAAATGGTAATTCTGGGAACCGAATACGCCGGTGAAATGAAAAAGGGCGTTTTCACCATCATGAATTATCTCATGCCCAAACGAGATATTCTGTCAATGCATTGCTCATGCAACGTCGGTGAGAAACATGATGTATCTCTGTTCTTTGGGCTTTCGGGAACTGGAAAAACAACACTTTCCGCCGATCCGGCCAGACCGCTTATTGGAGACGATGAGCATTGTTGGAACGACGACGGAGTCTTCAATATAGAGGGAGGGTGTTATGCAAAATGCATCAACCTCTCCAAAGAAAAAGAACCCCAAATATTCGATGCCATCCGCTACGGCTCCGTGCTTGAAAACACGGTACAGGATCGACTCACGCACGAAGTCGATTACACCGATGTCTCGTTGACCCAAAATACACGTTGCTCTTATCCGATCGAGTACATTGATAACGCCAGAATTCCATGTATCACGGATTCACCAAAGAACATTGTCTTTTTGACCTGCGATGCCTTTGGCGTGCTGCCCCCAGTTAGCAAACTGAACTCCGCACAAGCAATGTACCACTTTATCAGTGGATACACTGCCAAAGTCGCTGGAACCGAAGTAGGAGTCAAGGATCCCGAAGCGACCTTCTCCGCCTGCTTTGGCGCAGCATTTTTAGTTTGGCATCCCACTAAATACGCCACATTGCTGGCCGAACAAATGCAACTTCATGGAACGAGTGCGTGGTTGGTCAACACAGGTTGGAGCGGGGGAGCGTTCGGAGTCGGCTCGCGCATCAGCCTTCAATACACACGTGCTATTATCGACGCCATTCACAATGGTTCGCTGGCGATTGCCGACTATACCACCGACCCAATTTTTGGATTGCGAATCCCCAAATCATGCGTAGGTGTTCCAGGGAAAATCCTCCAGCCACGAGGAACTTGGGCGGACGCAGTGGCATTCGAAGAGACAGCTAAATTACTGGCGACAAAATTCCGCGATAATTTTACCGCCTACGCTGACAAAGCCTCTGACGATGTAGTCAATGCCGGACCGCTCGTTTAAGTAATCCCCAAGTCAATTCCGTTACTTTAAAACGGCATCTCCAGGACGCTATGCAGCCTGGAGAGACCGAAAGTTGGAGGCCCAGCTAATCCAATTCCTGACCTCTTCCAAATCAGGATTTTTACCATTGCGAATAATTTTCTGACCTTCTTTGGTTTCAGAAAATGGAGCAATGATTTCGAGGAGCGCTTGCGGCTGCATCGTCGCCAAAGTTTCTGGCTCGGTAATACCGCAAGCAACAAGCAATTGCGAATCATGGCCTCGCAGGTTTGGAATACGGCAAACCAACCTCGCTTGATGCTGCCAAACCCGAATAATTTTTTCCGAGATTCGCTTGTAGTTTAGCTTTGTCTCCATCGATTCTGCGGTGTGTTTCAAAAATTCAGCCACCGTATTGATACCAATTTTTTCGAATCTCTCAGCTGTTTTTGGCCCGATCGACGGGGCCGCCTCCACATGATCACTCAAATCAAGATAGAACTTGAGTGAGGTCGGTTTTGTATTTTCCTTTTTTTCTGTCTGCTTACGGCTGGTTGATTTTTGATTTTTCTGAATCGACACCGGAGGTACACTAGGAGCCACTTGAGCAACGGCGGCGTTAGAGTGCATTCGAGGCGGGCGAGCCAGCAGGGGCTGGTTGCCATGCTTTGAAAGTCGCGCCGTTTTCGAGGCTCGGTTTGACTTAATCACATTCCCCTCTGGCGCAAAATCTCGGGCCTGATAACCACGAGCTGTCCGCTGGTACGGCTTTCGGCTTCCCGGCTTACGACTCGCGGGCTTAGCCCTATCAGAATCACTCCCCGGTTGGCTTTCCAATTCTATCGCCTCGGATGTTTCAGGACTTTCATTTTCTATCAAGTCCCGTGCTCGGTCGAGAGACCGATACCAACCATTAATACGATCGAGCGTTATTGACTCTCGCTTGACTCCAAAATGCCGACCTTCACTCGTCGAGAAAAATCGCTCGATTCGATCCAGAATCTGCTGTGGAAACGAGGTATCCAAATGCTCTGGATCCGTAATTCCACAAGCGACCAGAACTTTTGCATCGGGTGTCCTAAGTCCTGGAACATGCATCAACAGCCACAACTGTGCTTGCCACCGGTCGAGTTGTTCTGAATGGAGATTGAGTTCTCCAACCACCTCTTCGTCTACAACCAATAGATCGCCAACACTCTCGATTCCCTGAGCGTGAAACAATCGCAATTGTTTGGCATCAAAAAACCCCATTTGATCCAACTTTGTGGTCTCGTTTATACTTGAAACGTACCCTAGTCGATCACCGATCATACTAACCGAAACTGAAGAAACCGCCGGTTGATTCACCCGAGGAGTAGGGGCTTCGATTTTATCACCAGCAATTTGTACCTGCCCTGAAATTGGAAATGGCAAGCTAACAATTAATTCGTCTTCCTCGATCGCCCACCGAGATTGTGACCGGGGATACTTTGAAAGTGGGTAGGGGCGGGGTAGAAAACCCGCCGCATAAACTTCAGTCGCTACGAAATCTTCAGGCCGCCATTCAGGTTCGGTAGCAATCGCGACACTTGGCCCTTCAACGATATCGTGTATGACCCCAGCAGCATAAACTTCAGCGACGTGTTCTGCCGTTGGAATCTCAAAGACTTTCGCTGGTGGTAGACATCCCTTTTCAATGGGGCGACCTAGGAGAATCACCTGATGCCCCCCGCCCATGATACCATCCACTTCCTGCAGTAATCGTTGGACACCCTGGTCAGAAAGATGAACAAAAGCATGGTCGATGAAGGTCGGAATTTCAATTCCGTTCTGCCGCAAGTGGTTCTTTACTCCCAAAATGAGTGCTAAATAAATTCGATTCTGAAGCTCAGGCGCTAACAGAGAGAATTCCACTTCATGCCCCAGTCGATTTCTTACCATCAATTCGACCGCCGAGGTACCGACCTCGCTGGATACTTCTGGAAGGTATGAACTTCGCAACCAAATTGCGTCAAATTCACCTTCAGTTAAACTCTCCAGTGCACGACTTGCTCCTTCGACAATTGGATTAGCCGGCGGCAGTTCGATCTCACTCTGACTGTTGAGTGCTTCGCACTGATACCTCAACGATATTAACTTTTGGTCAATTTCCTTGACCTTGGTTGTCCAATCCACAGGCCTCTCAGATTGAGTCAATGCCGACCGCTGCTCAAGTAGAGATAAATGCCTTCGCCGCAAAAGATCTAACTCTGTTTCCAAAGAACGTGCACTTGCGAGCAATTCAGATCGACGCCGATCCATTGCAGTTAAGCGATCTTGAAGATCATTTGCGGCCTCCCCTGCACTACTCGATTTCGCGTTTGTCTCGGCAAAATACCGATTCCGAGTTTCTTCGAAACCGAGTGTTCGCGCGGAAGCCATAAAACTGGTGTCACTTAAAGAAATCAAGTTTGCACCAAAAACGTCGGACTCTCGCACGCTTTCCGTAATCGATTTTCTTTCGTGTGCCAACTTCTGTAAATTGGAGCCAATTTCGTTATAGAGAGCCCGCAACTGTCTTAATTCAGCTGCCGCAGATTTGTGTCGCATGTGTTTGTATTGGTGTGCTAATTCGTCGCACAAACCATACAAATCCTCTCGCATACTGTTGCAAATGGCGCCAACCGTTCGGGCCATGCTGGCGGTATCAACCCGAGCCGCTGCTGCATCCCCCCAATGTTTTGCATTTCGATCAACTTCATCTACCTTGTTTTCTAATGAGACTAAAATCTCCCTGGAATGATGGTAAGGATGCTCGTCTGAATCAAGCGTCAGCCCATTCCAAACCACCATTTCGTCTCGAATTTGGACGCGCTGCTCATGAACACTAAGCTGAAATTTCCTCCAACGATGGATCTGCCCCTCGACATGGTCAAGGCGTGCGTACAGCGATGATAGTTCATCGCTCAGAGGACGAATTTCAGACACCGTCTTAAGGGCTAACGATGAATTCAAATTGGCAGAGGCCTCATAATTATTGCATTCACTCACAAGGCCAGCTTGTCGTTGTCCAATTTCATTAATCGCTGCAACCACATTATTTATTTCAAGCTCAACCCTACTCAACTCAGCCGCTTGCCCTTTTTTACTTGGCCGAGAATGGTCTAAAATTCCACGCCGCTCCAGATCGAGCGTCTCCATTCGCTCCTGCAGAACGGCCAATTGTTCCAAACGCATTTGCGAATCCCGCTCCCTCTTGATCACAGCATCCCGCTGCGCGGTCGAATTCTTACCAACTGGCACTCCTAATTGTCGATGCAGTACTCCGGCAAGCCTTCTTGCGTTAGCTGCAGTTTCCAGAAAACTCACACAAAAAACAGAGTCAAACAATTCGGAATTCACAGGTGCTAAGTAATCCGCCAAGGCATCAGCATCCCAATGCTCCACATCGCTACTTTCAAAACGACGCTTGATCGTCGTTCGAGATTCTTGTCCGCGATTTAACTCACAAGAGACCGATGCAAATTGAAGCCCAAGTCGCCCTGCTTGATTGCAGGTTCCATAAGGGTCAAAATCAGCTTTGAGTCCGAGGCAAGCGTCTCGAAAAAACTCCAGAACACGAGTTCTTCCCGCCCCGGAAACGCCACAGACTACCGAAAGACCATCGGAGAATGGCCCGAGTTGAAGGTCTTGCTGCTGACGACTGCCCTCAATGAAAAGATCAGTAAACTTCATTGCTCAACTCCATTTGTCAATTGATTCGATGATTTCTCACCAATCAGGTAACCGCCGATTCCATTCGATCCGGATACTAATTTTCTCCCGAAATCTGAAACGAGCAAATTCGGAAAAAGCAGTAAAATAAGCAGCGGAAAAACTCCAATATGCAAATCTAATCCACTCTAATTTTTCAACCTAGATCAATTTCCAATCAGCTCACTGACGATGGCCGTCGAGCAATGGCAGAAAAACGCTAGCACTGCTCCCAACCCACGTTAAACAAGAAGCATTGAAGCACGCACTTATTTGAGCTCAGGCATTTAATGCAAAATGATTTGCATGGCGATATTTAAGACATCGAGCATACGAATCTATGAGGATTTAACTGGGTCCACGGAGGCACTAATTGGCCGACTCCTAGATCGGCAACTCTCCCCGAGGCTCATTCGGGGTCCAGTGAAACTTGTAATCGTTGTCAAGCTGCAACCGTGTCAGCTGAATGATTTGGTGTGTGTGGCCCACAAAATGGCTTGATGCGTGAGAGATAGCCTGCAATCGCGAAACACCAAAACCTTGAATATTAATTGTCTTACTCAACTGACTTGCAGATAAATACTGCCACTGATCCTTCGCAGCTCCCACAAGTGATTCCAATTCTTGAACCAAATCGTCAACCTCGCGTCGCACTTCAGGCTGGAATTCAGATTCTCGATCACGATGGTCATCGGCCAGGGTAAACGGAACGACTCCCCACTGCTTTAAGTTTCCAGCTAAATGAATCAACAAGTTCCCGATACTATTCATAGACGGCTGGGGACGCCACCAAATCTGATCGTCCGATAACTGACCAAGACAATGGTTGATTTTGACAGTGGACTGATCGAGCAAATCAACAGATAGGCGGGAGAATTCTTCGGAGATTACCGAATTCGAAGGATCATTCATTAGCGTGACTTTGATATTCAATATAAAAACGCAGGATACTTGTGAGTGCGGATACTAAAATTCTTAAAGATTGGTAGTCCGTCCCCTGCAGGAAGGTTAAGATGTTGTAGTCAAATTTAATGCCTCTTTCACGTCAAAACTGTCGAGAAAAAATTGAACAATAAACAGCCAGCTCACCAACTGAACTTACTTTTTGTTTTAACTGCATTCGCAATAATCGTCTGCGGAGCCAGTCCAAGTTTTGGCCAAGGGGGCGACGACGCTTTCCAGCCAATTTTCAATGAAAAAAACCTCGACGGTTGGTACGCGATTAAAACGTATGACCCGCGCAGCCTGTCAGGCATGGATAATGCCGCAAAGGCCAAACGAATCGCCGATGCGAAATCAACCACAGATAAGTTTTGGCGAGTAGAGAATGGAGAAATCGTTAACGATGGCAAGGGCCCATTTTTGACTTCCGAAAAGGAGTTTGGCGACTTTGAACTTTTAATTGAATACAAAACCGTTCCACTAGCTGACAGTGGCATCTACCTTAAAGCCACCCCCCAGGTACAGATCTGGGACTATACCGACAAAAACAAATTTAAGCTGGGTGCTGACCAAGGTTCCGGTGGACTTTGGAACAATCCGGGTGGTTCCGCTGGCAAGGACCCGCTTGTGTTGGCCGACAATCCGTTTGGCGAATGGAACCGCGTTAAAATTCAACAGATTGGATCGCGAACCAGTGTCTGGCTAAACGACAAACAAGTGGTCGACCATGCGATCATGGCTAATTACTGGGGCAAGAAGAACAAACTGCCGCTCATTGCCAAAGGGCCAATTCAACTGCAAACACATGGTGGCCCAATCAAATGGCGAAACATTTACGCCCGCGACCTTGGCCCGGAAGAAGCGAATCAGATTCTCGCTGCAAAAAACAATGATGGATTCAAATCAATCTTTAATGGAACCGACCTGACCGGATGGAAAGGCCCACTCGATAATTACGAGGTCATTGACAACAGCATTCGCTGCAAGAAAGGAAAAGGAGGAACGATTCACACCAAAGACGAGTACGAGAACTTTGTCGCCCGTCTTGAGTTCAAACTTCCTCCCGGCGGTAACAACGGTCTCGCAATTCGATACCCTGGCCAAGGTGACACTGCCTATCAGGGAATGTGCGAACTTCAAGTTCTCGACAACGACGCTGAAAAATTCAGCAAACTCGATGATCGCCAGTTCCATGGCTCGGCTTACGGCATGGCCGCCGCTCATCGCGGTTACCAACGCCCGGTTGGCGAATGGAATTTTCAAGAAGTAACGGTCACTGGTTCTAAAATCAAAGTCGAGCTGAATGGAACTGTCATCCTCGATTGTGATCTAAGCAAAGCCACCGAATTCATGGCTGGCCGTCCGCATCCGGGCAAAAATCGCACCTCTGGTTATTTTGGACTCGCAGGCCATAGCGACCCTGTCGAATTTCGAAATTTAGCAATCAAACGCCTTAACAACTGAATCTGCAACCTCGTCCCCTGCCTCAGGGTTTTTCATCAATCGGTTGAGTAATCCATCAATGCTTAAGTATTATTTTCGAGCGATACTGCTCTTCGGATCGGTTATTTTATTTTTTGCGTTTCTTGGTTGTTTGATTCCGCGATCTTATTCGTTTACCTCTTCGCTGACGATCGAGGGAAAACCGGAAGCAATCTTTGCCCAGCTGGATTCGTTAGAAAACTGGCCAAATTGGTCACGGCAATTCAATCCTGCCGAAATCACCGACTTAAAAATGAAATTTAATGAGCAAACGTCGGGTAAGGACGCTGCCCTGAGCTGGACGGACATTCGCGGAAAAGGAAAAATTTGGATCACGAAGTCTACACCCAATCAAAGAATTGAGTACTCAACCGACTTCGAAAAACGCCCTAGGATGTTTAGTAGTTTTGAACTTGCAGAGAATGGAAGCTCAACACAAGTTTCATGGTCCAGCAATGGAAAACTTCCCTGGGGTCCGTTCTACGGTTACTTCGGCTGGCTCTTTTCTTCTCACATGACGAATGAGTACACGATGAGCCTCGAAAAACTAAAGCAATTTATCGAAACTGAAAACGCACCTTCACCTGATGCCATGAATGAAGCCCTTGAATAAATCAGATTGCAGTTTTGGCTCATCGTCTCCGCCAGAAGCATGATTGAGTTGGCCGCAATCAATTTCAATGCCTTGGAAACGCTGACAACCTTGCTTCGCCAATGTCACTCATCTGAGCCACCTCGGGCTCCTCAGGTGACTGCCGTTCGTGTGAATGAGTCATTTCAATCACGAAGGCAAGCAAAACACCAAGCAGCAACATGCCTGACAATTTCAATCGGTCATGGGAATGAAAATGCACCTCCGGCAGCAAATCCCCCAGCGAGATACAAAGAAAAATACCTGCGGAAAAAGCCAAGGCGATTCCAAGGATTGAATCTCGATAAGCAACATTTTGATCGATCGCAAAGGCAAAAAGAATTGCTCCCAAGGGGCACATCAAAGCGAACACCGAGTTAACTGTCAATTGCTGCTGTACATTCCAACCCCGCGCCGCCATCAACGAAGTAATCGACAACGCGTCTAAAGGCTTGTGCAGGACGATGGCGAGAAACACTCCCAAACCTGCCAACGAGAGACCAGTTGGAGAAGTCGCCTGGACAACCGCAGCTAATGCGATCCCGTCGATAATCGTATGGATCGCAAGACCAAAACAGAGGCCGAGCCAACTGATATCAACACCGCCACCATGATCTTCGCAATGGACGTGGTGATGATCATTCTCGTGATCGCATAGTTGTTTGTGCTTGTGATCGTGCTCCCGATCAACCGCCAGATCATGTTGGTGAAAATGAAACATCCGAATCATAAAAAACATAAACAGCAAACCAAGCAACCCAATTCCGGCAGTCCATTCGATGCTACCCAGCTTGTAAAATGCATGAGGCAGCAAATGCAAAAATGCGACACCTAACATTACGCCCGATACAAAACTGAGCGTCAATTGAATGCGTCGGTGAGTCAATTTCACCAACGAGGGCACCGAACCACCGAACAGCGACGCCAACGCGATCAAAACGCAATAGATGATCAACAGCGTGTACATTGTTGGCTGGCCTAATAAAAACAGAATTGACGCGCTTCACCGCTTTCGAAGTTGCCAGTGCTAACACCCCGGAGCCGCAATTTTACCGGTTTAATCGTTGTTTACAAAGAAGCGACCATACTAGGCCAAGTCACCTGCTTTGCAAGTCAAAATCTATGATTGAAGTGACTTCGAAGCTGGCCGTTTGGGAAACTATTCGGGCAAGGCTGGTTTAGGGGCACTTCCACTTGTTTCATCGAGCCAGCGGATTAAAAACAGCCCACACAGCGTTAAATTCAAAAGCGTCCGCCGCCTGTCTGAAATTGGCCAGTGTGCCTAACTGCTACTTTACCGCATCTCGGTTACCGGAAATAGCTTGCCCCTCTTGGAAAACCTCGTTCAACAAATCACAGACACGCGAAACTACCGAAGGTGAACGACCGTAGTTATCAATCGAGTGACGTCTGGTCACCTCACAGGTGATATCGTGGACAGAAACAGACTCCCCTCCTTGATAACCACTCAGATCAGTGATGTTGAAACAAGAGGCATTCGTGCGACGGTTAATCGCCTCGGAGACCTTTACTACGCAATCGTCGCGACTGACAAATACATCCGTGTGTCGAACGAGGGTATTCTGTGGATAGATTGCCAAACTCGCCCTTGAAAACTCCGAGTTGATTGCTGGAGCCATAACAGCTACTTGATATTGCCCTGTTTTCGATGACATATCTCGCAACTCCGCCTCGGACATCGCTGACAACACGACTTGAGCGCCAAGACTGAAACCTCCCAATAACATTTTCCTATCATCGAAATGATCCAGGAGCTCGCAAAATGCCTTGCCAACCATAACGGAGCGATTTGATTTAATTTTATAATCAGGAATGACACGTGCCTTTTCAGCCTCTGACTTCCAGGCAAACACAACAAACCTAAGTGGAGGTCGATCACAATTCCGAAGGGAGTTGTCGTAAAATTGGATGGCTCTTGATTTCGCCCATTTCAAATCAGTTCGATTGCCGTGAACGTAAATCATTGTGACTTTTGTTTTGTCATTCGCATGATCGTTCGTCAAATCGGCTAGATCCTCACTTTGCCAACAACCGTTGACCAAGCGGGAACATTCCAGCAAAGACACATCGCCTGGTTGACAGTGTGAGTGACGGGCAGAAATTAACCAGACGTCGTCTCTTGGGCACACCTGAATTATCCGTGTCCGCCCGCGAGTATCGATTGTCTCAATCCACTGACCATCTTCACCTTCACCTTGAACCAACTTCGAATTCCAGTGTGTCTCGTTGTCCAAGTTCCCAAAATCACGCCCTGCCAGAGTCAACGTCGATTTGACGTTCTCCGACTTACTCTCGTTTAATAAATAGTCCTCAGCCAATACGTAAGAATTAACCAAGCACAGGATGCCGGCTATTATTGAATGGGAAATCCAAGTTCGAGGTTTCAGAGAAGTAATATTCATTGGAAATAGAACTTTTCGAATTAATCCGTATGTTTGCTACAAACGGAAATGTTGATGGACGTGACAAAGTGTTTCGAAGTACTGTAGGTCGGTTTTAGGCCGGCCTTCCTGTTTTTTTTGTAGATGATGTAAAAAATACACGCGATGTACTTGCACATCATTGATTGTGTTGTACGTTTCTACACCCGAAATCAACTCCTTGATTTCGACTGTATCCATATGATTGGCATGGGAAGACATGGCGATGAAACGATTTTTACAATTTGCGGCTTGCATGTGTTTGGCTGGATTAATGAGTGGATGCGCATGCAACGATTACTCACTCGCTCACCCCTTCAAAAATAAACCAATCCGATCGAAACTTCGGTCTTGGTGTAAGGGAGACGCTTGCAGCACATGCAACACACCCGCAGGTCAAATGATGAACTGCGACTCCAACGTTGCCCCGCTCTGCGATAATTGCGGCACGATTGGCCCGGCAATGCAACCCGTAATCAACGCACCCGTTGAAAACGGACAAGTCCCCTCTCCAGCTCCTGCGACAGAAGAAACTAGTTTTCTCAACTCGACCAACTCGTTTAACGCAGGCTTAGTGAGCGACATTGTTTCGCCCCCCGATTTCTAACAATCACGAACTGATTCAACCTGAAATCAAATGATAATGGTTGCAGACCCGAGAAACCTCCTGATCCAAAAGAGCGGTAAGCTTTATGCCTGCCGCTCTTTTTTCGTTTCTGGGTTTCCAAAGTCTCAGACGGTGACTTCGCACATTTCATGTCCTTCCCACGGACTGCGAGATTCACAATCCGTACCAAACGCCATCTGGCCTACTTAATCCATAAAATCCAGACTTTTGAGAGCGATCCTTCCAAGCATCTTGCCAACCGATCAAAAAAATAAGGGCTGCCTTGCAATCCATACGATGTATCATGTATTGGATCGGTCTTATTTAAGTGGGTATTACCATGCGTCGACGCAGCACACTCCTGGTTTCTTCTATCGCCACCGCCCTCTGGGCATCTTTGCTTTGGCTCACTTTAACACCGACACCAGCAGTCGGCTCCGCTCTCGACAATTCCAAAAACGTTTCCACGAGCCAGGTTTCTGCGGTTCAGGTTTCCGCGGTTCATGTTTCCGCGGATCAGAAAACGCAAGAAACTGAAATCGAAGGAGTAACGTTCTCAAACCCAGTAACTACCAAATGGAAAGTTACTGCCAAAATCCGTGGTGGATCAGGACCTGCCGCTAACATGTTGCTAACGATACCGGTGCCAACCGAATGGCCCGAACAATCCGTAGCCGTAGCCGAGGATGAAATCCCAACCAATATTGCTAACGTTGGTTATCGGGACCTCGAAGGGGGAGTTAAGCAAATTATCGCCAAGATTCCCCAAATCAGGCCGCGCGAAGAAATCACGATTTCAATGACATTTTTAGTTTCCACAAGTCAAATCAATGCTCCTCAAGATCCGAGTCTTTTTATTAGGCCCAAAACAAGCCAACGCGACGGAAAGCCATACTTAGGAATTGGCCCTCAAATAAATTTTCGTGATTCAAAATTAAAAAAGGAGGTCAAATCAATCGTCGCCGAACACGATGATCTCTGGTCAGAAATTGAAGCGATTTACGATTGGGTACGCGACAACATTGAAGACACATCCGAACCTCCACGCGATACGATCAAAGTCTTCCGCGACCGCCTAGGGTGCAATGAAGATAAGGTTGGACTCTTCGTTGCCATGTGTCGTGCGCATAAGATTCCAGCGAGGATGGTATGGGTGCAGGGAACACAGTACGCAGAGTTCATGCTGGTCGATTCAGAAGGTAAAGCTCATTGGTTCCCGTGCAGCGTTGGAGGGGTTCGAGAATTTGGTTCGTATTCAGAACCCCGTATCGTGCTTCAAAAAGGAGATAGCATTAAAGTACCCGAGAAAGAAAGCCGCCAAAAATTCGTGGGAGAATTTGCTACGTGCCAGGGGAAGTCAAAGCCGGCAGTCGCCTTTCAACGCACCCTTCTCGAAGACTAATCTTCCTATGTCCAATTACAAAATAAAACTCATCAAGAACTACAAACAGGCTTTGTTTTTAGTTTTATTCATCCAAGTGTCAGCGATAGCCCAATCACAAACTCCAAGTGAGAACGGACTTCTCTCATCATCACTTTCAAAATCGATAAGCGAGAAACCCGTTGAAAGCGTTTGGGAATTTGGACTGAAACTAACTTCTCCTTCGGATGCTCGGGGAATTACAGCGACCGTCCCAATTCCTATGACGTGGCCTGAACAGGAAATCGAAATTCTTTCGGAGGAAAAGTCGGACGGCGTAGGGGCAATTAGATTCAAAAACCCAACCAAACAGACTCAACAGTTTTCTTTTTCAGTTAATCGAATGGCTGCAGGCACATCGGAAACAGCAATCATTCGATTCAAAATCAAAAAGAGTTTGATAACGTGCCCAAAAAACACGTCAGAATTTACCAGTGGCGGTAAATTACCGAGCGAAGTCAAACCCTTCCTCAAGCCAAGTCCTTATATCGAAAGTAATTCGAAAGAAATTCGAAAGATCGCCAGCTCTCTCGAGGATAAATCACTCAACGCCTGGTCTCAAGTCGAAAAAAATTACACTTGGGTTCGGGAAAACATCGAATACAAATTCGATAAACAAATCCACAGTTGCCTCCGGGCCTTAGAGGTCAAACAAGGAGACTGCGAAGAACTTTCTTCTTTGTTTATCGCCATCTGTCGAGCTCAGGGAATTCCGGCTCGTGCTGTCTGGATCCCTGGCCATACCTATCCAGAGTTTTATCTAACCGATGCCAATCAAAAAGGGACTTGGTTCCCCTGTCAAGCGGCCGGCAGTTATGCCTTTGGGGAGATGCCTGAACCTCGTCCCATTCTCCAAAAAGGCGATCGGTTTCGGATCGCGGGCCAACGCCAAGAGGTTCGTTACCTGCGGCCGACTTTGATTGCAAAACAAGCCCCTCAAGGCGTAGCCATTGAATGGATTTCAAAGCAAATCAGCACTGAATAAACAGGTTTACATCAGTGGCTGTTGGAGCAATCGCTCCGCATCGAAAACGTCTAACCCGTGATTGCCCATTTAAGAATTTCGCCTAGCTTGGGCGTTTTCCCTTGCCAAAGAATTCCAACGCGAAAAATTCTTGCGGCTACGATCACGATTAAGATAGTTGATACCGTCATGATCAGAATGGACATCACCGGTTGCCACCAGGGGATCGCCTGCCCCGTTGCCAACCGCAACATCATGACGGTCGGTGTCGCCGGTGGGAAGAAAGAGAAATAGGTCGGCATCACACCCAAAGGATCACGCACGACCATCAACCATACAAACATCGGACTCATCATCAACATCCAGACGGGCAACAACATCGATTGCGCTTCCTTTAGCTGTGAGACCGAGGCTCCAATCGCCATAAAAATTGCGGAATAAAAAAGAACACCGGTAATCTGAAAAACGATAAACCAAGGGGCTAAATGGAAGGGAACCTGATCCAAATAACCCTGCCAACAAGCAAGGCCAAAAGCGCCAGTCATATAAATCACAAACACTGTTAAGGATCCGCCAACCGTCCCCAGAAGTTTTCCGCTCATTAGCTGAAACGGGTTCGCGCTCCCAAGTAAGACTTCCGCAATCCGCTGCGACTTTTCTTCAAGCACACTCTCCAACATTGGCTGCGCGGCCATGAAGATCACCATAAACATCATCATCATGACGCTCATGGGAAGAAAAATTGCATTCATTGGATCGTTCTCTTCTTCGGCACTGAATCCACCATCCAGGCCGCGATCAACCAACCCCATCCCAACGACTTCAATTGGAACGCTGGCTGCCGCAACGGCATCTGGGTCTATTCCAGCCTCAGCAAATTTCGCCTCGCGAATCGAAGTATTGATAATGTTCGAAACCCAACTCCGCGCAACGGAAAGACTAGAATCCTGAGAATAAAATCGAATCTTGTCTGAACTTAGCCCACCGTCAATATTGGCTGGAATTTCCACAAAAGCATACAGATCTTGCTCTCGAATGCGTTCGGAAAGTTGCGACTTAAATTCATCCGTTGCCTGTTCCGGGTCGATGCGCTCAAAGAAATACCGATCAAACGCACCACCTAATAAATCGCCCTGTTTTTCTTCCGACTCACTGGCTGTCTCAGCATCATTGTCGATGCCTTGATCAATGCCTTGATCAATGGAAAGGTTCTTTTGATTAGCTTCCAAAATCAGAAGCTCCGCGAATTCCCCTGAGTGATCAATAACAGCAATTTTACGATCGTGAATTTCGATCGCATTCCGCATCAATTCAATTGCAAACAAACTACCCATCATCAAAACCGGCATCATGATGATCGAAAACAAAAATGCTTTTGTACCCACCATCGCTCGATATTCTCGAGCGGCAATCGTAATTATTTTTCTCATAAAATCATGCCGGTCGAAAAAAGGTATCCACGAATTCACAAATAGATCATGAACGTAGTTCACTTGATGCGTCGGACGAGAACTCAGCGGTTGAGCTCACAGTTCAATGTAAATAGAATCTGACGTTTTCATTTTCCGTGAAAAAACAAAACAACTCAATCTCACGTTCGCCTGTTTTGCCGTTTTAAGGGCGAAGCTGGATCAGCAATCCGCAGTCTCGTCAACAATTGGCTCATTTCCATTGATTTATTTCGACCACACAAAGAGCATCAACCTTCGATGCGAGCCGCGATACAGGTTTTTCTGAGCTCAGCAACGAGAAAAGCAGACCCGGAAATGCAAATGAGTTGCTTGCGAACATCCTCGTCCGCTACCTCGCCTTCGACGATGCAATCCATCTCCTGGTTTACAAACTTCCAAGCCGATTCAGGCGTTGGTTCAACAGAAAAAGAAGCCACGCGCCGCCCCTCCCCTCTTTTTTGCTCGGCAATTCCCTCCGCCAACTTAAACAGCTCGTGTTCCGATCTGCCGCGAGGATTGTCTTGATACCGCGTTAATACAACTCGGTCAAAATTTACCAACAATTCCTCCAACATTCCCTGCGCATCTTTATCGCGGCTGGTTGCGAAAATTAACGAACGCAGCGAAGCCTTGCTCCATTGCGATAAATCAGACCGCAAGGCGTTTATAAGCGCTTGGACAGAGGCAACATTATGAGCAATATCGAGAATTACTGTCGCTTGTGTTGGAATAATTTCAGTTCGCCCCGGTAAACTGGCAACCGATAAACCGGCACGAATACTTGCATCCGAGATTCCCCAACCTCCAGCGTTAAGCGTTTCAATAACGGCGACCGCAACCGACGCATTTCGACGCTGATGTGCACCAATCAACTTCAACCGCAACTCGGAAACGTTATAGCGGACGGGCGTCAACGGCGGAGAAGAATTCATTTTGTCATGGGCAATTTCACCTTCGACCCGAAATTCCTGTTCCCCAACCAGTTGTTCCCCAACTAGGTAATCCTGGAATTCACGACCGTAGACAGAGATGGGAGCCTGTCTGGCCTTTGCGATTTCTTCAATAACCTTCGCTGCTTCTGGTGTAACCGTACCACTGACCACGGGGATACCTTCTTTAATAATCCCAGCCTTCTCAGCCGCAATCTCCGCCACGGTGTCACCCAACTGCCTAGTATGATCCAGACTGATGTTGGTGATAACGCTGGTCACCGGCACACAGACATTTGTGGAATCGAGACGCCCCCCTAATCCAACTTCGAGAACAACGGCGTCACAGCCTTGGTTTGCGAAAAATTCGATAGCTGCCGCAGTCGTGATTTCAAAAAAAGTCAATTTCTTCGATTCAGTAGCTTCGGCTTGTTTATCCATTTCCCGAATTACAGGGTCTAAACGCTGAAAAACCTCGAGCAACTGCTCATCCGAAATGTATTTCCCATCAATTTCAATTCGCTGGTGAATCGATTCGAGGTGAGGGGAGGTGTAGACGCCAGTTCGTTTTCCTCCGGCACTCAAAATTCTTGCAATCATGTTGGATACCGACCCCTTCCCTTTGGTTCCGGCGACATGAATGATCGGATATTTTGATTGCGGGTTGCCTAAACGATTAAGAATTTCTCGCATTTTATTGAGCTTAAAATGCTCGTTATCCACCGAATCTTGCCTTTCGTAGTTGATTCGGTCATAGAGGCGTAAAAGATGCTCCTCTAACAAATTCGGAATTTCCGTTTTGATATGATGCATAACGATTGCGTCAAACACTGCCTGTTATTTGGATTGAAACGTCTATTCGTTGCGAATGCCGCCAGCCGACACTAATCGCCGCAACTCTCGAAATCATTTCATAACGGTTTGTATGAATTATTAGAAGGACATACGCCCACTAACTTGATTTTTTCCATATAAGTCATGGTGAATCAAATCACAGGCATTTAAGATGGGGGTTACGTAAGATGACGGTTCAAGTCCGATTTTTCAACTGATTGGCGCTCAGACCCTGCTAAATCGCACTAAAATTGTCCGACGCGCAGGTTTTCTTAGGTCATAATCTAGCTGATTAAAGGAAAAACCGAGTCCATTTCCTAGACTTGCGACTTCGCTGAACCTTTGATTCCAACGCGGCGTATATCGATTCATAGCAATAGATTTTTAGTCAATCTGTCGTTCCACTCGATCTCGCTCCGAAACGCCAATAAATAAACGTCCATTTTCCGGGTAACGATGTGTTCTCGGCCACCGTATAAGCTTAACTCAACGAAATTCTTACCGGAGAAACCGTCCACAATGTCTGCCGACACTTCCACGGAAAAAGCCCCGCAAGCGACCGGAAAATTAGAACAAACCAATCCCGATTACGATCCGAACATCGTTATCGAAACACAAAACCTCACCAAGATCTATCGTGACTTCTGGGGACGGCAAAAGGTTCGCGCTTTGAACGCGCTCGATCTAGAGGTTCGCAAAGGCGAGATTTTTGGACTCCTTGGACCCAACGGTTCTGGCAAGTCGACCACGATCAAGTTACTACTCGGATTGTTGTTCCCGTCGAGCGGGCGAGCTTTAGTATTTGGACAGAATTCCACTGAGGTTACCAAAAACGAAAGAATTGGCTACCTGCCGGAAGAATCCTATCTTTATAAGTTTCTAACCGCCGAGGAAACACTTGATTTTTATGGCCGCCTGTTCGATATGCCGGCGAAGATCCGAAAAGAAAGAACTGCCGAACTCATTGAGCAAGTTGGCTTAACCTACGCCAAACGTCGACAACTAAAAGAATATTCCAAAGGAATGACTCGCCGGATTGGCCTTGCCCAAGCATTGATCAACGACCCTGATTTGATTCTCCTCGATGAACCAACGTCCGGACTCGATCCACTTGGTACACGCGACATGAAGGACATGATTCTCAAATTGCGAGATCAAGGCAAGACCATCGTCATGTGCTCTCACTTGCTGGCTGACGTTCAGGACGTTTGCGACAGAATCGCAATCCTCTATCAAGGCGATCTCAAAGAACTTGGGCGTGTCGACAGTCTACTGAAAGTCAGCGATGAAACACAAATTAAAGTGAAGGGATTACCCCAAAGTGCCCACACAGAAATCCTCGAAGTCATTAAAAAGCATGGCGGCGACCTAGTTTCGGTCGAGAATCCCACAAGCACACTGGAAGACTTATTCCTTGGAATTGTCCGTGAGAGTCAGCAACGGCCAGGCCATCGCTCGGCCGGCGTTGATAAGAAAGAATAGGTTTTAATTGATCCGCATTTAAGATTGCTCGATATTGACAAGAAATTTTACGCCAACTGAATGCTCGGATCTTTTGCGAAGTAGTTCCCACCCTCAAATCAAACAGACGACGGATTAAAATCAAACATGGTTGTCGAAGATTTTGTAATTTATTCTCAATGGCTATCAAGCGGTATCGTCCAATTTGGATTTATCGTGCTGACGGCTATTCTTCTGGGCGTGTTCGCAGGCTACCTCATTGCTGCATTCCGACACGGCCCATTCGAGGCGTTTTACGTCGTTGCTCAGGTCGTCGGACAAGCGGTTCCGGACCTTCTGTTCACCTCGCCACGACGAACGATCGCCATCGCAAGACTCGCAATCAAAGAGTCACTTCGCCGAAAAGTGATTCTCGTGACATTTGGTATTTTCGCCGCTTCGCTGCTGTTTGGTGGCTGGTTTATGAATACTGGCGGGGAACACCCGGACCAAATCTATGTCAACTTCGTTCTCTGGGGAACGCAGATGCTGGTGCTCTTAATGGGCATGTTGATTAGCTCCTTCAGCCTCCCCGAGGACATCAAGAACCGCACGATTTATACCGTCGTGACAAAACCGGTTCGCTCAACAGAGATTGTCTTAGGGCGGATTGTGGGCTTTGGCGCCCTATGTACCGCTCTTTTGGTGGTGATGGGAGTTATCAGCTTTTTCTTTGTCTGGCGAGGATTGTCTCACGACCATCAAATCGTTGGAGAAACACAAACCATCGCTTCGTTTTCGACTATCCCTGATGACAAGATTTCCCGTATCACAGGGCGACGCGTTTCCGACAATGCAATTAAGGAAGCCGTCACGAATAAAGTTTCAGGACATGATCACCGGATTGAATTGATCGAAGACATTCGTGAGAAAGGTCAGCCTCGCCCAAGAGTGGAATCGAACATTCTCAGTGAGGAACTTCTTCCTAACGGATCGACTAAATATGAACGCGTTGTTTGCATCCCCTTTGGTGGACACACGCATGAAGTCAGCATTAATGACAGTGGCGTTATTTCACTTGGGCCAGCCGTCGGTTATTTCCGCGCCCGAGTACCGATCTACGGAGAATCACTCGCATTTTACGACCGCCAGGGCAACCTTAAAGAAAAAGGGCTCAATGTCGGAAAGGAATGGGAGTATCGTGGCTATGTCGACGGGGGTAATGCGATGTCGCGTTTCTCTCTCTCAAAAGCGACGTTCGATTTCGATGACTTTAGAGAGAGTAACTTCCCAGATAACGACGTAATTCCAATCGAAATGACGCTTGGCGTTTTCCGAACCTACAAGGCAGACGTTGAAAAACGAGTGACCGGAGGCATTCAGTTTGAGAGCGTTCCCAACGAGTTAGATCCTAAATTCGTTTCCGAAGTAATCGACTTTGAGACCAACGAATATGCCGTACAGACCCTGCCCATTTCGAGAAAGATTCTGGGCAAAAAACTTGCTCCCGATGGGAAACTTCTCGAGCAGGGCGAATACGACTTGTTCGATGACTTCGCTGGCGAGAACGGCAAACTCAAACTCAATTTAACCTGTCGCGATTACAACCAGTATCTTGGAGTTGCCAAAGCTGACCTGTATTTCCGAGCACAAGACGAAGTTTACTGGTTCAACTTTTTTAAAGGCTACATCGGCATTTGGTGCCAGATGATGATCATCATCTCCATGGGAGTAGCGTTTAGTACCTTTGTCAGTGCACCAATTGCAATGCTGGGAACCTCGGTGATGATCATCATTGGTTTCTTTACCGCATTCATCCGCGAAATGACGCTTGCGTCGCACGAAGGCGGCGGTCCAATTGAATCTTTGATTCGAGTCGTAACCCAGAAAAACATGGTCCTGGACCTCGACACTGGCGTTACCCAAACGGTTGTCGAGCAATTGGACAAATTGATCGTACAAATACTAAATGCCATGACCTACTTGGCTCCCAACTTCAATCAATTAAATTTTTCAGAGTTCTTAACTTACGGCTACGCGATTGACAGCGATCGAATTCTGGTCGCACTCACAATCACCCTAGGCTTTTGTGCCGGATTAACCATCCTCGGTTACTTTGCACTCAAAACACGAGAAATCGCCAAATGAATAACTCCAATCCATTCATTCGTAAAATCATTTACATCGCCTGTATTGGCGCATTGTTGATACCACTCTCCTTAGTTTCGCGTCCGGAAACACGAAATGCCGATGGAGAAATCAAGGATGCCGGAGGCGTGCTCTCAATGCTGCGAGAAAAGAATAATCTCTCGCAAGCAAAGATGTCCGAAATTGATCCGGCCAGCGAGACGATGAAACTCGCTTCTCTGGGCCTTCGCGGTGTCGCCGTCAACATGCTGTGGATGCAGGCGATGGAACACAAGAAGAAGGAGAACTATGACAAACTCGCTTCGACTTTACAGGCGCTCACCAAGATCCAACCCAACTTCGTCAAAGTCTGGGAGTATCAAGCACACAACCTAGCCTACAACGTGTCGATGGAGTTCGACGATTACGAGTATCGATACAGTTGGGTTAAAAAAGGCCTCGCGTTCCTAAAGCAAGGAATGCCATTTAATAAGCGTGACCATCGAATGCCAAGTAAACTTGGATTCTTTACAGGCAACAAAATGGGCAAGTCGGACGAGAAAGTCTCTTTTCGACGCATGTTCCGCAAGGACGATGAATTCCATCAGGAAATGTCCACTCACATCGCACCTGACCTTTACGATCAACTCAGCTATGGACCTGACAGTTGGAAAATGGCTTACCAATGGTATGCCTATTCACGCGACATGGTTGAAAAGGACAGTTGCCCGCAGCGTGAACCGGACATGATGTTTTACATGTACCGGCCCGCCCAGTTGCGCAATCAGGGGCTCGCACTCCAGGAAGAATTCCGTTCCGACGAAATCATTCAGGAAGTTTGGCGCGAAGCCAGCGATGAATGGACAGGCTATGGCAACGAGGAAATCTCCAACACACAGGGAATTACTGTTTCCCTGGAAAAAATTGCTGACTACGAGAGCGACATTGAAGCGGAAAGAAGAATTATTGATGAACTCGTTCCGCCTGGAACCCGAGCGGAAATCATGGATGACCTCATGAACGAAGCCAAACTTACGGACTCTCAAAAAGCCGTGATGGCGATGGATCCAGCAGAAAGAAACGACGAGCAAAACGCACTCGCACGAGGCATTTCAAGATTCTTAAATGACAGCGCGAAGGGTCTCGATTTGACGATTGCTCGCGAAGCCAAAGAAGAAGACCGAACCCGAGCAGATCGGTCGGCACTCGAAATCCAAAGACTATTGGAGCAAATCCGAACCTCTGACAAGAGTGCCGGTACGATTAACTATCGGTACTGGAAAGCTCGCAATCGTTCAGAGTCGACTCAAATGACAATTGCCGCTCGACAGTCACTATTCGATGCGAGAGAAATGTGGCGGAAGTCAATTTATGATGACGAATACGACTTTGACTATAAAACGAAGACCAAGTCGATTACGAATCAGGGAGCAATTTCACTGTACCTTACGGCCTTTAGTAAATGGTCAGAAGTCCTTGACGATTATCCCGAACTCAAAGATGGTGCATTTGCCGATCAACTCACGGATGCCGTCAAGGAGTATCAGGACATGTTAAATGTCACCAATCGCGAATGGCCTGATGATTTCCCTCTGCAATCGTTTGTCGATTACAGAGCGGTGAATGGATTTGCAGATGACTTGATTCCAACGACCGAATACATTGACGAGCGTCGCTCTGGCCGTCAAGGAACTAATGATTCAGAATCGGGTGGAGACATTGGTGACGACATGCCTGCTAAGAAGGATGTTGACCTCGGAGATTCCCCTGATGACAAAACCACAACCGAACCTCCAAAATCAGACGCGTCTGAGAAAGAGGCGGGGCAACCGCCGGCAGAGTCGCTCGAATTAGCTGGCCCTGATAAAGCAGACGCCGAAACAAGCGAATCGACTGGAGCCCAAGCAAAGGAAACAGAGAAAGCAGAAATAAAAAAATAAGTGCTGAGGCATGCTTGCCTCAGGCACCGTTTTTTTGCTTGGTCCGTGTGTTCTTGCCACCGCTAACGGCCAAACCTCAATTACCGGCCAAACCTCAATTAATGGCCGAATCTCAATTAAGAGACTTGGGCTTTCGCGTAGGCTTTGAGGCCTTCTGCGAGGCAGACCATGGCAGAGTTCAGATCGTCCTCATTGAGCACGTAAGCGATTCTTACCTCATCGTGCCCTAACTCCGGGCTTGCATAAAAACCGGCTCCTGGCGCCATCATGACGGTTGCACCCTCATGTGAGAATTCTTCCAGCATCCAGCGACAAAAATCCTCCGAATTGGCGACTGGAAGCCGAACCATTGCGTAGAACGCACCATTTATCTCAGGGCAGACCACGCCTTCGATTCGATCCAGAGAAGCCTTCAGCAGATCCCGCCGCTTGGCATACTCTCCCACCACGCCTTGGTAGTAATCTGGGGGTAGCTGGTAAACCGCAGCGGCGCCTAATTGCCCCAGAGTTGGCGGAGAGAGCCTCGCCTGGGCCATCTTCAGAATTGCATCCATCAACTCCGCATTTCTAGAAATAACGCAGCCGATCCTCGCCCCGCACGCGGAGAATCGTTTTGAAATCGAGTCGACGACAATGACGTTCTCTTCCAATCCTTCCAACCCCAGCGTTGAATGGTGAACGTTGGAATCATAAACAAATTCCCGATACACCTCGTCGGCAATTAAAAACAAGTCATGTCGCTTCGCGAATTCTCGCAACTCCTCCAATGCCTCTTGTGGATAAAGCACTCCAGTTGGGTTCCCCGGATTACAAATCAATATCGCCCGAGTTCGCGAAGTAAGCTTTTGTTCAAAATCCTCGATGGAAGGCAGGGCAAAATTACTCTCGATCGTTGTCGATACAGGCACCACAACGCCGTCGTTACCCAATGAAAACGATACATAGTTCGCGTAAAATGGCTCGGGGACGATAACCTCGTCTCCTGGATTTACGATCGCTGTAAAAATGAAATTTAAAGCTTCTGACGCTCCCGTCGTCACGATAATTTGATCCTCAGATACTTCATGGCCTAATCTTCCATAGTAAGCGCTGATTTGCTTCCTAAGCGACTCGATTCCGGCTGAATGGCTGTAAGCCAAAACCTTCAAGTCAGCCTGCTGAATCGCTTCAAAAAATTGAGGTGGTGTTTCTACATCCGGCTGACCAATATTTAAGTGAAACACCTTGGTCCCTTTAGACCTAGCTACTTCCGCGTAAGGAACAAGCTTTCGAATAGGTGAGGCGGGCAGCGTTAACGCACGATCAGAAAATTTCGGCATGGAATACGAATCCGGGATTGTAGGATGCGGGTGACCAAACATGCCTAAGTGATTTCCACCAAAGTGTTTTCCACCAAAGTGATTTACACCAAAGTGATTTACACCAAAGTGATTTACACCCAAGTGATTTACACCCAAGTGATTTACACCCAAGTGATTTACACCTAAACGAAAGGCGTCCAATAGGAATGCTTGCAATTTCGATTCTTATGATGGAACGATTATGCCTGAATTTCCAGAGGTTGGAAAAAGAAAATTCAATGATTCCCGGAAGACGCTTCCAGAATCGATTGCCAATGCGAGACTGCATTCCACAGTAGCAAAGTGGAAATGAAAACAAAAAAAAACCGCCGGAAATTCCGACGGTTTTCAATGCCATGATTAAAAAGCGAGAAATTCAAGTACTTTGCAGTATTATCGAATCCCGTTCTTTCAAATCTTAATGATCTAGCTAACCATGTCTTTCAGGCCCTTAAGAGCCCGGACTTTAATGACTTGACGAGCAGGTCGTGGCTTGGCCCAAACCATTTCGCCTGTTCCAGGGTTTCTTACTTCACGCTTAGGCATTGCAGGCTTGTCTTGAACGACAATTTTGCAAAGACCGGGGATCGTGAACTGACCAGGCCCACCAGCCTGACAATTTTTTGCAATTTCAGATGTTAGGGCTTCAAAAAAAGCTGCGATTTCTTTTTTCGTGTGACCTGTTGCTTCAGCCATGTTGTTCATGATTTCGGACTTGGTCGGGGCTTTTGGGCCAGTCTTTTTCGCCATAAGACGATGCCTCCAATGAGTGTAGGTTTTGGATTTAAAAACTCGGAAACTCGGGGAAAACAAGTTCTTCCGAATTACGCGACGCGGAAATTAGACTTAGTTAGCCCAATAATTCAATACAGCATTACCCAAAAACACGGGCAAAACGCTGATTTTTGCCCAAAAAATGCGTTTTAGGCGGTTTTTTTTGCAAATACACCCTCATTTCGCCGGACATCTGGGATATTTCAACGGTTTCACTTGGGACGGTATCGTCGTCGGTACCGGTTCGAAGGTGCACCTAAAGCGACTAAATTGCTAAAATCCAGAGGTTGGGCCAGCTCCCTCACACCGCCACAAATTTGCTTATAACGTTCATGAAAAACAAACTTAAATTTTTAGGCTGCGTAATTTTAATCGCTAACTCGAGTTGGCTTTTATTGGCGAATACGGATCCATCTTCAACGCCATCCAAAGCGCGTGAATCCACAGAGAAAATCGGGAATCTAATTGAATTCCCCGACAATAAAGACGACTTACGTTCGATTCAGAGACAATACACACAACAAATACTCCCCAACCTCAAACAATATTGTGGAGATTGCCATTGGGGTGACGGAGCAGAAGCTGACTTCAACCTCGAAGGCTATGTCACCCTCGATCAACTTCTTAACGGACGGAAGAAATGGAAAAAAGTTCTTGTTCGAGTCGCCGCTAAAGAAATGCCCCCAAAAGATGATCCCCCGCTTCCCGATAAAGAACACCGAGTTTTACTGGATTGGATAGATAACCTACTCACCAGTGTCGATTGCACCGAAATAAATCCAGGCCGCGTCACGATCCGCCGATTAAACCGAACCGAATACAAAAATACAATTCGCGATTTGATGGGAGTCAATTACGAGCCTGCTGATCAATTCCCTGGAGACGATGTCGGATATGGTTTCGACAATATCGCCGATGTCTTATCACTTCCTCCCATCTTGATGGAAAAATATCTCCAAGCCGCAGAGGAAATTACCAACTCCGCAATCGTCGATCCTTCAGTGCCACGATTCAAAGAAACCATTCCCGGAAGTCAATTTAAAAAAACAACTGGATCGAACCCCTTTCAATCTGAACATGCGCTTTCAACCAACGGTACCATTACCCATCCACTGGAAATCACAGAAGCCGGTAAATATGAATTATCAATCGTTGCCTACGGAAGTCAGTGGGGAGACGATCCAGTCAAAATGGGTGTGGCAGTCAACGGAAAAAATTCCAGCTCGAAAACGGTCAGAGCGACCCGAAATGAACCAGCAACCTTCACGCTTCCCGTCCGGTTAAAGGAGGGAGAAAATCGATTGGAGGTCAGTTTCCTGAATGACTTTTATGAGCGTAACAAGGGCGATCGAAATCTTTACGTTGTCAGTGCTACGGTGAGTGGGCCAATTGGCGCCCTGCCTCGAAACCACCTTAAGTTAATCCCCAACGCTCCCCAAAAAGCAGCAGCTCAAAGAGTCGAAGCTGAGAAAGTACTCAACCTCTTTATGTCCCGAGCTTATCGCCGTCGTGCGACACAGGGTGAATTAGACCGGTTGATGAAACTCTACGACCAGTCCCGCGGGGAAGGGCAGGGATTCGAAGTCTCGCTAAGATTTACTTTTCAAGCCGTCTTGGTTTCGCCTTACTTTTTGTACAAAGTTGAGGCTCCCACCGCACTTGGGGAGACAAGAAACTTATCCGATTTTGAAATTGCCACGAGTCTCTCCTATTTCCTTTGGAGCTCAATGCCCGACGATGAATTGTTCCGGCTGGCAGCCCGAAAACAACTTTCCGATCCTGCCGAATATCGACGCCAGATCACTCGCATGTTAAAAGACCCAAAGGCAAATGCACTCGTCGAGAACTTTATAGAACAATGGCTTCAACTAGGGCACCTCGAGCATTTCAAACCTGATCCCGATTTATTCCCTGGGGTTGATTCCGATATGCAACGGGACATGGCGATTGAAACTAAACTTCTGTTCGCAGACCTTATCAAACGCAACGCGAGCATCCTTGACGCCCTCGATTCAGACAGTTCTTTCATCAACCAGCGGCTCGCGGAACATTATGGAATCCCTGGGATTCGCGGAGAAAATTTCCGCAAGGTTTCAATGGCAAAATATGGCCGCCGCGGGTTAATGACTCAAGCCAGTGTTCTGACACTGACTTCCAACCCAACCCGAACATCTCCCGTAAAACGCGGTAAATGGATTCTTGAAAACCTCCTCGGTGAAGAACCTCCACCTCCAGACCCTTCGGCAATGCAACTAGAAGATCAAGCGGAACTCAAAGGAACGCTTCGGCAACGGATGGAACAACACCGCGCCGACCCGGCCTGCGCTGTGTGTCACAAAGTGATGGATCAACTTGGATTCGCGTTGGAAAATTATGACGCGGTTGGAAAATGGCGAGACATGGATGAAACCAACACGATTGACGCCACAGGCGAACTCCCAGACGGGACGCTGTTCGAGGGTGCAATTGAACTTCAAGAGACGGTCAAAACGAAAATGAAGGACCAGTTCGTACGATGCATGACTGAAAAGATGCTTATTTATGCACTCGGTCGAGGTTTGGAGTATTTTGACGAATGCTCAGTCGATAAAATATTAGCGGAGATCGAACCAGGAGGTTATCGTTTTTCTGACTTGGTTATTGCAATTGCAACTAGCGACCCTTTTGTTAAACGAACAGGACCTCCGGCGATCGTTACCGAAGAGTAATCTTCCACAGGAATTATAATAATGATGGGCAAACAATTATCGCGCCGCACAGTGCTTCGTGGTCTAGGGACTTCGCTCGCCCTCCCATGGCTTGAAGCAATGTCGCGACCGGCACCGTTGATCGCCAACGTCACCAACCGACAGGCAACCACTAAACCGCCAGTCCGCATGGCATTTCTGTACGTCCCCAACGGCATGCATATGCCGGACTGGATTCCTCAGGGCCGGGGCAACCGTGATTTTGAACTACAGTCCATCATGGATCCCGTCGCCGCTCATCGGGAGAAAATGAATATCTTTACTGGGCTTTCATTACGTGGGGCACAGGCACTCGGAGATGGTGGTGGCGATCACGCAAGATCCGTCGCTTCGTTTTTAACGGGTGCTCACCCCAAAAAAACTCATGGGAATGACATTAAGAACGGCACCTCGATTGACCAAATCGCCGCTGAGAAAATTGGACACCTCACGAAATTAAAATCACTTGAATTGGGAACGGAGGGTAGTTCCACCGGGGGAAGATGCGACTCTGGATATAGCTGCCTTTACACCTCTAACATTTCCTGGCGAACCGAGACGTCTCCCTTACCAAAAGAAATTAATCCAGCCGCCGTTTTTTCCAGAATGTTTGGCTCGACTGACCACATTGAAAATCTTCGAGCACAAGAAAAACAAGCGTCAGGTCGCAAAAGTATTTTAGATTTCGTTCGCGGTGAGGCAAAATCTTTAAGTGGCTATCTAGGCCAACAAGACCGGCGAAAACTGGATGAATATTTATACGCAGTACGGGATATTGAACGGCGGCTCGCTTCGACCGACAAACTGGAAAGCTCCGAGGATGATCACTCTGATTATCCTCGCCCCGTGGGAGTCCCCGCCGAATACTCACAGCATGTCAAAATCTTACTCGACATGATGACGATCGCGTTTCAATCCGATACCACACGAATCTCAACCTTCATGTATACCAATGCGGGCGGTAACCGAGCCTACCGCAATTTGTCAATTCGCGAAGGTCATCACAACATCTCCCATCACGGTGATTCGCGTGACAAGCAACAGAAAATCAGCAAGATTAATCAATTCCACATGAGCCTCGCTAATCATTTCATCTCGAAGCTTGATTCGATTGAAGAAGGTGATGGCACATTACTCGACAACTGCATGGTCATGTACGGCAGTGGAATAGCTGATGGAAACTCACATGCTCACGACAATCTCCCAATCATGATGTTTGGTGGGGGAGGGGGCTCCATTGAAACAGGTCGCTTCATTCGATTCCGCAATCGTACTCCATTGACGAATCTTTACGTTTCGATGCTCGACAAAATGGGCGCCCCCGTCGATTCCTTCTCTGATTCCAACGGGAAACTAACAGAGCTCGATAGTTGATTCGCCACAACAAACCTTCCTTTTTGAACATTACCAGCTAATTATCAGCTTGGCGTTGAACGCAAAGAACTAACACCAACCATGCCCAGTGAAGATCAACATTTCATGCAGCTTGCCGTCGAGGAAGCTTGCAAAGGGCAGGGCAGGGTAGAGCCTAACCCAATGGTTGGGTGCATCGTTGTTTCCCAGGATGAAATAATTGGCCGGGGGCACCACGAAATCTTTGGAGGACCACATGCTGAAATTAAAGCAATTGCTTCGGTCGTGGAATCAAATTTTCACCGGATAAACGGGGCAACTGCTTACGTTACGCTCGAACCCTGCTCACACACAGGCAAAACGGGCCCTTGCACCGAGGCGTTGATTAACGCGGGAATCGCGAGAGTGGTGGTGGCCCACTTTGACCCCAATCCACTTGTCGCCGGCCAGGGAATTCAGCAACTGCAAAACGCTGGAATCGAAGTAACCACCGACGTGCTTTCTGACCTCGCCCAACAGACCCTTGCGCCCTATCTGAAATGGACTCAGAAACATAAACCATGGATTATCGCAAAGTGGGCGATGACACTCGATGGAAAAATAGCAACCTCCACAGGACACAGTCAGTGGATCTCAAACTCATCATCACGTGAGCTTGTTCATCAAATCCGTGGACGAGTCGATGGCGTTATGGTAGGCATTGGAACCGCGATCGCCGATGATCCAATGCTCAATGCGCGGCCACCGGGTTGTCGTAACGCAGCACGAATTGTAGTCGATTCCAAAGCAAGGCTTTCTCCAGACTCACAACTGGCTCTGTCGGCTCAATCCCACAAGACAATTATTGCGGTTGGCCCCGAAGCTGATTCGCAGAATTGCGAGCGTCTTAAAGCACTTGGCTGTGACGTTTTTTATTCTAATTTTGAACCAGCTGACGAGCGGCTCAACGACATTTTGATTCATTTAGCCAAACTTGGCATGACCAATTTATTAGTCGAAGGTGGAGGGAAACTACTCGGCTCGCTTCATACAATGTGCGAAATTGATGAAGTGCATATTTTTATTGGCCCAAAGATCGTAGGGGGAAGTGAAGCATTGTCTCCCGTTGAAGGCATCGGGATTGCCGACATGAGCAATGCGACAAATTTATCCAACATGAAGGTCGAGCAAATCAACAACGACATTTATATCTCGGGGCGTGTAAATCGCTCTTCCCTAGGCGTCAGCTAGATCCGAAACCTACCCCGCTGTGCCTCAATCACGGACTTGGCAACCCTCTTCCCACGCTGCCATCACTTCAAATCCAGCTCAATTTCTTTGCTGAAGCTAGTCCCATCCAAGGATGTAATACTGAATAGACTCTTGTTGTCCTGCAACTGTTTAAAAGGAACGACTGCATATTCAATAGTGATGGGATACGATCCCCCTGCTGGGATTCGTGGAATTGTCAAAAAGAACTCTTTCTTATTATCAGTCACTGGCTGAACCTGTAATTGCTGAGGTGGCTTAAGCATTGCAGCACTCAGGTCTAAAGAAAATCGGTTCGTTAACGTAATTTGGGTGGCGTCAGTATTCGACGGGTTGGTAATCGTAGCAGTCACAAGACATTTATTAAGCTGAACCTTGTTTCCTAAATCAAGTCGCAATTGCAGTTGATTTTTCGCGGTGCCCACTGGCGAATTAAGTCCGTTCAATAAACCACCGGACTTCGGCTTTACCGTCAGGCAATAAGATTTTTTTAGTGTTTGTACTCCGTCCGCACTAACTTCCACTTCGAAGCAATGCTCACCTGCGGCCCGCGTCTGAAAAGTTAGCGTTGGAATGTCGTCTCTTTGAGCAGCCGGCATAAACGAATTCGTAAAACTTGCCGCACCTTGGGGAAGGTTGGTGTTCAGCCGCACAAAATCATTGGGCCATTTGATCGCAATTTTCACATTGGCCAATCCCTCGCCACAGCGATTTTCAAGGCCCAAATTTAACGAGATACTCTCGCCTTCCACCGCCTCGGCAGGCCCATTAATGCTTAAATTAAGACATGGCTGGATGATTTCTGTCTCAACTGGTGCCTCTGTTTTTAGCCGATCGGCCTCACTGACAACCTCAAAAAAGGCCCCTACACTTCCAAGCTTATTTGATTTCAGTTGAATTCTAATTTGTTTCGGCGTTCCCCCAGGGGTAACGTCTCCCAGATCCCACTGGTAGGTGTTTGCAAATTGCTGAGGACTCGGCGAGCTAGAAATATAGTTCACACCAGAATCTAGATTCTTCATCTTTACCACAACGGCGCGAGCCACAAGATCACCAGGATTCGTAATTTCCACGATATACTCGAACGGTAAATCACTTTCAGCCTTCTCGGGGCCGTACGCGCGAATCGTAAGTGCCGGTGCTCTCCAGATCACGGTCGTGATTCCACTTTCAACAATCAATTCCGATTCACCAAAAATTGGTGGGCGGACAATATCTACCCGCACCTGTGTAGTTCCCGGTTCCAGTTGTCCTGCTGGCTGACGTATTTGAGCAATTGCTTTTCCATTGGTGTCAGTAGTCGCCGTTACTGACCGAGAACCGGTTGGCGCAAATTCTGCTGGAGCACCGCCAACGATCGTGTACCGTGCCTCCCAACCTTTAACTCCACCTCCATCTGCGCTACTCACCATGGTCGCAAGCGACTGAACCGTCCCTGCAGTTGCCCGAACAGGTGCTGGCACCGACCACTGACCATCGACCCAATGGATGACAGTCGAAGCTCGTCGCTTGTCCCACCCCTCCGATTTCGGCGCGACCGCCGTGACATAACTCGTCCCCGGTGATGCAGACGATACACTTACAAACGTTTGCCCTTTAGCTAAATTGATATCATCCGCAGGCGTAGGAGTGCCACGTGTTAAGACAATTCGCTTCAGACTTGTACGGCCTTTTGCATATTGTCCACTTATTTTCTTGGAAGTGGGAGGAATCAATTTATTGAACGTAGGATGATGATTCCCACCAATTTCAATCAACTCACCAACACTATTATTGGACAACATCCATTCGAGCGGTTGGTTTTTAACGAAGTATCCATCGTCTCCGCAAAGCCCCGCCAAGACGACCACTTCACTGCCCACAGGCGCGACAATTCGCGAGGGAGTAATCACAATTTTCCCTGATTGCCCGGGGGATTTCCAACCATTGACATCGGGAACGTATCGCTGCTTTTTCACTTTCACCTGGCCGCTCCCGTCGCAGGGCGGCGGAGTGGCTGGTTGGCGAAATGCAGGACCACCGGCGGGCTGACTTAACCCCATCTGCGGTTGGGTAACTAGTGGCGCAGTAAAGGGCTGCGGTTGATACGCCGGGGCAATCGCAATCGGTTGCCCCAATTGATTGAAATTACCAGTATTGTTTTGAGCTGAACGGGGCGTGAGTAATGGAGTCCCACCTTGTTTAAAGATCCGATTCCCTGAGGGATCAATGGCTGGAACCCGTAGCGAGGAACAACCAATTTGAAAGAACACTAATAACAGGAGAATACCAAAGACCGTCATCGAGAGTCTTAGACGAAGGTAAGATGTTTTCGATTGTAATCTCATGACTAACCGATCCGTCACTAGTTTGAGCGCAGCGAATAGAAACGCACGAGTTCCCCGCTGATATAAGCTGGCAAAACGTACCACATCAAATGGTAATATGATGCGTTTTTCCTACATGAAATGATGACAAAAGGCATCAACTCCATACCGGTTGCAACAAGTAGCAGGGTTCTAGCGGCAAAGAGGCACACCACGACACCAATTCCAAATGGAGAAAAAATCAGCAGGTGATTTACTGGATAAAATTCCCGCAAGCCAAGCAACCTTGGCAATCAACCGCGTCACCTCGATAAGCTGACTACAGGAACCATGTTACACCTGCCGCGACTAGGTTTTTAACCTTGAAAATCAATCGCCGATTCCAGCGGTGCCAAAACAAAAATAGAGTCGAGCGCGAAGATTGATCCTGAAGAACTCTTACTCGTAGCAACAGGAATAATGCAATTTACTGCCGTGCATTAATAGCTGCATCAATTTTCAGCATTCAAATCGCTCTTGAGATCGGCCTGGAAATCGGCCGGGATGACAAACGGGACATACTCGCTAACTTGAGGCCCAACATTCAAAGGGTCTTTATTAAAAGCCCATAATACAATTGCGTAAGCAATCGGAATGGCCATCAATCCACCCACCACCACTTTAATGAACTCAATCGCAGGGCTCTTGGGAGATTTTGGTGTCCGGGCCCTTTTCTGTGAATTGCCGCCAGACCGCGATTTTTTCCGGGACCTCCGATCCTCACGAGAAGAGGATCGGCTTGATGTTTTACGACTCGAATCAGAACTTTCTTCCGAATTATCTAGATTGGTGCGTCGCTTTCGCTTTCGCAGCGCACCTTCGGCCAACTGAGGAGGTACAACAAAAACCTCTCTTTGAATTTCGGCCGGCTCTTCCATCACCAGAGGTGCAGCGAACGATTCGGTCGCTTCTTCAACAATCTCAAGAGCTGGAACTGATTCATCCAGAATCTCGCTAAGCCGATATTCATTACTGCAATGTGGACACCGAACTTTAGAGTCAGCTGCAGCTTTTAAGGGGACACGGACCAACCCCTGGCAATTCAAACAATTACCGAGGATTGAAGAATCTGGAGATACTTGATTGAGATTATCCATGTTCTATTCACAAAATAACAAACGGTTGTGTTAAGCAATTTCGTTTCGAAGAATCGACGACAAACAAATATTGCCCCAACGTCCGTAAAACGCTTTTCTATACTTAACTCTAATTGTAATTTACACCATTACCAAATAGAACCGCCGCGTTTTCGATATCGTCCGGCCTAATCGTTACAAGCCGTAGATGGGGACGAGCTTCGCTTGCAGATGGTTCATTAAGGCCTCGTGCGAAAGCTCCACCCCGGTAACCCGCTTTCCCAATTGCGGGCCAGACAAACACTGGCCGGAACGATGAACCTCCACGTTCAACCAGTTTTTAAGAGGGGCAAAATCTCCCGCTTGGAACATGGTGTCAAGGTCGCCCAATTGAGCATTGGCTGCATCGAAAATCTGACTCGCATACAAATTCCCAAGTGAGTAGGTTGGGAAATAACCAACCAACCCAGCACTCCAGTGCACATCCTGCAGAACACCGTTTGAAACCTCCTGTGCTTCGATTCCGAGGTAACGCATATATTTCTCATTCCACGCCTCTGGAAGATCATCGGTATCGAGCTCACCGTTAATAATCGCCTGCTCTAACTCAAATCGAATGATAATGTGGAGGTTATAAGTCGCCTCATCTGCTTCTACGCGAATGAGTGATGGCTCCACGTGATTGATGGCGTGATAAAAATCTTCCAGTGATACCTTTCCCAACGCCTCCTGGAATAAGCTTTGAGCCTGCGGATAAAGATACTGCCAGAAACTCATTCGTCTACCAACTAAATTTTCCCATAACCGGGATTGAGATTCATGAATACCAAGACTGCAAAACTTCCCCGGCGGCAAACTATAATACTCTGACCTCAAACCTTGCTCGTAGATTCCATGTCCAGCTTCATGGAGTGTTCCAAAGAATGAACCATTAAAAAAATTCTCATCGTAACGCGTTGTAATTCGACAATCTTGGGGGCCCATTTCAGTACAAAACGGATGATGCGTTACATCCAATCGCCCTTGCCGATAATCAAAGCCAATCCGCTCCGATGCGATTCGCCCTAAATGACGCTGCTGATCGACAGGGAAATTTCGAGTTAACACATCAACAGGAGCTCGATAGCTAGACGCTTTGATCTTTGCAACCAGCGGAACCAACTCTTGCCGCAAGGCTTCGAGAATCCCTGCCACTTCAGATGTTTTTGCACCTGGTTCATACTCGTCCAGTAACGCGTCGTACGGCACCTCAGCATAACCAATCGCCTCGGCTTCAGATTTCTTCAGCTCGAAAATTTTCTTTAACTGGGGAGCGAATGCCTTAAAATCATTTTTCTTGCGAGCCTCCACCCACTGGGTCTGCCCAACCGAAGCTGCTCTTGCTAACTCCATCACCAAAGTTGCAGGAAGCTTAATTCTCTTTTCGTACTCTCTTTTTAAAATTCGAATCGTCGCCCCGGAGTCGCTGACGGGATCTTCTGCCAACGGCGAATCCGCGAGATTTTCAAGCCATTCACCGACACGGGGATCTGTCTTACGCTTGTGAATCAGCCCTGCCAGATGGGTAATTTGTTCCGAACGATAGTCACTGGCCAACGCGGGCATTTTGGTCTGTTGGTCCCATTCCAAAAGCGCCGCTGTCGAAACGAGATAACCAGTTTCTCGAACGTGTTCGCAGAGAGAATTGTAATGGGGGTCGTTTAATTCGATTTCAGACATTGGCGAAACACTCGAAAGGGACTTACGAAACAAAAACACGGTAATCAGATCATCTAGCATTCATTTTTGATGGATCGATTACCAGCCTACAAGATCTATTCGTTGGTACAATAGGCGCTTATTCTTGATGGGAAAAGGGTCGAAAACCGCCCACCCAAATTGATCCCTTGTTCCGGTCTGGAAAAAGGTAGCAATCAATGTAACACCGACTCAAACACGTGCCTCGCCCCTAAAAGAGTTAAAACAGAGATGACGTTTTCTAGTCACAATGATCCCAATTCTATCAACATTGGCGACAATTTAAGATTAGTCAGAAACTAGAGACCAAGTCATGTGTCACGGATACCCATTTAATGAACCATAAAATATAACTGAGTGAACGTTTTACCGGTTGCCTCCATCGAAATCCTGCGGGACAAACATGCGATCGCTTAGAAATCATGGATTCCATGCTTATTTTGGCAGGAATCCAGCACTCTAATTGGTCTTAACTAAAATTTCTCAACCAGACTCCTCTCAACCAAACTCTCTACCCAAAATTTCAAATTGGACTTAACACAACTATCTCTGATTGGACTGGCGATTCCCATCGTCTTATTTTCGGTTTACTGGCTCATTCAGTACAAGATAAATGACTCGGGTGTTGTCGACGTATTTTGGGGCGCTACCGTAGCGATCATCGCGATCTTCTTTTGCATTTTCACCTCTGGGGACCCGACGCGCCGCTGGGTGGGTGGGCTGCTGATCTCTCTCTGGGCTCTGCGTTTAAGTTATTACCTTTTCTTTCGCTGGCGGTCACACGAAGAAGACGCAAGATACGTTGCGTTGAAAGTTAAATGGGGAGCACAGGCTCAGGCTCGCATGTTCAAGTTCTACCAAATGCAGGGGCTTGGCTGCTTTCTGTTTGCCTTACCATTACTTGCCGCCGGTACAAACGTGACGCCGTTTTCATGGGTTGACGGGATTGGCATTACGATTTGGATCGTTGCCATCATTGGCGAAGCGATAGCAGACCAACAATTAGCCAGTTTTCGAACTCGACCCGAGAATCGGGGGGAAGTTTGCAACATCGGATTGTGGCGTTACTCGCGACACCCAAACTATTTCTTTGAGTGGTTTCATTGGTGGTCCTATGTCATGTTGGCGATCACCGCTCCGCTCGGCTGGCTCACGATTTTAGCTCCCGTTGCGATGTGGTTTTTCCTTAATCGAGTGACGGGGATTCCGCTGACTGAGATCCAGGCAATTAAGTCACGCGGGGACAAATACCGTCTCTACCAACAAACGACGAATGCATTTTTCCCATGGTTCCCGAAAACCGACTCGCAAGAATAGCATTTTGAGATTTCTGGTTCCCTTTCTCACATTCGCCTAGCCGACTGATCTCCCAAAATCATTTAATCAATTCACTCACCTGCAATCGACATGATTAATAAATTCATTGACTGGACTGAACGTGGATACGTACCCAACGGCTTACTGAGAATCGGGATTCGCCGTTTATTAAAACAAAGACTAGCTCAAGCTGATGCTGGATCGCCTCAAGCCAATTCATCAAAGACAGACTCACTCGTCGCAGAATTTGATCAGGGCCCTATCGCATTAGTTCCCGAACTTGCCAACGAACAGCACTACGAAGTTCCAGCCGATTTATTTAGGCTGACACTTGGCCCCCACCGCAAGTACTCAAGCTGTGTTTGGCCCGAAGGAGTCAACAGCTTAGAAGAGTCCGAAAAGGCTGCGTTGACGGAAACTTGTGCCCGAGCCGAATTAGTGGATGGGATGAACATTTTGGAACTCGGCTGTGGCTGGGGTTCCCTTTCGCTTTGGATGGCCGAGCATTACCCCAATGCAAAAATCACCGTTGTTTCCAATTCCAATTCACAACGAGAACACATCGAAAGCACTGCCCTTAGTCGCGGAATCCATAAAAACTTAAAGGTCGTCACTTGCGACATCAATGATTTTGATACCGATCAGGTATTCGATCGTGCCGTGTCCGTTGAAATGTTTGAACATGTCCGAAATCACCGGAAGCTAATGAATCGCATTTCAAACTGGCTAAAGCCGGAGGGAAAGTTATTCGTTCATATTTTCTGCCACCGCGAGCTGACCTACAAATTCCAAGATGAAGGCGAATCAGATTGGATGAGTCGCTATTTCTTTTCCGGTGGCATTATGCCAGGTGAGGATTTACTGCCCCGCTACAATGAAGATCTGGAGTTAGCGAACAAGTGGATATGGAACGGCAAACACTACCAAAAAACATGTGAAGCATGGCATACCAACATGGTCAACAATCGTGACCAAATCATGCCAATTCTAGAGGCAACCTATGGAAAAAAAGAAGGGGTTCATTGGTTCAATCGCTGGCGGATGTTCTATCTCTCCTGCAGTGAACTGTTTGGATATAATGACGGAAATGAATGGTATGTCGCTCATTACCTATTCAGCAATAAATCCGCCCCATGAATTGTTGACCACTCAAAGCACTATTCTTTGAGTCGAGCCCTGTCCGTCCTCAGTAATTAATGGACTGCTGATTAATGGACCGCTGATTGAATCCCGACACGTTTGCCCTAAAATGCTTTCTGCAACAGCCGATGCTATTGCACCGGTGCGGTTACGTGAAATGATGCCGCATTGAGTTAATTTGATCTGATCAAAGATATTCAATGAGCTATTCCCAAAAAAATCGTATCGCAAGGCAAGTCTCACGTAACAGATCGCAAGTAAACGCTCAGCGGTTTCGCCTTCGTTTGCTGATTTGTTGTGGCGTGATGATCATGTCTGCCATTTCATTTTATGGAAAAGGACAAATCAATCCCGTCACGGGAAAAACACAACGCGTCGACATGACGGTCGAAGAAGAAATTACACTCGGCTTACAATCTGCGACATCGATGGGGCCGCTTTCAAACAATCGACAAGCAACAGCCCACGTCAAACGAATTGGAAGACAGCTTATCGCAAAGCTGAATGAAACCAATAAAAATGTTAACCGTCCAACACCCTATCCATTTCAGTTTCACCTCCTCGATGCCCCCCAGACAGTCAACGCGTTTGCCCTTCCAGGCGGACAGATTTTTGTAACAACTGGACTCTACCGACAACTCGAACACAATCGATACATGAGCAATACCCAGACAGATTTTGATGGTCGACTTGCAGGGGTCCTTGGTCACGAGATTGGCCACGTAATTGAACGGCATGCCGCCCAACGCCTCGCAAAGAGCAACTTCATCCAGGGTGCTTTTTCTGGATTTGATGTTTTCGATGAATCTAATTCGATGAATCGAATAAATTCACAAACCAGAGGTACCAAAATGGCCGCAGACGCCGCCGATTGGTTTATAAACCTCCAATACAGTCGTGCAGACGAACTCGCTTCGGATGGCTGGGGCGTCCAATTAATGGCCAAGGCTGGATATAATCCAACCCATATGATCGAAGTCATCGATATTCTCGAATCATCTGCCTCCGGCTCTCAACCAATTGAGTTTTTGAGTACGCATCCGCGGCCTCCCAACCGGCGCCAATACATTGAAAACATCATTCTTGAAAATTCCCTTAGCGGCACGCTCAATAAGCTCAGATAATTTATTCAACACTCCACCGTTTGCCTTGCTTTTCAGAGAACCACTCCAATGACATTTATCAACGAAGACTTTTTACTGGACACAGAAGCGAGTCGCCAACTCTACCACGAGTACGCTTGTAACCAACCTATTATTGATTACCACAATCACCTCTCTCCCCACGACATTGCGGAGAATCGACAATTTGAAAACCTGTTCGAAATGTGGATTAACCACGACCATTACAAATGGCGAGCCATGCGAGCCAATGGAATTCCCGAACACTTCATCACTGGCGAAGCAACACCCAAAGACAAATTCCTCGCTTTCGCTAAAACAGTTCCACATACACTACGAAACCCTCTCTACCATTGGACCCACCTCGAACTAAAACGATTTTTCAACATTGATGAATTGTTGGGCGAGGAAAACGCCGAGTCGATATGGAATCAATGCAACGACCAGATCGCGGAACGCAACGAGTTAACCACTCAGGGCATACTTAAACATTTCAATGTGACAGCCCTGTGTACCACCGATGACCCAACTGACACACTAGAATTCCATGAGCGGATTGCTGCCTCTGAGTTTCAGACAAACGTCTATCCATGCTTTCGCCCCGACTGGGCGCTGTTTGTACACCGTCCCGCTGAATTCAAACCCTGGCTCACCAAGCTCGAATCGGCTTCCGGCATGGCAATCAATTCACTGGACGAACTGTTGTCCGCATTGAAAAATCGCCACGACTTTTTCCACGCTCATGGGGCACGTCTTTCCGACCATGGTTGCGAGTCCGTCCCGGCATCGTTTTGCGACCACACAACTGCGTCCAATATTTTTGAAGCTGCAATCAAAGGAGTAAGCGCCGACTCACTCCAGCATGAAACATTTTCGACGTTCATGCTCCTGGAGTTAGCTCGCATGGACGCAGAGAAAAACTGGACGAACCAGTTTCACACTGGTGTTTGGCGAAATAACAACACAAGGCTCTTTAACTCGATTGGGCGCGACATCGGCTGTGATTCCATGGGGGACGCCTCGCAAGGACGCTCGCTCGGGGCCTTTCTAAACCAACTGGATCAAGAAAATGCTCTACCGCAAACGATCGTATACAACCTGAATCCATCTGATAATTATCTCATTAGTACAATGCTCGGAAATTTCCAGAGCGAAGGGGCACCAGGGAAAATGCAGTTTGGATCGGGTTGGTGGTATCTCGATCAAAAAGACGGAATCGAGATGCAACTCAACGCTCTTTCCAACACAGGTCTTTTATCGAGATTCGTTGGCATGCTTACTGATTCAAGAAGTTTCATGTCGTTCACAAGACATGAATACTTCCGTCGAATCCTCTGCAACCTGCTTGGAAATGACATGGAAGCTGGGCTCATTCCAAATGATTTTCTATTCATTGGGACGATGGTAAAAAACATTTGCTACACGAATGCAAAAAATTACCTTCGTTTAGAAAATGCTTAATCTCTAATTCCTCTGTATTCCCAATCAAGACCTAAAGATATTTCTATGATCACAAATAATGAACCACCAGAATTCCCTGTCGGCGAATATGTCGAATCAGACTCCCCTGAACAACTGGTTCTTCAACTCAAAGAATTAAGACAATGCCCCACGGAAATCCGAAATTCGATTAATTCTCTTAACTCAGAACAACTCGAGGTCCGCTATCGCAATTGGTCCATTCGCCAAATCGTTCATCACCTCGCCGATAGCCAATTGAACACATACATCCGCTTTAAGTGGGCACTGACGGAAGCCTCCCCATTAATTAAGACGTTTAATGAAACTAAGTGGTCAGAAACGTTTGATGCGAGAGAATCTGAACTGGAACCATCTCTGGTTTTAATGGATGGGCTTCACGCAAGATGGTCTGTCCTAATTGAAAATTTGAGCGACGACGAGCTTGACCGCACTTTTTTTCATCCCGAAGTTGGAGAAATCCTATCCCTTCGACAAGTTCTCCCGCGGACCCTTTGGCATATCCGCCACCACGTCGGCCAAATCGCTTGGTTGAGAAATCGACACGACTGGTAGCCAACCCAAACATCCCCGGCAGCGCTTCTCAACCTCTAGGATTCTTACCTGAGATCTTATGGAGTTTACATTGGCGCCGGAATATCTCGCTTTTGAAAAATCATCAAGCCAACCCAATAAAAACAAACTCCGATCAACAATAAAAGTAAGCAATTCGGCAAAAATGCCAATCCAGCCAACGTTCCATCGGGATCGTATCGCAAAATTGAATAGTAGTTAGCAACGTCGGCGTCGGTTTGCTTGATCACCGCCGCAGGATGATAAAGCCCAAACGCACCACAATGCTTTGCCCACGAGTATTTCTCAGACCCCATTCCAAGCATTCGAATCCCTGCGTTACAAAAGTAGAATGCGGCCACAATTCCAAGAGTTCGCCAGCGATATCGATCCAGCGAGGAACAAAATGCTGCGAATCCACTCATGCAAAAACCAAGACAAAACAAATTAAAGAGCCCTGGGAAAAAGAGGAGTGGATTCACTTCCGAACTCATTGCAACCACCGTTGTCTTGGGCGGCAAAAAGCTCAATGGAATGGCGTAGTCAACCAATGGGATTTGAATCGATGGATAGGTGGTCTCTTCAACGTTCGTAGTCCAAATCCCCAATGCCATCCCCAACCAGCAGATTAAAATCAATACGAACATCATGAGCAGGGTGAGCCCAGCATGTTGAAGGTATATCTGGCGTCGACTGACCGGTTGAGCCAGTAACAATTCCATGGTTCCACGACTTAACTCTCCGCTGACAACATCCGATCCCCTGACCAACCCCCATGCACAAATCAATGAAATTAACATCGGCTCATTGAGAGTTAATGAAGTTCTACCAAGATAAGAAACTAACCAGTCAAAATCGACGGTTGCAAATTTCCTCCAATCTTTCGGAAGCAGGTCGATGATTTGACGAAATTGAGCGGTATCCAATTCCCCAACGACCCAAACACGAAACCAACAAAACGCGAAAACTCCGAGTGCTAATCCAACAAACAGCAGCAACCCTTCGGCAATGTACTTTTTCATCAGAGGACGATTCATACGGAAGCCTCCGCCTGCGACGCTATCGTCGACTCATGATGAAAGCGATCGTAGACCGCTCGCAACCCAACAGGCTGAATATAGACATCAGAGATTGGGGCGTCTGAAAGCCATCTTAAAACCGAAGACAACTCCCCAGGCGTTTCGATTTGCACAGAATTTCCATCTTGTTTAATCACGATTGACTCTCGCAACCCCGCGGGAAGCTCGGGAAGCTCTCCCTTCAAATCCGCAAGAATTCGATGCTGTTTTTTCAATTGGCTCATCGATTCTAAATGGACCAATTGCCCAGCTCGCAAGATGCCGACTCGATCACAAGTATCCTCGATTTCAGGAAGAACGTGCGACGAAAAAATCACGGTACGCCCAGAGGCTTTCGCCTCATTAACCAACTCCATCACCCGTCCGCGAACTGTGGGGTCAAGGTTGGCTGTCGGCTCATCCAAAATCACCAACGGTGTTTGACTGCACAGCGTAATTGCCAACGCCAGTTTTTGCCGCATTCCAGTCGACATCAGCCCCACCCAACGAGATAAATCCAGCTCCAAACGATCAGAGATTTCTACTGCTTTTTCGAAACTCGCATCTTCACGAAACCCGCAAAAAATCTCAAGCATTTTTCGAGCCCGCATCATCCGAAAAAGACGGGCGTCACCAGGAAGGTAGGAGACCATTCGGTGAACATCGACCCGCTGATGAAGACAATCCAACCCGCCAATTTCAGCCGTCCCCGCTGAGGGTTTGAGGAATCCCAGCAACAACCGCAGGAAGGTAGATTTGCCAGCACCATTTGGACCGAGCAACCCAAATACCTCACCTTCTTGAATCTCAAGTGAACACCGATCCAACGCCGTAAAGTCGCCAAACTTTTTAGTAAGAGATTTTGCTTGAACCAGTTTTGTTGACATTATTACGCCCGTGGCTATCGAATTGGGTCTTTTCCCATCAAACGGCGAAGCATCCCAATTTGACCGGAATGAATCATCTCGTGGTCACCCGCAAACAAAAGCGCCCCGTAACGAGTGGCGTAGGCGGCATGCGGAGGATCAAGAGGTTCGTCCAATTGAGGACCATCATAGCCAACAATCTCAATTCGCATCTGCTCATGGACCCGATCGAGAACGGCAAGGATCTCACACGGCTCAGGGTACGCACTGCGATCCGCTGTCGGTCGCGTGCCTCGCATAAATAACTTTCGAAATTTACTAGACATTAGTTGCTGATCGACGCTTAGGTCACGTCCCCGCTGTCGAAACAACGTCAATCCGTATTCAGACATTGCAAGATGGCCGACTTGCCAAGCAATGTGAGTCGTGAATTGGTCAGGACTCCAAAACCAATCATCGTCCTCAAGCCCATCTAGTAACGACCGACTGTAATTTCTCGCAAATTCGATATGTCGAATCGCGATGGCTAATTTTTCAGAAACGCCATCCGCACTTGGATACTGATGTTCAAACATATTTAACTAGATTTAATGAATGGAATCTTGGTCAACAAAAACAGCCATACCGCCGATTAGTTGTGAAGCTCGAAAATCCCCTCGATTTCAACGGTAACCCCCAAAGGCAATGCGTTTACCCCGATGGCACTACGTGTGCCGATTCCAGCATCCTCACCAAAGACTGCAGACATCAGCTCACTACAGCCATTAATTACAGCAGGCTGTTGCGTGAAATCATCGGTACAACAAACCATGCCAAATAATTTTACAACTCGCTTGATCCTGTCGAGTGTTCCGAGTTCTGCCCGCAGCGTGGCCAGCATCGTCAACCCAGACTGCCGAGCGGCTAAATAGGCTCCCTGCTGGTCAACATCTCGCCCCGTACAGCCAGTCATCAGGGAACCGTCAGTCAGCACGGGAACATGCCCCGATGTGTAACACAGATTGCCAACGATCATCGCAGGTCGATAAACACCAACTGCCGAAGGGGCAGGGGGTAATTCAAATCCTAATTCCTCAAGTCTCGTATCTGCACTCATGTTTGGATCCCAAAATATTTCTTAACGAATAGCAAATTGTTAAATTTATAATGCTTGATTATTGAAAGGAATGCAGGCTTTGCCTAGGTCCTATTCAATTCCTAAGTTTTCAATAATTCTCAGTTGAATGGCTCCCTTTCCTCGTTGCTCTCGACAAAGCCGATGGCAACTCCACCCGTCCCGCCAATGCAAAGTGATCTGATAGAAAAAATCGTGATCCGTCTAAATTCCAAGGCTGATTGAAAACCTTGACGTCTTTCACACCCACTCCATCACTATGAAAATAACGAGTAAAGTAGGCCGTGTAGCGTTTACCGTCATCCCGAAATCGATTGCGGCGGCTATCCCAGGTAGGCGAAGGGGGCAATTCCCCGTGAACCCCCAACGCTTCGATCGCAGAAGTTTCACTGATTCGCGTGTTGGTATCACCAATCACCACTAAGTTTGGGGTTGGGCAGATGGAAATAATTCGCTCGATTGCATTTAATCGTTCAGTTTTCCCATGACCGCCTGGTGCTAAATGGACATTCGCAAAACTAACTCCAGCAGATTCCATTGCTGATAAAACCGCATATCGCCCGACGGCTCTGCTTTCCACCTGATCCAACAACTCACGCCGCACGAGTGTGGCTAAATTCCCACAATGGCTCACGGTATTCGCTGGAATTAATTCATGCGTTTCTACGTAGGGCACCAAACCAGGCAATTCCTGAAAACAGACAAAGTCCGGATCGACCAAAAGTACACGCTCACGGATGAGCGATTCGGCTTGATCCATCCGCCAACCCACGGGGGCGACGTGAGAGTTTTCCATTAAATTTAAATTCCAACTAAGAAAACTAATCGAATTCATCGTGTTGTCGCCCAGTTGGTTGCCATTCGAACTAACGCGCCAATGGCATCTTCGAAATCATTATCGCCGCGACGGTTACTCACCAGCAGCACTGCCCGTCGTGCGGGGATCGAACGCACCAGTAAAGAGTCCAGTTTTGGCATCGAAGGCAATCCCTTGACAGATCCCCATCGATTGAGAGCGTTTAATCTGATGTTGCTTCGCCGCCAATTGATCCGCAATCTTATTGTCAAAACTCGCCTCAAGTAATAACTGTTTGGGCGCCCATTGATGGTGCAAACGCGGCGCTGCAATTGCTTTGCCGATCGGCATTTCTAAATCAAGATGGTTAATGATAGCCCACAATACTTGGGTAATGATCTTGGGACCACCTGCCGCTCCCACTGTCAAAATTGGCTTACCATTTTTTAAAACAATCGTCGGACTCATACTCGACAGTGGGCGTTTCCCGGAAGCAACCGCATTATTCTCACCACCAACCAAACCGAACACATTCGGTTTGCCAGGAAAAGCAACAAAGTCATCCATTTGATTATTCATAATCACACCCGTCCCCGGAATGACGTATTTGGCACCGAATGTTGTGTTAACAGTAGTGGTTAACGCCACCCAATTGCCTTCGCTGTCTGCCGCAGCAACGTGAGTTGTATGCCGTTCAAAAAACTCTGTCGCAGCATTCGGAGGCATCCCATGATCTGTCGTTAACGCAGAGTTCATTTTAATTTTGCTGGCCAGTTCCTTCGCATAACTCTTTTCAACCAAACCCAATGGCACTTCGACATAATCTGGATCACCCAACCAGAAAGCCCGATCAGCAAAGGCAAGCTTCATCGCTTCCGCAACGACATGATAGAACCCTGCTCGATCGCTTCGGTACATATCAGCCAATTCAAACTGTTCAAGAATATTGAGCACTTGAGCGACATGAACCCCACCGGAACTCGGAGGTGGAAAACCATAGATTTCGAAATCTCGATATTTCGATCGAACAGGTTTCCGATTTACAGATTTATAATTGGCAAAATCGATGGCCGTCATGATTCCACCATTAGCCTTCATCCATTGACCCGCCAACTCAGCGAAGGCTCCCCGATAAAACCAAGGGGTCCCCTCCTGTGCAATCTTACGATAGGTATCTGCCAAATCAGATTGCTTTAGCACCTCACCTTCCCGATAAGGTTCAAGTATCCCTGTCTTTGGATCGGGGCGAAAAAAAACGTCGACCGCCCCGGGAAACTGCGACATCGCCTTTTTTGCAATCCTTAGTTTTGCAGCATAAGCCTCGCTCACTCGAAACCCGTTCTCTGCAGCCTCAATTCCCTTACTTAATGAATCCCGTAGATCCAATCGTCCATGCTGCGCAACCGCTTGAGCGTAAGCCTTTAATGCTCCCGGCACACCACTTGCCAAGGGACCGGTCTGACTAGGATTAGAAAAACGAGTCTTTGCGTCTCGAAAAAGATCCTGCGTCGCTGCCGACGGCGCCATCTCTCGCCCATCAATTGCGTAAAAATCCCCGCTCGCAGTGCGAATTAAAATGAAACATCCGCCACCAATTCCGGAATTGAAATTATCAACCACACCCAGCGTCAAGGCTGTCGCTATCGCGGCATCAATCGCATTGCCACCGTTAGCAAACGCATCCACCCCCGCCTGCGTCGCCAATGGGTGAACCGAAGCCACCATATTTTTCTTAGATGTCGATTCAGAATTCTCAGCAAGAACGACCGAGCTTGAGTCCTGCCTAGCCGGCGGCACCAAACGCGACGGCAACGCCCAAACAGAAACTGTGGCCGTTAAACAAACCACGCCGACCGCCAAACCTATCGAACAGAATTTCAACACGATCAATCCCCATTAGAAAGCAAATTTCAATAATGCCAGCACGCCTAATTCTAAAAGCAATCGACCAGTGAAAATAGGTAGCCACGCTAAGTAATTTAATACATCCTAAGAGAGTGGCAACTCAAATTTTGCCCCTTTTGCTGGGTAGCTGCGACTCCGACTTGCGAGGCATCCAACGTCTCCCTTAAGCTAACCCTATGACTGACAAACCCGAAGACAAAGCAGATATTGAATTCCCAGATCCAGAGGAATCGGCTCCCATGGCTGAACTGGGATCGCAGGACTCACTCCAAGTCAACGATGACTACGATTCAGATTTAAATGATGAGGAGGACGGCGATGATGAGGAAGAATTCTCGCTTGACCAGCTCAGTCAAGCTTATGCAGCAGCTTTGAAAACCCGTGGCGAATCACCCGAAGATGTTCACGAATCAGAGCAAACCTCAACTACAGAACCGATTCAAGCCAACGCCTCCCCCCGCGAGGAAGAGGAAGAGGAGCAAGTCCCGGAAATCGATGATGACGCCTGCTGTTCAATTTCACCGGAGTCTATTATCGAGTCAATTCTATTCGTAGGTGCCCCCAAAGGCGTAACGCTCAATAGCCGAAAGATTGCCGCCGTACTGCGCGACGTAAGCCCAAAAGAAGTCACCCAAACCGTCCGTGCACTCAACGCCAAATATGAAAAAGAAAACGCTGCCTTCCGGATCGAATCGGATGGCGGTGTTTTCAAGATGAAGCTCGACCCCGCGCTCGTTGAATTTCAACAAGAATTCTTTGGCCGAAATCGTCAGGTCCGACTTAGTCAAGCGGCGATCGACGTGATGGCGATTGTTGCTTACAACCAACCTGCCACCAAGGATCTGGTTGAAAAAATTCGTCTCAAACCAAGCGGTGGAGTTCTCGCTCAATTGGTTCGACGGGAACTACTGGTAGTAGAAGCGGGCGAATCTAACTCTAAAATTAAATATTACTCTACCACCGATCGCTTCCTCGACCTCTTCCAACTCGAAGAACTTGCCGACCTGCCTCAAAGCCACGATGTATCCGACATGGACGAATTAGCAGACTAAAAAATGCAGCTGCCGGAATTCCTTGAACCTAACAGCGGCACTTGACCAACCTCATCGGACGAAACTGTCTCCGGCAAGCCTCCCCGGAAGAACCTGGCGATGCCACGAATCATTGATACTGGAACATCAATTCAACTCCATCGTGCGTTTGGACCGATGCCTCAGTGGAGAGCCCGCCATAAGACACCCAATTCACCTCTTTCAATGTGAAGAGGCCTTCACGCTCGCGAACCGGAAAGCTCGAAATTGATTTGAATTATCAAAGCATATTCGCTGAAAAATAATTCGTCTTGCATACTCGTCTTGGTGTTCGATTCCGGGAACGTCCAGTAACTCGAGCGCGACAAGATTTTTCAAGTCTGATTCAAAATAACTCGGAGAGTAAATATTCCAATCGCCGATGGAATCATTTCAATGAAAAGCCGATCTAATTGCTAACTGGCTAATCACTAGAAGAATCCTCTGATGGCGTTCCTCGGTGACTCGATACCTTGTGAATTCTTTGTCCAAGGGTTAACTTTTGAGAAGGGATAGCGAAATCTCAACCAATACTCTTCAAATAACACGCGGGAATCAAAAATGCGAAATGCGGTTGCTTTAGTACTCGGCGGTGGACGTGGATCAAGACTGGCTCCGCTGACGGCAATCCGCAGTAAACCTGCAGTTCCCCTTGCAGGCATGTACCGCTTGATCGACATCCCAATCTCAAACTGCCTCAATAGCGGAATCAATCGAGTCTTTGTTCTAACTCAGTTCATGTCGGTCAGCCTCCACGGACACATTCGACGCGCATACTCGTTCGATAATTTCAGCGGTGGCTTTGTCGAATTGCTGGCCGCTCAGGAAACGTTGAGTGACGGAAGTGATTGGTATCAAGGCACCGCAGATGCGGTCCGAAAAAATCTTGTTTACTTCAATCAACCAGGGATTGATTACGTCGTTATTCTGTCGGGTGACCAACTCTACCGCATGGACTACGGCGATCTAATAGATACACACATTAAGAGCGGCGCCGACGTTACCATTTCCTGCATGCCCGTTTCCCGAGAAGATGCAAAAGGATTTGGAGTCGTCAAAGTCGATGATGAGGGAAGGGTCAAGGACTTTGTTGAAAAACCGCAAACGGATGCAGAAATCGACGCAGTCAGTACCGATGCTGACTGGATCGACAGTCATGGAGTTGACTCGAAGGGGCGCGACTGCATTGCCAGCATGGGCATTTATGTATTCGATCGAAAACTTCTAAGTCAAGTATTATCGGGCACCGAACACACTGACTTCGGAAACGAAGTTTTCCCGGCTACCATCCACAGCCATCATGTCCAGATGCATTTATTCGACGGCTACTGGGAAGACATTGGTACCATTCGTTCGTTTTACGAATCCAACCTGAATCTAACAACCGAGAATCCCGAATTTGAACTGATGGAACCAGGTTCACCGATCTACACCCGTGCTCGATTCCTACCTCCAACAAGGATGAGCGGAGCGACGGTTTCCAACAGCTTAATTTCCAATGGATGCAAAATTGGTGCCGGTGCGATTATTGAAAACAGCGTGATTGGATTGAGAACAGTCATTGGATCTAACGTGACCATTCGGGATTCCATCGTCATGGGAAATGACTTCTATGACAGTGATGAAAGAGCCGCCGAACGCCAAAGCCCGTTGCTGGAAATCGGCGAAGGAACCGTTATCGAAGGAGCCATTATTGATAAAAATGTCTGCATCGGAAAAAATGCAAAAATCATCAATCAGTCCCAACGTGACCAAACCGATCTAGAGCATGACACATGCGTTATTCGAGACGGCATTCCTATCCTGATAAAGAAAGCTGTCATTCCCGACAACTGGGACCTCGAAGAAAATTTAAGCTAATTCGACCTAACCCATCGCTTACCATCAGCCGACATACTAATCCCAAAGCGTTTTTTGCTTACCCGCTTCCGGTGGCGAATCCGTTTTTCCCGGAAGCGTTTTAGGGAATTTAGATTCTGGCAATTCCAGTTCTGGTAATTTCGATTCTGGCAATTTCGATTCTGGTAATTTCGAAATCTGTGAATGGCCAACCTTTGATTCAATCAACGCAAGATTAATGACTTGCCGTGGATGGCTGAACACCAACCTGGTAGCAATACTCTCCATTGGAATTTTTGCAAATTGACTAACGGCTCGACGATAGACTTCCATTTGAGGTTGGTAATACTCAATCCGACTCTGCAAATGTTCAGCGTCGACGATATCAGATTTAAAATCAATAATATCCGCGGCGACCAATTGACTCCCTTGATACACCCAAATGACGCGATCCATTGTTCCCTGCACAAGACTTCCATCAAGAGTCGTCGCAAACCGACGCTCGCACTCTACCTCCAAGCGATTAGCCTCTAGGATAATCTCTCCTGCCCCCGCAAACTCCATCAAGTAAGACTCTTGGTAGGTCCCACGGGACAGCAATTTACTAATGTTGTCATTCTTCAGCACTTCAAAGAAATCATCAATCACCCCCCCCACCTCAACCAACTTGGTTGTCAATTCATTGAGATGATTCCCCAGTTCTTCACGAGTGGGAACCTTTTCATCGAGCCAACCGACCTGCTCAAAGCAAGCGTGCAACAGCGATCCCCGCTGCATAGATTTTGCATTCAAGATTGAAGTAAAGAATGAATTCGCCTTTATTTTGGAACCACGCTCGACTTGAGAAGGCAATACGCGGCGTTGCCCACGCCCAGAACGCTGCACAGGAGTGACAACTCCTTTTTGAGCAAGCCAATTATCCTTGGGATAGAACGCTGCTAAACGATGCAAATCCGCTTCAACCACCTCACTCGAAGACGAATACCAATCGGCTTCACCGTGTTCATAAAGTACTCCTTCAGCGCGTTCGACCGATGGACACAGAGTCGATAGTAAGATCCCCGCTGAAGACTTGTGCTCGGGCTTAGCGCCGTGTGAGAGAATCACATACGTCGCATTCACGCCTCGGGTCAACGCAACATAAAGCACACACAACGACTCTCGGATGGTTTGCCGGCGATCGTCATCAAACAACTCCTGTATTCCGTCAGGCAGTAATTTTCTTAATTTTGAGCCAATATATCGCGTTGCCACGCTAATCGGTGCTGTCGGTTCATTACGACCTGCCACGACCGTAGGTGTCTGACCAGCCCAACCACGCGACGAACAACTAATCGGTAGCACCACCGCATCGAATTCGAGGCCTTTGGCTTTATGAACCGTCATCACGCGCACCCGAGCTGAACTTTGATCACTTACTTTAACTTCATCCCGAACGAACGCGACGAATCTGCTCGGCCGGAGCAACCACTGAGGATCATCCGATGGGCAATCGTAAGCCACCCGAACCAATTGTTGCAGTCTGAAAATTTCACGACGCGTGCACTGCTCAGTAAGTCGTTTGGCAAGTTTCTCAACGGTTGGCCCATAACCTGCGTTGATTAGCTCTCCGCGAATCGCTACCGCCGCTTCCCTTGCCGCGGCAACATTTTTCTGCCGCGTCTCCTTGGTTTCAGGCACCAATCCCAAATGATCCGCAAGTGGAGAGTGCGACAGATGAAAACGTGAGATACTATCATCGGGATGGTCTGCTAATTTCATCGCGGCCAGAACGGCTTCTACCGCCGCAGAATCAGTCAAACGCCCTCCTCCCTCTTCACTGGCAGGAACACCAGCCTGCTGAAGCTCAAAAATCAAATCAGACACCTGATCGTTCGTCCGAGCGATCACACCAATGCTGTGATGCGGAGGCAAGTCAGTTTCAAGTTGTTGAATTCGTTTAACCGTCCTCTGAATCATATTCTGGTTGCGAATTTTGTCTTTGGTGTCCTCAAAACGCCTCGAACCCTCGGGACAGTCCGCTGCCATTTCAACGGCAACATAACCGCGCAACTCGTCGCGGGCGGTCGTGTGTTCTTCAAACTTACTGGACCAACGGCAAATTTCCTTTTCAATCAGCTCATCACCACACGAATACTGTTTCACATTCATGAAAACTTGATTGACCATATCAATCAACGGCTGTGAACTTCTCCAACTTTTTGCAAGGCTATCTGGCTGAAGATTAGGCAACTGCTGGTCAACTAAATCAAAAATCTCAGCGATTCCACCGCGCCACCCAAAGATTGCCTGCTTGAGGTCGCCCACACAAAAGAATGACTTGAGCGAATCAGAATCTTCAGTAACCTTTCTCGCGAATGGTTGAATCACACTCCACTGACCAAGCGAGGTGTCCTGGAACTCATCGAGAAGCAAATGATGAACTTGACGGTCGAGACGAAACGACAACCGGTCGGCATCATACAGTGCGATAAATTCCTGCAACCGCTCAGTTACATCTTGAAATCTCAAATTACCAGTACGGTTCTTCTCAGCCTCTATCAACTGCCCATAGGCTGCGAGCAATTTACAGACGGCCTCGTTCTGCATCCTTAATCGCTGAGAAACAAATGCTTGGCAATGTGGAATCAGTAACTCATAAACCTCAACAATTTCGACAGGCAACTTTGTCCGGGAGTACTTGGGCACGCCCATGAGCATATTCTGGAACGAAGTATTTTCGATGAAACTGTCCCATTCTTCCAACTTCACGAATTCAGTTACTACTCCCCAATGTTTCGTTAACTGCTTGCCTCCTGCATCGATCGACTCCATTCTGAGGATCAACGCGTCCAACTCTTCACGACTTAACAATTTCCCGGAAGCTGGAATTTTCGACCACGGGTCAGGCCCGGTCTCCCGATAAATCTCATAAATCTGGTCCACGGTCTCTCGGACCATCGACGCGACGCGGCGAGTCGCTTCCCCTTTGCTAAGCATATGAAGCAGATCGACAACCGAATCGTTTCGCAAAACTGATTGAATCGCCTGATCTTTCATACGATTTATTTCTTGCTCCTCAACAATCTCCCAATTGGGTGGCAGACGCAATTCCAATGAAAAAGCTTTCGCGACGCGGTTGAAAAAACTATCAAGCGTACTGATCTCTAATCGATGAAGATTCCCCAGTAAATCATGTAATATATCGCGCGCCCTCGCTTGGCTAATTTCCCAACCAAGTTCCGACGACAGCTTCGCCGCTGCAGAATCGTCAAGCGCAGCATCCGAGAGACGACCAATGATTCGATCCAGAATCTCTCCCGCCCCCTTCCTTGTAAACGTCGTCGCCAAAATTGACTGGCACTCAACTCCCGATGCCAGCAACTTCAGATACCGATTGGAAAGCGCAAAGGTCTTTCCCGTTCCTGCCGAAGCTCGAATGACTTCATTAGGAAACTGTCCTGCTAATTCACGTTCGATGGTGTCACCTACCATGGCAGTTCTCCCACAACGCTTTCCTCACCGGGTGGATCAGCCTTTTCAAATACAAAATCCTGACAAATACCAGCAAAGTCTTCTGAATACATTGGTGGCTTTCCACTCATTTCGTAATTACCCAATCTAATCCTCCGAATAATCTCCCGGGCCTTCTCATCGGCCGTTGCCAGAACCTCTGGCTCCCACTCAGCGGAATGAAACCCGACCTCATCTAAGTTCTTAGCAAGCAACACGTAGCCCATCGCAACCTTCGAAAAATCCGCTCCCTCCACCGCAGATACTTCTTTGACAAGATGCCGGTAGAGCGGTAGTTGAAGATCCTTCCACTCCTGTTTGCGTTTTGCGTAGTGAACTTTTTCGGGAGGATCTCCTCGATCCGACGTTTTATAATCCCAAACTGCAACCTGCCCGGAGATCTCGTGCTGGTCCACACGATCAATTTTTCCATTGATTACGAACGGGGTTCCATCGACGTCAAAATTGTGAAATAAATGCTCTTCGGTACTAACGATCCGCCATCCATCGCGCCGCACTTTCGCTTGCTCTTGAGCAAATCGTTCGAATCTCAACCGCAACTGCTCAACCTGGATACGAACTGCCGGCAATTGAGAGCCCGCAAATTGAAACGTCACCATTTCATTTAGTTTATCAAAGAGAAATTCTCGAATCCGCGTTTCATCGGTCGTATCACGCACATCGCTTTTCCCAAATGCTTCGAGAACATTGTGAGCCAAGTCTCCGAATGTACCGCCACTGAGTTCGCGCCAATCATCATCGGTAGCTTGCAATCGCATAATATGTTTTAAGTAAAAACGATAAGGACACTGAATGAAGTCCTTAAATTTTGTTACCGATATATTTTTTGGAACCGCCTCGTTAGGAACAGGAATTTCTATTTGTTGCGTATCCGGAAAATCAGATTGCGAAGTAATCCAAAGCCTCGATTCCGAATTTCCACCATAATCAAAAAATGCCTTCGCCCGTCGAGCCGAAGTCAGTGGATCGGTGAACAGCAATCGGCTGGGCCGCCTCGGCTCGCCGCTGCTGGCCCTGCGCCCAGTGATCAACAGGAAATCCTCTCTGACCGATGAAATCACCGTTAAAGCGTAGGCGTCACGTGCGTACCGGCGGTCATTATCGAGAATTTTCAATTCCTTACACAGTTCATTGGGAAGAAATTGGTGCCCAACCTCGGAAGTGGGAACATACTCGTCGTTCACACTGGTGATCACCATGACCGGTGCATCATCCAGCGCCAAATCAAGCCACCCCGCCAGTTCAATTGCCTCGGGATCAGGTGACTCAACCACCCGATGTTCAGCAGCAGCTTCTAATGCCCAATCAAGAGATTCATTCGCCGCCACCTGAGTCCCAAATTGTTCAGGAACTTCATGCTGACTGGCAAGCGCGACACAAACGGCCTCGCAAGCCCGTAGCGTTTTGAGGCCAACGACATCTTGACGATCAAATTCGCGGTCGCCATAAATCTGTTGAAGTAATTCAATCCAGGGTGCAGCCCACTCTCGAATCGGCAACACCTTGGCTTCCTCACCACCCGTAAAAGTACCTAACAAATCCGACAATGCTTTGTGTACTCGATTAAGGATCTGCGTTGACTCGGCAAGTCGAGCAGCACGCTTTTGGGCTCCATCGTCTGTTGGATCGAAGGTTTTAGAAATCAATTCGGGGCTGCCAAATGCATCCACGTCTAATAATTTCAACAAACTCGGGAGATTGTTATTTTGATAATCATTCAGCGACTGGAGCCAGCCGTCATCCTTTGCTTTGACGCAAAGCCAGCGGTACAAATCAGGATGCCGAACCAAAGCAGCAAAATTTGCATAACTTTGGCTATCGAGATAATCACGACACGCCAACAATAATCGCACCGGACCGGTGTGAGTCAATTCAACGCCAGCAAGGTTACGATGTTTCAGCTGAAGCGAACTGAGAGTCCGTTCTAATTGAGGGATAATCGTTGGATCGGGAACACCAATCGTAATCTCATCAGCAGTCAACTCGAACGCTTGATTTGTAATAAAGCTCGCAGCTCCATCTGCCTGATCAGCAGGCTGATCGGCAACAAGTATCTTCTCATCGGCAAAGTCTACGTTGTGGTCAACCCAGTAATTGGTTTCCAGAGAACCGATCTCATCGAAGGCATCAGCCATCGAATTCGGCGCAGCAACCAAAACCGAAACCTGTTGTGAATTTAATGTCCGGATCTGTCGCAACATCTCAGCTACAGAACGGTTGATATCAGCGGTCCCAACTAGGACGATGTCAAAATCCGTTTGGCAGCGAATCTCATTCGCTTTCATCAAACCAGCCGCCGCATAATTGCGAGCAGCTTGCTTATCCCACAACTCAACCTCGCCCAGAATTTTATAATATCGCTTTTGCAGATCGCTAAGAACATCCCAACGAGCAGCCTCTTCCTTTAGAAACCCTTTGTAATTCTTAACTTCTCGCGAGACACTATTGAAACTCCAAATATCGTTAGCCAACCTCGCATGGAGACTCGAAACAAGAGTCGCCATCGGTCTCCAATCATAACCATCCTCGATATCATCTCGTCCCGTCAAACACTCAATCTGAGATTTAGAGGACTGCTCCAACACTTTTGTCCAAGCAATCTGCTGCGTCAGCTCAGATGCCAATGGCTTCGCCGCCTTATACAAAAACTCAGGCAATTGCCCGAGCGTCGTAATCCGAGGTGGCGTAAACAGGCCCGCCAATCCTCCCACTTGTTTTACCAACAGTTGAAGTAGGCGATTCTGGGCTCGCATCGTCGGGACAACCACGATCACGTTCGATAGGTCGAACCGATTTTCACCGTGCAATTCGAAACGAAAACGGTTCAGCAACCACTCAGCCGCAGTTACCAGAGGTGGTTTTTCAAAACCCAAAAACACACGGAGATCCGCAGGAATCCCATCGGTTTCGGAGACAGATTTTTGGTTCGACACGTAAGTCCAATCCCTCGGAGGCTTTTTTATTATTTAGTCACGTCAGTCTACGCACCCAGAGTGACACGTTAGGTCACGACGCTGAAAATGCTTCGTTTTCCGCAAACCAGTTCCTTCAATTTCCGAGCAAAGAACAGTTGCAATCAGCGATTCCGCTTACGATTCTTCGCTTGATTCTTTTCTTTGAACGCAACTTTTCTTTTCTTTGCTTTAACGGCTTTGTCTTTTTCCTTTGCAGCAATACGATCGGCTGTCGCCGCTTTTTCAAACACCATCATCTCCGGTGTCTCAAGCGTCAACGCACCTAACTTCCCAGCTCTTAATTCGGTTACAAAGATTTTCGAAGCACGGTCGATGTCGACAACCCCAGCTTTTCTTAAACAACCGCGTTTCCTTCCTAATTCCTCAATGAAATCCATCGCCGAGGCTGGAATGGTCTCCATTCCATAACGTTCCATCAGTCGCGATTGGTAATGTTGAAGCATAAATTCAGCGGAAAAGAATGCCGCATCTGCATAATCCATTGCCGTTTCTTTGATCGAACCAATTGTTGCCAACCGATAACCGCTGTAGATATTTTCAACATTCGGCCAAAGAACACCGGGGGTATCTAACAAAGTGACACCGTCACCAATATTGATCCGCTGTTGTCCCTTGGTCACCGCCGGTTCATTCCCCGTTTTAGCAACTTTTTTATTCGCAAGAATATTGATGATCGTGGATTTGCCAACATTGGGGATTCCAGCAATCATCGTTGTGATCGTCTTCCCCTCTCCTTTCTCAGGAAGCATCTGTGACATCAGCGGAGTCAACTGACGAATCGACCCTCGATCTTCCGTGGTCGTTGGCCGGGCTTTGATTCCTTTTTGTTTATCAAAAAACCTTAACCAAACCTTTACTAACTCTGGATCTGCCAAGTCAGCCTTGTTTAAAATTTTCAAACAAGGTTTGTTCCCCCTTAATTCAGCCAGCATCGGATTCTCACTGCTGTAGGGAATTCGAGCATCAAGCACCTCGATGACAAGGTCTACCTTGGGAAGGGTTTCCTTAATTTGAACCCGTGCCTTGTGCATATGCCCGGGGAACCACTGAATCTGCATCGGATCAACTTTCCATTAGATTTTTTATTCATTATATCGCAAATCTGATTTCTCACAGGACTCCCACCGACTTCCTCAATATTCGGTTTTCACAGGCGAAACTCGCGGTTATATTGAGCGTTAGCCGTATTTCCAATTAGCCAGACCGAATCCCTGTTAAACGCGGGGACCCAGCAAAAGAAAATCTCGTTCATTATGAATTTCACTCGAGCCTTTTCTCCACTTTGTATCGCGTTCCTACTGATAACCTGCGGCAGCATTCGGGGTACCGAACCAGCGGTCAACAACCCGGCGATCGCCCCCTCCCTTTCACAAACCCTGCAAAACCCAACTCAATCCGCAGTCAAAACACAAGAACCTTCGGAGAAGAAGAAGCCATCGGAACCTCAATGGACTTCCAAACCGAAATCGCTATTTGACGGAAAATCACTCGAGGGCTGGGAAACCATCGAATTCGGGGGACAGGGAGACTGCGAGATCAAGGACGGAAAAATTGAACTTCAGGCCGGAGATCCCTTTACTGGATTAAGCTCAACCCGAGATGACCTGCCAAAAACTAATTACGAAATTTCGTTAGAGGCCAGAAAAACAGATGGGATAGATTTTTTCTGCGGCCTGACCTTCCCCGTGGCTGACTCCCATTGCACCTTAATTGTCGGCGGTTGGGGAGGCTCAACCGTTGGCTTATCCTGCATTGACGATCAAGATGCTTCCCGCAACGACACCTGCTCTTATTTAAAATTTGAAAAGGAGCAGTGGTATAAAATAAAAGTTCGCGTACAACCCGAGACAATCCAAGTCTGGATCGACGACGAAAAAGTTGTCGATAAAAACATCAAAGGAAAAAAAATATCACTTCGAGGAGACACCACTCTCTGCAAGCCCTTGGGGCTATGCAGCTTCATGACCGTTGCCGAATACAAAAACATCCAACTTCGAAAATTTGCTCCGCTCCCACCAAAAAAATAAAGAACAGTCAGAAGAGAATAATTCGCAAGAGCCTTCCCAGCAATATTTCAATTATTGAAGAACAGTTATGAACCTTGAGATATTCCCTCACGAGCATTTCATGAAGCTCGCGTTCGACCAGGCACTCGCGGCGAGTCAACTCGACGAAGTCCCCGTGGGTGCTGTAATCGTAAAAGGCCAACGAATTATTGGCTCCGCACATAATCTCTGCCAACAACTGAGAGACCCTACCGCTCATGCGGAAATGCTGGCAATTACTCAGGCAGCTGAAGCCGTTGGTGATTGGCGACTCGAGGATTGCGTGCTCTATGCGACACTAGAACCCTGTCCGATGTGTGCAGGAGCCATTATTCAGGCACGAATTCCTACAGTGGTTTTCGGAGCATCTGACCCCAAAGGAGGAGCGGTTCATTCCCTTTATGAATTGCTGACAGACCCACGCACTAATCATCAAGCCGAGGTCATCCCAGGAATCCTCGGCCCCCAATGCGGAATGATTCTCACCAATTTTTTCCAATCGAAACGCCAACTGGGAAAAAAATAAATCGTGCCCATTGCTCCAACACCATCTGAAATTCGACAAACTGCCTCCTGGCCTCTAATCACATCAATCATAATTTGGAGCGCGGTCGCTCTCGCCAGCGTTGCTGCCTATCGCCCTCCCGCTCCGCTGCCCAATTCTATTTCCGAGGATAGCTTTTCCGCGGAGCGAGCTAACCGAATCCTTAAAAACATTATTGATGACACGATCCCCCACCCTCCAGGAAGTCGCGCTCACCAACAGGTTCGTGAAAAAATCACATCCCAGTTTGAAGCCTTGGGATACGCGGTCGAACTCCAACACGGCGTTGTCTCGGTACCCCGCCTGAACCCACTCGTTGTGCCTGCCCAGATTGAAATTGAACTGACCAACATCATCGCGAGAAGAATTCGCACCGTACCAGCGGCTGAAAACAAAAAACCGATGCTTTTGGTGGCGCACTACGACTCGGTAACCAGCGGCCCCGGGGTTAGTGACGACGGCGTTGCCGTCGCCTCGCTATTGGAAATCGCAAGAATCCTTGCGAGCAAAGCTCCTGCTGATCGAGAGGTTATTTTCTTAATCACTGATGGTGAGGAACGAAATCCCAATGCCCAATTCGGATTACTGGGTGCCAGAATGTTTGTCGACGAACATCCACTTGCACAGCAAATTGGGATTGTGATTAACCTCGAGGCCCGTGGAACCACCGGCCCTAGCTGCATGTTTGAAACCAGCCTTCAGAGCTACGACTTAATGACGGTTTTCAATAGAATTAATGGCCCAAAGTTTGCATCCTCGCTCTTTTACGAAATCTACAAACGCTTGCCTCGGGATACAGATTTTTCAATTTTCAAGCGGGCGGGCATGCATGGCTACAACTTTGCCTATATCGGCAACGTCAAATTTTATCATACGGCAGAGGACAATTTTGAAAATCTTGACCTCGGAAGCATGCAGCATCACGGCAACAACGCTCTTGGCTTGACCCGCGCACTGCTCAATTCCTCACAGATTGAACAATTCGATTCGCCGCCTCCCACAATCACAAACGAAGCGGTCTATTTTGATCTTTTTGGAAAACTGATTATCCGTTGGCCTGCGACTTGGTCTATCTACATTGCTGGGCTGGCGTTATTTCTATTCGCGTTTTCAATCGTGATGCGAATCAAGAATCCACCGCAGGCCCAAATTGATGCTTCGTCGTTCACTCCACGAGCAGTTCTAATTCCGGCCGCGAATCTGATGATTCCCGCTGCAGCCATTGCCCTGACATACGTCGTCACTTTCGAATTACAAAAGCTGGTTCGCCTAGAAGACCATTTGCAACTCGATTGGCCTTCCAACCCAACAGCGGTTCTCATCGGTTATTGGACGGCTGGCTTTGCATTGGCGGGGGCAATTGCAACCATGGCGGCAAGGCTTATGAAGCCTGAGCTCCTGTTGATCGGCATTCTTTCCATCTGGATCAGTCTCAGTTTTTTGACCTCGATTTACGTCAACGGCGCCAGTTATTTATTTATCATTCCAGCAGTCCTTACAGCCTCCACCTATTCCAAAACCAGAATGGGTGGCGAAACTGGCCTGATGATAACTCTAGTCGTTGCCGCCGCAGCGATCGGGCTTATCTGGCTGCCATTGGAACGTCTATTTTACGATGCCGTCGGATTCCGAATGCCGATGATCATGATGGGACGCATCGCCTTCGTGTCGACCACTCTCCTGCCCTTGTTAGCTCTAACCTCTTCATGGATGCGATTTTCATTCGCGATGATTAGTGCCTGCATTTCGGCAATTTCATTCTCGGTCGCGATCCTGCTGTTTTGAAACCACGCTAACTTCTTGTTTCTTACTTCAACAAGCCAACCTAATTCTTCGAATTTAGTTCGATCCACTCTGGGGCCGAGTCTGCGTCACGATCAAATTGAAAGCTCGATTGCATCCGGCGGAGCACTTTCTTTAAACGCCGAGTCACCATCGTGCTCGTGATCAACTCATGATCATTCATTCCCATTTGCTGCAAGATCTTTATTGTTGCATCATTGACTACCATTCGAACCACCGCATCGTCTAACGCGAGATAATGACCGTACTCGACCCGGACAGGAAAGCTACGTGCAATTCTTTCAATTCGAAGATCATGTTCTAGCAGCGGATGGCGCTCAAGAACAATCACTGCCAGAGACCTCTCTAAATCCACATCAGGATTGGAACTGTCACCTACAGACAAGAGAGTCTTGGCAAGCACTAGTCGAACTCCCTTTTGTGTGACAAGCGTGTCATAACTTAATCGTTTGGCATCTATGGCCGACGTCTCAATCTCATAGGGAATATCACTTTCATCAAGCTGATCCTGCAGCCAGGTAAACGTGTCAAAAAAATGAACGACAAGCCAAACCGGTTGATTTGCGTAGCGATCTGACTTCAAGGTGCCTTGAAGTGAATTCCAGAGCGATTCGCGCGTAAAAGCATACGCATCATCAAAGTAAGTAAATTGACGCTTGCCGAACAAGACTTTCCAGAAACCCATACCACCTACCTTGAACCCATCACCGCGTTATTTACGTAGAATCCAGCCCTCGGAGACATCAACGTAGAATTGGCTTGGAACCCTGAGTCATATTTTTGGGGTGACGGTAGATTGGAATCTCGAAAACGAGATTCTTTCCACTCTCCGATGCCTTACGGCTCTCCGGCGAATTGGCTACCTGTTCGGAAAAATTACTTTTAGCTCCACCCATATTCAGTGCAGCAATCTTCTCAGATGGCTTCGGGTTGATCGCGAAGGTGGATTCAGAACCTTGTTCGGAAACCATTTTTAAATAACGATTTCCAGCAGTTTTCAGGGCAATTTCGTCACTACCATCACCCACCCACTTAATCCAGGAAGTCTGCAGTTCAGATAAATCTTTATACCCATAAAATTTCTCGGTCACCTCACTCCACCCGGCAGAACCACGATTCATCTCATCCCGCTTCAGCCCCTCCCCGATGTATTTAACAAACCGCTGCTTTCCACCTTGATAGATCAGGAACTTTGCAACGCTGTAGCCTTGAGCGTAAAGCGGTAGAATTTGACGAGGATATGATCGCATAACAAACATGCGGTTAAACGGAATCCCCATCGATGGCTTGGAATGCAAGAACTCCATCAGCAATTGGTGGTTCTTATTTTTCTCAAGCACATGCTCAACCATCGTGCACGCGCCTTCATCGGCCCACCTCGGCAGCGGCTGCCCAAAATGAGTTGCAAAGATAGTATGTGTAATTTCGTGAGGCAGAACCGAATCTAAGATCCGCTCATAAGGTCCCCGAATCTTCATCTGCCATTCGATGGGTTTACCACGACCACTGGATTGATCGACAAACGCAAAACTGGTTTCGCCACTCGAGGCGCCGCCTAAATCGACTTCGATTGGGCACTTCTGGCTCCAAGGAGGTAATTCTCGACCAGTCCATTCTATTGCCAAGGACTTTCGATACGCCTCGGCTCGCTGACTGACTTTGCTGGCTAAACGAAAATCTGAAGCAAAGACAACGAAATTTGTGCTCTCGACTCTGCCTCGCTGTGCCCCTAGCCCATCGTAACCACTTGCCAATTCAGAAGCGGCGAATCCAAGTACCAAAATATACAGACAACAAACTTGAACCGCTCGTGCGCTCATGCGTCTTCCCTTCCATGGTAGTGAGGCAAATTCTTTCAGTGTTCCGATCCTTCGGAAACTGCCCCTCGCACCCGTTTGAGATTACTCCGTAACGAGCCGAGAATTTTCACGGACAAACTAAATGACAGTCCGCTGGGTTGCCTAATAAACTAAATCAACTGCCATGGATAACCTACCCTGATTTCTTTTCCGCATGCATCCAATGCGACAATAATGGTAAACCTATGCACAGAATCAACTTCCAACGCTAGCATTCTAAGAACAAGAAATTTTCAACACCTGAGAAACACAGTGTCACCCCTGCGAACTCAAAATCAAAAATAAAATTCGAAAATCCAGACATAAAAAAAGCCGACGGTTATCAATCCAACCATCGACTCTTTGCTCGTTTGAATACATCACGCCACGCCAACATTCAAAGCGTGAACAAGTAATAACTCACTCTACAAATATGTTCGAAGCGCTTCCATCGTCGCGTTGAATCGCAGTTTTATAGACATCGAGATCGACATTGCGTCGTATAAAATGAACCGAGCCATCGACAAAAACCATATTGACTCCGCCGGAATGTGCAGATCCAAACCGATAGTCAGCACTGTATGCTTCTCGATCGGAACAGGGCAACTGATCCCCCCACCGAACAATATCCCAGTCCCAACCAGAAGTGTAACCTTCATTGTCAGCCGTACTGAATCGATCATAATCCATGGGATTAAGAGCCTTTTCACCGGCGAGAATCGTGTTAGACGAACCATCAGTAATCGAACCAAAAGTAACTTTGGGGGCAACTCCACCCCTGACAATCACGCCGCCATTCATGCCATCCCCCCAATTACCGAGCCCACCTCCGTTGAGCCTTAACCCAGCGTTGCCGGCGTAATCATTGACTGCACGACTTCCTCCAAGCACCGTAGGTGGACGCCGTGAAGCACAGAAATAGGCTGGCACCGGTGTCCCCCGAACGATTTCATCGTCGGGTTCTTCATAAAGATTATTTTGCTCGATGTAGGGCAGAATCTGATAGAGCCATCCCCAGGTTTGATCCGGCGCCATCCGAGGCACGCTTCCTTGCTTATTTCTACCACCCCACCAGTTCTTGCCACCGTCAGGAAACAGTTGCAGGGAACTCTCGTAATCATGGATTGCAATTCCAATTTGCTTCAAATTGTTGGAGCACGCCGTCCGCCGGGCGGCTTCACGGACTTGCTGCACTGCCGGCAACAACATTCCGATCAAAATTCCAATAATGGCAATTACCACTAATAATTCCACCAAGGTGAAACCTCTATTTCGTGAACCGTTCATAAGTAAACTCGCTGCTGAATAAAAAAATTAATGAACTCAGATCTCTCGAACCAACGATCACTCCAGATCAGTTAATTCGGCTGGGGCAGAATGGCCCTTGGGAAACGTCGCAGACTGGAAATCAGCTGCCGACATTGTCACAACCCCCATTGAAGTCATAACAACCCACTGGCCATCTAACCCGGAAGCTTCATGGCCAAGAACGACAATGTCGCCTCCTTGAAGATTAGGCTTTACTCCCCAAAAAATTACGAAGTCCGAACCATCTCGCGAGGAACGAAACACGTCTGGCCCAGTCAGCCCGGCTTGTTCGAGGAGCGGAGCCAAATCATCGGACGATTTCGGTGCTTTCTTACGCTGCATTAAGTACTGCAAATAGCACGCTTGAATCGAATTCAATTGCCCATAGACATCACCTTGCTTCTTGTCAGAAACAGGCGGTGCTTCACAACCGGACGTTATTAGAATGAAGCAAAGTAAAAAAGCGGACAGGACGCCGCCGGTGACACGAGGAAAACATCGATTTTTCATTTGAGATTCAAGGCTAAACAGCAATTTCGGAAGTGAACTAAGTATCACCCAAAACGTTCACCATTGCAAATTTTGATTCCTTGCTCAGCATCGAAGAAGCATTGCGGATTGGAAACCTGCCCCCCCGTACCCGTCAATTTGAATTCCTATGGGTTGATAAATCACCGCAAGTCGATAATCAACTAAAACAACAAGAAACCACCCAAAGATCCAGCTTAAACCAGATGTACCGAATCTGATGCTCAGTACTTTCTCCAGAGCCGATCAAAATGAGCGGCAAATCGATCGACCAACTTCGTCTCGTTGGTGACGATAAAGTTCTCTTCGTTGCGCAAAGCCGCGCTCCGCGTCCAATTATAACTCCCTGTTAGAAGCCGCTTGCGATCAAACAAAGCATATTTGTGGTGCATGTGATCAGGATCCTGATCGGTACGCACTGGAACCCCCATTTCCTTGAGGTGAAAGACATCGGAACCAAGGTCCTTGGCCTTTTCATCGTCCGTAATTATTCGGATGGCAACCTTTCGTCGATGTGCATCGAGAATAGCCGAAGCAATTCGATCGTCAGTGATTGTGAATACGCAAATATCAATAGAACTTCGGGCAAGCATTAATAACGCAACCAATTTGGCTACGCAATTATCCTCTGGGCTAAAGAATGCTTCTGACTGCACATCGGAGGAAGACGGTTCTATTACCAATAGTTTTACAACCGCCTCCAACCATTTCGTCACCTCCACTGCTTGTGGATTAGTCAACTCCGCCCGCGCTAACTCAAACGCTTCATGACGCAAACTATCTCGATCAGATTGAGACTGCCCCCCCACGCTCTCTTTTAAAGCCCGCTTCTCACCTCGCGTCATTCGGTAATCTTCGAGAGTCGCTTGCAAATTCGCGACGAGCTGCTGTTTATTCATCCCGTTTCCCCTGAAATCCCCAAAGCCATGAATTAATTAATTGATGACTTAATTGATGACTCACTTATTTATTTTTGATACCACGCCGGCGTGCCGAACCAGTCGTGCATTTCTTTTTCGAAAGGTGCAACCACTTCAGGTGGCTCTGGGAAATTACCGCGATCGTTTGTTTCTACAATCCACAAATTCAACGCCTGCCGCATTTGCAACAAGGCGGCTTGATGTTCGGGCAAATCCGATTCGGCCAAATTCTTGATTTCATGAGGATCGTTCCAGGTATCGAACAACTGCTCGGGGGCGACCGTTGGCGCCATCAACTCTGCCGGTGCACCCGTCAATTTCCCTTCTGCCATTAACTTTCTCATCAACGGCTTGATCGGAAAACACTTTTCCTTGTAGCGATTGAGCGAAGTAAAATGTCGATCGGGATAGTAGTTCTTGATGTAGTGATATCGTTCTCCACGGACGCTTCGGATCCGATTGACAGTCTCATCGATCCGATCCCTCGCAGAAAAAGCATATTTCCTCGGTGGTGGTAACTCAGCTCCCATGAATTTCCGTCCTTGCATCCCCAATGGTGGAGTAATGCCTGCAAATCCAAGCGTCGTAGGCGTCAAATCAATCAAGCTGACCACTTGTTCATTTACCGTCCCCGCTCGATAGCCGTCAGGCTCTGGAAAATTTGCCGGCCAGTGAATGATCATGGGAACATGCAATCCTGTATCGTAACACCAATGGATCCCTCGAGGTTCAATCCTGCCGTTGTCACCAAAGAACATGACGATCGTATTATCCGAGAGTCCGTCTACTTTTAGCTGGCTAAGTATCTTGCCAATCGAACGATCCATTCCTGATACTGAGTTGAGGTAGCGGGCCCATTCCTGTTTGACAACCGGATGATCTGGATAGTAGGGCGGGGGAGTGACATTTTCTTCGGTTGCAATTTTCTCATGCGTTTTTTCTCCCTTCCACTCAACGCGAGGCTGTCGCCATGTTTGTCGATCATAAATGTCATACTCAGCTTCCAGCGTATTCACTTGAGCAAAAAAGGGTTGATTCGATTTCAAATCTTCCCACCGACTCGAATCGTACAACTTCCCTTCTTCGACAAAATTTAAATCCAGTTTTCCCGAACCAACAACTTCGTCTCCGATCGTTTTGATATTCGCGGTGAAATACCCAACATCTTTTAGACGGTGGGTTAATGGCCTCACTCCCTCAGGCAGTCGGTAACCGTCACTGCGATGGGATCGCATGTTGTGCATGTCAGTCGTCGTTTGATACATGCCAACGAAAAAAGCACTTCGACTGGGAGCACAAACGGGAGATGTTGAAAAAACGCGGGTATACCTAACGCCATTTTTTGCCAAGTTATCCAAGTGCGGAGTGCGAACGTTTTCAGCTCCATAACACCCCAAATCAAGCTTAAGATTTTCCCCCACAATCCACAGAACATTGGGTTTAACAGCTAAGCTCGATGAGTCGTCAGCCGACAAACTGCCGTTGGCAAACATGGATACTGGGGCTAGGGCAAATAGAAAACAGATTAAGTTTCGATTCATCTTAAAAGCCTCAACCAATGAAATTTGAAGAGAAACAATATTATTAAAATCACCTAAGCGACAACTAACTAACGCCAATTGGCCAACACAAAGAAAAGCAAATCCCCTTGCAAAACGAAGGCCGCTCCCCCCAACCAAAGCAACTAACTTTTCGTTGAGCTGTAGGTGAACCAAGCGAATCTCATGAAATCTGACAAGCCTTAGAAAAGGGACTTTCGTCTTCCCTAACCAATTAAGACAGGCCCTGTTTCAAGCTCGCACTATAGCACATTTCGCTGGTTCATTGGTTTTTCAAAAACCTCGAATACATGGCTGACGATTGAACACCTACCAGAATCAACAAGCTCCGCATGGCTGATTCGCTTGCGTTAGCCGAGCCCTGAAGTAGTTTCAGAAAATTTGTTAGATTAGTCGGTCAGAGTTGCGAGTTTTAATACGATCTGGTCGCAGAAACAACACACGATCACGTTGGCATTCCCTACAATCCAGCACGGGTGAATTCGTCCGCAAGAAACCTAACATACCATTTGACATTCGCCCTCCTCCTGCCCAATATACTTCACTTGAGTCCTCCCTTCCCGACTGCACTCCCAGAAACCACGACACCATGCCCAACGAAAACCCAACCAACCAATTTCTTGAGGAGGTCTTCCCTGCGGAACTCGAAGAAGTCCGACGAAGGCGATCAGAAGTTGGAGATCCGCGTGAGATTCCAGCGGAAGCGGCGGAACATGGCCCCAGCGTTGACAATGAGTTATTCGGACTTGCCCTTTCTGGCGGCGGTATCCGGTCTGCTTCTTTCAGCCTTGGAGTTGTCCAGGGGCTCATCAAAACCGGATTATTTAATTCAGTTGACTACTTATCCACGGTTTCAGGAGGTGGTTACACCGGAGCGTGCATCTCATCCTTGACGCACCGTGGGAGAAATGGAGAACGCCTGATTGTCGATCATGCTGGTGAGATCGAACCCCCGGCGCTCAATCACCTTAGAAACGGCAGTAACTTTTTAGTTTCGGGGGGGCTGCTGGATCAACTTAGAATGCCGGCACTCTTCATCATTGGCGTATTTCAAACATTGCTCTTGTTCGTACCGATCATTATCTTTTTCGTTTTCCTATCCGAAATATTTTTCGAACTTTCAAGTCTTACCAGCTTAGGCATTCCGAGATATCTCTTAGCAGTTCTTGGAATTTTGCCCTTAATTGGAACCGTATTTTTACGCCCAATTACACACTCTCGACGATTGACATGGCAGCAACGTAACCGAGCTGAAAAACGAGCGGGGGTTTTCCTTGTCCTCGCGGTCATCTCACTTCTAACCATACCACTCCTGGCAGGCCTTGAGTTTCTAGTCAATAGTGACGCAGAAAACGTAATTCGAAACATCAGTGAATCAATTCAATACCACGCCCAACTCGGAATTCGAAGCACTGTTCTCTGGGGACTCTTTGCCTTTGTAATCTTATTGGTAATTGGACTCATACGATTTCGCACCACCGTTATTTACTGGAGCGTAGGAGCTATTGCGCCTGTCATCCTCATCGGGTTCTATCTAATCTGCTGCGTTTATGTAATTAATTCGCCGGACGTCAACACGGCGACCAGCCAGAATTACATCGTTGCTCTCAACGGTTATGCACAAGTAATTGATAACCCCGAATCGACCATCGATGATGTCACTGAGAAAAAAGCGGAACTGCGCACGGTCGTCAACAGTATTCTAAAAGAGAAACAATTTGATCCTTCGCACTACGATATCGATTTTCAATCCGTAAACCCGAGCAACGTTGAGGACTCAATTTTAAAGATTTCTCACAAACACGATGCGGAGATTCCAAGTAAAGATCTACTCCCCGTCTATAGAGCACTTTCAACACGTCACCAAAGCGACCTCACACTGGACATTACCTCGTACTGGGATGACGTTGTTTCTATCCCCGAACTATCCATCCTGAGCCTGAGAACGGAATGGGACATCTATTTGATCGCCGCATTCCTCGCCCTGTTTAATTACTTGTTTGCCAACATCAATCACATCTCGCTTCACCCGGTGTACAGGGATCGACTTAGCAAAACTTTCCTAATCCAACCTGATCCAGATAACGAAACAACCAGCGGTGATGAAAAACTTATTTCCGCCGATGCAATACGTTTAAGCGAACTCTCCCAAAATGGAAGTAATGCTCCTTACCATTTGATCAATACGGCGTTAAACCTCCAGGGGAGTTCCGACCCCCAACTGAGGCAACGAAAAACCGTTCCCTTTCTACTTTCCAAGCGATTCTGTGGAAGTAACTACACTGGATTTTGCGATACAAAATCAATGGAAGAATTTGATCGCAACCTCGACCTTGGAACAGCAATGGCGATTTCCGCTGCAGCAGCAGGTCCGATGATGGGGGCGAAAACCGTTCGCTCTCTTTCGTTTATCATGGCGCTTTTGAACTTTCGTTTAAATTACTGGCTTCCCCACCCTGGCAGAACGCATCGAAAAACAATCACCCAGTGGCTTTTCCGGCGAAACCCCGGTTTGCTCTCTCTAATGACTGAAGCAAGTGGAGCCGTCAGCGATCGAGGGAAATTCGTCAACTGCTCGGACGGTGGTCACATCGAAAACCTGGGGGTTTACGAATTGCTTCAACGCCGCTGCAAAACAATCATCTGCGTGGATGGCAGTGCTGATCCTAATTTTGAGTTCTTTGACCTGACCACTATTCAGAGATACGCCCAGATCGACATGGATACGAAAATCAAAATTGACGTAACGGACCTTCTCCCCAACAAGGATGGAATCTCAAAACAACACTTTGCAGTCGGTGAAATCAAATAC
>CALKCK010000010.1 GCA_938083195.1 uncultured Pirellulaceae bacterium | reverse complement strand
AATCATGTCTTTAATTTCGGCCATTTTTTCAATCTCGACTGCCAGTGATTTCTTCTCACTGTCAAGTTTGACCGTTGCGGCCTTAATGTCAGCATCAAGTTTGATTTTTTCTTTCTCGGCGGAGATCTCTATCAGAACGCGTAGTTTTTCCTCTTCAAGCTTCTTTACCCTTCCCAGCATTTTAACACTGTTCTCAGAAGCCAATTTTTTGCTCTCGGTTGCATAACCCTTGCTCGCGAGTTTTCGATCATGTTGTAGCTGCTCTACTGCTTGCTCCAATTTGATTTCTGCATCATCAATTTTGTTTTGAATTTCCATTTCGCTCTGCTTGAAAGTCCCCTCCTCGTATTCTCTTTTTGTCGCCTTGGCTGTGGCGAGAGTCGCCTCAGCTTGAATCACTCCGGCTTCCGCGCTTGCTAGTGCGATGTTTTGTTGCTCGAGTTCTTTCTCAAACGAGGTTGAATCGAGTTCGACAAGAAAGTCGCCCTCGCTGACCATTGATCCCTCGGGGACAACTTTAAGAACAAGAACACTACTTCCGCTTCTGGCCCGGGCTTCGCAGCGAATCTCGACGTTCTCGCTACTTTGAGCTTCACCCTGATCAAGGACTTGAGAGACAAATTCTCCAAGCTCGACTTGGGAAAGAATGGGGTCAATTTCTTCAGCGCCACGATTTTGGCTGATGTAAAAATAGGTGCCCACCGAAACGAGGGTAATCGCAACGAATCCAAAGATCAGAAAGGGGGTGGCGGCACCATTCCTTGAAGATGAACGGATGGAGTCTCGGTTAATGTCGGTTTTGGACATTCTCTGTTTCCTGAAAAACAAGTGGATCGTACTGCAAACCAAAAAGTTGAACTGAATTGCAGCAAAGGAAGACGCAATCTTAGTCAAATGGTCTACTCGAACGTAACAAAAATCTAGATTTGGGAGTTGGTTCACGCGAAAATCACGCTGGAGAACCGCACGAACTTTGGATTATCGTTCAATTAGCTCAAACCGACAATCAGCCAACCAATTCACTGACATACTAATTGGTTTGAATCGTTGGCATCCCTCCGCGGGATGCACTCCCCTACGCCCACAATATTAACCCTGTCATCGGCCCTAAGTTCCTAGGATTTTCAGGCTTTGCGGGTGGAAATCACTGATTTGGTGGGTGAACTGGTGTTTGCCAGCCCATTCCTATTGGTTGCGACGGTTCTAACTTTTGTCTTTTCAGAAGAAAGGTTATTTAATTTTTTGCTTCGGTGCTGAACCGATTCAACAGACCACCGAGAGATGACGGTTGGTTTTGCCAAAGGGTTTCTTCAGAAAGTGTGGAATCCTTCACAGTTGCATTGGCTGGGGAAGGGTTGTGAATGGCAACCATTTTCAGGTCAACCTGACGAGTTTGATTCTCGAGTTCGTTGATTGGATTGTGATACGCTCTGACGACAACGTTAGTGCTGCGGTCGTTCTTGGTTGGCTTGATAGGTTGGAGTATCCGCGTGGGGACAACTTCGATTGGTGAGAGTTGCGAGGTCTGAATTTTCTGGAGGGGCTTCGAGGCCTTTCCCGTTGAGAGGTCACGCTGAGGTGACACGGGATTTTTCGGTTCGGTCGAATCTGCATCAGATTGGTTAAGAGGTTCAACGACGATTCCAGTTTTCAACAAATTAACAGGGTCTAAAGTTTTTGAAGAACGGACAGTTTGGCTTGTGGTGTTTCTCTGTGGTTCAGTTTGCAAGGATGTCGAATCTGATCCAACGGGTTGTTCGACCAGACTGAGAGGTTTCTCATTTTTCATGGCGGCCAACAGTTGGGAAACTGATTGCACATCTGTTTTAGAGGTGGCCAGCGGGAGGCGGGTGGCCGGTCGCATTGGCTTGCTGGCTCCCAATTTTGGGGCAATGAACTCCTTACGAGACGATCGATTCTCGATTTCGACCGCCGGTTCGTCGGCAGGATTCGGGTCAACAACGGAGGGGAGTTCACGCGAGTCCAGCGGCGGTGCGACAAAGCCTGGCGCTGCAACGCCATCGCAGAACTGGCAGTCGAGTTCAATGCCAAGCGCCTCTGCCGCACGTTGTCCGATCATTGAGTCGATCGGGCCAGGGTCGATTCCACGCCCCTTTTCATCGAGCAGCATTGTTCCCATATCAAAGTCGAGATTTAGTCTCGCAACTTCGTAGGAAAGCCACGTTCGCAAAAGGTTGTCTTGAGCACGGGTTAGCGCGTCGATACCACGGGTGATATCATTCGCTAGTCCACTTGAATTTCGGCCAGCGTTTTCAGGATTATCGAGCTCGAGGTTTTGGATTTCCACCGTTTGGAGACTAGATCTAAGATTAAGTCGATTAACTTCGAATAGAGTTTTGTTAAGAACGATCTCGCGCTCGTAAACTCGGAGACTTCTTGAGATTGAATCTTCGAACTTGTAGTACCGACGTTTCGCTTGCTGGTAGGTAATCAACGCATTGCGGTAGCTGTTTCGTTCGGCCAGCCGAACGATTGGTGCGTCGAACCGGAACCCTGCTCGTAAATTTCCCGTGTCGTATCGAAGCTTAAATGGGTTGCTCGCATCGGGGCGGGTTCGGACGTCACCATCAAATACAAGATCGACTTGAGCTTCTAAGCGATTCGCAACGAATTCGATATTTCGCCAGCTATCGACAAGGCTGGCGCGAGCATTCATCCAATCGCGTCGCATGCAGCGAGCGATTTGGGTCGCTTCCGTCGAATTGATGCTGACATCAACCAATTCAATTGAATTGCCACGAACTTTTGCCTGAATCCTAATCAACTCGTTGACCGCACCAATGATGTTTGTAAGTTGTTCGGGGATTGTATTTTGAAATGACGACTCTATGTAACGCACGGTCTCAGATTTTGTCTGTTGCTTTTCGGTAGCTCGAAATTGCTTCACGCGATTAAGGATATTCGCAATTTCCACCCTGGTTTCCGCAACATTAGGTTCTCGAACTTCTTGAGGTTCATCCTTCTCTTCAGGGTCTCCGAATCGCTTGTTTCTAAGTTCCGTTCGGAGGTCAGCGGTTTTGACAAAGTAACCTTTCTCCTCGCCCTCGAAATCTGTATTAAAGATATTACTATCACTTTCAATGGATGCGTCGATTTGTTTGGTTCGAACAGCTTCTTGAAATTTCTTCAAATATTCGATTCGCCGCGGGGTGACGTCTTCAAGTTTCGCAATATCTGCTTCAGTTTGCTCAAAATTACCCTCGATTAAATTGAGCTCTTGTTGTGCGTCTTCGAGAATTGGTATGAATTTTTCTATGAGATCAGCCAGGTTCGTCGGCCAAAGTTCCGCATTATTTGGGTCAGCGAAATCGATTTTAACTCTTCTTGTTCTCTCGGGATCATCCTCGGTGGGAGCAGGCTCTATGGTATGAAACTTGTCATCCACGGTGTTAAGAAGGTTTCCCGCATTTCCCCCAATTTTTGTTGATTGGGTCAAGCTGTCAAATAACTTATCACTGATTAGCTCAAATTGTTTTAGGTAAGGGTCATCGATAACGATATCGAGTGTCGGGGGAAGACCCAGCGAGATTTTATAACGATCGACGGTGGTTTGGTATCTTTGTTCTTGGCTGAGAAAACTTCCTTGTGCCTGGAAGAAAGTTGTTTCCGTCCGTGTCACATTATCAATACTGGCTTGTTCATTATCAGCAAGTACTTTAAATCGTTTTACGACTTCTGCTTGTTGAGTGAGGCCAAATTTTGCGTTCCGAATTTCCTGTTGTGCTTGGAGTAGTCCGATGTACCCACCTATACCTAGTGCAGCGTCGGCTCGCGGAAATCCCCCTAGAGCAGCACTGGGCGTTCTGCCAAGAGCGACGCCGAGATAAAAGTTCCTCCGAAAACGGTCGAACTCGCGCACGTTTGCAAGCAGGGTCCGTTCGGATTGCGTAAGGGCTTCCATGACTCGTGCGCGACCGGCACCGCGAAGCAGTGGTTGAATTAGCGAAAAGTCGAGTAGTGTAGAGGCAGCCTGGCTGTCGCTTCCGCCAAGGTTAAATAAGATCGTATTGGCGAGTCCGACGGCAAAGTTGGTGCCTGTGATGCCAAGTTTATTGAGGTTCAGGTCACCGCTTCGGTCAAGTGAAGTATTTCCATCGGTCAATGTTCCGAAAGAATCAACGCCCCAGAGAAGTTGAGAATCGAATCCAAATCGGTCGAGGCTGACGTCGAGTGCCGAAAGATAAAGGCTTTCTCGAACTGATTGGTATTCGGTGGAATGTAAGAGGGCAAGTTCGAATGCAGCATCGAGTGTGAGAACGAGTTGTCCATCTTCGTTTGGCTCCAAATACTTACGCCACTCGGGGTTGGCGACATAATTCGTGTCACCATTGGCATTCCAACGCGGATAGCCTTCTTTGCCATCGACGTAATGCATCAATTGGTGGGAGGTCGCGTCGTCGGGTGGAATTGGAGGGTGGTCGGCGGAAAATGGGTCGAACATCCGCGAAGCTGGATTGATTGCGATGGAGCCGGTGGCTGAGTCCCATCTTGGATCGACCGCTTTCTCAAGAATCAGGCGTTGGGCTTCTGCGTCGGCCTGCCGGCGGTAATAGCCGCGATGGCAGCCAACGGCGACCAATAAATTGAGAAAGATGACGCCTATGAGGATTCGATTAATCGGGGCCATTGTCACAAAACTCTCCTGAAAAAGCGGGCAAACCGCACGGGATTCGGGTCTGCCTGCGTGCTTACTGAACAAATCAGCGTCAAAATTCGACGAATTTACACATGAATTCGAATATGCCGATTTTTTCGTATTTAATGGTTTTCGGGGATTTGCCGTATCTGACTTGAGCGTTTGTTACGTTAATAACGATCAATTGTGTCTGAGGGACTAAACCGGAGAAGACCGACCGAAAGCGACGATAGCAAAACTTGACGGGCTATTTTGCCCAATTTATGATGCAATTTGGGCTATTTCCGCGCTCTTAACGCGCTGAGGTAGAGAATGCACCTTATGCTTGAGTGGGGCAGCGAACCCGACCCCACTCGTCAATTAAATTTCAACGGCAAGACTGGTTAAAGTAAATGGGCATTAACGACTTCGCAATTCTCGCAGCCATGGATCCCACAATGGCCTGGGGAATCATCGGATTTGGTTTTATTCTTTTGATCGTTTTTGTTGTCCTCGCTTCCAAGACTTGGAACTGGGTAGACATTACGTTCGTTGTTCTGATTTACTTCGTCAGTGTTTTCACCGTCATGCAGGCTACCGACGTATTAGACCAGCGTTACTCGGCAATGAATGAGGCTGACAAAGCTGAGAAGCTTGCCGAGACCTCCAAAGCTGATGCGGAGAAAGCGATATCGGGTGACAGCGAGTCGTCAACTTATACGAAGGGGTCTCTGCGTTACATCGACGGAGTTTTGTCTCGGGAGATGCTCGGTCGAGGTCGAGTCTGGGCCGGCGGAAGCGTTGCCAAAGAGGGAGCGAATCGAAAATATACGTTTAAAGCTCCACGAGCTGATGGTTATGAACCACTAGCAGACGTTGTGCTTTATGTTTTTGCGGATGGTAAAGCAAACGGAGAGAATTATTACATCGGCACTGTTCGTGTCGAATCGGAAGATAACGCGTCAATTACATTTTCCGAAGAAGCGGTTGTTTCCGGCGAATTTAACGCTGCGAATCTTAGTTGGAAACTGTTCGAAAAAATGCCACTTGATCGACGAGATATTTTTAAGAACTATATCTTGGATAAAGCGGAAGAAGACGACGCCTCAGAATCGATCAAAGGTCTTGCCGCCTCGTTCGAAAATGCGAACGTCGAATTGAATATCAGCGACTATCGAGATTTCCTGAGAGGTCAATTTCAAGTTTCGAAGCCGTATTTTGACGCTGTTGGTTTTGAAAAACTGATCGATAGATACGCATTTGACGGTTTGGAGTTAGGGACAATCCAGCAGTGGATCGACGCGAATCCCGAAGGTCGAACGGACGTTGCACTACAACGTTTCACGCCGGATCCGCAAGAGACATTTGTCAAATATGAATTCAACGCGAACTCAAGAAAGAACGGCGGTTACGTTGTCGATGGAGTTGGTAGCTTGGAAACCGATGGATTGTTCAACCAGAGTGGATTTGCCATCGAGCAAAGCTTGAAAGCTGGAGATGGCGGTTCCATCAGTTTCAGCAAAGGAGAAACCATCCTCATCGACGTTGTTACGGACGAAAAGGGCTTGAACGACGGATTCATTATCAAAGATGAAGAAGACGTCAAAGAACTCGGCCGAGTTTACATCCGTCAGAAACGAGACTATCCATTTGAGTTTGCAAAATTGAAATTGCAGACCGAGCGGCTGGCGGAATCAATTCAGCAGTACGAAAAAAATAAAGTCACTCAAGGGTTGTTATTGGCGGAGGCAGACAAGCACGAGCAAGAGCGAGCTAGAATCATCGCTGAAAATGATGAGGACAAAGTCAATCTTACCAAGGATTACAATGTTATCTCAACATTGGCCCAGGCTAAGACCAAAGAGGTTGCAAGTCTTAAGCAGACGGTTAGTTCGCTCGAATCCAAAATTGCATCTGCCTATCAGGAACTTCGGAAGCTAGCCGTTGCATTGTCGCGAGAGGCGTTTGCCAAGAAATAATTTCCGTCTACAACGCCACGGTTGCTGGCGATCTGAGAGAAATAGACCAGCGTCCTTCGGGACGCTTTTTTTGTGGATATTTAGCGGGCCTGGTTGGCATAGTGCGTTTCAGCCTCAAAGCGGTATCATGCTTGCTGCGGGTTACTGTTAGTTCGGGTTGTCGCTGGCGGTCTTCACAGGATTGTTGTCTTAGCACTAATTTACTTCCGCACTATTAAAAAAAACAAAGTCACGAGAGCGTTGGATTAACCATGGGTTTTGAGAGTAGAGATTACAATCGAGATTATCAGGAACCGCGGGGTGGAGTTCCGGGGTTTCAGTTTGGCCAACAGTCGGTTGTCACCAGCCTCGTAGTCGCTAACGTGATTGTGTGGGTTGTTAGTATGTTTACTCAGTCACCAGCAACCCAAGCCGAAGGTGCGATGCCGTCTCTCGATAGTTGGTTGAGTCTGAGTACGGATCGTTTGTATTGGCTCTGGTCCTACATAACCTACGGGTTTGTGCATGCCCCGATCGGCAGTCGCGAAGGCATTTGGCATATCGCCGGGAATATGATCACCCTCTGGTTTTTAGGTCGTCCGGTAGAGCAGCGGCTCGGTCGAAGTGAATTCACAAAGTTTTATTTTGCCTCCATTCTCGTATCGGGACTTGGCTGGCTGGTGTTGTATTTGGCGTTTGATTCGGGAGTCGCTTCATTGGTGGGTGCTTCTGGCGCTGTCTCAGCGGTTGTCGTGCTGTTTATTTTCATGTACCCCCGCGAGACAATTCTGCTGATGGGGATCCTGCCAATGCCGGCCTGGGTGCTCGGAGTGTTGTTGTTGGGCGGTAATTTGTTGACCGCCTTAAATCCCGCAAGTGCGATTGCCTGGGAGGCTCATTTCGTGGGCGCGGCCTTTGGATATCTCTATTTCAAACTCCATTGGAGTTTTGCCAAATTCCATTGGGACGGATTTTCCAAATGGAAGCGTTCGCGGACGAATCTCAAGTTGCACGATCCCGATACGGTCGATCAGAAGCTCCAGCTCGACGCCGATAAAATTTTGGCCAAGATTAGCGAACAAGGCGAGGAGAGCCTGACTGGACGCGAGCGAAAGCTGTTAAAAAAATACAGCGAGCGGATACGTAAGAATCGTAATCCGTAGGGCCTCGACAAACTTTAAAATTCTCTGTCCAGATTGCCCTTGAGCGGGAGTGATAGGCGGTGGATGGAAATGTATTTGCTTGGCGGACGTAAATAGCCCCCAATCTGTTGGGTATTTTCACTTTCGGTTCTATTCGAGATTCAAGAAACGGATTGAACGTTTTTGCTAGCCTTCAGTTGAGGCGATCGAATTCGTTCGATTTGATCTAAAATTAAGCCGAGGATTGCTCTTAGGTATTTGATTCTGGTTCTCTCCGGTTTTAAACTGGAGCAGGTTGGTTGAGCGAAGAATATGAGTCTGGATTCTTTTTCGCTCAACCCGTAATCTCTGCCCACGCATTACTTGTGTGTTGATGCGGACCAAATGAGAAAATCCCAAGTAAACGGTTAGTACGGACACAGATAGATTTAACCCGAGGTAGAGCCTTGTTTTCGACAACGAGAAAAACGCGATCTGGAGTTCATTGGTTGGTTTCACTGACGATTGGTTTGGGATTTGTATTTGGTGTGTTTAGTGGGGGCGTGTTAGTTGGTTACGCTCAAGAAGACGGAACTGCCAAATTAACTCCTGCTCAAACGAAGGCCATCGAGTTTTACAATCTCAAAGTAAAGCCTATTCTTGAACAGAATTGTTTTGAGTGTCACGCAGATGATCCAGATGATCTTGGAGGTTCATTGGCGTTGACTTCCAGAGCTTCGATTTTGCGAGGTGGAGATTCTGGCCCCGCCGTCAATGCGGATGATCCTTCGGAGAGTTTAATTCTTAAGGTCATTCATTATCAACTCTACGAGATGCCTCCCAGCGGGAAGTTGTCTGATGAAAAGATTAATGTGCTTACGCAATGGGTAAGAATGGGAGTGCCGATTGATCCAAAAGACGAGCGAGACCTTACGGCGGATTTGCAGTCTACGGTCCCGCAAGTGAACGCTGAATCGAAACAGTGGTGGTCGTTTCTTCCGGTTGCCGATCCAGAGGTACCCGTTGTCAACAACAAGAGTTGGCCAAATAACGAAATTGATAATTTTGTACTGGCTAAATTGGAGTCTTCCAGTCTCACGCCGGCTTCACCGGTAACTCGGCGAGCTTTGGTCAGGCGCGTATATTACGATTTGCTGGGGTTGCCGCCTACGCCTGCTCAAGTCGAGGCGTTCGCTAACAATGAAGATCCGCAGGCCTATCCTCAGCTGATTGAGGAATTATTGGCTTCACCGCATTACGGAGAAAAATGGGGTCGGCATTGGCTTGACCTTGTTCGGTACGCGGAAACGAATAGTTTTGAACGGGACGGGGCGAAACCGTTTGTGTGGCGGTATCGAGACTATGTGATTCGAGCTTTTAATGAAGATAAGCCTTACAATCAATTTTTGATTGAGCAACTTGCTGGCGATGAAATAGAAAATCCGACTCAGGCATCGATCGCGGCGACGGGGTACTTTCGCTTGGGACAATGGGATGACGAACCCGTGGATCGCTTGAAGGCTAAGTACGATGATCTTGACGATATTGTTGCCACGACCTCCCAGACGATGCTCGGTTTAACTGTCAATTGTGCAAGGTGTCACGACCATAAGATTGATCCCATTCCCCAAGCGGATTACTACAAGATGGTTTCGTTTTTCGAAAACATCCGTCACTACGGCGTGCGAGGTCACGATTCTGTTTTGGATGCTTCGGTGCGGATTGTGCCGGGCGAAGCAACCGAAGAAATGACGTCCAATTACGAACGAGAAATGAAGAAAGTGGATGAGAAAATCGAGGCAATTGCCGCATTGGCAAAGCCTGATTTTGAATCGGTTGAACACGAGGATTTTCAATTCGAGATGAACAAACTTCCAATTCTTAAAAAAAGAATTGGAAAGCAAATCACGAAAAAACAATTCAACGAATTTCGTGACTTGTTAAGGAATCGCGGCAACCTGCTCAAGAATCCTCCTGGTTCCATCAATATTTTATCGGTCAAAGAATCTGGCACTCAGTCGCTGCCTAGTTTTGTTAGGATTCGTGGTAATCCAAATGTAAAAGGGCCAGCGATTGAACCGGGGTTTATTTCGGTACTCTCCCCTCCGCCGCCAGAAATTAAATTGCCAGCACATGGCGAAAGCACGGGTCGGCGTTTAGCATTCGCTGAGTGGTTGACCGGCGGTGATAATCCGCTGACGGCACGGGTGATGGCCAATCGTATCTGGCAGTACCATTTTGGTAGAGGCATCGTTAGGACCAGTAGCGATTTTGGATTTCAGGGAGCTAAGCCAACTCATCCGAAGCTGCTGGATTGGCTGGCAACGGAATTTGTGAATCAGGGGTGGAGCATGAAAGCAATGCATCGTCTGATTTTGATGTCTAAGACCTATCAAATGTCCAGTCAATTTAGTGCTGAGGGTTTTGAAAAAGATCCAGGTAATGATTTGCTTTGGCGGTTTAACTTGCGAAGGTTGACGGCTGAGGAAATTCGGGACTCGATTCTCGCGGTGTCTGGAGAATTGAATTTAGACAAAATGTATGGGCCAAGTATTTATCCTGTGATGCCTCGAGAAGTCTTAGCTGGTCAGTCCCGTCCGGGGTCTGGGTGGGGGAACTCGAGTGACGAAGACCGTCGTCGACGAAGTGTTTATGTTCATATTAAGCGATCGCTGGGATTGCCGATTCTCACCACAAACGATTCGGCACCGACGGATAGCACGTGTCCGGTGCGTTTTATTACGACCCAGCCGACGCAGGCACTGGGGATGATGAATAGTGATTTCACCAATCAGCAGGCGTTGAAGTTTGCGGCTGCCACTGAAAAAGAATTTCCTGGGAAGCGTGAAGCACAAGTGGAGTCGATTCTTCAGAAAGTCACTCAACGTCCACCGACTGAAAAAGAAATACAGCAGGGGGTCGAGTTGATTCAATCGTGGATTGATCATGAAGACGCCTCACCTCAACGGGCATTGGAGTATTACTGCCTGTTAGCGATCAACCTAAACGAATTTGCGTACATTGATTGATCGAAATGAAAATTTAACATCAGCAAAATTTGAATGGCTCTCGATGGATTGCCTCCTACGGAATGAAAATAATGAATCGAAATTTTTGCGGAAAAACACGACGCGAGTTTATGTGGCAAGCAGGTGGTGGATTTGCTGGTTTGGCGCTGTCCGGGTTGTTGGATCAGAACTTTCTTGCCGCTCAAGACGTTCGAGCTGATGGAACCGATTGGGTGAATCCACTGGCGGCAAAAAAACCTCACTTTGCTCCCAAAGCAAAGTCCGTGATTTTTCTCTTCATGTATGGCGGCCCAAGCCATATCGATACTTTTGATTACAAGCCGAAGATGTACGGCATGGATGGCAAAACTATCGAAGTCAAAACCTTTGGTCGCGGTGGGCATCGTAACCAAGGCCGGGTTGTCGAACCGCGATGGAAATTTAAACAGTACGGAGAATGCGGCAAGTGGGTTTCGGACTTGTTTCCCAATGTTGGGAAGTGTGTAGATGACATCGCATTTGTCCATAGCATGACTGCAGATTCGCCCATTCATGGATCGGCGATGTTGCAGATGAATTCGGGCAAAATACAAAGTGGTAATCCTTGCCTTGGATCGTGGGTTAACTATGGATTGGGGAGTGAGAATGAAAATCTTCCCGGGTTTGTCGTGATGCTTGACGATAAAGGTGGCCCAATCAGTGGGCCGACTAACTGGACCAGCGGCTACATGCCGGCGACTTATCAAGGTTGTGTCGTGCGGAGTGAAGGGACGCCTATTCTGGACCTCAAGCGTCCTGAGCGAATGACCGATGGTGCCCAGCGAAAGCTCTTGGATTCCCTGTTGAAACAGAATGAGAGCCATGAATCATCTCGGGCTGGAAATAGTGAACTAGCCGCTCGAATTGCGAGTTACGAATTGGCTTACAAAATGCAAAGTACTGCGCCTGAAGCGGTGGACTTGGCGACTGAGACTCAAGCTACGCTCGATAACTATGGGGTTGGGAAAGAGCCGACTAATTACTTTGGTCGCCAGTGTGTGATGGCCAGACGACTGGTCGAGCGAGGCGTTCGTTTTGTGCAGGTGTACTCCGGCGGTGCCCACAATGACGACAATTGGGACGCTCACGGCGATCTCGAAGTCAATCATAACTTGCACGCCGCAGAAACGGATCAGCCTATCGCGGCTCTTTTAAAGGACCTCAAAGACCGAGGGCTACTCGACGAAACACTCGTCGTTTGGGGTGGAGAGTTTGGGCGACAACCGACCGCAGAGTATGCGAAAGGTTCAGGGCGTGATCACAACGCCTATGGATTTACGATGTGGATGGCCGGGGGTGGCATCAAAGGGGGCGTTAGTCTTGGAAAAACGGATGAGCTTGGGGCAACTGCGGTCGAAGACCGGATGCACGTCAAGAGAATCCATGCGACCATCCTCCATCAGCTCGGGCTCGATCCGAATGCACTCGCCTATTTTTATGGCGGACTCGATCAACGGCTCGTTGGGGTTCAAGATACCGAGCCAATTCGAGAATTAATGGCATAAGTCAAGCGTTCGTTCGTTGGGCGATCAAGGAGCTGCTTTCTGGCAGCTATCGTAATCATGCTGGCTGTCATTTTTTGGGTTGCCAGAAATTTGGCTTCCCGAGGTCTGCGGATCGGTTATCATTCAGCACACCTGGCGGCCGCGATTGGGATCGACTCTCTTGCGCGGCTTGGTCAAGTGTGGTTGAGAGACGCGTGCCTACTCAGGGGTGCAGGTAGCTCGATCAAAAATTGCTTGAGCCACCGACCTTGAATCTATTGGATGCGTAAAATGTCAAATACGAGATTGATCGATCTAAGGAAGTTGCGAAAATCGGCACTTAAATTATCGAATTCGCAATCGGGCGTGGCGATTGGCTGGGCCATGAGTCGTTTGTTCAGCAGCCGCGAGCTACAGGAAAATGTGATCAATGCGCCTGAAGATGCACCCAAGGTACTCAATCTAAATCCTGTTCATTGGGATGAGTTACTCTTACACGAGACGGATGATCACGGGCATGCAAATTCCCTGAAGCAGCAAAAGCGATGGCATGAATTGCGGCGGCTCTTGCCGTTAACGCTCAACAAGCTAGAAAAGCGAGCAGAAGTCGCATTCCAAGCTTTTGTACTTGATGATAGCGACGGTAGTCCCCGTCGCCCGACTCAGGATGCGATGTGTTTTTTGGAATTTTTAAAGCACAATGATTGGGTCGAGACGGATTCGATAGAGGTAAGGCGAATTAGGCGGCTTTCTAACGCCGCCTGATTGGCAATATGTCTGATAGCAGGACATCAACCAATGGCGGGCTGGATTCAATCTTGGAATGCGATTGCTCAGTTTTAGAGACTTGATCGTGCTAATTTTCGTTCGGTTTTTGCCCTTTCTTGGGCGGGAACACACCTTGTCTCAGTTGGTAAGTTTCTGTAGTTAGGGATTGGAAAAATCCTGACCATTGATGAATAAGAAGATCTTGCGCGTCTTTTTGCGCAAGCAACCGAACGAAACTGGAGAGAAATGAGTTTGCGTGTTTACTTTTTGATGCTGCCAGTTTGGGTTTGCATCTGTGGTTGCGCGGAGTGGGAGACTCCAGAAATTCCTGCGCGGTCGATTTTTCCAGAATCTAGAATCGCTCCCGATGCGGTTGGGATGGAAGTAGCGCTGGCCCAATTAGATTCGCAGCAAAAAGATGATTTCGAATTGTTTTGGAATCAACTTGATCAGCAGGCTTTACCGATCGAGTTGCGGAAGCGATTGGATCAAAACGGTTTACGCGCTGCGGTAATGGCTTCTGCGCCGCCGCCGATTCTTCATCAGTTGATTGATCCTCCCCCGATTCTGCCTGACAACTTGAACAGTTTGGAAAAGCAGCTTTATTCAAAAGGTCTCTTAAGAAAAAAGCAGCGGATGATTACCCATGACCGAATTTCAAATCGGGAGGGAGAGTTGTATTCGATTCCTGTTTCTGACATTCACTCACAATTTAGTTGGAGCATTCGAAACGGCGATATGGAAACTCCGGGGGCGGGAGCGGCTGTTAGGGGTGGAGTTAACATTACGACGTTTCCGCAAGGGGATGGGACAGTCAAACTGTTAATTGAATTTGAAATTCATCATGGGAAAGCTCGTCCGCAAATCGCGGAACGATCCTTTTTTAAAGAAAATCGTCAAGCAATTCATCGAATCAAAGATTTGAAATTTGAAATCGTTTTGATGTCGGGAGAGTCGATTGTTTTGGCTCCAACAGCGGATGTTGCAGATTTGGGTAAGTTGTTTTTCGGAGCGGCTCAATCTGGATTCGATCAACCCGAATCGGTACCCAGCGAATCGCAGGCCGTTTCCCATCGGTTGCTGTTGGTTCGAATTGTCCAGACACAAATGGACGATTTGTTCAATGACTCCCGCTTTGTGGAAAAATTAACGACGGCCTTCGCGGAATGATTTATCTGGATTCCAAGTCGCATTGGTAAGAACGATCGTCTCGAGTGAGGCTTCTGAGTCGTTTCGCATGGATGAAGAATTTTTCCCATCGCGATTTTATTCTGACTTAGATTTAAAATTTCTTAGGATATTTCTCAGGCGTCGAGTCGGTCGATTGGGGGTGGCCAACTGGGCCATAATCGCCGTTTAAGGTGGCGTTTCTTTGTTTACGAATTGTATCGCACCTTTAATCGGGCTTGATGTTTTCAATTCCCCGCTTGCGAGTCTTCCTATGGGCCGGTGGCCGTTTTGCGCAGGTCATACATTCCGAACAACCTAGTGAAAAGTCTGGGCTAGAACGTGGGCAGCCATTGAGTTTGATCGAATTGATCCCGATAATGCGAGAGTTAAAAGAAAACGAGTTGGCTTCTCACCATTCCATGGGCGTCATGTTTTGGCTTCACAGGGCGAAGTTAACGTTTCAACAAGAAAAAGCGGAGAACATTTCATGCCATTGGTACCACTAAGAGTCATCCTTGATCATGCCGCGGAGAACGATTACGGCGTTGCCGCGTTTAACGTCAACAACATGGAGCAGATCCAAGCGATTATGGAAGCTGCGAACGAAACGGATTCGCCTGTGATCGTTCAGGCGTCGCGAGGAGCGAGATCTTATTCGCAAGATAACTATTTGCGTCACCTGATGCTGGCTGCGGCTGAGCTTTATCCTCACATTCCAATCGTGATGCACCAGGATCATGGCAATAGTGTTGAGACCTGCATGAGTGCTATCGAGAACGGTTTTACTTCGGTCATGATGGATGGATCGCTCGAAGAAGATGGCAAAACTCCTGCCGATTATGATTACAACGTTCGCGTGACGGCAGAGGTAGTCAAGCAGGCTCACGCCAAGGGTGTTTCAGTGGAAGGTGAGTTGGGTTGCCTTGGCTCTCTTGAATCAGGAGAGGGTGAGCAGGAAGACGGCCACGGAGCCGTAGGAACGCTGACCAAAGAGCAGTTGTTAACCGATCCCGAAGAAGCCGAGCGATTCGTGGCTGAGACGGGGTGTGATGCATTGGCGGTTGCGATTGGAACAAGCCATGGCGCCTACAAATTTACCCGCAAACCAGATGGGGAAGTTTTGGCAATGGACCGAATTGTTGAAATTCACAAACGTTTACCCAATTGCCACCTCGTCATGCACGGTAGCAGTAGCGTTCCTCAAGAGTTGCAGGACATTATTAATGAGTTTGGTGGAAACATCCGTCAGACCTGGGGAGTCCCTGTCGAAGAAATTCAACGTGGAATCAAGCACGGTGTTCGAAAGATCAATGTCGACACTGACAACCGGTTGGCGATTACTGGTGCGATTCGTAAAGTCTTGCAGCAAACCCCAGATAAATTCGATCCTCGAGATTACTTGAAGCCGGCGCGGGCGGCTATGAAAGATGTCTGTGTTGCTCGAATGACTGAGTTCGGACAGGCCGGACATGCATCCAAACTTCGAGAAACCTCAAAAGCGTAGCCATCGGCGTTTGCTTTAATCTCTGATAGTTGATATTTACTGGAGTCGTGTCGTGTTGGCACGACTCTTTTTTTGTGCGATGCGCTTTTTATTTTTATCGAGCTTGGAAATTAACGATGAATACGACCGATCAGGGAGCTGGAGGCCAATCTCTTGCCTGGGTTGATGAGCGTGAGCGGCTTTTGTTGGCCCCCTATGCCATGCTTAGTTCGAATTCCCAAGGCCGAGACCATCAGGAGCCGAGGCATGCTTATCGCGGGCCGTTCCAGCGTGATCGCGATCGAATTCTGCATAGTTCGGCTTACCGACGTTTGAGTGGAAAAATGCAAGTTTTTACCGGGGAGATGGGGGATTATCATCGAACACGGCTGACGCATACCCACGAAGTTGCAACCATCGCCCGAACGCTCGGCCGGGTTTTGAGATTAAATGAAGATTTAATTGAGGCGCTGGCCCTGATGCATGATATTGGTCACCCCCCTTATGGGCATGCCGGTGAAGACGCTTTGGATGAGTGTATCGCTGATGTTGGAGGTTTTTCCCACAACCAGTTTGGGTTAACGATTGTGCAGGAAATCGAAATCCGATTTCATGATTTTCCCGGTCTTAATTTGACCTACGAATCCTTGATGGGGCAGACTTGTCGAGTGGATAAAGAAATGATTGGACAAAAGCCACTGCTCGAAGTGCAACTTGTCGATGCCGCCGATAGTACAACTTACGACGCTCATGATGCCGATGATGCGATTAAGTTGGGCTTAGTCTCCATTGAAGATATGAAACACTTGGAGCTGGTGGAGGAGTGTCTGCATTTTGTTAATCAGAACTATACTTCTTTAAATCAAGAATTGTTACGCAAAGCACTGGTGCATCGACTAATCGAAAGACAAGTCACGTGTTTGTTGAGTCATTGCCAAGCAGAGCTCAGGAAATACGATTTCCAAACTGCTGAAGAGGCACGGTCGAGTGACTTTGTGATTGGTCTGCCCGATGGCATTGCTCAACAGAAACAGCAGCTTGAGGCTTACCTTTATGAAAATGTTTATCGCCATCCGAGCCTGATCAAGATCCGAGAGCAAGCGCAGTCCAGAGTTAAGGAGATGTATGTTACCTACTGCGAGAGTCCCAGCCTGATTCCCCTAAAGTACCAACCTCGGGCGGAACGAGTGGGGATTAGACGGATGGCGGTAGAATATATCGCCGGGATGACGGACCACTTTTTTGAGCAAACTTATAAAAACACGCATACTTAGCAACTTTTATGCTGTTTGCTGCAATGGAATGCGTGTGCAGACTACCTTTTCGCTCCAAGGACATCTAAAATATGCTCACCGAGGGATTGGAATAATTGTTACACAAAGCGAATGAACGTTTTTTATTTGGTTTTTGGGGTGTATTCGCTTCGAAATCCCGTTCTTTCACTTAAGGTTTTCCGAGGCTTTATCGAACGATTTTATTGGTCGCGTTTAAATTTTCATTTCTTCGTCGCGGCTATCAATAAGAAGGATTAGTGGATCATGGCACTTTGGATATTACGCGGTCTATTCCTGTTGATCGCAATTGGAATGGGGCTTTCGTTAACCGTTGGGCATGACATTGGCAGCACGACTGGCGAGTCGAATGGTGAATTGGCGAGATGGGCAGTGTTCGTCATCTTTATTCTCAGCTCCGTTGGAATCGTCGTGCTGGATGTATGCATAAGAAGCAAGCGAATCGATATGATTTCGAGTGTTTATTTCGGGTTGGTCGTCGGTTTATTTTTAACTTATGTCGTCGACTTGGCATTAAAGCCATTATTCGGCTTGGGCTTCGATACCAAGATGTTTGGGACGACGCTTGACCGTGACATGCTCCAACTGATCATTGTCTCCTTTGCCGGCGTTTCCCTTTGTTATTCCTGTATCAGCCTGTTATGGCAGACACGCGATGATTTTCGCTTTGTGATTCCCTACGTCGAATTCAGTAAAGATGTAAAAGGATCCAAACCATATGTTTTAGATACCAGCGTTGTAATCGACGGGCGAATTGCGGATGTGATTGAGACTGGAGTTGTTGACAACCAGCTCATTATGCCGCGGTTCGTGCTTGCTGAGCTTCAGGGAATTGCTGACAGCAGTGACAAAATGCGACGCTCTCGGGGCCGCCGTGGGCTCGATGTATTGGATCGTTTGCGCAACAACCAAAACATTGATTTTAAGATTTATGATCGAGAGTTACCTGAAATGCAGGGGCAACCGGTCGATATGAAACTCTTGCTGCTTGCCCGTCATCTCGAGGGCAAAGTGGTTACTGGTGATTTCAATTTGAATAAAGTTGCGAAGCTTCAAAATGTTCCAGTGATCAACCTGAACGAAATTGCAAATTCGCTCAAACCAGTTTTCTTGCCCGGTGAAGTCATTAATATTCGCGTCGTCAAAGCTGGCGAAGGAATGGGGCAGGGAGTCGGTTACCTTGACGATGGTACGATGATAGTGATTGAAGAGGGCAAGGAGCACATCGGAGAAGATGTAAACATTACGGTAACCAGTATGCTTCAGACGAGTGCTGGAAGAATGGTGTTTGGGAAATTCGAATCGAACAGTTAACCTAGAATTGTCACAATTCTTTTCAGGTTGGTCATGACGCGAATGGCGAAGACTTTTGAAGCACTGTACGGATCTTCGTACGGGTGTCGTCTTGAGTCGGCTTCGACGCGAAGCGGCGCTTAGCTAATCAACGTGCAGGCAAAAAGGCCAAGCATCAATGATAAGAGCATCAACGTGTAGCGTTGGACAAGTGTGCGGTTAAGCGAATTGAAGTGTGCTGCAACAGTTCTCATTTTATTCCCCTTTGAACTTTGTTTTCATAGGGTATCTATACAAACGGCGTGCCAATGTCCCTTGAAGTAAGAAAGGGATTGTATTCCGGGATTTTCTAAGTGAATAGCCGTAATCGTTGCTGATGAGCTGAATTGAGAAAGTTAAAAAACGAGACAAGTGTCGTCGGGTTGATGTCACCTTTTAATCGGGTTATTTCGATGCTCGGTCGCTTCGAAAGGGGAATTAAGAGTGTGGACGCGTGTTTTCAGGGCTGCCGGCACCGCGGCTTTCCTAACTCGCAAAAAACTGAAAGTTTCCATGACCGTTGTGAGGCAATATTTTCAAAAGTTATTCCAGTTCCTCGGTTCTGATATTTAACTTATTTCTCACTTCGCGAGAGTTGGGTGATATGTTTAGGCGAGTTCGAGATTCGCGGTCACAATCAGCTTTCAAATCAAGTTTTTGTTAGCGTGCCGCCAGTTGCGAATTCGATTACCCGAATCCCGTTGTGGAGCTTTCAATTGGGGTTCCGGGTGTTGGTTTTGTTTTAAGGAAGCGTTTTATAGATGTTCAGTCAGCAAGGTCTAACCTCTACTGCGTTGGCTGGCAGTTAAGCTAGATAACGTTTCTAGATGAGAACACCCGCTCAGTTGCACCGCTGGCGGGTGTTTTTTTTTAGTCGGTCATTAATCCACGACAGGATTATTTTTTGGCGGCCTGCCGGAGTTGCAAGTGCACGCGAGCAACTTGTCCCATGAAGTTTGTTTTGCCAAGCGGATTGAGTTTCGCTGCTTTTTTCATCGCTTCGATCGAAGCCTCCTTGTCTTTCAGCATTTCGTGATAGAGGCCGATATAGAGATAGGCATAGTAACGTTGTAACCGGTGCTGCTCGCTATCGAGTTCGACCCTTGGCGAGGTGCGGTTTGCTATCGCGAGGACCTGTTCTGGAGTCATCCGCCCGGCGTACATTTCATAAATTTGTGACATTGGCACTCGTCGGTCTTCAGAAATAGGAATCAGCTTGCCGCGTCCTTCTTCGACGTTGGAGATTCTAGCCGCACAAAGGAGATGCCAAACCGCATTTTCAACATCTTGTGTATTTACCAGTTGATGCGTTTCAAATTGCTGGACACCTTTCTTAAACTCATTTGCGTAATAGAGTGCGAGTCCCCGTTGCCATAACTTTGGTTCGAGAGAAGGTTGCAACTCGATAAGTTTGTCGTAGGCTGCGACGCATGCGTCCATCTGACCCGCTGCGAAGCTGATGTCCCCCAGCAGCACTTGGTAGTTAATGTTGTTGGGCTCTAATTTGCAGAGTTCACTGCAGTTCTTAAATGCGACTGCATATTTTCCCTCGCGGAATGAACTCATGGTCGCCCTCCCAAGCTCTGTTGCTTTTTGAGCTCGAAGCAAAAGATCATTTGAGCCACTTGGTTCTTGGGCTGAAAGGTTGCTGAGCGAGGTTTCTAAAGAGAGAGACTGGGCAATTGGATATGGAATCCAAAGGGTCACGATTGCGATTGAAAAGATCGTGATTTTCTGGAAAGGAATGGTGGGGTGATACATTAGAATCCTCGTGGGGCGCGATCAAATTTTTTGATATTGTTACCCGTAAGATAACGAAAAGAAACCGAGGTGTTGGGCGCTCTTCGTGAAAAGGTATACTACGCTCATATTTGTGGACGTTTTCTTTTCTCCAGACAAAGATAAATCACCAACCAGTCGTTAATTAGTAACTTGCGACGGAGTTTTTACACCCATGGCGAATATGAAAATTTCACTTATCCAACAGTCTGCCGGTGAGGATAAAGCATTGAATCTTGAACGAGGCCTCGCCGCCGCTCGCGAAGCGGCAGCTTGCGGCGCTCAGGTTATCTGTTTTTCTGAGCTTGCATTTGAGCCTTTTTACCCACAATATCCAGCAAAGCCAGGGTTTGAGGCGTTGGCGGAGTCAATTCCGGGGCCAGTGACGCAACGTTTTTGTGAGTTGGCGGCGGAGTTGAGCGTCGTGGTGGTGCTGAATTTATTTGAACGTGACGGGGATAAAACCTATGACAGTTCACCGGTGATTGATGCTGACGGCCAGCTTCTGGGGATCACCCGTATGATTCATATTACCGAGTACGAATGTTTTCATGAGCAAGGTTACTATCAGCCAGGTAATTTCGGAGCACCTGTTTATGAAACGCGATTTGGCCGGATTGGTGTGGCGATTTGTTACGACCGGCACTATCCAGAATATATGCGAGCGCTGGCCATTGGTGGAGCCGATGTGGTCGTGGTGCCACAGGCGGGCGCGGTGGGAGAATGGCCCGATGGGCTGTATGAGTCCGAACTTCAAGTGGCGGCGTTTCAGAACGGGTATTTTACAGCGCTTTGTAATCGGGTTGGAGAGGAAGCTCGGTTGACGTTCGGGGGAGAGTCGTTCATTTGCGATCCTGAGGGAAGGGTCGTCGCCAGAGCAGGGCAGGGGACTGAAGAAATACTGACCTGCGACCTTGATCTGTCCGATGTCAAAAAATCAAATGCGAGAACTTTGTTTTTGCGAGATCGGCGCCCTGAATTGTATTCAGACTGGATTAGATAGAAGCAGTCGCTGAATCTGGTGAATCCATCACGGTGGTTTCGAGTTGGCGTGATCTCAATTTTCAATCGCTGGTTCGGTCAGTCGATAGCGTGAGTTGATTCGTTGCCGAGTTGAATCAGCTCTGTCATTTTTGAAGTCTGAGGCGCGCTTGATGGGCATTGCTTGCAGCGGGTGCCACAGCCGGACGAGGAGGTTGCGAAAATCGTCTTCCAGCCGCGATAGCATAGAGTGCCTGCCGCTCCGGTAACGATGATTAATGCGATTGCTGTTTGCCAGTCGATCATCCTGATTTCCTAAAACAGTCTGTCAGAAATTTGGAACGTGAGGAAGGCAGCAACGTACGCCAGTACTGTCATGTATGCGAACGTGAAAATTGGCCAACGGTATGAGTTTGTTTCGCGGCGGATGACGGCTAATGTCGAAACACATTGTGCGCACAACGCAAAGAAAACCATAATTGAAAGAGCGACAGGCAGTGTAAAGAGCGGACGGTCAGTCCCTTCCCAGGTCGCCGAAGCCAGCGATGATTTCAGTGAGTCAGATTCTTCGTCGGTGTCAGCACCTAAGCCAAAAATGACACCCATGGTTGAAACAATGACTTCTCTTGCCGGAAAAGAAGCGATGGCAGCACTCCCGATTCGCCAGTCCCAACCCAGCGGTGTCACTAATGGTTCAATCAGCTTGCCGGTGCGTCCTAAATAACTGTGTTCCAACTGATAGGCGTCCAGTCGGTTTTGTGCCAGTGATACTTCCTTTTCCAAGCTGGCAACATCAAGAGAGGTCTCAGTGCCGTCTAGGCTCTCCAGCGTTGTCTGATTCGCGGCAATGGTGGAGAGGTCATTTTTCAAAGGAGTCGGAAGCAATGACACATTGTTTTGAGGGAAATAGGCGGTGGCCCAAACTAAAATTGTAACCACTACAATCATCGTGCCGGCATCTCGTACAAAAGCCCAGCCCCCGTCGAACATGCGTTGCCAAACATTTCTGAAGCTGGGTAGCTTGTAGGTAGGAAGCTCGAGGACAAAAGACGATGTTCCCGTCTTCAGGATAGTTTTTCTGAGTACCCAGGCGACTGCCACGGCTGTGACAATGCCGACCATGTACATTCCAAACATGGTTAGCCCTTGAAGGCCAATGAGTCCTCCCAGATAGGTTTTGCTTGGAACAAAGGCTGCAATTAGCAGAACGTAGACTGGTAGTCGCGCACTGCAACTCATTAACGGCGCGATGAGCATTGTGATCAAGCGTTCGCGACGATCTTTGATGACGCGCGTTGCCATGATGCCAGGGATTGCACAGGCGAACGAAGAAAGCAGAGGGAATAGTGTAATTCCGCTGAGGCCAATACGCGAAAGGTACTTGTCTAAAAGAAATGCGGCTCGTGATAAATAACCGGTGTCCTCAAGAATGGCAAGGATGAAAAACAAAAGTAATATCTGAGGCAGGAATATGAGGACACTTCCTACGCCATTAATTAAGCCATCGATTAAGAGTGAGTTAAGTGTGCCTTCGGGAACGATACTGTTAACTGCAGTTGCGAGGACTCCGTTGAAGCCATCAATGAGGTTAGAGGCAGGTTCTGCAGCCCAGAAGACTAATTGAAACAGGATGACCATTGTCAAACCTGCGAACAAAAGTCCCCAAAACGGATGGGTTAGCCAGGCGTCGAGGCGATCGGTCAGCGTGGTTTGGTGAATTTGAATCGGGCGCTTTACGAATGAATCAAGGTGTTTCGTGATCCAGTTGTAGCGGGCGTGTGATTCACTTTCTGCAATCGAATGGCCTTCCGATTGCATCTGTGCTTGTTCGGTTTTAAGTGTGGCTAGGACATTTTCGTCGACCTGAGATTTCAACTGATCAGTCATGAAACCGTCGGTGTCGAACAACATTCTCGTGACGGCGAATCGTTTGAGTTGGCAATCGTCTGGGCAGGCGGCTTTTAGCCTTCCAATGCGTTGTTTTAATTCGTCGCTGAAAGGGTCGTGTTCGAAATCTGGTGACTTGGAAACAGCACTAGCCATCGCAGACTTCAAGGCGTCGAACCCAACTCGACGTTTCGCTTGAATGCCAACGACGGGAACCCCTAAGAGTTTTTGGAGCGACTCAAGCTCAATTTCGATTCCGTTTCGTGTGGCGATATCTGTCATATTGACTGCGATGATCATCGGTTGATGAAGGTCGAGTATTTGACTAACCAAAAATAAATTGCGCTCAAGATTACTTGCGTCGACAACACACAAAATTAAATCAGGTTTCTGGTCGGCTGGATTTTCCCCAAGGAGAACATTGACAGTCAGCATTTCGTCGGGAGATCGGGGTGCTAAGCTGTAGGTGCCCGGTAAGTCGGTCAGTTCGAAATAAGTAGCGCCGATTTTGACTAAACCCGTACGCTTCTCTACGGTGACGCCGGGGTAATTTCCGGTTTGCTGCCTAATCCCAGTTAAGGCATTAAAGAGAGTCGACTTGCCTGTGTTCGGATTTCCCAAAACAGCAACGCGAGCGGTGGTGGGATTTGCGGAATCGTCTTCGGGCGAGTTGTTGGACATCGTTATTTAAGCAACAACAAGTGAATCGATCTCACTGGATCGGAGTGACTAAAATCTCGAGCTGATTGCAAGTGCGGACGCAAAGCCGACTGCCGTTGAGGAGTTGAACAATTGAGGTGATTCCGCCCCGGCTGACTGAAACGGTCATCCCCGTGCGAAACCCCATCTCGGCCAATCTTGCAACCTCGTGATTGCTTCCTATTACACTTGAAACTCTTGCCATTTCTCCAGAACCGAGGGACTGGAGGGGGACAGCCTGCTTTTCGCTAAGATTTGCTTGGGTGGCAATCGACATTTCGAAATCCAGTGGTAATGAGAATCAGTCTCAATAGTATATGCGATGTACCGCAAGAGACAACACTATTTTCACAAAATACGCAGGTTGGTTTGCGAGCGAAAGTGAGTATTTGATTGAAATTAACGACTAGCCAAAGGATTTGTCGCTGATTTGCTGAGGGATGGCAGCTGGATACTATGGATATCGAGCATTTCCCAACGTTTGGTTGGTTCGAGAACTGCGAAATTGGACGATTCCAGAGGCGTTTTGAGTTTGAGGAAGGTGTGCTGAGCCACTTTAAACCCGGTTTGAAACTGTGTTTACCGTTGGATTGAGACCCAACTTGCATTTGAGATCCATTGCGCGGATTGGTTAAACGCTCTCTTCAACCCGTTGAATGTACTGTCGCAACCGTTCGTTTTCATCGGTCATTCCTTTTAACGCGAGCATGTTTTCAACTCGTTTTACTAGCTCAATTCGGTTAACGGGCTTGGTAAGGAAATCGTTGGTTCCCGCATCCACCGCCCGTTCGATATCTCCGAGTTCGTTGAGTGCCGTGACCATCAGGATCATAATTTTTTTGAGTTGGTCGTCTGATTTAATGCGCTCGCATACTTCAAAACCGCTCAATTTAGGCATCATTACATCGAGTAAGATCAGATCTGGTTCAAAAGAAACCGCTTTTTCCATGGTTTCCTGACCGTCTTCGGCAGTCGCCGTGACGCAGTCCAAGCCAGTGAGGTAGGCCTCGAGGAGTTCGCGATTGGCTTCGTTATCGTCGGCAATCAAAATTCGATGTGGTTGTTTTGAGGAATCCATATGATTTCAAAATGATTTCAAAAGAGCTAAGTAACATGGGTTCGAGGGGAACGGCAAGGCGTCATTGCCTGGCCGCAGCAAGAGTGCGGTTTCATTATAGACGGCGCGTTGACTGCTGGAAACGTGAGGTTAGATAACTGTTTGGGTGTTTTGGTAGCGTTAGCTTGGCTCATTCTCATTAAAATTCGCCAATAGTTGTTTGCCGCGCCAGATCGTATAGGCCATGGTGGAATCGATTGGAGCCTCAGTGTTTCCTTCAGCAAACCAACTTGTGAGATTGGATTCGACGATGGCAGTCCCTTTTTTTCCGTTGTTGGTGGCATCGGCAACCAGAAGGAGTTCCCCAAAAAAGCTTGCTGCCGTTACCGGTTGGTGTTCGTCGTAGGCTTCCGCATCTAGATTACTGATGAGTCGACGCCATTCATTGGGAAATGTTTGCTGGGCTCGATGCAGCGAAATTTGGTAGATTTCGTGGTGAATGGTTTGCCAGCCAGCAAACGCGGCATAGATTTCATCGAGTTCGAGATGCTGTAGGTCGGCGGCAAACGCATGGGTCAGCGGGCCACTGATACCGATGTTGCGGTGCGTTTGATCCCCCGTGCCATAGTGATATTCAAACAAGTAGCAGTGAACCGGATGCTCGTAGCTGGGCCAGTAGAGTTCACGGCTTTCCATGAACTTGAGTCCGGTGGGGGCAAGTCCCATCTGAGCGGGCTCGGCCAACCAGATGGCTAAGTGACTTTCGGCCATCGCAATTTCGCCCTGATATTCGAGAGAGATCTCATTTTTAAAACCAAGTTCTTCAGCGTAGGCGAGAACGCGAAGTCGCGCGACCGGTTGCTCCGCCAATTGAATTAGAACTTTTTTACCCGATTCGTCATTTAAACGAGCCAGCGCTGCTGCGGCTTCCGTTTGAACTCTACGGTGCCGCAATTCGAGCGCCTGATTTAATTTGCCGATTGCGGGTTCATGTTCCAATTGAGCGAATGTATCGCATAGTGCCACAATCAGTGCGACGGAGTCGGAGACTAGTTGGTTGATTTCCGTAACCCCCAGGCCTTCTGGAAATTTGCCATCTTCAATTTTCCCCAGTTGCCCAGAAAGCAGGCCGAGGAGATCAGTTAGTTCGTTGATGCGTTCAACGGCGGGATGATTCTCTACTTTTTGATGGCGGTAATAATAATTAAACAGGTCAAAAATCGCGGGTGCAATTTGCGAGTGGCTCGTGCCGTGATTGAGAAGTTGAGAGAGCATCCAGGGGCTTGGCTCGAAATCAGTTTGCATCAAGGGCGCGAAGGCAAGAACAATGCCGACTCGGTGTTCTGGTGGATCGTCGCAAATCAGATCGGTCCAAATCTGAAGGGCTTCTTCGGAGCCTTCGACCGCCAGCCAGCGAAGTAGGTGGTTTCTGAGATCACTGTAATTGGGTGCCAGTCGGTAGAGCGATTGCACACTCTGGAATCGCGAGGAGGTCCACGAATCGTCGGTATCGCTCTCAGCGATTCGTTTGGTTTCTCGTTGTATTAATTGATGGATGACTGGCTGGATTAGCTGGTCAATTTTAACCGAGCCTTCGGAAGGTTCTTCGAGCGAAGTCTGCAGTTCGTCTCCAAATTCGAGTAGCCGTTCCAGCAAGAGGTCGACATCCTCGCTTGATAGCTCAGGAATGCCTTGGGAAAGTGATGCGATCCGGGAAAGCTGGCTTGGGTCGGAGAGCGCAAGATGCATGGATTCGGTGATTTCATTGATCATCATGAATTACTTTCGTCAGGGAAAAACCCTGTTTTTCGGTTCCTACTGGCTGTTAGGGATTGCCTGGCGACTGGAATTAGGCATTTGGCGGATCTTTTTTTACTCTGACGTTGTTTTCCGTCTAGAAACACATTTCTCACGTTGACCGTTTAAGCTTGTCGGGATAGCCTATTTAACTCATTAGAACAACCAAAACACGCTGTTTGGATTTAATTTTTCTCTCCCAAATCTACTCGGACATCGATCGCCCTGATCGGTTGTACCGGCTGATTTTAAACCAAGGTCGAGTTGTCTTATTACTGTGGCTAAACAAGTCGTTAAACGCAAACAAATTCTCTCATTCCAGCACATGGGCTTGTCAAAGAAAATGCTGGAAACGTTGGAACGGATTGGATACGAAAAACCATCCCCTGTGCAAGCGGGCGTAGTGCCATTGGCGATGCAGGAGTTCGATGTTATCGGACAGGCTAGAACCGGAACCGGGAAAACGGCTGCATTCGCAATCCCGATTCTTGAACAGCTCGATTTGAGCGTCAAAAAAGCAAAGCCGCAAGCCTTGATTCTTACACCGACGAGAGAGTTGGCTGTCCAGGTCGAAAATGAATTCAAGCGACTTTCTGATCAAGAGCGAGTTAATTGTGTTTGTCTTTATGGCGGTCGCCCGATCCGTGGGCAAATCAACCAACTTGAACGTGGAGCCCACGTCGTGGTTGGAACCCCAGGGCGCGTGATTGACCATCTGAATCGGGGAACTTTAAATATTGACCAACTCTGGTTTGTAGTTCTTGATGAAGCAGATCGGATGCTCGACATTGGATTCCGTCCGGACATAGAACGGATTTTAAAACGCTGTCCAACCGAACGACAGACATTGCTGTTGAGCGCGACCTTGCCTGAGCCTATTCGGCGATTGGCCAAACGTTATATGTATCGCCCCAAGGTGATTAATTTTTCTAAGGATAGTGTTGCTGCAAAAACGATTGAGCAATTTTTCATGACGGTACCCGGTACCATGAAATATGACGTATTGGTCAAGCTTTTGCAGCGGGAAGAGCCTGAGCAAGCGATTATCTTTTGCCGCACCAAGCTTGGGACAGAAAGACTCTATCGGAAATTATTCAAGGCTAACTTATTCGAAGGTGTCGGTACGCTGCATGGCGACATGACGCAGTCGGCTCGTGATCGAATGATGAGAAATTTTCGAAGCGGGGGTGTGAAATTTCTCGTGGCGACGGATGTTGTTGGGCGTGGAATTGACATCACTAATGTGTCTCACATCATCAATTTTGACATTCCGGAATTGAGCGAGGATTACGTTCATCGCGTTGGGCGAACGGGGCGCATGGGAAAGCAAGGCGTTGCTTTTTCTTTTGTCACGCCTGAACAAGGTTCTGAATTGTCAAAAATTGAGCAGACCATTAACAATCAATTGTTGCCAGATCCGTTGCAAGAAGAGATTGATGAAATCCGTGAAAAGACGGAACCTAAATTGCCGCCGACAAAACCTAAAAAGCGGTACCGTCGCGCACTTTAGCCAGTGCAGATTGTTGAATCGGCTGACAAAGCAGGGTCTTGTAAGCGGGTCTACGAGGGACTTACTAACGGTGTGCGTTTGCGATGCCAGATTCCTTTAATCATGATCGATCCGCCGCTGACTCGTTCGCTGGTATTCCTGCCAATGAATTGTCGCCACGGATTGCGGCAAATTTAGAGGAGATCCGACGCAAGGTTTCATCTCGGGCCTTCCATCACCTAGACGCTTGTCTTGGTGAGTTTTGGGGGGATTTAAGTGATCCCGATCGAGCCGTTAATAATCTTGAGCGGCTGGTTTTGAATTCAGCACCGGCAGTTGAGTCATTGCTTTTAAGCCACCGGAATGCGTTCACTGACTTGATGGTTTTGTTCGCAACGAGCCAGTATTTAAGTGACACAGTCATACGTTATGCTCCAACCGCCCCGGCGGTTTCGCCAGCAGGCATGCCTGCTCAAAGACTCAAGGTTGAGCGGCTTCAAGTGGAATGGTTGAGTGTCTGGCAGCGGCAGGGCGAGTTGCTTTCATCCGAACAGCTTTTTAATTTGCTTTGGCCGGAGCTTGAGTTAGTTGATTCGATGAGTCAGGCCATGGAAGTGTTGCGGCAGTTCAAGCACAGCCAGACATTGCGGATTGGCGTCGGAGATCTTTTCGCGGAGCGGCGATTGGATCAAGTTGCGTCGCAAATTTCGCATCTTGCATCGACCATTGTCGATTGCGCCTATCGCTGGCTGCGAACGCGCTTCGATGCAAAGTGGGGGCGGCCGATTGGATCCAACGGTCGCGATTGTGAATATTGTGTTCTGGCTTTGGGGAAGTTGGGTGGATTCGAATTGAATTATTCGAGCGATATCGATTTGATTTTTATTTTCGATGAGGCGGGCGTCGTTGCTCCAACGGATTCTCATCAAGGCCGTTCACTGCCAAAGTTAACTCATCAAGAATTTTTTGCTCGATTGTCTCAGCAGTTGGTGAAATTGGTTGGTGAACCCACTCAATGCGGCGCCTGTTATCGAGTCGACCTTCGCCTGCGCCCTAATGGAGGGAGTGGGAAGATTTGTCGCTCCTTCGATTCTATGATGCAGTACTATGACCTGCAGGGGCGGACTTGGGAGCGTCAGGCTCTGATTAAATGTCGACCAATCGCTGGCGACTGCGAACTGGGTAAGCGGTTGCTTGAGCAACTCAATCCGTGGATCTATCGCCGCAACTTAAGTCGAGCGGACATTGGGGGGATCAAAGCGCTCAAGCGAAGGATTGAACGTCGGGCGCGTGAGGCAGGGGAAGACGAGACTAATATTAAAACTGGCCACGGTGGAATTCGGGATATCGAATTTGTCATTCAATTTTTACAGTTGCTCAATGGCGGAGACTTGCCTGAGATCCGAACTCCCAATACGCTCGAAGCGGTACAGCGTTTAGAAAAAACAAAGTGTTTGTCGCCGGCGGAGTCCACTGTTTTAGCTCAAAACTATCGTTGGCTAAGAAGGTTAGAGCATCGGCTCCAGATGATGTTTGATCTGCAGACGCATTCGCTGCCAGCCGAGCCAGATGAGTTATTGAAAATTGCGAAAACGACAGGGTTTGTCGACGCTCCCTCCTCTTCATTGGTGATGCAGTTTCAGAGCACACTCAAAGAAGTTACTGAGAGTAACCGGAAAATATTGAACCATTTGCTGCACGGCTCTTTTGGAATGGCGTTTGGATCGATGCGGGATACTGGGGGAGCAGAATATCGGCTCGATCGCGAAGACGTTCCCCTCGAAGTCGATTTGATTTTGGATCCAGACCCAGAACCGTCGATGATCGAGGGTGTGTTGAGGCCCTATGGGTTTGAAGACATGAAGTCATCTTATCAACGTTTGGTCGAACTCTCGCAAGAGCCAACGGCTTTTCTCGCGAACCGGCGCTGTAAGCATTTTTTGGCTTCTGTTGCCCCAGCTCTGTTGGGGGAATTGTCTAAAACTCCCGACCCCGACCAATCTTTAGTTACTTTGGCAACGGTAAGTGAGTGTCTTGGGGCAAAGGGAGTGTTGTGGGAGTTGTTTCGGTTCAATCCGCCCACGCTCTCGCTCTATGTTCGTCTTTGTGCATCCAGCGATTATCTGGTTGGGATTTTGAAAACGAACCCTGGAATGATAGACGAGTTACTCGACGCGCTTCAACTCGATGGATTGCCTACCCGGGGCAGGCTTGAATCGAATATGGTTGAGTTAGCGAAGGGAGCGGCGGACATCGTACCGATACTGCACGGTTTTAAGAATACTCAGCACATGCGGGTTGGCATTCGGGATATTTTAAGGCGGGATGAGGTGCGTCAAACTCAGCAGTCGCTTGCGGATGTCGCAGAGATTTGTCTGAAGGCCGTGGCGGAGTTTCAATATCAGCGACTACTCGCAAAATATGCAACACCTGTCCACGGGGTAGTTCCGCCGCTAGGTGATTGCCCACTGGTGATCCTTGCACTCGGGAAGCTAGGCGGTGGTGAGCCGAATTACCACAGTGATCTGGATGTGATTTTTCTTTATGATTCTGTGGCGATTGTGCAGTCGTCGGCCGGAGAGGGATGTTTTACAGATTTCCTTCAAGATGGAATTACCGAGCAATTTTTCTTTAGTGAACTTGCTGCCGCGGTCACGCAGACTATTACTCACCATTCCCAATATGGTCGGTTGTACGAAGTTGATAGCCGACTGAGGCCAACTGGGAAAAGCGGCGCGTTGGCAGTTTCTACCAATGAATTTTATCGTTATTTTTCATCTGGTAAGGGCCAGCTCTGGGAGCGTCAATCGCTCTGTAAAGCACGGCCTGTTTTTGGAGCTGAGGCTAATTGTGAGCGTGTCAAGGAAATGGTTCAACGGATTATTTCGGAGCAAGTTTGGTTGCCAGAGATGGCGGGAGACATTCAGTCGATGCGGCTGGCAATGCAAAAAGATTGCAGCTCTCGTAACCTTAAACGTGGCAGTGGCGGAACGGTAGATGTAGAGTTTGCGATTCAAATGCTTCAGTTAAAGTATGCAAGAACCAATCCAGAAGTTCTGATTCCAGGGACACTCCAAGCAATCGAGCGATTGGAGTCGGCTGGACTTCTTTCTTCTGCATTATCAGAACGTTTAAGAATTGGTTATGAATTGCTGCGAACCGTAGAGGCGCGGTTGCGATTGATGAATACTGCTGCGCGTCATGATTTGCCTGAAAGTAAAAAACAGATGGACAAGTTGGCTTTTCTCTTGCAGTATCAAAGCGCTGATCAGCTTGAAGCTGTCGTTGATAAACAGCGACACGAAATACGTAAGGCGTTTGATACTGTTTTTTCAAGCATGGGGTGATCATAAAAAAACGCCAGCTTTAAGCCGGCGTTGCAGGGTCGGGTTTTGACGGAGCTTACTCGCCCGAGGGGTAGAGGTTGGTGGATAGATATCGCTCACCAAGATCGGGAAGCATGACCACAATCATTTTGCCTTCGTTCTCTGGTCGTTTGGCTACTTTAATGGCGGCCGACGCTGCAGCTCCGCAGCTGATACCGCAGAAGAGGCCTTCCTGAGTTGCCATGGCCCTCGCCATTTCAATGGATTCGTCGTCGGTGACCGTTACGACTTCGTCAATGATGTCGACGTTAAGTACGCCGGGAATAAATCCAGCGCCAATGCCTTGGATTTTATGTTTTCCGGGGAGCAGGTCTTCTCCCGATTTGCGTTGCGTGATTACCGGGCTCGTTGCAGGTTCAACCGCAATAGAAAGCAGCTCGGGCTTCTTCGCTTTTAAGGCTTCGCTGCAACCTGTAATTGTCCCGCCAGTTCCCACTCCGGCCACAAGGATATCGACCTGTCCTTCGGTGTCTCGCCAAATTTCTTCGGCTGTCGTCAAGCGATGAGCCTCTGGATTGGCTGGGTTGTTAAATTGCTGAGGCATAAAATAATTCCCGCCCGAATTTGCAATTTCCGTTGCTTTGCGGATAGCGCCAGGCATTCCCTCGGCACCTGGGGTGAGGATCACCTCGGCTCCGAGTGCAATGACAAGCCGGCGTCGTTCGATTGACATGGAATCGGGCATCGTAACTTGCATCTTGTAGCCGCGAGCTGCACAAACGTAGGCTAAAGCAATACCTGTGTTTCCACTGGTCGGCTCAATGATCGTGGTTTCTGAATTGATGAGACCGTCACGTTCGGCAGCGTCGATCATCGCCCGTCCAATTCGATCTTTGACGCTCCACAAAGGATTCATGTTTTCGACTTTGGCAATAACGCTGGCAACGCATCCCTCGGTAACCCGCCGCATCCGAACCAACGGCGTGTTGCCAATGCAGTGAGTGATCTCCTCAAGAATTCCTCGTGAAGTAGACGTAGACATGATTTGGTTTCCTGAAAAGCGGTGTGAGTTTTAGAGCGGAGCCGGTTCGAACTCAGCGGCGTCCAAGGATGGTAAGAACTATCGTCATTTACCACCCCGTTCGTAAGCTTGAGTCTATTTGTTTGATCATCAAACGGAGTATAGCAAAGCTGCGAAATATGGGTCAACTTTAGTTGTGTATAGGAATGTATTTGTCAATGCTGTCATCGTGATTCGACTGACGGGCACAAAAATAAACGTCGATAAAAAGGGTGTTGGGGAGCTTTGGGCGATCGTTAGAGAACAGAATCTATTTTTTGGGCGACGGATGGAAACAACACTTCACCGACAGTTGAAAGACGAGTTCTGTGATCCTGGCGCGCATCTCGAAGTTAAATTGGGTAATTACCGAATTGACGTGGTTTGTGGGCATCGGTTGATTGAAATCCAACGCAGCGGTCTAGCTTCGATTCGCGACAAAATCCAGCGACTTTTGGAAGACGGGTATACCGTTGAAGTTGTGAAACCGTTAGTAATGCGGAAGCGGCTTATTAAACTCAGTAAAAAGGGAGGTCGGGAGGTCGGTCGTCGTTGGAGTCCAATCAAAGGATCGATTCTTGATTTATTTGACGAACTGATTTACTTCACGCGGGTTTTTCCTCATCCGAACCTCACACTTATTACTCCGATGATTCAAATCGAAGAAATTCGATACCCTGGTCATGGGCGGCGGAGGAGAAAGCGGGAGAACGATTTTATTGTTCACGATCGCCAAATCCTTGAACTGGAGGATGCGTGTTTTTTTCGAACTCTTGAAGATCTTCATCAATTGTTACCTAGTGATCTCCCCAATCCCTTTACGACTAAACAGCTCGCCGCACAACTTGAGATTCCACGCGATCGCGCGCAGAAAATTGCCTATGTATTGCGAAAAACCGGGGCTGCGATCGAGGTTGGAAAGGAAGTGAATGCTTTGCTTTGTCGGCTTGCCACGCCGGATGAATCCCAGCAATTGATGAATCAGAAAGTGCCAACCAAGCAACCTTCTTATGAGTTTTTAGAGGCGTTGGAGACACGTAGCAAGGAATGATCGCCGAATGCGTCTTGCGGACACCGTGTGCTCGCGAGAGCATGATTGAAGGTGTGCACGCGAAGCGGGAAAAGAATGTAGAGTCAATCAAAAAAGCGGCCGAAAGATCGGCCGCTTCTTTGATTTAATTAAATTGGCAGCCCGACTAATTTCAGACTTCCGCTTTTGTTCGTGATTCCCGTAGTCCACGGCTGAGGATATCGCGAAGCAATGGTGAATAGTCCTCGAATTTAGATTCGTCAGGCGATCCATTGGAATACTGATAGATAGCATCCCGTGGTTTCACGCCAAGTGAAATCAGTGTCGAGCTGACCGTACCATAGTCTTTTTCCTTCACAACCATGCTCGGTCGGCCAGGTGCTGTTGGAGTCCTCGCAAGTACTTTGCTTGCGACTGCCAAAAACTTGACGGGTGAATCAAGCGTTTGGAGTGTCAACAGACGCTGAGCCATTGCCGCCCGCTCGTCTTGAGGGTCATTCATGTCCCGATCTCCGATGATGCACAATCCCTGCTGTAGTTCAGTGACATCGGTTTCGTTTCTCGAATGGATCATCCAGCCCGAATCTGGGTCAGCGACACAAAAATTTGCCCCGCCATATTGGCCTGAGTGAAGTTCTTCGAGTGCGAAATCAACTGCAGCCTGCGCCGAGTTGCACTTCAACATCTCACGCGTTAAGGCGCCACGGGATCTGGGATTCATGGGCGTATCGTACTTTTTACGCCTAACTACTCCCACGAACATTCCGTCTTGGTTCATTCCAAGGTAGGTTCCGCCGGTTTGCTGGTCTATACTCGCCAAAATGCGAGGTTTACCAGATTGAATCGAAGGTGCAGGACAAATACGGTCGAGAGGTTCTTCCCGGTTGTAAGCCACCAAAATTGGAGCTTCCGGGACCAAATGATATACGATTGCCAGTAGGCTCATACGTTTTTTCGCTTTTTCAAAGATCAGGAATAATGAAATCGTTTTCCGTTACGGCGAGCCCCTAATCTATCGAATTACCATAGTTTTGGTACCCCCAAACGGGGGGTTATTGTTACTCCTTTTATGGCTGACCTCTGTGGTGTGAACTTAGTTGGATAATACCTAAGTGTTTGTCATAATAGAAGATAGAGAGTTGATGGCGCGTTTGCGGACAATGCTGGTTCTACGAAAAGTGTTGAAAATCTGTTCAAAGCGATCGTTGATCTCCTACTGGGACTGGTATCGGAGGAATTTCCAAAATGTGGTATTCCTATGGGTCGCCGAAACAAATTCTTCTTTAGAGTATGTTGTTGGATTGAATTCTGGCGGCTTCCTATTCGAAAAATCCCTTTGGACGAGAGCCATTAAGCTCCAAATCCTATGCCGTATCTCGACGAACAGTCAAAGAGGCTGAGTATTCGCCCTTCACGAGCTCAAGCAGAGATTGAGCGAAATGTTTATGTGGGGCGGGTTTCGGTTGCCAAGAAAAAGACGCCGCTGGTCGCAAAGTTATCGGGGATCAAAGTCGTGGGTGCCGGCGTGAGTCCGGGATCAAAATGGGTCCCAAACGAGGCGCTCAACGCTTTAGGTTGTGACGCTGATTGGATTTACCAGAGAACTGGGATTCAGGGGCGCTACCATGTTGCCGATGGTGAGTCGACTAGCGATATGGCGATTCGGGCAGCTGAGCAGTGTCTTGAGCGATCCGGTGTTGCGGCGAGCGAGGTTGATTTGATCATCGTTGCCACGGTGACACCAGATTACCCGACCCCTTCGACGGCTTGTATTGTTCAGGCGCACCTTGGTTGCGCAGCGGCGGCCTACGATTTAAATGCTGCCTGTTCTGGTTTCATGTACGGTTTGGTAACCGCAAGTCAGGCGGTAAAAACGGGTTGCAGTCGCAATGCATTGGTGATTGGTGCTGAGACGCTAACCATGTTGATGAATCCAGAGGATAAAAAGACATACCCATTATTTGGAGATGGTGCAGGCGCTGTATTAATTTCTGCTGATGACACATCTGACGAATCAAGCGCATCGGGAATTCTCGCTTATCGCTTGGCATCGGAAGGGGGATTGGGCAATGCTCTGAAGGCACCTGGAGGTGGTTCTAAGAATCCACTGAGTCAGGAAGTGCTCGATCGCAAAGAGCAGTATTTAGTAATGGATGGACGGACCGTTTTTAAGTGGGCTGTTCGTTTGATTCCTGAGATTGTTAACGAAATGCTTGAGAAAGCAAATTTATCTTTGTCGGACATCGACCTCTTTATTCCACATCAGGCGAACGTCAGGATCATTGATGCGGCGGTCGACGAGTTGGGAATTAAGAAAGAGAAAGTCTTTGTCAATTTAGATCGTTACGGAAACACTTCGGCTGCAAGTATTCCGATTGCCATCGCCGAGGCGTTAGAACAAGGTCGAATCAAGCCTGGAGATAATGTATTGATGGTTGGATTCGGGGCTGGTTTGACGTGGGGCGCTTGCCTTTTTCGCTGGTAGTCGCTTGTAGACCTTAGATGCTAAAAAAATGCGTGCCGGCAACATTCAGTCGCTGTTTCTGCTTGAAGAGCCGATGAGAGATATCTCTGCTTCGGTGATCTGCACTCGAATCCACTGGAAGATTAGTCCAGTGGGAATTCATCGTTGGCTGCTTTATCGCCGTAGAGTGGCAAGTACCGATAGTAGACTTCGAGTGTCATACAGGCGAGTGAAGTCGAGTAAAGACGGCCTCCTCGTTCAGCGGCATGCCCATTGTCGAAATGCCAACTCCCCGCCATGTTGCCTTCGGTGTCCTGTGATTTCACAAGAAAATCCCGCATTTTCGTATTCCAGTTTTTCCACTTTTTTCCACCGACGTGCTTCATGGCTTGGGTGGCGTAGTAGTTGTAATACATGTCTGCGGAAGTCTTTGACGCCATGCTAGGCCCTCGTTCGGCAAGGGCTTCGATCCCGCGGCCGAGACCGGGGACTTCTTTGTCCCATCCCATATACATTCGGCATAAGAGGCCAACGGCTGTGCAGGCATTCGCTGGCGTTCCCACGGGTGGACCGGCATAGCCGTAAAATGCACCGCCGCTAGTCGAGACGCTATCTAGAAATTTCTCTACTAATTTGTAAGTCTTGGGCTGAATTGCCAAGCCTGAAATTTTTCCACTCTTTAATGCCATCAATTGCCAGCCAACCGCTGAGGTATCTCCAGGTTGTCGTGGCTGATATCTCCACCCACCTCCAACGGGATCCTGAGCCTGTTCGATATACCATAAGGACCCTTGGGCGTAGTTCACCAATTCAGGATCTTTGGTCATCGCGTATGCTTCGCAAAGCGCGATGGAGACTAAGCCGTGCGAATACATACTGCCGCCGGGTTCAAGATAAGACAGGCCCCGTTGAGCTCGTTTGGCACGATACATCAGGAATTTCAAGCCTCGGCGGACTTCGTCTTTGTACTCACCGGTCTGATGAGTGTGCCCGGCGCCGAGGAGCGGCAGGATTGCCAATGCGGTTGCAGCGCCTCGTGCTTGTGGAAGGTTTCCCGGATCAGGACTGTCTCTAAAATTGCCTGGTCCCATCGTGTGATCAAGGCTCCACCCGCCATCGGGTAGCTGATGTTTGATAATCCACTTGAGGGCGAGTGCGACTGATTCCTCTGAAGACGAGTTGCCTCCGTATTCTTTTAGGAGCTGGCCTTTGGCGTTGCCGGACCGGCTGGATGTTTCGGAGCTCATGTCTGCTGCTTCGAGCGCACCGAGCATTTCGGATTCAAGTGCGACTTCGTCGGCGCCGAGGATATTCCCAAAGTCGACTTCGGCTTCGGGAAGTGCGGTGTCTACCATTTCGGTAACTTCCGTTGTTTCTTGTTCCGAGAATTCCTGCTCGACGGCTTCCTCAACATTGAAGTCCAGCGTGTCGAAGTTCATTTCGAAGGAGTCGAGCGCTTCGGCCGCTTGTTCTCCCGCCTGCAGTGAGACGACTCTGTCTTTTTTGGCGGGCATGATAATGACCGCAAGGACAATGATGACAGCGATATGAGACAGAAAGCTCACCAGCCAACTTGGCATGACGTTAAATAATAAAAACCGACTTCCACCCTCGTTATCTTCGAAGCCCTCTTCGGAATTCTCTTGGTTCTCCGGTTGGGGATCGTTCGTTGGGCGGGTTGGTTTTTGGTTCATATTCGCCTCTGTCAGCTCTAATCAAATTCGATGCCGAATGGCAACCGTTTCAGTATACCGTATTCTTAGCCTTTTTCTCTATTATCGCCCGTCTGATAGAAATTAAATTCTACCTTCACCTCAACTCGTTTAATCCTAACAATTGGTACTTACCGGTGCTCTCAATCTATAGTCTATTATTCCCTCGCGTTTTTATTTTTCCATGCTTTGATTTGCCGTTAGTTACAAGAAACCAAGAAAAAAACGAGATGCTCAATAGAAATTTCGCGAGTGAGCATGTTTCCCGTCGTTTGTCTGAGGAGTTATTTTGAAGGTTGAAATCATAACCACTGTCACGGAGCTTTCAGAGGTCGTGCGAGGACTGAGGAAAAGCGGCCGCACGATTGGTGTTGTTCCAACGATGGGTGCGTTGCACGAAGGGCATCTTAGTCTTGCGAGGGCTTCGCTGGCGGACAATGACGATACGATCGTCACAATTTTCTTAAATCCGACTCAGTTTGCTCCTCAGGAGGATTTGTCACGTTACCCAAGAACCTTGGAAAGTGACGTCGAAAGACTCGCCGCGGAGGGCGTGGGTTACGTTTTTGCCCCGCCTCGGGAAGAGGTTTATCCGGACGATTTTACGACCAGTGTTGTGGCCCCCGCTGTTGGCCGCCGTCTCGAAGGAGAATTTCGTCCTACCCATTTCGGCGGCGTCGTAACGGTAGTCCTCAAAATTTTGAATATGACCTGTGCCGATAGGGCGTATTTTGGGCAAAAGGACTATCAGCAGGCGATGGTGATTCGGCAGATGGTCAGAGATCTAAATGTGCCCACAGAAATTAGCGTATGTCCAATTGTTCGAGATCAGGACGGATTGGCATTGAGTTCGAGAAATGTATTTCTTTCCCCCGAGCAACGAACGATTGCTTTGTCCTTAAATACAACACTCCTCCACGTTGAGGCCCAGATTAAATCTGGACAGCGAGACGGATTTGAGGTGGTCACTGAAATGAGACAAATGCTGATTGATTCTGGAGTGGAGCGGATTGATTATGCGATAATTGCTCATCCCGATTCTTTGGAGATGGCCGATCCAATTGTTTTGCCGGCAGTCGCATTGATTGCCGCCTATGTTGGCGAAACTCGATTGCTTGACAATCGAGTATTTTCAGAAGGTTGATTTTTTAAGGATAGTGTGGGCCGCCCGGTGAATCCAAACCACTCTATCCGAAACCGTTAACTTTCGGTTCTAATTTGGACGACAGGAATGCACGGCGAACTGAGATTGGTTGCCGGGAGTGTTCGGATTGACTAATTGAGAAAACACGTATGAATCAAACACTAATTTTCATTCCGCATTGGGTGTTTGAAGGGCCATTGTTGGCCGCGTGGCTGGTGATTGGCGTAGCAATTCTCGGTTTTCTGTTGATGAAACACGGAGCTGGTCAGGAGGTATGGAGTTTTGTACCGGTTTTTGCCGCGGTCGCCTTAATGATTCACTTTGTTTTGCCGGTGCTTGAGATTTCTGGAATTAATCCGGAGGACCCAACGGGACCGTCGATAACAATTGGGCTTGCGATTCGCGGTTACGGTATTTTTCTCGTGTGCGCCATCGTTTCAGGGTTCGCGTTGGCAATCTTTCGGGCTCCCTACGTCGGGCTAACTTCCGATCAAGTCATTAGCCTTGGTTTTTGGATGATTCTTGTCGGTATTGCGGGCGCACGAATTTTCTATGTGATTCAAAAATCTGATGATTTTCTTGCCAGCGGTGCCTCGTTTGGCCAGCTCCTTTTAGCTGTAGTGGATATGACCAAAGGGGGGCTCGTTGTCTATGGAAGCTTGATTGGGGGGATGATTGCTGGCGTAGCTTATCTGAAATTAAATAAGCTCCCATTGGCTAGAACTGCCGACTTGATTGCTCCCGGTATGGCACTTGGCCTGGCGATCGGTCGACTTGGCTGTTTGATGAATGGCTGCTGTTACGGGGGAATCTGTGAGGCTCCACTTCCGAGTGTGACTTTTCCTCCAGGTTCACCGCCCTACATGGCGCAACTGGATAGTGGTGCGTTGATTGGAATTAAAGCGACGGAAAATCTTGATTCGCAGTCTGGTTTTCGGTGGATTGCTGAGGCGGTTGAGGAAGGCAGTCTGGCGGCAAAGGAGGGGGTGCAAGTGGGAGATGAATTTTCGATCAGTGCACCCGACGAGCGGTACGTTCGTTTCGAGAAAAAAGATGGTTCCGAGTCGATTGCGTTGTTGATAAGTCTCGAGAGTAGACGTAATGACGGAGTGGGAATGCCGTCGATCGCAGTGCCGGTGGCCGATTTGCCAGCTCGATCGAAGGCCGTCTATCCCACGCAGATCTACAGTGCCATTAATGCATTTTTGTTATGCCTGGTTTTGTGGTTTTACTGGACGGTGCGGAAGTACGACGGAGAGGTGTTTGCCTTGATGTTGATTCTGTATTCAATCGGTCGGTTTTTGATGGAATTGATCCGCATCGACGAAAAAGGTCAGCTTGGCACTGGGCTTACGATTTCTCAATTAATCAGTGTCGCGATGATTATTCTGGGTGTTTCTCTTCTGGCTTATGCGAGGCGACCGAGTGCAAAGCTGGTTTTGCTTGCTTAAATCTCGGATTTTATTCGCAAATTTAGCTACAATTGCCGTAGTGATAGCTGGCATTGATGACAATCACCGTCTGTTTACTGTTTTTTGGGAACTAAAACAGTGCTTATAGAGTCAAAGCGATGAACAATCCGAGGGCAAAACACGAGGATCGCGAGTGGATCTGTCGAACTATCGACGGGGACACCGAGTCCTTTGGTTTTTTGGTCAGAAAATACCAAGACCGCCTTTATAACGGCATGGTTCAGATCCTTAGAAACGAGTCTGAAGCGGAAGACGTGGTCCAGGATGCTTTTGTGTTGGCCTTTTCGAAGCTGGATTCTTTTCAAGGTAAAAGTGCTTTTTTTACTTGGCTATACCGCATTGCTTATAACGTAGCGATCACGAGGTTGCGTCGAAGAAAGCGTGGCGTATCACTCGATGGTGACGACGCGAGGGTGCGATTGGATTTTCCAGACAGTGGGCCTTTGCCGAACGATTCGATTGAGAAACGGGAAGAGGCGGTTCAGCTTTACGAGGCGCTCGATCGGCTTTCGGGCGAACACCGTTCGATTTTGGTTTTAAGAGAGATGGAAGAGCTTGATTATGATGCGATTGCCGAAATTCTGGATTTGCCAGTTGGTACGGTGCGGAGTCGATTGCACCGAGCGAGGATTCGGTTGCGTGAGCTCTTGGAAAAGGTCATGGATCAAAGTAGCGATTGATAATAACGGCGATGAAGCGAGACGGTGCAAAATTTCTTGGTTGCGTGGTGAATTAGAACAATGACAGGCAATCTCAACGAAGACGAATTTAACGAAAGCAATTTCGATCGACTGAACGTCGAGCGATTGTTGACCGCTTATTTCGATAATGAGTTGGATCCAGCGGAGCGGGCTGACGTCGAAACGATGCTGGTCGAAAATCCAAATTTGCGTGGATTACTCGACCAGTGGCGAGAATCGAGTGATTCGTTCGGGCGGTTGCCTACCTATAGTTTGGGAGCGGAATTCTCAGCGGGGGTTCGATCGAAAATTGATGCGGCTGCAGTAGCTACGGCTGCAGTAGCTACTCAACGCAGTCCATCAGCGGCGGCTTCTATTTGGGACAGTCAAAGAATTGGAATGGGCGGGATTGCCGCTTTGGCTGCACTGCTTTTGCTAACTTTGTTTGTCTTTCCGAGTTTGGTGGGAGATGGGCATGATCAACAGGCTGCTTTGGTTGTTAAAGAGGCCGCTGATCGCGACCCCACAGTACCCCCGCCGAAGGAAAGGCCCAAGCCGATCATTGCCCCGAGAAATAGTTCGTTGCCTCGAAATCCCGGTCGCTCTCCCAGGATGGCCTCGACTGTGACAAAGTCTCGTGGCGTCGAGCAAGTTTTGTTGATTCGGAATGCGGCTTTGTCAGATCTTGAAGCTATCTTGAGTCGACATGAAATACGCATTGTCGACTCCAAAGGTAAAACGCTGGACGGTGGGAACTTGATTGCCCAGGCGAAACAGGGAATGGAAGCGATTCATGTCGTGAGCGAAAAGGCGAGCATGCAGAATGCAATCAGTGAAATCGCCGATCATGAGTCGGTGACGGTGACTGCGTTTACCATGCCGGGGCAACTTGGATCGCGTGCAATTAGCAACTCAAAGTCTGCCAAGACGGAAGAGTCGTCGGCATTGCAACTTCAGCCAAGAGATTTTAGCGGATCGGCAGAGATTGCCCGGGAGATCAATGACTTGAACGATTGGTTCAAGTTGGACGACCAGGAGCAGGGTGGCGAACCGGTCGAGTGTTTGCTCCTCATTCAATCTCCCAGCCAGCGATAGAGTCAGTCGGTCAGCGTTAGTAGAGTCGATTTTCCCGAATCGGTTTCTTGAAATCACTCACTGGCATTGGAATTGGCTCTTCGGTGCAGCACTTCGCTGCATCCTTCAACATGTTTTCCACGACGTTGGCCCCCTGCGCTAATCTGCATATTCGTTTAGCTTTATCTGACAATCTTGTTGTCGGGAAGTTGTGAAGAGCAATTTAGTCCGTGCAAACTTGGCTTCTGGCGATTTCGATTCGCTTCGAAAAATGTCTTGTTGGATTTTTCTTTTTTTGGCTTTTCACCAGCACTGATCCGGTTACGCTTTGTTTCTGAAGAGAAGATTCGAATGTCGATCTAATCAACCGATCAAACATCTAAGCGATAGAACAGACTATGGAAAACCAGCCTGAAGCCGCCGTTGCCGTTGAGGAATCCAAGGTTGTTGTCAGCGAAAACGCGACGACGAAGTCAGAGCCGTTTATTGGGCAATGGAATCGGCTGATTTCAACGACCAACTGGGATAAGGGTGAGATTATCTTCCAGTGGCGTGATTCTTTAAAGTCGAATGATGTTCCAGTGACGGACTATTCGGATGAGGCTTGGAGCCAATTGGTTGGAGGCGTGACGCCACAGCATGTTGGTCGTCTACGTCGGACGTTTGAAAGATTTGGGCACGTCTATCGGGAGTATGATGGCGTTTTCTGGAGTCACTTTTACGCGGCGCTCGAATGGGACGATTCGGAGATGTGGCTCGAGGGTGTGGTTCAAAATAAATGGTCTGTTTCGGGGATGCGAAAACAGCGATGGGAAACCCTTGGGAAAGTTGGCAATGAGCCAATGGATTCAGAAATCATAGTTTCGGAATCAGCAGAGGAGACACAATCTCTTGCTCTTTCTGAGAATGCTCGTAGTAACGATCGGGACTACATGGAAGGTCCTGTGCACGAGGGTCCGGATTGGGGTGATGATGAGCGACCAGCGGGTAGTTCGTCCTCGAGTACAGCAACGCTCGACGACGAATCGAAATCCGATACGGAAGTTGAACCGCCGCATGAAGTTCGGCCTTTTGAGTCTTTCACTGACTTGCCGGACGATGTCATGGAAGCGGCCAGCGATTTTAAAGTTGCGATTATCAAACACAAAGCGGAGGAGTGGGACGAGATTAGCCGCAACGACATGGTTGCATTGTTAGATGCGCTAAAGCGTTTGGCTGAATTGGCTCCTGTTTAATCCTGATATTGCTTTATTGAGATGGGCAATTTTGCTTCCACTGCGGTTGCCAATCCTATTAGTTCGAAAACGGTCGATTCAATTTGAATCGACCGTTTTTTTTTGCTCTTTGAGTGATGCTGAAAAGGAAAGCAGGAGTTCTGTAATGTAATCGCGTTCAGAGGTTTTTCAGTTATTTGCAAGTTTCCTAGCGAAAAATTCGCTTGCGAGGGAGTTTTTTTTCGGACGCGGAGGGGATTGGTGAAATGCAAGCGAGAATCTGTTAGAAAACTATTTCTCAAACGCTTGTTTCCCAAAATATAAATCTTAGAGAGAACGAAAGTATGTCGACCAAAGTTGCAATTATCGGAGCGGGTGGAATGCTCCAGTACCATGCCGGTGGATTCAAGCAAGCGGGGGCAACGATCGTAGCTTTGGCCGATATGAATGAAGCTGCTGCTGCCGCTGCCGCCCAGGAATGGGAAATTCCGAATGTCTACAAGGATGTAGAGGCAATGTTGGCTGAATCGGACGCCGATGCCGTCAGTATTATCGTTCCCAATAAATTTCACGCCTCATTAGCGATTCAGTGCCTTAATGCGGGGAAGCATGTTTTTTGTGAAAAACCGCCAGCGTTAAATGCGGGCGAAGTTGAACTGATGATCGCCGCTGCTGAAAAGGCGGGTAAGAAGTTGATGTTTAATTTTAACAATCGTGCCCGTCCAGAGTCTTATCAGATGATGGAGCGACTCAGCGACGGTTCTCTTGGGACAATCAACTCGGCTCAGGCAAAGTGGATTCGACGCACCGGTATTCCTGGGTTTGGAGGTTGGTTTACGACCAAAGCTCTTTCGGGTGGCGGGCCTCTCATTGATCTGCTCCACATGGTTGACCTCGCAATGCATTTCATGGGTTACCCCGAGCCAGCTTTTGTTCTTGGGCAGACATTTAATGACTTCATCGACGATAAAAATTTCAAAGGCCCTTGGGGCATTCCTGATAATGCAGACGGGGTGAACGATGTCGAAGCGGCGGCCCATGGTTTTGTGACGTTTAAAACTGGACAGGTCCTTTCGTTGCAGGTCTCGTGGGCTGAGATGGTTAAGCGGGAAGAGGTGTCGGTTGTATTTCAGGGGAGTAAGGGTGGAGGCAAGGTGGAGCGATTGTTTGGAACGGACGGACTGGATGAGACCGCGATTGACACCTGTGAGATTTACGTTCAAGAAGACGGTAAATCAGTAGACAAGACGATCGAAGTCGAAGCCTGTGAGGACATGGGGCGGATTCGCTCGGCTGCCAATTTTATTGGTGCCATTGAAGGCACCGAAGCTCCATTAAATACGCCAGAGCAAGCGTTAAGTTTGATGCGAACGATCGACGCGATTTACGCTTCAGCGAGCTCGGGTACGCCAATCGCAGTTTGAAGCCAAGTGGGTGGCAGAAAATGATCGAGTTGTCTCCCTGCTTTTTTATTAATTATTCAGATACATCCGAGGTAATAAAATGTCGTTAAATCGTAAACTCCGCATGGGCATGGTCGGCGGTGGCCGCGGTGCGTTTATTGGATCTGTTCACCGAATGGCTGCAGCGTTGGACGGGAAAATTCAGTTGGTTGCTGGAGCCTTTTCCTCCGATCCTGAAAAGAGTCGACTCTCCGGTGAAGATTTCATGCTCGCACCTTCGCGCGTGTACTCAAGCTATCAGGAGATGGCAGAGAAAGAGTCAGCCTTACCCGAGGACGAAAGAATCGATTTTGTCTCAATCGTTGCCAGAAATGACCTGCACTACGAGGTTTCGAAAACATTTTTAGAAGCCGGCTTCAATGTGATTTGCGAAAAGCCATTGGCTTTTTCTCATGAGCAGGGGGTGCAGTTGGCTAATGTGGTGGAAGCAAGCGGCAAGGTTTTTGCGCTGACGCATAACTACACCGGCTATCCGATGGTCAAGGAGGCCAGGGCAATGGTTGCCGATGGTAAGCTTGGTCGGATTTTGAAAATTGTTGCCGAGTACCCTCAGGGTTATGCGATTACCGCACTTCACGATGAGGAAGATGGAGCGATCTCGAATTGGCGGATGGATCCGGGTGTTTCCGGGGTATCCAATTGCATTGGAGATATTGGTTCTCACGCGGAAAATTTGGCTCGTTATATTACTGGGCTTGAGATAGATGAATTGGCGGCGGAATTGACGACCTTTATTCCAGGACGTCCTCTGGACGATGACGGCAATTTGTTGATTCGGTACAAGGGCGGCGCCAAGGGCGTGTTGTATGCGTCACAGATTTCGACGGGTGATGAAAACAATTTAAACATTCGGGTCTATGGCACGGAGGCCTCTTTAGAATGGCATCAGGAACATCCCAATGAGCTGACTGTTAAATTTGCTGAACAGCCACGGCAAATTCATCGGCGAGGGAATGTCTACAATGGAGAAGTATGTGGAAAGTACACCCGCCTTCCTTTCGGACATCCAGAAGCGTTCATTGAAGCATTTGCGAATGTCTATTTGGGGGCCGCTGAAGCGATTGCCGATGAAGTTAGCGGGGCCTACTCCGGACCGGACGGATATGACTTTCCATCGGTAGCCGACGGCGTCGAAGGGATGGCCTTTATTGAGGCTGCGGTCAATTCATCCAAGAATAATGCTGCCTGGACGAAATTATAATTTGGCTCTCGTTTTTGCAGCGAAGCAAGTGTGAATTGGCTTGTTTTCACTAAAATCTTGAGTGTGTACCCCAATTTGTTGAAAAAATGGGGCTGGCTCACGTTTTAGGGATGTCTAGCTTATTTTGTTCGCACTCTACATTTGCCAGCGAATATCTTTTAGAATAGAAGTCATCTGCCAGTTTTAACAAAGTGAAACAACGCTAGTGAACCACCCTATGATCAGTAATTTAATTGTCGCTCAAAATGATGTGTCCGCGGTGCAGATATTGGGTATCGCCGGGGTCCTGCTCGGGCTGTTCTTTCTATTCATTTTTTTCATATTCTTTCTTTCTTACTTTCGCTGGTGGATCCAGTCAGTTTTTACCGGTGCGAAGGTCTCTTTCCTCGATTTGGTTGGAATGTCATTTCGAAAAGTAAAAGCGAGCATCATCGTGCCTAGTAAGATCATGGCCGTGCAGGCGCGTCTTGATGAGCCAGAAATGACGACGAAAGCATTGGAAGCTCACTACCTTGCAGGTGGAAACGTGCCGATGGTGGTGCGGTCCCTAATTGCTGCGAATAAAGCAAAAACGATTAACTTGAGTTTTCGAGAAGCGACCGCAATTGATCTTGCTGGTCGTAATGTCTTGGAAGCGGTGCAAACTAGCGTCTATCCCCGAGTGATTGACTGCCCTGCGAGAGGTTCGTCGCGAAGGTCATTGGATGCGGTTGCAAAGGATGGAATTCAATTGAAGGTGCGTGCAAGGGTTACGGTACGCTCCAACTTGCAACAGCTGATCGGTGGAGCAACGGAAGAGACAATTATCGCGAGGGTAGGTGAGGGCATCGTGAGTGCCATTGGTTCTGCTGTGACGCACAACGAAGTTCTTGAGAACCCCGATATGATTTCCAAAGCGGTATTGGCGCGTCGACTTGACTCGCAAACTGCATTTGAAATTGTTTCAATTGACATTGCGGATATTGACGTTGGTGACAACATCGGTGCTCGTCTAAGAGCGGATCAAGCCGAAGCAGACACTCGCGTCGCCCGTGCGAGAGCGGAAGGACGCCGTGCAATGGCTGTCGCACAAGAGCAGGAAAACAGTGCTGCGATCGAAGAGAGTCGCGCAAAACTTGTTTCGGCCCAAGCAGAAGTCCCGAAAGCGATGGCGGATAGTTTTCGTGGTGGGAAATTGGGAATCCTTGATTACTATAAATTGAGGAACGTCCAAGCGGACACAGAAATGCGTAAATCGATTTCTTCTGGTGGAAATACGTCGTCAAATTAACCCGGGTGAGGAGCTAACTCGGCCATGGCGCGAGACATTGAAGAATTTTTAAGAAAAGCGGCGGAACGTCGGCAGCAACAGAAAAGCGGCGCGGGAAAACCTCCTGAAAGCCGTAGGCCCGCTTCCCGTCCGCAGTCGCGCCCCCCTGAACCTCGACCCCCTGAACCCCGACGTTTGGAACCTCAGGTGGTTGAAGCGGAAGTTGTTCGTGCCAAGCCGTTGACTTCGCGGGTGAAAACTCGCAAACAGCAACGTGCCTCCGGAGTTAAGCCCGCCCCTAAGCGAAACCTTCGTGACCAGAGCGTGGCTGAGCATGTCCGGAGCCATATTGATACATCGAGTATCGCTACGCATGCCGAAAACCTCGGTGATCGTATTGCCAGCGTTCATGATAAAGTAGACGCAAGTATCCATCGGCGGTTAGATCATGATTTGACCGAGATTGATGATACTCCTTCGGTGACCGACAATCTCTCTGCTGCTGCAATGGAAGCCTCGGGAGTTCCAATGTCCGAGCAATTGCGACGGATGTTACAAAATCCAAAAACGGTCGGACACGCAATCCTGCTTGCGGAAGTTCTCAAACGTCCTGATTTTGATTAAAACGATCAGGGGCGTTGCGGGTCCAGAAGGTTCTCTTTTTTGAAGGTATCATCGGGCTGAGGTCATGGGCCGCCTGCACAACAGAGCGCCAGTTCTTACGTTAGTTTTGTCGCCTCTTTTAAATTAAGCCGATGTGAATGCCGGCTGCCATTTCTAAACAAGAATCGAAAGCAAAATGTTAATAACACCTGAGACAACCAAAATTGGCTGGGTTGGCACCGGCGTCATGGGGCACAGTATGTGTCGGCACTTAATGGATCAAGGGTTTCAGGTCTCTATTTTTAGCCGCACGCGAGAAAAGGCAGCGGACTTAATTGCGGCTGGAGCAAGCTGGTGTGATTCACCCAAACAAGTAGCGCAAGCCAGCGATGTCGTTTTTTCAATTGTTGGCTTGCCGAGTGATGTTCGTGAGGTGTTTCTAAGTGATCACGGGGTGCTTGCTGGTTGTAAGCCAGGAAATGTCGTGGTCGATATGACAACAAGTGAACCTCAATTAGCGATTGAAATTACAGAAGCGGCTCGGGCCTTAGGTGTCCATTCGGTGGATGCACCAGTTTCTGGTGGAGATGTCGGTGCACAGGCGGGCACGCTTTCGATAATGATCGGTGGAGAGTCGGAGGTCGTTGCTGCACTAGAGCCGTGTTGGAAAGCGATGGGAAAGACCTACGTACGGCAAGGAGATGCGGGGTGCGGACAGCACGCCAAAATTGTAAATCAGATCTTAGTCGCAGCTGGGATGATTGGAGTTTGTGAGTCGCTTCTTTATGCACAACAGTCGGGATTGGATTTGGATACAGTTTTGAAATCTGTCAGCAGTGGAGCGGCGGGTAGTTGGGCTTTGTCGAATCTTGCGCCGAGAATCGTCTCCGGTCATTTCGACCCTGGGTTTTTTGTCGATCATTTTGTCAAAGATCTTGGGATCGCGATGCAGGAATCAAAACGGATGTCGTTAAAACTGCCGGGGCTGGAGCTTGCTTGCGAACTGTATGATCGAGTGGTCACTCGCGGAGACGGTCACTTAGGAACTCACGCCCTGCAAATGACATTGGCTGAAATGTCGGAGCTGAATTGGGCTTCCAAGACGGCAACGGCTTAATTTGACTGGCGTGTCTATTTTGTGAACGAATGAACGTGTGTTGAGGTTTGTGGCTGGGTAATCGCGTTAATTTTTGAGGATCCGTGTTCATTGATGTGTTGAACCTGCGGTTATCCAAAGGTGCCAAAGTGTTTGCTTGGCAAAGGGTTAAGAGTTCGACTGAGATGAGTTAGACTGAGCTAATGCAAGTAAAACAGAAAAAAGTATTTGATCCAATTGAGATTCGTGGAGATTTTCCAATTCTCAATCAGACGATTCACCGAGAGCGACCGTTGATTTATTTTGACAACGGAGCCTCTACGCAGCACCCCAAGCAGGTGCTTGAGGCAATGGATGACTGTTACGTCCGAACCTACGCCAACGTGCATCGAGGAATTCACTGGCTCAGCGAACAGTCTTCGGCGCTCTACGAGCAGGCGCGTACTTCGGTTCGGCGGTTCATCAACGCCTCTCATAGTAACGAAGTCATTTTCACCTCTGGAACAACGGAATCGATCAATTTGATTGCCCGGTCATGGGGCGATGCGAATCTGAAATCCGGAGACGAAATATTATTGACGATGCTTGAGCATCACTCCAATATTGTGCCGTGGCAGCAGTTGGCGGAGCGGACAGGGGCTTTGGTGAAATTTATCCAATTGACGGACGCCGGTGAACTTGATCTAGAACATATGCGCTCATTGTTGAGTGCTCGCACTAAAATTGCCTCTTTTGCATCGGTCTCTAATGTTCTTGGTTCTCGGGCGTCTGTGGTTGAGATGACCGCGATGGCGAAAAGCGTTGGCGCTTTAGTTGTGGTCGACGCTGCCCAATCGGTGCCGCACGATAAGACCGACGTGCAGGCTTGGGGTGCCGATTTCATTGCCTTTAGCGGGCATAAAATGTTAGGCCCATCGGGAGTTGGAGTGCTTTGGGGGCGTCAGTCCATTCTTGAGTCAATGCAACCCTTTATGGGTGGCGGGAGTATGATCGATCAAGTCACAACCGATGGTTTTACGTGGGGCGAATTGCCGGCGAGGTTTGAGGCTGGGACGCCGCCCATTGTCGAAGCGATCGGACTTGGGGCCGCAATCGACTACCTTGAAAATGTTGATGTCGCTCAGATCGAAGATCATGAGCAAGTGTTAGTGCGGCGGGCTTATGAACTGATCATGGAAGTCGACGGGGCGAAGATTCTTGGCCCTGCTGCTGATTGCCGATCGGGATTGGTCAGTTTTGTGATTGAAGGAGTTGCGTCGCAGGATATTTCAATTTTACTTGACCAGCAAGGAATTGCGATTCGGGCGGGGCATCATTGTGCAATGCCATTACATAAGCATCTCGAAATTAAAGCAAGTTGTCGGGCCAGTTTCTACTTGTACAACACTTTGGATGAAGTTGAGAAAATGGGTGCAGCGCTTAAGAAAGTCGTCCAACGTTTACGTTAGTCTGTGATTTATTGATGGGCTATCTTCGCTTGGATAGTAAGACAATCGCCGTGACTTGAGCGACTGCGAGCGCGAAAAAGAACAGGCCCAACGCGTACCAACGAGTCGACGCTGGCGCTACGATTTGGTGCTTGGCGGGATGATTCAGGCATAGGTAGCCGATGAAGCAAGAAGCCAGGATAGAGATTGTCAGCTTGCCGGTGAGGAGGGTGCGCCACATAGTTAGTTGAGCAAGTGCATTGCGAGCTTAAAAGAAGGTCACGGATTTTGTTTTTCAGGCTTTCGCCCAATAAATTGGTAGTACGGTGTTTTGAGCAATGGAACGTACGGCATTCGATTTCTAGCTTCGATGAGGTGTGTTTGCTCAAAATGGCTTCGCAGGAAAGGCAAGTGATCTGGGGAGGGAAAGACATTGTCGGTCGCAAACCACGGTTGCCATAAAGACCTTGCAAGCCAGCGTTGTTTTTGGAGTTCTGCAGGCGGATGTTTTCTGCCGACGTAAAAATCGACAACCCCAATGTGTCCACCTGGTTTCAGCATAGCGAGGGCATTTTCAATTGCCGAAAACCAATCTGGAATCATGGTTAACGAGTAAGAGAAGGTAACGACATCTGCTTGGCCTTCGGGAGGACGAAACTTGGTAGCATCGGCAGCGATTGCCTCAGCGTTTTTCCACCCGCGAGCGGCGAATCGATCGGTAGCAACATTCAGCAACGATTCCGAAAGATCGACCACATATACTTTTTTAAATGACTCGATGTCGTCGGCAAGGTTTTCGATGTTGGCGCCTGTCCCGCCTCCCATGTCCACCCAAATTCCATCCGTTGGCCGTGGGATGGCTGCCCATAGTTCTTCGCGACCCTTTAAAAGTCGCTTGCGGAAATCATCGTAAGCGGTGGCTTGCCCCCCGTAGAAACTTTCCATTCTCTCTGCATGATTGTCACCACGAACTGGCTTCACCAGCATGTGATAGAGGACTTTCATGTCAGAAATAAACGCCATGGTAGTGTACCGGGGTAAAACGAAGGGTCTTCAGTCAGGCTGACTGTCGAAGATCATTGCAAAGTAACGTGGGAATTAGGCATTTATATCGGCGATAAAAAAACTGCCGTAAGTATGGACTCGATCTTTTTGATGGAGTTCGTTTGCCAGCGATTCGTGGTAGCTCAGCAAGGGACTGATGTTTTGAATGTTACCATTGAGATTGATTTGAACTTGCTCAATAAAATCAGTTCGTAATCCACCGCTGCGCCAGATCGCGCGAGCATTGGGGGCGGCTCGGTCGAAAATCGCTTGCCACTCTGATTCAAGAAGTGGAAAAAATTGGTCGCTCAGCCAATCCATGTGATCGAGGAGAATGTAGCGTGAAATCGTGCCGTCATGTTTTTCAAGAAATCCTTGGACCGAATCGGTGTGGGTCGAGATTTTATCAACGAGTCCCCCTTTGAGTTTTTCGAAGTTATCTTCTTTAAGATATTCGGGGCAGCAATCGCGTGTGTAAGCGCCGTTCATGTAGGCCCGCCAAAAGTAATTATCTTTTAGTGGTAAATCAAGGAATACGCTTTCCATGCAGTCGCGGATGAATTTGACCAACCCGCCTTCGTATTGTGTTTCGATCTGTTTTCGTTGCGCTTTGGGCACCCCTAGCATTGACATCGTCGTGTCGCGATTCATCGCGAATTTCATCAGGCTCGACCAGAATTTCTTCTGAAGGTGTTTCTCGTAAATCTCTCGTTGTTCTTCGATGGTTTCTGCGTTGAGCAACGCATCGAGGTGGGGGCGGACACGAATCACGTTATCTGTGTACGCGCAGATAATTCTAGCGACGGTACCAGAGGTGCCTCGGTAGTAGAATGATTTTTTACGGTGATCGAACCATTTGATTTTTTTGTCCCAGAACGACTGCGACCAGGTTGGCAGGCTGGAGCGGAGTTTTTGCTCATAAATTTTTCGGGCACCGAGGAGCCGGCCTTCGCCAAACATCTTGAAGAAATCATCGAATTCAAGATTTCGAATTGCGCTCATCTTGAGATCGAGTAACGCGTTTTGGCGCGGATTCATGTCAACGGCGTTGACGTGATTGGGCTCGGCGAGCGCGTAATCAAGTGAATTGCATCCAGCAGATGTGATGACGAGCACATTGTCATCTGGACCTAAGTCGAGAGCCACTCGGTCAAGCCGTGGGTCTTCCCAACAGGTATTGTAAACGAGGTTGTTGCCATGGACGGTTGTAAAGATCCGTCGATTAACCCAATCCGAAAACGCCATGTTATTCTGTCACTCATCGATTTGGAATGAAAATTAAGCACGAATTGTATCAACTGAAGCGTTGAATCAAAACCGGCTTAAACGGAAGAATGGCGGACCCAGAGTGGCTCCGCGAGACTAATAATTAAGAGAAGTATTGCGGATTAGAGGTTATTTGACCTTGGCATCGGTCATTCGGTAGATCGACCACACATTTCCGTCGGGGCCTTTGTATTCTTTCAAGGAAAATTTTCCTTCAATTGAGATCGGGCGGACGGTAAAGTCGGTTTCGAGACCAGCTTCAAGACGCACGAGCACGCAATCAAAAATCGCCGCACCAGGGCCAAAGCAGCATTCTTTATTATCTCTGACGAAGATGAATTTCGAGAGGCCGCTCTGAGTGAAACTGGGTCTGATGTAACCACGGAGCTTGACCGTGGAGTTGTGGTACCCATTGATCTTTGGTGTCAGGAGTTTGCGGTTAAAGGGGCTTCCTTTTTCCATCTCGAATTTAAGATCATCAAAAGTGAGGTCGAATTTCTTTTTGGCGGGTTGGGGTTTGGTTTGCGGTGCGGCAGATTTCACGGGTGACTTGGGTGAAGCAGTCGTAGTTTGTTGTGCCTCGGCAGGCGTTTGGTTCGCAAGCCATGTGAAGCCGACGCTAGCTAAGAGCAGAATAACAGTGAATTTGTTTTTCATGATGGACTGCTTGGATTTGACTTAATTAAAGTTCAAGGCAAGGTCGACCATCCGTCGGGAGATTCGATTGATTAGCGGATCTGGTCTGCCTCAATTTCATAGTATACCCGAGGGACGTCATCTTCTGAAGTCTGTTTCGTCGCCTGGTTGAGGCGGAAGGTTCCTGCGATCTTACGTAGAGAGTAGTTATGATCGACTGTTTCATCTCCAATAATCTTAATCGCGACGACTTCAGTGATTTTTGGATTTCCACCAAAACAGCAGTCTCCAAAATCTCCTACGAGGATAAAGTTTTTGAGTTTGGTTCGTTTGGCGCCGGGACGAACATAGCCTTTTAAGAAAACTTTGTTGCCGTCATATTTTACTGCTTTTTCAGAAAAGGGCAGGGCGGTCTTGACATTAGGTCTTAGGTCACCATATGAGATTCTAAGGTAACCCTCAGGGACCTCAGTAGCATAATCGTAAACATGAAAGACCAAGCCTGAGACTGTCAGGACGAGCCCAGCGACGAAGCCAATTTTTCCAATCATCAGTCCTGATAATTCTTCGGGGAAGCGTCGAAAGTTCCCTAGGGCGACCAACCCAAAAATGGCTGCCAGAAATGGCAGCAGAACAAAATGAGCGGCCATTAAAAAAGTCAGTGCGCCCATGATTGCAAAAATAAAGGACGCGACTGCGGCTTTGCTGATGGACCGGTACTCGAATTCGTTGCCGGGTTGTTGAACCGAAATTTCGGAATGATTTTCTTGCATGGTCGCAAATAGACAAACGATAGGGGGTCAGTTAATTCAACGCTTGAAGACGCTAGATTGCTGCCGACTCTCTTGCCGGCGAACCGTTCATGTTAATTCAAATTGACCGGATGTTGGGTGGCCAAATGAGCTAGTTCGGCAAGTTGCCGCAAGCTATTGATCGCCTAATTCCGTTTTTAACGGCAATTCGTTGTCTGGAGTGGCTCGCAAATCTTGAAAAACCCAAACCTAAAAAATTAACCGCTCAAACCACCCGTTCACTACTGTCCAAAGCAAGACAAATATCGCAATGGAGAAGGCCAAAGGAATTAACAGGATTTGCCAGGTCAAATTTGGAGTGACGACCGCCGCGACGGTTGCGGTGGATTGTCCAGATTCCGAACTTGAGACCATAACGTCTTGTCCTTGTGATACGAACGCTTTGCGAGGAGGGTTCAGCGGTGCCGGAGCTTTGACCAGTTCAATGTCCTCCGGTGGGGCAAGCGCAAGGGTTTGGGTTGCGGTGATGGCCGTGCTCGCATAGTCGAGTTCTGCGGCCAAAGCATCAGCCGGTGTAGCGAATGTTTTGTGAATCGGCGTTGCTGCAGGTTCTTGTGGGAGCGGTATTTTCCTGACCACTTGAGATGCCGAGGTGTTCTTTTGAAAGTCAGAGATCGGCAGGTTGGATTTCGAAGGATCGGTTGCCTTTTTTTCGGGATCGACAGCTGGTGGAGTCTCGGTTTTCTCCGGTTCGTCGTTGTCCCAGTCGTCATCGCTGTCGCCCACCCCTAAAAAGAAATCGGCGCGTTGAACGGATTCGGGGTCGATTTTTCGAAGTTCTTCGATGTATTGCTTGGCCTCCGGTTTGGGGCAAGCGCGAAGGTAGGTGATGACTGGCACACGAAGCCAGTTAGAGTCAGAATCTGCGTCTTTGAACATCTGGACTAAGCGTTCCATTACCGACCAGTCTTTCCACCGAGCAAGGTCCGGAATGATCATGTCGGCCATTTTGGGGCGGTCGAGTAGATGTCGAATAGCGACAACGATTCGCTTCTTGGGGATCAGCTCGACCTCGGTTCCGTGAAAGCGGAGTGCCGAAACGGCAGCGAGCGTGTCGACGTAATCGACTTCTTGATCTTCTAAGAATGTTTTTTCAATTAAGTCGACGCCGTCTTCTCCTTTGAGAGTCAGATAGCATGCGATCAGTGCGTCCAGGCCCGCTCTCTTTTTTCGGCTGCCAGAATTAATGAGTTCTTCGAGTAATTTGGTGTCTTCGGGTTTGCCACAAACGCCGAGCATTGTGAAATACAAACGTCGCCGACTGACTGAAGTTTCTGGGTCTTCAATCCAGCCAATGATTTTGTCGCGATCCATCTGGTCCTTCATCGCGATCAGGTCCTCGTAAGGAGCCTGTGCAAATTCATCATAAGCGTCGAACGCAAGAACCGATTCTTTGTCTTCAAAGAAGTTTTGGAAAAACACTAATCTTTCCGGGCCTTTTTCCGGCAGCGTTTGGATGTCCGATAGGTATTTAAAGACTCGATCGGAGGCTTTCATGGGAGTGGTCCATGAAACCTTAGGAGGGTCGACTCCCATGACGAGAAATTTTTGACCGATCGGATAGTTGCCGACCAGTTGGGTTTTGAAAGTCATCGAATCGCCCACGAATTTTTTCCCCTTCAAGACTTGCTCGATCTCGAATTTAGCTTTGGGGAAATCCGCGTTGGGGTCGTCACTGGGAGGTGGGATCTCAATCAGTTTGGCGACGACAGCAATGTCATTTGAGTTGAGTTGATCAGAGAAGGTCATTGCCACCGCTGAACAGAACGGGCAGGCGGCGAGAGACAGGTTCGCTTCGGTGTTGTTGGCTGCGACCCCACGAGGGACGTCGAGTACCGCAATTGCCAAGAATAGGCTGGCCATTGCCGTCAGTGAGCGAAGCATTCTGTGGTTTCTCTTAAACATAAAACGGATTTGGTTTTTCGTGGAGAGTTGTATTTCGGTGCCTGACGGGAAGACTGCGGGCAGGTTGTTGTTTCCGCCTGGTACTCACGAACTTGTTTCCGCCCTTCTACGCAGCGGTTATCGTATCGGTTTTGGCAAAAAAAAGAAAACGAGCTATTGCAAAGATATGTTAAAATCCCCCAAAAAGTGAAGGAAATTACTGAGATTTGAGACTTTGCTATTTCCCAAGGGATTTGGAGACATCAGTTCGGTAGGCTGATATTGCTGGGTAGATACCGACGAGTACGGCGAGCAGCATCAAGCCGGGGATCACTAGCAGTTCAGGTGAGACCGAGCCGCTGATGAGGCTATCGGGGATAAAACCGAGAGTTAGCACTGAAATGTCGACTGCAGGAGCAAAATCGAAGAAGCCTAATGGGACTCCGGTCGAGTTTTCTACATTCGATCCAAGGAGGCCATTAAGGCTGTGGCCGAGGAACCACCCGAGCAAACCACCCATCAGTGCTAGCAAAACCGATTCGCAAAGAATAATACTCATGACCCTTGTTCGGTTGGCACCGAGGGCTCGCATCACGGCGATCTCGTGCTTCCTTTGGTTCATGGAGTTGTAGATTCCCACGAGGATGGTGAGGGCAGAGACGATGCAGATCATGCAGGTGAGTCCCAGCAGTAGCCAGCGGATTGGGTCGACGAACACTTGAAACAGGGAGGCAACTTCCATGACTGGGTTTACTGCTTGGGCTGCTTTTTGAGATCTCTCTGGTCGATAGGACGTCCAGTCTAGTGTTGTTTCGAGGTCGCCTTCGTTAATTTGTCCGGGTAAAAAATAGCCAATAGCGCCGACTTCATCGGCAAGCGAAGTGCGAACTAAAATCGAAGTGACCTCTCTTTGTTCGATAGGCAGCGGGATCCTCGTTGCATTTTGTTTTCTAGCGAACTCCTCTTCCTCGGAGAGTTGCGGAGTTACAGGAGTTGGTTGGTCGGTTGGGGCGGCGGGGTTGTCGTCGACAATCTCAGGAGCATCCCCTTCGTCATCAAAAAACGAATCGTCGAGCGGATCGAGTGCGACCTCATCTTGAGTTTCTTCGTTGAGATCATCTTCTGTTTTCAGAACGCCATCTTTTTCAATTGTCTTGGCATGATCTTCCATGAGGAAGAATCCTTCCATATTCAAAAAGACGACTCGGTCGTTGGGTGTGCCTGTGCCATCGATAATTCCCACAACGGTGTAATCTTGTTCGTGAATGTGGGCACTGCTGCTGTTGGGGTCGCCGTGAGTGGCTTGTAGTTTGTCACCAATTTTAATGTCGCAGCGATCGGCGACGATCGAGCCAACGACGCATTCAAAGAGTCCATTGTCGTCGCTTTTTTCGACGAAATTTCTTCCTTCGGCGAACTCGAATTTCTTATCTGAATCGATGTCGAGAACCAAGTCGGTGAAAAAGTTGGGTGTGGTTCCAACGCACCGAAAAGCGAGTTGCGTTTCTGGATCGACGTAGTAATCGCCTTGACACAAGGGCACGGCAATATGGGTGTAGCGTTTGTAAAGCCCGCGCTCATTGAGTTTCATTGCCGACGTTTGTTGGAAATCAAAGACGTCTTTGATTAGCGCGTCTGAGAGTGCCGCGCCGAAGCCAACGGGACCAGGAAGCGCTGGTGAGGTCAGCGCCATTGTTTCGTCGACGGTTTGTTTGGCATGGTAGGCAATCGAATTCTTAAGCTCCCGTCCGCGTGTTTCTTTGTCGCAAAAGGCCAGGTAATATTCGTAAGGAATGTTCTCGACGGGTTTGCTAAGGTAGTAGACGGAGTTCAAGGTCAATTGGAGGCCGCCGCCACGGGCGCCGACGATGATGTTGTAGCCAAAGCTGTTGTTGGCTCGAAATGACTGGGAAACGACTCCGTGGATCGTGAGCACAGCGACGACCATCGTGACACCGAGGCTCATTGAAACAACGGTCAGTAGTGACCCAAAGCCACGTTGTTGGATGCTCCGCCATGCGATCTTAATTGAATTCATACTGCTTGATCTTAAAGCTGGGTGTCTTAAAGCTGTGAGTCTTAAGGAGTGGGTTGCTGGGCGGTTGTGTTTCCCGGTGGTCTTGACTTGGCGTCGCCAACAACCAGATTCAGTTGGTCGAGCCTTTCGACACGTTCAAATTGTTCAGCAACCTCCATCGAGTGCGTCACCATCAGAAGTGCTATTCCTTCCGTTTCACAACTTGATTTGATCAGGTCGATAATCTGTTGCTGATTCCCCGGGTCGACATTGGCGGTGGGTTCATCGGCCAGAAGGAGTAAGGGACGGTTGGCCAGGGCGCGTGCGACGGCGACACGTTGTTGTTCGCCAACCGATAACTGGTGCGGTTTGTTGTTGAGGCGATGGCCCAATCCAACTCGATCTAGCAGTGCTTTTGCGCGTTCGGGTGATCTTTTCTTACTGGCGAAAGTCATTCCTAGGATGACATTCTCATAAGCTGAGAAACCGGGCAGTAAGTTGAATGTCTGAAAAACATAGCCAAGTTTGTTCGCGCGAATTCGATCCCTGGCTGATTCTGAGTAGCGAGTTAATTCGACGTTATCGAGAAACACTTTCCCAGAATCAGGTTGAGTGATTCCGGCAATCGTGTGGAGCATCGTTGTTTTTCCACATCCACTGGGACCGATGAGGATGACTTGTTCGCCCGACCTTATTTCGAACTTGGGGATGTCCAGGATTGGCACCCGTTTTTTGTCCGGTTGAACGAAGCTTTTCTTAATTTGATTGAGCTTAAGCATTCAGGATGTTTTTGATGGTTTGAGAATTGCGGTTTCCACAAAACTATGTAGGGGGAGCATTGAGAACGTTTTGTCAGTATCGGGGAGTATTTTTCGCCCCGGTCGTTGGCGCTGATTTATGCTAACAGCGTATCTGCTAAAATGTGGTACGCCCAGAATAGATCATTCGTTCTCTTTAAATTCAATAACGTTTAGTTTTTCGGGACTGTTTAACGGTTGCGATCGCGGATTTCGCGACTGAGGCGACGTTTGTTATCCGCATCTTTCAGCGTTTGACGTTTGTCATGTAGATTTTTGCCGCGACCGACTGCGACCATGACTTTGACAATGCCTCGGGCGTTGAAATACATTCGAAGTGGGATTAATGTCAGCCCTTTTTCAAAGGCTTTGGTCGAGAGTTTGTCCAATTCTCTTCGGTGGACGAGAAGTTTTCGCGACCGCTTTGGTTTGTGATTCCAAAAACTGGCTTGCCGGTATTCGGCGATATCAGCCCCGATTAACCAGATTTCTCGATTCTCAACCCGAACGTAGGCTTCGTTGAGAGAAATGTTTCCTTCGCGAAGACTTTTAACTTCGCTACCAATGAGCATGACCCCGCATTCGACTTGCTGGAGTATCTCATATTTGTGACGAGCTTTGCGATTTTCACAAATGACCTGACTTTGGTCGTCGGCGCTCTTCTTTTTTGTTTTATTTTTATTCTTCTTTTGGGCGGCCATGGCAATTCGTCGGTGGATTGGATTATTGAAATCTACACCAGAAATTGAGAGAGGTACACACTATTGAACGTAGCTTGAGGAGGAAACGGCGTCTGTGGCCTCTGGGGAATATCTTTGGGAACGCTCATCGATGGTCGGTAATGGGTGGCGGAGAGTGGGGCCCATTTTTTGAACAATCGCAGGGAAAACGAGTAGGAAATGGGTTGAATTTAGCATCTGGCAAAAAAACACGGCAAAGCCTAGACTGAGCGGGCTAGAAATGGCGAATTTGTTATACAAAAGCCTTCTCGCAAGTCCTTTTAAAACAGGCGTTTTGCGGTGAAGAGTTATTATCATTGGGCTTGGACGGATATAAGTTCGTTCGGCTCGCCGGTGGAAACCGAGAGCGTGTCGAGCGCGGCCTAACCAATCCTGTGTTTGTGTTTTTGAGAGTAGAGGTTTGCAATGAGCGGTTTACCCGTAATTAACGGTGGAAATTCAACCGAGGGTGGATCTTGTGGTGGTGGGTCGTGTGGCTCGATGGGGGGGAGTGCGCCCCAGACATCTGCGAGATTGCCAAAATGGCTGAAGCGTCAGATTCCCAAGGGGAACAATGTCGGAGCAACCGCCAAGCTACTTGATGAACTCAACCTTGAAACGGTTTGTGATAACGCGAAGTGTCCCAACCGGATGGAATGTTATTCGCAGCAAACTGCAACATTTATGATTCTTGGAAAGACCTGTACGCGACCCTGCGGTTTTTGTGCTGTAGAGCGTGGCCGTCCGGGAGCTTTGGAGCTGGATGAGCCTGACCGGGTGGCAGAAGCGGCTCATCGTCTTGGGTTGAAGCACGTTGTGATTACCTCGGTGACTCGAGACGACCTACCCGACGGCGGGGCAGATCATTTTTACCAGTGTGTCGTGGCCGTGAGGGAGAAAACGGGGGCAACGGTAGAGGTGCTGACCCCTGATTTTGTACATAACAAACCTGCATTGGATCGAGTGATTGAATCCGCTCCCGAGGTGTTTAATCACAACGCTGAAACGGTTCCTCGCTTGTACCGCCGCGTGCGAGGCCCCAAATCGGATTATCGCTGGACGCTTGGTTTGCTCGAGCGAGTAAAGGAAGTCGATCCTGGGATCAAAACAAAAAGTGGATTGATGCTTGGGCTTGGGGAAACACACGAAGAGGTCTACGAAGTGCTTTCGGACCTTCTCGATATTGGCTGTGACTTTTTGACCCTTGGGCAATACCTTCAGCCCTCGTTGGATCGGTATTTGCCGGTAGTTCGCTACATTCCGCCGGAAGAATTCGCGATGTTAGGCGAAAAGGCCAAGAGCATGGGATTCAAAAAAGTTGCCAGTGGCCCATTCGTCCGGAGTAGTTACCACGCGCGTGATATGGCTGAAAGCTTCTAAATTGAAGCTCGAAATTGGTATTTTAAGCTGGTCTGAAGCCTGAGTTTTTAATGCCGGTCGTTCGGTTTCGTCGTTGAAGTGGAGCGATTGACGTGTTCAGAGGCTCAAGGGAAGGCCTATGAGGAAGGCCTTTGCCGGAGTGTTCCCATTCAAAAAACGGATAGCTTTCAACGTGATAGATGTGACAATCAATGGTAAAAAACAGGCCTGTGATAAAGGGCTGACGATCGTGGAGTTACTCGATTCACTCGGGATGAATTCTCGGGCGATTGCCGTTGAAATTAACCAGCAATTACAACCCCGTGACACGCATTGTCTAGTCGAGGTAAACGACGGGGATATATTGGAAATTGTTACCTTAGTGGGAGGGGGCTAACGTGACAGATTCAATTTCGGAAAAGCCGAGCCAGTCGCCTGAGGCCTCTGTGGGGCTTGATGAATTCCGCATTGCCGGACACACCTTTGAGAGTCGGCTGATTCTAGGATCTGGAAAATACGACTCGTTTGAGGTGATGCGTGAGTCGTTTGAGGTCGCAGAAACACAGTGCGTCACTATTGCGGTTCGTCGCGAGCGACTGCATGACAGTTCTGGACGCAACATATTAGATTTTGTCGATCCAAAGAGATTTGTTCTGTTGCCTAATACTGCTGGTTGCTATGACGCAGACACCGCGGTGAGATGTGCCAAGATGGGGCGTGAGATACTCAGAGGGTTGGAAAATCCTGGTGCTGACTGGGTAAAATTGGAGGTTCTTGGCGACAGTCGATCGCTTCTGCCTGACCCGATAGAACTCCTTAAAGCAACCGAAACCTTGGTTGGGCAAGGGTTTCAGGTGCTTTGCTATTCGAGTGATGACCCGATCGTCGCTCGACGGCTCAAGGACGCCGGTGCAACCAGTGTAATGCCGGCGGGGAGCCCAATTGGTTCCGGTTTAGGTGTGATCAATCGAAATAGCCTGCAAATTATCCTTGAAGACCTCAAGCAGGGGGATCCAGACTACCCAGTTATCATTGATGCGGGTGTGGGAACGGCAAGTGATGTTGCGGTTGCCATGGAATTGGGGTTTGATGCGGTATTACTTAATACGGCCGTCGCCAGAGCTGACGCTCCGGTTCGAATGGCTGAGGCGATGAAGCATGGTGTGAAAGCGGGGCGGTTGGCTTATCAAAGCGGTCGCATTCCAATGTCTCGTTACGCATCGGCCAGTTCCCCCGAAGTTGGTGTGATCTCTAAGCGAAATCAATGATTTTGCTTGATAAATCGAGGTTTTCAATCCTGTCCCCAGCTTGCCTAAGTTTTTCATTTTCAAGTAAAAAACTCCTTGACTATAAGCGGGAGTCTGACTAATCTAACATCAGATTGTAAGGGTTATTACGCCTAGATTTGGGCGGATGCCTCTCGGTGCGTTTCGAAAACGCAACAAAACATCATTGAATGAGCAGCTTAGAACGGTAAAAACATGAGCAATTTTTGGAATATCACAAAGTACGGTTTCGCATTGGTGGCGCTCCCATTGGCAGTCACAGCGGCCGCCACAGCACACCAGCGGATCGCAAACGCCACGCCAATTAGCTTGGAAGTCACTCCGGTGGTCTCCGAGTTGTCGAACATCGGTGTTGAGCGGTGTCACACCGTCGCATTGAATCGAATAGGAGGCGTCGACGGACGTGTGGTCTCGTTTGCCTCCGACCAATCCGATCGTGGGCTTTCAGATCTTGTGGTTCGGTTTGTCAAAGACGGAAAGACGATTCGCCAAGGGAAAACGAATTCAGACGGCGTCTTCAGTATCAACGATGTTCCTGAGGGGGTTTACTCGTTCATTGCATCGGGTGAGAACGGCTACGCTGCTTACAGTGTTCGAGTCCTGTCGGATTCCACTGGCAAACATTCAGAGGTGGTAGAAGTCGCTGCCGTACCCGAAGTCAAAGCGGTCGACCGGTTGATCAACAAGCGAATTCAAGCGGAAGCCGGGCTACCCGAAGTTGGTGGTTCCGAACTGTCCGAAGCGGGGGCTAATCGAGTTCTCGTAATGGATGGTAACTTAATCGGAAGAGTACTGGATTTGAATGGAAGCGGCATCGCTCAAATGCAGATTGATATTCTTAAGGACGGTGTTTCTGTCGCCAGCGTAATGAGCGGAGACGATGGAGAGTATGTTGTTCCTGGTGTTGAGCCGGGGATTTACGGCATGGTTGCCGCTGGAGTGAATGCTGCTGCAGTTGTCGGGTTTGAGGCGGTAGAGGTTGCTGATCAAGCTCTCAAAGGAAGCTTCGTTTCAACGGCGGGTGAGATGACGCCTCGTTACGGCGAGAGTTTGGTTGTTTATGTTGCTGCTCGGCAGGACATTGTTCCAGAAGTCGCCATTGAAGAAGAATTCGTGTACGAGAGCGCCTCAATTGAATATATTGGTCAGTCGATCGCTTGTGGCGGAGCCTGTGGTAGCTGCGGCCCAGTAGCAGATTCTTGCTGCTCGCCTGCTCCCGGTTGCGGAGGCGGGATTTTTGGTGGCGGTGGTGCGGGTGGAGTTGGCGGACGAGGTATTGGCCGGCTAGTCGCCATTGGCGGTTTGACGGTCGGTGTCATCGCACTTGCTGGCGACGGAGGGGCAACACCTGTTTCTCCCGTTAATCCGTAATTGCTGCGAAAGCAAAAACAATTCGAGTTGATAAGCCGGGGGAATGCGATTCACCCGGCTTTTTTTGTGCCCTCAGATTTGCAGCAGTGTGATTTGCAGCAGTGTGGCTAAGAGGCTCGTTTTAGTCGGTTTAGTGGGACGTAATACTTCTTGTATTTCTTCCCGTCGTCATACTGTTGTCCGCGGGCGTGAGGGACGAGAACCGTCGCTCGTTTCGTAATTCGATTGACGTGTCCCTGAATGATCAATCCGTCAGCATGAAATTGGACTTGGTCGCCGGGGGAAATGCCCAGTTTCTTTTTTGCCAGGTCTCTGGGGGTTAGAAGTTGGTGCTTGGACTCAGTGTGCCCAAAAAATCGACGTACGATGTTTTTAAATGGATTGGCCGAGCAGTTTGAGTTGGTCCATAAAAGCATTTCAATCAGATGGACCATTTCATGTTCCATAATTCTTTGCAATGCTTCCAGCCGATCGTTGCATTGAATTCCACTGACAATCGCATTTTCATCGTCACGAAAAGAAGCGAAAAGGGGAGTTGTGGCAATGGCGATTTCAAAATCGATTTGCGGTTTTCTTCGTATCTTTGAGGTTTGCATCGTGGTCATTCCACCCGCGGAAGTCATGCGAGTGGAAAGTCGAAACGAGAGCGGTCGGTGGGCAATGCGTTCGCAGAGTTTAGCGACCTCGCCTTCGAAAAAATATTCATCATTGATTTGAAATAGGAGGCCCAGGTCTGAGCTGCACAAATTGCTGAAATTACCTCGGTCAATGCTTCGGGCATTGGTGCGCATGTAGTGGTAAACAGCCTCGGTCGCGCGGGTTCGGGCTTCCGGTGCAAACTGGCGGTTTAGCACAATCGATGAGAGGTTTTGTTGGACGTTGCGGAAAGGCATTGGTATTTAAGACAGCGGATGTGTTTTGACGCTGTAGAACGTTGAGTGAAATTAAATCTTGAAGAATTGGCGAATGGTTTGCAAGCTTTTTGGGTAGAGCTTGTTAGTTTTTTGAGCGTCGCAAATTATCTTTTTGAGTCATCATTTTGGTTTGTCTGTGTAGCAAAAAGACTAGCGTCTTGTTGGGATCGGTGGAATTCCATTCGCGATGAATTCTGGAAGATCGCGGGGAGCGAAAAGCATGCCAATTTTTTAATGCTAGCAATCAGTTGCTGGCACCAGATGTAGCGTTTCCGGAGCTTGTCAAGGACCTTGGAAAAAGCCGTGTTAAACGAATTTCTTCTCTAATGATTTAGGATTTTGTGAAGTCTAATCTTTCTGTGATCGATACAACTGCAAGCACAATAAAGCACAACATTTTGTGTTGACAGAATCCCAAACGTCGATATATTGGGTTCCCGCCACTTTAAGGCAGCTTTTGAGTTGGCTCCCAAAATGGCCAGAAAAATCAATGATTTGAGTGTTTTGGGGAGTCAAAGGCGAAACTGAGTCTTGTGGGCTCAGATGCTGCTGTGGCGTTTAAACGGAGTTTGTATCGGGAAGACGAAGCGGATCTTCGCGAAATCATAAACCACGAGGAAATTCTTCCACCTTTCGGTTGGTGGGGAAGCAAAAAGCAGTTGGGAATGGAGAGTCTGAACGCTTTTTGAAATTGATGGATTGATTTCTGTGGAATGACCAAACGTGTCATTCGTTTTAACGATGTTACTCCGTGAGTAACCAATGTTGCGAGTTTCAGATCAATTGGATTGTTTTGAATAGATTCGTGGGGAGAGATCTTGGGATTTTCTTCCAGCGTTGGTTTGGCAAATAGAGACAGTTCGAGCTTGGGAAATGCTCGGCAAGTCATGGACAAATAGCTAACGGGAGTACGATGGAATGTTGAAGACGACTCAGGAGATGAACGTCAGGAAGCGAGATGGGCGAGTACTGACATTTGAACCGGCACTGATCACTAGAGCGATTCAAAAAGCATTTTGTGCAGAGCACAAATTTTCAGAGATCAGCCAACTCGATGCGAAGCAAATGCAAGTTGCAGACGCGATCACCGAATCGGTTGTGGTAGAGGTTCAAGAAGACGCGTTGACCGACGTGGGTGTTACGGTGGAGCACATTCAGGATGTTGTCGAGCGGCAACTGATGAAGCAGGAGTATTTTTCGGTAGCCCGCCGATACATTCTTTACCGGGCTGAGCACAACAAAATCCGTCAGTTGCGGGCGGAAGAGCGAATGGACAGTGCCGACCCGTTCCCGGGAACAATGGTGAACCGGGACGGTCAACTCGAAAACCTTGATTTTGATCGATTGCGAAGTCAGGTCGACAGCGCATGCGTTGGTTTAGACGAATCCTGTTCATCGGGCGAGCTTTTGGAAGAAGTTGAAAAACAGTTTTTCAATGGAATCACGCCTCGCGAGATCGGCCGCTCGATGGTGTTGGCGGCCCGAGCAAGGATTGAGAAGGACCCTGAGTACGATACTGTTGCCGGTCGTTTAGTCCTGAACATTATTTACCGTGAGTCGCTTGGGAAATCAGCGGCGAGTGGTGATTTAAAGGTTCTATATCAAGAGAAGTTTGGGGAGTTCATTCAAACAGGAATTGATGCTCTGCGAATCTCACCGGAACTTGCGACATTTGACTTGGCAGAATTGGCCAATGCCATAGATTCCGAGCGGGATGCATTGTTCCCGTATTTGGGCCTGCAGACGATCTACGACCGCTATTTGCTGCACATTGACGGACGTCGTTTTGAGGCTCCGCAGTATTTCTGGATGCGTGTTGCGATGGGTTTGGCGATCCAAGAAGAAAATAAAACAGCACGTGCGATTGAGTTTTACAATATTCTTTCGACATTTCGTTTTACATCAGCGACGCCTACGTTGTTCAACTCAGGGACGTTACACCCTCAATTGAGTTCTTGTTATCTGAGTACGGTAACGGATGATTTGGACAGTATTTTCAAGGCAATTGGCGACAATGCTAAACTGTCAAAATGGGCCGGTGGTCTTGGAAACGATTGGACGAACATCCGCGCAACGAATTCGCACATCAAAGGCACCAATGGTCAAAGCCAAGGTGTTATTCCATTCTTGAAGGTTGTTAGCGACACTGCGGTCGCTGTAAACCAGGGTGGAAAGCGGAAAGGTGCCGTTTGTTCTTACCTCGAGTCCTGGCACCTTGATGTCGAAGAGTTTCTCGATCTCCGTAAAAACACGGGAGATGAGCGTCGACGAACTCACGACATGCACACCGCGAACTGGATCCCGGATCTGTTCATGAAGCGAGTCACTGAAAAGAAGGATTGGACTTTGTTCAGTCCCGATGAAACTCCCGATCTTCACGACCTCTATGGGAAAGCGTTTGAAGAGCGGTACGAGCATTACGAAGAGATGGCGGCGGAAGGAAAAATCAAACTGACTCGGACAGTCCCGGCGGTTGATTTGTGGCGAAAAATGCTAACTCGGGTCTTTGAAACCGGACACCCTTGGATCACATTCAAGGATCCATCGAACATCCGTTCTCCACAGGATCACTCTGGCGTTGTGCATAGTAGTAACTTGTGTACCGAGATCTTGCTAAATACATCTGCGGATGAAACTGCGGTTTGTAATCTCGGTTCGATTAACATGCTTAATCACATCACCGATGAGAAGCTTGACCTTGAAAAGCTTGAGGCCACGATTAACACCGCGGTTCGGATGCTCGATAACGTCATTGACATTAATTTCTATCCGACCGATGAAGCCAAAAATGCAAACCAGCGGCACCGTCCGGTAGGTTTGGGATTGATGGGTTTTCAGGATGCTCTTTCAGCTTGTGGTATTAGTTACGCAAGTGAAGAAGCGGTGGACTTTGCCGACAAGAGCATGGAAGCCATTTCATATTTTGCGATTTCTGCCTCCAGTAACCTGGCGGGAGAGCGTGGAACTTATTCATCTTACGAAGGTTCCAAATGGGATCGCGGATTATTGCCAATCGACACCGTAGCGATCCTCGAAGAGGAGCGGGGGATGGCGATTGACATGGACAAAAGTATGTCCATGGATTGGGACAAAGTTCGCGAACTCGTTTCTAAGCACGGAATTCGAAACAGTAATGTGATGGCGATCGCTCCGACAGCCACCATTTCCACGATTGTTGGCGTTACTCAATCGATTGAACCGACATACAAGCACTTGTTTGTGAAGAGCAATCTTTCGGGTGAATTCGTACAGATCAATGTAAAATTGGTCAACGAAATGAAAGAGCGAGGGCTTTGGGGCGACGACATGCTGGAGAAGATCAAGTACTTTGACGGTGCGTTGGGTGAGATTCCAGATTTGCCTGAAGACATCAAAGGGCGATATGCTACAGCATTTGAGATCGACCCAAGCTGGATTATTCGCTGTGCTAGTCGGCGTCAAAAGTGGATCGATATGGGCCAGTCGTTGAATCTTTATCTTGGACAACCAAGCGGTCGTCGTCTTGATGAGATGTACCGAATGGCTTGGCAGGCTGGTTTGAAAACGACTTACTACTTGCGATCGCTTGGTGCGACTCAGGTAGAAAAATCGACGGTTGATATCAACAAGTTTGGTGTTCAGCCAAGATGGATGAAAAACGCGAGTGCTTCTGCTGAAATCGCCGTTGAGCGGCAGCCAGAAGTTCAGCAGTGCAGTATTGACAATCCAGATTGTGAAGCCTGTCAGTAATGAAGAAGTAGAGTTAAAAATGGGCCATTGGGAGCCGCCAATGGCCAGTTTTTAACTTGGTGTTGTGGACTGAAGTCAGTCAATTATTCAGCTCGGCGGAACAATTAAATTTGCCGGCAAGATTTTTCGGTTTAAGTCTTGATCTGTGTTGTTGAATTTTCGCGATTGCGGTTCAAAATGAAGGATGGACGGAGCCTCCAAATCCCGCCAAAAAAAACCGAATCGAGTTTTACATCATTAAACTTTTTTGCATGGAGTAGCAAAGAATGGCAACGGATATTCAAGAAGTAAAAGCAGGCAAAACAAAACGAGTCGACGCCAGCGAGAAGCGGTTGATTAATTGCCACCAGGTTGATGTTAATCAACTGATGCCATTGAAATACAAATGGGCTTGGGAACACTACGACAACGGTTGTGCGAATCACTGGATGCCGACCGAAGTTGCCATGAACAAAGATATCGAAATTTGGAAATCCGATCAGCTGACGAAGGATGAGCGACGGGTGATCATGAGAAATCTTGGTTTCTTTTCGACTGCTGAAAGCCTGGTTGGTAACAACTTAGTGCTTGCCGTGTTCAAGCACATAACCAATGCGGAATGTCGACAGTACTTGCTTCGTCAGGCGTTTGAGGAAGCCGTTCACTCACATACATTTTTGTATGTGGTTGAGAGTCTTGGGTTGGACGAAGGCGAAGTCTTCAACATGTACAACGAAGTTCCAGCGATCGCTCGTAAAGATGCGTTCGAAATGGAACTGACCAAAGAAGTTCTCGACCCTGATTTTACGACGGAGACTTTTGAGGGTGCTCAGGCACTTTTGAAGAACTTGATCGGTTTCTACATCATCATGGAAGGTATATTCTTCTACACCGGATTTGTGATGGTGCTCTCGTTTCATCGTAGAAATTTGATGAAGGGAATTGGTGAGCAGTTCCAATACATCTTGCGTGATGAATCGATCCACCTGAACTTTGGAATCGACTTGATCAACGGTATCAAAGCTGAAAACCCTGAGTTGTGGACTCCGGAATTCCAAGAGCAAATGACGAGTCGGATCCGCGAAGCGGTAGAGTTAGAGCTGGCTTACGCAGAGGACTGCTTGCCTAACGGTGTGCTTGGGCTGAACGCAGATTTGTTCCGTGATTACGTTCAGCATGTTGCCGATCGTCGTCTTGAGAGAATTGGATTGCCTGTTCAGTACAACAGCCCGAACCCATTCCCATGGATGAGTGAAACGATGGATTTGGCGAAAGAGAAAAACTTCTTTGAAACACGCGTTACCGAGTACCAGACCGGTGGAAAACTCGACTGGGACTAGTCAACGTTGGTTGGGGAGATCTTGAATCCTCAACTCGGCAAGAGATTAATTGTGAAACCCGTTGCAAATTTGCAGCGGGTTTTTTTTAATGGTGGGTCAGAAGCCAGGAGAAGGGAGCTCTCTTTAATCGTTGTAATTGGAATTTTTGTCACAGGAAGCGTTGGTCGTGGGCAAATTGAATTGCGTTGTAGCCATCTATAAAACCCGTTCGCGTGAATAATTAGCAAGAATGATTTCTTGATCAGGATTCGAAGTCATTGAGCCGAAACTTCTTTAAGAGAAGTTCTGAATTTTGTCCCGAGGCAACCGTGAATCAAGCCAACTCAAATTCAACGTCGTCATCTTCATTTTCTGGAAACTTTGCGTCTACGGATTCAGTTCGCAAATCGGGGTTTGCGTCCGGTCGATCGACCGTTGGCAGCGCTAAGTCTGAGTATCTTGATCAGGTGCTGAGTCGGATTGACGGTTGTGCGAAACTAGTCAAAGAGGAGTTGGATTCGTATCAGGCGGCGGACCCCGGCGAAAACGCAAGTCCTCGTACCGATTATTTACTCTCCGTTGTGATTCCTGTATTCAATGAAATCAACACCATTGGAAGAATCTTGACCCGGGTGGCGGCGTTGCCGTTAAATTTAGAATTGGTCATCATTGATGACTTTAGTACTGACGGCACGCGGGAGGTTCTTCAAAAACTGGTAGGCATGCCAAATGTAAATATTATTTTGCAAGATGAGAATCAGGGAAAAGGTGCGGCACTGCGCACTGGATTTATGCATGTCAAAGGCGATTTAGTCGTCGTCCAGGATGCCGACTTGGAATACGATCCTCGCGACATTCCTCGCTTAATCCAACCTTTGTTGAGAAAAGAAGCTGACGTCGTGTACGGTTCTCGATTTATTGGCGACGAGCAGCAAGACGAGTCGTGGGTCCATCGAACAGGCAACGCCATTCTGACCGGCGCTTCGAATCTGTTTAGTGGATTAAAGCTAACCGATATGGAGACTTGCTATAAAGCGTTTAATCGCGAGGTGATTCAAGCCATCCGTATTGAGCAAGATCGATTTGGAATTGAGCCAGAGATTACAGCGAAATTGGCGAGACGCGGCTATCGATTTACCGAGGTTCCGATTTCTTATGACAGTCGGGGTTACGATGAAGGTAAAAAGATTGGGGTCAAGGATCTGATAAACGCTATTTATTGCATTGGCCGTTATGGCGTTTCTGACTGAGTTAAACTTCTTTGCTTGCCATTAGCTCACCGGCCGTAATAATTTCAATACAACAGCGGCAAACTTAATTTGGGTCCGGTTCAAAATTCGTGTGATCGATAATAGATTGCAGCCCCCGAGTACTTCTGGTATTTCTGTTGCTCGAAGTTGTTTTTTGGGATTCACTTTTCTGCTTTGATTTTCATTTTACTGTGGAGAGAATTAGTCGTGCTTAAACGATCTCAATTCGTGGGAATTTTGCTAATTGTTCTGGCGTCAATTTTGGCAGCTGAGTCTCAGGCTCAAACAAACCCGCGTCGCGTTATTTATTTGGAGATTTCAGCAGATGCGCGAGCTCGGGTCGGAGCACAGCAGCAATGGCTGCAGATGCTTCAAGGGGTGGGGGCTGATCGGGTCGTTTCGAAGACGTTAAAAAATGGACGGGTGGGAATTGAAGAAACGGACATGGCATCCGCGACAGTGGTAAAGGTCTCGGGGGTGATCGCTGGTGACAAGCTGAAATTACCGGGAGGGAGTTTTACGATTCGTGATAAATCGGGCATTCGTGAGTTGCTAAAGCGGCTTCGAGATGATGGAGCCCGAGTCGCGATGGCCGAGAAGAAAGCGTTTGGCCTAACCTCGGAACAGTTGGTGGCGCTTCACGGGCGGCTTTCGCAAAACGTTGATTTTGAAACCAAGGGAAAAAAAGCAGGAGACGTTACGGCCGAGCTGGTCAAGAAAATTGGAATTCCATTTGTCTTGGATTCTACGGCAAGGGCGGCGGTGAATGGCAATGAATTGGTTCTTGATGAGCTCAAAGGGCTTTCGGTGGGAACAGCACTTGCTGCGGTAGTGCGTCCGCTAGGTTTGGTGATCGAGCCCAAGCGGGAGCAAGGTAAGCAGATGGAGATTCATTTAAAAGATTCGCGTCAAGGAAAGGAGAACTGGCCCATTGGTTGGCCGTTAGAACGAGTGCCAGTGGCGGTGGCACCGACCTTGTTCGACAAAATACCATTGGAAATTCGTAATTTCCCACTCTCGGCCGTGCTCAATGCGATTGAGAAAAAATCAGGAGTCAATTTTTTAATTGACTACAACACGCTGGCCAGAAAAGACGTCGACTTAGCGACTACAAAAGTGACACTCGTGGAGAAGAAAGTTGCCCTTTTGGTCGCGGTCTCGAATGCTCTGAAGCAATCCAAGCCCCGGCTTTCGTGTGAACTGCGGATGGATGAAAACGCCAAGCCCTTTTTGTGGATTACGTCAAAGTAAGTCATCGCGGGTCAACGTCCGTTTTCCACCGAAGCGAGCTGGGTTATTTATCTGATTCGGCGAGATGGATTCGCATGATTGCTCCGCTAAGCGGTTGCAATTCCCAGTGTCCATCGATCGGGCGATTTTGGACTTCTGCTTTCACCATGTACCGCGTTAACCCCTGTCGCTCGAGGCCAACGTTGGTGATGACACCATCGAATGTAGCGGTTTCGTTGCGAGCGCGTTGAACGGTGACAGTCACGCGTTTCCCACGGACTTCTTCCGGATTGAGGTCAGTGATTTCGATCGCCCCTTGAACCCAAAGGCGATCCATGCGAGCGATCCGCATGACCGCTTCCCCTTTCTGAACGTATTCCTGTGGCTTTTTCATGATCTTGATAACAGAGGCATCAAATTCAGATTGGAGAACATGGCTTTCTACGTGCTTTTCGGCTTCGAGGTATCTCGACTCTTCCAGACGCTTCTCCAGTCCAGCTTTTTGTTGCTCGCGGATAGCTTTATCCCGTTCGAGGGCGGCAATTTCCTTCGTGTAAATTGCCATCAGCCGATCGGATTCGGACTTGGACCCTTTGTCTGCTAGATCGGACGTTTTTCGCGCTTCAATCGCTGCGACTTTGTATTTCTTTTCTGCGGCTTCGATCGCCAAGGAATCCTCGGCAGCATCAGAAGCAAGTTCATATCTAAGTTTGGCCTGTTTCAGAATTTGTTGGAAAATATCGTCGTCAATTTTTCCGACAACAGTTCCAGCTTGAATGGCGTCGCCTTCTTTCACACTAAGTGACGAGATGACTCCGCTCTCTTGAGCAGGCAGCATGATGTCATCGATAAAGCTGATCGTGCAATTTTTCAGATCGAGAGTGTCTGCAACCTGAGAGGCCTGTGAGCTGATCGAAGCGGTGTTAGCTGTTGGGAAGGTTTGTGATTGCGAGAACGTCGTCGATTGGTAGGCGGCAGAGTTCGCAGGAGTCAAGGCATTGCCAACGGCGCCTGAATTTGAATTCGCTGGTCGCGCAGCTCGGAAGGGTACAGTATTGAATCCGGTCCGCGGTTGAATGGGTTGGAGAATTCGGTTGGACGTTTGTGCATGAGTTGCGGGTCCTATTAAGCCAACCAGCGAGAGCATGAGTGCCGATTTCAAAAACCTTTGTGCTGCCGGAATTCTTGACATAATTTGCCGATCGTGAAAACGGTTGTCTTGCTTCGAAAATAAACTGCTTTTTCCTAAAAATCGGAATTAGGGGCTTAGATATTTAACCCGCTTTCCGGCATCAGTCGTTTCAGTTTATACGAGCTAGCATTCCTTTGGGTCGCTTTCTTTTATTGAGGAAATGAGCTGGTCGAAGTGTTAGATGAAATTGGCGATTATAGCGACTACGACCATCGTCGAGCCAATAATCAACTTTCCGAGGGTGCCAAAGAGCCGCCCTATGAAGGCGGCGGTGCTGATTTTCACACTATCAGGGTTCGATTTGCCAATCCATTTTTCGCCAATAAAAGCGCCTATGAAAGCACCGAGAGAGGCAAAAAACAGCGATCCGATGAGGCTGCCCACCAGCGGAATGGGGATGGGGAGCCCTAGGATGGCCCCCGCAATTCCACCGATCACTGAGCCAATCACTGACAGAGTAGCACCGCGACTGGAGCCTCCCATTTTTTTGGTTCCCAAAACGGAGGTGCCAAACTCGATGGCTTCGCCAAGGGCAGCGAGTCCGATGAGAACAGCAAGGGTTACCCAAGTGATTTCATATTGCTCAGGCCCAAATAGCATCCAGAGCAAACTTAATGCGACGATAAGCCAATTCCCTGGTAAACCGATCAGGTTTAGTATCCAAAAGAAGATCAGCAACAGGATGAATAGGGTAAGCAGGACGTAAATCATGAGAGGCCGATCTGGGAGTTTGACGGCGGAAACCTAAAACAGGAACATCCACTTCGATTGTACTGTTTCGATCATCTCATGGAAAATCACGAATCCTGTTGCACGGGTGCCACAGATGACTTTCGCGTTAACGCGTGTTTCGGAACGGAGTAATTGCGGGTCGATCGCTTCGTTGGGGAATTGCACACGAACGAGTGCGGTATTCCCTTCATCTGAGTGGACGTCGAGTTTTTCATCGATGTCCAATACTACGCCCGTGTATTCTGTGCCTGGATTCGAGAGCAGGGCGAACGTAACTTTGAGTGGTTGTTGGTTGTCTCGCATGGCTTCAGTGAGATGTCCCAGTCGGCGCTCTGGCATTTCTAATTCGATGAGCCATTCAGTGTTGGGATTAACAATCGTCATTAAGTTCTGCCCGCGGGTCACGGGGCGATGCATTAAATTTTGCTTGGCGTTCCAGTTGACAACGCGACCCGTTGCGGGGCTTTTGACAGTCAGGAGTTGCTGCTCTTCTAAGCGAATTTCTAACTCTCGCTGAAGGTATTCAATTGTTTTCGTGGCCAACGCGATGTTGTTGTTCACTTCGACTAATTCGAACTGGCTCAGGTCATTTCGGTTTTGGAGTTGAAGGTTGGAGCTTCTTTCGGCCTCTTGAATTGCGATTTGTCCATTGATTTGATCGATGGCAAGTTCTAAATCGCTGTTTTGCATTTGCGCCAGTGGCTGACCCTGCTGTACCATTGAGTCGCCGTCGTCGGAAACGAAGATTGTCTCCATTGTGCCGTTGATTTTAGCGAACACCTCGTGTTGTTCAGCTGGAATCAAACTGCCCTTGGCACCGAGTCCGAAAGTGCAGGGGAAATAGGTCAGGAAAATCAACAAAACCGCTGTCACACCGACGATGGAAATAGCTTTGGTGCGTCTGCCGGATTGGAATAGCGAAAGGAATTGACCAATCATTTTCCAGGCAGGAAGGAGGAAAATTTGATGGTGTTCGGTCGCATTGGTGAGTGCTGACTGGCAGTGAGGGGCGATGGTTTCAATGTTGTGTTTCAATTCTGAGGCGATGCGGGAATCGCTAAGTTGTTCGACGATGAGTGCGCCAACGGGAACCGGTTTTTTTTTAGGTAACGCTGGATCTGATGGTTGACTTCGTTCGCAAAACAGGGGAAGGATCGCAAGCATTTTTGTATGCGATCGATCGACATATTCGTGCAAGGGCTCTCTTATTTGAGGCGGTAGGCTATCGCTTGTTCCCGAGTACCAGAGTGGTTCATTCGTTCGAATGACTAAGGAAGCGAGCTGTGACAGTTGTTTGACTTGAGTTGCTCGCCGCTCGATTGTGTCCAGACCACTGACGGCATTAACTCGGCATTGGCGATCGCGACCAATTGCAACGCTGACGCGATCACAGTCGAGAAAGCGACGTCCCTCATTTGCAATGGCGTAGGCGACGTCTTGCGTATCGAGGCTTTGGTGGATGATTCCAATGAATTGTTCCCGCCGATTCCACATCGCACGCTCCGCTGCATAGGAGCGAATTTTCTGGTTGCTAAGAAATTCGTTTGCGATGTCTCCCATTTGAGACACAAATTTTAAATAGCCTCGCTGAGTCGTTAAACCCGCGCCGGGTCGTTGGAATATTTCGATAAGCCCGACAGTAGTTTTGTCAATTCTTAGTGGTTGTAAGATCAGAAGGTGATCGGTCGGGTTGCCTGTTGGATTTTCTCCGGAGGCACCTGAAACAGGTGGCACGAGGACTGCCTGCTGTGAATCTCGCGTTTTTTGCAGCAATCGTTGATGTTGGATGGCAGCTGTTTGGTCGGCCCGTCTTAATTCGGGTGGCACATTGATATAGTGCTTCAACCTCAGAGGGGCGGACTCTGCATCGCTCAGCCAAATGGCCGCTCCTACCGAAGCAAGTGCGTTGGCAACGCGAGGTGTAAACCCTTCTAAAAATTCATCCACAGTCGAGTTAGTCTGAGCGAGTTTGTGGATCTCATCGACGAGTATTCGGATTTGATTTTTGGTTTGATTGACAAGTCCCGGGTCGACTGTCCCCATTTGTTTTTGTTGATTCTCGCTCGAATTTGGTTGCTGTGGGGGTGCCGTCGCTGGTGTCTGGGGATTCGGCGGTTGGTGGTGAGGCGCCGGTGGACCTAAAGGATCCGCAATGAAATTGCTTGGATTGGAGGTGTTAAATTGGTGAGAAGGTTGCGACATTGAAAAGTATCGATTGTGCTTCGATGACGATAGACAGTGGTACCTGCTTTAAGCGATAATGCGAGCGGACTGTCCTTGAAATCGCTGGTTTTGGCAACCTTGATTCCAGAATGCCAGCATTTTTGCAAGGATTGGGTAAGAATTTTCTGGCGACAGCCCTTGGTTCATTACGGGAGAGGACCGTTGGAATCGAGTGAGCATTGCAATTAATTAACTCATGTTTGGCGTGGATTTATGCGATTTATTGGCGATCTAGATGACTTTCGGCAGGCCCAGAATTTTTCTGCGTATTTGCTCGTGAGGGGGATTGAGACTCAGATTGATGAGCTCGAAGAGGGCAAGCGTTGTGAGATTTGGGTAAAGGACGAAGACCAGTGTGATACCGCGCTAGCTGATCTCAAGGCGTTCCAGTTGAACCCCAATGACTCCAAGTATGCTGAGGCGGTTCAGCAGGCTCAGGTGCTTTTGCGTGCCGAGGAAAAAAAACGCCAGCAGGCTCAGAAGCGAATGGTGAAAGTCTCGGGGGGCGTTTTGCCCAAGCGCAAGCAGTTAACGGTTGGAATCATCATCGTGTGCGCCTTAGTTGGGTTACTGACGAGCTTTGGCGAAGGGGTGGGCAATGGTGAGAGGGCTCGGGTGAAGTATGATGACCCTGTTTACAGAGCACTTCAGTTTGTTTGTTTGAGTGAAGGTGCTTTGAAAAAAGAGCTGGAGAATTGGGACGGCTCGAACATGCAAGATGATATAAGTTTACGCCTGGCGAGTATTCGCCGAGGCCAAATCTGGCGATTGTTTACCAATGTGTTCATTCATTACGGGATCTTCCATCTCATTTTTAATATGGTTTGGTTTTTCCAGTTTGGGACTTTGATTGAGAACCGTTACGGCCCATTAAAGTTCGGTGCTCTTCTGTTGGCGACGGCAATTTTTTCTAGTTTGCTCCAAGGTATAGTGCCAGGATCTGTTGGGGGGAGTACTCCCGGCCTTACCCCAGGTGGGTATTGGATCAGTGCGTTTGGCGGCATGTCCGGAGTGGTTTATGGGCTGTTTGGTTTCATTTGGATGAAATCAACGTATGACCCAAATTTCGGTTACCGGCTTTCACAGTCAACGATCATCATTTTGATGGGGTGGATGTTTTTCTGCATGCTACCTGCGGAAATGCGTGAGGGAATTGGGTTCGGCAGCAGCGTTGCCAATTGGGCGCATGGAGTAGGGTTGATCGTAGGGCTCGCCGTAGGCTACGCGACTTCGGTTATTCGCCGCTAATAAGCCGATCATAAGGACCGCTGGCTTCCCAGCTTAGTTATTTATTAAGTGCGCCGTTGGTCGAATCTGCTTGACGTGGTGAAGCTTCGACCTGCGTATCGACTCGTTTCCAACCAAGGGGAACGCTGGGACGAACGAAGGCTCCAAAGAAATCTTGAAGCTTGAATAATTGATTATTCAATTCACGATCCTGAAATTGGAAATAACTACTGGTTTCGTCACCGCGGGCTGGATCGTAATTTGCCGAGTAAAGATGCATTGCCGACGGGAGAAAGTCTTTTCGGGCGATCACAAGTTCAATTTTGGAATAGGTTCGGGCGTCTTGAATTCGTTTCGGGTAAAGCTCAAGCCAGTATTCATCTTGAACACCTTCGGGTGTCGCCGACCGCACCCAGTATCGTTCCTGAATTACTTTTTTCTCTGCACCAAAAATAAATGGAAGTGGGCTCTCTGAAATGTTCCCCTGCATATTTGGGGGGATTTTAGTTTCGTAGAGACGTTTGGTACTAAAGTCGAAATCAAATAAGCTCTTGCCGTCGCAGATCCAGCGCTCTTGCGACATCGCATCATTGGCTTGTTTGTATTCTGCATCCCCGTTTGGAGTTTGTGGCGGACGAGAGAATTGAAGGACATTGGTTGTTTCGTAACGAGCTCGATCGGGTGCCGCAAATCTAATTTGACCCTGAGTGATTTTGTGAGCGGCGAGTCGATTGTTGCGAGGATCCCGCCAATTCACCGACTCACTGTCGTATTCATACCTGACAAAACCGCAGCGATATTTTTCAACGCGCTTACTATTCTGTTCCCAAAAATCGAGAAGGTCATTGACATACTTTTCGTGCTCAGAATCCAGAGGAAACCCAGGAGGTAGCCGAGTTGGATTGGCTAAAGCTTGCTGCTGAGCCTGGGCTGTGGCGGCCATTTGTTGGGGGGAAAGCTGAACTTTTTGAGATTGGCCTGAAGCAGCTGGACTCGTCGTTTCTTGTAACTGAGTTTGAGCCAATACCGAGCTGGTAAACATTGACAAACAAATAGCCAGCGTTGTGTTAATACACCCGTTAAGCATTTCTTCTTCCTTGAATCAAAGCCTTTTTCTGTCGCGCACGGAATCCTCGTGCGGAGCCGAGTCTATCACTTCGCCTAAGAGGGACCTAGGTGAATCAGTCCGCTAGCATGTTCGAAATGCAGGGTAGGGGAGCTAAGAAGGGGGCGGTTATTCGTTTCCGCCGATTGCATTGACCACGAGAGCTCGAAGATTGGGGGCGGCGATGGCCGCGGCATCGATGACTTCTTGTCCAGAAGTCGCCTCGAGAACATCTGGTTTCGCAACATTGGATACGACAGACATTGCGAGGACTTGCATGCCATAGCGGCTGGCAACATTGACCTCCGGTACAGTAGACATACCGACGACATCGGCCCCCACTTTTTTCAAGAATCGATATTCAGCCTTGGTTTCATAGTTCGGGCCGAGCATCGATGCGTAAACGCCTTGGTGCAAAACGAAATTTTGTTTGCGGGCGCAGGCGATGGCTTGGGCGATCAATTTCCGGTCATACAAATCGCTCAACTGCGTCGGACGCTGTTGGCTGGTGGTGGGCGAAAGGTAAGTCGTTGAGCGGAACATAAAATCGAGATGGCTTTCGATGAGCATGATTTCGCCGCTTTGATAGTTGGGATTTATTCCCCCGGAAGCGTTGCTGATGAACAGTGTTTTTATGCCCAATTGATTCATCACATGAATGGGAAGCGTGGAGAGGTCGACTGGGTAGCCTTCATAAAGATGGAAACGCCCCTGCATCGCAATAATGTTAGCGCCAGCAAGGCGGCCGCAAACCAGTTGCCCTTGGTGCCCCGTTGCCGTGCTTTTAGGAAAGAAGGGGATTTGTTCGTAGGGAAGTATTAAGTCGACGGCGATTTCATCGGCGACTTGTCCGGCACCAGTTCCCAGAACAATGCCGAAAGTGGGGCGAGAACCCCATTGATTGGCGATGTGATCCGCTGCGGTGTTGATTATTGTGGGAAATTCCAACGGCGCAAGCTACTGTATAAAAGAAAAGGGACGAGTTGGCAGCGTATTGGGAACTGACGGTGGTTGGCTAAGTTGTCTTTAAACGACTTCTTCTGCTAACACCCCGAGTACCAATTCCGTTAATTTAGGTTCGGCTTCGTTGGCTATTCGGATGATTTCGTTGACGTCTGCCGGTTTGAGTGCATCGGCGAGGCACATGTCGGTGATGATCGAAAAACCGACGACACGCATACCAGCATGAATTGCCACGATGACTTCTGGAACGGTTGACATTCCGACCACATCGGCGCCGATGGTGCGAAGGAATCGATATTCTGCGCGGGTTTCTAGGTTCGGCCCGGCAACAGCAACGAGCACCCCTTGGTGGGCAACAATGTCTTGAGCTCTCGCGATTCGCAGGGCGCGTTCAATCAGTTGATGGCAATAGGGTTCACACATGTCGGGAAAGCGCGGTCCCAAACGATCGTCGTTGATGCCAATCAGTGGGTTGTCGCCCATCAGGTTGATCTGATCTTCGATCAACATGATGTCTCCTTCGGAGAAGTAGGGATTCAAGCCACCTACTGCGTTGGAGCAGACCAATAGGTCGGCACCGAGAGCTTTCATTACACGCACTGGCAGGGTGATTTCTTTGAGGGGATAGCCCTCGTACATGTGAATCCGCCCTTCCATCGCAATGACGGGAAGGCCATTGAGGGTGCCACAAACGAGTTGGCCTTTGTGGGATATCGCAGTGGATTGTGGAAAGTTGGGGATGTCGGCGTAGTCAATCGACACGGCGACCTCGATTTTTTCTACGAGTGATCCCAAACCGGTGCCAAGGATGATCCCTGCTTTCGGTGTTTGGGACCATTTGGATTGAATGAAGGAAACGGATTCCTGGATCTTATCAAACAAATCAAGCATAACTGTATCCTGAGTTCTGAAGTTCAACGCCACAACCTAACCGACACAGGTTTTGGTACTCAAGTGGCTATGGGGGGAACCAGCCTGAAACATGGGTTGAAACGGTGGTGGCAAACGGGGGCGTAGTTTGGTTTTCAGAGCTTTTTACTTAGTTTCGGAGACTTCTGATTTTTTTGAGGCAATTTTTTTAGCCATCGGTTCAAACTCGAATTCGTTAACGAGTTGTGCTGCAATTGGGTCCACGCGACGGGAAACGGATTCTGCCAATGTAAAGACGAGCGTCACTCTTCGTCCGTCTTCGTTCGTCACGTGGTAATAAAACCAATTGACAGGTACTCCTTCTTCTTCGCCGCCGACGACGACTTGCATTGCCATGTGTCCAGCCAGTGTTGGTAGGCTTGTTGCTGCCAAGAGAACGGCATTGTCGTCCGCGGCGATAATTTTGGCGACCTCTGTTTTGTAGTCGTCGAGAGTCAGTGGATTGTCGGCTGGACGTGAAGGAAGTTGCACAATGTTGCATTGTGCGAGTAATTCATTTCCATCGATGAATCGGAGGACAGCAGCGTCTTTTTCGGTTGCAATCATTTTCCAACGCGGTTCGTAGGTGACTGAAAATTTTCCTGATTGACTTTGCCAGCGAACGCGTTGACGAATTTTACTGTCCTTCCCGGTGTACTTCGCTAGCGATTCGTTGGAAAGTCTGTCGGTGGTGGCATCGGAAATGCGGATGTCGATTTTGGTCTTTCCGTCGAATCCGGGGGCAATTTGGCCAGGGCCACGACGCTCGCGAACCGTCAACTTAAGACTCGACAATGAGTCATCCACTCGGTTGATCATTGCAATGCCACTGAGTTCCATTTCGGTCACGACGTCGTTCACGTCTCCAAGAAGGGTGCCGATGATGTAGACACGTGCCGATTTAGAATCGTATTTTTTTAATAGAATTCTAACTTTGGATTCTTCGATACGATTTAGTCGGAGCATTTTAGCGAGAGCTTCAACTGGCGGTTCCCAGCTGTCGCCTTCTTTGACCGCTGAACGGCTAAACACGGAAGACAGTGTCATTGGGTCAGCCGGGTTTTGAATCAGCTCGAGTTCTGCCTGGTCTAAGATTCCAGCCATGGAAGCTAGTTCAACTTGCTCACCAGCTTTTTCTCTAAGTCGTGCAACGATCAATTGGTTGTTCGAATTGAGCTCAGGCTTCGTCGTTCCCCGATCGAGTTTGATCCGACCGTTGGCTTTTTCGAAAAAGCGAATCGTCTGCTCTTGGCTGGTGGTTCGCTGGAAAAATGATAATTTTGCATCGACACTCAGTGGCAATGGAACGATTTCGCCTGTTTCTTCGCTGGGAATGGTCACTGTTCCGCTGTGCATGAAGTCACAAACAACCCGACATTGGGCACCCTTTTCAAAATTGACATTGAGATCAATGGATTCTTGTGCAGAGGCGGGAGCTGCAAAAACGACCAACGCGAAGGCAAAAAGAGTCAGTTGGCAGCAAAAAGTCGGAAATCGTTGGGTTTCAAGCATTATTCTTTCCAAGAAGTCGTCTAAAAGGCGCGAATTACGGGGTGTGTTCAAAAACACCGCTGTTTGGTCAATAATCGACCAATTTTCGTCTCAAATCGAACAATCTCGTCTCGATCCGAAATTTTTCGCATACAAACAAAACAGCTGGTCGAGAGGGGGTAAATCGATTTTGCATGGAAAAAACAGGCAATTCGTGTTTATTCGTGAGTTTTCCTGAGGAATTGGAACGTATTTTGCAGGATAAGAACTGTGAACTTCGGCGAAACTGAGGCTTTTTCAGCTAGCGACTTTCGGTGAAATGGGAGCGTTGGGGAGGATTGCTGAGGATGGGATGGACGCGATACCCGCGAGGGCGTCGGAGTGAACGAGTGCGAGTGCATCGAACATTTGTTGGATTGGCTCGTAACTAAAACCGTAAGAACACTGAGGTTCGGTCGGTTTACATGATCAGGATGATCGAAGATGTTAGGAGTCTCGGAGTTCTGCATCGAGTGCGAAATCACAGTCGCGCTTGGTTTGGGCAAAGAGACACAAAAGAAATAAGGCTTGTCATGCACTCCGATTACAAATGTGATTCAATTCGAGATTTACGCGACCAGCAGGTTCGATTTGCACCGCGGGACAAAAAGATTGAGCAAGTCGATTGTGCCGAGAAATTGCTGCGCGATATTCAGCTCGATCGAGATTATAACTTTGAGTTTGTTTGTTTCCGAATTACTGGTTTCCGCCCAGAGAAGTCAGCGATCGTAAAAATAAAGGGTGAGAACCTTCGGCACGATCTGCATTGTTTTATCGAGGACCTTTCTGATTCGGCCAATGTCAGCGCTGAAGAGTTTGGCCAACCAGTGCATACCGTCGACGATTTGAGCAAGATGTTCAATGTATCGACCAAGACAATTTCAAGATGGCGTCAACAAGGTTTGGTAAGTCGTAAATTTATTTTCAACGGTGGTCGTCGACGAGTTGGTTTTTTGCATACCAGCGTCGATCAGTTTATCAAACGAAATCGTCAAAAAGTGAAGCGTGGTGCGCGGTTCAGCCAGCTGAGAAAAACAGACAAAGATGAAATCATTGAACGGGCGCGACGGCTCGCGAAGGCGGGTGGATGTCCTGCCGATATTACGCGGCGAATCGCCAAGCACATGGATCGAAGCGTTGAGACAATTCGCTACACCATCAAGCAGTTTGACAGCGATAACCCCACAATTGCTGTATTCCCAGATCAGTCTGGGCCGTTGAATCTTGAAATGAAGGAGCGTGTTTACGCCGATTTTAGTGCAGGACGGTCGGCGGATTCCATTGCGAAGCGTTACGGGAGAACGAAAACGACGATCTACCGCGTCATCAATGAAGTGCGTGCGAATTTGATCATAGAGCTTCCGCTTGATTTCATGGATAACGCTGAGTTTCATCGCAGGGCTGCTGAAAAGCGGATTGTGGATTCGGAAATGCCGGTTCCCGAGACAAAGACACGCAGAACAAAGCCGCCGACAGGTTTGCCTCGTTATTTGGCATCGCTGTACGAGGTCGCTTTGTTGACTCGGGAGCAGGAGCAATACCTTTTCCGGAAATACAACTTTCTTAAGTTCCAGGCCAGTCGTTTGCGAGCGAAGCTTGATCCGTCCAATGCAAAGTCATCTGAGATGGATACCATCGAACAGTTGTACGATGACGCTGTGAAAATTAAGAATCGGATCGTCCAGGCGAATCTTCGCTTGGTGGTTTCGATTGCCAAGCGGCATGTTGCAGCGAGCGAAGACTTCTTTCAGCTTGTCAGTGACGGGAACATGTCGCTCATTCGAGCGGTTGAGAAATTTGATTACTCTCGGGGTAATAAATTCAGTACCTATTCGAGTTGGGCGATTATGAAGAATTTCGCCAGAACCATCCCTGGGGCGTTTAAGCAGCGTGATCGTTTCCGGCCGACCTCGGAAGAGATTTTCCTTGCCAAGGCTGATCAACGGACCGACCGCTACTTACTGGAGTCGGAGCAGGACTTGAGGAAGAAGCAAGTCAGTTCGATTCTTGAGATCTTAGATGACCGAGAGCAAAAGATCATCGTTTGCCGGTTTGGTCTCGACTATAGTTTTGAGCCGCAGACCTTGAAGGAGGTGGGGGCACAACTTGGAGTCACCAAAGAACGGGTTCGTCAAATTGAAGCCCGAGCACTTAATAAACTTCGTTCGGCTGCCAAGGATCAAAACATCGATCTACCCGACAGTATTTTCTTTGAGCTCGAGTCGGGAAACTAGCCTGCGGGGGCCGGGGTTTTCAATTGTGAGTTATCACACAGTCATTGCGTTGCATTGGCTGTGTTTTTTTGCGCTGCCGTTTGTCTTTGGGTGGCATTCACGCGACGGCTCTGGAATCGAGTCGTTCGAGAATCAAGGCATTTGATTTTTGGTCGAATTTTTGGTTGAACGACTGGGTGCGTTAATCGACTGGGTGCGTTAATTCGTTAATTCGAAGGGGTTTTTGATAACCGCGAGGGTAACCCCTTCTTGCGCATCGTCGATTTTAGGCGTTGGGCAAAGTTCTTAGTTACTTGGGGGCAACTGATACTGCTACGCGGTAAGGGGCCAGTCGGGCCCCTGGTTAGTGTCTTCATTCCATTGGAGGTTGGGCCGTTGGAGGGGTTCTGGGGTGACTGTTTTTAAAAGTTCGCCGCTTCGATCTTCGATTGCAGCGAGCAGTTCGAATGGCGAGGGGAGCCAGTTGCAGTCCGGTGGGCATTCGAATTGGTAGGCCGGTGTCGTTATCTCGAACATTGGTTTGCCTTCGTTAGAGGAATTTGAGGAGTTATTCGAAAGGAACGTGGTTTCATTACGTGAATTCTCCCGAAAAAGTTTCCATTTCTAATTCTGCGGCCTGAACTTAATTAAAAAATGGCTTGGGTGAGTATTGGGAGAAATTTGAGTTGGTGATATGGGTGAAGTTGGAGATTGAGGCGGTGTTGCTTGGGGCTGTTGAGGTAACTGTGGTGATAAGGAACGTTCGGCGGATGCCTAGAAAGGTCGAATTGGTCGTCGAGTCGGGAAATGCCTCGAAATCGGCTCACTTCTCGCGGAAAATTAGCCGATAGTCAGCGAGTCCCCGTTTGGAAGGGGTAATTTCGCTGGGTCTTGGATTGTTCCACTGAAATTCTTGCAATTCGTATTGCAGGGTAAATCTATTTAGATATATTTACCCGACTAAACTTTACGCCGGCGTAGCTCAGTTGGCAGAGCAGCTGTTTTGTAAACAGCAGGTCGTGGGTTCAAGTCCCTCCGCCGGCTTTTCTCGTTCTCTTGCAATTTTTGTGAGGGAGGGAGTTGTGGATTATTGCGTTTTAGGTCAATGGAATTATGTGAAAGAGTTTTTTTCGCATGTTTTCGCGGGTCTTTGTCGCAAGGCATTGAGTTTTTGGGGGGTTACCGAAGCGGTCAAACGGGACAGACTGTAAATCTGTTGGCTATGCCTTCGCAGGTTCGAATCCTGCACCCCCCACTGCTTCAAGTTGTTTTTTCGATCGGCGAAATCAAGGGCGTTGGATCGGAATAAATGGGCGGAATGGGTAATTTAATCCTGTTTCGTAGCTGGAAGTGGCTGATTTGGTGTCGATTGGGGAAAATGTCCGCTGAAATTTGGGTTTTTTTGCTCACTTGTCATTGGGGTTTTCGCCTAAGTTGTTAGATTAACGGGTCAAGTTGGTTGTGGCACGCAGGAGCTGCTGCGTGTTGTGATTAGCGGGTGTAGCTCAATGGCAGAGCTCCAGCCTTCCAAGCTGGTGGTGAGGGTTCGATTCCCTCTACCCGCTCATTTGTAGATTGATAGGATTTGGGCTCGATCAAAACGGGCTTCGCTGCTGTAGCTCAGTGGTAGAGCGCGTCCTTGGTAAGGACGAGGTCATGGGTTCAAATCCCATCAGCAGCTCTGATTGTGGTTCGGCTTGGTGACTTGCTGCGGCAAGTTTGTTGGGTCGATTTTAACTTGGTTGTTGAGATTAAAAACAGAAGACAGGTAATAAGAAGGTATGGCCAAGGAAGAATTTAAGCGGACTAAACCGCACGTTAACGTCGGAACCATTGGGCACATTGACCATGGTAAAACAACTACTACTGCAGCGATCCTGGCAGTTCAGGCTGCCAAGGGTTTGGCTGAGGCTAAGAACTACTCGGACATTGCGAAGGGTGGAACGGTTCGTGATGCGACTAAGACCGTTACGATTGCGGTTGCACACGTTGAGTATGAGACGGAAAATCGTCACTATGCTCATATTGACTGCCCGGGTCACGCTGACTTCGTGAAGAACATGATTACTGGTGCGGCTCAGATGGACGGTGCGATTTTGGTCGTGTCGGCAGCTGACGGTCCGATGCCACAGACCAAAGAGCACGTTCTGCTTGCTCGGCAGGTTGATGTTCCTGCTTTGGTTGTGTTCATGAACAAGTGTGATCTTGTTGATGATGAAGAGTTGTTGGAGTTGGTTGAAATGGAAGCTCGTGAGCTTCTGAGTAAATACGACTTTGACGGCGACAATTTACCGATTGTTCGCGGCAGTGCATTGCCTGCGTTGAACAATCCTTCGGATGAGGGTGCTTCTCAGTGTATTACTGAGTTGATGGCTGCAATTGACAGCTATATTCCTGAGCCGAAGCGTGAAGAGGATCGTCCGTTCTTGATGGCGATTGAGGATGTTTTCTCAATCGAAGGTCGTGGAACAGTGGCGACAGGGCGTATTGAGCGTGGTGTGATCAAGACGGGTGAAGAGGTCGCGATTATCGGTCTTGAGGCTGAGCCGCGTTTGACTACCTGCACAGGTGTGGAAATGTTCCGCAAGATTCTCGATCAGGGTCAGGCTGGTGACAATGTTGGAATTCTGCTTCGTGGTGTTAAGCGAGAAGATATTCAGCGTGGTCAGGTGTTGGCTAAGCCGGGTTCGATCACTCCGCATGCGAAGTTTGAAGCTGAAATTTATTGCTTGAGCAAAGATGAGGGTGGTCGACACACTCCTTTCTTTAGTGGTTACCGACCTCAGTTTTACTTCCGAACGACTGATGTGACTGGCACGGCTAATTTGGCTGAAGCAGAGATGTGTATGCCTGGCGATAACGTCAAGATTGTGGTTGAGCTGCAGAAGCCGATTGCGATGGATGATGGTGTTCGTTTTGCGATTCGTGAAGGTGGCCGAACGGTAGGTTCGGGCGTTGTCACGAAGATTGTCGACTAGTTGCGGTGGTTGGCTGGCCGCGAATTGGTCGGTTGATTTCAATTTGGTAAGCGTCGTGTGGTTGTTTCCGTGCGGCGCTTTCCGGCGATTTAAGGGCAGGCTCGTTCGTTTGGATCGGGTGGCTGTTGGTCAGACGGAGGGGTGTAGCTCAATTGGTAGAGCACTGGTTTCCAAAACCAGCGGTTGCGGGTTCAAGTCCCTCCGCCCCTGCCATTTGAAGCGGTATTGGTTGGTCGGCAAGATTAATAATGATTGCAGTTGGCTTTGGGTGCTTGAGTTGTGTTCCGGGTTAATTGTTTGTGAGGTTGTTTATGAGTTCGGCGGGAAAGCAGAAGCGAGAACCGACTCGGTCGAGTCTCGTGGCGGAATTGTTTCAGGTTGGGCTTTATAAGCCGAATCAGGGGCGGATCGTTCGGCAGATTACTTTTTTGACAACTGCATTCTTGGGTTGTTTGATTGCTTGGGAAATCAAGCGGTCGCCTTTGATGGGCGGTTTGGGTGCGGAAGCGTACTTGGTCATGTTGGGTATTGCTGCGGCGATGGTTTGGTTTTCCTTTCGTTTGGTCAATTATTCTGTGTTTGCAGACTTTTTGATTGCTGTCGAAGCGGAGATGAATAAGGTTTCCTGGCCAACGCGTCGGGAGTTGTGGAATGCGTCAGTGGTGGTCATTTTTGTGATCTTTTCAATGGCGGCGTTCTTGTTTCTGTTTGATGCGTTGTGGACGAAGGTGTTCGAGTTGATTGGTATTCGGTATTCCAGTTAGCGGGCGGTGCGTCGTTTTGGTTGTTGCAATCTTTTTCGGTGGCTAGTGAGTAGATAGATGGCAGATGACGAGGTAGTTTCGGACGATTCGATCGACTCCCCTGAGGTTCAGGAGGTGAGTTCGGTGGTGCCGTCGGCTGAAGTTGATTTGCCTGAGGATTCCAGTTCGGAGGCTTCGGTTGAGGATGTTTCCGCGGATGTCGTTGAAGAAGAGTTGAATGAGTTTGGATTTGCCGCTTCTGACATGGTCGATGACGACGAAGAGGAAGAGGTCGAGGACGAGGGCGATGATAATGTTTCGCCGATCGAAGAGTTTGTTGACGGGGTGGTTGCTGACGATAGTGAAGAAGTCGAGATGAAGTGGTATATCCTGAAGGTTCAGGTAAACCGAGAAAATTCAATTTGCGATGCATTGAAGCGTCGCGTGAGGGTTGCGGGTGTTGAGCGTTTCTTCGGTGAGGTTTTGGTGCCTACGGAGGACGTTCGTGAGTTTAATAAGGCTGGTAAGCAGCGGATTACGAAGCGAAAGCTTTACCCTGGTTACATTGTCGTAAATATGGAAATCAACGATGACTCCTGGTTTTTGGTTCGGGAGACCTCGGGGATTGGTGATTTTACGGGAGCGGCGGGAAAGCCGGCTCCGTTGACGCCTGAAGAGGTGTCTCGGATCATTGCGACAACAAAGCCGGAAGTTGAAGAGGATGGTGAGGACAATATTAAGACGGCCATTCCCTTTAAGGTGGGTGATCGTGTCCGGGTTAAGGAAGGCTATTTTCAGAATCACGAGGGTGAGGTTTCTGCGGTTGATGAGCGGAATGGCCGCATCACGGTGATGATTAATATTTTTGGTCGACCTAATCCGGTTGAGTTGGATCACTGGCACGTCGAAAACGTTTAGCGTTTTCCGGGTTGGGTGGTTACAGTAAAAGAAAAGTAGAAAGTGTTATGGCGAAGCAAGTAACGGGTGAAGCAAAATTTCAGGTTCCTGGTGGCCAGGCGACGCCTGCACCTCCGGTTGGAACCTCGTTGGGTAAGTTTGGTATCAATCTTGGCCAGTTTGTTCAGCAGTTTAATGATCGTACGAAAGAGTACGCTGGGACTCCGATTCCGGTTGTCGTCACGGTTTACAATGATCGTACTTTTGAGTTTGTTACGAAGAGTCCGCCGGCAGCTTCGATGTTGAAGATTGCAGCAGGGATTGCGAAAGGTTCCGGCGTCCCTAATCGCGACAAGGTTGCGACTGTGACGCGAAAGCAGATCGAAGAGATCTGTGAGAAGAAAAAAGAGGATTTGAATGCCCGTGATCTTGATCATGCCTGTCGGATGATTGAGGGGACGGCACGGAGTATGGGAATTGATGTCGTCGATTAGGCCCGGCGGTTGATTAGTTTGCTGGGCGAGTACGGAGACGGCGTCGAGCTTTATTAGGCGTTAATACAAATAAAGAGTTCAGAGTAATGAAGCGTTCCAAGCGATACACAGAGTTGTTGACTAAGGTTCCTGAGCAACCGGTTGGTCTTAGCGAGGCAGTTGAAATCTTAAAGGGTTTCGATGGTGCTAAGTTTGATCAGACGATTGAGATTCACATGCACCTCGGAGTTGATCCGAAGCAGGCGGATCAGATTGTTCGTGGATCGATCGTCCTTCCGCACGGCATTGGGAAAACACAGCGAGTGGTTGTGTTTGCCAAGGATGCTGCAGCCGAGGCTGCTCAAGCGGCGGGTGCTGATGAGGTTGGTCAGGAAGAATTGGCCAAAAAGATCAGCGGCGGTTGGTTGGAGTTTGATGTTTGTATTGCATCGCCGGACATGATGGGCGTTGTCGGTCCTTTGGGCCGAGTGCTTGGTCCTCGCAGTCTGATGCCATCGCCGCGAGCCGGTACGGTTACGCCTGACGTTGCTAAGGCCGTCGAGGAGTATAAGGCTGGAAAAGTTGAGTTCCGGAATGACAGCGGAGGAAACGTTCACGCTGTTCTTGGTCGGCTGAGCTTTACGCCTGAGCAAATTCAAGAAAATGTCAGTGCCTTTTTGAATTACATCGAGTCGTTGAAGCCGAGTTCGGTGAAGGGGACCTATGTCAAGAACATTGCACTGACCTCAACGATGGGGCCTGGGATTCCACTGGCTGCTTAGTCGTGGGGATGCCTGCGGGTCGTCGGGTTAAACACACAGTTTAAAAACGTAATGAAGTGAAGCAAAAGTTATGAGTAAGTTCGTAAAAGATTTGTTGTCTAAGGATCTCGCCAATCGACTTGATGGCGTGACGGATTGTATCCTTGCAGATGTAGTAGGAATGGATGCGATTGCCTCGACTGATCTTCGAAAGCGTCTTCGTGACAAAGGGATTGGGATGATGGTTGTGAAAAACAGCCTTGCCCGCCGTGCGACCGAAGGTACTTCGCTGGCTCCGGCATTTGAAGGGATCGAAGGATCTCATGCAGTGCTCTGGGGTTCGGAGGATTTTGTTTCGTTGGTGAAAGAGGTGACGGAGCTCAACGAGGATGCTGCGGAATTCGAAAAGTTCGAAGCTCGCGGCGGAGTCATGGATGGGGAGCAGTTGACTCCCGAGCGTGTTAAGGAGATCAGTAAGTGGCCAAGTCGTGCTGAGCAACTCAGCATGTTGGTGGGTCAGATTCTTGGTCCAGGTTCGACTTTGGCGGCACAGTTGATTGGCCCTGGTGGTCAGTTGGTTAGCCAAATTAAGCAGGTCGGCGAAGAAGAGGGCTAGAAATAAACGGCTTGGCCGTGGATATAGAGTTCGTTTGCCAAATCGCGGAGTCGGCAATTCGAATAGAGGTTGGTTAGTTTTTGCTGGTCAACTTGTTCATAAAAGTGTTCAGTTTGATAATGAATTTTGAGAGGCGGGTCCCGCAGCCTGTGCTCTCGACGATACGAAAGGGTGACTCCAATGTCCGAAGAAGCAGCAACTGTAGAATATTCTGATGACGCCAAGAAGCTCGGTGACGAAATCGCCGGAATGACTTTGAAGCAAGCTAAAGAGTTAAGTGATTACCTCGAGAATGAGCACGGCATCAAAGCCGCATCTGGTGGTGGCGTAATGGTCGCTGCAGCCGGTGGTGGTGGTGGCGAAGAAGCTGTTGAAGCTCAGACTGAGTTCGACGTTATCTTGACTGGTTTTGGCGACAAGAAACTTGATGTTGTCAAGATTGTTAAGACAATCACTGGCGCATCTTTGATGGAAGCCAAGAAGATGGTCGAAGGCTGCCCAGCGACACTCAAGGAAGCAGTTTCCAAAGAGGACGCTGACAAGGTTAAGGCTGATGTCGAAGGTGCTGGCGGAAGCGTTGAACTTAAGTAGTTTTTTGCGACCGGCTTTGGCCTGATTGGCCGGAGTGCGGACCGCGTTGATCCACGAAGGTGGTTGGCGCGGTCACTTTGGTTGTGTTTTACGCAGCCGAATGAAGTAGGCCAAGCATCGCGGAATGGAACGGCTCCGCGATGCCCTAGGTCTCTAAGAAGATCGTCAGTTATAGGGTCTTCGGAACTAGCCAATTCAAGCGATGTGTTGTTCATTCACCAAAGTCGACAGTGATGCGCCTCGGATGAGGTGTGGGAGCGGTCGGCCAATTCAGGGAACGATATGCTCGGAAATCGCACACTTGGAGATTTTTTGAAAATCCAGGATTTGTGTTTGAAACCGGCGTGCGCGGATTCGTTAAATTCGAGTCTTGCGGGTATTGTTTTCCGAGGTTTGACTGCCTTCACATTGTCGTTTGTTCAGTCGTCGGATTCCGCGTTTTCGCGAACGGCTGTAATTGCGATTGAACCATCACTTACTCGACTAATCTGATACCGGAGATTCTGCGCTTATGGCAACCCCAGTTGAGCGACGATTAGCACCAGAAAAAGTTCGTGTGTTTGGTAGTGGTAGGGACTATCAAGTTCCGCCGGACCTTACAAAAATTCAAACCCACAGCTACCAAGCGTTTCTTCAGTCGGATGTTCCGCTGGAAAAACGAAAGGCTCAGGGCATTGAAGGCGTTCTTCAGGAAATTTTCCCGATTGAGAGTTACGACAAAAAGCTGCAACTCAGCTATGTTCGTTACGAACTGGGAAAACCCCGATACACGCCGGATGAATGTCGGCAGCTAAGAATGACTTACGGCCAACCTTTCCGGGTTTGGTTGCGTCTTGAGAAAGAGCAACCGGTCGAGGAAGAGGTTTTCCTAGGCGACATTCCAATCATGCTCGGTGGTGGTGAGTTTATCATCAACGGTGCCGAGCGCGTTGTCGTCAGTCAGCTGCATCGTAGCCCCGGAATCGACTTCGTTAGGGAAACGGATACGACTTCCGATAGGAAGTTGGCGAGTTGTCGTGTGATTCCTGAGCGTGGTAGCTGGATTGAAGTGAACGCGACCAAGAAGGATCTTCTGACGGTTCGTATTGACCAGAGCGGAAAGTTTTCTGCGTTGACGTTGTTACGGGCGATGGATCCCAAGTACGGCGAAGATTCTGCAATCCTGAAGGCTTTTTACGACACCGCGAAAGTCAAAGTCGTGGATCGTCGGAGCGCCGGTAAGCTTGAGGGCAAGGTTGCGGTCGATGATATCGTGTATCCGCTGAACAGTGAGCGAGCAGGCGAGATTATTGTCGAAGTCGGTCATAAGATTACCAAAGATGCCGCGGAAACAATTTGTTCTTCGGGCGTTAAGGTTTGTGAAATCATGCCGGCTCCAAGATCGCCGTTGATCTTTAACTCTTTGATCGACGATTCAACGTCGAGTCATGAAGAAGCGTTGCTGAAGATTTATCAGCGTCTTCGTCCTGGAAATCCTCCTGCGCTTGAAAAGGCAAGGACGTTGTTCCATGAGAAATTCTTTGATTCCAATCGTTATCGATTGGGGCGAGTTGGTCGATTCCGAATTAATCGCAAGCTAGACCTGGGTGTTTCTGAGAAAGAAATGACACTGCGTCCGGACGATATCTTGGCATCGATGAAATACATTCTTGAGCTTTCCACACCAGGTGGATCGGCTTTCGTAGATGATATTGATCACCTTGGAAACCGACGACTTCGGACCATTGATGAGCTTGCGTGCGACGAGCTTCGCAAAGGATTTTTGAAGCTTCGCCGAACGGTTCAAGAGCGAATGAGCTTGAAAGAGCAAGAGGATATGACGCCTCGGAGTCTCGTGAATCCCAAGAGTATTTCGGCGGCGATCGAGTACTTCTTCGGACGTGGTGAATTGTCTCAGGTGGTTGACCAGACCAACCCATTGTCCCAGTTGACTCACGAACGACGTTTGTCCGCACTTGGACCTGGTGGTTTGAATCGTAAGCGAGCCGGTTTCGAAGTTCGCGACGTTCATATTTCTCACTACGGTCGTATTTGTCCGATCGAGACGCCTGAAGGTACCAACATTGGTTTGATTTCCAGTCTTGCGATTTATGCGAGTGTCGACGACTACGGATTCCTTGTTTCCCCTTACGCGGTTGTGAAAAAGGGAAAAGTAACCGACGAAGTTGCTTGGCTGCGAGCTGATGAAGAGACGGAAGAGTACATTGCCCCTGCGGATACTTACGTCGAAGACGGGATGATCGTGGGTAGCAAGCAATTGGGCGGCGCGATTATTGCGAGATACAAAGCTGACTTTGAGTTGGCTGATCCTGAAATCGTGCGTTACATGGACATCGCCCCCTCTCAGATGGTTGGCGTTTCGGCCGGTTTGATTCCGTTCCTTGAGCATGACGATGCGAACCGCGCTTTGATGGGTTCTAACATGCAGCGTCAGGCAGTGCCTCTGTTGGTGGCTGAGCCGCCAATTGTGGGGACGGGAATGGAAGTTCGTGTTGCCGAGAACTCAAGCATGTTGGTTCGGGCTCGACGCGGAGGGAAAGTTACCTATGTAGACTCCACTCGCATCGAAGTCGGTACTGATGTTTACGATTTGAAAAAGTACGTCGGCCTCAACGAGCGGACTTGTCAGAATCAGAAGCCACTGGTGGTTCCTGGGCAAAAAGTCGAGCGGGGTGAGGTTCTGGCCGATGGAGCTGCGACCTACAAAGGTCAGTTGGCTCTCGGGCGAAACGTGCTTGTAGGATTTATGTCGTTTGACGGTTGCAACTATGAAGATGCGATCATCATCAGTGAAGAGCTCGTCAAGAATGACACTTATACTTCGATTCATATCGAAGAATTTGATGTGGAAGTTCGAGAGACGAAGTTGGGTCGTGAGGAATTCACTCGCGATATTCCCAATGTGAGTGAAAAAGCGCTTCGCAATCTTGACGAGAACGGTGTGATTCAAGTCGGAAGTTACGTCAAGCCTGGCGATATTCTCGTTGGAAAGGTTTCACCGAAATCGAAAACAGAGCTGACACCGGAAGAAAAATTGCTACATGCGATTTTTGGTCGGGCTGGTGAAGATGTCAAAAATGATTCACTGGAAGTCTCCTCTGGAATCGAAGGGATCGTCATTGATACTCAGCGTTTCTCGCGACGGATGAGCCTTTCGGAAGAAGAGCGAAAAGTTTTCGAGAAAGACTTGAAAGCGGCGGAAGCGGATGGCAACGAAGAAATTGCCAATGTTTTCGGTGTTATGGTTGAAGCCATCGAAAAGGTGGTTGGTAAGACACTGACAGACGAAGACGAAACGCCTCTTTGTCGCGATCAGGACCCGAAATTTGTGGCCGAGAAGGCAGCTAATTTCCGGCTTTCCAGCGTGATCGGATCGATGCGTAGCGATGATAAGATCAGTCAAGTGGAAGCAATCTACAAAGAGATGTGGCTGGCAGTCGAAAAAACCATTGATGCTCGCGACCGCACGGTCAACAGTATGAAGCGGGGCGACGAGCTGAGAAGCGGCGTTCTGCAAATGGTGAAGGTTTACATTGCCACCAAGCGTACGATTTCGGTCGGTGATAAGATGGCCGGGCGGCACGGAAACAAAGGTGTGATCTCTAAGATCTTGCCGGTTGAGGACATGCCTTATCTCGAAGATGGCACGCCGATTCAGATCATGCTCAATCCGCTGGGAGTTCCCTCGCGTATGAACGTGGGACAGATTCTTGAAACCCACTTGGGTTGGGCTGGTTCGAAGCTTGGCTTCCAAGCAATCACACCCGTGTTTGACGGTGCTTCGGAATCTGAGATCAATGATTGTCTGGCGGAGGCAGGATTGCCGAGTCACGGTAAGCATACCTTGTATGACGGACGGACAGGGATTGCCTGTACGCAGGAAACAACGGTGGGTTACATCTATATGTTGAAACTTCACCACTTGGTTGATGATAAGGTTCACGCTCGAAGCACCGGGCCGTATTCTTTGATTACACAGCAACCTCTTGGTGGTAAAGCTCGATTTGGTGGCCAACGATTCGGAGAGATGGAAGTGTGGGCTCTCGAGGCTTATGGAGCTGCCTACATTCTTCAGGAATTGCTGACCGTTAAGAGTGATGACGTGGAAGGCCGGACCAAGATTTACGAATCGATGGTCAAGGGTGAGAACACGTTAGAAGCAGGAACGCCTGCAAGTTTCGATGTTTTGACAAACGAAATTCGTGGACTTGCATTGAACATGCAGCTGGAAAAAAGACGCGGCTAAACCCGTGGGCAGAGCGGGGCAGTGGTTTGACCCTCCCCGTGTGACTGCCAAACGACTGTTTGCGTTGCAGAAGCTCTGAAAGGCTTAAAAACGTTCTCCCTTAAAACAAACGATTTAAAAATACTTAAAAGGAGCAGGTGAATTTATGGCGACTGCCGACACCACCTACGATCGCATCAACGATTATGCTTCAGTCAAAATTTCTTTGGCTCGTCCTCACGATATTCGCTCATGGTCAATGGGTGAAGTGAAAAAACCTGAAACGATTAACTATCGTACTTACCGTCCGGAAAAAGACGGTTTGTTCTGCGAGCGAATTTTCGGACCTGAGAAGGACTGGGAATGTGCTTGCGGTAAGTACCGCGGCATGAAATATAAGGGCATGATTTGCGATCGCTGTGGCGTTAAGGTAACGCACTCACGTGTTCGTCGAAAAAGAATGGGCCACATCGAATTGGCCGCGCCCGTCGTGCATATTTGGTTTTTCAAAGCAATGCCTAGTCGATTGGGTAACTTGCTGAACATGAAGACCAGTAGTCTTGAGAAGGTGATTTACTTCCAGGATTATGTCGTCACGGATGCTAAAGACACCGACCTTGAGCGGCAACAACTACTGACTGAGGAAGAGTATCGCGCTGCACGTGCCGAGTTTGGCGATGGCAGTTTCACCGCGAATATGGGCGCTGACGCGGTGCGAGAACTTCTTGCAGAACTCGATTTGGTCCAATTGTCGGATGACTTGCGGATTGAACTCGCCGAGACAGGTTCGAAGCAGAAGCGAAAAGATTTGACGAACCGGTTGAAGATCGTGGAGTCCATTCGAGATAGTGATAACAAGCCTGAGTGGATGGTCCTCGACGTCATTCCAGTCATCCCTCCGGATTTGCGTCCGCTCGTGTTGCTGGATTCCGGTAACTTTGCGACCTCCGATCTAAATGATCTTTATCGCCGAATTATCAACCGCAACAACCGGCTTCGAAAACTAGTCGACCTAAATGCGCCCGAAGTCATTATTCGTAACGAAAAGCGAATGTTGCAGCAATCGGTTGATGCGTTGTTTGACAACAACCGTTGTAAGCGACCAGTGCTCGGTAGTAGCAACCGGCCATTGAAATCATTGACTGACATGATCAAGGGTAAGCAGGGTCGATTCCGCGAGAACCTACTTGGTAAGCGTGTTGACTATTCGGCTCGTTCAGTGATCGTTGTTGGCGCTCGATTGAAGCTTCATCAATGTGGTCTTCCTAAGAAGATTGCGTTGGAACTTTACCAACCGTTCATCATTCGCAAGCTCAAAGAGTTAGGGCATGCCGATACGATTAAGAGCGCGAAGAAGATGCTCGAGCGGAAGGACGAAGAGGTTTGGGATATTCTTGAGCAGGTGATTCGTAACCATCCCGTTATGTTGAATCGTGCTCCGACTCTTCACCGTATGGGAATTCAGGCATTCGAGCCGATTCTGGTGGAAGGAAATGCGATCCACTTACATCCATTGGTGTGTAAAGGATTTAATGCTGACTTCGATGGTGACCAGATGGCGGTTCACTTGCCGCTCTCAATCGAAGCTCAGGTAGAAGCTCATACGTTGATGCTTTCTACCAACAATATTTTTGCCCCATCCAATGGCCGACCGATCATGAGTCCGTCTCAGGATACCGTGATGGGTTGCTATTACGTTTCATTGGTGCTTCCTAATCAGGAAGGAGACGGAATGGTATTTTCGTCTCTCGACGAAGCCGATACCGCATTTTCACAGGGCGTTATCAAGCTCCATGCTCGTATTAAAGTTCGACTTCCAGAGGGGCGGTTTGTTCGTGTCAATGAAGAAGAGCGACTGCCGAGCCAGATTATTGAGACGAGTTACGGTCGGATCATGTTTAATATGATGCTTCCTGAAGGTCTTGATTTCTACAATTACCCACTCAAGAGTGGCGATCTCGCGGTTGTAATTTCAGATTGTTACCAAAGTTTGGGTCGTCGCGAAACGATTGATCTGTTGGACGATATGAACCAACTTGGTTTCCGGGAAAGTACACGAAGTGGTCTGTCGTTTGCGACGGATGACCTCGTGACACCTGATTCTAAAGAGAAAATCGTAGCTGCTGCTGAAAAAGAAGTTCTCAAGTTCCGTAAGCACTACGAGCGCGGAGTGATTACTGAGCAAGAGCGATACAACAAGGTGCTCGACACCTGGACGCACGCTCGTGAAAGCATCACGAAAGAAATGATGGCGGCAATGGAGACTGATTATCGTGGCGGTATGGGCTACGTTAATCCTGTGTTCCTTATGGCGCATTCGGGTGCTCGTGGTGGTGTTGAGCAGATTCGACAGTTGGCTGGAATGCGTGGTTTGATGGCGAAACCGTCCGGTGAGATCATTGAGACGCCGATTAAGGCGAACTTCCGTGAAGGCTTGTCGGTATTGGAGTATTTCTCCTCGACTCACGGTGCTCGAAAAGGTTTGGCCGATACCGCGTTGAAAACGGCTGACTCGGGTTACCTGACACGTAAACTTGCTGATGTTGCTCAGAACGTTGTCATCACAATGGAAGATTGTGGGACTACGTTGGGAATCACCAAAGGTGTAATTTACCGGGGTGAGCAAGTTGAAGTTCGGTTGGCGACTGCGATCAATGGTCGTGTTTCTCGGCAGAACATCGTTAATCCTGTCACCGATGAAGTGGTGGTTCGTGAGAGCCAGATGATTACGCCGGAAATCGCGCGTAAGATCGAAGAGATGGGATTAGAGAAGATCCAAGTTCGAAGTCCAATGACTTGTGACGCACCTCTCGGTGTTTGTCGTTGTTGTTACGGAATGGACATGTCGACCGGAGATATGGTCGAAGAGGGGATGGCGGTTGGAATCATCGCGGCCCAGAGTATCGGTGAACCTGGAACACAGTTGACGATGCGGACGTTCCACATCGGTGGTGTTGCCAGTACGGTCACCGAAGAGAACCAGAAAAAATGTACCCGTGCAGGTGTCGTTAAGATCACACGGATGCGTTATGCCACCAATGACAAAGGTGACACCGTGGTGTTGAATCGAAATGGAGAGATTTCGATTCTTGATCCGCGTGGTCGTGAATTAGAAAGTCATAAGATTCCTCAAGGTTCGATACTCCGCGTCGCGGACGACCAAGAGGTTGAAGCGGATATTGTCCTTTGCGAGTGGAACCCGTTTGCGGTTCCTGTACTCTCGGAAGTTGCTGGTAAAATTCGCTTCGAAGATATTATCGATGGCGAGACAATGCAGATTGAAACGGAAGCCAGTGGTACGATTCGAAAGACGATCATTGACTTCAAAGGCGATATGCATCCTCAGATCGTTGTCGAAGATAGCGACGGAAATGTTGCGGATGTTTATTACCTGCCTGAACGAGCGAACATCACGGTCAACGAAGGTGACATGATTTCTGCCGGTTCGACCGTTGCGGAAACGCCTCGAGAAGCATCGGGTATTTCAGATATTACTGGAGGTCTACCTCGAGTAACAGAGATTTTCGAAGCACGAAAACCCAAAGACCCGGCGGTACTTGCCGAAATCGACGGTGTCGTTGAGATTCAAACTGAGAAGAAACGTGGAAAGCGATCGATTGTTGTTAAGAGTGAGAGTGGAATCGAGGCGGAGCACTTAGTTCCACCTGGAAAACGGTTCCGAGTTCACACGGGCGACATCGTTAAGGCCGGCCAGCAATTGGTCGACGGCCCGTTGGTTCCTCATGATATTCTACGGGTTTCGGGTGAAGAGGCCGTTCAGCAGTATCTTGGTCATGAGATTCAGCAGGTCTACCGAAGTCAGCGAGTGGAAATCAACGATAAGCACGTTGAAATCATTATCGCGAGGATGCTTAGGAAAGTGAAAATTGAATCGGCGGGCGATACTAATATGCTGCCAGGTTTGATTTGTGATCGATTTGATTTCCAACAAGTCAATGATCAACTTGGCAAGTGTGTGAAGGTGACAGACAAAGCCGATAGCGATTTCTCTAAAGGTCAAATTGTTCCCAAGGTCGTCTTCGAAGACACAAACGCTCAAGTCGAAACACTGGGTGGAAAGCCAGCGAAGTGCACCAAGCCTAAATCAGCGACTTACAGTACTCAGTTGTTGGGTATCACCAAGGCTGCGGTACAAAGCTCGAGTTTCATCTCGGCGGCGAGTTTCCAGGAAACAACAAAGGTTCTCACCGAGGCAGCATTAGCTGGAAAAGTGGACAATCTTGTTGGTCTGAAAGAAAACGTTATTCTTGGCCATCTGATTCCGGCTGGAACAGGATTCCGAACCTTCCAAGATTCGGACGTTCAGTACAACTTGGAAGCGATGAAGTTGCAAGCTGAAACACAGGCTCCAGAACCTGTCGATGACCCATGGAAAATTTTCGGTGGTGACGGTGGAGCTCCTGCTGATACAGGAGCGGTGATCGGTGGTGATGATTTCTCGAACGCGATGGCTAGTCAAGAAGTAGTGCCAATGGCTGGAGCGATTCATGATGCTGGTTTGGATGCGTTGCTGGGTGGCTTTACTTCACCCGAGCCGATGCCTGCTGCCGGTGATGATTTGACTCGCATTGAGGGAATTGGCCCTGCGATCGCAAAGCATCTCAATGACGCTGGTATTTTCACTTTCGCGGAACTTGCGGGAACTGACCCAGCGAGAATCCGGTCGATCTTGGATAATGTCGGTGGCTATGGGGCACACGATACAACTACCTGGCCAGATCAATCGCAGATGGCTGCCAGAGGTGAATGGGATCAATTGAAAGAATGGCAGACACGTCTTGATGGTGGTCGCGTGACTGCTGGAGATGCACCTGTTGTTGCCCAGACGGCACCCGTCGAGGTGGATGATTTAACTCGGATCGAAGGGATCGGGCCGGGGATTGCGGGGCACTTAAATGCGGCCGGCATTACGTCCTACTCACAACTGGCTTCTGCCGGATCGGTTCGAGTTCGAGAAATACTTGATGCAGCCGGAGGCTATGGAGCACATGACGCAACCACTTGGTGCGATCAGGCTCAACTAGCTGCTGTGGGAGCTTGGACGCAATTGCAGGACTGGCAGGATCGCTTAGTCGGTGGTCGGCCAGCGGAATCTGCACCGGCTCCAGTAGCGACTGGAGCGGACGACCTAACAAAAATAGAGGGAATTGGTCCTAAGATTGCTGAGCATCTTGCGACGGCTGGGATTACAACCTTCGCACAATTGACACAAGCGTCAGCGGCTGAGTTGAAGGACTTCTTGGTTGCCGGCGGATTTGATTCGCAGGATCCAGCGACTTGGGCGGATCAAGCTCAATTAGCGGCTGCTGGTGAGTGGGATAAGCTTAGTCAGTGGCAGGATCAGCTTAACGGCGGAAGAGTAGTGGCCTCTGATGATTTGACCAAAATCGAAGGAATTGGGCCTCAAGTCGCAGGGCTGCTTAACAGCGTGGGTTTAATGAGTTTTCAACAGTTAGCTCAAACTACGCCGGATCAAATTAAAGAGGTCCTTGATCATGCGGGTGGAATCATGGCGACCATGAATCCATCGACCTGGCCTGATCAGGCTCAGTTGGCAGCAGCTGGCGAGTGGGACAAGCTCAAGGAATGGCAAGACGTATTGGATGGAGGAGCGTAGTAAGGGATTCGGGGAAATTCAGCAAAGTGGCAAAAGTTGCTGCTAAATTGGTTTTTTCCTTGGAAAATGGGTAATTATGAGGCATCCAAGCCGATAGATTGTTATTGGTGATGCCATTTTTCCCATCCTCCCTGAAATGACATATTGAAATGTCAATTTGAGGTTGACATTTTGCACAAAACTATTATTTTTACGGGCTTCCACTTGTGCGGTTTGCGCAATTGGACCGGATGAAGATTCACCTGGAATTAGTAGCGCTGACGAAATCGGCGCGTGGATAGATAGAAGAACGAATGCCTACGATTAATCAACTTCTCCGCAAGAAACGCAAGAAGAAACGCAAGTTCACCAAAGCTCCCGTGTTGGAGCGTTGCCCTCAAAAGCAGGGCGTGTGTCTGCAGGTTCGGACAATGACTCCGAAAAAGCCGAATTCGGCGTTGCGGAAGATCACGCGTGTGCGACTTTCTAACGGTAAAGAAGTGACGGTATACATCCCTGGTGAGGGACACAACTTGCAGGAGCACTCAATCGTATTGGTGCGCGGCGGGCGAGTTCGTGATCTTCCAGGTGTTCGGTATCAGGTTGTTCGTGGTGCTCAAGACACCTTGGGTGTTGAAAACCGAAAGCAATCGCGAAGTCGTTACGGCGCGAAAAAGTAGTTCGTTGCGTTGTTCGCAAATCTAAATATCAATAGCAAACATTTCTAATAAAAATACAGAGTATCATGGGAAGAATTACCGCAAGCCGAACGCAGCTAAAGCCGGATCCAAAGTTTGATTCAATTTTGGCTAGTAAGTTCATCAATTGCTTGATGTGGGATGGAAAGAAAACCACAGCACAGGCTGTTTTCTACAACGCTCTGGACGAAATTAAAAAGCGTGTTCCAGATGCAGAATCCATTGACGTTTTCACCACGGCTGTCGAAAACGTGAAGCCACACATCGAAGTTCGCTCAAAGCGAGTTGGTGGTGCGTCTTATCAGGTGCCGATGCAGGTCAGTCGAAGTCGACAGCAATCGCTGGCGATTCGATGGCTCTTAACGGCGATCCGTGACAAGAAGGGTCGTCCGACTCATTTGCGTCTAGCGGATGAATTGGTCGCAGCGTACAACCGTGAAGGTGCGGCGATGACGAAACGAGAGAACACCCATCGAATGGCGGAAGCGAACAAAGCGTTTGCACACTTCGCTTGGTAGTAGAAAACTGAATCCAAACCGCTTCGTCGAACACGGAGCGGTTTTTTTATGCGCTTATCGGATGATTGCAATCGGATGATTGAAATTTCCGATTGCGAGATTAAATTTCCAGGCAATCACGCTTCTAGTTGCTGATTTATTATGGCTCGTAAACTCCAAAATCTGAGAAACATCGGCATCATCGCTCATATTGATGCTGGGAAAACAACGGTGACCGAGCGGATGTTGTTTCTCAGCGGCGCCAAGCATCGTGTTGGAAAAGTTGATAGTGGAACGACGACAACCGACGATGATCAAGAAGAGCAGGAACGTGGAATCACAATTTATTCTGCTTGTGTGACGTTTGACTGGAAAGACATTCACGTCAATCTGTTGGATACGCCCGGGCACGTGGATTTTACAGCCGAAGTCGAGCGAAGCCTGCGAGTACTCGATGGCGCTGTAGTTGTGTTCAGCGCGCGTGAGGGAGTGGAGGCTCAAAGCGAAACGGTTTGGCGGCAGGCCAATAAGTATGGCGTACCCAGAATGGCGTTCATCAATAAGCTCGATCGCGAGGGTGCAGGATTTGAGCGGGTTTTCGATGAGATTAAGAAACGGTTGGGAGCCAACCCGGTAGCCTTGCAAATTCCCGTGGGCTTGGGTCCATCGCACGTCGACAATCCATTTCGTGGGTTGATTGACTTGATAAAAATGCGGTACGTCACCTTTGAGGACGAGGGGAAGAAACAAAAAGAGTCGCCGATTCCAGAAGACCTACTCGATGAAGCTGAATTTGCACGCGAGACATTGCTCGAAACGCTGTACGATTTCAGTGATGAGATGGCGGAATTGGCGTTTGAGGGGAAGTCGATTTCGAATGAGTTGATTCGGAAGACGATTCGCGAAGCGACCTTGAAGGGAAAGATTCATCCGGTTGTTTGTGGTTCTGCGCTGCACGGCATCGGCGTCCAAGGTGTGCTCGACGGAGTTAAGCACTATCTCCCCAATCCACTTGAGCGTCCCCCTGTGGTGGGAACTAATCCGCGAAAGCCCGAACAGGAACTGTCTCGCAAGCCAGATCCGAAAGAGCCGTTTTGTGGATTGGTGTTTAAGATCTTACCAGCGAAAACTGGTGACCTGTACTGGATACGGGTTTACTCGGGAGTGCTGAAGGGGAATTCGCGAGTTTACTGTCCTTCCAAGGATAAGAAAGAAAACGCCGCACAACTGTGGCAGATTCATGCGACAAAAAAAGAACGTGATGGCCAGTTGGATGAAATTAGTTGTGGTGAAATCGTTGGCGTCATTGGTCCCCGATTTGCGGTAACTGGAGATACGCTTTGCGAGCAGAGTGATCCAATTCTTCTCGAGCCTATTGAGTTTCCTGAAACCGTTATTGAGATGGCGATTGAACCTGAGTCGATGGCGGACCGAAACAAGTTGGGCGATGTTCTTGATTTGTTGAAGAAACAGGATCCGACATTCAAGGCGAATGAGAATGAAGATACTGGTCAGACGTTGATTGCTGGGATGGGCGAGTTGCATTTAGAGGTGATTAAGAATCGACTCCTGCGAGATTTTAATCTAAATGTGAAAGTTCATAAGCCTCGTGTTTCCTATCGAGAAACGATAGGTCAGAGTGTTGAGGTTACTGGGGAGTGCCATCGCTTAGTCAACGGCCAGCAATTGTTTGCCAAGGTCAAATTGCGAATGGAGCCCGATGAAAAAATTGAAACGGGCGTAGCGATTCGAAGTCGATTACCTGTCGACGCGATGCCACCGGAGATGGTGCAGTCCGTAAAAGATGAAATCAAAGCCCGTGGAGAAGGAGGCGGTTCGATTGGTAGCTTCCCGTTGGCGAAAATTCGGGTGACGTTGTTGGATGCTGAGACGACTGAAGAATCGACTCCCATGGCGTTTTCCATTGCTGCAGGAGAAGCGTTCGAAGAGGCTTTGAGCAAGGCGTCTCCATTGTTGCTGGAACCGATTATGAAGCTGACTATCACAACACCAGAAGATTACTACGGCGAATTTGTTGGCGACTTAGCCCAGCGGCGTGCCCAGATCGTCAGTACAGACACTCATCTGGAAACGACAACAATCATTGCCAATGCACCGTTGGCTGAGCTATTCGGTTATTCAAGTGCGATGCGGTCACTTTCGCAGGGTAGGGCAGGGAGTTCAATGGAACCGCTGGAATACGCTCCGGCCCCAGCGGACGTTGCTCAATCATTTGCCCTGTAAAGTTTTTTCATGAAAATTCTTGGGGGAGTGTAAGTTTATTCCGCGGTTAATGTCGATCATTAGCGTAGGAAAGCTTGGTGGCAGCGATCGAGTCGAACTCGTGATGATGGCTTGTTGACCTGAATGGGCTACCGGCTAGAATCGGAAAAACGGTCGAGATGATCAGGAATTGTGTATTCGTTATTCGGGTCAATCCCGAGCTTGGCGAAGATTTTTAAATTGGAGAGAATATGGCGGCAGAATTTACGAAGGACTCATTCGAAGCAGATGTGATCGGCTCCGAAAAACCCGTTTTGGTTGATTTTTGGTCACAAGGCTGACCTCCCTGCAAACGACTGGGTCCAGTCATTGATGAACTTGCAGTAGAGAACGATGGAAAATCGGTTGTCGGCAAGGTAAACGTAGGCGATCATATGGAATTAGCGGTTCAGTTTGGGATTTCCGCTGTGCCGACGATTTTAGTATTTAAAGGTGGCGAAGTCGTAGAGCGAATCGCCGGATACCGGGACAAGAGCGATTTGCAGGCCGTCCTTGATAATCACAGTAGTTAACAATTTGCAATGCAATTTGCTGTTAAACAGGAACCTTTGCTTTTTGGCAAAGGTTTTTTTGTGCGCCTGCTGTGAGAGTTTGTAAAAGTAAAGATTGACAGCAATGCGAGATCGGCATTCGGTTTGTCTGAGGTGTCGGTTATTCTTTAACGAGTAAAATTTTCGCCCTTTCATAAGTGCAATATTGGTATGACTCCATCGGAGTGCGAGCAAAATTCGATGACTGAAAGGGGCGAATTGTCAAACGTTGGCGTGCCTTGGCTGACCCTTTGCCTGCCATTATTGATCGCCGCGCTGATTTTTTCTTTTTCCCCTAATTTTCGAGTGACAGAGGGAATGCGAACTGCCCCATTGGGCGGCGATTTTCTTCAAGAGTGGATTGGGGCAAAGGTTCTGTTGGGTGATCAGTCATCGCAGTTGTATGAAAAGCAATACGTTGATTCACTGCAGCACGATCCTCAAACTGTCGGTTTCGAGTGGCCTGCGTCGAACTATTTTCCGATGGTCTATCCACCGTTTTATTATTCGCTTTTGAGGCCAATGGCGTCGTTGGATTATGCGACTGCGTCAAGGTTATGGCTGGGGTTAAGCGCGGTTGCGTTTTCGATGGTTGGTTGGTTGGTGTTCCGGTTTTACCCAGCAAGTCGAGACTATATTTTCGCTTATGTCCTGGCAGCAGTTCTTTTTGTGCCTGTTCTAAATTCACTCGTGATGGGACAAAAGTCAGTTTTCCTTTTATTGATCTTGTTGGGAGTATTTTTATTGCTCCGCCATCAACGGCCTTTTCTGGCGGGGCTTGTTTTTGGGATGATTGTGTTCAAGCCTCATTTAGGACTGGTGATTGGACTGGCGATGTTAGTGAAACGGCAGTGGGCCTTTGCCGTGGGCGCAGTTTTCGTGGTTGTATCTTTAGTTGCCTATTCCTGGTTTTTTCAGGGAGGGCTTTGGGGGGATTACCTTGAGGTTGTTTCTCAAATGAACAACTATTTGCAAACGCTTGGCTATCAGCTTGAAGATGCTCACAGTTTGTGGGGCGCGGTGACGTTGACGTTTCATGCACAGTCCCCCTGGTTGTCAAAGATAATTACTTTGCTGTTATCACTTACCGTTGTAGTCTTGTTGTGGCGAGCGGTTGGAGAGTCGGTAGCGTTAAACTCGGATGCCTTTGCCCGACAATTTTCCGCAATGATTGTTGCGACCGTACTCCTGAGTCCGCATTTTTATGGCTATGACTTGACGATTCTTTTGCTTCCGTTTCTGTTGATTCTGTCCACGACTAATCTTGAGCGCTGGCGAGATCGACGAAGCGAACGGAGCATCGTAATTTTGGTGCTCGTTTGTTTCAGTTTATCTGGAGCGTTCTCAGAAATTGCTAGATTCATTCATGTTCAACCTAGCACTGTTTTGTTGTTTGCGATGTTGATGCTTTTAGGTGGGATGCAAGATCGCAAACGCGAATTTTCAAAGCCAGCGAACGAAGTGGCCTCTCGCTAAATTAAGTTTGGCAATTGAGCGAGGGCGTGAAATGCGAGGTCACTCTGTCGAAAGCATTTTCAGATCTGGCGCAATCCGCTCAATGAGGCGGGCGACGAATTTTTTGACTTGTGCAGTCGTTTTGAATTTCATGACCGCGGCGACGATTCGTTCCGATTCTTCCACTGTGATTTGACTTGCCAGTTGCTTGATCGAAGGGATAAATGCGGGGCTCATGCTGAACCGTCGCAGTCCCATTCCAAGTAAGAGCACGAATGCACGTGGAGTTCCGGCCATTTCCCCGCATACCGTGATTGGGACGTTTGCTCGATTGCAAACTTCGATCACGTTTTTTAGCACGATTAACACAGGAGGTGCTAGAGGTTGGCAAAGGTGGGCGACCTTAGGGTTGTCGCGGTCGGCAGCCATTAAATATTGCACGAGGTCATTGGAACCGACTGACACGAAATCGACTAAATCAATCATTGTACTAATCGAAACGGCCGCTGCAGGAACTTCCAGCATCATTCCGATCGGGACTTCTTTTGTCTTGATACCCCTGGAGTTGAGCGTTTTGTAAGCTCGGCGAACCATGCTTCGAAGTTTACGAATTTCTTCGACCGTCGTGACCATCGGAAACATCAATCGAACTGTACCTTCTGGGAATTCACTCGCCGCCCGCACAATCGCTCGAATTTGGGTGTTGAAGAATTCAGGATGCTCGAACGAAAGTCGGATGCTTCGCCAGCCCATAAAGGGGTTGGCTTCTTTGTGGTCGTGGCCGAGGTAAGCGACGGTTTTGTCTCCCCCGATGTCAAGCGTTCGAATAGTTACGTTGTGATTGGGGCTGGCGGCGACGATTGCCCGGTATGCTTCGTATTGCTCGTCTTCGTCGGGAACACTTGGGTGGGTTAGATACAGGTACTCCGTGCGATAAAGTCCAACCCCTGAAGCCCCCATTGCACAAGCTGCATTGGCATCAGCGACACCGTTAATATTTCCTTGTAAGCGAAGTTCGCAACCATCGGCAGTCAGAGATGGCTGGTCTCGATTGGTTGCGAGTTTATCTTTCAGGTCGAAAAATTCGCGCTCTAATTTCTTGAACGCCTTGAGTGTTTCAGAATTAGGATTGATCTCGATATGACCGTCACGACCATCGACAACGATTGTGTCTCCAGTTTTGACTTTCCGGGCAATTCCACTAACGCCGGATACTGCCGGGATTCCTCTCGAACGGGCCACGATAGCGGCGTGGCTGGTTTGGCTTCCTTTTTGCGTGACGATGCCGTGCACGTCCATGTCGCCTAGGGCGACGACTTGAGATGGTAAAAGTTCGTCTGCTACGACAATAAGAGGGCCTACGATCGATCCAGTCTCGGGTTTAGCGGCATCATTGAGATGGCTTCCCAACCGAATAATCACATCGCGAACGTCATTCAGTCTTTCTTGGAGGTATTCGTCATTGGTTCGTGCGAAGAGGGTTGTGTATTCTCCAAGCAATCGATGAAGTGCGGCGGACGCATTCATTTTGTCGTCGACAATCCAACTGCGGATTTTGTTGGTGAAGGCCGCGTCTCGAAGAATCGCCTGATGAACGGCAAAGATGGCGGCTTCTTCGCGGCCGACCTGCGCTTCAACTTTGCGCTCCAGTGCGCGAAGATCCGCACCGGCTTTGTCGCGAGCGGTCTCATAGTTGGCCAGTTCGGCGGTAATTTGGGAGTCTTCGAGGCGCTTCGTATCTGGATTCACGAAAATTTCGTGAATCACATAGGCGGTGCCAATCGCAACTCCGGGTGAGACTGCTATTCCTCGTCGCATGAAACCAGTTTAGCAGATTTTCATAGCCAGCGATACGGAGTGAATAAAACGACCATTCTACTGGGGTTTGGGGTGGTCTAGGGGGTTCTGTCTGATCGAGGCTTGGGATGGGCTCAGCGGGGAGAGGTAAATGGGCTGGGAGCTCAATTCTCGGGGCAATTTAACTGTTGAAATTGGTAGTTCTGGAGGCTATCTGTTGTTGAGGTAAAACATCCATTTTGCTACATTTGGGTCGACCAGAGAAAGCATCGACGGGATGTTTCAGGGTCATCCCGAATTCACAGTGGGTTCATTGAGAATGCGATTTTCCCAGCTCGACCGAATAATTGCGCTGGAAAAAGGTTCGTCGATTACGGCGGTGAAGTGCCTTACTTTGTCCGAAGATTATCTTCAGGATCATTTTCCGCGGTTTCCTGTGATGCCGGGCGTGATGATGTTGGAGTCAATGTTTCAGACGAGCATGTGGTTAGTTCGCTCGTCCCATGACTTTCAATATTCCAGTGTTGTTTTACGGGAAACCAAGAGCCTCAAGTTTCAGGGGTTTGTACAACCTGGCGATTCATTAAAAGTGGATGCTGAAATAAAAAAAGTCGATGGATCATTAACCAGTTTGAAAGTGGTCGGTACGGTTAACGGGACTCCAGCGACAAGCGGTAGGTTAGTGCTTGATACTTTTAATTTGGCGGATCGAGGCGATGTGGATCCTGCCATCGATGACTATATGAAACACAAGTTTCGTACGAATTTTAAGTGGTTATTTAATCAACTTGGAGACGAAGGTGCGAGTCCCGGCGTGGGAGCGACTTTGGCGACCAGTTAAACAGAACGTTCGTAGAATCGTCTATCAGGGCGGCGCTACAAATCATATTCACACAGCAGTTCCAAACGGAGAGAGTTTCGAATGCCCGTAAACGAAGAGGTATTTGGTAAGGTTAAAGAAGCCTTGATTGACGCTTTAGGCGTTGAAGATGACGAAGTCACCGATGAGGCCACGATGGTGGGCGATCTTGGTGCCGAGTCTATCGATTTTTTGGACATCGTTTTCAAGCTTGAGAAAGCATTTGAAATTTCGATTCCACGAGATGAACTTTTCCCCGATGATATCTTGACCAACGCTGAATACATCAGTGACGGCAAAGTCACTCCTGAGGGACTTGAAAAACTAAAGGAGCGGATGCCTTTTGCGGATTTCACAAAATTCGAAGCGAATCCGCTACTCCAAGATTTTGGAAATTTGCTTACGGTTAAAGACCTGTGCAAGTACGTCGAATTAAAAATTAGCTAATTGGCTCGATGAGTAATTCAAAAGGTCCACGGGTAAACGCTCGTTGGGCCTTCGTTCATTAAAACCTGTCATTTTTCTTTTGAGTGTGATTCGATGCGATGGTTCTGGATAGATCGATTTACTGAATTAGTGAGCGGAAAATCGGCGGTAGCCGTGAAAAATGTGTCGCTGAGTGAAGAAGTCGTTGACGACTATGCACCAGGACGGACCTTTTTTCCGCCTTCACTTATTGTCGAAGGGCTTGCCCAAACGGGTGGTTTGCTCGTTGGTCAAATGAGCGATTTCAATGATCGTGTCGTCTTGGCTAAAATTTCAAAGTGCAAGTTTCATCGCGAAGCTTATCCTGGCGAAACGTTGACTTATCGGGTGAAAATAGACAATCAAGAAGGGATCGGGGCGATGGTCCAGGGAACTTCTCACATTGGCGATGAATTGCAGTGCGAGATTGAGTTGATGTTTGCAAGTCTTGATGATGAGCGATTTGAAAATGTTGAATTGTTTGAACCGGCTCAGTTTTGCCGTATGATCCGTACTTTGAGGTTATTTGAGGTAGGGGTTGATACTGACGGGAATCCCGTGAAAGTGCCCGCGCACATGGTGGCTGCGGAAAAAGCATTGTTGAAAATAGGTTAGACGGAAGTCTCACATCGAAATTTCAAGGTGCAGGTAACATCATTGGATTCGAGTTGCCTAACATTGGTGAAGTATCAGGCTTTTTTGGGCGGTTGACGAGTTGACTGGGAAACCGCTGGCGAGTTGGAATTTACTTTTAAGCAAGTAACGGAGTTGAAAATGATCGCATCTGGAAATCGTCGCCGCGTCGTGGTCACTGGTGTCGGGGTCATTAATCCGTTAGGCAATGATATTGAGACCGTTTGGTCAGCGATCAAAGAAGGTAAGTCCGGCGTAGGCTATACGACCATTTTTGATGCAAGTAAATTTCCAACCCGCATTTCAGCTGAAATCAAGGACTGGGATATCTCCAGCGTTGTTGATGATCCAAAATTGTGGGAATTGCGTGGCCGACATACGAAGTTTGCAGCGGGTGCTGCAATTCAGGCCTTTCAGGCTTCAGGGGTTGGTGATTCGATCACGGATCCTCGACGATTCGGCGTCTACATGGGAAGTGGTGAAGGAAATCAAGACTTCCTGTCTTTTGCCTCGATGATGGCGTCATCAATTAAAGATGATGGTAGTCTCGATCTGGCAGAATTTACGCGTGCGGGGCTAGACCAACTCAATCCTGTTGTGGAATTGGAGCAGGAGCCTAATATGCCAGTTGGCCATATTGCTAGTCTGTTCAATGCTCAAGGGCCAAATGCGAATTGCTTAACTGCTTGTGCGGCGAGCAATCAAGCGGTTGGCGAGGCGACGGAAATCATTCGGCGAGGGGAAGCGGACGTGATGCTGTCAGGCGGAACTCACAGTATGATCCATCCTTTTGGCGTCACCGGATTTAATCTGTTAACGGCACTCTCAACAAACAATGACAACCCTCAGGGGGCATCGCGGCCATTTGATCGCTTGCGAGATGGGTTTGTTTTAGGTGAGGGGTCGGCGATGGTTGTGCTTGAGGAATATGAGCGTGCCAAAGCACGCGGTGCACATATTTGGGGCGAGATTGTAGGTTACGGTTCGACCGCCGATGCATTTCGGGTTACAGATATTCACCCTGACGGGCGAGGCGCGATCGGGTGTATGCGGATGGCATTGAATGATGCCGGGATTGTGCCTGAGCAAATTGATTACGTTAATGCTCACGGTACAAGTACGACAGTAAACGATAAAGTGGAGACGAAGGCATGTCGCGAGGTGTTTGGTGAAAACGCCATGAACACGCCAATTTCCAGTACTAAGAGCATGATGGGTCACTTGATTGCGGCGGCTGGAGCGACGGAGCTAATTGTTTGTTTAATGGCAATGCGAGACAACGTGCTGCCACCGACCATCAATTATGAGAACCCAGATCCGTTGTGCGATCTCGATTATATTCCCAATGAAGCCCGGGAAGCGGAGTGCAACATGGCCTTGACCAATAGTTTTGGTTTTGGTGGCCAGAACATCTCGGTGGCTGTCTCTCAATTGCGAGACTGATAATAAGGGGTGGCTGTTCTGTCGATTGTTCATTCCATTCTGCAGCATTATGTGCTTCCTGAAGTACTGAGCGTTGACTACCTCGGCGGCAACGGTGGTTTTAGTGGTGCTCAATTATGGAAAATTGCAACCGCTGACAAGAGGTACTGCGTTCGGCGCTGGCCGCTGTCTCATCCCAGTCGTGAACGTCTCGAATGGATCAATTTAGTCTTGGTCCACACCGCCGGAATGGGTTGTGAATTCATACCAGCTCCCATAGAGGCCAAGTCGGGGGAGCGTTTTATCTCCGCGGGCGGATTTTTTTGGGAGGTGACGAAGTGGATGGAGGGAGTCGCTTGCTTTAAAGATGACCCAAATGAAACTCGCCTAACGCAAGTGGCTGAGAGCCTTGCTAAATTCCATCTCGCCTCTGCTCAGGTAAATCTAGGATTCGAAAAGTCGAAAAATCTAAACGCGCGTTGCGATGCGATGGCATCCTCCGCTTCGTTGATTGAAGCGATTGGCCATCGCCCGGAATCTGGAGTGCCAGATTATATTTATCGATTGCGGGCGTTGATATTGGGGTTCGGTGCTGCTCACATCCAGCGAATCACTGCAAATCTCGAACCGTTTCGGGGAGTTGTTTTTCCTGTCCAACCTGTCGTTCGCGACATTTGGCATGACCACCTGTTTTTTCGCGGAAATGAATTATCAGGGTTGGTAGATTTTGGCGCGATGCAGATGGACAGCGTAGCTTGCGATCTTTCACGGGCACTGGGAAGCATTGTTCATGAAGATAAATCACGCTGGGAATACGCGATCGATGTTTATTCTCAATCACGCCCGCTAACTCAGCAGGAAGTTGATCTTGTCTATATTCTTGATCAACCTTCTTGTTTTCTTGGCGCTTTGAACTGGTTGAAATGGATTTTGATTGAGAATCGTGCCTTTGAATCGGAAGCAAATGTCAAGTTGCGAATCATCGATTTGACTAGTAGGCTTGAAGCTTCGCTTTGAATGGCCCAATCCCCTCTCAGATTAGTTGGTCTCGGGCTCGATCAGGTCGCGGAGTTTTCTTCGCATGACTTTCCCAGATGCCGTTCTTGGCATCGCCGAGACAGATTCGACAGAGTGGACTTTGAATAGCGGGTTCAGCTCAGTTTTTAACGCTTGATTCATCTCTTTCTGAAGATGGCCCATGTCCGTTTCACGGCTGAGAACTGCAAAGATAATTAATTGATCGGGTCCATGTGAGGGAGAGTAAGAGACGGCTGCTGATTCGACGACCGGTTCGACGTGGTTGAGTACTCGTTCGATTTCCGCGGAGCTTATCTTAATGCCTCCGAGATTCATGGTGTCGTCCGCCCGTCCACCCGCTTCGAAAACTGGGCCGTTGGCGGTCGGAAATTTCCGGAAATAGTCTCCGTGGCGGCGTAGCTGAGGCGTATTGGGAAGTCGTGGTGTTTTGGCATAGTAGGTTTCAAAATGGTCTCGATTGATCAGGCGGTCACTTAAACCGATAGAAGGTGGGACAAGAAAGACCTCGCCTTGTTCGCTGACTTGGTGGTCGATTGGATCGATCAAAAGAAAGTCCAAACCAACCGCTGGTGAATTGAAGGCGGCTGGGACGTTAGGAAGAACGTCAACCGAGGAAACGTAGCCGCCGCCAATTTCGGTGCCTCCGCAATACTCGATCACTGGCTTGATGTTAGCCAGCGCCGATAAAAAAACCATGGTGTTTGCTTGAGAGCTCTCTCCAGTGGAACTGAAACACTTGATTTTTGACCAATCAAGGTCGTTCATACACCCGCTGGCTTCCCATGCTTTTACAATTGTCGGAACTACGCCCAACATAGTGACTTCAGCTTTTTGGATAAATGTGCCAAACTCAATGCCGGAGGGAGCGTCTTCGTAGAGGGCAATAGTGGCCTTGTTTATAAGGCTGGCAAAAATCAACCAAGGACCCATCATCCAGCCAAGATTCGTTGGCCAGGCACAGACGTCTTTGGGGTGAATGTTTTGATGGCAGTACCCATCCACAGCACATTTGATCGGAGTCGTGTGGTTCCAGGGAATAGCTTTCGGATCTCCCGTGGTGCCACTGGAGAAAAGAATATTAATTGTGGCATCGCTGGCACAGTCTACGGAGTCGAACTCTGTTTCCGCGGCGAGGAAATCTGTCCAGGCAATATCTTGAGGGCGAAGCGTACAGCTGGGTTCTACGTCTGTAGTCAGGACAATTGCCGGGATTTCGGTTGCTGTGGTGACTTTTGAAAAGAGAGGTAGTTTTTTTCCAGCGCGATTTTGATGATCATAGGTGAGAACAAATTTTGCTTTAGAAATTGTTAAACGCGTCGAAATCTCTGGAGCAGCGAAGCTATCAGCGATGGAGACGACTGAGCATCCAGCGAGGACGATACCGAGGTAAATTGCAATGGACCACGCCGTCATCGGCATCACAACCGCGATGGCGTCCCCTGGTTCGCAACCAGCATTGACCAAACTGTTGGCGACTCGATTGGCTCGGTCTCTTAATTCTTGATAGCTTTGACGCTGAATCGGCTGCCCTGGTTTTTGAAAGAGAATAGCGATATCAGTGGGCGGTGCCGAAAAACAGCTGTCGGCAATGTTGAGTCTCGCTTGGTCGAGCCAAATTGCCGTGGCGGTACCCTCATCTTGGTTGAGAAGTTTCACAGGTTCTCGGTTAAATTTCACTCCCACTTTTTCGATGGCGTCGGCCCAAAAGGCAGTTCGAGAAGACGTGGTCCACCGGTGAAATTCCGGGAATTCTTCCAATCCCAATTCGCTCATCCAACAGTAAACATTCGATTTCTTAAGGTCGCTGTCGTTTGGAAACCAGATAGGAGTCAACTGGTTGTTGGGTTGAAATTGATCACGGCATCTTTCCCAAAGATGAATGTAAGCCTGAGGGGCGATGGGGGGGTGGATTTGACGAGCCCGTTTGAGCAGCTCTGACCAACGCGAGCGGAAACAGAGATGATTCGTAACTGACGATTCAATCTCTGAGACAACGTTTGAGTCGGGGGGATTGGAAGACGTGAATTGTGCCATGGGAGCGCCTGGAAAACCGAATGATTCAGGCGACATTCTAAAATGAAGCCTCGCCCGCGACCACACGGGGCAAACCCGTGGGTCGTCTTGGCTGGATTCGATTTTTCAAGCAATACTCGAAAGATAGGCTTTTACCAACGTTTGCGAAAATCCTCGATTTCCGCAATCGCTCTTTATTTTACTCGCGGAATTTTTCTTCCCGGAGTCCACGCTGCATTTGCAGCATCAAGCTTTTTGTTGAGTTTTGGTATTTCAATGTTAACAATTTTCTCAAGCTCTTTGGAGGCTTTCTGGAATTGCTTTAAAGCAATTTCATATTGCCGCTTATGGGTTCCGGTAGGCCCCTCTGTGCTACCCATGGCACCAAACATCATTGTTCTGACTCGCCGACTGATCCCAGGCGCTGCAGGCTCATTCCGTGTTGGTTTAGTCGGGTCACCCTCGAATTGCTCCATTAAATCCATCAGTTGTAATTGAACGGCACGCACCTCGTTTAAAAGAGCTGCATCGAGTTCGAGAGAATTTGAAATCACACGTTCGATCGCGTCGAGGGTTTCTTGCGAGTTGGCCGCAATCTGGTTTGCACCTTGAAGTGATTTTGAAAGCGATTGTGCTTTCTTTACAAACTTAAGGATTGCCTCGCGGTCAGGTCCGCTGGTTTGACCGTAGAGCAGCGGTTCAATTTCAAATTCTGTTGCGCCGACTAATTCAGTCGTTTTACCGTCGACGGTCTGAGTAATATCTACCGTATATTTTCCGGGAATAGCCAACATGCCGCGACTACCGCCACCGTAACGGAGATCCCAGTTGGTGCGATGCGTTCCACTAGAAGTGCTGCCTCTGAGTCGACGCACTAAGGTTCCTTTGGTGTCGCGGATATTTAGTTCTACCCGAGGTGACCCTTCTCGGTCTTCTTCCTTAAAGCGTTCCCAACTGGGATAGGGAGTGTCTTTCCCTGCAGCGGCTAGTTTTCGATCCTTCGAGGTTCGCTCGGACTTTTTTGTTTTCAACGAATCCTTAAGGTGATAGGTGATTGCTACGCCGTAAGTCGGGTTGGGGGCAGTAAAGAAGTTAGAACCTTGGAAAGCACGCGTTCCGCCAGCGAGGGGCGACGACACTCCGTAAATTAACCCCTTTCGGATTGGCATAATGGCGTTTTCGTTGGCTAACTCAGCGGTGATATGCCGCATCGGTGAGTAGTCATCGAGAACATAGAATCCACGACCGAATGACGCCAAAACCAAATCGTTTTCGTCACGTTGGATTTCAATATCGCGGATCGCGACGGTCGGCAGCCCTGAACCGAGCTTGAGCCATTTTTTTCCACCATCGACGGTGGTGAAGCAACCAAATTCAGTTCCGCAGAAAAGGAGGTTCGCTGCTTCGTGATCTTGTTTAAGCGTATAAACGCTGCCTCGTTCTGGGAGGTTGCTGGTGATGTTAACCCAGGTTTTTCCGCGATCTGTTGATTTTACGATATAGGGTTGGAAGTCCCCGCGTTTGTGATTGTTGATTGCGACGTAAACCGTATCAGGATCGTGTAAGTCAGCTTCGATATCGTTGATGTAACCAAATTCTGGAATTTCTAACGATCCGAATTTGCTGACACCTCGCCAATTTCCACCTCCGTCTTCAGTGATTTGAACCATTCCGTCATCGGTGCCAACATAAATCAGACCTTCAACAAGAGGAGATTCGCTGACACTAACAATCGTTCCGTACTGGGAAGTTGACGCATTTTTTGCGACCGCGTCGGGTCCCCAAACTCGCCCCATTACCTTGAGTTTATTGCGGTCGAGATTCCGAGATAGGTCTGGGCTAATCGCTTCCCAACTGTCTCCACGATTGTTGCTGGCAAAGAGAATTTGAGATCCGTAATAAATTCGCTCGTGATTGTGCGGTGAAATCAATAAGGCTGAATCCCAGTTCCAACGCAGTGGGGGAGTTTCAATTTCTGGTTGAGGTTTAATGTCCACTCGTTCGCCAGTTTTGCGATTGAAACGGACGAGTCCACCGTACTGCCATTGCGAGTAAATTGTATCGGGGTCTTCAGGATCGACTGCCGGATCAAATCCATCACCAAAAACGGTGATAAACCAATCACTATTACGAATGCCGTGTGAGTTGTTAGTTCGTGATGGTCCACCTTGAGTCGCATTGTCCTGAGTTCCACCGTAAATGTAATAAAACGGTTTCTCATTTGAGACTGCGACTTTATAGAATTGAGTGATGGGTAAGTTGGATTTGAAATCATAGGTTTTTCCACGATCCCAAGTTTCATAAACACCTCCATCGCAGCCAAGGATCAAGTGATCAGGGTCGACAGGGTCGATGACCAATGCATGGTTGTCGACATGTTTATCTGCTTCGCCCAGCCGATTAAATGTCTTTCCACCATCCTCTGAAACCATATTGTAAGTGTCGAGTGAATAGACGCGGTCAAACTGGTGCGGGCAGGCGACAATTTCCTGATAGTATTGTGGACTTGAGGAAAGGTAGCTGCTCATTTTTGACCATGACTCTCCCTTGTTACTGCTGCGGTAGAAACCGCCGCCATCTGCTGCTTCGACGATGGCATACAAAATTTCCGGGTTGATGGGGGAAACGGCCAATCCAATTCGTCCTTTGTCACCACCCGGTAATCCGCGATTAATGGATTTCCAAGTTTCCCCTCCATCGATTGATTTATAAACTCCAGATTCGGGGCCACCGTCGATAAGAACCCAAGTGTGTCGTCGCCGCTGATAAGCGGAGGCGTACATGATGTTTGGATTATTGGGATCCATATGGACTTCGTTGACGCCTGTGTTCTCGCTAATGTCGAGAACCTTTTTCCAAGTTTTACCTCCGTCTGATGTCTTGTAGAGTCCCCGATCTCCCCCTTCTTTCCAGAGCGGGCCCTGAGCAGCGACGAATACAACATTCGAATCCTCGGGGTGGACAATGATCTTTCCGATGTGCTCACTGGTTTCCAAGCCGACCTTTTTGAAGCTCGCCCCGCCATCGGTTGATTTGTAAAGTCCGTCGCCATAGCCAACGCTTCGTTGAGAATTATTCTCGCCGGTACCAACCCATAACGTGAATCGATCGTTTGGGTCTAACGCGAGGCATCCAATTGAATAACTTCCTTGGCCATCAAAAATTGGTTTCCAGGTGACTCCAGCATTTGTGGTTTTCCAGACCCCCCCACTGCAAGCTGCTACATACCAAGTGCTGCGTTTGACAGGGTCAACGACGATGTCTCCAATTCGTCCCGACATTAATGCCGGGCCAATTCCACGGAATCTGAGTGAAGAAAATAAACTGGATTTGATTGCAGGCGACTCGTCTTTTGGTTGGTCGGAATCTTGACCGACTAAGACAGAGTTTATTCCGATGGCGAAAAATAACAGAAGTGCAAAAGGAAGGGCAAGGCACCGTTGAGGCATGGTAAAACTCCGAAGCAGAACTAGGCGTAAATTTGGGATCAACTTATTAATCCGATGGATTCAATCAGGCTCGTAGCCAGAGAGACAAGTTTAGTCGCGCCCTGCGGGAAAATGAACTAAATGTTCATGATTTGATGTAGGTTCTGTGTAATAACTCGCCGTAAGTGACCGGTCAGGACGGTGATCGGAAATCGACCATCAAATTCAATCAAAATTTGCGTCTAAAACGCGATGAAAAATAGGCGTTTGAAGTTTTTGAGTACACCGAAAAGAATCGTTTTTGCTGACTTAAAATGTTGGGGCTAAGGCTGTTTTCGCACAAGACGACCTTTGCGGGATCTTTCCGGAGGAACTCCCCAGCCATGGGCGGCCGGTGCGAGTTTGTTCATTTCTTTTTTCGAATTGTCCCCCAGAGCCTGCAAGAACTCTAGCAACAGCTTTCGGTCTAAAGGTGCCAGTCTTTGATACTTGTCGACCGAGGAAGCTGCTTCTCCACCATGAACGAGGATTGCATCATGAAAGGAATCGGATCGGCCGTCATGCATGTAGGGAGCGGAGAGCGCGGCACCCCAAAGCGGTGGTGTTTGCCAGCGCTGAGGGTTTTTTATTTCGAATTCCTGTTCGGTGCGGCCAAAGACAGATTGTGTTTTTATCTTAATCGAGTGCGATGCATCGGCCAATTCAGAGCCCATGTCATGAAGAAGGAAATCACTAAATACATTTTGGGCGATACCAACGGTTTGGACGTGACATGCAGCGCAGCCAATCGTCTTAAATTGGTCCTGTCCTTTTTGAAGTAACTGCGATTCGTTATTGGTTTTGGGAAGTCTGGCGGCGATTGGGTTTAAGGAGTTAACAAATTCGACAAGTTTCATTATTTCAGATTTTGAAATATCGTGGCGTTGTTGGCTTGACTGATGAGACTTAGGAAATGGAATTCTGGCTTGTGGGTGTTCAGCATTAGATAGTCCTAATTCGATTGCGCAAGCTTGCGAGGTGAATTTTGCGACCGATGATTGTTCTCCTCGCCAGCCAAATTTCCCAATTCTCCCATCATCAGAGATTGGCGCTATGCCTTTCACTGGGCCGTCTGTATTCTTTTGGGTAGACTCTAAAGCTAGGATGTCCTGATCGGAAATTCTGTCAATAACACCGACGCCAAACAGCGACGGTGTATTACGGCGAGAGATTTGGATTGTAAAGCGATCTTTGGCCGATCCTTTTTTGACTCGATGTATCGGCGTTTCCGTTAGTAAGCGACCTCGCTCTCGTAGCAGGTTTCTATTGCTTTCAAAGCCAGTGGCTTTGGCAACGCTTTTAAATTCGAAAACGTCCTTGAGCCAATTGTTGTATTCCGCATTTTGGACACTGGATCGGTGTAGGGTGATAGAATTTTGAAGCTGAAAATCGGGATGTAGTTTCACGGCTTGTTGAAACAGCATTTCGAGAGCGACCTGATCGAGACGGAATTTTCTTCGGCTATCTTGTCGAGGAAGAACGGTCAAGATTTGAACATTCGCAATGTTGTCTCCGCTGCCGCCAACTCCGCCTTGATTGTGACAGGCAACGCAGGAGATTCCGTTAAACATTGGCCCGAGGCCATCGCCGCTATCTCTTGATTCAGCTTCGCTGGGTTTCCAGACCTTGTTGAACAGACCTTCACCCGTGGTTTGTTTTTTTTCGTCTTGAAAAAATCGAGCTTCTGCGGGAACGGTTAGGGAGGATAGAACCAAGCCGAACAGAAAGACTCGCAGAAAATTACTGCGTGAATAAATTGACATCTTCGAATCCCATCAGCGTGTTGCCCCAAACTGACTTGGCGGAATGATAGGAGCACGCGTGAAAAAGGCAAGTCGCTTGTGGCTAAAACCAAAATACATCGGAGTTCAGGTGTTGGGAGAATCTCGCGAATGAAGACGAAAAAAGCCCGCAAAACCAAAGTTTTACGGGCTTGAGGTGAAGGGTGAGTAAGGGGACTTGAACCCCCAGCCTCTGGAATCACAATCCAGCGCTCTAACCAATTGAGCTATACCCACCATCGATACTGCGACTCGCTGCGTGCGGTCACAGAGGCGGAATTTTAAGCTGAGGTCGTTCGATGGTCAACGCGTTTTTTTGCCTCAACGCCGATTTTACGGTTAGTACGGGAATTGGTCGGTAATTTGTTCGTCGGATAATTGGACGAGAAACTTCCCAAGCCTTTCGACCAATACATCCATCATTTTTTGTCCTTTTTCCTCGCTTGCCGCATGGGGGTCGGCCGCACCAGAGTTTTGTGTGAGTAGATGCCAGGGGCGGGTGATGGAAACCCATCCACGATTCAACGCGTCGAGTTTTGCTGGTCGTGTCGATCCGTCGTCAGCATTTAAGGTGCCATCTGGGTTTTTCGCGACTAATTCGGGAAAAAAAGCGAGCCCAAAGGATGTTTCCATTTCACCCGCGTGGTCTTCTGCTTTCTCAAAAATATCAAAGTAGACATCTTCGAGCGCTTGGTACCAATTGCATAAAAAAACATGAGCTTCATTTTTTCCTGACAGTTCTCTCAGGAGCGGTTTGAAGCCGTTTCCACCATGACTGTTAAGTAAGACAATTTTTTTAATTCCATCATTCAACAGGGAGTCAACGATATCTCGAATAACCATGTGGAGGGTTGATGGATTGAGATTGATCGCGAGAGGAAACTCGCGGAGATTCGTTTCGGTTCCAAAGGGAATGGTAGGTAATAGGACGACCTTGGCGCCAGCATGGTGAGCCGCTTCGCAGATTTTATCCCCAACGATGGAAGCTTCGAATAGATCTGTTCCATATGGAAGGTGAAGGTTGTGAGGTTCGGTGGCACCTAATGGAAGTACTGCGACCTCATAATTTTGGTTTTTAACATGCCCGTAGTTGTTGTCGGCGAGTTTCCAAGGTTTCATCAGGGAAGTCCAGTTGGGGGTGAGTTAAGAGTTCGAATTGCCACTTCAGCGGTTATTGATTGGGCAGGAAGTTACTGAATAATTATGAGATTGGGCAATTGATTTTTCAAATTTTTTAAGCCATCGTCCGTGACCCTCGTGCGGGTCAGATTAAGTGACTTCAGTTGGGTAGCCTTGGATAGAGCTGGCAAGTCTCGGTTACTGATGGAGGATCCACTGAAGTCAATTTCGTTAACGCTATCCAGTGAGGAAATACCGTTCAAGGCTCCTTCTTCCAATTGACAGCCATTGAGAAAGAGTTGATTTAATTGGTTGCAAGCCCCAAGTTTAAGAAAACAATCGCTGGGCAGTTTGCTTCCCGAAAGATCAAGCCAGTTTAGTTGGACGCATTTCCCAATCGCTTCAAAGTCTTTTAGTGTTAAATTGACACCAGGCAGTGAGAGTTCCGTTTTTAATTCGGGACGAATCAAGAAACGTATTATCTCAGAAGGTTGAATTTTTAGAAAATCTACGTATTGCTCATCGAGTTCTAAAAAAGTCTTTCCAATGGCAGATTGAAAGCGTCCGGGTTTAACTTTCCCTTGATACATGATTCTTAAAAACTGATTTAGTTTAGGTTGCAGTGCTCCGTGTTCGCTATTCATCAGGAATTCTGCAAGCCCTGCCGATTCAGAATAAATTCTTACTAAATCATTTCGTTGCTGCAGTTCCACTCGTCCAAGTGCGGAGAGTTCTTGTGATGGGATGTAGTAATTTTCTAAAAAACGACGAAACCGGGCATATTGTATTCGTCGGGAGTCAAACCCGCCGAGAGTGTAGTACTCGCCAAAAAGGTGTTGGTTCTTTGCTGTGGATTCGGCGTAGGTTGCGATGCCCTCATCGAGCCAGATGAATTGGTTTTCAAAAGCCTTTTGATTTGTTGCGCGACCTGATTCTCGAAATAACTGGTGTGTCAATTCGTGTCGCCAAGTATCTTCCGCCGTTTTGTCGCCGTCATAGAAGAACGAGATTTCCGCTTTGCCGTCGTAGTATCCGGTGGAGACTTCAATTCCCGGCACCAAAGGCTCGAGCTGTTGCAGGTAGGATCCGCGGTCTTTGAAAAATAGGATGCGATATCTGCGTCGCGAGCGAGAGGCAGTGCCACTGCCGTCAATCCAGCGTTTTACGGCATCCGAACTACCCCAATAGTCGTAAAAAACTTGGCGCCAAATTAAGTAGGTTTGTTCAAGCTCTTTTGCTAAGTAGGCGATTCGAGCTTCCTCAGCGTTGGATTCGATTTCAAAATGAGGTGTTAGAACTCTTACGTAACTTCTAGCGGGCCATTGCACAAAATCATGGGGGCGCGTCGCAGATTTAAAACGCAGGGAATCAGGGGCGACGTTCCAGCCGTCTTTTTGTCGCTTATGCCCGAGGATTTTTCGGGTAATTAAGTGGTCGCGATCGTAAAACAGAACCTCATTTAGTAACTGGTAGGCATAGCTGCCAGCATTTTTATCTCCGGCATTTTTTGCTAGATCAAAAATGCGGCTGCCGTGATCGACGGAGGCTTGATTGATTTGATCAAGCCATTCTTGCGAGCCTCCCGTCGAGAGAATTGGCATCGATTTTTCTGAAGGGAGGAAAATATACTGACGACGAGGGTCGCGATCGGTGAACAAGGACAAAGTGGTCTGAGCGAGTTCGGGCTTCCCGTTGGCATCGCACCATTGAGCGATCCGTTTGAGGTCCGCCAAGAATTCGTCCTCTAACGCAATTCGTTCACTCCGCCAGTCCGTTGACGAACTGCCTTTCGGGGGAGCCTGCGCCGCGGTATCTCCCGAAATTCCCAGTAGGCAGACGAGGATGGCTAAAATCAATCGAAGCCAATTTGCCCGATACCAATTTGGCGGCATTCTTTTTTTGGAAGGCATCAATGTCATACCAATTGAAATCCAATAATGTTGTTACATTCGAGTAATCCATGTCCAGAGACACGCGACTAAAGAAGTTCATCAAGCTCATCAACGAGCGTTCCAAAACGTTTTAAAGCAGTATCAACTGGTTTTGGACTTTCAAGGTCGACACCTGCATCACGAAGTAGATCCAGTGGATATTTGGAACAACCGCCTTTGAGGAAACTCAGATAATCATTCAGTTCGGATTCACCGCCATTGAGCACGCGTTGACTAAGGGCGATGGCTGCCGAGAGCCCAGTCGCATACTTGTAAACATAAAATGCGCGGTAAAAGTGTGGAATTCTCATGCACTCTAATGGCAATTCTGGAGCGATTGAGAAATCTGGGCCAAAGTAGTCAGCAAGTAGGTTACTGTACGTGGTTTTTAGAGAATCGACAGTTAATGGTTCTCCTGCTTCAGCCATCGCATGAGTGATTTTTTCAAATTCGGCAAACATGGTTTGACGAATAATCGTACCTCGAATTCCATCGATCTCATTATTGATCAAATAAGCACGCAGTCGATCGTCGCCCGCATGGTCGAGCATATGTTTGGTAAGCAACTGCTCGTTAAAAGTGCTTGCAACTTCTGCTACAAAAATCGTGTAATTATAATATTCATAAGGTTGGTTTTTGATGGAATAATGAGAGTGCATTGAATGACCGGCTTCGTGCGTCAGCGTGAATACATCATTGAGGACCGTCGGTTTATAATTCATCATTATGTACGGTATGCCATCGTAAGTTCCGTAGCTAAATGCTCCTGATTGTTTTCCAGCATTGGGGTAGCGGTCACACCAGCGCCCCGAAAGACCGGAACGGAGGGTTGAGCAATATTCACTGCCCAGAGGAGCTAGTGAATCGCAAACGACATCAACCGCCTCGTCCCAATTGTGGTGGACTTCGATGTCGCTCAGAATCGGGACATAGGTGTCGTATTGATGGATTTCATCGAGTCCCATTTTCCGCTTGCGAAGGTCATAATATTTATAGAGTGACGGCAGATGATTGCGAACCGAATCGATCAGACTGTCGTAGACGGTTTCGGGAACGTTGTCAGCGTAGAGTGCTTGGTCCAGTGCACTGGAATAGCCTCGCGCACGAGCGTAGTAAATGTCTTTTTGGATTGAGCCAGAGAGTGTTGCCGCAAGTGTATTTTCGTGGGCAGTAAATTGTTCGTAAAATTGATGGAAAGCGGTTTTTCGAACTTCTCGATCTGGCGAAATTAAGAACTGAGAAAATGTGCTTGGAGACAGTTCGATAGATTCTCCTTTTTCATTAGTGACATTTCCAAATTTGAGATCAGAATCATGTAGCTGGCGAAAAATCTTTGAGGTTGCTCCCGCCATTTCCCCTTGCATCGCCAAGAGCTGTTCTTCTTTTTCTCCAAGGGTAAACTTTTTGTATCGCGTCAGTCTTTCGAGCGCTAATCCAAAAAGTTCGAGTGAGGGTGATTCGATAAACTGGGCCAATTGCTCATCGGAGATTGCAAGGATCTCGGGTCGAATGAAACTTGCTGCCTCGCCCGCCCGCGTTGCAATATTTTGAAACTGCCCAATCATACGTTGGTAAGTACTATCGGTTTGGTTTTCGACCGTTTTTAAGTACGCGTAATTTCCCAGTCGCTCCGCAGCCCGTTCAACGAGACTGTCAAATTCGAGGCAAGCTGCAAGTGATTCCGCGCTGCTACTGAGGGTGCCTCGGAATTTTTCATAGCCTTTTATTTGTATTTCAATTTCTTCCAAGGCAACCTGCCATTGGGCATCGTCGGCAAATAATTGAGTTAGGTCCCAGGTGTCCGATTCTTTCACTTCACTTCGTTCGGGTAATCGGATAACGGTCTCAGCTGACATTAGTATTCCTAGGTTGATTAATTTGGTCTTCGAAGGACTCGGATTATACGAAAGCACAGGCTGGGAAGGGAGGTCAAGTTGCCTTGCAGAAGTGTGCATGGATTGAGATCGCCGTAGAATTCGAGGGGCGGTCATTAACGCTAAGGGGCTAAAGGAGCCTGTTAATAAAACCTGAAAACAGAAAGTTCCTCCTCAGGGTGGGGAATTGGTGGGTTTATCGGCAAATTTCATTGCAATTTCCTACCAAATTGCATTTTGCTTCGCTAGAAACGTAATCGGGATCGTTCAAGCCACGTTTGATCAATCACTTCCAAACCTGATTTCTGATACTTGAGAAAGGTACAGTATGGCAACGCAAGACGAACAAATAGAAATATTGAACAAAAAGCTCAGTGAGTTGGAAAACGAAAGCAGGCGAATTCTTAACGCGCTGAGATGGGCCACCAAAGTCCGCATGATTTTGTTTGCCGGATTATTAGTTTTTGTGATTGGTGCCCTTTTTAAATTCAATGGATTGTACAACGAGATTAAAAATCAGCGGATTGTTGAAGTGCAAAGGATCATTCAGGAGCAGCCGGAGACATTTGCTGAGCCTTTAACCAAACAACTCGCTCAGTTGATGGAAGAGCAGGGGCCCTACGTCATGGAAGTGTTCCGCGAACAGGCTGAAAAGGATTCCGACGCCTACATGGATGCATTTGATATTGAGCGGGAGCAGTTGATTGCGAACGTGGAAGAGAAGCTCAAGGTGAAATTAGCGGCGTCCTATGAAGAGTTGCTTTCTGAGCAAGAAAAGCTTTTGGTGCGGCAGTATCCGGTACTTGAGGACCCGGAGAAACTTAAGTTGGTGCGGGGGAATGTTGAAGATATCTATGCAAGTATTGGTGACCGGTATTACTTGGATTTTCTTCAAGAGCAAATCGAAGTCTTGGCGGATCGATTGGAGAGCTTTCCAATTGCAGAGTCTGAGCAAGGTAATATGCCCGTTAGTGAGCAAATTCTCGCAGAGATGCTCGAGTTAGTTCGTCTGATGTTGATTCATTCGGAGAACTACCAGATGCCGGTCAAAAAAGATGTTTCGACAGCGGCAGGAGTCTCCAAGGCGACCCCCGAGGCCAAGGCTCCGGAGGTTGGCAAAACGAAGCAGTTGCCTTCCAAGCCCGAGCCAGCAGACAAGGATTCGGATGATGAAGTTGATGAGGAACCGAAAAAAGATAATTGATCAAACGATCTGAATTCCATGCCGCAATAGAAAATTAAAACATACATAATAGACGAGAGTTAAAATGACGAATACTTCCCATGTAGAAGAGAGAATTGATCATCTAGTCAAAGAGCTTGCTGGTAAGCGCCGAGTAACATCGCTGGGCACCAACCTTTCTTTGTTAGTTGGGTTAATTTCGATTGCCTTGCTTTGTGTTTACTTTGGTTACGGCTATTACATGCTCGATGAGTTAACGCAACCGGAGACAGTCGTGGGGTCTGCCAAAGCCTACCTCGAAGATAATTCCCCTCGCGCAATGGAAATTGCCGCAGCGGAGGTTAGGAATTCAGCTCCAGTATGGGCTAGTCAGGCGAGTCAAGAATTGATCGAAAGCATGCCTACTGTTCGCGAACAGGCTGAAGTGGCTTTGATGTCCTACATTGACGAGCAGTTGGCTGAAACTCAAAAGCTAACGAGCGAGGGTTTTGAGGACATGATGGACAAGCATCAAGCTGATTTTGCGGATGCCATTAATATGATGATTGAGGGCGGGGACAGTTCCGTGTTTACCCAAAAAGTAATGCCCTTGATCGAAGAAGCCTATGCGCCGGAGATGAAAGAAAGTGTTCTCAACACGCTTGGCGTTCTTCAAGAAATAAATCGCAGGATGGAAAAACTGGCTGCGGGAAAAGACTTGAACGAAATCGAGTTGCAGCAGAGTAAAATACTCGGCCTGACTCGATTGCTACGTGAATAAGTTTGGTTGCTGAGTGACATCGTCACCATCACTTAGTGCGATGAATTCTCAACTTAGCTGAACCAAGTTTTTATAATCACTTGGTACAAACAAACTCCCTTCCGTCGTTGACTGTGGGGAGTTTTTTTCGATGGTTTGGGCGAGCTGGCCTGCAGTTTCTTCTGTCGCTTCGGAACTTAAAAATTGACCGAAAGCACTTATAACTTTGGATACTTGTTCTGGAGTTTGGTGGACGAACTCAAGCCGGAAGTCGGAGATTCCAGCTGCTCGCCAGGCAACGATCGCATGTGGATTTGTTTGGGCTTCTGCACCAAAAATCGTGTTTCGGCAGCCAACGTCAGCCATCACCGGATGTGCTCGTCCTTGTGAATCGCGAACGGCAATTTGGTGTTTTTCACAGGGATGGCCACAGTTTGTATTGTCGGTGCCATCGGAGAGGAATCGACAAAAAACACAATGTTCCATATGGAAAACCGGTAAATGAGAGTAGGCGATGACTTCAAGTTTATTAGGTGGCACTCTTTCGGTGAGCTGTTCAATTTGCTCAGAATTTAAATCGTATCCCGGTGTGACTCGTGTGACGCCTAAATCGAGTAACGTCCAAGCGGTTACCGAGTTTGCGGCGTTAAGGCTGAAATCTCCAATCAACTGCGGCCGGGGGGTTGATTCGTCTTCGTTGGTTTGAATTAGGTCGTAGAGCAAGCCTCCTGAGCGGACGAGAATGTCACAGTTTAGCGATAATAGAAAACGAATGATCTTCTGTTCGCTGGGTTTGAGAATCCGGGGACTAGCAACGCGAGCCTGGATACCTGCTTCCTTGATTTTCTCAATGGAAGGTCGAAGGCCATAAAGCTCAAGATAGTCAAGCGTAATTGAACTGGCCAGATTGGGTGTAGATTCCTTTAGTTGTAGCAGGGATTCGATCGCGGCATCCAATTGAATAGGCGAACGAACTAACACATGTAGTGTGGTCAGTTGGGGGGCGGTATCGTCTGCCATCACTTTGGAACGCGCTTCTTGCATTTCTGCTAATTTTGAAGCGACCATCGGAGTTGCGGGGATCGGGACAATTTTACCGCTGTCCTCAAAGAGCTGGTCAACCATTTGGCGACGAGCCTGATTCAGCTCGCTTGTCGGAACGAAAACATTTTCTTCCGTTAGCAAGTTAATGTCTTTGAGGTGGAATGGCGTTCCTCCGAGGCGACCGAGTTTGTCGTGGAGGATTTCCAAATCCAGGGCTCGTTTTTGGGCCGGTTGGAGTGGGCTATCCCCCAGATATTGAGCTGTTTGGCCATTCTCGTTGGAGGCGATAATTGAAATTGGCTCGCCAATCTTTGCGGTGACTTCAAAGGAAATTTCCCGAGTAAAGATGGGAACTTCCGTGCGAGTCAGTGGCTTGAGACTTTTGACGAGTTGCGGATCTCGAGTTCGCCAAACAAGGTCACCTACGCGAATTCTGGAAAAGTCGACGTCGTGGTGGCCAAACTCCAGTTCGACGATGGAGTCATCTCGGAGCCGGACTTCGTAGACGTGTCCCCCTTCTTCGGGTTCGTCAGGGCTGCGCCAGTCAGCCGCATCGAATACGAGGCCATCGCCACGTTTGACCGGGTGTTGGGTGCGGATTTCGACATGAGTATTGGAAACCGAAGTGACTTCACCGAGATGGATGCCGCGATGTCTTGGGGCACGTCCATTGACGACTGTTTGGTGGTTGGTTCCTGAGATAAAGTGTGGGCCGAGCCCCCGAGAGTAAATCTGCTCGATTTCCAGCCGTTGGTCTTGCTCGATGGTTACCGGTAGCTGATGCATCGCGAGGTCGATGGCTTCCCGATACGCTTGTGTGGTTAGTCCAACGTATTCTGAATCTTTGTAACGCCCTTCTATTTTTACGCAGGAGATTCCGATCTCAAGCAATTCTGGAATTTGGTCTAGCGCGAACAAATCACCCGGGGAGAGCAAGTAGCGGAAAGCGCCGAGATCCCGTTCTTCACCGTCTACGATGAGGTCGTAGGAAAACCGGCATGCCTGGGCGCATTTGCCGCGATTGGCACTTCTGCCTCCCCACGCTTCGCTGCTAAAGCACTGCCCTGAATAGGAGACACAAAGGGCGCCGTGCACAAACACCTCAAGTTCAATGTCGGTCGCTTTGGCAATTGTCTTGATATCACTAAGGCTTAACTCTCGACCGAGGACGACGCGACGACAACCGACGGATTTTGCAAGTTCAGCGCCTTGTGCGCTGGTAATCGACATTTGCGTACTGCCGTGAATTATCAACTCGGGGGCGATTTGATGGATTAAGCTCGCAATCCCAAGGTCCTGAACAATGACTGCATCCACTCCTGCGGCAGCCATTGCGAGGATAGCAGTTTCAGCGGTTTCGAATTCATGTTCGAACACGAGCGTATTGAAGGTGACGAACGCTTTCACCCCTCTCGCATGAAGTGTTTCGACGACTTCGGGTAATGCTTCGAGAGCAAAACCAACTTTGCCACGGGCAGAGAAGTGCTTCAAGCCGAAATAAACCGCATCAGCGCCCGCTTCAATGGCGGTCTGTAATTCTGGCCAGTAGCCGGCCGGGCTCATCAGTTCCATAGTTTTTATTTTTTCGGACATTCAGAGTTTGAAATCAGGGTGAACATTTTGTTTTGTTTGGGCAGCGGCTGGACGATCTAGAATAACCGTTACAACCCGTAAAATCGGAACCAATATCGATTGAGCGTGTCCGATTGTCCCAATTCTTGTCTCAATCAAATAACCGCCTTAAATAGGTGGGGAAAGATTTTTTTTTCCCCCTTAAGTGTCCCATAAATGACATACGTTTTAAAGCCAAGCATTCTGACCCATTGCTAATAATGAAGTGAGCCGTCAAAAGCGTATGAACGAATTACATAAAGGGCATCGAGTATCGTCTCTCGATACCATGAGAGAGGTACTCGCTCGACTAGACTCTTACGTTAGTGAGACTAATTTAATACCTAGTCCGTCAAGCGAAGACGCGAATCTTCTCGAACATACCGCGGATAATCGGGTTACCAATGCCTCCGCCTTCCATCACTCCTTGGTGTCGTTGGTCCATAATTCACCAGATGCTGTTTTGCTGTTGTGCAGTGGTGAGTGCATTAGTTTCAATTCTGCGGCTTTAAAAGTATTTGCTTGTGAGGCATCGCAACTTGAATCGAGCACCATCGGCCAGATTTTAGCACTTGGTTTTGATGTTAATTCGGATTTGCGAGTCAAAATCGAGCAGCAGGTAATTCGCGCAGAGGGATTTGAAATTGAATTGAAATCGAATTCGTCATCTAATCCGCAATGGTATGAGTTTGAATCTAGAGCATTTGATTTTGAGAATGCGGGTCGCCCAACTGCGTGTTGCTTTTTGACCATACGAAATGGGACGGAGTCAAAAAGCCGAGAGCACCTGTTGGCTCGAGAAGCAGATTTTCTTCGAAGCGTATTTAACGCAACTCCACAACCGCTCTCGGTAAAGACAGCGGAGAGCAAATTTCTTTTGGTGAATGATGCTTTTTGTGAAATCCATGATATTGATCGAGATGAAATCATTGGAAATACCATCGCTGATTTCATGGAAGGCGATTATTCGATGGAGGATGATTCTTGTGAGCCGGATATTTGGAGGTCTGCAAATTCGTCTTCGAAAATTGAAGATTTCGTAGATTCAGTGGGTGTGCCATTTAAGCTTTCAACCCGCCGCGCAACCTTTCGCGATACGGAAAGTAACGATTCCTATTTCGTGACTTGTTCACGCGACGTGACGTTAGAACGAAATCGCCAAAACCGGCTGAACTTGTTAGCCAGCGTTTTTCAAGCCGCTCGAGAAGCGGTTGTGATCCTCGATTGCAATGGGTTGATTTGCGAGGCTAACCCGGAATTCATTTCCACCATTGGTAAAGCCCATGCAGAGCTGTTGGGAACTTGCTTGTCTAATACGATTCATTGTGATTCAGCGATTTATACTGAAATCGTAAATTCTGCCCAAGCAGGAAAACCGTGGTCGGGAAATGTGAAGTTAATCCGACGCAACGGTCAAAAGGTTCCAAGCTGGCTTTCCATCAGTCCATCGAAAAATATCGATGGCGAAACGACGAATCTAATTGCGCTTTTTTCAGACATCACACAGATTGAGATGAAGAAACTTGAGTTGCGTCGGCAGGCGCTGCACGACCATCTGACAAAATTACCTAATCGACGATTTTTTCGAAAACGGGTAGCAGAGGTAATAGAGGCTGATCAAGCTGGCAGTAGACGGTTTAGCGTTAGCTTTCTCGATTTAGATGATTTCAAGATTGTAAACGACACCTTGGGTCATGATGCGGGAGATCAGCTTTTGGTGGAGGTTAGTAAACGCTTGCGAGAAACCCTCGACGAGGATTGCTTTATCGCCCGTTTTGGAGGAGATGAATTTGCGATTTTAATGATTGAAAAGGCAGACGGTTCTTTAAATTCAAAAGCTGCGGCGGAGTCCGTTGTCGAGGCAATCAGGCGTGAGTTTATTTTGGACGGTCAGCGTGTATTCATTGGTGTCAGTATTGGAACGACGGTCTATCCTGATCACACTGATACGGTGGAGTCATTGATGCGTCATGCGGACGTTGCGATGTATCAGGCGAAAGAGGAAGGGAAAAACAAAGTGACGTTCTTTTCTTCTGAATTGGCGGAGGATCTAGAACGTCGTCAAAGCTTGCTGGGCGAGTTAAGGACAGCGATTGATTGCGATGAATTGGAGGTCGTTTATCAGCCGAAGCTCTGTCTTCATGAGAATCGAATTAATAGTTGTGAGGCACTTGTTCGATGGACCAAGCGAGATGGGGCTATCGTCTCTCCGTCTGAATTTATTCCCTTGGCGGAAGATTTTGGGTTGATTGAAAAGTTAGGGGATCGCGTATTTCAGATCGTCGCCCGACAAGCAAAGCTATGGCATGATGGTGGAGTATTGACTGGGCCAATTGCTGTGAATTTGTCTCCGCGTCAATTGAATGACCCTAATTTTATCTCGCGACTGAAACAGACTTTGGAGGTGACTGACATTCAGCCCGAGTGGATTGAGTTGGAGATTACTGAAAATGCTGTGATGGAGGACAAAGACCGTGCATTGCGGTTGATGCACGAAATTAATGAGCTCGGGATGTCGATCGCCATCGATGATTTTGGAACTGGATTTTCATCGCTTGGGTACATTCGAGATTTCCCAATTCGTACGTTGAAAATTGATCCTTCTTTTGTTCGCGACATTCCTCATTGCACACGAGCCGTAGCGATTGCAAAAACTATCCTGTCCCTCGGCCACGGCTTGAATTTAAAGGTAGTTGCAGAAGGAGTTGAGACTTTTGAGCAAATAGAATTCCTCAGAAATCATGGCTGCGATATGGTGCAGGGGTTCCTCGTGAGCCGCCCGATGAGCCATCAAGGGTACGTTGACTTCACAAGCGAGGGGTGACGGTACGGAGAGGCAGGCGTGTGCAAGAGAGACTCGGTCTCACTCGGTTACCGGCCTTAGATGTGCGGCTGCAATGACATTGTCACCAAAGTGAGAGCCGGGACCGACGATGCCGTAGTCATTCTCAAAAATCGCGTCTTCTCCGTAAGAATGTCCGACAACGTAACGGGTGCCTCCGTCTTCGAAAAGAATGTTTTGGCCATGGTTGGAATGATTCATGCTTGCTCTACCGGGCATATTCGCCGAAGGACGGTCACCGGCTAGCATGACATAACTCACTCCGCGGAAGCTGGATCCACGGACACGCGGCGGCTGATAGCTGCCGTTAACTTGATGTCCCATCGAAAAACCGAAGTGCCCTAACGAGTTCTGAAGATAATAATCCAGTTCTATCAGGCTTTGGGCCGCTTCAATTTGTTCGCAAGTCGGAATGTTAACTGGCGGACGGGAATTCGCAATTCCAGGACAAGCAAGGACCGAGTCATCCTCAAGAAAGCCAGCGTCTTTGAGAACAGGTCCAATATAGCCAACCGACACTAACTGACTCGCGTGGGGAATTGCTGCGAAACGACCTTCGTTAGCGTTACTGTACGTGATCAGTCCGCTACCGAAAGCTTGTAGGTTGGAGTCGCAAACTGCGATTCGACTTTGAAATCTTGTGTAAGAAATGACTGGAAAAAGCAGCCCCGCGAAGATCGCTAAGAATGCCGTTCCCACTAAAACGTCAGGCAAAGACCACGTGTTAGGATGGAGTAAGCGGTCCGAGATTGAAACGCGTAACCGCGGTGTTGTCGCATCCAGTTGGGGTTCAGACTCTATCGATTCCTCTGCGGAATCGATAGCGGCCAGAACGCTTTGGGCCAATGGCTTTTCGGAGTAAGTTGTTGAAGCTAACGATGAAGAGTTCTGCCAAATGGCGACTGATTCGAGGGTCCGTCTTGCAAGCCCCGGTTGAGGGCTTGAAGAATCGAGGCAATCCAAGGGTAGAAGATCCCCCTTGATCTTGACTAGTTGTTCTTCAATTTCAGGGTTATCGTCGATCGTTTGCTGAATGTCACGTTGTTCTTGAGCGTCCAATGCTCCTAACACGTATCCCAGCAAATTTTCTTCTGAGGGATTTTTCACTTTAATTTGGTCTCTTGTGTTTCGGCCCTATCGATATCCATTCAATCGACGTGGCTGGTGTTCCAAACATCGGTCAGTTTGGTGATCGCAGAATTAAGTCGGCTTTTTACCGTTCCTACTGGAATGTCTAAAACCTCTGCTGCTTCGCGATACTTCATTCCTTGATAATAAACCAAGTGAATGACGGCCGTCATCGATTCGGGTAATTTGTCGAGTGTCTCTCGGACAAGCCGATTTCGCTCGGCACTGACGGCAGCGCTAGAAGGATCTGGATCACTACTTTCCAAAAGATTAACTAATCGACCCACGTCCTCGTTGTCCTGCTCACGCGGAGTGTCCAAACTGACCGTCCTGTGTCGTTTGTTTCGCCGGCGAGCATCGATGGCTGCGTTGGTCGCGATGGTGTAAAGCCACGGGCGAAAACGTCGGCCTTCTTGGAATGTTTCACATTTTAGATGAACCGCCAAGAATGCTGCTTGAAATACGTCTTCTGCCATTTCAGCGTTACCTAAGTAACGACGCAGGTAGCTGAACAATTCGCGCTCATATCGATAGACTAACTGTGCATACAATTCCCGATCGCCGGTTTTGCGGTATTCGAGAAGTAGTTGCTCGTCAGTCACTGGATCAATTTTTGCCTTGAATTGTCGGTCTGTGAAATGAACATCGTTGGTCAATGTAGCTTTCATAACGATTTACGCATCTTAGTGGAGTTTGGTTCGGTGTATGCCAAAAAAGCCTTGTTTTCAACCGTTTTCTCCTCAATGCTCTCCTATTTAGTGGGTAATTCTAAAGGTTACGAAGGACTGCCTTCTCCTCTATGACGTGTATCGGGGAGGAACCTGACACATTAGGTCCCGTTTGACAGAGATTTTTTTGCAATTTAAACTCGCGTCCCTGAAGCCCCCGATTCGGTGACAGCATTAATACTGCTGGCCGATACAACATTTATGCAAACCCCATGCCGAAAGTCGTTTAATGACGGAAAATAAATATTTGTGGGCACGTGCTGGTGACGTAAATGCCTTCTTTGGCTTGATGTTAGATAATATTGCTGGCTTGGTTTTATTAGTCGGCATGCTTCATGGGATTTATGGATTCCCTGTAGATTTTGCATTGGCTTACATGGTTCCTGGAACCGCAATCGGTGTTATGGTCGGTGACCTTCTCTTTTTCGGGCTAGCATTTCTTTACGCGCGGCGAACTGGATTGACTAATGTGACGGCGATGCCATTGGGATTGGATACTCCCAGCAGCATTGGCATGGTTTTGTTGGTTTTGGGGCCCTCGTATACTGCTGGACTAGACGATGGGTTGGATCCACAGGCTGCAGCAATGCAGACTTGGCACATTGGGATTTGTGCGATCATGGTGTCTGGAATTGTGAAAGCTGCTTTAGCTCCGTGTTGTAATTGGTTGCATCGCATTTTTCCCAGAGCGGGCCTGCTTGGTTCACTCGCGGCCATTGCGCTTTTGTTAATTGCATTTACCCAAATGACAGAGCTTGCGGCCAGTCCTTTGGTTGGATTTGCTTCTTTGATAATTGTGTTGGCGACCTTGATCGCACGGCAAGCATTGCCTTTTAAAATCCCTGGAGCACTGGGGGCTGTTTTGGCAGGCTGCCTGGTTTACTACGTTTTGCTTGGGGTTGGGACAGCGGTGCAATTCGATTTGGTCGAGAAACCAGTCAGCTTAGGTTTAGTTTGGTTTCCGCAGGAGTGGTTGACTGCATTCACCTTTGAATGGGTAGGTTCTTTTGGCAAGGTTGGCCCTTATCTCGGCTACGTCATTCCTTTCGCAATTGCGACGGTAATTGGAGGAATAGACTGTGCCGAGAGTGCTGCGGCGGTAGGAGATGATTTCAAGACGAGCCGCGTGATTGGTATTGAGGCAATTGCCACGATGCTGGCTGCGGTGTGTGGAGGAGTTGTGCAGACGACTCCCTACATTGGCCACCCAGCTTATAAAGCGATGGGAGGTCGGGCTGCCTACACGTTGGCTACGGCGCTGTTTATTGGCGGGGCCGGGTTAATTGGATACTTCGGTTTAATTTTCGTTTGGATTCCGAAGGCGGCGGTTCTACCTATTCTGGTTTTCATTGGTCTTGAGATCACCGCTCAGAGTTTTCAGGCTACGCCTCGACGCCATTATGCAGCTCTAGCGATGGCTTGCATTCCAGCCACCGCAAAGTTGGTCATGATTTACGTCGGTAGGTTTATTCCATTCATGGATATCCCAGCGTTGCCGGAGGACCTTCAAAAGCTCTTGCTTTACCTAAGTGTGTTGGCGGGTGGTTTTATCTTAACCAGTTTGATTTGGGCTTCAGCAACGGCAAAAATTATCGATCGTGATTTTTTCAAAGCAGCAGGCTTTCTCTCTTTAGGAGGTGTTTTTACTCTCTTTGGTTTAATGCACTCTCCTTTGCAAGGCGATAAAGTTTTCTGGCCATGGGAATTATTCTCCGCCGCCAAATTTAGCTTAGTTGAGCGAACGATCGTTTTGGAATTCGCTGGGGCTTATCTGTTGATGGCATTATTGGTTGCCGGTCTTGGTGTTGCGATGGCTGGAAAAGCAAAAATAATTACTACGGATGAAGAGTACGAACAACTAGTTTGAGAAATAATATGGGCCTAGATCGAGTACTTGAACCAGAGGTGATGGATTCCGAAAAGGAAGCCCAGGAATACAATGACATGGATCACTCCGTCGTGAACCAGCATTTTGTTGAGGAGTTGTCTAAGTTTGCCAGAGATCAGGCCGCTGCCACTGCAGATGTCGAACTTGATTTTGGTGATGTGCTAGACCTGGGAACGGGAACGGCACTCATTCCTGTTGAGCTATGTCGGCAGGACCATGAGTGCCGTGTGATGGCCGTTGACCTGGCGGTTAGTATGCTTGAGCTTGCGAGATACAATGTCGAAGCCGCCGGGCTGATTGAGCGGATCACCTTGGCGCAGGTAGATGCAAAGAAAATGGGTTACGATCGAGGAGCGTTTGACTTGGTGATGTCCAATAGCATTATTCACCATATCCCTGAACCCCTAATTTGTTTGCGAGAAATGGTGCGAGTTACTGCTGAGGATGGCCTCTTATTTATTCGTGATTTAATGAGACCTCAAGACGCAGAGACGCTCGAGCAGTTGGTGCTCGCCTACACGGGTCAAGAATCTGAATACTCCCAACAGTTGTTTAGAGATTCGCTGCACGCTGCTCTTTCGCTGGATGAAATTCGCGAATTGGTGGCTTCGCTCGGGTTTGATCAAAACTCAGTGCAAGCGACCTCCGATCGACATTGGACTTGGGCCGCAGTGAATCTTGCAGGCGAAGTAGACGCTGATTGATGGGCTGTCCTTCACGAACTTGTGGGTAATGTGTGAATGCTGACTGCCCACGTGACCAGGGAGTTGAGATGAAACAAATCGTTGCGATCGTCAAGCCGTTTTTAGCCGAGCGGGTAGTCGCATCGATCACTGGTAAGGCGGTTGAAGAGATCAGTATTCGAGAAGTTAAAGGGTATGGCCGCCAAAAGAATTACCTCGATCAATACGGGGAGAATGAATATTCCCTCGCATTTGTTCCCAAAGTTGAAATTTCAATTTGGGTTCAGGATGAGCAAGTGGAGGGCGTCATCGAGCAGATCGTTGCCGTTTCGAGAACGGGCAGATTGGGAGACGGGAAAATTATGGTGCTTCCCGTCGTTGAGCCGATTGAATTTTAATCAACCAATCGTGGATCATTTGGCGAGTTTGGTTTGCTTTGTTTGTTTCCCATCTGGGTTGCTAACGTGTTTTTTTCCACAAACATGCACCGGTTGTACAAGCCAAACAAGACGATTTGAGATATCATAAAAGTAACTGTTTGGCTTGAGGCTGACAGTTTTTGACGACTTAGTTACTGTTGAGTTAAATAGAGGGTAGGGCTGTGCAAAATTTTTCGAAGGTTTTCATGCGAATCTTTCCAGCGTTTGTGATTGGAGTAATCCAGTTGTCGCTGATTTCTAAAGCGGTCGGGCAAAATGAAATTGATTTCGTAAAGCAGGTGAAACCAATTTTTGAATCTCATTGCCTCGAATGCCATGGTGAAATTGAAAAAGACGGAGAAGAGAATGATTTTCGTATTTCTGATCGCGATGATTCACTCGACTTCATTGGCTCCGATGGTGCTGAGGATAGCGATCTGTTTCTCTTGATCGTCTCGGATGATGAAGACGAACTCATGCCTCCACCGGAGCATAGTAAACTTACCGAAGCTCAAATTAAAGTTTTACGGGATTGGATTGATCAAGGCGCGTCGTGGCCTGAAGATGTTGAATTAGTTCTCAGTACGGAAACACCACCGGTGACGGAACCGGAAGTGCCGACGACTGACGATGGAACAGAGCCAGCGAAGGCATCGCAGGGAGATGCCGTGACCGACGTTGGCACGACAAGTGATGAGCAAGTGTTCGAAATAGAAGAGCCCGATGGTGCGAAGGAAGCGGCTAGGCAAAGCAAGCAGCTTTACAATGCGGCCGGCTCACTTCATCCGGCCGCGGTGCACTTACCGATCGGATTGCTATTAGCCTCTGGTTTTTTTGCTTTCTTGAGTTTGCGTGGTAACTATGTGATGGGTGATTGTGCTTACTATTGCCTGTGGCTGGGTGCGTTTGGAGCAGTGGCGGCTTGTTTTAGTGGTTGGTGGTATAGCCCAATGGAGCATCGAGGTGCTGTGGCATCTTTGCAAGATTTCCTCGATACATCCCAAGAAGTATTTTGGCATCGAACCGGCGGAATTATTATTACGACCTTCTCAATTATCTTAGCCTTGTTCGCTAGATCTGCCAGAAAACGAGATGCAGAAGACGGCGTGTCTTGGAAATTTGGAATGATCTTGCTGGCTATTTGTACTGGGTTGGTTGGACACAATGGTGGTGAGATGGCCTACCCCAATCAATACAAGGATTTGAATGCCGTTTACGAAAGATTTGTCGGCGACCCAGCCGAAGAAGTGACAGATACCGAATCAGATCCGAATGAAGGTTCGCGAGCACGAGAAAACTAAAGCGGTTGGTGGCTCGGAGGTTTAGTACCGCTCAAGCTAATTCGATTGCGCCGCATTTAGGTTATTTCGGGTGAGTGCCAGTAATGCCTGGTTCGAAAGTGATGGAATAGCCTGGCTTGTCTGTGGATCGAAGTCGTCGAGGTAAATCGCCCAGGTTTTGATCGAGCCTTGATTTTGCTTTTCGTGGTTGTGAAGAAACTTCCACGCATCCGCTTGCCCCTTGAAAAATTTGGGCCCTAGGTACTCGATCACTTTGTAATAGTCCGGGTTTTGTTGCCAATTGGAGGGCGCGAATCCCGGTGCTGGTTCGACCAGAAAAGCGTGATAAGTCGTTTTAGGTTTTCTTCTAGGCTTGGTCATAATCAACGGTGCCTCCTGTGATTTAAGCGATTGATCCGCATCAACTTCGCATTTACCTAATTATTGGTCTGGCGTTGGACACATTTGGTCACTCGTGCTGTGTCGACAGGAAAAAACGTTGATTTTTGTACGAGTCTCATTTTCGCGCTAATTCCGGTCTCAAAGATGGCGTTTGGCTTGAAAAAGGTGCCGATCGCTAATTTCTTCACAGTTCGTGCAGTTGCCCCTCAAAACCTCGCTCGAATCGTGTTGGTCGAAACACGGCAAATGATTAGGATCAACCACACAGTTTTTTGAATTTCTACGGACGATTGATTGGAAATGGATGAACGCGGAGAAGAACCATTTAGGCGCTTTGACTGGAATGAGGTTCTTTGCAGCGATGGCGGTGGTTGTTGGGCACTTGGTTACTGACCACAATCTTGACGGATTGGGGCGGTTTGGTCTGACTGCGTATTCGACGGTCGTTGCAGGCGCGGCTGTTTCCTTCTTTTTCGTCCTGTCGGGTTTCATTCTTACTTATGTCTATAAAGACCAGTTAACCTACGCGCGGGTTCCCAAGTTTTATTACAAGCGCTGGGCTCGGATCTGGCCTCTTCACTTAGTCTGCCTGATCGTGACGATCTACGTTGTGGGTATGGTCGTCATTGACTATGAAATGTTGGCAGTGAATTTGGCGTTGCTACAAAGTTGGGTCCCTGATTCAAAATGGGTTTTTTCTTTTAATGGTGTGTCGTGGAGCATTTCGACCGAGATGTTCTTTTATTTTATGTTCCCCTTCTTTTTGATCGGCGGGCAAAATCGTTTTTGGGTGAAGTACATTCTACTTTGGTTAGTTGTCCTAGCCGCCGTTAAGGGGATACAGATTCTAGATAATCAGCCCGCCTGGGCCGATTACGATCTTGAGCGCGCTTGTCATGTGAATCCATTTTTGAGGCTTCCCGAATTTTGCACGGGGATGGGTGTTGGGTTTATTTTCTTTAATCGCGCGACACCGCGTTTTCGTTCGTCGCCGGTTGATTCGGTAATTGAAATTGCGGCGCTAAGTTTGATTCCAGGTTTCTCTTGGGTGTTACGAAAATATGGAATTGTTGGATTGATTCGCCGCGCTGAGTGGGGTGGCCCCGCGATGGCATTGTGGGTGCAGTACACGGCGATGGTTTTTGTTTTTGCGATTGTAATTTACGTATTTGCAAGATCTCAGGGGATCTTATCTAAATTGCTAGGCAGTCGCGGATTAGTCTTCTTGGGCGAGATTAGTTTTGCCCTCTATATGATTCACTACACCGTAATCATTGCGGTTGAAAGGCAATACGATTGGTCACTTGCCAATTACTCACCGTTGGCGGTTGCCGGGTGTGTCATTCTTATGTCCGTAGGCATTGCCGCGTTGTTGTATAAGTTAGTCGAGATGCCCGCCAAAAATGCGTTGCTTAGTCTCTACAGTCGGCAATTCAAAAAAGCGGCGATGACCTTTCCAGTAGAATGGTGGCGTTGTTTTAAGACACCAATTTTTTGGGTGTGTGCGATTTTACTTACTGGCTGCACTTTAGCGATTGACTTCAATCATCAGCCAATATCGACAGCGAACGATATAATCGAGGCGAGTCATCCGCCGTACCGTGATGTGGAATTTGGCAGCCATATTCGTTTGATGGGAGCAGAGGCGGTAGCGATGCCTAGTGGGATTCGCTTAAGCTTGGTTTGGAGGAAGCAGAAAGACCTGGAGCGAACACGATTCCTCCATTTATGTGATGAAAATGGAAAAGTGATGGGACAGCTTCCCCCAGAGAAAAATTTGTTCGATCAAGCGAATTCCTCTGAGTTGTTTGTGGAAACGTTTTTGTTGCCAAATGACAAACTAAGCGATTCTCGAATTGTGAGCGTCGGGATTGGGTTTTATTCAGAGAAAGAAAATCCGGAGACTGGCAGGGTGTATCCAATGCTAGTTGCTAAGAAAGGCCCCGTTGGATTGGATCGGTGCCGGTTGAACGTGATTGTTCCAGAGCAAATGAAAAATTTGCGAAAAGAGATCGCTAGATTGAACGAGGGGAAGAAGTAGCTCTCGGCGTTTCCAAATCTGCTCCAATGAAAATCTGCTAAAAATTCAAGCCAGTCTGGGGATCTACTTTTGACTTGCATTTTCAATGCAATACAAATTCCTTTTGCCGCGAAGAAATATCTGATTGCCGACAATGGCAGGCGAAGCATCTATCTCTTCTGTAAGCGAATTCGTTGAGACGATTTCAAAACGGGCAGTGTTCTTAATAACGAGCGTGGTGCCTTCCCTTGAAGTGAGGAAGATGAAATCTTTGGTTGCCACAGGTGACCCATACATCTGCTTAAGCTGAGGTAAGCGAATCGGCAATGGATAGCCCTCCTCGTTTTTGAAAATTGCTTCTCCCGACTCGGCATTGAAGCAATTGAGGATCGCATTTAGAGATTTCGTAAAATAGATTCTGTTCCCAGTAATCAGTGGAGAGGGAACGTAGGGCGTATGGCGTTGAATCCGCCACTTGATTGCTTGCCGAGGTCCGATTAGCGAATCGTTGATTTTTCCTTTGGCGCGGAGGTCGATCGAGAATGCATCATTTCCTTGATAGCCACCCATGCAAATAACGTGATCTTGATAAGGAACAGGGCAGGGGATTGCGTTAAGTGTTGTTCCCGTGGTTTCCCAGATGATATCCCCAGTTTCAAAGTCGTAGCTCCGAACCGCATTTGTACCATTAGTAATTAATTGAGTTTTGCCATCTATCGGAGCGATCAGTGGTGTGGCCCATGTGGTTGGTTCGTCTCTTCGGTTTTTCCAAATGATGTTGCCGTTGTTACTCTCAAGTACGAAAATTTCAGACTGGTCCTCTTGGTCCCACATGATTGCTAGTTTGCCATTGTGGTAGACGGGAGACACTGCTTCTCCCCATCCTCGTCTGGTTCGCATTTGCCCGAGATCCTTTTTCCAAATTAGATCTCCTTGCAAGCTGAGACAGAAAATGCCGTAGGAACCAAAGGAAACATACAAGCGTTTTCCATCGGTCGTTGGAGAGGCGGCGGCGTAAGTTGTCGACGGATGTCGCCCCTCAAAGGGGACAGATTCGGCAACGACTCTTTTCCACAATACGTCCCCGTTTCGGCGATCGAGGCTCCAAACAACGAATTCAAATATTTGATTGGAGGGGGTCGTTTTTGCTTCGGGGTGAAGTGGTGCAGAGCGAGCGCCGCGGCGATTGGTTTCGACGGCAGACAGAATGAAAACTTGGTTTTTCCAGACAATTGGAGTGGAGCTTCCCTCGCCAACGATTGGGAATTTCCAGCGAATATTGGATTGATCGTTCCAGCGGATTGGCGGTGTCGCAGTCGATGCGACTCCCGTGGCGTCGGGACCCCGCCACTGATGCCAGTTGGCTTGTTTGGCAGTTTGGAAATCTTGACCACAGACGCAGGTCGCTTCAGATGCGAGAAATTCCCAAGCGGTGGGGAGCCAGATTGAAAGCAATAGAACGGCGGTGAATTGTTTCAATGTCATGAGTTGGATCGGCAACTGAATTCGAAAAGGTGTGAGAGTAAACTCTCGAAATCCTTGCAACTACCGAGTGCTCGCACCGATTTCCTGATGCAGTTCAGCCATGAGCGTTTCAATGCCTCGATCGATCTCGTCTCCGAGGACTTCTTTGTAGCGAATCACACCGTGTTGATCGATAAGGTAGACGGTGGGCCAGCCTTCGACGTTCCACTGCTTCGAGATAGGCCCGCGTGTTCCTCGGGGACCGTTCCAAAAATGGCGCCAGCTAAGATTTTCGCTGCGGACAGCATCGATTGCCGTTTGTTTTTCAGCGTCGCTATTGACCCCCAGCAGCACGAAGGGTTGGTCGGAAAGGTCTTGTGTCAATTCCTGTTCGTGTCCATACATCGCGCGACACGGTGGGCACCAGTGACCCCAGAAATCGAGCATCACTACTTTGCCGCGATAATCACTTAGTTTGAAGGGAATTCCATCGAGGTCTTCGCCTTCAATTTCGGGTACCGTCATGCCAACCTTAAGTTGAGTCAATTCAAACAACTCGCTGGCGGCTTTTTCACCAAACGTTTCTCGACCTTGAAACTTTAAATCACCGTATTGCTGGATAACTGAATTCAAAATAGAAGCAGTTTTTTGGTTTTGAGCATCCGTACGTTCGGCATTTATGTATTCGAGCTGGGTAGAAGGCAGGCGTTCAGCAACTTGAGGGTTGATGGCAATGGTCTTTCGAAACATGGGAAGTTGACCGAGGTATTGCGAGTAATTCAGCATGACGCTCGCTTGCACTGGTCCCGGTTTTGCTTTTTCGATCATGAGATCGAACCATCGTTCAACGTCCGGACTCGGGACTTCCTGCTTTAGAGACTCTGCAATTTTTGAAAGTTTGACTCGAGCTGCATAACGATTCAGTAAATACTCCATCGCCTCGCATTTTAAATCGCCTTTTGTTTGCCCGACGACGAACAGGGTCGCATTGAATGAAGCCTTCGTGTCTGGATAGAATTTGGCAAGTTCGAGGAAACGTTTTCCATACTCCGTTGATGGATCTTTTGTGGCCAAAATTCTAATTTGATCGTCTTTGGATTCTAAAGTGGCAATTTCGTCCCGCAGGTCTTTTACAGATTTTTGGAATTCTGCCTGAAGGGCGTCGTATTTCTCCTGGGCTTGTGCCTCTCGTTCGTCGTCATCCAGCGGGAGGATGCCTGGAGATGGTTCCTCCGGTTGGACCGCGGCGAGAGTTTCGTTTTCTACTGCCGGTGCGGTCGGTGAGTTTGCTACGTTCGTGACTTTAGTCTGATCGGTACAGCCTACGATCAAAAGTGTGCAGGCTAAGCAAAGTAAACCACGAACCATGACGAGCTCCGAACTAATTATTTTCTTGTCCATTTGTTCCAGCTTTGGTAATTCAAACACTTCTAAACGACGTTCTTACATTCCAGAGTATATCAGACAAATTAAAATGTGCGTGCTGGAATTTGAATTACGAATCGAAGGGTTTATTGTTTTGTTGATCGGTGGTAGCAGATGGAGGATAGTTGTTTGCGATGAGCGTTTATACGAGCAATGAACTGAGGAGAGGTAAGGCATCACCGGTGAGCATTTCGTCAAAAAACCCCTTGATTAAGGGGTTTTGTTGAGATCTGGCGTGTCGAGATTGGGTGATGGCAATTTCTGAAAAATCTCTTTCCGCAAGAGGTTCTCCCGGGCGAAAATTTTAACGATCTTGTTAGAATGGGCGTACTGCATCACGTTTTGTGATTCCCCGCATTTTGAGGTCCTCCCTAGTTACTTGATTTCATGGAAGCGTTCTACATCCAAGGTTCTGATCCGATGAGTAGTTTGACTCATCTCGTTGGTTTAGTTGTTGTTTTATTCCTCTCAATTCCGATGGTGATGAGTGCGCGTCGCTCGTGGTCAACGTTCTTATTTACATTGCAATTTGCATTTTCAAGCGTGTTGTTGCTGACCATTAGTTCAGTCTTTCATATGATGGCTGCCGGAACGCCTGCCCGGGAATTGATGCTCCGGTTAGATATCGCCGCTATTTTTGTTTTGATCGCCAGTACCTTCACTGTCCTGCATGGGATTTTGTTTACGGGCTGGAAGCGTTGGGCGATCATCAGTTTGTTGTGGACGATTTCAGTCGTCGGTGCTGCACTGCGGTGTGTGTTTTTTCAAAGTATTCCGGGATATGTTGGCGATGGAATCTTTTTACTAATGGGTTGGATTGGGGCTCTCTCCGCCTTTCTGTTGTGGAAAGATTATCGCTGGCGTGGCGTTGGACCGGTGGTGATTGGGGGTGTTTGTTATACGGTCGGGGCACTGATGAACACCTTTGATTGGCCTCAACCGCTACCGGGTATCTGGGGGGCTCATGAAACGTTCCATCTGTTCGTGTTAGCTGGTCTGGGAACTCATTGGGCATTGATTTGGAGCATTGCCGATGGTTCATTTCAACGCCAATCACCCGTCCCCCACCCACGCACAGATTCCTCCATCGCAGTTCAAGATCCCAATCACTAGTTCGACGTCATGGGATCAGTCATTCCAGCGGAAGATGGCAAGTGCAATCACAAAGGGAATGACGCTCCATGCTCCGATTACAGCTATCTCCGTGGATAGAGTCACAATTGACTTGCCATCCATCATCAGTGCTCGCAAGGCATCGATTACTGGAGTTAACGGCAACAGTTTAATCACCGGTTGGACAATCTCCGGGAAACGCTCATACGAAAAGAAGATCCCACTGAGAGTCCACATCGGTAGCATGACTAGATTCATCAGTCCCGATGCCGTCTCCATCGTATTGGCGCGGGAGGCCACGAGCAATCCAATCGCCGCAAACTCAATAGCGCCAAGGATGATGATGAGTAAAATGGAGAACCAATTTCCATGAACTTGGACACCGAATAGGAAGTACGAGAAAACGATTAAGAGAATGATTTGAGGGATCATGAACACTAACCGGCTTGTCATCATGGCAATTAGAAAGTGAGTCCGCCGCATGGGGGTCGCCATCAGTCGTTTGAGGAGTTTGCGAATGCGCATGTCAACGATTGCATACCCCACTCCCCAGAGTCCTCCTCCCATTAGGCCCATCGCCAGCAACCCGGGCACGAGGAAATCGACATAGCTATTTCCTGGTTCACTAAAAGTAACATCATTGGATTCAATCATATCCTTCCGTCCCTGGGCGGTTTGCAGTCGTTGATCAACCAGATTTCTTGACGCCACACTTCCCGGTCGCACGGGGTCATACTGATATTCGATGTTGTCAACCTGACCATCAATCGCAGTGATCATCAATGTTGTCTTACTTAATCTCAGTCGTTCGACGGCTTCCTCTCGGGTGACAATGGAGGCTTTCAGTTGTTCATCACTTTCAAGCCACGCTGACATTATTTCGGATTTTGGTCCAGAGACGATGTCGACTTGAAATACTTCAACTGGTTTATTGCGAAACGCAACGCCGAGCACGACGACCATTAGGACAGGGAAAAAATAAACCCAAAATACCGCTTCTGGTCGGCGTACAAACTCGCGCAACCGGGCGGTAGTAATTGCAAGGATTGGATGAGATAACTTCATGTGCCGTTTTCAATTTGTATGTAAGAGGGGCATTTTAGATTTTTTCAAAGTTGACAATTTACGCACTGGGAATCGCTGAGATTATTCCATTAGGATTTCAATCGTCGCGTTGAATAAGATGCCGTCCGGTTAGGTTTACGAAAACATCTTCTAGGCTCGCGTGCCGCGTCGATAAACTGGCGAGAGAGATCTGTTGCTTTGCGAGGCAGCTAATCAAGGCAGGTAAGACAATGTGAGGTTCGGATGCGGTGATGTGATAGTTTGCCTGTTCGTGTTCCACTCGCTCTACCGTTGGCAGCGATTGAAGCAATGAAAGATCAAGCGTAATGTTTTTTTGTTCAATTGAAAATTCGATAACGTGCTCGGCGCCAATGGATCGAATTAACTCCCGTGGGGTTCCCTCGGCGATGATTTTTCCAGCGTCGAAGATTGCGACGCGATCGCACAAACGTTCCGCTTCCTCCATATAATGGGTGGTGATTAAAACCGTTTTTCCATCGGCTTTAAAATTCTCGATGATCTCCCAGAGTTCCCTTCTGCTTGACGGGTCGAGGCCCGTAGTCGGTTCGTCGAGAAAAATTAGCTCGGGGTCGCCTACAAGTGCCGTGGCAACCGCGAGGCGTTGTTTCTGGCCACCCGAAAGTGTTTTAATCCAAGCGTTTTCTTTTTCCTGAAGAGAGACTCTCGCCATAGCCTCAGTCGGTGAGATGCCGGAATCGTAAAAACTGCGGAAGAGTGAGAGGGTCTCTCCGACACTCAGACGTTCACTGAGTTGCGTTTCTTGCAGGGAAACACCAATCCGTTCCCGGATGGCCGTCGCGTTGTTTTTCCAATCCATTGAAAGGACTTCTGCCGTTCCCGAAGTCGCAGCAAGTAATCCTTCGAGGATTTCAATCGTCGTGGTTTTTCCAGCGCCATTGGGACCGAGAACTCCATAGCATTCGCCAACTTCAACTGAAAAATTAATTCCTCGAACGGCTTCAACAGGAGGTTTTCCAGGGTAAGTTTTTACTAAATCGGTGCAGCGGATCGCGTGGTTCATTGATGATTCTGATCGGAGTGGCGACGAAACCTTTAGTGTATCAGAAGAACCGTTATTGTTGTCGAACCGGCAACGTTGATTATTAGGAGTCGGGCATATTATCCAAGCGGAGTTTATGCCTGGGAGAGGCGGGGATTAACCGAGTTTCAATGGAGTTTCTTCTCCGCCGAATTCGTTTAACTCTACTCCCATGGTTTCCATTAGAGTCAGGTGGAGTTTAGACATCGAAGTGGGGCGGCGACATTTTAAGTACTGACCACCTTTGAGTGCTCCTCCGCCACCTCCTGCAATGATCAATGGCAGGTTCCGTTCTCCATGGGAGTGGCCATCGGATAAACTCGATCCGTAGCATAGCGTAGTGTTTTGCAGCAATGTCTCTCCGGTGGGTTCGTGGAGGTTGTTCAGTCGATTAATTAGGTAGGCGAACTGCTCATGATGCCACTGGGTGACTCGATTGTACATATTTCGTTTCGATTCCATGGTGTCCCATGATATTTTTCCATCATCATCTTCGGTGCGTCCTGAAATATCTCGATAATGAGAGAGGGCGTGCCAAGTTCCTTTACACTCAGGAATAAAATCAAAATAGCGATTGCTCTGTCCGTGATCCATCATGAATGTACAGACTCGCGTCGCATCGGCCCAAAATGCAAGAACCATCATGTCGATCATCAGTCGGACATACTCGGAATGTTTGGTTGGGATACCAGGTTCTGGCCGAGTCAAGGTGTCTGTTAATTCTCCGCGGCGAAGCGCTTGATTGACGCGTTGATCGGCAAAGGCAAGTCGTTTTTCAATGCTTCGAATTGAATAAAGGTATTCGTCAATTTTGCGCCGATCTGCACGACTTCCTGACCGCTGAAGTGACTTTGCGTTTTCACCTACTAGATCCACAACACTCTGGTCGACACCGATTCCATCGCTTGTTCGAAACATGCGATCAAAAACAGAGCGAGGTTCTGTTTCTCTTGAAAGAGGCGTTCGCTCGTTAAGCCATGAAATTGAATTTCGAGGAAGGTTGCCGGTAAAATAACCTTCGCCTTTGATCGACAATTCGAGGGAAGGTAATAAAGTTTGCCCTCCAACTTGCTGGGCAATGATTTGATCGACCGATCTTCCGCTGACTTTTATTTTCCTGCCATCATAGCCTCCTTCGGTAAGCCAAGTCGCAGTTCCTGCACCGTGCCCGTTGCCGCGCGGCGTCCAAAGATTAGAGGTGACAATTAAATGTTCTTTAACCGCTTCGAGGGGCTTCATCCAAGGGTTAAGTTTTTCAATAGCGCCGTCCTTCCCAAGTTTTTCAGGCTCCCAAGACCCTTGAGCAACCCCGTTAGGAAAGTAGAGGTAGGCAATTCGGTTTGGGTTGCTCTTCGAGATGGACCTACTCTCATTCGCTTTCGAAGCAGGTGGCGATTCCATGATATCTAGCAAGGGAATCGCCATCATAGCGCCAGCACCTCTCAAGATCGTGCGGCGGGAGATTTGACGGGGTTTGCTATTCATTTGGTGAGTCTCCCGGTAACTGCCGGTATAAGAATGGCTGGCTATTGATGATACTTTTAATCAGTGTTTGAAAGCGATAATCATTTTCAGTCGTCTCCTTCACGATGGTTCGAATGGTCTGTTCGTCGTAGTATTCGAGTTGGCGGCCAAGTGCATAGGTCAACATTTTTTCGGTGATTTGACGAGTGAGGTTTGGCATTCGTTGGGAAATAAGCACATTTTTTAATTGTTCCGAGCCTTCGAATTGAGTGCCATCGGGTAATTGGCCACGCGCATCGATGGTTTTTCCAAACTGACGGGTGCGGTACCTGCCAAAATTATCATAATTTTCTAAGCTGAATCCAATCGGATCCATCTCCTGATGGCAGGATTTGCAATTTATATTATTGCTGTGCTGCTGAACTTTTTCTCGGAAAGATAAGTCGTCTCGCTCAAGAACCTGCTCCGAAATCTCGCTGACATTAGGGGGTGGTTCTGGCGGCGGTGTCCCGAGGATCGTATCGAGGACCCAATGGCCGCGGACGACCGGACTGGTTCGGTCAGGGAATGCGGTAATGGAAAGGACGCTTGCTTGGGTCAAAATTCCTCCGCGAAGCATGGTCTTTAAATTAACTTTCCTCATCGCCTCACCTTCAATTCCCCGGATGCGATAATGTTTTGCGAGCTCTTCATTGAGAAATGTGTAGCGTGCATTTATTAGTTCAGAAAGGGGCCGGTCGTTCCGGATGAGAGAATGTAAAAATAGCGCCGATTCGGCTCGCATCGCCGTCATGAGCGACTCTGTGCACCAGGGGTTGTCGATGGGGTCCTGACGGCGACGAATTCCAATATCTTCGAAGCCTAACCATTGGCCACCGAAAACATAGCCAAGTGTTTTCGATCTTCGATTTTCTAGCATGCGGTTAATTTGCGTCCGCAAAACCTCAGGTTTTGAAAGTTCGCCTTGCTGAGCCAGTTGCAATAGCTCGTCATCAGGCATGCTGGCCCAAAGGAAGTAAGACAGTCGTGAGGCTAAGTCAAAGTCATTGATGCGTACCGGTTTCGAGCCCTTTGTCGCTGATTCAATTTTCAATAAAAACTGTGGCATCACAAGAATGGCGGTCAGCGTTTTTTGGATTGCCGGTTCGAGTTGTTGGGAATTAGCAAGTTCTTCCAAAAAGATTTGTTGGAGTCCATTTATTTCTGTAGTTGTTGCCAAACGCCGAAACGCGCGTCTACAGAACGTTTGAAGAATGGCTTTGCCTTGGTCTTCTATTTTGTCATGCGATTTGCCCGGAGCAAGGATTTGAAATTTTGCGAGCTCCATCAGTCGAGACGCGTTTTTAGCAAACACGGCGGACATGATTGCCTCTGCCGACTGTGAATATTTTTCGAAGAGGCTGCCTTGTAAAAACAGCGTGTTCGCACTGTTTTTAAACCCGCTGCTACCGCTTAAGTCCTGAGGAAACTTAGTCGTGTCTGCGAGGTCGACTCCGATTAAATCGCGAATCGTGTGACGGTATTCAGAATGTGTCAGTCGACGGGCAGGTGTATAGCCAGGCTGGCCAACTGAGTTGTAATCGAATTGCTCAATTGACTTTTGAAACCAGTTTTCGAATTGTTGTTTTTGGGTAGCCTCTAAGGTTGCTTCGTCAGGTGGTGGCATATCCCCGAGTTGGATTCGTTGCGAGATGTTCCTCCAAAGCGTTAGATTTTCGACTAACGGGCGGTGATCAACCACCGAAGCCAAATCTAATTCACCTTCTGGTTGAGAACCGGAATGGCAATCGAGGCACTCCGTCTTGATAAGGTTAAGACCAAATTCAGTTTTGGATTGCCCAGAAACGAAATTCGTCCCGTAAAACGTCAACCAGGCAAACAAGCTGCTTATTAACAGACATCTTTGGCAATGAAATTGCCAAAGTCGTAAGCTTGCTTGCCATGTTGAAGTTAAAATCATGTCTTACCAAGTGCTTTTTCGATTAGTCTTTTATCAAGTCAACCAAAACTTCGGTAGCTTCTTCAGTTTGATCCGACCAGAGAAGTACCTCAGCAAGCTTCATTCTAATAAGGTTCTTGATTGGTTTTGCTGGATTGGATTTCAGTAGGTGACTTAAAACCTCGATGGCTTGGTCTTCTTCTTCGAAAACTTCTTCCATCTGCATCAATGCATAGGCGGCGGTAGCTGTGTCATTTTCTGCGATTTCAGCTAATTGCCGAATGACTTCAAGTCGCCCAAGGGTTGATTCAATTTCACTATGCTCGTTTTCACGATCGTCATCGTGTTCGTCGTCATCGTGTTCGTCGTATTCCCCTTCTTCCTCCTCTTCGTCGTGTTCTCCTTCTTCCTCTTCTTGGATTGGGTTAAAGCGTCCTTCCTGCAGAGACGTTGGAGAGATTCCATCAGCTGTGGCGACTTGAGCGTCCCAAAGGTGGTTGGTCAGGATCAACATCGCACACAGCGTGAGGCAAGTTAGGATGGTGAGAATGGGGTTGTTAATGCGCACTTAGGATCTCCTGGGTGGGTGAGTAGGACTCAGTTTATATCGCTGATGGAAAAAAATAGAACGTTTAGATCGTGTGTTTTTCTTTGCGCCGTTGCCAGTTTTTTTATGCGATAAATTGAAAACGGAACCCTGTCGGGGTGTTGTTTTCCAAAAACTAGGTGGAGACTTAGTTTGGTTAAAGTTTTTCGCAAGTTGACGACTGTTTTTAACAGAAGGGGACGGCGAGGATTTCGTCAGACGTATTTGTATTTGAGCGGTAGAAGCGGTCTTTAAAAACGCATTTTTCACAACGTGATCTTTTTGAAAGATCCTCTTTGTGTGACCACTTAGCCACAATGAAGAACGCTGAGGCGTTTGCAATTTTGAGTTAGTTTTTTTCGGGAGTGAAATTGTTTTAAGGGCAACTGGCTTTTGCGAGGTGAGTGCCCAGATCAAGCCTAATGTCAAACCCAAAAAGAGAGTAGCAACGAGACTCCAGCGAATCAGAGAGGAGTGGCTAGGGATGTTTTCGTGATTGGGTCGGACTTGCCATGACGAGTCAAGGTCTTCTCTAGGCCCTAAGATTTCTGAGAGATTTCCCGGGTACTTATTTTCTAAATAACGTTCTCGGAGTTTTTCGATTTCGCTGTGGGTTGGTTTCATTAGCGAAAATCTCCTTTAGGAAATTTTTGTTTCAGCTTTTTTGTTGCCTGACTCAAGGTTGCTTTTACGGTGCCCACTGAAATCTCCATGATCTGAGCAACTTCTTTCAGAGGCAAGGATTCAAAGTATCGGAGGATAATTGCAGTTCGTTGTCGGTCGGGAAGTGATTCAATCAGGTGATGAAGGTTTTCTGATTCGTAATCTTTGGACGGGTCGGTTGGGGATGCTGACTCGTAAGCGGGAAGCTGATTCACCGCATCTTCAGCAGGTTGTGTCCATTTTTTATCCTGACGTCGAAATTCACGGCAGACATTGTTGGCAATCCCGAGAACCCAAGTGGAAAATTTTCCGCTGCCTCGAAAACTGGCAATGTGGTTAATCATTCTCATCGCTGTTTCCTGCGTTGCATCAATCGCGAGGTTTTCGCTGGGCAACCGGGCCCGGCAAAAACGATAGACTAGATCTTGATGTTGGCGCAACAGTAACTCCAGAGATTCGCGATCACCATCGCGGGCGGATTTCCAAAGCCGAATGCTTGGGTCTGCACTCAATTGACAACGCCTGATTGGGGGACCGCTGGTATGTTACTTGTGAGTGCGTTGTGGAGCGGAAAGGTTTAGTGAAAAAATGATTTTTTTTCATTAACCTTCAAACTGTCGGTTCAAAACAGGAAGATGGCCGACAGGTTAAGCGGTATCCTGCTGAAATTCAGCCATTAAAACTGAACGGACGTGATCCAAAACCTGCGATTGCACTTGCTCGAAGTCGTTGCTGTCGATGAATGCACCGGCGGCTGCTTTATGTCCACCTCCCCCAAACTCTTGGGCGACAACATTCGCGGCTGACTCACAACGGCTCCGAAAGCTCATTTTATAGCCACCCGATGTTTGTCCAACGATGATCACAGCGAATGCGGTTCCATCAATTTCAAGGGCGAGGTTGATTAAGTCTTCGGTGTCCGTTGGCTGGGCTCCTGTTTTTTCGTAATCGTCTGGGAGGATAAAAGTGTGGGCAAGTTTGCCATCTAATTCTGTTTGGATTCTAGCGAGAACGGTTCCACGCAACCGAACCCTCCCTGCTGTTTCTCTTTCATAAAGGTCTCGGTAGATATCCGCAGGGATCGCGCCGCCGGCGAGTAGCTTCGCCGCTGTTTGGTACGTGATTTCTTTGACTGAATTAAAACGAAACCAGCCGGTGTCGGTAGCGATGGCTGCGAAAAGTGGAGTTGAAATTGCCGGAGTCAATTGGACGCCAAGGCATTCGGCTGCTTCCACGCACATGCGTCCCACCGCTTCAGCAGTCGTGTTTTTGAACAGTTCTGCGTCGATGTCGTCTTCACCAACGTGGTGGTCGAAGATGATTTTTTTATACGTAGAGTTTCTGATGACATCTGCCATCGGTCCAAGTTGGATCCAGGCACTCGTGTCGAGGATGATATGAAGATCTGCTTCTTCGAAATCTTTCGCCTCGATATCTTGCTCAATGCAGAGAATTCTATTTTCGGGATCAATGAATTTTAAATTCTCAGGTACGGGTTGGCCGCAAACAATGCGAACTTGTTTCCCCAAAGCCTCGAGGATCCCCGCCATGCCAAGGCAACTCCCAAGTGCGTCGCAGTCAGGACGAATGTGGCTGGTGAGTACAATGTTGTTTGCCGCATCAATAACTTCGCGGAATCGGGGCCAGTCAACATTCATTTTCATTTACTTTCAATAGTTTTTGGACGTGGCAGATCGACTGGTGCGAGAAGTCGGCTTGCTGGTCAATTAGTGATCTGAGTATTGTCTCGCAATGGACCGCGTGGATTGCACGTCTAAGTCTAATTGGTCGGTGAGTTGTCGCGGGTTTTCGAACTGCCGAATATCCCGTAGACGACTAATAAAATCAACCTCGATCGCCTCGCCATAAATGGAACCCGTGAAATTAAGTAGATGGGATTCGACCTTCGGGACGTGTTCTCCAAAGGTAGGATTGGGGCCAATGTGAATTGCCGACCAGTGAGATCTACCGTCGACATAGGTTCTTCCTGCATAAACGCCTTTGGCAGGGATCAGGGTATCGATTGCATCGAGATTGGCTGTTGGAAATCCAATTTTGGAACCTCGGGCGGCACCGTGTGTCACCATGCCGCGAATTCGGTAGGGGCGAGTTAGTAACTGCCTCGCTTGATCCACATCTCCGAGACGAATGAGGTCGCGGATCCGGCTGCTTGAGATAAATGAATCTGCATTTTCAAGTTTGGGTTCTACAATTTGGAGCTCGATGGATGACTCGCGGCACAACTCACTGAGCCGCTCGACGGTGCCTTCTCGTCCCCGGCCGAAGTAAAAATTTGGACCTTCGACCATCGCATTGGCTGCCATCTTTTCTACGACAATGCGCTGGAAAAAATCACGATAGCTTAATTCTAGAAGCGCTCGATCGGTGGGGTAGGCGATGACGGCATCGACCCCTAGGTCAGCTAGGAGATCCGCTTTTCGATTCGTCCATGTCAACGGCGGCGGTGTTTGATCGGGGCGGAGAATTCTTACCGGGTGCGGGTCAAACGTAAAGACGATCGCCGCGCCTTGATCTCGGGAGGCGAACTGTTTTAGTTGGTCAATGATTACTTGGTGGCCTCGGTGGACACCATCAAAATTTCCAATGGTTAACGCACCGCCGCGAAGCGATTCAGGGAATTCCGTTAGGCTGCGAATTAACTTCATTGAAATTTTTTTAAAGGCGAGAGGTTGGGGGATTTATTCGCTTAACAAGACGACGTTGGTGATTTTATTTAACCAATTGTTTTGAAGGTTGGGAATTCAATGGTGAATTGCGTGCCCTGGTCAACTTCTGATTGAACATTGATTCTTGCGTCGTGGGCCTCGATGATTTTTTTCGCGGTGGGCAAGCCAAGTCCGGTGCCCCCGTCTTTTGAAGTGTAAAATTCTTGAAACATTTTAATCAATGCAGAAGCTGCCATACCGCAACCCGTGTCGATCAGGTCCAGAGCCACTCCTTTGCGAGTTGTGCGAGTGCGAGCTACCAGTTGGCCACCGCTCGGCATCGCTTCCATTGCATTTTTCACCAAATTTACCAATGCAGCCTGAAGTGTTTGAGGGTCGAGGTTAATACTTGGCAGTTCAGCGTCGAGATAACGGATGATTTCCACGCCTTGTTTTCCTGCTTGGGTTTCAAAAAAGTCAAGCACTTGATCAATTTGGTTGTTTAAGCAACCAGGCTTTAATTCGAGACTGCTCAGTTTCGTGAAGCGGAGGAAATCGTTGAGCAGCGTTTCCAGTCGGTGGCATTGCTGAATGACAGTTTCGGTACGTTTGACGGCGCGTTGAGACTCCGGATGAGTCATGGCTTCGAGATCTTCGTGAAGCAATTCCATGTTCATAACGATGATCGAGAGTGGGTTTTTGATTTCATGAGCTAGCGAGCCAGCGAGCTTAGCCAGCTCGTTGTATCGTTTTCTCAATTCGTCGATCGGTTCCATGTTATTACCATGCCCTTTATCGCAGGAGTTCTAGGCAGCGTGAGGAGTTGACAGTCTACTCGATGATTCCCTCGGAGTTGCGATCATCTGTTGAGCAGACGACTTAAAATCAAATCGCGTTGATTCGATCGAGGGAATAAAAAAGCTCGAAAACCAAAACTGGCTTTCGAGCAATTCTAATGGATCGACTTCGATCAATACAGCGATTTAAACAGTGTTTTTATCTAGGTGAACGTCTGTTTTCGCTGGGTTATTATTCTGTGAATCTCTAGCGTCGGTCGCGACCTCCACCGCCACCGCCGCTTCGACCTCCACCGCCACCGGAACGTCCACGACCACCGCCGCCGCCACTTCGTCCGCGACCACCGCCGCCGCTTCGTCCGCCTCGGTCTCCACCACCGCTACCTTCGCTGCGAGCAGGTCGATCTTCGCGGTCACCGGAGCCGGCAGGAGCATCGGCGGTTGCTGAGGCAAATTCGTCTTCGAGACCAAGTTCTTCGAGTGCTTGGCGGCGACTTAGTTTAACGCGATCGTTTCCATCGACGTCAATGACGAGCACTTTCATTTCATCACCGACGTGACAGATGTCATCGACCTTGTCGATAAATCCACCAGAGAGTTCGCTGATGTGACAGAGTCCATCGCGTCCAGGTAAAATTTCAACGAAGGCACCAAAGTCTTTCACACTACTGACGGTTCCGTCGTAGATCTTTCCGACTTGGACGGTGGCTGTGCAGGCTTCTACTTTCTTGAGTGCTGCTTCTGCCAACGCTCCGTCAGTTCCAGCAACAGTGACGCGACCATCTTCCGAGACTTCGATGACCGTCTGAGTCGATTCTTGGATTGCACGAATGTTCTTTCCACCTGGGCCGATTAACATTCCGATTTTTTCGGGATCGATCTGGGTTACAAGCAAGCGAGGTGCGTACTCGGAAAGTTCTTCCTGTGGACGTGAAAGAGTTTTGAGCATTGTGCGAAGAATTTCAATTCTCGCTTCGCGCGATTGCGCCATTGCCTCTTTCAGGATGTCACTGCTAATACCACGGATTTTAAGATCGAGTTGGATGCCAGTGATTCCGTTTTGCGTTCCCGCAACTTTGAAATCCATATCACCAAAGTGATCTTCGCTTCCAAGGATATCGGTTAAAAGCATGTAGCGATCGCCTTCTTTGACCATGCCGACCGAGATACCGGCAACTGGATTTTTGATCGTGACTCCAGCAGCCATTAGTCCCAGGGTGGTTCCGCAAACGGTCGCCATTGAAGAAGAGCCGTTTGATTCGAGGATGTCAGAGACAACTCGGATCGTGTACGGGAATTCATCCGCGTCGGGCAGGACGGGATTGATACTTCGTTCAGCCAAGGCACCGTGACCAATTTCACGTCGTCCAGGCCCGCGGATAGGTCGGCATTCTCCAACGCTAAAGCTTGGGAAGTTGTAATCGAGCATGAACTTCTTGGAGTATTCTTCGAAAAGTCCGTCAACCCGTTGCTCGTCTCGTCCGGTACCCAGTGTGATTGTGACGAGGGCTTGCGTTTCACCACGCTGGAAAATTGCAGAGCCATGAACGCGAGGGATCACGTTGGCGTGACATTCGATGGCACGAAGAGTTTTCCCGTCTCGTCCATCAGAGCGAACGCCGTCGAGAATTGAATCTCGAATTACTTTCTCTTCGAGATCGTGAATGGCAGTTTTTACGGCTCCCAGATCGTATGCGTTATCGGCCTTCGGATCGGGAATCATCTCGCCAATGATGATGTCTTTGAGTTTGTTTTTGGCAGCGCCGCGATCGTGTTTTCCTGCAATCAGGATTGCCGATTTGTAATCGTCGTAGTACTTAGGCAGCATCTTGTCGAGCAGTCCGTCACTTTCGGGTGCTTCGAATTCATCTTTCTCAGGTGCAACTTTTTCAAATAGTTCGCGTTGCAGGTCAATTACTTGCTTGCAGATCTCATGTCCGAACTCAATTGCGGCGAGCATTTCATCTTCAGGAACTTCGCGAGCGAATCCTTCGATCATCGTTACCGCAGAATCGGTTGCTGAGATGATGACGTCCATGTCGCTTTCTTCGAGTTGCTCTTGCGATGGGAAGGCAACGAATTCACCTTCGACACGAGCTACCCGGGTGGAGGCGACTGGATCTTGAAACGGCATTGGAGAGATGAAACAGGCTGTTGAAGTACCGTTCATCGCGAGAACGTCACCATCGGTTTGTTTGTCACTTGAAAGAACAAAGTTCTGACACTGGACTTCGTTTTTGAAGCCAGGTGCAAACATAGGTCGGATCGGACGATCGATTAGCCGAGCGGTGAGGGTTTCTTTGGTTGTTGGTCGGCCTTCGCGTTTAATGAATCCACCGGGAAATTTACCTGCTGCACAAGTTCTTTCACGATAGTCACACATCAACGGGAAAAAGTCGATTCCCGGTCGCGGAGTGCCCGTGGCGGCAGTTGAAAGTACAACGGTATCGTTGTACTGGATCAGTACGGCAGCGGCGGCTTGTTTTGCAAGATAGCCGGTTTCAAACGACATTACGCTGTCGCCAATTTTCTTTTCTACTTTTACTTTCACAATTTTTTTCCTACATTAAATTCTTCTACGACATACATTAATTTAGATTGCAATTCCTTGATGGATATTAACCACGAATTGCTTTGGGTTCACCATCAACACAGTTGTGATCTGAGCCCAACGATTAGCCATGTCCGTCAACCAGCAATAATTAAAATTGCTAAACCGTAAACATGGCGAGACTGACTGCTTCCTTGAAGCGTCAGTCTGACAAGTGCGAGTTATGAATTCCGTTCATCACGACGTTCACTAAGAAACGCCCGCATCTACTAGAGCACCTTCCGCGGTGCAGCTCACCGGTAATCCGGTGATGAGAGATCAAAAAGAAAAGTGGCACACATCAGATGGTGCCACTTCGATGAAAATTACTTTCGAATGTTGAGTCGTTCGATGATGTCGAGATAACGATCTGCATCATTTTTGCGAACGTAATCCAACAATCGACGACGACGAGATACCATGCCCAACAAACCACGTCTCGTGGAATAATCTTTTTTGTTTGAACGCATGTGCTCAGTCAGGTGATTAATCCGTCTGGTGAGGATAGCGATTTGAACATCGGGAGAACCCGTATCTCCATCCTTTGTTTGGAATTCCTTTACCAACTCAGCTTTATTCTCTTTCGTAATGGCCATAACCGTTTGATCCAATGTCGCGGCGGAAGGGAAGACTGTGAATAGACTTCTATCGGCTCGCGTTTGATCCAACTCCTTCAATTACCTACAAACTACAATTTTCCAACAAATACTGTGGTTCGCTAAAGACGAAGCACAGTTCCCCGGGCCATCCGGAGCTCTTCTCGCTCATTTTTCAGTCTGGAAAGTTTACCGATTACCTGTTTTTTTGCAATAAGAGAAAGCCTGTTTTTTCATTGGAATTAGCCAAATGCTTGTGATTTGGACCTGGGATGCAATTGTTGGCGTCGGCCAGCAGGTGCGTTGGGGGCGCGATTTCGTGTGTAGACTCCTAGGTTGCGTCAATTTCCTATTCTTCCCACTGATTGTGCAACTGTGAATAATTAAACGATTTTTTAATTATTCTAAGGATTTTGTACGGAAAGCCGGATGATGAAATGTTGTGCTCGGCTTCAAAAGGTTAAAGTGTTGACCTACTTGAAAAGCTTAGACTTTACGAGAACAGGGTTTATTCACCGCCCTGAAACATTCTTTGAAACAATTGGAGATTTGAAACATGCGTGCAATTTTGACATTTATGGCGATGGCGATGCTTGTCGTCTCGGTAGGCTGCGATAAAAAAGCTGGCGAAAAAGAGCCTGCGACGGCGACTGGAGAGCAGGGGGGTGGTGCAGCTGAAGTAGCGGCACCTAGTACAGGCGAGACACCTGCCGCTAAGCCAGCTGAGGAGAAAGAGGCAGCTCCTGCTGCAACTGATGGTGCTGCCACCTCAGACACTTCCGCAACTCAAACTGTTTCTCTTAAGCTACCGGGCATGACCTGAGGTGGCTGTGCGGCGTCCGTGAAAGGCGCATTAGCTGGTGTTACTGGTGTTTCAGACATCAAGACCGATATTTCAGGTCGTTCATGTACATTCTCAGCCCCAAAAGATTTGGACGTTGCTGCAACGCTCAACAAATTGGCTGACGATGGAAACAAGCACATCGCAGGTTGGTCAAACGCTGAGTAAGTCAGAGTAAGCGTTACCCAATGCTGATAAACGAAAACGCTCGCCATTGAATGGCGAGCGTTTTTTTTTCACTACGAAGACGTTTTAAAACCGATGTTGATTTTTCGAAACATTTTTTCATGCAGTGGTGGGTATACCCTGATCTTGTCTGCCTGACTCGTCGAGGCCCAGAAATTTTTCCCTGTTCTTTAGCTACACAGTTGGAATGGGGAACGAAATGGGTTTACAATCGAGGTCATGGAGATTGGAGAAATTCTTTTCTCAGCGGAGGCGAGAGATTGCTCTGTTTTCTTTTTTCCGACGTTTTCGAAAAAGCCCTGTTCGAGATGAGCGAACAGGGCTTTTTTGTTTAGGCACTCAGTTTATTAAGCGTTGGATCTTGGAGTTAAGACCTTGCTTTTCGCCAACTAAAAAAGCGGAGAGCTTTTTAGTTGTCCGTTTCGTCGAAGAGTGCGTTGACGTACTCACCGACATCAAATGACGCGAAGGCATCGTGGGTTTCGCCAAGGCCAATGAACTTGACCGGTAATCCAAATTCTTCGCGAATGGGAATGGCAACGCCACCCTTCGCGGTGCCATCGAGTTTGGCAAGGATGATTCCTGTGCAACCGGCAGCTTCGGAAAATCCACGAGCCTGGCTGATGGCGTTTTGACCTGCGGTTGCGTCGAGAACAAGCAGCACTTCATGAGGGGCATCGGGAATGACTTTCGCCATGACGCGGCGGATTCTTCCCAGTTCTTCCATGAGATTGTTTTGTGTTTGCAATCGGCCTGCGGTGTCGACAATGACAACGTCGGAGGCGTTGTTTTTACCCGCTTCGACTGCTTTGTAGGCGACGCTGGCAGGATCGCTGCCTTGGCGCCCAGTAACGATTTCAGCACCCATTCTTCCGGCCCAAATCGTCAATTGCTCGACGGCAGCGGCCCGAAAGGTGTCGCCAGCTCCAAGAACAACGGACTTGCCCGACTCACTAAAGCGATGAGCCAGTTTGGCGATCGAAGTTGTTTTTCCAGCGCCATTCACCCCGACTACCATGATCACCGTTGGCCCCGAGTCAGCCAGTTTAATGTCGCTCGATTCTTGCTGCATGATTTCGGTGATCGTCTCTTTAGCAGATTCGACTAAGTCTGCCATGAAGAGTTTTCTACCCCGAAATTTGTTTTGAATGCCGTCTCTGATTTTTCCAGCTGGGCCACCACCCATGTCGGTTTTCACTAGATGGGCAAAGAGCTCGTCAAGGAATTCGTCGTCAACTAGTCGCCCCTCTTTTACCAAGTCGCGAATGTCGGTGTTGAGTGCCGTGACGGTTTTTTTTAACGCCGATTTAACAAAGCCAAACATCCCGGTGGACTCTTGGGCTGCCTCGGTGTTCTCGGTGTTCTCGTCTTTTTTTCCAAATGGGTTCCAGCGTGCCATGAGTTTCAGCTTTGTTTTTGGGGCGTAAAAAGTGTCGATGGAATCGACGCACAATTTTGTTTAGGAGGTTTGCGGAAGCTCGTCAGATTTCGTAGGAGGTCGGTTGTTCATCAGGCGGTCTAGAACGCCATTGACGAATTGGGATGAGTTATTGGTTCCGTAGCGTTTGGCCAATTCGATTGCTTCATTGACAACGACGCGATCTGGCGTCTCTGTAAAGAGGATCTCGTAGGCTCCTAGGCGCAATACGTTGCGGTCCGTTGCTGCCATGCGGGAGAGTTTCCAGTTTCTCGCAATTTCCTCTAATTGTTGGTCCACGGCTTCTCGATGTCGCCGTACTCCGGCAAGTAGATCTTCGGCAAACTCAACCAAGGCTCTGTCCTGGTTCAACCGAGCGTTCATGAAACGCAACCGGATGTCTTCCGGTTGGTCGGTGTTGAGGTCATCTTGGTAGAGGACTTGAAGTACGATTTCTCTGGCTCGGCTGCGTCGGGACATAGCTTCGATTGGGAATTTCAGACACGGGATTTTAAGAGCATCTTACGGCAAGACGGTACTGGAGTGAACGGGTGCGATACACATGAATTGCCAGTGGCGTTCATTTGGGTGATTCTTAGACAACAAGCAAGGTGGTAACTCACTGCTGCGGGGATACCGCGGTTTGCTCAAGGCAGTTGGCTGGTTTCTTTTTTGAGTAGCAGCATATGAATTGCGGCTTCTGCGGTCTCAACGCCTTTATTTCCAACGTTTCCTCCGGATCGTTGGATCGCTTGATCCATGGTGTTGCAGGTAAGCAACCCAAAAGCGACAGGTTTTTGGTGCTGCAGACTGAGGTGTCCCAGGCCGTTGCTTACTGTCGTGTTAATATGCTGGTCATGGGTCGTCTCTCCACGAATGACGCAGCCCAGCGTAAGGACGGCGTCAAACTGCTCGGATTCGAGTGCGAGTTGAGCGCCGCCGGGGATTTCCCAGGCGCCTGGAACCCAGAAGACTTTGATCTGATTGGCCGGAACTAAATTGCGAGTAAGTGTTTGTTGGGCACCCTCGAGTAGTTTACCCGTGATGCTGAGGTGATATTTGGAAACGACGATGGCAAAACGGTCTTCCGATACTGAGCCGGTGGTTCCCTGTAGTTCTTGAATCAAGGCTGCCTCGAAGTTGATGGTTGGTGATATGGTTGTCGGAGTAAAAAAAACGGCGATGCAATTGTGGCTATTTTGGTGGTGGCTAATCTGGCGGTAGCTAATCTGGCTCCACCAATGGGCTCCCCAAACGCATCGTCAGATGAGGTGACCGGGTGATCGTGTTGGGGACTGTGGGGTCGGAACTAAAAAGATCCACTCGCTTTGATACTCATTAGAAATTCTGCATTGGTTTGAGTTTTTTTGAGTCGGCTCGTGAGTAAGTCCATTGCATCCGGTGGGTTCATTTCACTTAGGATTCGGCGGACCTTGCAGATGCGGTCGTATTCATCTTCGTCAAATAGTTTTTCTTCCCGTCGCGTTCCGCTGGCATTAATATCGATGGCTGGCCAAATACGTTTATCGACCAAAGATCGATCGAGGACAATCTCTAGATTACCTGTCCCTTTAAATTCTTCGAAAATGACCTCGTCCATTTTGCTGCCAGTGTCGATCAGTGCAGTCGCGAGAATTGTCAGCGATCCACCTTCTTCAATTTTTCGAGCTGATCCAAAAAATGCTTTTGGTTTTTGCATCGCATTGGCGTCAAGTCCGCCAGAAAGCGTTTTTCCAGATTGGGGGCATTCGGAATTCCAGGCTCGCCCCAGGCGAGTGATGGAGTCGAGGAAAATAACGACGTCCACGCCGCTTTCGACGAGGCGTTTTGCTTTCTCCAGTACCATCTCGGTGACTTGGATATGGCGAGAAGCAGGTTCGTCGAAGGTAGAGCTGATCACCTCACATCGCTCGCCTCGGACTTCTCGTTCCATGTCAGTGACTTCTTCGGGGCGTTCGTCGATGAGCAACATGATGACATAGGCGCTTGGGTAATTCTGGAGCGTCGCTTGTGCCATGCGTTGCATCAAAATTGTTTTTCCCGCGCGAGGTGGGCTGACGATTAAACCCCGTTGTCCGAATCCAATCGGGGCAAGCATGTCGACAACTCGAGTCGACATCTCTTTTGGGTTGTTTTCCATCACCATCCGGGTGTCGGGATGGAGAGGGGTCAAGTCGTCAAAGTTGGAGCGTCGGGCGCTATCGGCTGGACTTAGTCCATTGACGGATTCAACTCTTAGGAGGGCAAAGTATCGTTCGTTCTCTTTGGGTGGACGAATTTGACCTTTGACTACGGATCCATTTCTGAGATTGAATTTTCGAATCTGACTGGGAGAAACATAGATGTCATCGGGGCAGTTGAGGTAGTGATACTCGGGAGATCGTAAGAATCCAAAGCCATCCGGGAGGATTTGCAGCGTCCCTTGGCCACACATGATTCCCCGTGCTTTGACTCGTTCTTTAAGCATGCGGGTGATCAGGTCGCGTTTTCCAAGTTCTTTTGCGTCGCTGATTCCTTCCGTGACGGCTTGCTGTGTTAGCTCGTCTAGAGACATCTTTTGCAATTCGGTGACGTTGATGATTTCGCCTTCGAATACCGCATTGTCAGGATTTTCGGTTGCTGGCTTTCGCTCCCGCGAAATGGCCTCTGCAATCGACATTGGCTCGCCGGAAGATTCGATTTCCTTGAGTTTGGCAGCGACCTCCGGGTCTAGAGGGTATTGCTTATTGGATTGCGAACTGGGAGGGCGGTTCCTAGAGCCGCGTCCTTGGGGGTCGCGCGAGTTGGACTTGCCAGTATCAGCCATTGTGTTTTGCTTTCAGGAGTGCAGCGCAGATAAAGAAGAGTGTGATTTCTGACGCTGCCGCTTAGGGGGTATTAATAAAAAGAGAGTTGGGAGAGTGGTGTTTTTTGGTTAGTGGTAGGTTCCAAGCTCGCCATAAATCGCGGGCTTGGAGGTAGGTTGCAGTTTTTGATCCGTCATTGTCGATGACGTCGGTGGCGAGGGTACGTTTTTCTTCCACTGGAGTTTGGAAAGCTTCGCGTTTGGCGAGTTCATCTGAATTCCACCCGCGAAGTTTGGCTCGGGATTTTCTGGTTACTAATTTGGCATTTACAAAGACAACCTTGTCGCACATTTGATCCCAGCCAGCTTTGAACATGACGGGAGCGTCAAGTAAAACTGCCGGAGCAGTTGGACGGTGTTGTTCTAGGATGGAGTGGATACGCTCAGAGATCACAGGATGGGTTATTTTCTCCAGAGTTGTCAGGGCGTCGGGGTAGTCAGGGTTAAAGACGATGTGAGCGAGTTGGTTTCGATTAATCTCATTTTGTTTATTAATAATGGAATTTCCAAATTCCAGCGTGATGGCATTTTTGATCTCTTGTTGCTTCAAAATCTCATGACCAATTTGATCCGCATCAATCAAAGCCGCACCGAAGTGCACGAAACAATCAGCGACCAAGCTTTTGCCACTGGCGATTCCACCTGCTAATCCGACGACGAGCATGGTGTGATTCCCCAAATTGCTTTATTTCGAATTCTAAAATACGGAAATGAGAACGTTGGGCAGGTTCTCCGATAATTATAACCGCGGTGCCTGGCGTCAAAACTGACGCCAACATGCCTGTCTGCGATTTGGAATTTCGGTGGAGCACGTATTTGTACCGACGCCCGGGTAGAGCTATGCAATATGACAAAGAGTCAACGAACTGATTGAATCGCGATTAAGCGAAGTCACAGTCGATGATGTTTTATTAACAATCCGCTATGCGTACTCTTTGGCACAATCACTGCATCGGCCGTTCTCAGGCCTCAGTGTTTAACGCCAGTGCCGGCGCCGTCGTCTCAAGACATCACCAAACTACCTTTTATCGGTCCTCGATTCTAGGATTGTTCGAAAGAATTTGAGCGGTTCGAGAGAATTGTTATCCCTACTTAGCTTTGAGGCGGCGAGGGTCAAATTTACTTCTAAACAGATGCTGCCAGTGGTGTTACGTAATCGAATTGGTTTCCAATGCTTACAAAACTAAACGATTTGTTACAAAAGGGGCTTCTCTCTGCCGCTTCTCTCTAAAACGTGGTGGGCAAGGTCCGTGAATTGGGTAACAATGGCGGACCGCCCGACTTTTTCCCTAAAACGGTTAATCGCTCTGCTTCAATCTTTCATAATGTGAACGGGTTTGTTGGTAGGTGGTTAGGGCCTGAATCACTATTTCTAATTCAAAATTTCAAATTCAAAAAAACCTACGGTAATTGCTATGAACCTGATCCCATTGAAATCAAAGGTCCGCCTTGGAGTTGTGCCGACTCATCTCAAGTTTGTGGGTGGATTGGTTCCCGATGAGAATGGAAAAGTCCCCCGAGATGCGGAGGGCGTGCTCATCGTGGTAGATGATATGAGAAAGTTAACGCAGGCTTCTCGGGTAAAAATTAGCTGTGTTCAGGTCCCCTATTTCCCGGGCTTGGATGAAGAAGATGTTGCAGAGATGGTTCGTGAGTTTCGAGCGTTAGATCTCGAAGTTCAGTTCATTTTGATGGTAGGGGGCGCCGACCCAATGAATCCTGCTGACGAGGACGCCGTGGTTGCGATGCTGGTGGGTGGTTTGAATGCGGCTAAAAAGCATGGGATCGCGCACGTTTCTTCCACGTCAGTCGAAGCTTGGATGCAGCCGGGAGCAACTGAAAAAGTGGGGGATGAATTTGAAGCTGCCGTTGCTCAAAATGTTAAGGTTCATACTCGTGCGGCTCGAGAGTTTGGGATGGAGGGGAGTGGCGTGGTCGCGTGGCACATTGAATTTCTGCGAGGGGGTGAGTTTCAGACCTTCACAGATATTGGCAGGATCTGGACTTTTGTTCGGCGTACCAATGAAGCGGTTGGAAAGCCATTTTTTAAAGTAATGGTGGACGCGGCTCATTGTGGCGATTCTGTTTTATCGATTCCAGAGAATCAAACGCTGATCGCCGAGATTGCTGCAGCGGGGGCTTTGGGGATTTTCCATGCTTCGGCCAAAACAACGCGGGGTTGTCTTACAACCGACGACGGCTGGATTGGCGCCTTGTTGGCTGCCTGTGCCGAGACGGGTTGTCTTGAGATGGCATTCGTTGAGCTGTTTCACCACGAGGATCCTGCCCTTGAGCCGTTACGCGAACTTGATTCTGGGCACGGAATCGACACTACCGATGGCCGGTCTTACGACGAGGCGGTACTGGATGGTTTGGTAGATGTTGGGCGTCGGCTCAACAATCTAGTGAACCGAGGAATGCTGGAAGGCTAGTCAGAGAGCTGCTTGGAAACGCTGATTTTTACGAAAAAATTGATTTTTTGTCGAAAACCTCGTCCCTCTGTGAGGGAGGTGAGTGCTTGCGAACGAACAGCTATATGTCGAATTAAGTGACATCATCCACATAAACCGACGGGGTCTTAGCGATTCTTAATCGGTAAATGCTTAGAATTTGACACTAATTTTGCTCCCATCTAAGATTGAATGGTAGTTTGGGAAGACTACTTTCTCTATTCGTTAAACTTTCGCCAACTGACACAGCTTCTTTGGGTGTGCCTGTTATAGCGTTTGTTTGAGTCTAACTAGGGTTGGTGGCTTCATTTACCGATAGACGAAGAGTGACCAGAGTTACGAATCATTGAAAAAAGTTTTGATTCACTTGCCGCAGTTTAATTTGTCAATGATTTGCCGAAACTGCATTTACAAAACAATTTTGCCCGGCGATTTTTTCGTCCGAGGTGTTTAGGAGAACGAGGATGGCTGCTAGAGAGAACCAGGGATACTTGGTTGCCGTCATAATCTTGGTGATTTTATTGCTCTGTCTTGGGCTTTCGACATTTTTGGCGGACGCCGGAAGAAGGCAGTCAGCGGAATCACTCAAAACAACTCAGGACAAGTTGGCTGCAAACGAGGCGGTGCTTGAGTCGTACCGAGCAAAGTCGAATGTCTTGGAGGCACTGGTCGGTGATTTTGGGCCGAGTGTTGCCGAGGTCGAAGCTGAAATTCAGACGATCAAGCAAACAAGTGCGAAGCCAAGTCTTTCTGCTGATTCCAAAGAAATCGTAAACGGGATTCTTCAAAAAGTAGAAGAGATCAATGACGGTTACAAGAAGGACATGTCGGGTTCTGCTGAAGTCGCCGGTGGCGCACCGGGCGAACCTCTAACTTGGCGTTCAAGAATTCAGACGCTAACGACTCTCGTGGCTAAAAAGAATAACGACAACAAGACGACCGTTGAGCGTTCTAAAAATGACGAAAAAGAAGCTGCTCAGAAAATTAAAGCGGCTCAGGATCTACTTGCTCTGACTCGCAAAACGATGGAAGACCTGAACACTCAGTTAAAGGACGAAAAGAAGCGTTCGCTCGAAAACGAAACTCAGCTCAAAGGTGAACTGGCAGAAGCGATTAAAGAGAGCGAAAACGTAAATAACGAGTACAAAGATTTTCGCGCTAAATCTGATTCAGAGGTTAGCTCGATTAAAAATGAGCTCGCTGGTGTAAAGAGTGAAAATGAAAATATGAAGATCAAGATCAACGGTTACGAGCGAGAGGTTTTCGATCGACCGGATGGACAAATTGTGAAGGTTGCGTCACGGCTTAAATCTGTCTTCATCAACATTGGTAGCGAAGATGGTTTACCGCAAAACGAGACGTTTTCAATTTACGATCAGGATGTGATTAACTTTGATAAAGGCAAGCACAAAGCAAAAATCGAAGTTACACGGATTTATCCTTACCGAGCGGAAGCACGAATTACGGAAGAAGATCCTACGAATCCAATTCTCTCTGGCGATCACGTTTTGACAGCGACTTGGGATCCGGGAAACAAAGTTAAATTCGCCGTTGCCGGTGCATTTAATCTCGACGGCGATATCTACGACGATCGTGATAAGTTGATCAAGATGATCGAGCGTAACGGCGGCGAAGTCGTTGCAACCCACGATTCCGAAGGAACGATCACTGGTAAAATTGATGCCAGCGTGCGATACATTGTTGTCGGAAAACCACCGACACTCGCTGAAGATGCTGGTGAAGGACTGATGCGGAATTCGTCGGCCATCGTTGCAGCGATGCGAACTCTCGAAGCAGAGGCGAAGAAGAATACGGTCGAGCCAATCGACTTGACGAAATTGTTGAACCGAATGGGCGTTCGGGCGAAGCCCAAAACAACGATCATTCAAAGCGGAAACATTCCGTTGCCTTCTAAATCTTCGCTTGATTCTGACCGCTAAATTAGATCGCTAAATTAAATAAATAAAAACAGCCGCTAGATTTATCTGCGGCTGTTTTTTTGTTTGGTTGATACTCTCAACGTCAGCTGTGTGGTCGGGGCAATTGCTTGAAGAATATTTGATTCCGAGAGAGGTTAAGTGTTGTTGCGGTCCCGTCGCGTTGGGGGAGGGGGAAATCCGTTGGCCTAGGGTTACTTTTTCTTTGCTTCAGGTTTCTTTGCTTCAGGTTTCTTTGCTTCAGGTTTCTTTGCTTCAGGTTTCTTTGCTTCAGGTTTCTTTGCTTCAGGTTTCTTTGCTTCAGGTTTCTTTGCTTCAGGTTTCTTTGCTTCAGGTTTCTTTGCT